>NZ_JBIQOI010000001.1:0-1201169 GCF_044197065.1 Kluyvera chengduensis
AGCACGAAACTTGCCCCAAGATGAGTTCTCCCTGACTCCTTGAGAGTCCTGAAGGAACGTTGAAGACGACGACGTTGATAGGCTGGGTGTGTAAGCGTAGCGATACGTTGAGCTAACCAGTACTAATGAACCGTGAGGCTTAACCTTACAACGCCGAAGATGTTTTGGCGAAGAGACATCGATATTCAGCTTGATTACAGATTACATCGACATGCTAAGGCGTGTTGATAAACAGAATTTGCCTGGCGGCTGTAGCGCGGTGGTCCCACCTGACCCCATGCCGAACTCAGAAGTGAAACGCCGTAGCGCCGATGGTAGTGTGGGGTCTCCCCATGCGAGAGTAGGGAACTGCCAGGCATCAATTAGTGAAAAAGCCCATCCTGACGGATGGGCTTTTTTGCGTGTGCGGGAAAGGAAAGTGCGGTGAATTTTCCCGGGGTCACTGCGTTCGCCCGGGCTACAAGTGCCTTATCTTTAACGTTTTAACCCCTTCGTGTGCCCCTCGTACCTACAGTTACTCCTAAATCGTGATCTTGCTAATGAAAAACGTGATGCCAATCACTAATTTACATATAACAATTATATAACATTTCATTCACTAAAATACCTGCCTGCGTGACGTGTACGCCCGGTTAAGGCAGGAGATCGCTTTTGGCAGGAGTTAACGAATGGCTGTAACCAGTGTGACCCCAGAAGGGACGCTTACCGGCAGTGATACTCGCCGTCGTGTCATGGCAATTGTCGGGGCATCATCGGGGAACCTCGTTGAATGGTTTGACTTTTATGTCTACTCGTTCTGTTCTCTGTATTTTGCTCATATCTTCTTTCCATCCGGAAATACGACCACCCAGCTTCTACAAACCGCAGGTGTCTTTGCTGCTGGTTTTCTGATGCGTCCTATCGGCGGATGGCTATTTGGTCGTATTGCCGACCGCCGCGGACGTAAAGTTTCAATGCTTATCTCCGTCTGTATGATGTGCTTTGGCTCTCTGGTGATTGCCTGCCTGCCGGGCTACAGCGTGATTGGCACCTGGGCTCCGGCGCTGCTATTGCTGGCGCGTTTATTCCAGGGGCTCTCTGTTGGCGGGGAATATGGCACAAGTGCGACCTATATGAGTGAAGTGGCGGTCGAGGGGCGCAAAGGATTCTATGCGTCATTCCAGTACGTCACCTTAATCGGTGGTCAGCTGTTAGCTGTACTGGTCGTCGTTATCCTGCAAAACGTAATGGACAGTGAAAGCCTTCACGCCTGGGGATGGCGTATACCGTTCGCTATGGGGGCGGTACTGGCTGTCGTGGCGTTGTGGCTACGCCGTCAGCTCGATGAAACATCGCAGAAAGAAACCCGTACGCTGAAAGAGGCTGGATCTTTCAAGGGGCTATGGCGTAATCGTAAAGCGTTTGTGATGGTGCTTGGTTTTACGGCCGCCGGTTCGTTAAGCTTCTATACCTTCACTACCTATATGCAGAAATATCTGGTGAATACGGCAGGCATGAGCGCTAACCTCGCCAGCGTCATTATGACGGCAGCACTGTTTGTCTACATGTTGGTACAACCATTCTTTGGCCTGCTGTCGGACAAAGTTGGCCGTCGTACCTCCATGCTCTGCTTTGGTGCGCTGGCAACGCTGTTTACCGTGCCAATCCTCTCCGCATTGCAGAACGTCACCTCGCCGTATGCCGCGTTTGGCCTGGTCATGTGCGCATTGCTGATCACCAGCTTCTACACTTCGATTAGCGGAATTTTGAAAGCTGAAATGTTCCCGGCACAGGTACGCGCGCTGGGAGTAGGGCTCTCTTATGCGGTCGCGAATGCGTTGTTTGGTGGTTCGGCTGAGTACGTGGCACTATCGCTGAAGTCGGAAGGTATTGAGACCGCCTTCTTCTGGTATGTTACCGTGATGGCGGCGTTGGCTTTCCTCGTATCGCTGAAGCTGCACCGCAAAGGGAAGGGGTTACGCCTGTAGCGTTAATGGTGCGCCAGCTGCCACACCGCATAGCCGGTTGTGGCGCCGGCAACATCCCACGCAAAGTCTTTCCAGCTCCAGCCGCTCCCTGCAGGGCGGCTATCCCACAGCTCTTTCGATGCCCCCAGACTCACAGAAAACATAAAGCCAATGGCGGCGCTGCGTTCACGGCTAATGCCCTGGTGCTGCGCATACTCGTTACCGGCGGCAGACAGCATAGCTGATGCAATAAAGTGCTGTGCTTTATCCTGACCGACCCAGCTATCGTTTGCCATATGGCTACAACCGCTTAATACGAGCGTACAGAAAAGAACAAACACGCGGGTCATTGAAGGCTCCCTGAAAAAAAGCCCCGTCGAAACGAGGCTGCAATTTAAAGGATACGGCTGATGAGTCTGTCGATACGGATACGTCGCAGACGGCGGATAAGCTTACGTACTTTAACCGGATATTCAGCGATACTTTGCAGATCGCGGAAATCATTCACTACGGTGGTGTTTTTGCGGATCAGATCCAGCTCTTTCTGGCGCATTGAGGCCAGCTGCTTTTTCGGATCGTGGATCAGCACGGCATTTTCCAGATCCAGACGCCAGGCGCGTGGATTGAGGTTATTCCCGGTGAGCAGGATCCACTCGTTGTCGACCCACATTCCTTTCAGGTGGTAGGTATTATCCTCGTCTTTCCACAGACGTACGGTTAACTGATCGGTATTAATATAATACTGTAAGCGACTCAGGAAGCGACGCAGGTTAATTTCATACAGATAAGGCAGCGCACCGATAATTTTAAACGGCTCGCTTTCCGGGATGTAGAAGTCATTTGCCGTCTTATCACCGACGATAATCTCGACCTTTTTTCCATCCCGCAGCAGACGAATAATGTTCCGCACCAGCAGCGCAGGTAGGTTGAAGTACGGTGTACAGATGGTGAGCTTTTCCTCAGTACACGGCATCAGGTGGAAAATCGTTTTGTTCAGAACGCTGGTTTTACCCAGACCAACTAATGGTGTGACGGTGAGTTCATCATCGCTGGCATCGCCTTCAAAATGGTAACTGGTATCACGTAATTCCTGGCGGTACAGGCGGATATCGTTTTTGATTTCTGGGCTTTTTGGACGCTCGGTATTATCGAGGCGGTTAACGCCGCGGCCTTCAACCAGATTTTCCGACACCCAGTTAAACATGATGTCGGCCATTTTCGGATTGCGGATGCACTGATAGCGGTCATAGCGATATTTATCGTGCTGATGCAGATAGACATCGTTGATACTCGCGCCGCTGTACAGCACGCAGTCATCAATAATGAAGCCCTTAAAGTGCAGTACGCCGAGCGCTTCACGGGTGTTGATAGGCACGCCGTAAACGGGAACCTCTACGCCCGGATTCTCTTTTGCAGTACGACAGTACCAGTCCGCGTTAGTATTAGACGCGGCAGCACCAATACGCCCACGCTGTGCACGGTGCCAGTCAACCAGCACGCGGACTTCAAGCTCCGGGCGTTGACGTTTGGCGTCGTACAAGGCTTGCAGAATCGTCTTTCCGGCGTCGTCCTGTTCGAGGTACAACGCGACGATGCAGATTCGGCGCGTGGCGCTGGCGATTTTTGCGAGCAGAGCTTCACGGAAATCTGCTGGAGCATAGAAAAACTCAATATCATCAACAGACTGTGAAAGCTTGGGTAATTGGGCAAGGTGTTGTTGATGTTTATTACGCTTAAATTTTGACAACATCACAGTGCGTTTCTTCTCTGGTTTAGTGAAGGGTCCTCTGTACCTGGCAGACGACGTAAGCGGTCAATGATACCATCTCTGTCGGGTAAGGGCAGCATTTCCAGCAACTTAGTCATTACTCAGCCTTAATGAAAGACCCACAATGCCATCTTCCAGCTGAATATCAACGTCAAAGCCGAGCTTTCTCGCGAGCGCTATCATCCCGCGGTTATTGGGCATGGTAATGCCATTCAGGCGCAGTAAACCGTGAGCGCGGGTATAGTTAATCAGTTTATCCAGCAGTCGCCCACCGAGCCCAAGGCCTTTCAAATCAGAACGTACCAGTACGGCAAATTCTGCATCGATATTATCAGGATCGGAAATCGCGCGGGTTACGCCGAGGATCTCGGTATCATCGCCAGAACCGTGAACGGCGACAAAGGCCATTTCCCGATCGTAGTCGATCTGCGTCATATTGGCTAAATCGTCGTGGGTAAATTCGTTAATCTCGCTAAAGTAACGGTAGTAAAGATCCTCTTTCGTGACGCGCGCGATGAACTGCTGCAACAGCGGTTCATCTTCCGGGAGAATAGGACGGAATAAACAGCGCTCACCGTTTTTCATGACTACCCACTCCTCAAGATGTTGAGGATACGGGCGAATGGCGAGACGGCTTTCGCTTGAACCGCTAAACGGCGCGATATCCAGCGTGACGTCCAGTGCGGTAAATTCACTGCCGGAAACTAACAGCGGATGAATATCCAGGCGTTGGATCTCCGGACAATCAACAATCAGGTTGGAAACTTGCACCAGCAGCTGGCTTAATCCGGGAATATCTAACGGGCGTAGCGCACTGCGTCCACGGATTTTTTTGCTCTTAATCGCCTGAATCACCAGATAGCGCGCCAGCGTCATATTGAGTGGCGGCAGTGCAACGGCTGCCTGGTTTTCCGCCCGCCACTCTACGCCGCCTTCGCCCAGCATAATCAGCGGGCCGAAAACCGGATCGTGCTCAACCACCACGCGTAATTCCTGTGCGCCAGCGCGGTTGGCCATGCTTTGCACCAGCAGGCCGTGAATGCGCGCCTGTGGCCAGGTCATTTTGACGCGGTCGAGGATCGCGTCGGCGGCCTGTTGCACTTCGGTAGCGGTACGAAGATAGAGCATGACGCCCTGGACTTCCGATTTATGCGGAATATCCGGCGACCGTAGCTTCAATGCTACGGGATAACCAATTTGTTCGGCGATATGAACGGCCTCAGCGCTGTCGGAGGCAATCCAGGTCGGCAGCGTATTCAGCCCATAGGCTTCCAGAATCGGACGAACTTCATGGGTGTCCAGCGCGCTGATACCGTTGTCTATCGCCTGCTGCAATAGCTCGTGAGCCTGTGAGGTATTTGCCGTCAGGCTATGGGGCAGCGCCGGTGTTTCCCGCAGTTGTTTCTGGTTGCGCCGGTATTCCACCATATGCATAAAGGCGGTAATCGTCCCTTCCGGGGTGCGATAGGTTGGGATACCGGCATCGCTGAACATGCGGCGGGCTTCTCGCGATGAGTATTCGCCGCACCAGTTGGTCAACACGCTGATATAGTTCCCGCGCGGATGCTTCTTGATGAGATCAATTAACGCGGTCGCGCTTTCGCTGCCCGGCGCCGTTGCGCTTGGAGAGTGGATCACCATCAGGGCATCCAGATCCGGGCTATCGAGCAGCACTTTCACCGCCGCTAAATAGTGTTCAATGCTGGCATCATCACGCAAGTCCAGCGGGTTATTAGCTTCGACGGTTTCCGGCAGCAGCTGCTGTAGCTGCTGGCGCGTCTCGTCGCTGAGTATGGCGAGCTTACCGTTGCGCGCCCAGTGCTCATCCAGCGCCAGCGCCGCCGGAGCCGCGCCGTTGCTGATAATCATCAACCGCTCGCCGCGTAAGGGGCGCATATGGCTGAGCGTTTCAACGGCAGAGAACAGCTCATGGGTATCCTGTACGCGCAGCAGACCCGCGCGTTGAATCGCGGCATCCCATGCCGGGTCCATACCCGAGTTGACGTGCAACAGGCGCTGAGCCGCCGGGCTGCGTCCGCTTTTAATCACCAGAATCGGCTTATTGCGCGAGGCGCTGCGAGCGGCAGAAACAAAGCGGCGCGCATCGCTGAGCTGCTCCAGATAGAGCAAGATGGCGCTGGTTTTGCTGTCCCGCGCCAGATAATCGAGCAGGTCGTCGACATCAATGTCCAGGCTGTCGCCGAGCGCGATAAAGTAGGAAAACCCCATCTCGCGCTGCTGGGCCCAGTCGAGAATGGTATTGGAAACGGCGGCTGATTGAGAAATAAAGGCCAGTTTCCCTTTGCGAATGGGCACCGGCGAAAAGCTGGCATTCAGGCCCTGCCACGGTGCGAGCAAGCCCAGGCTGTTTGGCCCAAGAAGGCGCATCTGGTAGCGGGCGGCGCATGCTTTCAGTTCACTGAACTGGTCGGGCGTCGAGGAGAGAATAATGCAGGTTTTACAGCCCTTTTCCCCCAGTGCTTCCAGCAGCTCGAGGTTACGACGCGCATGGGTGCAAAGCACCGCAAGATCTGGGGAAAAGGGGAGGCTGGCAACGGTCGGCCAGGCGAGAACGCCAAGCACCGCTTTCCAGGTCGGGGTAACGGGCAGAACAGGGCCAGCAAAGCCGCCGGCCAACAGATTCTGCATCATTAAAAAACCGGCCCGCTGTGGTTTCATCGAGGCGCCAATCACCGCAATCGATTTTGGCCTCAGAAGTGCTTCCAGCCCACGTTGACTCATAGCCGTCTTCCTTACGCGACAGTAATTCTATGAGTTTAACCGTTTTCCGCTTCGGCTGTTGTGATGTTGCCCTGATGATGAGCTTTTCCCGCAAGGTAGTTATCGCGAAAGCGGGTGAAGTGCTGACTAAGCGCCGAAGCCGCGCCGGTATCATTGGCTAAATCCAGTAGCGCAATGGCCACTTCCGCCGTGCAGTACTGACCTTCGGCATGCACCTCCCGCAGGCTATAGGCGGACACGCGCGACAGGTCGACGGAGATAAGCGGAATATTGTCCAGCCATGGGCTTTTGCGGAACATTTTCCGCGCTTCTGGCCAGGTTCCGTCTAACATAATAAACAGCGGTGGCTTGCCAGCGGGCGGCGCACTGAGTACCTGACGGTCCGGGTCGGCATAGGACGACGGGAAAACGACCATCGGCTGATAGTCCGGGTTTTTAACCAGCTCGAGTAACGCCTGGGGCGGTTCGGTACGTGACCATTGGAAGGCATCAGTTTGCGGCAAAATGTCGGCAATCAGGCGACCAGTATTACTGGGCTTCATTGGTTCGGTATCGAACATCACCAGGCAAAAACGGCTCTTTGCCGGATGCGGGGCAATGGTGTCGCACAGACAATAGCGCTGCACCAGCAGACAACGCTGACAGCGGCGAACCCGATTACCACGGGCAAGGAAAGGGCGAGTCGCGCGGGCTAAACGCTCAGCACGCAACCGAAGAACGGCGTTATCAATCATGGGAGTCGTACGGCAAAGAGACTATTGTCGCAGAGGCGGATACGGGGCACAAGATGTGCCCCGGTGGGATTATGCCTGCAGAGCTTCGTTCAGCCAGCTTTCAAACGGCGCTTTCGGGACCGCGCCGTTAAGCATATCGACGACTTCACCATTTTTGAAAATCATGATGGTCGGGATGCTGCGGATACGGAAACGAGCGCTGAGTTCGCGTTCCGCTTCGGTGTTCACTTTCACAAAGCGAATTTTACCGCTTTGTTCTTCGGCCACATCCTCGAAGATGGGCGCGAAGTTACGGCATGGGCCACACCATGGCGCCCAGAAATCAACAACAACGGGGAGATCGTCCTTCAGCAGTTTATCCAGCGTGCTGTCCGTGGCATTAATGACTTCGCCATCAAACAGGTCTTCACCACAGCGTCCACATTTTGCCGCTTCGTTAATACGCGCTTCTGGAATGCGATTAAGCGCCTGGCAGTGGGCACAAACGGTATTCATAACTCACCTCTGGGTCATCGTGTTGCAGAACGGCAAGGTTGCCGAATGTTTCTATAATGTTACACATTATCAACAAGAGTGTATTAATCAACAAGGCGTTTTGTCCGATGGATACAATAGTCGTGGTCTTTTTTATGAAGTAATGGCTAAGCGCTAACACATCAGGTAATCTGCGCGCTTCGCGCAGCGCAGGTGGAGAAAAACATGAGCGACGAACTGAAGAACAAAAACGGCAAGGTCAAAGTGATGTACGTCCGCAGTGACGATGACTCGGACAAACGCACCCAAAATCCTCGTACTGGTAAAGGCGGAGGCCGTCCTGGCACATCCCGTGCTGGTGCTTCCCGTGCCGAAGGCGGTCGTCGCCCTGCCCGTGATGAGAGAAAGGGTCCTAACAGCGAACGCGGCCGTGAACGTGGTCGTGACCGCGATGTAGAACGCGATCGCGATCGTGGCGAAGGCTCCCCATGGCGTACGGTTTCCCGTGCTCCGGGTGATGACGCGCCGGCAAAAGCCGATCACGGCGGGATCAGCGGTAAAAGCTTTATCGATCCAGAAGTCCTGCGTCGTCAGCGCGCAGAAGAGACCCGTGTATACGGCGAAAACGCCTGTCAGGCACTGTTCCAGAGCCGTCCGGACGCTATCGTTCGCGCATGGTTCATTCAGAGCGTAACCCCGCGCTTTAAAGAAGCGTTGCGCTGGATGGCGGCAAACCGCAAAGCCTATCACGTGGTTGATGAAGAAGAGCTGGCGAAAGCATCCGGCACTGAGCACCACGGCGGCGTGTGCTTCCTGATCAAAAAACGTAACGGGACGTCCGTACAGCAGTGGGTCGCAAAAAGCGGCGAAGATGACTGCGTATTGGCGCTGGAAGACGCCGGTAACCCACACAACCTCGGCGCGATGATCCGCAGCTGCGCGCACTTCGGTGTGAAAGGCGTGGTACTGCAGGATGCGGCTCTGCTGGAATCCGGTGCGGCTATTCGTACCGCAGAAGGTGGCGCTGAACACGTTGAGCCGATTACCGGTGACGGTTTCATCGACGCGCTGGAGCAGTTCCGCGATGCGGGCTACACCATCGTAACGACCAGCGGCAACGGCCGTGGCCTGCCGCTGTTCAAATCCGAACTGCCTAAGAAGATGGTTCTGGCGCTAGGTCAGGATCGCGATGGCGTTTCCGAAGCGGCAGCCGCTATTGCTGACATGAGTGTTTCTATCGACGGAACTCGTGCCGTTGAAGGACTGAATGTTTCCGTGGCGACGGGCGTGCTATTAGCCGAATGGTGGCGTCAGCATAAAGCGTAAGCAAACGCGATGTTGAAAAAAAACCGGAAGAGGCAACTCGACCGGTTTTTTTATATCTGCAATATTTCCCGGCGTCACTGCACTTGGTCGGGCTCCGATTCAAATGTAGCCCGGCCGAACGCAGTGACGCCGGGAAGCTCTCCAGACTATTCCGGCAACACCGGCATCCAGTCAATCGGCGCTTCACCGCGCTGCTCTAGCCACTCATTCGCCTTCACAAAATGGTTACTGCCAAAGAACCCGCGGTGCGCGGAGAGCGGCGATGGGTGCGGTGCTTTCAGCACGCAGTGGCGCTGAGTGTCAATAATGGCGCCTTTTTTCTGCGCGTGTGAACCCCATAATAAGAACACGACGCCTTCGCGATGTTCGTTAATCAGCGCGATCACTTTATCGGTAAAGGTTTCCCAACCCAGGCTAGCGTGCGAGTGCGCCTGCCCTGCACGAACGGTCAGCACGGTGTTGAGCAGCAGCACGCCCTGGCGCGCCCAGCTCTCAAGATAGCCGTGGTTTGGGCGCGTAAAGCCGGGGATGGTTCCCTCAAGTTCTTTATACATATTTAAAAGGGAGGGCGGCGTCGCGATGCCCGGCTGTACGGAGAAGGCCAGACCGTGCGCTTGGTTAGGACCGTGATACGGGTCCTGCCCGAGGATCACGACCTTCACATCGTTTAACTCGGTAAAGCGAAAGGCGTTAAAGACATCTTTCTGCGGCGGGTAGATAGTCTGGCCGGACTGACGCTCGCTGGCGACGGTGGCAAGGGTGTTCACAAAATAAGGCTGTTCTTTTTCAGCAGCTAGCACGTCGTGCCAGGTTAAAGGGGTGGTCATCTCGCTCTCCTGCGAATAGCTATCGGTATAGCTTAACTGCTTCTTTCGACATCACAAAATCAGAAGGCGGTGGATATCGCTGACGGGGCAAAAAAAGTTGAATATTTACAAAGATTTTTGCGTGCACCACAGGGCGTAACTTGATGCAAAACAAGTATTTTCAGATATGACCTCTTTTATGGTGTGGTTTTTATTGATTTAAATCAAAGAATCAAGGGTGTTCGAGGGGTATATATACACTCAAGCAACAATGGTTTTACCAATTGGCCGCGGTCAGGTCGGTTAAAAACGAATATAAAGAGCCTTAGGGAGGCATCAAATGATTACAGGTATCCAGATCACCAAAGCTGCAAATAAAGACCTGCTGAACTCATTCTGGCTGCTCGACAGCGAGAAAAACGAAGCACGCTGCCTATGTGCAAAAGGCGGTTACGCAGAAGATGACGTTGTAGCCGTCAGCGCGCTGGGCGACATTGAATACCGTGAAATCCCGGTTGAAGCGAAACCAGAAGTCCGCGTAGAAGGTGGTCAGCACCTGAACGTGAACGTGCTGCGTCGTGAAACCCTGATGGACGCGGTTGAGCACCCAGAAAAATATCCACAGCTGACCATCCGTGTTTCTGGCTATGCAGTGCGTTTTAACTCACTGACTCCAGAACAGCAGCGTGACGTTATTGCCCGTACCTTTACTGAGAGCCTGTAATTTCTCAGGGGTGGGAAAATGGCGTGCTGGGTTAGCCCGGCATCAGTAGACGAATCCCCCCGCAGGGTGCCTGCGGGGGGATTTTTTTATTTTGCTTCTTCGCGTCCGACCAGAAGGGTAGTGAGCGCAAAGGAAAGGATCAGCGCGATGGCCACGCCGGAAAGGGCAAAGACAAAGTAGGGGCCGATATAGGCGGGCAGGCTAAAAATACTCGATAAAATATAGCCATACAGCCGCACACCGAAGAAGGCGATAAATGCCGATGCCAGGGAACTGGCGATGGTTGCCGCAATAAACGCTTTCTTGTAGCGCGTAAGCACGCCGAACAGCGCGGGCTCGGTAATGCCCAACAGCGCGGAAATAGCGGCGGAAAGCGTTACCGTCCGGTTCTCTTTGCTCACTCGCCAGATGGCAAAGGTGGAACCTGCGATGGCCATGTTAGCCATAAACATCATCGGCATCAGCATGTCGTAGCCACGATCGCTAAAGTTCTGTAGCGCAATCGGCGTCATGGCGTGATGCATTCCGGTCAGAATCGCCACTGGGCGAATAGCTCCAACCACCAGTCCGGCAAAGCTTGCTGAAACGCCAAACAATCCCTCGATAAACCACGCCAGCATTTTACCCAGCCAGATACCAATCGGACCAATGATGACCAGCGCTGCCAGCGCAGCGAGGAATAGCGTCAACGTTGGGGTAAAGACTGTTTTCAATACATCCGGCATAATTTTATCGACTGCCTGATGGATATACTTCAGCGCCAGAATCGAGAAGATGACGGGGATAACACTTGAGGCGTAGTTAAAGACCGAGACCGGAATCGCGTTAAATAACCAGAGCGCGGAGGTGGCATCCGCCTGATGGGTTGCCAGCGCTTTTGCCGCGTCAATCAGCGTCGGATACATCAAACATGCTGCAACCGCCGCCGCCAGATACTCATTGGTCTTAAAAATTTTCGCTGCCGAGACGGCCAGGAAAAACGGTAGGAAATAGAAAACACCGCTCGCTATCAGGTCGATTATCATCACGGTATCACTCTTCGGTGACACCAGTCTCAGGGCGATAAGCCCTGCCAGCAGGCCCTTAATCATCCCAGCGCCAGCAATTGCGGGTACGATTGGGCCAAATACGCCAGAGACCGTATCCATAAACAGCGACACCAGGCTTTTACGCGCTTTAGGCGTGCTTTCAGATACGCTATGGCCGCCGTTGCCTAAGGTCTCCTGCAGTTGTTCATACCAGCTATTGACCCTGGGCCCGATAATTATCTGAAACTGATCGCTTTGTAGCTGAGCGCCCAGCACGCCAGGTAGGTTTTTAATCTCTTCCTGTGCGACTTTATTATCATCAATTAAATCAAAGCGTAACCTGGTCATGCAGTGCCAGACTTTATTGATGTTTTCCCGACCACCCACCAGACCAATAATTCGGCTGATAGCCTCTTGCGTCCCCATAGCGGCTCCTGCGATATGTTTGTTGTTATCTTTGTCTGTGGAAATGGTAAATAAGCTAATCAGTAAAAACAAACCAATAAATGATGATGAAAATCACATTCTTTCCTGTATTTGGTGTTGAGTGATGGGTAATTGGTAAATTGGTACGTTTTTTAAATATAAATATATCTATTTCCAGACCAAAATATTTATTCGATAAAAAGGTTTACCGAACCCTAAAAATAGGGTGAAGATAATAAGAAATTGATATTTATTTTGCACAGGGAGCTTTCTGTGAAACCGACGTTGATTACTGCGATTGAGTGCTTTATCACCCGCCCAGACCGCCACAA
The DNA here is from genome assembly GCF_044197065.1 of Kluyvera chengduensis. NCBI lineage: Bacteria > Pseudomonadati > Pseudomonadota > Gammaproteobacteria > Enterobacterales > Enterobacteriaceae > Kluyvera > Kluyvera chengduensis. Next base: position 12,307 of record NZ_JBIQOI010000001.1, read on the forward strand.
CCTGGTGACGGTACGGGTGACAACGGATAACGGGGTGGTGGGGTTGGGCTGCGCAACGTTCCAGCAGCGCCCGCTGGCGGTGAAAACGCTGGTGGATGAGTATCTTCAACCGCTGCTGGTGGGGCGTGACGCCAACAATATCGAAGACCTCTGGCAGATGATGAACGTTAATGCTTACTGGCGTAACGGCCCGGCGATGAATAATGCCATCTCCGGTGTGGATATGGCGCTGTGGGATATCAAAGCGCAGCTTGCCGGTATGCCGCTGTATCAGCTGCTGGGTGGAAAATCCCGTGATGCGATTGCGGCTTACACCCATGCCAGTGGCGAAACGCCGGATGAGCTGTTTATCTCCGTCGATAAGCTTCTGGAACAGGGTTACCGCCATATTCGCTGCCAGCTTGGTTTTTACGGCGGTACGGCGCGAAAAATGCACACGCCAGAGAATCCAACGCCGGGCGCATGGTTCGATCAGGACGAGTACGTGCGAAATACGGTTGAGATGTTCCGGCTGCTTCGCGCGCGTTACGGGCATCGTTTCCATATTTTACATGACGTCCACGAACGCCTCTTTCCGCAGCAGGCGCTACAGCTGGCAAAGCAGCTTGAACCTTATCAACCTTGGTTTATCGAAGATATTTTATCGCCACAGCAGAGCCCGTGGCTGGCGCAGATTCGCCAGCAGAGCAGCGTGCCGCTAGCGATGGGAGAATTGTTCAATAATCCTGCGGAGTGGCATGACCTGATCGTCAACCGACAGATTGATTTTATCCGCTGCCATATTTCGCAGATTGGCGGCATTACGCCCGCGCTGAAGCTGGCGGTACTGTGCGAGGCCTTTGGCGTACGCCTGGCCTGGCATGGACCGGGTGATATGACGCCTATCGGTGTGGCGGTGAATACGCACTTGAATATCCATCTGCACAACGCGGCCATCCAGGAATTTATCCCACGCTCGGCTATGACGGATGCGGTATTCCCCGGTGCGCCTGAGGTGAAAAATGGCTTTATCTATCCGCCGACGGCGCCTGGTATTGGCGTAGGTTTTGATGAAGCGCTGGCATTGCAGTATCCGGTGGTGTACCGCCCGCATGAATGGACGCAGAGCCGTCTGCCAGACGGCACTATGCACACGCCGTAAATCAGCCTTGAGGCTGCTGGCGGAAGGTGAGGTTATCGCGGTTATGCGGGATCACGTAGGTGCAGCTGTAGTTGATATCAATAATGTCGCTTATCTCATACACGCGCCCACCGTCGAGGATCCCACGGTTATTAATGTGCATCGCTGGGCTGCCCTTTTTGCAGCCCAGCAGCATTGACTGCTCGCGACTGACGCTGACCGCCTGGTAGCTGGTGAGCAGGTGGGAAATCTGCAATCCTTTGCTCAGCACGTATTGCTGCAACGAGCGTTCAATCACGACCTGGTTGAGATCGCTGAACATCGCGGCGGGCATGCGGGAGATTTCAATTTGGGTTGCGACTTCATCGACAAAGCGCAGGCGGCAGAACTGCCAGATAAAATCATCATCGGTAAGCCCGAAAATTTGCCGGTCTTCTCTCTCCGGCCGCTTTTTGTGCAGGCTTATCATGCGATAGCGCATCTGATCGAAACGCTTTTCGGTTATCGAGTTATAGACTAGCGGATTGTTGCGCGTCTGCTCATTAATCCAGATACCGGAACCTTGCACAATGCGAACCACGCCGATACTGGCGAGCTTCTCCAGCGCTTGACGAATGGTAAAGCGTGACACGCCATACTCCTCTGCCAGCTGCCGTTCTGGCGGGAGCTTACGTGGCCCTTCGCTGTGCTGTTGGTAAATTTTGCTGAGGAGGTCCTGAGTCACGAACTCTTTTTTCTTCATGGCCAGCTTCCGTTACCTTTCAATATGAAAACGCCGGGAGGTTATCCCGGCGTTTGTTTTACTCTTCGCTAGTCTGCTCTGGGGCAGCGCTGCCGCTTGGTTTACGGCGTTTGCCTACGTTCTTGGCATCGCGATGGCGTACCTTCACGCGCGGTTTTTCTTTGTCCTTCTCTTTTTTCTTCTCGGCGCGTTTAGCGAGGACTTTCTTCGACGGTTTGCCCGTCATTTTGTCACTCGGTGCGCGAGTCGTCGGACGCAGTTCTTCAATCACGCGAGACTTCAGTGGTTCTTCGATATAGCGGCCGATTTTGAGCAGCAGCAGGTGATCGTGCGTTTCTACCAGAGAAATCGCCGTCCCTTTACGACCGGCACGGCCGGTACGACCGATACGGTGCAGGTAGGTATCTGCGCCGCGCGGCATATCGAAGTTAATCACGTGGCTGACGTCGGGGATATCGATCCCGCGTGCGGCAACGTCTGTTGCGACCAGCACGTTAACGCGGCCATCGGTCAGACGCTTGATGCCTTCGTTACGCTTGATCTGCGGCATTTCGCCTTCGAGGTAGCAGTTGTTGATACCGGCCTGGCGCAGGATTTCCGCCAGCTCGTGCACGCGCTCACGCTTACGCACAAACACGATGGTACGGGTGGCATCTTCCTGCTTCAGCAAGTGTTTCAGCAGCTCAACCTTGTGCTCGAAGTTATCGGCGCGATAGTACCACTGATGGATTTTTTTACGCTCGCGGGTCGACGGGGTCGCAGACACCTCTACCGGATCTTCCAGCAGACGTTCGGCAAAGTCTTTAATCGCTTCGCCTTCCAGCGTGGCGGAGAACAGCAGCGTCTGCTTACGCCAGCGGGTTTCACCGGCAATATGCTCGATATCCTGGGCGAAGCCCATGTCCAGCATACGGTCTGCTTCGTCGAGGATCAGCGTCTCAACGGCGCGGCAGTCGAAGTTTTCTTCTTTAATGTACTGCAGCAAACGACCGGTCGTCGCCACCACGATATCCTGGTTTTCGCTGAACACTTCGGCGTGGTTCATATACGCGACGCCGCCGGTGATGGTAGCGATATCCAGGTGCGTGTTTTTTGCCAGCTCGCGAGCATGATCGGCGACCTGCATCGCCAGTTCACGCGTAGGCGTGAGGATCAGAATACGCGGCGGGCCGGATTTTTTGCGCGGAAAATCGAGCAGGTGCTGCAACGCAGGCAGCAAATACGCCGCTGTTTTACCGGTGCCGGTTGGCGCAGAACCGAGAACATCACGTCCATCGAGCGCAGGCGGAATGGCGGCAGCCTGAATGGCAGTCGGGCGTGTAAAGCCTTTACTCTGGAGGGCTTCCAGAAGGCTTTCGTCAAGTTCAAGTTCGGAAAAAGTCGTTACAGTCATGATTACCTCTGTTTGAGGCGCTGATTATAGACGTTACGGCTCCAATCTTCATCTGTTTGTATGGCTATCTGTTCTCGGGTATTGTGCATAGCTATAAAAGCATATGCTGTTCCCTGGCAAGGTTGACCATGATCTCTGATTCTAAATCCGCGCTGCGCCGCAACGGATTTACTTTTAAGCAGTTTTTTGTTGCCCACGATCGTTGTGCGATGAAAGTGGGTACGGACGGTATTTTACTGGGTGCGTGGTCGCCTATCGCCCGGGTTAATCGGATCCTCGATATTGGCACGGGAAGCGGTCTGTTGGCATTAATGCTGGCGCAGCGTACCGATGAAAACGTGGTTATCGATGCCGTTGAGCTCGATGACGACGCGGCGGGACAGGCACGGGAAAACGTGGCTGAATCACCGTGGGCTGAACGTATTCAGGTTCACACCGCGGATATTCAGCAGTGGGTGGCTGGGTTGACGACGCGCTATAACCTGATTGTCAGCAACCCGCCTTACTATGAGCAGGGCGTGGAGTGCGCTACGCCACAGCGCGAACAGGCGCGTTACACCACCTCGCTCGATCACCAGGCGCTGTTGGCCTGCGCGGCGAATGCCATTACCGAAGATGGTTTCTTCTGCGTCGTGTTGCCGGAAAACATCGGTCAGACGTTTACCCAACAGGCGTTATCCATGGGCTGGCATCTGCGTCTGCGCACCGACGTGGCGGAAACTGAAATGCGTCTGCCGCATCGAGTTCTGCTGGCGTTTTCCCCAAAAGGGGGAGAGTGCTTTAGCGATCGGTTGGTGATCCGTGGGCCAGAACAGCAGTACTCGGAAGGCTACACCGCGCTGACCCAGGCGTTCTATTTATTTATGTGAACCAGCGGCGAAAGGACCGACGGGCCCGACTCCGTTAACAGATCCGGGTAATCCAGCGTGTAGTGCAGGCCGCGACTCTCTTTGCGCATCATCGCGCAGCGTACGATAAGCTCTGCAACCTGAACCAGATTACGCAGCTCCAGCAGGTTGTTCGACACGCGAAAGCGTGAGTAGTACTCGTCCAGCTCCTGCTGCAGCATGGTGATTCGACGCAGCGCGCGTTCCAGCCGTTTGGTGGTGCGCACAATGCCGACGTAGTCCCACATAAAGAGGCGCAGCTCGTGCCAGTTATGCTGGATGACGACCAGCTCATCGGAGTTTTCCACGCGGCTCTCATCCCACGCGGGCAGTTTTTCCGCCTGACGCGCGTACGGCATGCGCTTGTGAATATCTTCCGCCGCCGACCAACCGTATACCAGACACTCCAGCAGTGAGTTCGATGCCATGCGGTTAGCGCCGTGCAGGCCGGTATAGCTCACTTCGCCAATGGCATAAAGGCCGTCAACGTCGGTGCGACCATAGTCGTCAACCATCACGCCGCCGCAGGTGTAGTGCGCAGCAGGCACGATTGGTACCGGTTCTTTGGTCAGGTCGATGCCAAGGCCCAGTAATTTGTCATAAATCATCGGGAAGTGTTGGCGCACAAAATCTTCTGGCTTATGGCTGATGTCGAGGTACATGCAGTCGACGCCAAGGCGCTTCATTTCATGGTCGATAGCGCGCGCGACGATATCGCGAGGCGCCAGTTCGGCGCGCTCGTCAAAGTCTGGCATAAAGCGGCTGCCGTCAGGGCGCTTCAGATGCGCACCTTCACCGCGCAGGGCTTCGGTCAGCAGGAAGTTGCGCGCCTGCGGATGGTACAGCGCCGTAGGATGGAACTGATTGAACTCGAGGTTCGCCACGCGGCAGCCTGCGCGCCAGGCCATGGCGATACCGTCTCCAGAAGAGATATCCGGGTTGGTGGTGTACTGATAAACCTTGGATGCCCCGCCGGTTGCCAGCACGACCGATTTCGCCGCACAGGTTTCGACCTTCTCTTTATTACGATCCCAAATCCATGCTCCTACTACACGACGCGTGCCCGGCAGACCGACCTTATCTGAGATAATTAAATCGACGGCGTTGCTGCGCTCCAGAATACGGATGTTGGGATGGTTAATGGCCTTACTCACCAGGGTATTTTCGACTTCGCGCCCGGTGGCATCGGCGGCGTGCAGAATACGGCGATGGCTGTGTCCGCCTTCGCGCGTAAGATGATAACTCTCTTCTCCGTTTGCCTGTACCTGGGTATCAAAGAGCACGCCCTGATCGATAAGCCATTGCACACAGTGTTTGGCGTTGCTGGCGACAAACGACACGGCCTGACGATCGCAAATCCCGGCACCGGCAATCAGCGTGTCATCAATGTGCGATTCAATGCTGTCCGTTTCATCGAAAACGGCGGCGATACCGCCTTGCGCGTAGAAGGTTGAGCCTTCGCTAATCGGCCCTTTGCTCAGCACGATAACTGAACTGTGCTCTGCAAGACGAAGCGCTAGCGACAACCCTGCAGCCCCGCTGCCGATAATCAGTACATCACAAGAAAGTTCTGGAAGTGAGTTCATCATCTTTGTTTAATTTACTAAACACGGTGATCGCAGAGTAGCACTATAAAAGCGAGGTGTGCAGGGTTTTTTTGAACTATGGTTGTAATGACTAAACACGTGGTGACAAAACAGGTGAAAAGAGGGGCTAAGAAATAAGAGGAAAGCTATGAGGTTTAAGACGTATTTATGGTGAAATAAAAGCCGGGTTACGTTACTCTTCTCGGGATTTGCGTTTTTATTTCGCAACTTACGTATTGGTAAACATCAGCAGACTTATAATGATAGACAATGAACGGTCTGCGGCTAAACAAAAAACAAAGCGTAACGGAACTTTACGAAACTCGAACACTCTAAGTCACTGCTTGCTCATAATGTAGTGCTGGAGTGGCATTCTGATTATGCATGGGAATAAGGTTTGGGGAGACATTACCTCGGATGAGCGAGCAGTTAACGGACCAGGTCCTGGTTGAACGGGTCCAGAAAGGAGATCAGAAAGCTTTTAACCTTCTGGTAGTACGCTATCAGCATAAGGTCGCGAGCCTGGTTTCCCGCTATGTGCCATCTGGCGATGTGCCGGATGTGGTACAAGAGTCTTTTATTAAGGCCTATCGCGCGCTGGATTCTTTCCGGGGAGATAGTGCTTTCTATACGTGGCTGTACCGTATTGCGGTGAATACAGCTAAAAATTACCTGGTTGCTCAGGGTCGTCGTCCACCGTCTAGCGATGTTGACGCGAACGACGCCGAAAACTTTGAAAGCGGTGGCGCTTTGAAAGAAATTTCGAACCCTGAGAACTTAATGTTGTCAGAAGAACTGAGACAGATAGTTTTTCGCACCATTGATGCGCTTCCGGAAGATTTACGCATGGCAATTACCTTGCGGGAGCTCGATGGCCTAAGCTATGAAGAGATAGCGGCTATCATGGATTGTCCGGTCGGTACGGTTCGTTCTCGTATCTTCCGTGCGCGAGAAGCTATTGATAATAAAGTTCAACCGCTTATCAGGCGTTGATGGAAGCGGGATACTGGAAAAGGTATTAGGCATGCAGAAAGAAAAACTTTCCGCCTTAATGGATGGTGAAACGCTGGATAACGAGCTGCTGACAGAGTTGACGCGCTCGCCAGAGTTACAGGAAACCTGGGCAAGCTATCACCTGATCCGCGACTCGCTTCGCGGCGACACGGGTGACGTGCTTCACTTCGATATTTCCTCTCGCGTTATGGCCGCCATCGAAAATGAGCCCGTTCGTCTCCCGACAGCGCCGCTTATTCCTGAAGCCCAGCCAGCGCCGCATCAATGGCAGAAAATGCCGTTCTGGAGCAAGGTTCGTCCGTGGGCCAGTTCGCTTACCCAGATGGGAGTGGCAGCTTGTGTATCGCTTGCTGTTATTGTCGGCGTTCAGCACTATAATGGACAACCGGAATCCTCCCAACCTGAATCGCCGGTATTCAACACGCTGCCGATGATGGGTAAAGCCAGTCCAGTGAGTCTGGGGGTTCCTACAGACGCATCGGCAGGCAGCACCGGGCCTCAACAGGTTCAGGAACAGCGTCGTCGTATTAATGCTATGCTGCAGGACTATGAATTGCAGCGTCGCTTGCATTCAGAACAGCTTCAGTTTGAGCAGGCACAAACCCAGCAAGCAGCTGTTCAGGTGCCAGGATACCAAACTCTAGGAACGCAATCGCAGTAATGAAGCAACTTTGGTGTGCCATGTCCCTTGTGGCTGGTAGCCTGTTCTTCACCGCCAACGCCTCGGCTGATGTATCGTCCGGGGCGTTGTTGCAGGAGATGAATCTGGCCAGTCAGTCACTCAACTACGAGCTGTCGTTCGTCAGCATTAATAAATCAGGCGTCGAATCACTGCGCTATCGTCACGTGCGTCTTAATGGGCAGCCGCTGGCGGAATTGCTGCAGATGGACGGCCCGCGCCGCGAAGTGGTTCAGCGTGGAAATGAGATTAGCTATTTTGAGCCAGGTCTCGATCCCTTCACGCTGAACGGCGACTATATTGTCGACTCGCTGCCATCGCTGGTTTATACCGATTTCAAACGTCTGGCGCCTTACTACGATTTTATCTCCGTAGGCCGTACGCGTATTGCGGACCGCATGTGCGATGTCATCCGCGTTGTGGCGCGAGACGGCACACGCTATAGCTATATCGTGTGGATGGACTCCGAAAGCAAGCTGCCGATGCGCGTTGACCTGCTCGACCGTGATGGTGAAACCCTGGAACAGTTCCGGGTTGTCGCTATTTCTACGGGCGATCAGGTGAGCACCAGCATGCAGGGGCTGGCGAAAGCCAACCTGCCGCCGCAGCTCTCCTTACCAACGGGCACCAGCGCGACCTTCAACTGGACGACAAGCTGGCTGCCGCAGGGCTTTAAAGAGGTCTCCAGCAGCCGTCGTACGCTGCCGAGCGTCGACAGCCCGGTTGAGTCCCGTCTCTATTCCGACGGTCTGTTTAGCTTCTCTGTGAATATCAGCCGCGCAACGGCTAATAGCAGCGAACAGATGCTGCGTACCGGCCGCCGCACGGTCACGACGACCATCCGCAATCAGGCCGATATCACGATTGTTGGCGAGCTTCCGCCTCCGACGGCGAAACGCGTTGCTGACGGTATTCAATTCAAGGGTGCGCAATGATTAAAGAGTGGGCTACCGTTATTGCATGGAATAACGGTATTGCGCAGGTGAGCTGCGATGTAAAAGCCTCCTGCAATAGCTGCGCATCACGTGCAGGCTGCGGCAGCCGGGTGCTGAATAAGCTGGGGCCACAGACCAACCACACCATCTCTGTTCCTAGCGCTGAACCGCTGGTTACGGGGCAAAAAGTGGAGTTGGGCATTACCGAAGGTAGCCTCCTCGGCTCTGCGATGCTGGTTTATATGTCTCCGCTGCTGGGGCTGTTCGTGGTCGCGGCACTGTTTCAGGTCCTGTTCGGCACTGATATTGCGGCGCTCAGCGGCGCGGTGCTTGGTGGCGTTGGCGGGTTCCTGATTGCCAAAGGCCTCTCGCCGCGGCTTGCCGCGAGGGAAACCTGGCAGCCTATCATCATCAGCGTGGGGCTTCCGCCTGACCTGATTCGCACCACGTCTTCTACCGAAATGAGCCAGTGATTACGCTGGCTTTATTATTTTTGGAACACTCCTCGCAGGAAGCGCTATGCTTGCGGGAAGAGCATTTCCTGGTTACGCGGTTGTAGTGTAGAATGCGGCGTTTTCGAACGACAATAACGTCAGGCTCCGTACCGCGGCCTCAAAGTATTCGTAAGGCATAAATATTTTAATATATGAAGAATATACGTAACTTCTCCATCATTGCACATATCGACCACGGTAAATCGACGCTGTCTGACCGCATTATTCAGATTTGTGGTGGCCTTTCCGATCGCGAAATGGAAGCCCAGGTTCTGGATTCAATGGATCTGGAACGCGAACGTGGCATTACCATCAAAGCGCAGAGCGTGACGCTGGACTTTAAATCAGCCGACGGGGAAACCTATCAGCTGAACTTTATCGACACCCCAGGCCACGTCGACTTCTCCTATGAAGTTTCCCGTTCCCTTGCGGCCTGTGAAGGCGCACTGCTGGTGGTTGACGCCGGGCAGGGCGTAGAAGCGCAGACGCTGGCGAACTGCTACACCGCCATGGAAATGGATCTGGAAGTGGTGCCGGTTCTGAATAAAATCGACCTGCCAGCTGCCGATCCAGAACGCGTAGCGGAAGAGATTGAAGATATCGTCGGCATCGACGCCACCGACGCAGTACGCTGCTCGGCGAAAACTGGCGTGGGCGTGACCGATGTACTGGAACGTCTGGTGCGCGAGATTCCGCCGCCGGAAGGTGACCCGGAAGGCCCGCTGCAGGCGCTGATTATCGACTCCTGGTTCGATAACTACCTGGGCGTGGTATCGCTGGTGCGTATTAAAAACGGCACCATGCGTAAAGGCGACAAAATTAAGGTGATGAGTACCGGTCAGGTCTACAACGCAGACCGTCTGGGTATCTTCACGCCGAAACAGGTTGACCGTACCGAGCTGAAATGTGGCGAGGTAGGTTGGCTGGTTTGTGCAATCAAAGACATCCTGGGCGCGCCGGTAGGGGATACCTTAACGACATCGCGTAACCCAGCGGATAAAGCGCTGCCGGGTTTTAAAAAGGTGAAACCTCAGGTTTACGCCGGCCTGTTCCCGGTCAGCTCTGATGATTACGAAAACTTCCGTGATGCGCTCGGCAAGCTGAGCCTGAACGATGCTTCCCTGTTCTACGAGCCAGAAAGCTCTACGGCGCTGGGCTTCGGCTTCCGCTGCGGCTTCCTCGGCCTGCTGCACATGGAAATCATTCAGGAACGTCTGGAACGTGAATACGATCTGGATCTGATCACCACCGCGCCTACCGTAGTGTACGAAGTGGAAACCACGGGCAGAGAAACTATCTACGTTGATAGCCCTTCCAAGCTGCCGCCGCTGAACAACATCTATGAACTGCGTGAGCCAATCGCGGAATGTCACATGCTGCTGCCACAGGCTTACCTTGGCAACGTGATTACGCTGTGTATTGAGAAGCGTGGCGTGCAGACCAACATGGTTTACCACGGTAACCAGGTGGCGCTGACCTATGAAATCCCGATGGCGGAAGTGGTTCTCGACTTCTTCGACCGCCTGAAGTCGACCTCCCGTGGCTACGCGTCGCTGGACTACAACTTCAAACGTTTCCAGGCTTCTGACATGGTTCGCGTTGATGTTCTCATCAACAACGAACGCGTCGACGCTCTGGCGCTGATCACACACCGCGATAACTCTCAGAGCCGTGGTCGTGAACTGGTTGAGAAGATGAAAGATCTGATCCCGCGTCAGCAGTTTGATATCGCGATTCAGGCGGCCATCGGCACACATATTATCGCGCGTTCAACCGTTAAGCAGTTGCGTAAAAACGTTCTGGCGAAATGCTACGGTGGCGATATCAGCCGTAAGAAAAAGCTGCTGCAAAAACAGAAAGAGGGTAAAAAGCGAATGAAGCAGATCGGTAACGTCGAACTGCCGCAGGAAGCCTTCCTCGCCATTCTGCATGTCGGTAAAGACAATAAATAATCTCTAAGGAGTTGGCATGGCGAACATGTTTGCCCTGATTCTGGTGATTGCCACACTGGTAACGGGCCTTTTGTGGTGCGTTGATAAGTTTATCTTCGCGCCCAAGCGGCGGGAACGTCAGGCGGCAGCGCAGGTTGCCACCGGCGAAGCGCTGGATAAAAAAACGCTGAAGAAAGTTGGCCCGAAACCGGGCTGGCTGGAAACCGGCGCTTCGGTCTTCCCGGTGCTGGCCATCGTGCTGATCGTGCGTTCATTTATCTATGAACCGTTCCAGATCCCATCTGGTTCGATGATGCCAACGCTGTTGATTGGTGACTTTATCCTGGTGGAGAAATTTGCCTACGGGATTAAAGATCCTATTTACCAGAAGACGCTGATTGAAACTGGTCATCCGAAACGTGGCGACATTGTGGTGTTCAAATACCCGGAAGATCCGCGCCTTGATTACATTAAGCGTGCTGTGGGTCTGCCTGGGGACAAAGTGACCTACGATCCCATCGCCAAGCAGGTGACCATTCAACCAGGATGCAGCTCCGGTCAGGCGTGCGGTAGCGCACTGCCGGTGACCTACTCTAACGTTGAACCGAGCGATTTCGTCCAGACCTTCTCCCGCAGCAACGGCGGTGAAGCGACCAGCGGCTTCTTTGAGATGCCGCAGGGCGAAAGCAAAGCGGATGGCGTACGCCTGACGCAGCGCCAGGAAACGCTGGGTGATGTGAATCACCGTATCCTGACCGTGCCAATCGCGCAGGATCAGGTCGGCATGTATTACCATCAGTCCGGTTTGCCGTTGGCAACCTGGATTGTACCGCCAGGCCACTACTTCATGATGGGTGACAACCGCGACAACAGCGCGGACAGCCGTTACTGGGGCTTTGTGCCGGAAGCGAACCTGGTAGGTAAAGCGACCGCCATCTGGATGAGCTTTGAAAAACAAGAGGGTCAATGGCCAACCGGCGTGCGTTTAAGCCGCATCGGTGGGATCCATTAATTCTTAGCCTGACTTCACGCGGTGGCTGAATAGTCGCCGCGTGAATTATTTCGTGTTTTAATCCATTCAAACTAACGACATCCCTTGTCGTTGCGTATAGAATATCCCCCCGAAGTTTCGGATGTCTCTTATCAGGGACACGGCACACGAAACCGCATTGGTTTCCTTCAGGTCTGTTTCGTGTGCTGCATTTTTGACGCATTTATTTATTTGGTATCGCATGAACCCCATCGTAATTAATCGGCTTCAACGAAAGCTGGGCTACACTTTTGTTCATCAGGAACTGTTGCAGCAGGCATTAACGCACCGCAGTGCCAGCAGCAAGCACAACGAACGCTTAGAGTTTTTGGGCGATTCAATTTTAAGCTATGTGATCGCGAACGCGCTCTATCACCGCTTCCCACGCGTGGATGAAGGGGATATGAGCCGTATGCGTGCGACGCTGGTTCGAGGTAATACGCTGGCGGAAATCGCTCGCGAATTTGAGCTGGGTGAATGCCTGCGCTTAGGGCCGGGTGAACTGAAAAGCGGCGGCTTCCGTCGGGAATCTATTCTGGCGGATACGGTTGAAGCGTTAATTGGCGGGGTGTTCCTCGACAGCGACATTCAGAACGTTGAGAAGCTGATCCTCTCCTGGTACCAGACCCGCCTGGACGAAATCAGCCCAGGTGATAAGCAAAAAGATCCAAAAACACGCTTGCAGGAGTATCTGCAAGGCCGTCACCTGCCGCTGCCGTCTTATCTGGTGGTTCAGGTGCGCGGGGAAGCACACGATCAAGAATTTACTATCCACTGCCAGGTTAGCGGCCTGAGTGAACCGGTGGTCGGCACAGGTTCCAGTCGTCGCAAGGCGGAACAGGCTGCCGCCGAACAGGCGTTGAAAAAGCTGGAGCTGGAATGAGCGAAGAAAAAACTTACTGCGGATTTATTGCCATCGTCGGTCGTCCGAACGTTGGCAAATCCACGCTGCTGAACGAACTGCTGGGGCAGAAGATCTCCATCACGTCGCGTAAAGCGCAAACCACGCGTCACCGTATTGTCGGTATTCATACCGAAGGTGCATACCAGGCTATCTACGTAGATACCCCGGGCCTGCACATGGAAGAAAAACGCGCAATCAACCGCCTGATGAACAAAGCGGCCAGCAGCTCTATCGGCGACGTTGAGCTGATCATTTTCGTGGTGGAAGGTACCCGCTGGACGCCTGACGACGAAATGGTGCTGAACAAACTGCGCGGCGGTAAAGCGCCGGTGATTCTGGCGGTGAACAAAGTCGATAACGTGCAGGAAAAGGCGGATCTGCTGCCGCACCTGCAGTTCCTCGGCAGCCAGATGGACTTCCTCGATATCGTACCGATGTCTGCAGAGACCGGTCTGAACGTGGATACCATCGCGGGTATCGTGCGTAAGCACCTGCCGGAAGCTATTCACCACTTCCCGGAAGACTACATCACCGACCGTTCACAGCGCTTTATGGCTTCTGAAATCATCCGTGAAAAACTGATGCGTTTCCTGGGCGCTGAGCTGCCGTATTCAGTCACCGTTGAAATCGAACGCTTCGTCTCTAACGAGCGCGGTGGCTATGACGTTAACGGCCTGATTCTGGTTGAGCGTGAAGGGCAGAAGAAGATGGTTATTGGTAACAAAGGTTCCAAAATCAAAACCATCGGTATCGAAGCCCGTAAGGACATGCAGGATATGTTCGAAGCGCCTGTTCACCTTGAACTGTGGGTGAAAGTGAAATCTGGCTGGGCCGATGACGAGCGCGCACTGCGTAGTCTCGGTTATACCGACGATCTCTGAGAGTAATCCCCGATGGAAGGCTGGCAGCGCGCTTTCGTCCTGCATAGTCGTCCCTGGAGCGAAACCAGTTTAATACTGGACGTCTTCACGGAAGAGTCGGGTCGCGTGCGCCTTGTGGCTAAAGGCGCACGTTCCAAACGTTCCAACCTCAAAGGTGCGCTTCAGCCCTTTACTCCCTTATTAGTTCGCTTTGGCGGGCGTGGCGAAGTCAAAACGCTGCGTAGCGCGGAAGCGGTCTCACTCGCACTTCCCTTAAGCGGCATCACGCTTTATAGCGGTCTGTACGTCAACGAGTTGCTCTCCCGCGTGCTGGAGCACGAAACCCGCTTCTCTGAACTCTTCTTCGATTATCTGTACTGCATCCAGGCGCTGGCCGGTGCAACGGGCTCGCCAGAACCCGCGCTGCGCCGCTTTGAGCTCGCGCTGCTGGGGCATCTGGGCTACGGCGTCGATTTTCTGCACTGCGCCGGTAGCGGCGATGAGGTTGATGACACCATGACCTACCGCTACCGTGAAGAGAAAGGGTTTATCGCGAGCGTGGTTATCGATAACAACACCTTTACCGGGCGCCATTTGAAAGCGCTGGAAAGCCGTGAATTTCCTGACGTGGACTCGCTGCGCGCCGCGAAACGCTTTACCCGTATGGCACTGAAGCCGTATCTTGGTGGTAAACCGCTTAAGAGCCGCGAGCTCTTTCGCCAGTTTGTCCCCAAGCAGAAACCCTGATTGCACTCATCCCGCTTTCCCCCTTGCTCTTTGGGCAGAGGGCCGGGGCGAGGGGAAATGAACGTTAAAAATAAAGACACGAGGATTGTCATGGCTGAATTACTGTTAGGCGTCAATATTGACCACATTGCCACCCTGCGTAACGCGCGCGGCACCGCCTATCCCGATCCGGTTCAGGCGGCATTTATCGCCGAGCAGGCCGGTGCGGATGGCATCACCGTGCATTTACGTGAAGATCGTCGCCACATCACTGACCGCGACGTGCGCATTCTGCGTCAGACGCTGGACACCCGCATGAACCTGGAGATGGCGGTCACCGAAGAGATGCTGACCATCGCCTGTGAAACCAAACCGCATTTCTGCTGCCTGGTGCCGGAAAAGCGTCAGGAAGTCACCACTGAAGGCGGTCTGGACGTGGCCGGTCAGCTCGATAAAATGCGCGATGCCTGCAAACGCCTGGCCGGCGCTGGTATTCTGGTGTCGCTGTTTATTGATGCCGATAACGCACAGATTAAAGCCGCGGCCGACGTTGGCGCGCCGTATATCGAAATCCATACCGGCTGCTATGCGGATGCCACCACCGATGCTGAACAGGCGAAAGAGCTTGAGCGTATCGCGAAAGCCGCGACCTATGCCGCCAGCCTGGGGCTGAAGGTGAATGCCGGCCACGGCCTCACCTACCACAATGTTAAAGCGGTTGCCGCGCTGCCGGAAATGCATGAGCTGAATATCGGCCATGCCATTATTGGGCGTGCAGTGATGACCGGCCTGAAAGAGGCGGTTGCCGAGATGAAACGCTTGATGCTGGAAGCGCGCGCGTAATGGCGATTCTGGGGCTCGGAACCGATATCGTCGAAATCGCCCGTATTGAAGGGGTGATTGCCCGCAGCGGCGATCGCCTTGCTCGTCGCGTGCTCAGCGATAACGAATGGGCCATCTGGGAGACGCACCAGCAGCCGGTGCGTTTTCTGGCGAAGCGCTTTGCGGTCAAAGAAGCGGCCTCTAAAGCGCTGGGCACCGGTATTCGTAACGGCCTGGCGTTTAACCAGTTTGAAGTTTACAACGATGAAATGGGTAAACCGAAGCTGCGGTTATGGGGTGAGGCCAAGCTGCTGGCAGAGCGAATGGGCGTGGCGCATATGCATGTGACGCTTGCCGATGAGCGCCACTACGCCTGTGCCACGGTGATTATCGAAAGCTAGATCTTGTCCGCGTGATGCATCTGCACGAATTTATCCCACAGCTGCTCTTCGCTCTCTGAATGTGCCGGATCCTTAAGAATGGTATTCGGGATCGGGCACACCTTCTGACAGGTTGGCGTATCGTAATGGCCAATGCACTCGGTGCAGCGATCGCTGTTGATCTCATAGATGCTATCACCCATCGAAATCGCCTCGTTCGGGCATTCCGGCTCGCACATATCGCAGTTGATACATTTTTTGGTGATTAACAGCGCCATCAGGATATTCTCAGAAACGAAATAAACAGGGCGCGCATTATACGCTCATTTTCCACTCAGGCCATACCTTTTCTGTGGTAATAGCACCGGCGATCAAACCAGCTTTTTCACCAGCGCCTCGCTGTGGCGAATACGCTCCGGCGCGTTTTCCAGGTCCTGCTGTACCAGCCCCATAAATAGTAGGTCGGTCAACATCATCTGCGCGCTAGTCGAAGAGATAGCCGCGCTGCGGGTGGCCTGCTCTTCGGCAATGGTATACAGACAGTGCGTCGCACGCTGCTGAAGGGCGTTGGGTGAAAAGCCGGTAATAGCCACCACCTTGCCACCGACACGCAGCATCTCATCGGCGGCGAGATTAATTTCACGACGCGCGCCGGAGTAAGAGATAGCCAGCAGCAAATCATCCTGAGTCATCGCCTGAACGGTCGCCAACAGGGCGTGCATATCCTGCTCGGAAACGACGTTCAGACCGATTTTCATCAGCTTCCAGCTAAAGTTACGCGCTACCAGGCCAGAGGCACCAATCCCCGTCAGCACAATGCGGCGCGCGTTGCGCAGCAGGTTGACCGTCTCCATCAGCTTGTCTTCGGTGTTGACGTCAAGCGAAGCGTGCATCGCCGCCACGTTGTCTTTAATTAGCTTCTCACCGACAAGACGCAGCGGGTCATCGCCGCAGATCTGGTTATGAACCGGTACGGAATGCGGATTCGCGTTGCTGGCGAGCGCTTCACTCAGTGCGAGTTTCAGCGCGGGAAAGCCTTTAAAGCCTAGCTTCTGGGCGAACTTCACCACACTAGACTGGCTAACGCCAGACTGGCTGGCGAGCTGCTGCGAGCTTAAATGCCGCGCTAAATCAGGCTGCGCCAGAATAAAATCGGCGAGCTTTCTGTCGCTTTGCGCCAGCTGGGGATAACGCTGACGGATACTGAGTAAACAATTCATAATAACCTCACGGGCACAATGAGCACGACGTGCCAGGCCACCATTCTGCTCGTTTGCAAGAATTTTGTATTCTATTATAACGGAATATATCGAATTAAATGTGCTATGTGTTTGTAAAAACGTCGCTATTTCTATCAGGCGTGCCCGGTGACGAAAGTCAAAGGGTTCTCTGGTAGTCTGTAATCTGGAACGCCAGGAACTGACAGGAGTTGCATTTGATTAATCACGTTCGCCGCGTGGTGTTTTTTGACCTTGATGGCACGCTGCACCAGCAGGATCTGTTCGGTGCCTTTTTACGCTATCTGTTGCGCCGATTACCGCTTAATACGCTGCTGGTGCTCCCCTTATTGCCGATTATTGGCGCGGCAATGCTGGTGAAAGGCCGCTCGGCACGTTGGCCGGTGAGCGTATTGCTATGGGGATGTACCTTCGGCCGTCGTGAGACAACGCTGAAGGCGCTGGAGGCCAGCTTTATCGTCAGGTTTCGCGCTGCCGTCACTTCGTTTCCTGTGGTTCAGCAGCGGTTGGATAACTATCTCCAGCATCAGGATGTCGACGTCTGGCTTGTCACCGGTTCACCGCAATCGCTGGTGGAACAGGCTTATGCGGATGCGCGCTGGATGTCGCAGGTGAACCTGATTGGCAGCCAGATGCGTCGGGCCTTCGGCGGCCGAGTGCTATCGGTACGCTGTCTGGGGCGTGAAAAAGTGGTGCAGCTTGAACAGCGTCTCGGCACACCGCTGCGGTTATACAGCGGCTACAGCGACAGCAAGCAGGATAACCCGCTACTCTTTTTCTGTGAGCATCGCTGGCGAGTCACTTCCCACGGTGAGCTGGAGCAGCTGGAATAGTCAGCGCTGCGCTTTGACGGAATTTGTGTATAATGCGCCGCGTTTTATCATCTGGAGTCCCCACGTTGTCCGACATTGAACTGAATCATGAATACTGGATGCGCCATGCGCTTGTGCTTGCCCAACGAGCCTGGGACGAGGGGGAAGTACCGGTAGGGGCTGTGCTGGTGCATAACAATCAGGTGATAGGCGAAGGGTGGAACCGCCCGATTGGCCATCATGATCCTACAGCGCATGCGGAAATCATGGCGCTGCGCCAGGGCGGACTGGTGCTGCAAAACTACCGTCTGATTGATACCACGCTGTATGTGACGCTGGAACCTTGCGTGATGTGCGCCGGTGCGATGGTGCATGGGCGTATCGGTAATCTGGTCTTCGGCGCGCGTGACGCCAAAACCGGCGCGGCAGGGTCGTTAATCGACGTGCTGCATCATCCAGGAATGAACCACCGGGTAGAGATAACCGAAGGGGTGCTGGCTGAGGAATGTTCCACGATGCTCAGCGACTTCTTCCGTTATCGTCGTCAGCAGCAAAAGGCGCTCAGACAGGCGCAAAAGGGTAGCTAGTTTTTCGAGGTGAAGCGCAGCAGCGGTGATTCGTTGTTATCGCGGTCACCGCGACGCAGGAACGAAAAAATACCTGTGTCGTTTTCACTGTGCTGTAACTCATGTGGCGATACCGCCGGATAGGCTTCCGCTATCGCCATCTCCTCCGTCGCTTTCTTCTCTTTTTCCTGCAAATAGCCCACCAGGCTAATCTGGTACTTACGGATGTTTTCCACGTAAGCATAGGCCTCGTGCCCGCGGGCGTAGCCGTAGGTGAGTTTGCTGTACCAGGGTTTCTGGCTGAGCAGCGGCAGCCGCTGTTTGACGTCGGCCCAGCTATCCGGATTGCCTTTCTGCTTCGCTGTCAGCGCGCGGGCATCGAGCATATGCGCGTAGCCCATATTATAAGCCGCCAGTGCAAACCAGATTTTTTCATCCTGCGGTACGCTGTCCGGCACTTTGCTCATCATATCCTGTAGATAGCGCATCCCGCCGCTGATGCTCTGCTCGGCATCGGTACGGTCGCTCAATCCCAGACTCTGCGCGGTATTTTTGGTCAGCATCATCAGGCCGCGCACGCCGGTAGGTGAGGTGGCAAGCGGGTCCCAATGCGATTCCTGATAAGAGATGGCGGCGAGCAGTTTCCAGTCGATTTCGCTCGCGTACTTTTCAAATAGCGGCTGCAGGTCTGGCAGTACGCTATCGACCGCGCGCAGGAACGAGCGGGTATCGACATAGTCGAAATCGTCGCCGTGGCCGAGGTACTTCTCTTCCAGGCGGGCAAGGGTGCCGTCTTCATTAATATTATTGAAGAAGTCGAGCATGGCCGCAGAGAGCGTATTGTCGTCATCCTGCAGGCTAAACCAGGTGACCGGTTGCTCGTCGGTGACGTCAAGAGCCACCGCAAGCTCCGGATGAACGCGCTGGAACAGGCCGATAGCCACCGAGTCGGCGATGGTGTAGTCGAGCTTACCGTCGATAACCGCCTGCATCAGGTCGGCTGAACTGCGTTTTACGTCAACGGTCCAGGATAGGTCCGGATATTTCTGCGCCTGCAGATTTTGCAGATCGCTGATAACTACCTGACCCGGGGCAATGGTCAGTTGGTCGGCCGTGACATTGCTGAGGTTTCTTGGACGCGTGCTGCCAACGCGGTAAACCAACTGCTGTGAAACCGAATAGTACGTCGGTCCCGCCTGATAACTTTTGATGCGCTCGCTGTTATAGACCAGACCGGCAGCCAGCATATCGGCATCCCCATGGTCTAAATCATCAAACAGCTGGCTGATGTTATGCCGAACCGTGACTTTCAGCTTCACGCCCAGGTAATCGGCGAACTGTTGGGCGAGCTCATAATCGAGCCCGTAGTCTTTATCATTGACGGTGGTGTAGGTCAGCGGGGACTGTATGGTACTGACGCGCAGCTCCCCCCGCTCTTTGATCGCGGCGATACGATTCTCTGGTTTGCCAAACCAGGGAATTGAGGGCCAAAGCGCCGCCGCGAGCAGCAGCGTAACAAGGCCAATGAGCAGGTAATTAATCTTTAACTTTTTCAAATAGTTAATTCACTGCGTTGCCAGAGGAGAAACCAGATAATTTAATGCGTTATGACAGAATGAGCGGCATTTTGCTTAACATTGCGCCAGTTGGCAACTTATTCGAGAGATACGTCACATCTATTGATAAAGAAAAGAGATGCGTTTATTTCGACGCAAACGGTTTCGTATGGGCGCAGGATTCTCTATAATAGCGCCCGTTCTCCCCCATTGCGCACACTGAAAGCTGAGAAGACGAGAGACTTATGATGGAAATTCTGCGTGGTTCGCCTGCACTGTCTGCATTTCGTATTAACAAACTGCTGACGCGGTTTCAGGCAGCCAACCTCCCGGTAAGCAATATTTACGCCGAGTATGTCCATTTTGCTGACCTGGACGCGCCGCTTAATCAAGAAGAGCGAGCCCGACTTGAGCGACTGTTGCAGTATGGCCCAAGCCTTAATAGCCATAACCCAACCGGTAAACTGCTGCTCGTCACCCCTCGCCCTGGCACCATCTCCCCCTGGTCTTCAAAAGCTACCGATATCGCCCACAACTGCGGTTTAGCGCAGGTTCTGCGCCTGGAGCGCGGCGTGGCGTACTACATTGACGCTGCCAGCCTGACCGCTGAGCAGGTGAGCGTGGTGGCGGCTGAACTGCACGACCGCATGATGGAGAGCGTATTTGACTCGCTGCAGGACGCTGAAAAACTGTTTGCCCACCATCAGCCGGCACCGGTTGCTAGCGTGGATCTGCTGGGGCAGGGGCGTCAGGCGCTGATTGATGCCAACATTCGTCTGGGTCTGGCGCTGGCGGACGATGAGATTGACTACCTGCAGGATGCGTTTACCAAACTGGGTCGCAACCCGAACGACATCGAGCTCTACATGTTCGCCCAGGCGAACTCCGAGCACTGTCGTCACAAGATTTTTAACGCCGATTGGATTATCGACGGTAAACAGCAGCCGAAGTCGCTGTTTAAGATGATCAAAAACACCTTTGAAACCACGCCGGATCACGTGCTGTCTGCTTATAAAGACAACGCCGCGGTGATGGAAGGCTCTGAAGTCGGCCGTTACTTTGCCGACCACAAAACCGGCCGCTACGATTTCCATCAGGAACCTGCGCATATCCTGATGAAGGTCGAAACCCATAACCACCCGACGGCTATCTCTCCATGGCCGGGCGCGGCAACCGGCTCCGGCGGGGAAATCCGCGATGAAGGCGCAACCGGTCGCGGTGCCAAGCCAAAAGCGGGGCTGGTGGGCTTCTCCGTTTCCAACCTGCGTATTCCTGGCTTTGAACAGCCGTGGGAAGAAGACTTCGGCAAGCCGGATCGTATCGTTACCGCGCTGGACATCATGACCGACGGCCCACTGGGCGGCGCGGCGTTCAACAACGAATTCGGTCGCCCGGCGCTGACCGGCTACTTCCGTACCTACGAAGAAAAAGTGAACAGCCACAACGGCGAAGAGCTGCGCGGCTATCACAAACCAATCATGCTGGCGGGCGGGATCGGCAACATCCGCGCCGATCACGTACAGAAAGGCGAGATCGTGGTGGGCGCGAAGCTGATCGTGCTCGGTGGCCCGGCGATGAATATCGGCCTGGGCGGCGGTGCAGCCTCTTCAATGGCTTCCGGCCAGTCTGACGCTGACCTCGACTTCGCTTCCGTACAGCGCGACAACCCGGAAATGGAACGCCGCTGCCAGGAAGTTATCGACCGCTGCTGGCAATTGGGCGATGCCAACCCGATTCTGTTTATCCACGACGTGGGCGCAGGCGGCCTGTCTAACGCCATGCCGGAGCTGGTGAGCGACGGCGGACGCGGCGGTAAATTCCAGCTGCGCGACATCCTGAGCGATGAACCGGGGATGAGCCCGCTGGAAATCTGGTGTAACGAATCCCAGGAACGCTACGTGCTGGCGGTGGCCGCTGACCAGCTTCCGCTGTTCGATGAACTGTGTAAGCGTGAACGCGCGCCGTACGCGGTCATCGGTGAAGCTACCGAAGAGAAGCACCTGACGCTCAGCGACAGCCACTTCGACAATCAGCCAATCGACATGCCGCTTGATGTGCTGCTCGGCAAAACGCCGAAGATGACCCGCGACGTGCAGACGCTGAAAGCGAAGGGCGAAGCGCTTGCCCGTGAACAGATTACGATTGCCGATGCGGTGAACCGCGTACTGCACCTGCCAACCGTCGCGGAGAAAACCTTCCTCGTGACCATCGGCGACCGTACCGTCACCGGTATGGTCGCGCGCGACCAGATGGTTGGTCCGTGGCAGATCCCGGTAGCGAACTGCGCGGTGACCACCGCCAGCCTCGACAGCTACTACGGCGAAGCGATGTCTATCGGCGAACGTGCGCCGGTTGCGCTGCTGGACTTTGCCGCTTCCGCCCGTCTGGCGGTAGGTGAAGCGCTGACTAACATCGCTGCGACCCAGATTGGCAACATCAAACACATTAAGCTCTCGGCAAACTGGATGTCAGCCGCAGGTCACCCAGGCGAAGACGCTGGTCTGTACGAAGCGGTGAAGGCGATTGGCGAAGAGATGTGTCCGCAGTTGGGCCTGACCATTCCGGTGGGCAAAGACTCCATGTCGATGAAAACCCGCTGGCAGGAAGGCAACGAGCAGCGCGAAATGACCTCGCCGCTGTCGCTGGTGATTTCCGCCTTTGCTCGCGTTGAAGATGTGCGTCACACCATCACGCCGCAGCTGGTCACTGAAGACAACGCCCTGCTGCTGATTGACCTCGGTAAAGGTCATAATGCGCTGGGTGCGACCGCGCTGGCGCAGGTTTACCGCCAGCTGGGCGACAAGCCAGCCGACGTGCGCGATGTCGCGCAGCTGAAAGGCTTCTACGAGGCGATTCAGGCGCTGGTCGCACAGCGTAAGCTGCTGGCCTACCACGACCGTTCCGACGGCGGCCTGCTGGTGACGCTGGCGGAGATGGCCTTTGCCGGTCACTGCGGCGTGGAAGCCGACGTGGCAACCCTCGGCGACGATCGTCTGGCGGCGCTGTTCAACGAAGAGCTGGGCGCGGTGATTCAGGTGCGTGCCGCTGACCGCGAAGCGGTAGAGGCGATTCTGGCGGCCAACGGCCTGGCAGACTGCGTACACTTCCTCGGTAAAGCCGTGGAAGGCGACCGCTTCACCCTGACCGCCAACGGTCAGTCGGTATTCAGCGAAAGCCGCACTACGCTGCGTATGTGGTGGGCAGAAACCACCTGGCAGATGCAGCGTCTGCGTGATAACCCAGAGTGTGCCGATCAGGAACACGACGCGAAAGCCAATGATAACGACCCGGGCCTCAACGTGAAGCTCACCTTCGATATCGCGGCTGATGTCGCAGCACCTTACATCTCCACCGGTGCGCGTCCGAAAGTGGCGGTACTGCGCGAGCAGGGCGTGAACTCTCACGTTGAGATGGCGGCTGCTTTCCACCGTGCGGGCTTTGATGCCATCGACGTACACATGAGTGACCTGCTTGCTGGGCGTACCGGTCTGGCAGACTTCCAGGCGCTGGTGGCCTGCGGTGGCTTCTCCTACGGTGACGTACTGGGCGCGGGGGAAGGCTGGGCAAAATCCATCCTGTTCAACAACCGCGTACGCGACGAGTTTGCGACCTTCTTCCACCGTCCGCAGACGCTGGCATTGGGCGTGTGTAACGGCTGCCAGATGATGTCTAACCTGCATGAGCTGATCCCAGGCAGCGACCTGTGGCCGCGCTTTGTGCGTAACCAGTCCGACCGCTTTGAAGCGCGCTTCAGCCTAGTGGAAGTGGCCAGCAGCCCATCGCTGCTGCTCGCCGGTATGGAAGGTTCTCGCATGCCAATCGCCGTTTCTCACGGTGAAGGCCATGTAGAAGTTCGCGACGGTGCGCATCTGGCTCAGCTTGAAAGCAAAGGGCTGGTGGCGCTGCGCTTCGTGGATAACTTCGGTAAAGTCACCGAAGCTTATCCGGCGAACCCGAACGGCTCGCCAAACGGGATCACCGCCGTGACCAACGAAAGCGGTCGCGTCACCATTATGATGCCGCACCCGGAGCGCGTGTTCCGTACGGTCTCCAACTCCTGGCACCCGGAAAACTGGGGCGAGGACAGCCCGTGGATGCGTATCTTCCGCAATGCGCGTAAGCAGCTTGGTTAAGACTAACGCTTAACGTATCAAGCCCCTCCTGGTGAGGGGCTTTTTTATAGGTAGGCCGAATAGGGCGTTTACGCCGCCATCCGGCAATATGCGCAGATTTGCCTGATGGCGCTGCGCTTATCAGGCCTACATTAAGGCGTTGTTATCGAGAGTGTCGGGAAACCCCGACATAGAGAGGGTTGCGGTGTCGCCAAATGGAGACATTTAACGTGATGATTTATATGTTATTTTTAATTATCGATTTTAGGTGTTGCTAATTAGCGACAAAAAGCCCAAAACCCGTTCAGCAACGAACAATATGATAATTGGTATATTTTCTATATTTATCATTATGTTAATTTATTGTTTTGTATTGTGGCACGCATCGTGCATAATATTAACCAGTGGCTCATTCACCTTCTTATGTCAGCCCCTTCGGGACGTGCTACATAAACTTCGAATGACGCACAACAAGGTGCCTGCCGTCCAGCAACTGATAATAGCGATGCTTTATCAACCATCGGGCGAAACGTTGAGTTAGGCACCGCCTTATTCCATAACAAAGCCGGGCTTCTGCCCGGCTTTGTTATTTCTGGCCTTTCCCTCATCGATAACCTCAGTTAGCATTCCGTTACGTTGATTGACTGAGACCTCTCTTTTGAAACGCCTCTCGCTTTCCCCACGATCGCTTCGCCAACTGGTGACGCTGGCTTTCCTGCTGATTCTGCTGCCGCTGCTGGTGCTTGCCTGGCAGGCATGGCAAAGCCTCAACATGCTCAGCGCTCAGGCTGAACAGACCAACCGCACCACGCTGATGGATGCCCGACGCAGCGAAGCGATGGCGAACGTCGCACTGGATATGGAGCGTAGCTATCGCCAGTACTGCGTGCTGGATGATCCGACGCTGGCGAAGGTGTACCAGAGCCAGCGTAAGCGCTATAGCGACATGCTGGAGGCGCACGCGGGCGTGCTGCCTGATGACACGCTGTATCAGCGTCTGCGGCAGAATCTTCATGACCTGACGACCCTCCAGTGCACCAACAGCGGCCCGGAAAAGCTGGCGGTGATGAAGCTCGAAGCGTTTTCCAGCGCTAACGGCGAGCTGGTGCAGGCGACCCGCACCGTGGTCTTCTCTCGTGGACAACAGTTACAGCAAGCGATTGCCGAGCGCGGCCAGTTCTTTGGCTGGCAGGCGCTGGTGCTGTTTCTTGTAAGCCTGGCGATGGTGCTGCTGTTTACCCGTATGATTATCGGCCCGGTGAAGGGCATTGAGAGCATGATTAACCGTCTGGGCGAAGGGCAATCGCTGGACGGTGAAGTGATGTTCCGAGGCCCGCGGGAATTGCGATCCGTTGGGCAGCGTATTATCTGGCTCAGCGACCGGCTCTCCTGGCTGGAGTCGCAGCGCCACCAGTTTCTGCGTCACCTCTCCCACGAACTGAAAACGCCGCTGGCCAGCATGCGCGAGGGCACCGAGCTGTTAGCCGACCAGGTTGTCGGCCCGCTGACGGCGGAGCAAAAAGAGGTGGTGGATATTCTCGACAGCAGCAGCCGCAACCTACAAACCCTGATTGAACAACTGCTGGACTACAATCGTAAACTCAGTGAAACCACCGTACGCATGGAGTACGTGGCGCTGGCGCCGCTGGTGGAGATGGTGGTTTCTGCGCACAGTCTCCCGGCACGGGCTAAACTGATGCACACGCAGGTTGACCTACAGGCGCCAGCTTGCCTGGCTGAACCGACGCTTCTGATGAATGCGTTGGATAATCTCTACTCGAATGCGGTGCACTATGGCACTGAATCCGGTAACATTTATCTTCGTAGCCATCGGGATGGTGCGCGGATAGCCATAGACGTTATCAATACCGGTACGCCGATCCCGGACGGCGAAAAATTAATGATTTTCGAGCCTTTCTATCAGGGCAGCCATCAGCGCAAAGGTGCGGTGAAGGGAAGCGGCCTGGGGTTAAGCCTTGCGCGTGACTCCGTTCGGAAAATGCACGGAGAGCTTCAGCTTCTCGACACCCAGGACGGCAACGTCTGTTTTCGTATTGAGCTTCCCGTACCTGGGCTTGAAAAAACAATCACATGAATCGAAATCGAGTCACTATGCCCCAATTTTTAGCACGGACAAGTCGGTTGCCACGGCGGTGGTGCGGCGGGTTATTTGGGCTCGCCTGCCTGATGCTTTCCGGCTGTAATAGTACGCTGACGCCACACAGCCTCGGCAATAGTACCGAAAGCGGCGAACCGCGCCAGCAGGTCGCGGATTATCTGTCGACCAACTGTGATGATATCTGGTCGCTGGACGGCGACACCGCAGAGAACAACCCCCTTTACTGGCTGCGCAGCGTAGACTGCGCCAACCGTCTATCGGCAGCGCGCGCGCGCGCCGAAGCCAGCCCGCTGACAACGGATACCTGGCAGGGCGCGTTGAAGCGCGGCATCCTGCTGGCGAACGCCAAAATTACCCCGACCGAGCGTCGGCAGGTGGTCACGGCGATTGATACCCTCAGCCCGCAAATACCGGTTCGCATTCGCCCGCTTTATCAGCTCTGGCGCGATGGACAGGTGTTACAGCTGTCGCTGTCTGATGAACGTCAGCGATACAGCAAGCTGCAGGAGACCAGCGACGGACAACTGGATGCGCTGCGCTTACAACAGCAGCAGCTACAGGGCGAACTGGATTTAACCACCCGCAAGTTGCAAAACCTGACGGATATCGAACGCCAACTCTCCACCCGTAAACCGGGCGCTGATATGTCTCACGGCGCGGCAGCTGACGAGGATAAACATGACCAACCGTAAACCCGCGCACCTGCTGCTGGTGGATGATGACCCCGGCTTGCTGAAACTCCTCGGGATGCGTCTGACCAGCGAAGGCTATCGGGTTGTTACGGCAGAAAGCGGCCAGCAGGGGCTGCGAGTGCTGGCGAAAGAGCGCATCGACCTGGTGATAAGCGACCTGCGCATGGACGAGATGGACGGCCTGCAGCTGTTCAGCGAAATTCAGAAAGTACAGCCGGGAATGCCGGTCATTATCCTGACTGCCCACGGCTCAATTCCAGAAGCGGTCTCGGCGACCCAGCAGGGCGTGTTCAGCTTCCTCACCAAACCGGTGGATAAAGACGCGCTTTATAAAGCCATCGACGAAGCGCTGGAGCGCACGTCACCGGCAAACGATGAGCGGTGGCGGGAAGCGATCGTCACCCGCAGTCCGCTGATGCTGCGTCTGCTTGAACAAGCGCAGATGGTGGCGCAGTCCGACGTCAGCGTGCTGATTAACGGCCAGAGCGGCACCGGTAAAGAGATTCTGGCGCAGGCCATTCACAATGCCAGCCCACGCCACGCCAAGCCGTTTGTGGCCATCAACTGTGGTGCGCTGCCGGAGCAACTGCTGGAGTCTGAACTGTTTGGCCACGCGCGCGGCGCGTTTACCGGTGCGGTCAGCCACCGGGAAGGCTTGTTCCAGGCGGCGGAAGGCGGCACGCTGTTTCTTGATGAAATTGGCGATATGCCCGCGCCGCTGCAGGTGAAACTGCTGCGCGTACTACAGGAGCGCAAGGTGCGGCCGCTCGGCAGCAACCGTGACCTCGACATCAACGTGCGCATTGTCTCCGCCACCCACCGGGATCTGCCGAAAGCGATGGCTCGCGGTGAGTTCCGTGAAGATCTCTTCTACCGCCTGAACGTGGTGAATCTCAAGATCCCAACCCTTGCCGAGCGCACCGAAGATATTCCGCTGCTGGCAAACTACCTGCTGCGCCAGGCGGCGGATCGCCATAAGCCGTTCGTTCGCGCTTTTTCTACCGATGCGATGAAGCGTCTGATGGCCGCGAACTGGCCTGGCAACGTGCGCCAGTTGGTCAACGTGATTGAGCAATGCGTGGCACTGACTTCATCGCCGGTTATCAGCGATGCGCTGGTTGAACAGGCGTTGGAAGGTGAGAACACCGCGCTGCCCACCTTCGTGGAAGCGCGCAATCAGTTTGAACTCAACTACCTGCGCAAGCTGCTGCAAATTACCAAAGGTAACGTCACTCATGCGGCACGTATGGCCGGACGAAACCGCACGGAGTTCTACAAATTGCTCTCCCGACATGAACTGGATGCGAACGACTTTAAAGAGTAGCACCCGAAATACGTCTGATTTATGATACGGTAAGCAACCGGTTACGCGATAAAAACGACAGGAACACCATGAAAAAGATTGATGCGATTATTAAACCCTTCAAACTCGATGACGTACGTGAAGCGCTGGCGGAAGTTGGCATCACCGGGATGACGGTAACGGAAGTGAAAGGCTTTGGCCGTCAGAAAGGTCATACCGAGCTGTACCGCGGCGCGGAGTACATGGTGGACTTTCTGCCGAAGGTAAAAATTGAGATCGTGGTGACCGACGATATCGTCGATACCTGTGTGGATACCATTATCCGCACCGCGCAGACCGGTAAAATCGGCGACGGCAAAATCTTTGTCTTTGACGTCGCGCGCGTGATTCGTATCCGTACCGGCGAAGAAGACGACGCAGCAATCTAATAGACGTAGGCCGGATAAGCGAAGCGCCATCCGGCAGAGCCTGTGCAGGGTGCCGGATGGCGGCGCAAGCGCCTTCTCCGGCCTACAGTATTACTCGTCGGTCTGTGCTAAAGGTTCGCTGGACGAACCCAGCAAACGCTTCAACGCCACCAGCACCACAATCAACGCCACCACGCCCAGCGTCCATTCCCCCATCTGCGAGAAAAAGTGCCCATAGGCATCGATAGCCGTATCGCTAATCTGTGATTCGGTGGTTTTCTGCGCCACCACACCCGCCAGCCAGTTGGCCACCGAGCCGGTTGCTAACATATAGATGCCGGTCAGCACGCCGGTTACGCCGGGCAGGTTCAGGCGCGTAATCTGCGCCATCGCCACCGGGTCAATAAACAGCTCGGCGAAGCCCATCAGCGCCAGCCCGGCGACCATCATGCCCATCGAAGCCTGACCGTGCAGTTGCGCCCCGTGCGCATTCAGCGCCAGCAGCATAAAGCCCGCGCCCATCAGCACCAGTCCGAACGCGAACTTCAGCCATACTCGCAAGGCGGAACTGACGCTGCTTTCGGGACGCGCCAGCCAGGCCAGCACCACGCCCGCCGCCATCACCGCCACGGCGTTGACCGACTGGAAGAGGGCGGTAGGTACGTCGAAGCTCAGCCAGTGACGGTTAACAAAATGGTCGATAAACAGGCTGATTGAGCTGCCGCCCTGCTGGGCCAGTACCCAGAACAACGTGCCGGTCAGCATCAGCAAAATGATTTGCCACAGCGCGCGGCGCTGCGCCGGAAAGCGCAGCATAATGCGCGCCACGATAACGGCGGCGGCAGCGCAGACAATCGCCAGCAGATAACCAGACCCGTCGTTTTGCAGCAGCAGGGTGAAGAATAGCGGTGCGATGCATAGCGCCAGCGCCAGCCAACCCCAGGTCGGCAGGACAAACTTCACTGCTTTCAGCGCCGGTTTGTTCATTCCTTGGGTATGGCGGAAATGGCGTTGACCGCTTAAGAACACGATCAGGCCAATGAACATGCCGATGCCCGCCAGCGCGAAGCCAACGTGCCAGCCGTACCACTGCGCGGCCAGTCCGCAGGCGATAGGCGCTGCAATGGAGCCGATGTTACCTGCGGCGTACAACAGCGAAAAACCACCGTCTCGACGGTTGTCGTCGGGCGCGTACATCTCGCCTAACAAACAGCTGATATTGGATTTAAACAGGCCGTAGCCGCAGATGATAATCCCCAGTGCAAGGTATAAACTCCACGTGGAATCCGATTCCACGCCGAGCACGATATGCCCAAGCGTCATTAGCAGCGCGCCTGAAATGACGGCGATTCGGTTGCCGAGCAGACGGTCGGCGAGCCAACCGCCCAGAATAGGGGTCACATAGACCAAAGAGGCGTAGGCGCTGAAGAGGTCGATAGCGTGGCTATCGTTGAAGCCAAGCTGGTGGGTAAGATAAAGGATGAGCAGGGCGCGCATGCCGTAAAAACTGAAATATTCCCAGATTTGAATCGCCACGATGTAATAAATCGCGCGCGGTTGTGAGGGTGTTTTCATCTCGACTCCTTGCTGTGTGAATGCATGAAAAAGGGAAGTGGCAAGCCACTTCCCTTTGGTCTTTCTCGTTATTTATTATTTTCTTTCAGTACTTTAACCGTGTAACGACCATCGGCTTGACGATACGCACCGTGGATGTCGGTTTCGAAGCCTGGGTAATGCGCGCCGATTTCACACAGCATCTGCAGGAACTCCAGCACCGGACGGCTCTCCTCGGTGATCATCTCACCCGGCATCACCAGCGGCACGCCTGGAGGATACGGCAGGATCATGTTGGCGTTGATACGACCCACCACGTCATCCAGATAGACCTCTTCCGTTTCACCGTGCAGCTCTTTCTGGAACGCTTCGAACGGGGTAATTTCCATGGCTGGCAGCACTTCAAAGGCGCGGAACATCAGGTCCGGCAGGTTGTGATGCTCAACCAGTTTGTGGATGTCCTGTGCCAGCTCCTGGATACGCATGTTTTCATAGAATTCCGGCGCTTCCTGGTACAGCGAAGGCAGAATGTTTTTCACACGCAGGTTCAGGTCAAAGGCGCGTTTGAACTCGGTCAACGCGCGCAGCAGGCTCAGCGCTTTGGTTTTATCGATCCCGATGCTGAACAGGAACAGCAGATTGTACGGGCCGGTTTTCTCAACGATGATGCCGCGTTCGTCGAGGTATTTAGCCACCAGACTCGCCGGAATACCGAAGTCATCCATGGTACCGTCTTTTTTCATGCCCGGAGTCAGGATGGTGACTTTGATCGGGTCGAGGTACATGTGTTCGTTATCGATGTTTTTAAAGCCGTGCCATGCGCTGTCAGAACGCAGCGGCCAGCAGTCAGGGCCGTCGATGTGCTCAGGCTGCCAGACGTCAAAGAACCAGCCTTCGGACTCGCCTTTCAGACGTTTGATCTCTTTACGGAACTTGATCGCACGTTCGATAGAACCGTTGATGAGACGCTTACCGGCATTACCTTTCATCATCGCCGCCGCGGTTTCGGTGGACGCCACGATACCGTAATGCGGAGAGGTGGTGGTGTGCATCATGTAGGCTTCGTTGAAGGTCTCTTCGTTGATGTCGCCCTTCACGTGAATCATCGATGCCTGAGAGAACGCCGCCAGCAGTTTGTGCGTGGACTGGGTCTCGTAAATCACTTTGCCTTCAACACGGTCGCCGCTCATCCCACATTTGCCCGCATAGATTGGCGAGAAGTTGGTGTAAGGCACCCAGGCAGAGTCGAAGTGGATGGATTTCACATCCAGCGTCTTCTTGATGTAGTCAGTGTTGTACAGCAGACCGTCATAGGTGGAGTTAGTGATCACCGCATGCACCGGCCAGGTGGCGTTTGGTGTCGCTTTCACACGCTTTTCAATGGTGGCGCGCTGGAATTCGCTCTGTGGGATACCGCCGAGAATGCCGTAAGCGTTACGGGTCGGGCGGAAGTAGATCGGCGTAATGTTGCTCATCATCATCAGATGGGTGAGCGATTTATGGCAGTTACGGTCGATAAGCACCGTGCTGCCGGCTGGAGCAGAGTACATGCCAACGATTTTGTTCGCGGTAGACGTACCGTTAGTCACCATATAGCTGCGCTCAGCGTTAAAGACGCGGGCGATATACTCTTCGGCTTCTTTGTGCGGGCCGGAATGGTCCAGCAGAGAACCCAGCTCGGAAACGGAGATGGAGATATCAGATTTCATGGCGTTAGGGCCGAAGAAATCATGGAAGATGCTGCCGACCGGGCTTTTCTGGAAGGCGGTGCCGCCCATGTGGCCAGGGGTACAGAAGGTGTATTTGCCTTCACGCACGTATTTGAACAGCGCTTTGGTCAGCGGTGGCAGAATGGTGTCGATGTATTCGTCGGTGCTCTGGCGGATTTTTGCCGCAATGTCAGCCGCTGCGCCCAGCGCATACTCGAAGAAGCGAACCTGCATACGCAGATCGTTGAGGCTAACGTCGAGCGTAGAGTAGCTGTTGGCAAAAGCATAAACCGGCATGTACTCGTTCAGCGCGCTGATCTCTTCACACAGCTCAAGGTTGTACTTATCCCAGTCAAAAATCACGCCGCAAAGATTGGCATTATTTTCAATCAGCTTCAGCAGGTCTTCACGGTCATTTGGGTAAACGATGCGGAAGTTCAGGCCTTCCAGCGCGCGATGAAGTTCACGAATAGGCTCTTCTTTAAAGTAGACGCCCATGTGGTTCATGATAGCAATAACGTTCATAGTCATAGTCATGTTTCCGGATAAAGAAGGCCCCTCCCGCCATGATGTAGCAGGTGAAGGTAGGAGCCTTTAGAGAAATTAGTGGGGAGCGATTAAAGCGCTTCAGCCGTTTTGTTTTCGTCGTCGTTATGCTGACGCTGGTGCATTTTGCGACCGTAGAACATCAGGATGACCAGGCTGACGATGAAGGTGCCGGACAGTTCGAAGGAGCTTGCGCCCATCAGCGCGATGAAGCAGAACGCACAGCCCAGAACCGAACAGATAAGGCTCACGAAGTTGCGCACGTTGATGCCTTCGAAGCGAATCAGGTCAACGCAGGAGTAGAAATAAGGCAGCATGGTCAGCAGTACGGCAATACCGGTCAGTTCACCGAACAGGTCGGAAGCTTTACCGCCGTTGGAGTTCATCACGGTGATGATAATCATCAGACCGGTCATTTTCAGGCCTGCTAACAGCAGGCCTTTCTTAGGAATGCCGTTTTTATCGAGTTCGCCATACACTTTCGGGAAGTTACCGTCGTTGGCGGCACGCACGCCAGCCTGACCAACTAGCATCATCCAGGAGCCCAGAGACGTCAGGCACGCAAAGGCGGTGAAGGCAGAAACCAGTGGAGCGGCCCAGCTACCCAGAATGGTCGAGGCGCTGACGGCAAACGGTGCACCGGAAGAGGCCATGACGGAAGCCGGGTACATACCGGAGATAACCTGAGTGGCGGCGATATAAACGATACCCGCCAGCGCGGTACCCAACATGGTTGCCATCGGTACGGTACGTTTCGGGTTTTTCACCATGCCGGTGCTGACGGCGGCAGATTCCACGCCGACGAACGCCCACAGGCACAGCAGAATACTTTTGATAACCGCATGAGGATCGGTAGTGGTGGAGGTGTTCCAGTTTGCGTGGTAGGTCGCCATATCAAACCAGTGCCAGCCGACAACGGCGGTCAATACTACAGGGATCAACACCAGGAACAGGCCGATAGTGGTCAGACGGCTTACCCAGGTACCGCCCAACATGTTGATAAAGGTGAACAGCCACACGATGGCGATACACGCGATACCTGCAGGAATAGGGTCGTTTAATACCGGGAAGTAGGTGGATAAATAAGAAACGGCGGTAATACCGATAGCCAGGTTACCGATCCAGTTAGCGTGGTAATAAAGAACGCCGGTCTGGAAACCGAAAGCCGGAGATAATTCACCGGCGTACGCAATTGGGCCACCCTGCTGCGGGTTTTTTGTCGCCAGTCGGGCGTAAACGTAAGCCAGTGACATGGCACCAATAATAGAAATAACCCAGCCCCAAATAGCAATACCACCGATGCTGGCGAGGTTCGCGGGTAATAATGCAATACCGCTCCCCATCATATTCCCGGCAACAACGCCGGTACAGGCAAATAGCCCGATCTTCTTGGCAGAACTCATGTTCGTTTCTCCTGAACAGTATTTTTAGGACCGGATCGCAGAATGAGTAATACCAAGTGATCCGACCAACTGACGGCAATTATTACTGAGCAGGCTAAGAGAAGTCCTAAAGTAAAAGTGAAATTAAAACAAACATGAAAAAGATGAGGTCTTTACCTTTTTTGATTAACACATCAGGATAAAAACTTTATATCAGGAAAAGGTAAATGGCTTCTAATTACAAGTGGTTAGGTGGTGGTATTCCATAAGGTGAAATGTTGTCGCAGGGTAACAAATAACACCTTGCGACAACATCAATATTACATTAGGAGTGCGATTATTTAACCGTGATAATGGAATTGTTAGGCTGGCGATGACTCTTTAGCTAAAAAAGACTGTAAGTACGGAACTATTTTCTCAATGGATGTCTGGAATACACCATTTTGGATCCAGTACAGCGTGTTCTCGCCCGGTCGTAAATTAAAAGCTGTAATATAGGCATCAGCCGCCAGACGACTCTCGCCTTTCATTTCATAAACTTTACCCAGCAGTACGTAGTTAAGCCATGACATCTCAATTTCAATGCTTTTATTCACGGAATCAAAAGCGTTGTCGATGTTGCCTTTGCTTAAATAATCTATGGCTTTAATTCGATACAGTATGGAGCTGCCTTGAATCTCCGGCATTTGTTCTACCCGCGCTAATTCTTCATTTAGGGCGGCCAATTGCTGAGTATCAAAAGGTTGTTGTGATTGGCGTAAGATATCCACCATTGCCTTTTGTGCATAGGCGTAAGCGAAGCCGGGTGAGGATTTCGTGATGTTCTCAAGCAGCGTGCTGGCCTTGTTTAACGATGGTGCATCACCCACAGAAACCAGCTGCAGCGCCTGGTAAAACTGTGCCAGCGCCTGAGTTTCCGGCAGCTTCAGTCGGGTCAGTTGCTTCTGCATCTCTTCTGGCCACGGCTGCGCCAGCGCGCTGGAGAGGCTATCGAACAGATCGCCCTGGATGGAGACCAGGTTGCTATCGGTGACAAAATAGCGCTTATCAAGCATGGTTGAGCCATCAGCGTTGTCGATAAGCAGTACCGACATAAAGCACTGCTGGGCGCGGTAGTGGCGTTGATTCACAAAGCTGATAGTCAGCGTCTTCCCGGAACTGCTCGGTTCATTCACGTTGTAGTTGGTTTTGTCGTGAACCATAAAGGTGGAATAGGTGTTCAGCGAGGTGGTAATCAGCGTGCCGAGGCCGATGGCATAAGACTGCTGCGAGGCCCAGTTATTACAGGATGAGCCCGGCTCAAAGCGGACATCAACATCGCGTGGGTTAAGCAGCAGATGGGTGCGCGTGACCTGCGGATGCGGGCGCACCACGCTCAACAGGACCATGGCAATCAGCACGCCAAGCGATAGTGTAAAGGCACACTGGGTCCAGAAGTTGGCAAACCAGCGGCGTGGTTTCTGCTCGAAAACGGCGGCGGACGCAGGGCTTTGTGCGGGTGCGACAGGGGCGCTAGCAGCGGTAGTTACGGGCTGTGACTCAGTAGCTTCACCTTGTATTTCAGACTCGCTAAGCCAGGTCACGGGGGCCGTAAGCTGGTAGCCACGTTTCGGCACGGTAATAATGTATTCAGCGTGGTTATCGCCACCGTCTCGCAGCGATTTACGCAGTTCAGAAATACTCTGAGTGACCACATGGCTGGTCACAATATTCCGCATCCAGATATTATCAATCAGCTCGTCGCGGCTGAGCACTTCTCCAGGATGACGGGCAAAATACATCAGTAGATCGATTAATCGAGGTTCCAGAGTGAGCTGGCGTCCAGGACGGCTAATTTGATTCACTGAAGGCGTGACAAGCCATTCCCCAACGCGCACAAAGGGTTGTTGCATAAAAATGAGTCACCAAAGGAAATGAAATAGATAAGTGAGCAATCATAACACAGCTCACTACTCTATTTTTTGACCGGGAAGAGCGAAGAAAGAGGGGAAGGCGGGGAGTTTCCTACCCGCCTGGAAAGAAAAGATTACAGAACTTTATGCGGGCCAAAGCATTCGTAATGGATGCTGTCGGCGTTGACGCCAAGCTCAACGAGCTGTTTTGCCGCGTGCTGCATAAAGGCAACCGGGCCGCACAGGTAGAATTGCATCTGCGGGTCTTGCAGCTTATCGGCAAGCGTTGAAAGCGCCATCAGGCCTTCGCTGTCGAATGCGCCGGACTGGCGGTCCGCGTCGGTCGGGGTGCGATACCACAGGTGTGACGTGAAGTTCGGCAGCGCGCTGCCCAGCGTTTTCACTTCATCGGCAAAGGCGTGAACGTCGCCGTTTTCGGCTGCATGGAACCAGTTAACCTGTGCCGGGTGGCGGTTTTTCGACAGCGTATCCAGCATCGCCAGCATTGGGGTTTGCCCCACGCCGCCGGAAATCAGCGTGACCGGTGTTTGCGGCGTGACGTTCAGGAAGAAGTCGCCCGCAGGTGCAGCCAGATAGACCACATCACCTTCTTTAGCCGCATTATGCAGCCAGTTTGATACCTGGCCGCCGTTTTCACGTTTCACGGCAATGCGATAGCCTTTGCCGTCCGGCTTGCGGGTCAGCGAGTACTGACGAATTTCCTGATACTCGAAATCTTCCGGCTTCAACCATACCGCCAGATATTGACCTGGCTGATAATCCGCCACCGGCTGACCGTCTACCGGTTCCATCTCGAAGCTGGTAATCAGGTCACTGCGCGGGGTTTTTTTCACGATGCGGAAGGCGCGGGTGCCTTCCCAACCGCCGGTTTTGCTGGCGTTATCCTGATAAATCTCGGCTTCGCGGTTGATAAACACGCCCGCCAGCACGCCGTAGGCTTTGCCCCAGGCGTCCAGCACTTCCTGGCCTGGGCTAAACATCTCATCCAGCGTCGCCAGCAGGTGCGCACCGACGATGTTGTACTGCTCTGGCTTAATCTGGAAGCTGGTGTGCTTCTGGGCAATCTTCTCTACCGCTGGCAGCAGCGCAGGCAGATTTTCAATATTGCTGGCGTAGGCGGCAATGGCGTTAAACAGCGCCTCACGCTGGTCGCCGTTACGCTGATTGCTCATATTGAAAATCTCTTTCAGCTCCGGATTGTGGGTGAACATCCGATCATAAAAGTGGGCGGTGAGCTTCGGGCCGGTTTCAACGAGCAGGGGAATAGTGGCTTTTACGGTGGCGATGGTTTGAGCGTCTAGCATGGCAGGTCTTCCTTTCAATGTTATCTAATGTTGCATGTTAAATGCATCTTATAAAAATACCCCTGCTTTGTAAATGGTTCTTTGAAAGAATGCACCATTGCGGTTACAACTTGAATTATTCACATCACAATCCTGAAAAGAAATCCGTTTCCCCTCCGTAGGCCTTTATTCCTCAATCCCTTGTGTGGCGCGGAGGTAAACGTTTGCGTAATTTCGTTTGTCAAGACCTGTTATCGCAGAACTAATCAGTTATACTGTTGGCCGTTGTCCAATTGGACTGCCTTTTCAGGCCAAAATTTAATTGTTAGCTGAGTCAGGAGATGCGGATGTTAAAGCGTGAAATGAACATTGCCGATTATGATGCCGAACTGTGGCAGGCTATGGAGCAGGAAAAAGTACGTCAGGAAGAGCACATCGAACTGATCGCCTCCGAAAACTACACCAGCCCGCGCGTTATGCAGGCGCAGGGTTCTCAGCTGACCAACAAATACGCTGAAGGTTACCCAGGCAAACGCTACTACGGCGGTTGCGAATACGTTGATATCGTTGAACAGCTGGCGATTGACCGCGCGAAAGAACTGTTTGGCGCAGACTACGCTAACGTGCAGCCGCACTCCGGCTCTCAGGCTAACTTCGCGGTCTACACCGCGCTGCTGCAGCCGGGCGATACTGTACTGGGTATGAACCTGGCACAGGGCGGCCACCTGACTCACGGCTCCCCGGTTAACTTCTCCGGTAAACTGTATAACATCATCCCTTACGGTATTGATGAGTCCGGTAAAATTGACTACGACGAGATGGCTAAGCTGGCTCAGACCCACAAACCGAAAATGATCATCGGTGGCTTCTCCGCATACTCCGGCGTTGTAGACTGGGCAAAAATGCGTGAAATCGCAGACAGCATCGGTGCTTACCTGTTCGTCGACATGGCGCACGTCGCCGGTCTGATTGCCGCAGGCGTTTACCCGAACCCGGTTCCACATGCTCACGTTGTGACCACGACTACCCACAAAACCCTGGCCGGTCCACGCGGTGGCCTGATCCTGGCGAAAGACGGTAGCGAAGAGCTGTACAAAAAACTGAACTCCGCCGTGTTCCCAAGCGCGCAGGGTGGCCCACTGATGCACGTTATTGCGGGTAAAGCGGTTGCGCTGAAAGAAGCGATGGAGCCAGAGTTCAAAGTTTACCAGCAGCAAGTTGCTAAAAACGCCAAAGCAATGGTGGAAGTATTCCTGAACCGTGGCTACAAAGTGGTTTCTGGCGGTACTGAGAACCACCTGTTCCTGCTGGATCTGGTGGATAAAAACCTAACCGGTAAAGAAGCGGATGCTGCACTGGGCCGCGCTAACATCACCGTTAACAAAAACAGCGTACCGAACGATCCTAAGAGCCCGTTCGTGACCTCCGGTATTCGTATCGGTTCCCCAGCGGTAACTCGCCGCGGCTTCAAAGAAGCTGAAGTGAAAGAGCTGGCTGGCTGGATGTGTGATGTGCTGGACAACATCAACGATGAATCCGTCATCGAAAGCGTCAAAGCGAAAGTGCTGGATATCTGCGCTCGCTTCCCGGTTTACGCGTAATCGCTAACCGTAAGATGCAAAAAAGGCCGCGTATGCGGCCTTTTTTTATGCCTGATGGCGGCTGCGCCTTATCAGGCCTATAAGCGTGGTAGGCCCGATAAGCGTAGCGCCATCGGGCAATTTTCAGCGCCTATCCAACGAAATTTTCCCCGGCCCAACAATCGCCAGCAGCAAGAACGCCCCTGAAATACTGATGTTCTTGTAGAAGTTAATCATGTTTGGCACCACCGCATCACCGGTCATGTTCCAGAAGTGGTGGCCAATCACCGCTGTCCCCAGGGTGTAGAAAATAAAAATCACCGCCAGCGGACGGGTAAAGAAGCCCAGAATCACCAGAATAACGGCAGGCACTTCCATCACAATCGCAATAATGGCGGCGAGAGAAGGCATCGGGGCGCCCGACGCCGCCATATACTGTACCGTTCCGTCGAAGTGGAGCATTTTGGGATAGCCGGAGAGAATAAACAGCAGGACGATAGCGATACGGGCAATCAACAGTAACAGATCGCGCGAAGCGCCGAAGTCGAGATAACGGAGAGCGTTCATGGTCATTCCATTGTGTAAGTACGTGTGATTTAAACGTAATACACAATATGGCTCCCTGCCACCGCGTGCACATAAATCAGCCTTATGACTGGAGCGCGCGTACTGCGTCGGGGCGGGAGGATAACCCTACTTTGATGCCCGGTTATATGAATATTTCTAATACGAAGTTCGTCGTTTTTCTGCTCACTCTTATGACTAACTCAGCGAGAAGCCTTTAAAACCTTACCGCATTTTTCATCGCTCGCCTGGCCGTTGCCGCTCATTGCGGCCTGAATGCACTCCTGATAATCCAGCGATGAAATGGTTTCGTTACTGCTGTGTGTTTGCGGCTTTGACGGCGCGCTGGCGCAGCCCATTAATAAAAGGGCAACGAGCGTGGGGAGAAGGGTTTTCATGGTTCCATCCTGAGTTATTGGTGTCCGTGATGACAGTGTGCACCGCAGTGAAGCGAACGCTGTAACCTTTTGTGCGGACGGATGACTGGCGTAAAAATAGCTAAAGGTGATGCCCATCACAATTATCTCGTTAGCGTGAGGAGTAGTTCTCTTCAGAATGTGGGTTGAGTCATTAGACTAGGGGCTCCACAACGGGAGGAACCATGGTTTTGCACTCCACGCGCTGGCTGGCGCTCAGTTACTTCACCTACTTTTTTAGCTACGGTATTTTTCTTCCTTTCTGGAGCGTCTGGCTCAAAGGCGCAGGGCTGTCGCCCGAAACCATCGGTCTGCTGCTGGGCGCGGGGCTGGTTGCTCGTTTTCTGGGGAGCCTGTTGATTGCACCGCGCGTAAGCGATCCTTCGCGCTTAATCAGCGTGCTGCGCGTTCTGGCGCTGATGACGCTGTTGTTCGCCGCCGCGTTCTGGGCTGGGACGCAGGTCGCCTGGCTGATGGTGGTGATGATCGGCTTCAACCTGTTCTTCTCTCCGCTGGTGCCGCTGACCGATGCGCTGGCAAATACCTGGCAAAAACAGATAACCATGGACTATGGCCGAGTGCGGCTATGGGGCTCGATTGCCTTTGTGATTGGCTCAGCGCTCACCGGTAAGCTGGTCAGTCTGTTCGATTATCACGTTATTTTGCTGATGCTGAGCCTCGGCGTGGCGTCGATGCTGCTGGGGATGCTACTAAAGCCGTCGGTGATGCCGCTTGGCGAATCCCGCCATCAGGAGAGCGTCGGTTGGCCAGCCTGGCGTTCGTTAGTGACGCAAAACTGGCGTTTTCTTGCCTGCGTCAGTCTGCTTCAGGGGGCGCATGCTGCCTACTACGGTTTCAGCGCTATCTACTGGGAAGGGGCGGGGTATTCGGCATCGGCTATCGGCTATCTGTGGTCATTAGGCGTGGTCGCCGAAGTGGTGACCTTTGCGCTGAGCAAAAAGGTCTTCCGCCGATTTAGCGCCCGGGATCTGCTGCTGCTGTCGGCAATTTGCGGTGTTATCCGCTGGGGGCTGATGGGCTGGACCACGAGCTTGCCGTGGCTGATTCTGATTCAGATCCTGCACTGTGGCACCTTCACCGTCTGCCATCTGGCGGCGATGCGCTATATTGCTGCCCGGCAGGGGAGCGAAGTCATCCGCCTGCAGGCGGTCTACTCGGCGGTGGCAATGGGCGGTAGCATTGCGGTGATGACCATGTTCGCAGGCTTCCTGTATCAGCACCTTCACCAGGGTCTGTTCTGGGTGATGGCGCTGGTGGCGCTACCGGCTCTGGTGCTACGGCCGAAAACCGTCGCCCGCTAGGTTTCCAGAATTTTGCAGATATGCTGCTGCTGGTGCTCGCTGAGCGGTTGTTCAGCGTGGATCAGCGGCGGTGAAAAGAGAGGAAGGGCAATCGCGTAAGGCGAGATAACCAGCGTGCTATTTTTCGGCGCTCCCTCTTTCTGGAACGTATTGACCTCCAGGTACTTCACGGTCAGCGGCAGCAGCGTCAGCTCACGAAGCTGCTGTTCTATTTCTTGCTCAAGTGCCGGGTTATTTCCGGTCAGCAGTACCACCTGTTTTTCCTGTAGATCGCTTTCCTGCATCAATCCTGCTCCAAAAATTACCGCAATCAGTGCTGCTTCATCGTCGCTAAAGTTCAGGCTATAGCGCGTTTCAAAATCGCTCAGCGCCGCGCGGGTGGTACGAATTAAGCGTGGATAAAGACGGTGGATCTCTTCGGGCAGATGATGATCGATACCGATCTCAAACACGCAGCGGTTCAGCGCCTGCGACAGATGCACATAGAGTTGATCGTGCAGGCCGCGTTCATCGGCGAAACGGTAGTGTGCTTCGTGTTGAAAACGCTCAACCAGTCTGGCAATCGCCAGATGCAGTTGCTTATCCTGCTCACGGCCATCAAATAAAGGATTGGGTACCTTCAGCAGCATAAACAGCAGCGCGAGGAAGTGCTGCTCGTTGCGGTTCGGCGTCTGCATGACGCGTCGCTGCCAGTGATGGACAATATCCGCCGCCATCTGGTATTCAACGGTCGACTGTGTCCAGGCGCTTTGTAGCGGGGTAAAGCACGGGCTTTCTCCCTGATGGTGCTGTAACAGGCAGTACTGCAGATACAGGCGCAGGAACTGCCCGTCGCGACATTCGAATTCGCGCTGTAGGCTTCGGGCGCAACGGTTTACCAGCGCCTGTAGGTTGGTTTCATCATAAAGCGTCCGGGGGATCTTCATCTGTTTGAGCTGCGTTTTAAGCGCCGGGGTAAAATGATGCAACACAAAGTGCGGACACAAACGCAATGCGCGGCGAAGCCAGTGCAGTAAGCACAGGCGCAGGTCGAGAGCGGTGCCTTCAATCCGATAGCAGCCATCCGCCTGAGTGGCGATCGCCAGACGATGGTAACGCTCAACCTCCTCTCCGGCTTCAATGACATCTTGCCGGGCAGTGGAAACATCGACATTATTCACCATGCCAATGTATTCCGCCGTGATGGAATGACCAGGGAGATAGAGCATCAGCAGCGCCTGGCAGCGGCGCTGCGGACTGGAAAGCACAGATGGCGGTTCGAGTACGGTCATCATCTGTTGGGATCCAGCAGCAGGTTATGAGCTTAAGAATAGACAAAAGATAACGGCAGCTAAT
Source organism: Kluyvera chengduensis (assembly GCF_044197065.1). Lineage (NCBI taxonomy): Bacteria > Pseudomonadati > Pseudomonadota > Gammaproteobacteria > Enterobacterales > Enterobacteriaceae > Kluyvera > Kluyvera chengduensis. Next base: position 54,219 of record NZ_JBIQOI010000001.1, read on the forward strand.
GAGCTTTAGCTAAGGAATGCAGGTGACGGTCACAGAATTTTTCACTGAGGAACGGATGAAGAGAGTGAAACAATGCGCGGTTCTGATGTTTCTTACGCTTTTATCGGTAAACGCCAGCGCACATCCGCATAGTTTTATTACCATCACTAATCAACTGGTGGTGGTGGACGGCAAGCTGACCGGCATGAAAATGCGCTGGGTGATGGATGAACTCACCTCGGCGGATTTGCTCTATGACGCCGGGAAAGCGAAACCGGGCGATGAAGTCTGGAAGAAACTGGCGGCAGAAGTGATGGCGAATGTGCTGGGGCAGCACTATTTTACCGAATTCTGGCACGACGGGAAAAAGGTGAAGTTCGAGAACCTGCCAACGGCATACGGCCTGGCTCGTCAGGGGCATCAGGCGGTGCTGACCTTTACGCTACCGCTGGCAACGCCGCAGCCGCTGGCGGGGCAGACCTATACCTTTTCTACGTTTGACCCAACGTACTATGTCGATATGAGCTATGAAAAGGACGGTGACGTTGCGTTTGACCCTGATTTCAAAGGGGCATGCAAAGTGAGCGTTCATACGCCAAAGCCGAATGAAGACATGCTCTCCTACGCGCAGTCGCTCGACAAAGCGGATGCGCCGCCTGAGGACATGGATCTTGGAAAACAGTTTGCTCAGAAGGTGACTATCGCATGTCAGTAATCTCCTTTAGCCGCCGAACATCGCGCCGCTGGCTTCCTCTCTGGCCGCTTTTGTTGTTCTTTATCGTCGCTGCTGTCGGCCTGCTGTGGCTTTGGCACGCCTGGCCACAGGTCATGCTGAAAAGCGTTATCTGGCAGCGCGATGTTAACCAGCAGATGAGTGGCCTGTTAAAAGCGGTGGCGGAGAACCCGACTCAGGCGGGTGGGGCGCTGCTGCTGTTCAGCTTTGTCTACGGCGTGCTGCACGCGCTGGGGCCGGGGCACGGAAAGGTCGTCATCACGACATGGCTGGCAACCCATCCTTCAAAATTAAAATCCAGTATTGGCCTCACGCTTGCCGCTTCTTTATTGCAGGGACTGGTAGCGATAGGGCTGGTGGTAGTGGTTCTGACGCTGTTGCAGCTGCCGGCGCGGCAGTTGCATCTCAGCAGCTTTTGGCTGGAGAAGGGGAGCTACGCGCTCGTGGGCGTACTCGGACTCTTACTGTGCTGGCGGGCGCTTAAAAAGCTGCGCGTACTGCTGAGAAAACCAAAGTTCACCGCTTTTACACCGCATCATGTCCACGACCAGCACTGTGGCTGCGGCCATCAGCATATGCCTGATCCTAAACAGCTTGAACGCGATGAAGACTGGCGTGCCAGGTTGGTGATTGTGCTATCGATGGGAATGCGTCCCTGCTCCGGGGCCATTATGGTGCTGCTGTTCAGTAAAGTGATTGGCGTGTTCGGCTGGGGCGTTGCCTCCGCGCTGGCGATGGCGGCGGGCACATCGATCACCATCTCTTCTCTGGCGCTGCTGGTCCACGGTTTTCGCACTCTCGCGGTGAAACTCAGCGGCAATCGCGCGCCGGTACTGTGGCGACAGATTGGCTGGACGACGCTGGCGCTGGCAGGCGGAGTGATTCTTGTGGCGGCGGCAGTGGTCATGTGGGTGAGTGCGGTGCCGGTCGGCCGTGGGCTAAGGCCGTTTTAAAGTTGAAATGCTGGTCAATAAGGTGACCAGCATGCTTTACGGGGCAAGTTGGCCCGTTTTAACGTTAGTTCAACGTATATTCCAGCGTGATTTCGGCCTTCAACACCTGGGAAACGGGGCAGCCCGCTTTCGCTTTCTGGATAATGCCGTCAAACTGCTTCGGGTTGATACCGGGCACTCTCACCTTACTTTGCAGGGCGATTTTAGTAATGGCAAACCCGCTATCAGTTTTGTCCAGCGAGACGTCCGCAGTGGTATCAATGGTATCAGCGGTATAGCCCGCTTCACCCAGCATCAACGATAACGCCATCGAAAAACAGGCTGCGTGTGCGGCGCCAATTAGCTCTTCCGGGTTGGTGCCCTTTGCGCCTTCAAAACGGGTATTAAAGCCGTAAGGTTGTTGGTTAAGAACGCCGCTTTCGGTAGAAACCGTCCCTTTTCCGCGTTTGATATCGCCTGACCAGTGCGCTGAACCGTGCTTGTGAATTGTCATTCTCATTCTCCTTTTGGCTAACAAAAGGTTAAGTATAGACGACGGATTTGGTGGCAACGGGAAGAGAGATAATTCTGCGGGTCGGGTAGGGGTAAAAAAAAGAAGCCCGCGAAGGGGCTTCTTAATTGACGCCGCGTCTGGACTTAGCGCTTCAGCGCTTCGCTCAGTTCGTCACGCATGTTCGCCAGCATCGCTTTCACGATGCGTGGGTTACCAGCAACGATGTTGCCGGTCATCATGTAGTTGTGGCCACCGGTGAAGTCACAGACGATAGCGCCTGCTTCACGAGCGATCAGTTCGCCAGCGGCGAAGTCCCATGGTTTCAGGCCGATTTCGAAGAAACCGTCAACGCGTGCAGCGGCAACGTAGGCCAGATCCAGCGCAGCGGAACCGGAGCGACGGAAGTCCGCGCATTCGGTAAACATTTTGCCGAGGATGTTCATGTAGGCAGGTGCGTGCTGTTTCACTTTGAACGGGAAACCGGTCGCGATGATAGTGCCATCCAGGTCGCGGGCAGTGCTGCCGCGCAGACGGTAACCGTTGAGCTGTGCGCCCTGGCCGCGGGTTGCGGTGAACAGTTCGTTGCGCATTGGATCGTAAACCACAGCCACTTCAGTACGGCCTTTAATGCGTACGGCGATGGAAACGGAGAAGTGTGGAAGACGTTTAATAAAGTTGGTGGTGCCATCCAGTGGATCGATAACCCATTGAACATCCAGATCTTCGCCAACATGTTCACCGCTTTCTTCGGTGATGATGGTGTGTTGCGGGTAAGATTTGCGAATGGTGTCGATAATCATCGCTTCAGCGGCTTTATCAACGTTAGTCACGAAATCGTTGCTGCCTTTTTGGCTCGCTTCAACAGCTTCTGGTGTTTCGTAGTTTTTGGCAATCAGGTTACCCGCCTTGCGCGCTGCGCGCACGGCGATGTTCAGCATCGGATGCATCAGGTTACTCTCACTGGATGTTAAAGAACGGGGGAAAACGGCGCATATCATAGCAGCGAATTCGGATTCTGTCTCAGGTTTATGGTAATATGGTCGAATAATCTTTAGACGAAGAATGACAATGCTGCAAAATATCCGAATTGTGCTGGTCGAAACCTCTCACACCGGCAACATGGGCTCCGTAGCCCGCGCTATGAAAACCATGGGTTTAACCAACCTGTGGCTGGTCAACCCGCTGGTGAAACCAGACTCCCAGGCTATCGCCCTGGCAGCCGGTGCCAGCGATGTGATTGGCAATGCGCAGATCGTCGACACTCTCGATGAAGCGCTGGCCGGTTGTAGCCTGGTGGTCGGCACCAGCGCGCGTTCCCGTACGCTGCCGTGGCCGATGCTCGACCCGCGCGAATGCGGCCTGAAAAGCGTCTCAGAAGGTGAACATGCGCCGGTCGCGCTGGTGTTCGGTCGTGAGCGCGTTGGCCTGACCAACGATGAACTGCAGAAATGTCATTACCACGTCGCAATTGCCGCTAACCCGGAATACAGCTCGCTGAACCTGGCAATGGCCGTGCAGGTTATCTCTTATGAGGTGCGCATGGCCTGGCTGGCGACGCAGGAAAGCAATGAACCGAAGGTTGAGCACGAAGAGACGCCATACCCGCTGGTGGACGATCTTGAACGTTTCTATGGTCATCTGGAGCAGACGCTGCTCTCTACCGGTTTCATTCGCGAAAACCATCCGGGACAGGTAATGAGCCGTTTACGTCGTCTGTTTACCCGTGCACGCCCAGAAAGCCAGGAGTTGAATATCCTGCGTGGGATTCTGGCGTCTATTGAGCAGAAAAACAAAGAGTAAGGTGCATTCCCGGCGGCGCTCCGCTTGGCCGGGCTACACCGTTCTTGTAGCCCGGGAGAGGCCTCTGGCCGACCCCGGGAACCGCTCAGAATCAATACCGCACGGAACGCCAAATACCTGACTAATTTACTCAAGTAAATAGTTGACTGATTTAGTCAGGAATGTCAGACTTGGCCCTGCTATGCAATACCCACAATATTATTAAAAACCCCGGGCAGGGGCGAGTTTGAGGTTAAGTAAGACATGAGACTGACATCTAAAGGGCGTTATGCCGTAACCGCGATGCTGGACGTTGCACTCAACTCCGAAGCGGGCCCGGTGCCGTTGGCTGATATTTCTGAACGTCAGGGAATTTCACTCTCCTATCTGGAGCAGCTGTTCTCCCGTCTGCGTAAAAATGGCTTAGTATCCAGCGTACGCGGACCTGGCGGTGGTTATCTGCTGGGTAAAGAAGCAAACCACATTGCAGTGGGTGAAGTGATTAGCGCAGTGGACGAGTCCGTTGACGCTACCCGCTGTCAGGGGAAAGGTGGTTGCCAGGGCGGCGATAAATGTTTGACCCACGCACTCTGGCGCGATCTGAGCGACCGTCTGACCGGCTTCCTGAACAACATCACCCTCGGTGAACTGGTTAATAACCAGGAAGTTCTGGACGTGTCTGGTCGCCAACATTCGCACGACACCTCCCGCAATACCCGCGTACAAGACGCAATCGACGTTAAGTTACGTGCATAATCCACCTGCTCTGCCGTGTGCCTTATCAGGCGCACGCAGCAGGGCTGGTTATAGATAAAAATGAGATTTCAGAGTCAGGCCGGGACAGCCTCCCGTCAACACGGTCGTACATCCAGCCGGTTGCCTGACTCCTTGCATTGAGTGATGTACGGAGTTAAAGAGCAATGAAATTACCGATTTATCTCGACTACTCCGCAACCACGCCGGTGGACCCGCGTGTTGCCGAGAAAATGATGCAGTTTCTGACCCTGGACGGGACCTTTGGTAACCCGGCCTCTCGTTCACACCGTTTCGGCTGGCAGGCTGAAGAGGCAGTAGATATCGCCCGTAACCAGATTGCCGACCTCGTGGGTGCAGACCCGCGTGAAATCGTCTTCACCTCCGGTGCGACTGAATCCGACAACCTGGCGATTAAAGGTGCAGCCAACTTTTATCAGAAAAAAGGCAAGCACATTATCACCAGCAAAACCGAGCATAAAGCCGTGCTGGACACCTGTCGTCAGCTCGAGCGCGAAGGTTTCGAAATCACCTATCTGGCGCCACAGCGCAACGGCATTATCGATCTCAAAGAGCTCGAAGCAGCCATGCGTGACGACACCATCCTCGTCTCCATCATGCACGTGAACAACGAAATCGGCGTGGTGCAGGATATCGCGACCATCGGCGAAATGTGCCGTGCGCGCGGCATCATCTATCACGTTGATGCGACCCAGAGCGTGGGCAAACTGCCTATCGACCTGAGCCAGCTGAAAGTTGACCTGATGTCCTTCTCCGGTCACAAAATCTACGGTCCAAAAGGTATCGGCGCGCTGTACGTTCGTCGTAAACCACGTATCCGTATCGAAGCGCAGATGCACGGCGGCGGTCACGAGCGCGGCATGCGTTCCGGTACCTTGCCTGTTCACCAGATCGTCGGCATGGGCGAAGCTTACCGTATCGCGAAAGAAGAGATGGAGACCGAAATGGCCCGTCTGCGTGGTCTGCGTAACCGTCTGTGGAACGGCGTGAAGGATATGGAAGAAGTCTACCTGAACGGTGACCTTGAGCAGGGCGCACCAAACATCCTCAACGTGAGCTTTAACTACGTTGAAGGTGAATCCCTGATTATGGCGCTGAAAGACCTGGCGGTTTCCTCCGGTTCCGCATGTACTTCCGCAAGCCTTGAGCCATCCTACGTGCTGCGCGCACTGGGCATGACCGATGAGCTGGCGCATAGCTCCATTCGTTTCTCTTTAGGTCGTTTCACTACCGAAGAAGAGATTGACTACACCATCAATCTGGTTCGCAACTCCATTGGCCGTCTGCGCGACCTTTCTCCACTGTGGGAAATGTTCAAGCAGGGCGTGGATCTGAACAGTATTGAATGGTCACATCATTAATCGGTATACCCGTCATACTTCAAGTTGCAGATGCGTTGGCCGCGCTCGCTCACCCCAGTCACGTACTTATGTACGCTCCTGGGGATTCGCTCCCTTGCCGCCTTCCTGCAACTCGAATTATTTAGGGTATCGATAAGGAGAATTCATCATGGCTTACAGCGAAAAAGTAATCGATCACTACGAGAACCCACGTAACGTTGGTTCTTTCGACAACAGCGACGAGAGCGTCGGCAGCGGTATGGTCGGTGCTCCGGCCTGCGGCGACGTGATGAAGTTGCAGATTAAAGTCAACAATGACGGTATCATTGAAGACGCGCGTTTCAAGACCTACGGCTGCGGTTCCGCCATTGCTTCCAGCTCCCTCGTGACCGAGTGGGTGAAGGGGAAATCCCTGGACGAAGCACAGGCCATTAAAAATACCGATATCGCAGACGAGCTTGAACTGCCACCAGTGAAAATTCACTGTTCTATCCTGGCAGAAGACGCGATTAAAGCCGCCATTGCGGATTACAAAAGCAAACGTGAAGCAAAATAATTAAGAGTTGAGGTTTTTATGTCGATTACCTTAAGCGACAGTGCAGCAGCGCGAGTCAATACCTTCCTGTCAAACCGCGGTAAAGGGTTTGGTCTGCGTCTTGGCGTGAGAACGTCCGGTTGTTCAGGTATGGCCTATGTACTGGAATTTGTTGACGAGCCGGCGGCAGAAGATACCGTTTTCGAAGACAAAGGCGTGAAGGTTGTCATCGACGGTAAGAGCCTGCAATTTCTTGACGGCACGCAGCTCGACTTCGTAAAAGAAGGTCTGAACGAAGGGTTTAAATTTACGAACCCGAACGTAAAAGACGAGTGCGGTTGCGGCGAAAGCTTTAACGTCTGATTTTGAGTCCTGCCAACCCCACCCATGGTTTCATCGCTGTGCGTGGGGTTTGTTTTAAATAGTTAACCCTGAGATCGTCATGGATTACTTCACTCTCTTTGGATTGCCAGCCGGTTATCACGTAGACACTCAGGCCCTCGCGGCACGCTTTCAGGACCTGCAGCGTCAGAACCACCCCGACCGATTTGCTAACGGCAGCGAGGCTGAACAGCTCGCGGCGGTGCAGCGTTCTGCGAACATCAACCAGGCCTGGCAAACGCTGCGTCATCCGCTGACGCGTGCTGAATATCTGCTCTCCCTTCACGGTTTTGATCTTGCCTCCGAACAGCACACTGTGCGCGACACCGCGTTCCTGATGGAACAGCTGGAACTGCGTGAAGAGCTGGACGAGATTGAACAGGCGAAAGACACTGACCGTCTGGAAGGGCTTCTCAAGCGTATCAAAGCGATGTACAGCCAACGCCAGCAGCAGATGGTGGCAGAACTTGATTCGCAGACGTGGGAAGCGGCGGCGGATACCGTACGCAAACTGCGTTTTCTCGATAAACTCCAAAGCAGCGCTGAATTACTCGAAGAAAAGCTGCTCGATTTTTGATTCTGGAAGCTTAACATGGCCTTATTACAAATTAGTGAGCCGGGTCTGAGCGCCGCGCCGCACCAGCGTCGTCTGGCGGTGGGCATTGACTTAGGCACCACCAATTCCCTGGTGGCTACCGTGCGTAGCGGTCAGGCAGAAACGCTGGCCGACAATCAGGGGCGTCACCTGCTGCCTTCTGTTGTGCACTATCAGGAGCAGGGCCACGTGGTCGGCTACGATGCGCGCACCAACGCCGCACTTGACCCCGCCAACACCATTAGCTCCGTAAAACGCATGATGGGCCGCTCGTTGGCAGACATCCAGGCGCGTTACCCACACCTGCCGTACCAGTTCCAGGCAAGCGAAAATGGCCTGCCGATGCTGGTGACCAAGGCCGGTGTACTGAACCCAATCCGCGTCTCTGCCGATATCCTCAAAGCGCTGGCGGCTCGTGCCACCGAAACGCTTGAAGGCGAGCTGGATGGCGTGGTGATTACCGTTCCCGCATACTTTGACGACGCACAGCGTCAGGGCACCAAAGACGCCGCGCGTCTGGCTGGCCTGCACGTGCTGCGTCTGCTGAACGAACCGACCGCCGCGGCCATTGCCTACGGTCTCGATTCGGGTCAGGAAGGGGTGATTGCCGTCTACGATCTGGGCGGCGGTACCTTCGATATTTCTATTCTGCGCCTGAGCCGCGGCGTGTTTGAAGTGCTGGCCACCGGCGGCGATTCTGCGCTGGGCGGCGACGACTTCGACCACCTGTTGGCCGACCATATCCGCGAACAGGCGGGTATTGCCGATCGCAGCGATAACCGCGTACAGCGCGAGCTGCTTGACGCTGCCATCGCCGCCAAAATCGCCCTGAGCGATGCCGACCGCGTGACCGTTGAGGTCGCTGGCTGGAAAGGCGAAGTGACGCGCGAACAGTTTAACGATCTGATTTCCGCGCTGGTGAAGCGCACGCTGCTGGCCTGCCGCCGCGCGCTGAAAGATGCGGGCGTGGAAGCTGAAGACGTGCTGGAAGTGGTGATGGTTGGCGGTTCTACCCGCGTGCCGCTGGTACGCGAGCGCGTCGGCGAATTCTTTGGCCGTACGCCGCTGACCTCTATCGACCCGGATAAAGTGGTCGCTATTGGCGCCGCCGTACAGGCTGATATTCTGGTCGGCAACAAGCCGGACAGCGAAATGCTGCTGCTTGACGTGATCCCGCTCTCTCTCGGCCTCGAAACCATGGGCGGCCTGGTAGAGAAGGTTATTCCACGTAACACCACCATTCCGGTGGCGCGTGCGCAGGAGTTCACCACTTTCAAAGACGGCCAGACCGCGATGTCCATCCACGTGATGCAGGGCGAGCGCGAACTGGTGCAGGACTGCCGTTCACTGGCGCGCTTTGCGCTGCGCGGTATCCCGGCGCTGCCGGCTGGCGGCGCGCACATTCGCGTCACCTTCCAGGTGGACGCCGACGGTCTGCTGAGCGTCACCGCCATGGAGAAATCCACCGGCGTGGAGTCGTCAATTCAGGTGAAGCCGTCCTACGGTCTGACCGATGGTGAAATCGCCACCATGATTCAGGATTCCATGAGCTATGCCGAGCAGGACGTGAAAGCACGTATGCTGGCAGAGCAGAAAGTGGAAGCCGCTCGCGTGCTGGAAAGCCTGCACAGCGCGCTGGCCGCTGATGCCGCGCTGTTAAGCGCCGCAGAGCGTCAGGAAATTGACGAGGCCGCCGCCGTGCTGAGCGCGGTAGCCGAGGGCAATGACACCGACGCCATAGAACAAGCCATTAAAAACGTTGACAAACAAACCCAGGAATTCGCCGCTCGCCGCATGGACCAATCCGTCCGTGTCGCGTTGAAAGGCCAATCCGTGGACGAGGTTTAATATGCCAAAGATTGTTTTTTTGCCACATCAGGACCTGTGTCCGGATGGCATCGTTGTGGAAGCTGAGACCGGTGAAACTATTCTGGATGCTGCGCTGCGTAGCGGTATCGAGATTGAACACGCCTGCGAAAAATCCTGTGCCTGCACCACCTGCCACTGCATCGTGCGTGAAGGTTTCGACTCGCTGCCTGAAAGCACCGAAGACGAAGACGATATGCTGGATAAAGCATGGGGGCTGGAACCAGATAGCCGCCTGAGCTGCCAGGCGCGCGTCACGGATGAAGACCTGGTGGTCGAAATTCCGCGTTACACAATTAACCACGCGCGCGAGCACTAAGAGGATAGTATGGGACTTAAGTGGACTGACAGCCGCGAAATCGGCGAAGCGCTGTACGATGCTTACCCGGATACCGATCCGAAAACGGTGCGCTTTACTGACATGCACCAGTGGATTTGCGACCTCGAAGATTTTGATGATGACCCTCAGGCATCAAATGAAAAAATCCTTGAGGCAATTCTGCTAGTCTGGTTGGATGAAGCAGAATAAGTCACATAACGGGCTGCCATTCGGCGGCCCGTTTGCTAATAAGGATAAAAAAATGACAGAAGCCATGAAAATTACCCTTTCTACTCAGCCAGCCGATGCGCGCTGGGGTGAAAAAGCGGCCTATAGCATTAATGATGAAGGTATTGTCCTGCACCTGACCGGCCGCGACGACGCGAGCCTTATCCAGCGCGCGGCGCGTAAAATCGACGGCATGGGCATCAAACATGTTGCATTGAGCGGTGAAGGCTGGAATGTTGATCTCGCCTGGGCCTTCTGGGCGGGCTACAAAGGGCCGAAAGGCACCCGTCAGGTTGTATGGCCTGAGCTTGATGATGCACAGCGCCAGGAGCTGGACAACCGTCTGACCTACATTGACTGGGTGCGAGACACCATCAACGCCCCGGCGGAAGAACTGGGCCCAGAACAGCTGGCGCAGCGCGCGGTTGACCTGCTGTGCGGCGTGGCGTGCGACAACATCTCTTATCGCATAACCAAAGGTGAAGATCTGCGTGAGCAGGGCTATGCGGGCCTGCACACCGTGGGCCGTGGTTCCGAACGTCCGCCGGTTCTGCTGGCGCTGGACTACAACCCAACGGGTGATAAAGAAGCACCGGTTTATGCCTGCCTGGTGGGGAAAGGCATTACCTTTGACTCCGGCGGCTACAGCATTAAACAAAGCGCGTTCATGGATTCCATGAAGTCCGATATGGGCGGTGCGGCGACGGTGACCGGCGCGCTGGCGCTGGCGATTACCCGTGGCCTGAACAAGCGCGTAAAACTGTACCTGTGCTGCGCGGATAACCTGATCAGCGGCAACGCCTTCAAACTTGGCGATATCATCCACTACCGTAACGGTAAAAACGTGGAAGTGATGAACACCGATGCAGAAGGTCGCCTGGTACTGGCCGACGGCCTGATTGACGCTAGCGCGCAGAAGCCAGAACTTATCATTGATGCGGCAACCCTGACCGGGGCGGCTAAAACCGCGCTGGGCAACGATTACCACGCGCTGTTCAGCTTCGATGACAAGCTGGCTAACCGCCTGCTGGCGAGCGCCAGCGCGGAAAACGAAGCCTTCTGGCGTCTGCCGCTGGCTGAGTTCCACCGTCATCAGTTGCCGTCTAACTTTGCTGAGCTGAACAACACCGGCAGCGCGGCTTACCCGGCAGGCGCGAGCACCGCGGCGGGCTTCCTGTCCCACTTCGTCGAGAACTATCACGAAGGTTGGCTGCACATCGACTGTTCCGCAACCTACCGTAAAGCGGCCGTTGAGCAGTGGTCTGCGGGTGCGACCGGGCTGGGCGTGCGGACTATCGCGAACCTGTTGACCGCCGAATAATCTTTTCCCCTCACCCTAACCCTCTCCCCAAAGGGGAGAGGGGACCGTCCGGTGTTCTCATTCACCCAATGGCGATCGGTTTTCTCCCTCGCCCCTTTGGGGAGAGGGCCGGGGTGAGGGGTGTTCACACCTTCTGGAAGCACTATGTCTGAAAGCAAAAACGAACTTGAAACGCTGCTGGAACAAGCGGCGACCGAACCCGCTCATCGCCCAGCCTTTTTCCGCACCTTACTGGAGTCCACCGTCTGGGTGCCCGGCAGCGCGGCTGACGACCAGCAGGTTGTTGACGACAGCGCCTTAGAATTACAGCACTGGGAAAAAGACGACGGCACCTCCGTTATCCCGTTCTTCACCTCGCTAGAAGCCTTGAAAGAGGCGGTGACTACCGAGCAGGCCTTTGTGGTCATGCCGGTGCGCACGCTGTTTGAAATGACCCTCGGTGAGACGCTGTTCCTGAACGCGAAGCTGCCAACCGGCAAAGAGTTTACCCCGCGTGAAATCAGCCACCTGATTGGCGAAGAGGGCAACCCGCTCAGTACGCAGGAAGTACTGGAAGGCGGCAGCGCGCTACTGCTCTCTGAAGTGGCGGAACCGCCGGCGCAGATGGTGGAATCGCTGACCACGCTGTTCAAAACCCTGAAGACGGTGAAACGTGCGTTTATCTGCTCCATTAAAGAGCATGCGGACGAACAGCCTAACCTGCTGATTGGTATTGAAGCAGAAGGGGATATCGAAGAGATTATTCACGCCGCTGGCAGCGTGGCGACCGACACGCTACCGGGCGACGAACCGATTGATATCTGCCAGGTGGTGGAAGGCGAGAAGGGCATCAGCCACTTTATGCTGGCGCATATCACGCCGTTCTATGAAAAACGCTGGGGCAGCTTCCTGCGCGATTTTAAGCAGAACCGAATCATTTGAAACCATGCCGGATGGCGGTGTAAACGCCTTATCCGGCCTACATTAGTAGCCCGGGCGAGGCGTTTACGCTGATCCCGGGATGGCACGAACCCCGTTATTTCGCCTGAGGTTCAATCGGCAAATCGTCCCGTGCGCCCCATTCGCTCCAGGCGCCGTCATACAGCACCACCTCTTTTGCATCCAGCGTTTTCAGCGCCAGCAGCACCACCGCCGCGGTCACCCCAGAACCACAGCTGGTGATAATCGGCTGGCTAAGATCAACGCCCTGACGGGTAAAAATCGCCGCCAGCTCGTCCGTGGTCTTCAGCTCGCCGTTGAACGTCAGTTCGTTCCACGGCACGTTCAGTGCACCGGGAATATGGCCGCGGCGTAGGCCGGGACGCGGTTCATCCACTTCCGCATTAAAACGACCGGCTGGACGCGCATCGACAATCTGCACCGAGCGCTCATGGCTTGCCAATAGCACATCGGTCAGGCGCACAACGGCCTCGGCGTTAAACTTAACCTCAAACTCGCCTTCACCGGCATCTACATCGCCTTTTTCGAGCAGCAGTTCATCGCGCTGCCAGCCCGCTAGGCCACCCGCCAGAATAGAGACGTTTTCCACGCCGAAGGTTTTTAGCATCCACCACGCGCGCGGCGCGGAGAACAGGTTGCCCTCGTCATAGACCACCAGATGTTTATCGCTGCTGACGCCCAATTCGCGCATGGCAACGGCGAAGGCCTCAGGACGTGGCATCATGTGCGGCAATGAAGTGGTGTGGTCGGAAAGCGCTTCAATATCAAAGAACAGCGCGCCAGGTAGATGACCCGCGCGGTACTCGCCCGCCATATCCCGGTGCTCCTGCCCCGGAGGGGCCATCCGGGCATCAATGATTTGAACTGCCGGGTCGTTAATGTGCTCAGCCAGCCAATCGGCGGCGACAAAGAAAGAGGTGGTCATGAAGTGCCTCCATTTGCAAACGTAGAGGAATTGTCGACGTTTTCCCTTAGGCTGACAAGTTAACTACGCCATGGTTGTGATTGAGGCTATATGGAATCTGAAAAGGATGTCCGGAAGTGACCATTCTATTGGTAAAAGTCACGTTTGCGCATAATACTGTGTGCATTAACGAAATAGAGACTTAACGTCAGAGGTTCTAAGGATGAAACCGTCCCGTTTAGCCGTGCTTGCTATGCTGACCGCCACGCTTCTTGTCGGATGTGACGACAGTAAGAAAGCGCCGGAGGTCAAACCCGCCGCTTCCGCATCGCAGAACGCCACGCCCGCCAAACCTGATGCTGCGCAGTTGGAAAAACTGGCCCAACAAAGTCAGGGTAAAGCGCTTACGCTGCTTGATGCCTCTGAAGTGCAGCTTGATGGCGCAGCCACGCTGGTGTTGACCTTCTCTATCGCGCTTAACCCCGATCAGGATTTCAGCAAAACCGTTCACGTTGTGGATAAGAAAAGCGGCAAGGTTGACGGCGCTTGGGAGTTGGCACCAAACCTGAAAGAGCTGCGCCTGCGCCACCTTGAGCCTAAGCGCGACCTGATTGTGACGGTCGACCCCGAACTGGCGGCGCTGAATAAAGCGACTTTCGGCTCAAGCGTTGAAAAAACGCTGACCACCCGTGATATCGCGCCAAGCGTAGGTTTTGCCAGCCGTGGTTCGCTGCTGCCAGGCAAAGTGGTCGAAGGGCTGCCGGTGATGGTGCTCAACGTGCCGCACGTCGACGTTAACTTCTTCCGCGTGAAACCCGAGTCGCTGGCGGCGTTTGTCAGCCAGTGGGAATACCGCAGCTCGCTCAGCAATTGGGAATCTGATGAATTGCTGAAAATGGCGGATCTCGTCTATACCGGGCGTTTTGACCTCAACCCGGCGCGCAACACGCGGGAAAAATTGCTGCTGCCGTTGAAAGATATCGCACCGCTGCAACAGTCTGGCGTTTATATTGCGGTGATGAATCCGGCCGGACAATACAGCTACAGCAATGCCGCCACGCTCTTTACCTTAAGCGATGTTGGCGTATCGCTGCATCGTTACCACAATCAGTTGGATGTCTTCACTCAAAGTCTTGAGAACGGCGCGGCCCAGTCGGCGGTTGAGCTGACGCTGCTTAACGACAAAGGGCAAACGCTGGCTCAGGCCAATAGCGATAGCCAGGGCCATGCCACCCTCAAAACCGATAAAGACGCCGCGCTGCTGCTGGCACGAAAAGAGGGGCAAACCACCTTACTCGACCTCAAACTTCCGGCGCTGGATCTGGCCGAGTTCGATATTGCAGGGGCCCCGGGCTACAGCAAACAGTTCTTTATGTTTGGCCCTCGTGACCTTTATCGTCCTGGTGAAACGGTGATCCTCAACGGCCTGCTGCGCGACGGCGACGGCAAACCGCTGGCCGAACAGCCAGTGAAGCTGGAGGTGGTGAAACCGGACGGGCAGGTTATTCGTAGCGTGGTGAGCCAGCCGGTTAACGGTCTGTATCAGTTTACCTATCCGCTGGACGCGAGCGCGGCAACCGGTATGTGGCATATTCGCGCTAACACTGGCGATAACCAACTGCGCGAGTGGGATTTCCACGTCGAAGATTTTATGCCAGAGCGCATGGCGCTGAACCTGACGCCGCAGCCTGAACCGCTGGCACCGGATGATGACGTGAAGTTTGACGTGGTGGGCTACTACCTTTACGGTGCCCCGGCTAGCGGTAACAGCCTGCAGGGTAAGCTCTTTTTACGTCCGCTACGCGAGGCCGTGGCCACGCTGCCGGGCTTCCAGTTTGGTGATATTGCTGAAGAAAATACTTCCCGCAGCCTCGATGAAATGAACCTGACGCTGGACGCCAAAGGCCGTGGCGAGGTCACTACCGCCAGCCAGTGGCAGGAGACGCACTCACCGCTGCAGGTCATCCTTCAGGCCAGCCTGCTGGAATCTGGCGGTCGCCCGGTCACCCGTCGTGCCACTCAGGCAATCTGGCCCGCCGCTGAACTGCCGGGTATTCGCCCGCAGTTTGCCAGCAAAGCGGTGTATGACTACCGCACTGATACCACGGTGAATCAACCGATCGTCGATGAAAACAGCCAGGCCGCGTTCGATATTGTTTACACCAACGCACAGGGCGAAAAAAAGGCCGTTTCTGATCTTCAGGTTCGGTTGATTCGCGAACGCCGCGACTACTACTGGAACTGGTCGGAAAGCGACGGTTGGCAGTCCCGTTTTGATCAAAAAGATCTGATCGAGGGTGAAGAATCGCTGAGCCTGAAAGCCGATGAAACTGGCAAAGTCAGCTTCCCGGTCGAGTGGGGCGCATATCGGTTAGAGGTTAAAGCGCCGGATGACGCGGTAACTAGCGTGCGCTTCTGGGCCGGTTATAGTTGGCAGGACAACAGCGACGGCAGCGGTGCGGCACGTCCGGATCGCGTTACTCTGAAGCTCGACAAACCTAACTACCGACCTGGCGATACCATTAAACTGCACGTCGCGGCTCCGGCGGCGGGAAAAGGCTATGCCATGGTCGAGTCCAGCGATGGCCCGCTGTGGTGGCAAGAAATTAACGTTCCAGCGGAAGGGCTGGATCTCAGTATTCCGGTGGATAAGAGCTGGAACCGTCACGACCTTTACCTCAGTACGCTGGTGGTGCGTCCGGGCGATAAATCCCGCTCAGCCACGCCGAAACGGGCGGTGGGCGTGCTGCATCTACCGCTTGGCGATGAACAGCGTCGGCTTGGTGTGACGCTTGAAAGCCCGCAAAAAATGCGGCCAAACCAGCCGCTGACCGTCAAGGTGAAAGTGAATCGCAAAGAGGGCGATACGCCGAAGCAGGTGAACGTGCTGCTCTCCGCCGTCGATAGCGGTGTGCTGAACATTACCGACTACACCACCCCAGACCCGTGGCAGGCATTCTTCGGCCAGAAACGTTATGGCGCGGATATCTACGATATCTACGGCCAGGTGATTGAAGGCCAGGGACGCCTGGCGAGCCTGCGCTTCGGCGGCGACGGTGACGAACTTAACCGCGGCGGTAAACCGCCTGTTAACCACGTGACGATTATTGCCCAGCAGGCGCAGCCCGTGACGCTCGATGAAAACGGCGAAGGCACCATTACGATGCCTATCGGTGATTTTAATGGCGAGCTACGCGTGATGGCACAGGCCTGGACGGCGGAGGAGTTTGGCAGCGCTGAGTCTAAAGTGGTGGTCGCCGCGCCGGTCGTCGCTGAACTTAATACGCCGCGCTTTATGGCGGGTGGCGATAGCGCACGTATGACGCTGGATATCACCAACCTGACCGATAAACCGCAAACGCTTGACGTACAGATAGCCACGAGCGGGATGTTGCAGCTGAAAAGCACGCAGCCTGCGTCGGTATCGCTGGACCCGGGCGTAAGAACTACGCTATTTGTCCCGGTTAGCGCCAGCGAAGGTTACGGTGATGGCGAGGTCAATGTAACGGTTTCGGGCATGAAGCTGCCGGATGAAACCCTGGCCGACCTGCACAAGCAGTGGAAAATTGGCGTGCGTCCGGCCTTCCCGGCACAAACGGTCAATAACGGCGCGGTGCTGCAACCTGGAGAAAGCTGGAGCGTTCCGGCGAATCAGAATGCGGCGTTCTCGCCGGTGACGCTTCAGGGGCAACTGCTGCTAAGCGGTAAACCACCGCTGAACCTGGCGCGCTATATTCGCGAACTGAAGGCCTATCCTTACGGCTGCCTGGAGCAGACTGCCAGCGGCCTCTTCCCGCAGCTTTATACCAATGCGGCACAGTTGAAAACGTTGGGCATTGTCGGCGATAGCGACGATAAGCGCCGCGCGTCGGTGGATATCGGCATCTCGCGTCTGCTGCAAATGCAGAAGGATAACGGTGGCTTCGCGCTGTGGGATAAAGACGGTTCGGAAGAGTATTGGCTGACGGCCTACGTGATGGACTTCCTGGTTCGAGCGGGTGAGCAGGGCTATAGCGTGCCAGCAGAGGCCATTAATAAAGGCAATAACCGTATGCTGCGCTATTTGCAGGAGCCGGGGCTGATGAGCGTGCGTTATACCGATGATAACGCGGCAAGTCGCTTCGCTATTCAGGCCTATGCAGGTCTGGTGCTGGCTCGGCAGCAAAAAGCGCCGCTTGGTGCGCTGCGTGAACTGTGGGAGCGTCGCGCTCAGGCCGGTTCTGGTCTACCGCTGATGCAGTTAGGCATTGCCCTGAAAGCGATGGGCGATGCGCCGCGTAGCGAACAGGCTATCCAGCTTTCGCTCACCACCAAACGTCAGGATCAGCGACGCTGGCTGGCGGACTACGGCAGTGCGCTGCGTGATAATGCGCTGATGCTCTCGCTGCTGGAAGAGAACAAATTGCTGCCGGACGCACAAAACACGCTGCTGCAAACGCTCTCCGAGCAGGCATTCAGCGAGCGCTGGCTGTCGACGCAGGAGAATAATGCGCTATTCCTGGCGGCGAAAGGTCTACTGGATCTACCGGGCAACTGGCAGGCGCAAACCTCGTTTGAAAGCCAGCCGCTGCAGGGGAATAAAGCGTTGACGCGGAATCTCGACGGCGACCAGCTCTCCGCACTGACGGTGACGAACAAAGGAGAGCAGCCGCTGTGGCTGCGCCTGGATAGCACCGGGTATCCGGAAAATGCGCCTGCGGCGTCCAGCAACGTGCTGCATATCGAGCGGCAGTTCTACGGCACCGACGGGCAGCGTAAATCGCTCTCTTCCCTGCGCAGCGGTGAACTGGTACTGGTGAAGCTTGACGTTAACGCCAGCCAGAACGTACCGGACGCATTGGTTGTCGATATGCTGCCGGCAGGGCTGGAGTTAGAAAACCAGAACCTGGCGAATAGCAGCGCCAATCTGCAGGACAACGGCACTGAGGTGCAGGAGTGGCTCAACCAGATGCAGCAGGCGGATATCCAGCATATGGAATTCCGCGACGATCGCTTTGTGGCGGCGGTTTCCGTTAGTGCGAATCAGCCGGTCACGCTGATCTATCTGGCTCGTGCGGTCATGCCGGGTACCTACCGCGTGCCGCCGTCGCAGGTTGAGTCTATGTATGTTCCGGGCTGGCGCGCCGTTGGGGCGGCGGACGATATGCTGATCGTTGTGCCGTAGAATGCGTCTTGTCTGGAGTAAACGCCCCGTCTGGCGATGGCTTGCCGGGGCGGTCGTGTTGTTGTGCGCTGTCGTTGTGCTGGCGGATAAACTCTGGCCGCTGCCGCTCCATGAAGTCACTCCCGCTCGGGTGGTGGTGGCGGAGGATGGCAGCCCACTGTGGCGTTTTGCCGATGCCCAGGGAATATGGCGCTACCCGGTGACTATCGAAGAGGTGTCACCGCGCTATCTTGATGCCCTGATCCAGTATGAAGACCGCTGGTTCTGGGAACACCCCGGTGTGAATCCGTTATCTATTGCCCGCGCGGCCTGGCAGGATGTGACCTCTGGCCGCGTGGTGTCCGGCGGCAGTACCCTGACTATGCAGGTCGCGCGCTTGCTTGACCCGCACCCGCGAACCTTCGGCGGCAAATTTCGTCAGCTCTGGCGCGCGATGCAGCTGGAATGGCATCTCTCCAAACGAGACATCCTTACCCTTTACCTCAATCGCGCCCCGTTTGGCGGCACGCTACAGGGCATTGGCGCGGCAAGCTGGGCCTATCTGGGTAAACCTCCCGCCCAATTGAGCTATGCCGATGCCGCACTGCTGGCGGTGCTGCCTCAGGCGCCAAGCCGCTTACGTCCGGACCGTTGGCCAGCACGCGCTCAGGCGGCGCGTAATAAAGTGCTGGACCGCATGCTGGCGCAGCAGGTCTGGTCGGCCGAGGTGGTGAAAGAGGCGAAAGAGGAACCGGTCTGGCTGTTTCCGCGGCAGATGCCGCAGCTTGCACCGCTCTTCTCACGCCATATGCTAGCCCGCAGCCGGGATGAGAAAGTGGTTACGACTCTGAATGCCGGGTTGCAGCGCCAACTTGAAGAGATGGCCCTGAACTGGAAATCGCGCCTGCCGCCGCGCAGCTCGCTCGCGATAGTGGTAGTGGATAACCTGAATATGAAGGTGCGCGGCTGGGTGGGGTCGGTAGATATCGCCGACGACAGCCGGTTCGGCCATGTGGATATGGTAACGGCGGTTCGCTCGCCGGGGTCGGTGCTGAAACCGTTTTTGTACGGCATGGCGCTCGACAGCGCACTGATCCACCCGGCTTCGTTGTTGCAGGATGTGCCTCGGCGGGTGGGGGACTACCGGCCTGGTAATTTTGACAGCGGCTTTCACGGCACGGTAAGCATGAGCGATGCGCTGGTGCGTTCGTTGAATCTTCCTGCGGTACAGGTGCTGGATGCCTACGGGCCGAAGCAGTTCGCTGCTCGCTTGCGTAATGCCGGGCTGCCGCTGATTTTGCCTGCGGGGGCGGAGCCCAACTTATCGCTGATTCTTGGCGGCTCCGGGGCAAGGCTTGCGGATATCACCGCCGCCTATAGCGCTTTCGCCCGTCATGGCAAAGTGGGAAAACTGCGCCTGCTGGCGAGCGATCCGTTGGTGGAGCGCCCCTTGCTCTCTGCGGGCGCGGCGTGGATTATTCGCCGCATTCTTGCCGGAGAAGCCCAGCCGGTACCCGATGCCTCATTACCGCAGGTTGTGCCGCTGGCATGGAAAACCGGTACCAGCTATGGCTATCGCGATGCGTGGGCCATCGGTGTCAACGCACGCTATAGCATTGGCGTCTGGACGGGCAGGCCGGACGGTACGCCGGTGGCCGGACAGTTTGGTTTTGCCAGCGCCATTCCACTGCTCAATCAGGTGAGCAATCTGCTGCTGGCCAGCGCGACGCGCCAGCAGGAGGGCCGCGATCCGCGACCTGCGTCGGTGAGCTCGGCGGAAATTTGCTGGCCTGGTGGACAACCCTTACCGGCCGGGGACAGCAACTGTCGCCGACGGCTGTCTACCTGGGTACTGGATAACAGTCTGCCGCCGACGCTGTTGCTGCCGGAACAGGAAGGGATGCAGGGGATTCGTTTCCCGCTGTGGCTGGACGCTGAAGGTAAGCGCGTGGCGGCGGATTGTCCTGATGCCCGTGAAATCACGCTCGACGTCTGGCCGCTGCCGCTGGAGCCGTGGCTGCCTGTCGGAGAGCGCCGCGCGTCACGGTTGCCGCCGGTCTCGACGACTTGCCCACCGCGCCAATTGCAGAACGCCGCTCCGCTGATGCTTTCCGGTATTCGTGAAGATGCGGTTATCCGGCGTTTACCTGGAGAACCGAGCGCAAAAATCGTGCTGCAGGCAAGCGGCGGGGAAGGGCGACGCTGGTGGTTCCTCAACGGTGAGCCGCAGGCCAGCGCTGGCGATAATCTGATTTTAACGCTGACGACCCCGGCGCTTTATCAACTGGTGGTTATGGATGAAGCGGGGCAGACTTCGGTGGTGAATTTTACGCTGCAATGAGTGACGTTGCCGGGTGGCGCTGCGCTTACCCGGCCTACAGGCAGATACCGTATTGTAGGCCCGATAAGCGTAGCGCCATCGGGCAGAAGCAGCGCACAATAGACAAAGCGGGCTTGTTACAAAATGTGTTGCTTAAAAGTGTTTTATTTTAAAAAAATGTTACCTTCATCCATAGGCAACGACGCATCCGGTCTTTATAATCCGCGCCAGGTCATACAACTGATATGTATGCACGACAACAGAACAAATTTTATTACTAGAGGTAATCATGGCTATTGAACGTACTTTTTCCATCATCAAGCCAAACGCGGTGGCAAAAAACGTTATTGGCAGCATCTTCGCTCGCTTTGAATCAGCAGGGTTTAAGATTGTTGGCACCAAAATGCTGCACCTGACCGTTGAGCAGGCTCGTGGCTTCTACGCTGAGCACGATGGTCGTCCATTCTTCGACGGTCTGGTTGAGTTCATGACCTCTGGCCCAATCGTGGTTTCCGTACTGGAAGGCGAAAACGCCGTTCAGCGTCACCGTGACCTGCTGGGCGCAACCAACCCAGATAACGCGCTGGCTGGCACTCTGCGTGCTGACTACGCGGACAGCTTCACCGAAAACGGCACCCACGGTTCTGATTCCGTAGAATCCGCCGCGCGCGAAATCGCTTTCTTCTTCGCAGAAGGCGAAGTGTGCCCACGTACCCGCTAAGGGCACGTTTACACTTTATTTAGCGAATGCCACGTGCAGACGTGGCATCCGTGCGCCAGAATTTGTACAATGCAGCGCCCCCGGACGAGCAGACCGCTTTCCTGGGGCGCTTCTTTTTATCAACCCTCCAGGGGCCATAACGTGTAACAACGAGGCCGGAATAGAAAATGTCTGAACAAATTGTCACGCCTGAGAGCGCCATCCCGGCGGTTCCCAACAAAGATGGAAAAATAAACCTGCTGGATCTTAGCCGTCCGCAGATGCGCGAGTTTTTTAAAGACTTAGGCGAAAAACCCTTCCGCGCCGATCAGGTGATGAAGTGGATGTATCACTACTGCTGCGACGACTTTGATGAAATGACTGACATCAACAAAGTCCTGCGCGGCAAGCTCAAAGAAGTCGCTGAAATTCGCGCCCCGGAAGTGGTGGAAGAGCAGCGTTCATCTGACGGCACCATCAAATGGGCGATTGCCGTAGGCGATCAGCGCGTTGAAACCGTTTATATCCCAGAAGACGATCGCGCCACCCTGTGCGTCTCTTCACAGGTCGGCTGTGCATTAGAGTGTAAATTCTGCTCTACGGCTCAGCAGGGCTTTAACCGTAACCTGCGGGTATCGGAAATCATCGGCCAGGTCTGGCGCGCGGCGAAAATCGTCGGTGCCGTCAAAGCGACTGGCGTACGTCCTATCACTAACGTGGTGATGATGGGCATGGGTGAACCCCTGCTGAACCTGACCAACGTGGTTCCGGCAATGGAAATCATGCTGGACGATTTCGGTTTCGGTCTCTCCAAACGTCGCGTAACCCTGTCTACCTCAGGCGTTGTGCCTGCGCTGGATAAACTGGGCGACATGATTGACGTGGCGCTGGCGATTTCCCTGCACGCACCGAACGACACCATCCGTGACGAAATTGTACCTATCAACAAAAAGTATAATATCGCGACGTTCCTGGAATCCGTTCGTGGCTACATTTCGAAATCCAATGCCAACCAGGGCCGCGTGACCATCGAATACGTGATGCTTGACCACATCAACGATGGTACCGAACATGCACATGAGCTGGCTGCACTGCTGAAAGATACGCCGTGCAAGATCAACCTCATTCCGTGGAACCCGTTCCCGGGCGCGCCATATGGTCGCAGCTCCAATAGCCGTATTGATCGTTTCTGTAAGGTGATGATGGGCTACGGTTTTACCACTATCGTGCGTAAAACCCGCGGTGATGATATCGATGCCGCCTGTGGTCAGCTGGCCGGTGATGTTATCGACCGTACCAAGCGTACAATGCGTAAGCGTATGCAGGGTGAAGCGATCGACGTGAAAGCGCTGTAATTCAGCGTGGCATGCGCATGAAAAGGCGCACGCAAAGCCAAGTGCTTAAGGATTAGGCGAAACGTACTGATTTGGATAATAATTACGGTGCGTTTCGACAAGTATTGAGGCAGTATGTAGCGTTGCAATCACAGCGTGAATACTGCCTTTGACGCTGTTTTGGATAGGGTATACCCGACAGCCAGTCTGTCAGTTCGAACACACGACCGGATGTTTCGCGGTGCGGGCATTGTTTCGCATCAGAACCTTAAATTTCACGAATCAGCAGTTGTAGCGAATGAATACTGAAACCAACCACGACCAACAAGAAGCACAAACCACGGGTGTCCGTTTGCGTAATGCCCGTGAACAACTCGGACTCAGCCAGCAAGCCGTTGCAGAACGCTTGTGCCTGAAGGTTTCCACCGTTCGTGATATTGAAGAAGATAAGGCGCCTGCTGAACTCGCTTCAACATTCTTGCGTGGTTATATCCGCTCCTATGCTCGCCTCGTGCATATTCCCGAGGAAGAACTGCTGCCGATGATGGAAAAGCAAGCACCGGTACGCGCGGCGAAAGTCGCCCCGATGCAGACCTTCTCCCTCGGCAAACGTCGCAAAAAACGCGATGGCTGGTTGATGAGCTTTACCTGGCTCGTGCTGTTCGTGGTGGTCGGTCTAACCGTTGCCTGGTGGTGGCAGAACCACAAAGCGCAGCAGGAAGAGATCACCACGATGGCCGATCAATCCTCCGTTGAGCTGAAAGCGAACGGCAGCGACGCTCAGGATATCCCGCTGAACACCGGCGCGGATGCTAACCAGGCTCCAGCAACCGCCGATTCCGCAGTTGCACCAGATAACGCCGCTGCCGCGCCAACGGATGCCGCACCGACTGCGACTACCGCACCTGCCGCGACCGCACAGAATAACGCCGTTGTGGCACCGTCTCAGGCTAACGTCGACGGTACCGTAGCGCAGACTACAACTCCTGCACCACAGACCGCTACGCCGGGCGCACTGCCAACTGACCCGGCTCAGACCGCAGCCCCGGTTGCTGATGCTAACGTGCTGGTGATGAACTTCTCCGCCGACTGCTGGCTGGAAGTGACCGACGCTACCGGTAAGAAGCTGTTCAGCGGCCTGCAGCGTAAAGGTGGTAACCTGAACCTAAGTGGTCAGGCACCTTACAAGCTGAAAATTGGTGCACCGGCCGCAGTACAGATTGAATACCAGGGTAAACCGGTCGATCTGAGCCGCTTTATCAGAACTAACCAGGTTGCGCGCCTGACCGTGAGTGCTGAACAATCACCAGCACAATAACAGACGCGTAATGCGGGAGATTTTTCATGCACAACCAGGCTCCAATTCAACGTAGAAAATCCACACGCATTTACGTTGGGAACGTGCCGATCGGCGATGGGGCTCCTATCGCCGTACAGTCGATGACCAATACGCGCACAACAGACGTTGAAGCGACGGTTAATCAAATTAAGGCGTTAGAACGCGTAGGGGCGGATATCGTTCGCGTATCCGTGCCGACGATGGACGCCGCAGAAGCCTTCAAGCTTATCAAACAGCAGGTTAACGTCCCGCTGGTTGCTGATATTCACTTCGACTACCGTATCGCCCTGAAAGTGGCGGAGTACGGCGTTGACTGTCTGCGCATTAACCCAGGCAACATCGGCAACGAAGAGCGTATTCGCATGGTTGTTGACTGTGCTCGCGATAAAAATATCCCTATCCGTATCGGCGTTAACGCCGGGTCGCTGGAAAAAGATCTGCAGGAAAAATACGGCGAACCTACGCCCCAGGCGCTGCTGGAATCAGCAATGCGTCACGTGGATCACCTCGATCGTCTGAACTTCGACCAGTTCAAAGTCAGCGTGAAAGCGTCCGACGTTTTCCTTGCAGTGGAATCTTATCGCCTGCTGGCGAAACAGATCGATCAACCGCTGCACCTTGGGATCACCGAAGCCGGCGGCCTGCGTAGCGGCTCCGTGAAGTCGGCGATTGGCCTGGGCCTGCTGCTGTCCGAAGGGATCGGCGACACGCTGCGCGTTTCGCTGGCGGCGGATCCGGTTGAAGAGATCAAGGTCGGTTTCGATATTCTGAAATCACTGCGTATCCGCGCGCGCGGGATCAACTTCATCGCCTGCCCAACCTGTTCACGTCAGGAGTTTGACGTTATCGGGACGGTCAACGCGCTGGAGCAGCGTCTGGAAGATATCATCACCCCGATGGACGTATCGATCATCGGCTGCGTGGTAAACGGCCCTGGCGAGGCGCTGGTGTCGACGCTGGGCGTGACCGGCGGCAACAAAAAAAGCGGCCTGTATGAAGACGGCGTGCGTAAAGACCGCGTTGATAACGACGATATGATTAGCCAGCTTGAAGCAAGGATCCGTGCGAAAGCCTCGGTGCTTGATGAAGCGCGTCGTATCGACGTTCAGCAGGTTGAAAAATAACGAGATGGGAAGCGGCTTGCTTCCTGTGTATGATTGAACCCCAGGCGCCAGTCGCGCCGAGGGTTCATTTTTATATATAAAGAGAATTAACGTGGCAAAAAACATTCAAGCCATTCGCGGCATGAACGATTATCTGCCTGGCGAAACCGCCATCTGGCAGCGCATTGAAGGCACACTCAAGCAGGTGCTCGGCAGCTACGGTTATAGCGAAATCCGTTTGCCGATTGTAGAGCAGACCCCGTTGTTCAAACGCGCTATCGGTGAAGTGACCGACGTGGTTGAAAAAGAGATGTATACCTTCGAAGACCGCAATGGCGATAGCCTGACGCTGCGTCCGGAAGGTACTGCGGGCTGTGTACGCGCCGGCATCGAACATGGTCTTCTGTACAATCAGGAGCAGCGTCTGTGGTACATCGGGCCGATGTTCCGCCACGAACGCCCTCAGAAAGGACGTTATCGCCAGTTCCATCAGCTGGGTGTCGAAGTGTTTGGCCTGCAGGGGCCGGATATCGACGCCGAGCTTATCATGCTGACCGCGCGCTGGTGGCGTGCGCTGGGCATGGCAGAACACGTGAATCTGGAGCTGAACTCCATCGGTTCTCTGGAGGCCCGTGCTAACTATCGCGATGCGCTGGTGTCCTTCCTTGAGCAGCACGTTGACGTGCTGGACGAAGACTGCAAACGCCGTATGTACAGCAACCCGCTGCGCGTGCTGGATTCCAAAAACCCAGACGTTCAGGCGCTGCTGAATAATGCACCGGCGCTTGGCGACTACCTGGATGAAGAATCCCGCGAGCACTTTGCTGGCCTGTGCGCACAGCTTGATGCTGCCGGTATCGCCTACACCGTTAACCAGCGTCTGGTTCGCGGCCTGGACTACTACAACCGCACCGTTTTCGAATGGGTCACCAACAGCCTCGGCTCGCAGGGTACCGTGTGTGCCGGCGGTCGTTATGATGGTCTGGTTGAGCAGTTGGGCGGTCGCGCTACCCCTGCGGTAGGCTTCGCGATGGGTCTGGAACGTCTTGTTTTATTAGTTCAGGCAGTTAATCCGGAATTTATTGCCTCTCCTGTTGTCGATATATACCTGGTCGCTTCAGGTACCGGAACTCAGTCAGCCGCTATGGGGCTGGCAGAGCAGGTGCGTGATGCATTACCGGGCGTAAAACTGATGACCAACCACGGTGGCGGCAACTTTAAGAAACAGTTCGCGCGCGCTGATAAATGGGGTGCACGTATTGCCCTGGTTCTGGGTGAGTCTGAGGTTGAGCAAGCCACTGTTGTCGTGAAGGATTTGCGCTCTGGTGAGCAGACAACCGTAACGCAGGAAGGCGTTGCCGCGCATTTGCGCACTATTCTGGGGTAATCTCCAGGACATTATTATCAGGAGAAGGGCTGCGTGGAAATTTACAATAACGAAAACGATCAGGTTGATGCGATTAAACGCTTCTTTGCCGAAAACGGTAAAGCACTGGCCGTTGGGGTAATTTTGGGGATTGGTGCGCTGGTTGGCTGGCGTTACTGGAACTCGCATCAGGTAGACTCGGCCCGGGAATCTTCCGCGGCTTACGAAAATGCCGTTTCTTCTCTTAGTTCAGGGAAACCGGAAGCGCTGGCCGCGGCTCAGAAATTTGCCGCAGAGACCAAAAACACCTATGGTGCGTTTGCTTCTCTGGAACTGGCTCAGGTCTTCGTGGATAAAAGCGACCTTGCTCAGGCTGAAAAACAGCTGCAGCAGGGCCTGGCAGCCGCATCTGATGATAATCTGAAATCCGTTATCAGCCTGCGTCTGGCGCGCGTTCAGCTACAGCTGAAGCAGCCAGATGTTGCTCTGAAAACGCTGGAAGGCGTGAAGGGTGAAGGCTGGACGGCCATTGTTGCTGATTTACGCGGGGAAATCCTGCTCAGTAAAGGTGACAAACAGGGCGCACGTGCGGCGTGGGAAGCTGGCGCTAAGAGCGATGCATCGCCCGCGCTGAGCGAAATGATGCGCATGAAAATTAATAATTTGTCCGTCTGAGAGGGACCCGATGCAATTGCGTAAATTACTTTTGCCAGGACTGCTTTCTGTCACTCTGTTGAGTGGTTGTTCACTGTTTAGCGGCGAAGAAGATGTTGTTAAAATGTCTCCTCTGCCAACCGTAGAAAACCAGTTTACGCCGTCTACCGCATGGGATGTCTCCGTCGGCAGCGGAATCGGTGATTTCTACTCCAACCTGCATCCGGCCTATGCGGACAGCGTGGTTTACGCGGCTGACCGTAAAGGTACCGTGAAAGCGTTGAATGCGGATGACGGGAAAGAAGTGTGGTCCGTTAACCTGGCAGAAAAAGACGGCTGGTTCTCTCGTAAGCCAGCGCTGCTCTCCGGCGGCCTGACCGTTGCCGGTGGTCACGTGTATGTGGGCAGCGAAAAAGCGCAGGTTTATGCGCTGGATGCGGGTGACGGCGCTGTTGTCTGGAAAACCACGGCAGCAGGCGAAGTGCTTTCTCGTCCAACCGTCAGCGATGGCCTGGTTCTGGTTCACACCAGCAACGGTCAGCTGCAGGCGCTGGATGAAAACAGCGGTGTCGTGAAGTGGACGGTAAACCTGGATATGCCAGCACTCTCTCTGCGCGGCGAATCTGCACCGGCTGTCGCTTATGGCGCGGCGATTGTTGGCGGCGATAACGGTCGCGTGAGCGCGGTACTGATGCAGCAGGGTCAAATGATCTGGCAGCAGCGTATCTCTCAGGCGACAGGCTCGACTGAAATCGACCGTCTGAGCGATGTGGATACCACTCCGGTTATCGTGAATGGCGTTGTCTACGCGTTAGCCTACAATGGTAACCTGACGGCACTGGATCTGCGTAGCGGTCAGATTATGTGGAAACGCGAACTGGGCTCGGTGAATGACTTCATCGTTGACGGCGACCGCATCTACATCGTTGACCAGAATGACCGTCTGCTGGCGCTGACCACCGACGGTGGCGTGACCCTGTGGACGCAGAGCGATCTGCTGCACCGTCTGCTGACCTCTCCGGCGCTGTATAATGGCAGCCTGGTAGTGGGTGATGCAGAAGGCTACATGCACTGGATTAACCCGGAAGATGGCCGTTTCGTGGCTCAGCAAAAAGTTGATAGCGCGGGCTTCCTGACGGACCCGGTTGTTGCCGACGGTAAACTGCTGATTCAGGCGAAAGACGGTACGGTTTACGCGATTACGCGTTAACAACGGCATTAATTCAGCAATGGACGGCTCCTGAATGCTCAGGGGCCGTTTGCTATTTATAGATTTTGTCAAAATTTTGAGTATATGAGGCTTTAACATGGTACCTGTGGTCGCGCTTGTCGGGCGCCCTAATGTTGGAAAATCCACGCTTTTTAACCGCCTGACGCGCACTCGTGATGCGCTGGTTGCGGATTTCCCGGGTCTGACTCGTGACCGTAAGTACGGTCGTGCTGAAGTTGAAGGGCGTGAGTTTATCTGTATCGATACCGGCGGTATCGATGGCACGGAAGAGGGCGTGGAAACGCGCATGGCGGAGCAGTCGCTGCTGGCGATTGAAGAAGCCGACGTTGTGCTGTTTATGGTTGATGCACGTGCGGGGCTGATGCCTGCGGACGAAGGCATCGCCAAACATCTGCGTGCTCGTGAAAAGCCAACCTTCCTGGTGGCGAACAAAACGGACGGGATTGACCCGGATCAGGCCGTTGCTGACTTCTGGTCGCTAGGCCTTGGTGAAATCCACGCGATTGCGGCCTCTCATGGTCGTGGCGTGACCACCCTGCTGGAAACCGTTCTGCTGCCGTTTGTTGACGATATCAACCCGCCGGAAGAAGTGGACGAAGACGCCGAGTATTGGGCGAAATTCGAAGCTGAAAATGGCGAAGAGGTAGAAGAGCCGGAAGACGACTTCAACCCGCAAGACTTGCCGATCAAAATCGCTATCGTCGGTCGCCCGAACGTAGGTAAGTCTACGCTTACTAACCGTATCCTCGGCGAAGACCGCGTGGTGGTTTACGATATGCCGGGCACCACCCGCGACAGTATCTATATCCCGATGGAACGCGATGAGCGTGAATATGTGCTTATCGATACCGCAGGCGTGCGTAAGCGCGGCAAGGTAACGGATACGGTTGAGAAATTCTCCGTTATCAAAACCCTGCAGGCCATTGAAGACGCTAACGTTTGTCTACTGGTCATTGATGCCCGTGAAGGTATCTCCGATCAGGACCTGTCGCTGCTGGGCTTTATCCTCAATAGTGGGCGCTCACTTGTCATTGTCGTCAACAAGTGGGACGGCCTGAGCATGGAAGTGAAAGAGCAGGTGAAAGAGACCCTGGACTACCGTCTGGGCTTTATCGACTTTGCTCGCGTACACTTTATCTCCGCGCTGCACGGCAGCGGTGTAGGTAACCTGTTCGAATCTATCCGTGAAGCGTATGACAGCTCGACCCGCCGTGTGGGTACCGCGCTGCTGACCCGCATCATGACCATGGCGACTGAAGATCACCAGCCGCCGCTGGTTCGTGGTCGCCGCGTGAAGCTGAAATATGCCCACGCCGGTGGTTATAACCCGCCGATTGTGGTTATCCACGGTAACCAGGTGAAAGACCTGCCGGATTCCTACAAACGCTATCTGATGAACTACTTCCGCAAATCGCTGGACGTGATGGGTACGCCTATCCGCATTCAGTTCAAGGAAGGCGAGAACCCGTATGCGAACAAACGCAATACGCTGACGCCAACCCAGATGCGTAAGCGTCAGCGTCTGATTCGACACATTAAGAAGAGCAAATAAGCGATTCTTTCAATGCCGACCATAAAAAAACCCGCGAAAGCGGGTTTTTTTATGGTCATTGTTGGCAGGATAAGCAAAAGCGCGATCCGGCGTCAGACCGCTGAATGTCTCTCGTCCCCGGTCAGAATAAATGTGCCTAAACGGCGGCTTATGACGGTGTTTGCTCGCGTAGCTGAAAATTATCACCCAGACTTAAGCCAAAGGCATAGTTTGTGCACGCATTGTGCTTTACACTGCGCGCTGCAAAAATTGAGTCAACAAACGATTAAAGTAGGCGGTAAGGTCGATGAACGGAACAATCACAACCTGGTTTAAAGATAAAGGTTTTGGGTTTATCAAAGATGAAAACGGCGATAACCGCTATTTTCATGTGATTAAGGTTGCCAACCCCGATCTGATTAAGAAAGATGCCGCGGTGACCTTCGAACCCACTACCAACAACAAAGGGCTGTCTGCTTACGCGGTAAAAGTTATCCCGGAAAGCAAACATATCTATATCGCGGGCGAACGCATCAAACTGACGTCGATAAAATCCTTCCTGGTTTACAGCGAGGAAGTGCCTGCCGATGCCCCGATTGATAAAGAGAATGCGGTGCTGTCCGTGGGGCTTTTGATGAACAGCATCAAGCCAAAATCAGCGGGGAAAGCGGGTGAAATGCGTACGCTGAAGAAGCTGGCGATCACCACTTTCCAGGGCACGACGCTCATTTTCTCGGAAGATGAGATTGATATTGAAGCTACGGTAAAAATGCTCAAGGTCTGAGACCTATGCTACCGCGAAGAATGAGACTAACGCCAGGAGCGACGAATGAATAATGATATCCCATTGAAGTACTATGATATTGCCGAAGAGTATGCGTCAGAAGCGGCAAAACCGGTTGGCGAATCCGAGCTGGATGCATTAGCACATTACTTCCAGTTGCTGCTGACCCGCCTCATGAACAACGAAGAGATCAGCGAAGAAGCGCAACATGAAATGGCCGCGGAAGCCGGCATTGATGCAAAACGTATTGATGATATTGCCGAGTTTCTCAACCAATGGGGCAATGAATAGCGCTCGCTAACTTACCCAGCTTCATGTCCTACGCATAGTGATTTCTCCTGATAGCCCATCGCGAACATATTTTCACGATGGGCTTTAACGCATAATGGCGCTCAATACTCTTTTCTTTTACGTGAGTCGACATTATGAACATCGGATTTATCGGCCTGGGCTCGGTCGTCGAAACCGCCTACCTTCCAGCGCTGCAGCGACTTTCTTTCGCGGAAATGACCTGTTGGGGCTACGATAGTAATCCTCAGCGGACGCTCCCCGGTGTGGTCTCATGTGATTCCCTCGCCTCGCTGCTGGCAAAGCCGATTGATATCCTTTTTATCACGACAGTTTCTTTACAACACCTCCCCACGCTGGAAGCGGCGTTGCATTCAGGCATTATGCGGATAGTAGTGGAAAAACCGATCGTTGCCAGCCTGTCACAAATAGCGCGCCTGCGCGAATTGCTCTCCCTGCCAGAAAATGCCAAACGCGTGCTGGCATTGGATCACTGGATGGCGCGAGATGGTGCACTTTGTCTGGCTCAGGGGAGAATGGATAGCCGCTGGCAGCCTGAAGGCCTTGCTAACGTTACCGGACCGCTGGTGGGCTCACTGGACGATATTGTAGGTATTGACGGTTTCTTGCTGGAACCTAGCGGCTTTAACGCCGCTGGTGAACCCGTTGCGCTGAACTTTGCTACCGGTGAGGCGGATACCCGCGAGCTTCGCCATCCTGACGGGGTGATTGTCGATATTGGCACTCATGTCCTGGCGATGATGCGCGAAACGGTACGCTACCTGGGCGGCAGTGATGAAATTCAACTGGTGGCAGAACAGGTTAAAGACAGACTGGGGCGACCTATTGCTCGTGGCGACGTCGTCACGGCGGAAGGCGAGGCGCATCTCAAAGGAATCCTGGGAAGTATTCCGGTTAACCTTTGGCTAAATAAGTATGCTGGGCCGGGTGTGGAACGCAAAGGTATTTGTATCATCCTGCGCGATGGGCGGGTTATCAGCCAGTATCGTGTTCCTGGTGGTGAAAGCGTCGAGCTGATTGATGGCGACACCGTTCAATGCTGGACACGCTTAGGGGCCGTTTATATGCACTGTCTGGCAGAGCAGATCCTCGGTCCGCACAGTTTGTTTGCCCGAGCGCCGGAGGAAGTTGCGAAGCTGACCCAGCGGCGCCTGGTGGAAGTGGAAACGCTGCTGTATATCCAGCAGCGGCTGCGCGGGGAACATTAAATCGAGTCGTGGTAAAATAAAGACACAAAAACGAATTTAAGGAGTCGTTATGGAATTCATCTGTCCTATCTGCCATGTCTCGCTGGAGGTTCAGGGGGAGCATGCGCACTGCGAACATTGTGAGAAAACGTTTACCCTTGAAGCTTGCTGCCCTGAGTGCCATAAACCGTTGCAAGTATTAAAGGCCTGTGGCGCGGTTGATTTCTTCTGCCAGAATGGACACGGCCTGATTTCAAAAAAACGGGTTGAATTCACGCAAGTATAATAAATAACTTTTCGAGGTGCATCTCTTTCGCATGCACCTTTTTTTATTTCATTTTGTTAGTATCAATAACTATTATTGTACTCATCTCTTATTTGCTTTATTTTCGGAATTTGTTTAGGGCCCGATGGCTAGACTCCTTTTTTAAACTCCTATAGTTTTAATTAAACACATTGTGGTTAATGTAAGCTATAAGGATATAGCGTGTGCGAATGGATTCGTTTTATAATATTATTTCTAGTAATAATATTCTTTGCGCCGATGGCCAGTGCATCAGCCCTGGACGTTGATGGTACAAGCGTGCCTCCCCCTCGGTGGGAGGAACTTCCCGATCTGGATAGTGACAATAATGCAAAGTCTTCCTCATCTGGAAATAACAAAACAGTAGCCGAGCGCAGCGGTGGTTATTTTATTAACTCGGCAACTCAAGGATTTACTAATTTAACGCCAGAGGCACTTAAGTCTCAGGCGGAAAGCTATTTACAAAATAAACTAACATCTTCAGCTCAATCTTATCTTGATGCTGCATTGTCACCCTACGGAAAATTACGTACGACGTTATCCGTTAATGATAAAGGCGATTTTGACGGCAGCACCCTGGATTATTTTGTTCCACTTTATGATAACCAAAGTACGCTGCTGTTTAGTCAGCTATCCATGCAACGCAAAGAAGACCGAACCATCGGTAATATTGGGCTGGGCGTTCGTCAGAATGTCGGCCAGTGGCTGTTAGGTGGAAACTCCTTCTATGACTATGATTTTACGCGCGGTCATCGTCGCTTAGGGCTCGGTGGCGAAGCCTGGACTGATTACCTCAAGCTCTCTGCCAACTATTATCACCCGCTTTCCCAATGGCGGGACTCCCCTGACTTTGCGTTCTATGAGGAACGTCCGGCGCGGGGTTGGGACGTTCGTGCCGAAACGTGGCTGCCGTTTTACCCGCAGCTAGGTGGCAAAATTGTCTATGAACAGTACTACGGCGATGAAGTCGCGTTGATGGGCAAGGACAATTTGCAAAAAGATCCCCATGCCGTGACGCTCGGCGTGAACTATACCCCCGTCCCGATGATCACCGTGGGTGCGGACTATAAAGCCGGAACGGGGGATAGCACCGACCTTAGCGTTAACGCGGCGCTGACATACCAGTTTGGTGCCCCGCTTGCTGCCCAACTCGATCCTGACAACGTCAGCGTTCAACGCTCGCTGATGGGCAGTCGTCATGATTTTGTCGACCGTAATAATTTCATCATTCTGGAATACCGGGAAAAAGACCCGTTGGATGTCAGTCTCTGGCTAAAAGCTTCGGCGGCGAATACACATCCAGAGTGCGTTATTCAGGACACCCCGGAATCGGCGATTGGCCTTGAAAAATGCCAATGGACTATCAATGCGCTTATCAACCATCGCTACAAGATTATTGCGGCGTCATGGCAGGCAAAGAACAACGCCCAGCGAACGCTGGTGATGCCGGTGGTGAAGGCAAATATGCTTACCGAAGGGAATAACAATAGCTGGAATCTGGTATTGCCAGCCTGGGTGAATGGCAGCACTGAAGCGGAACGCACCGCGCTGAACAGCTGGAAGGTTCGGATGACGCTGGAAGATGAAAAGGGCAATCGGCAGAACTCTGGCATCGTCGAAATAGTCGTTCAGCAGGGACGAAAAATCGAGTTAATTGTCGATAATATCGCCGATCCCGATCGTCATGATCATAGTCATGCGGCTAGCGCGGTGGCTGATGGTCATGATGGCGTGGTGATGGATCTTGCGCTGACGGATGCGTTTGGGGATACCACTGACAGCAAAGGCAATACGCTTGAAGATAAGACCATGTCGCCTCAGCTTTATGATAGCCACGATAAAAAAGTCACGCTGGCGAGCGCGCCGTGCACGACGGAAAAACCGTGTGTGTTTATTGCCAGCCGTGATGAAAAAGCGGGCACGGTGACGCTATCCAGTACCTTACCGGGACGTTTTCACTGGAAAGCCAAAGAAGAGGTTTACGGCGACAGTAACTATGTCGATGTGACGTTCACCAATGCGGCCAATGGTCAGCTTAATGCGCTGATTTATCAGACGAACACCGAGAGTCCAGTCAATCTTATCGGTAACGAAAAGTCCCATCCTGCGTTGAATCATACCTACCGGTTTCTTTTGTGGCGCGACAAAAACAAAGATGGCGTTTTCCAGATGTCAGAACAGCTGACCCGCGAAGAGATGGCGGCCTATGACTACCAGTGGGTGTTCACCGGTCAGAGTGCGCATGGGCACACCGGCGCGCAGCCCAATACCAATAACGAAGATTTGCAACTACCTGCCACCAACAAAGAGGCCGCAGAGCGCTTTGGCGCTAGCGTTCAGGATGGCGTTCAGGGGTATGGCATTAGCGTAACGTATCAACAGAAATAACCAGCGTGCAGAGGCCAGGAGGTCCGGCGCTAACTCATTGAGGAAAAGGAGTCTCTTTATGCAGGTCAAAATTAAACAGCGGTTAAGTCAGGTTGCGTTGGCACTGGTCGTTGCAGGGTATTGTTCCATTCCAGCGATGGCGGCAGATGGCAATCTTAAAAGTAGCCAGTGGCAAATTGTCACCGACACGACGGGAACCATTCAGGGGAGCGTGCCGTGGATCACGAGAACGGTGGATAAAGTGGCCGAGACCGACAAAAACCACGTTGAAGTCACTATCGATCGCGGCAGTCGTACGCTTAGCGGTAACGACGGCGATAAGCAGTTCCACGTGGGTGATAAAGTGACCGTGAACTGGGCGATAGGGGATACCGAAGGCGATCTTGATACCAATAATACCGCCACCAAATCGACGGTAGTTTGGGTGCGTTCAAAGAATCAGGACGGTTCGGACGCAGCGGATATTAGCGGTACGGCCGGGCAAGATAGCTACACCATCCAGGCGGATGACGCAGATTATTACCTCGGTATTAAAATTACCCCAACCACCACCACGGGTGATCCGGCAATCGCGAGCGTCTTACTGCTCAACGACCTGTCCACCAATGCAGGCGGTGGCGCTGATGACGATGATATTCCAGAAGGTCCGGTGGTTGATGAAAATGTGAAAGTGGTTATCTACGAATCCGGTACGACAACCAACCTGCTGGGTACATCGACTAAACTCAAAACCAACACGACTTATAAAGTCCTGTTGTGGAAAGATAAAAACGGCAACAGCACCTACGATACGGGTGAAGACGTTACCAGCGATTACAACTATCGCTGGAAATTTACCGGCACCAGTCTGCAACTGGTCACCGCTGGCGGTATCGTCAATTCCAGCCACAACAACAGCGATCTGGTCATACCGGTTACCAACGCCGAAGCGAAATCGTCGTTCGACAACAGCGACAGCGGTGGCGTTACCCTTGGCAACGACGGTGTCCAGGGTTACGGGCTGTCTATCGATTATCAACGCAAATAATACGCACCAATACCATTCCCGAAAGGGAATGGTATTTCCGCGTCTTTTGCTTAGCAAACCGGCTAAGCAAAAGACGTTGAAAGCTAACAATACAGGTGGATTTTTCTCATGGCTGGCACGCTGCGCAGGAACAGGATGTTTCGTTTCTTACTGATGATGGGGTTGATGATGGCAAGCATTATCGTCACGCCTTCGTTTGCGGGTTTGAAACAGGGTGCCTGGCAGGAGTTGAACCGCTCAACGCAGGCGATTAACGGCACCTTACCGCAGGCCGATGGCGTCACGATTCCTGTCTACCAGGGCAGTATTCAGCTTCGCGCGGATGAAACAAACGTTGTGAGCTTTAGCGCCATGCCGCGAGATTTCAGCACGGATGACAATCCCAGCAGCATGACGCTGGTGAATCCCATTGATGCGGAAGGTGATGTCTTTGCCGTGCCGCCACTGCGTTGGGAGAGCCAGATGCCGACCGTTGCACTGATATGGGCTAATGCGCAGACGCCGGATGAGCCACTCAATCCTCAACCTGCCGCCAATAAAACCTTCTGTGCGCAGAATATGGCAGGGAGACAGTTTGTGGTTTGGCCACAATTGGGTGACGATGCCTCGATGCTGCCGCCTGCGCTTTACCTGCAAACGGCTACTGGCACACCCTTTAGCAATACCGTTTCCTTGTTGGCTCAAAAAATACCCGTCACGATTGCCGCCGCTGCGGACAACCCGGTGTCCATCACTGCGGAAGGTTATGACGAGACTCTCAAAGCCGCGAAGGCGAAGGTGGGAGGGCGTATTACGCTGACCATTACCACGCGCGATTGTCAGGGCGCGACGGTGGGGAATACCGCGTTTGTCATCACCCGTGGCGATGCGCTCAATCGGCAGGACGTGGTCAACAATAGCGCCCCGGTTCACGTGGGAAACACCGAGCTAACGACAACGGCGACGGAGTTTCACGGCGTGACCGATGCTAATGGTAGCGCAACGGTCGTGGTGACGCAGGGAAGCGGGCCGGGGGTTAAAACGCCGCTGACGGTCTACCCGGCAGGTGCTCCGCAATTGAGCGCAAGCGTCACGGTAATTTTTACCTCGCTCACCAGCCCCGATAACCCATCTGCCAATATGTGGGGGCACATGGCGGAGCAATCGAGTGCAGAGGTTGATGGGGAAACCTATACCTTTGACCGGCCGGTACTGGCGGCGGAGGTTGACGGCGAAAGCGGTACGGTGACGGTAAACGGTGAAAACTGGGCGCTATTCACCTGGCCGAAGGCCGATGAACATTGCGCCATTATGCCGGATGCGCGCCAGTTGATGGGGCTAAAGGTGGCTCGTGGCGATCTGGCAACGTCGTTGGGATGGCCGGTGGCGGGCAATAATGAGTACTGGTCATCGTCAGAGGGAACGCTGACGGGATATCACCTGGGCGTCAATATGCTTGCGCGCAGCGTAGTGGAAGAGAGCGACAGTACCGACTCGCTGTTGAGTTGCGTTGATAAAGCCTCACCTGCCGTCACGCCGGTGCTCACGCTGACTCTGGACAACATCGATAGTACGTTGAATGCGGCGAAAGTTCCCGTGGGCAGCGCTATCAACATGAAGATTGCCGTCACGGCGAAAGAGACCGGCAAACCGCTGCCGTATCGCTACGTTGATCTCTACCTTGATGAAGAACAAAACCGCAAAGGGCAGACCAGCGAACAGGCGAAGGCCGAAGCGCCACAATACGGCTGGAGTGATAATCCGGTGCTGGTGGGAATGAATGGCTCCGGTACACCAAATCATTATCATGGGATCACCGGCGCGGATGGCCAGCTCCCCATTGAACTTACTCAAAATGATGGAGCCGGTGTGCTCACGCCGCTGCGGGTCGTGCTGGGCGATGGTACGCAGGCCCGCGCTAACGTGATTTTCACCGTTGTCACCAGTCCGAATGTTGCACAGGCGCGGATGTATGGGCATATGCAGGGGGTAGTAGAAGCGGGCAATATTTATAAACGTCCGCTGCTGGCAAGTGAAGCCACGGCGAAGACCGGTTCAGCTATCGAAAACCATGAAGATTGGGCGACCTTTAGCTCTGTTGCCGCCGCGACCAGTCAGTGCGGCACCGGGCAGGTGCCTGCCCAGCAAACGCTCGATACCCTTTACGCCGCTCACCCAACGAACGCCATGCTAACGACGTACGGTTGGCCGACGGCCGGTCAGCGCTATATTGCGGCAGACACCAACGGAAACGAAACTGCTCAGGTCGATCTGGCGAGCGGCGCTGACGCGATGTTTACCGGCAGTGAGCCAAATTATCTTACCTGCTCAGGCAATGAGCTGGTCACGCAGCTCGCGGTATGGTTTAACAACGATACCAACGCACAGAAAATGACGGCAAAAGTGGGTGAGAAAATTGCCCTGCACGTGCATTCGACCAACGTACTCAATGGCGTTACCGTACCGTATGCGGGTTTTACCGTTACGATGACCTACGGTAAAAACCGTCAGGGTCTGACCACTGGATTCACCGACCCAAGCAACGGCGCACTGGTGATGGATGGCACGGCTTATGGGCCATCGCAATCCTCCATGACTTACCAGGGCATAACCGATGCTGAAGGTCTTGCTACCGTCGATATCGAACAACCCCAGGGCGTCGGGTTGCTCACTTCGCTCAATATTGCGCCAGCGAATTCATTGATTACAGCCGCACTAGCGCGTAGCGTCACCTTCACGGTGCCGACCAGTCCTGACACACCGCAAGCGCAAATGTGGGGCCATATGGCTGACACTGTTAGCGTTGATACGCTGACCTTTACGCGGCCAAAACTGGCGGCCGAAGTGACGACCACACGAACGCTGGAAGAGGAAAATGAAACCTGGGCGCGAGTCAGCCATGCGGATGCTTTGGGCAACGCTGCGGTGGGAGGCTGTGAAGCAAACCGCTTACCGCGAATTGACCAGCTCGAGACACTCTATAACGTCAATAGCAGCGGCGTGATGCATCGTGTAAAGGGTTGGCCTGTCGCGCAATCTTACTGGTCGTCAACCTTTGCCAGCAGCGCGTCGTGGGACATGCTGTCGCTTGCTACCGGCACCCAAACGGCTAACGGAAGCGCGTCGGTGTATACCAGTTGCCTGGCTGAAGACAACCCGCTGGCTGCCGTTATCACCGTTAAAGCGGTTGATGCTGCGCAGTGGAATGACACCCTCCAGGCAGCCTACGTTAAAAAAGGTGATACGTTGACGCTGAAGGTGACCGTCAATGATGCCAACGGTGTACCGCTGCCTGGCGCGGCTTTTGTTCTGAGTCGGGGTGACGGTTATACGCGACAGGGCGTCCGGCATATTGCCGGTAGCGGTGACGGCATCGTTTCCCCGGTCGTCATTGACGGTGAGTCGC
Source organism: Kluyvera chengduensis (assembly GCF_044197065.1). NCBI lineage: Bacteria > Pseudomonadati > Pseudomonadota > Gammaproteobacteria > Enterobacterales > Enterobacteriaceae > Kluyvera > Kluyvera chengduensis. The sequence goes on from NZ_JBIQOI010000001.1 coordinate 93,463, forward strand.
TTAACGATACGGCAACGCGTATCGGCGGGATAACCGGTAACGATGGCAGCGCTATCATCCACGTGACCCGACCAAATACAGCAGGAACGAAGGTGGCGATTAGCGCTGCGCTGTACGATAACGCCAGCGTTAGCGCCAGCATCGACACTATTTTTACCGTTGCCACCAGCCCGGATAGCGGAAAAGCCGCGATGTGGGGACATATGCCGGAAACCGTGACGGCGGCGAACGGCAAGGTGTTCCTGCGTCCGAAACTGCTGGCTGAGGTGACGGCAGGTGGGCCGACCAGCAGCCTGGAAAACAATGAAACCTGGGCCACCGTCGATTATCAGGGTATTTCAGAGGCATGCGGTGCTGCCTACGTGCCAACGCTGGCCGATCTGCAATCGTTGTATGCCGCCAATCCGAGTGGGAAGATGGGGGAGCAACAGGGATGGCCGCTGGATGAAAAAGATTATCAGAACAGTACGGTCGATCTCACCCGCTCTCCGGAAAACCGCTATGTAAAATCACTCAGCTTGCAGGATAGCGCGATCACCTCGCAGCTCTGGAGTGAAAAACTCTATTTCTCCTGCTTACGGGAACCGCATGCCGTGGCAACGGCGCTGACGTTGACATCACCGTCATATAACGCCAGTGAAGGCTATGCCAAAGTGAAAGTGGGCGAGAGCATTCCGGTGGTGATCACCACGCTGGACGCTGAGGGGAAACCGGTTGGGAATGTGCCTGTGATTTTTGCCCGTGGCGATAGCGTTGGGCGCTCGAATCAGGAGGTTAACGTCAGTAACGCCGCCATGATCCAGATCGACCACGGCGATGGACGAGCCAGTAGCGCGAAATATTATACCGCGACAGGCGATGACGGTACGCTGTCGCTTGAGATTAGTCAGGATGAAGGGGCTGGTTTTGAAACGCCGATTATGGCGTCAATCGATGGTCTTAGCGCCTCTACTCAATCCTGGCCGGCTATTTTCACCGTATTGACCAGTCCAGATACACCAAAAGCGAGCTACTGGGGGCATATGCCGGAAACGGCAAGTAACAGCGCGGGAGTGGTGTTCCGTCGTCCAAAACTGGCGGCAGAGATGGCGGCGTATACGTCGACCTACACCTATAAAAACGAAATCTGGCCAATGATTACCGCAACCAGCGCGCAGAGCGCCGGGGGAAGTGCCTGCGATCTGGCTTATCAACCGTTATTATCTGATATGCAAACGCTCTACATCGATAATATCGGAACCACTGGTGGTATTGGCGCACGCTATGGCTGGCCCGTCGGTGCGAATAAATTCTGGTGGGCAGCCGATAAAGCGGCTGGCACCGGGGCATATCAGTTTATCAACCTGAACTCTGGCGGCAGTGCGGCCACTACGGCGGTAAATTCGACGGCGGCACAGGTTTGCCTGGTTGATCCTCGTGTTGAGGTCGGCAGTATTACCTTAACCTCAACCGCGATGGATAATGAGAAAGCGGCCGCGGTGGTGGAAAAAGGTGATGTTATTCCGCTCACCGTGACGGTGAAAGGCACTGACGGCAAGCCGCTGGCGAACCAGAGCTTTACGCTGTCCCGTAGTGACTCACTGAACCGTGCGGGTGTGGTCATCACCGATGGCGACGTTGAGGCGGACATGGGGGCCGACGATATGATCCTCAGTGAATTGACGCCAGCTGTGGATGTTCGCGATATGACCACTGCCGCAAGCCTTGTAACCGGCACGACGGGGAGTGATGGTACGGCGACCTTTACCGTGAGCCAGAACAAAACGCTGGGGCTGAAAACGACGCTCACCGCAGCGCTGGTCGATGATGCGACCAAATCAGCGAAGCTAGATGTCATCTTTACCGTCTCAACCAGTCCGGACAGCGATAAAGCCAATTATTGGGGAAATATGACCGATACGGTGAGCGCGAATGGCAAAACCTTGCACAGGCCGCTGCTGACGGCGGAGCTACCGTCGGGTAGAACACCAGCGCTATCAGTACTGATAAACCGGGAAACGTGGGCAATGGCGCATACGATCGATGCCAACACCTGGGACCTGGCGGCGCAGTGCGGCAACCTGCATGCGGCGGCAAGTCTCAACGACTTGAAAGCGCTGCATAATAGTTTCAGCAGCACCAACTGGCCGTCTACCAGCACCTATGTCTACCTATCACAAACGTCATGCGGTTCAAACTACTGCGGCTACAACCAGACCAGCGGCAGCACGAACTCGTATGTGGATGCGAAAAAGACGGCAGGCTTTGCCACCTGCGCGGAATAATGTCAGAGGGCTTTACGGGCGCGCGGTTTTTTCTGTGGGGTCACGGTGGTGACCTCACTCTCTACCCAGCCGTCTTCCAGACGAGTGGTGATGGTATCGCCCGCTTTTACCTGTTTGACCTTTTTCAGCACGTTCCCGCTGGAGGCGGTGGACACGCTGTAACCACGGGCCAGCGTTGCCAGTGGGCTGACGGCTTCAAGGTGCGTGACGGCGTTACCAAAACGTTCGCGCTGCTCGCTCAGACGGGCGCGAATATTCTCGGCCAGACGATACTCCAGTTGCTGAATACGCGACTGGGCGCGATGAATGCGCGGCTGCGGGTTCTGCTGATTCAGGCGCTGCACCATGCGTTGCTGGCGTTGATTGGCCTGTTTCATCTGGTTTTCCAGCGCCGAGCTCATGCGCTGGCGAAGACGTTCCAGCGTCGTCTGCTGGCGCGCCAGTCTTAGCTGCGGGTGCTGCTGCTGGAGGCGATGGAATATCTGGGTAAAGCGACGGCTGCGGTTGGCCAGGTAGTAGTCCATCGCCATGCCGAGACGCTGCTGGGCGGATTGGATCTGGCGGACTAACTCCTGCTGATTGCGGCTGACGATTTCCGCGGCGGCAGATGGCGTTGGCGCGCGCAGGTCACCGACAAAATCAGCAATGGTGACGTCAGTTTCATGGCCGACGGCGCTTACCACCGGAATACGGCTGGCAAAAATAGCCCGCGCCACGCGCTCATCGTTAAAGCTCCACAAATCTTCCAGCGAGCCGCCGCCGCGCCCGACGATCAGCACGTCGCATTCGTGGCGGGCGTTGGCCAACTCAATGGCGCGCACGATTTGCCCCGGCGCATCTTCGCCCTGGACGGCGGTAGGGTAAATTACCACCGGCAGCGACGGATCGCGGCGTTTCAATACATGAAGAATATCGTGCAGCGCGGCGCCCGTTTTGGAAGTAATCACCCCAACGCAGTGCGCGGGGGAGGGGAGCGGCTGCTTGAACTGCTGGTCAAAGAGGCCTTCAGCCTGAAGCTTTGCTTTTAGCTGTTCATACTTTTGCTGTAATAGACCTTCGCCCGCCGGCTGCATGCTCTCGACGATGATTTGATAATCACCGCGCGGCTCGTACAGCGTAATATTGGCTCGGACCAACACTTGTTGCCCATGCTGCGGGCGGAACGTCACGCGGCGGTTGCTGTTGCGGAACATCGCGCAGCGCACCTGGGCGTTATCGTCTTTTAAGGTGAAGTACCAGTGGCCGGAAGCGGGCTGGGTGAAGTTTGAAATCTCGCCGCTAATCCACACCTGGCCCATCTCCTGCTCAAGCAGTAGACGTACCGTCTGGTTAAGGCGGCTAACGGTAAAAATTGAGGGGCTTTGTGAGGATAACATGTGAGCGGGATCAAATTCTAAATCAGCAGGTTATTCAGTCGATAGTAACCTGCTAACAGGTGAGTGCAAGCATTTTATGCAAAAAAGTGTGGATGCAATCGCTTACGCTCTGTATAATGCCGCGGCAATATTTAATAACCTCCCAGGTGAGATATTGCCCATGCTACGTATCGCAAAAGAAGCCCTGACGTTTGACGACGTCCTCCTCGTTCCCGCTCATTCTACCGTTCTGCCGAACACTGCTGACCTCAGCACTCAGCTGACCAAAACGATTCGCCTGAACATTCCTATGCTCTCTGCGGCAATGGACACCGTGACTGAAGCGCGCCTGGCAATTGCCCTGGCACAGGAAGGCGGCATTGGTTTTATCCACAAAAACATGTCCATCGAGCGCCAGGCGGAAGAAGTTCGCCGCGTGAAGAAACACGAATCTGGTGTGGTTACCGACCCACAGACCGTTCTGCCAACCACCACTCTTGCCGAAGTGAAAGAGCTGACCGAGCGTAACGGCTTCGCGGGCTACCCGGTTGTGACCGAAGACAACGAACTGGTCGGTATCATTACCGGTCGTGACGTGCGCTTTGTGACCGACCTGAGCCAGCCGGTGAGCGTTTACATGACGCCGAAAGAGCGTCTGGTTACCGTTCGCGAAGGCGAATCCCGTGAAGTGGTCTTCGCTAAGATGCACGAACGCCGCGTAGAGAAAGCGCTGGTGGTGGACGATAGTTTCCACCTGCTGGGCATGATCACCGTTAAAGACTTCAAAAAAGCCGAACGTAAACCAAACGCCTGTAAAGACGAGAAAGGTCGTCTGCGCGTAGGCGCGGCGGTTGGTGCGGGTGCGGGCAACGAAGACCGCGTTGATGCGCTGGTTGCAGCGGGCGTTGATGTCCTGCTGATCGACTCCTCCCACGGCCATTCCGAAGGCGTTCTGCAACGTATCCGTGAAACCCGTGCGAAATACCCAGACCTGCAAATCATCGGCGGCAACGTGGCTACCGGCGCAGGCGCTCGTGCGCTGGCTGAAGCGGGTTGCAGCGCGGTTAAAGTGGGTATCGGCCCTGGCTCCATCTGTACGACTCGTATCGTAACGGGCGTAGGTGTACCGCAGATCACCGCCGTTTCCGACGCGGTTGAAGCACTGGAAGGCACCGGTATTCCGGTTATCGCCGACGGCGGTATTCGTTTCTCCGGTGATATCGCCAAAGCGATCGCCGCAGGCGCTGCTGCCGTGATGGTAGGCTCTATGCTGGCAGGTACCGAAGAATCCCCGGGTGAAATCGAACTCTACCAGGGCCGTTCTTACAAATCTTACCGCGGCATGGGCTCCCTGGGCGCGATGTCCAAAGGTTCTTCCGACCGTTACTTCCAGAGCGATAACGCTGCCGACAAACTGGTACCAGAAGGTATCGAAGGTCGCGTAGCTTATAAAGGTCGCCTGAAAGAGATCATTCACCAGCAGATGGGCGGCCTGCGTTCCTGTATGGGTCTGACCGGCTGTGGTACCATCGACCTGCTGCGTACGAAGGCTGAATTCGTGCGTATCAGCGGCGCGGGTATCCAGGAAAGCCACGTTCACGACGTGACCATCACCAAAGAGTCCCCGAATTACCGCATGGGCTCCTGATAAGTTTCCGCGCCCGGTTTTTACCGGGCGCTTTGTTATTGTTTCACTTGCCTCGGAATTAACGTCAAATGACAGACAATATTCATAAACATCGCATTCTCATCCTTGATTTCGGTTCCCAGTACACCCAGCTGGTTGCACGTCGCGTACGTGAACTGGGCGTTTATTGTGAGCTGTGGGCATGGGATGTTACTGAAGCGCAAATCCGTGAGTTCAATCCGAGCGGTATCATCCTCTCCGGCGGCCCGGAAAGCACCACAGAAGCAAACAGCCCGCGTGCGCCAGAGTACGTGTTTAGCGCTGGCGTGCCGGTCTTCGGCGTATGCTACGGCATGCAGACCATGGCAATGCAGCTGGGCGGCCACGTTGAAAGCTCTACCGAGCGTGAATTCGGCTATGCGCAGGTTGAAGTACAGACCGACAGCGCGCTGATCCGCGGCATCGAAGACTCCCTGACCGCTGAAGGCAAACCGCTGCTGGACGTGTGGATGAGCCACGGCGACAAAGTGACCGCTATTCCGGAAGGCTTCGTCACCGTTGCTAGCACCGATAGCTGCCCGTTCGCTATTATGGCGCACGAAGAAAAACGCTTCTACGGCGTGCAGTTCCACCCGGAAGTGACCCATACCCGTCAGGGCCTGCGTATGCTGGAGCGTTTTGTACGCGACATCTGCCAGTGTGAAGCGCTGTGGACCGCAGACAAAATTATCGAAGACGCCATTGTTCGTATTCGCGAGCAGGTGGGTGACGATAAAGTTATTCTGGGCCTGTCCGGCGGTGTGGACTCCTCCGTTACCGCCATGCTGCTGCACCGCGCAATCGGTAAAAACCTGACCTGCGTGTTCGTCGACAACGGTCTGCTGCGCCTGAATGAAGCCCAGCAGGTGATGGATATGTTTGGCGACCACTTCGGTCTGAACATCGTTCACGTCGAAGGCGAACAGCGCTTCCTCGACGCGCTGAAAGGCGAGAACGATCCAGAAGCCAAACGTAAAATCATCGGCCGCGTATTCGTTGAAGTGTTCGACGAAGAAGCGCTGAAGCTGGAAGACGTTAAGTGGCTGGCGCAGGGCACTATCTACCCTGACGTTATCGAATCTGCGGCCTCCGCAACCGGTAAAGCGCACGTCATCAAATCTCACCACAACGTGGGCGGCCTGCCGAAAGAGATGAAGATGGGTCTGGTTGAACCGCTGCGTGAGCTGTTCAAAGACGAAGTACGTAAAATTGGCCTGGAACTGGGCCTGCCGTACGACATGCTGTACCGTCACCCGTTCCCAGGTCCAGGTCTCGGCGTTCGCGTGCTGGGCGAAGTGAAGAAAGAATACTGCGACCTGCTGCGTCGCGCGGACGCTATCTTTATCGAAGAACTGCACAAAGCCGACCTGTACAACAAAGTGAGCCAGGCGTTCACCGTGTTCCTGCCGGTCCGTTCCGTTGGCGTGATGGGCGATGGTCGTAAATACGACTGGGTTGTTTCCCTGCGCGCGGTCGAAACCATCGACTTTATGACCGCACACTGGGCGCACCTGCCATACGATTTCCTCGGCCGCGTATCCAACCGCATCATCAACGAAGTCAACGGTATTTCCCGCGTGGTGTATGACATCAGCGGTAAGCCACCGGCTACGATTGAGTGGGAGTAGGACTGGCTATAAATAGTAAATTAAACCTTTCCAACTAACTTTAATGCCAGTCAGTTTTCTGACTGGCATTTTTTATTGGTTTTTCATTGAGTGTATGACTTCTATTTTTAAGGCCGTAATTCTATAATATCGGCTATGGCCTAAAGATAAAAGCCATTACCAACAAAATGGCGGTATTCCAAAACAGTCTAGCCGGAAGTGCTTACAAGGGTATGATGAGATCGATCAAATCGACAAATGAGATACTGGCCGTTGTGAGCGTCCGGCAACCGTAGCCGTAGGGGGCGAATTTAATGGCTTTGTTATGAGCCATTGGTAATCGCACCCATGACAGTTTGAAAGAGTTCTTCTGCTCGATTAGTGGAGCCAATTGCGCCTCTTTCTCTTGCCATTCTCTTGTGCTCTGGTAGATCTGAGGACGCATAGATCATAAAAGGAGTTTTGTCTCCCATTGCGCGTAATTTTTCTAGTAAGACATAACCTTCTTGCGCCCCTTCTTTGCGATCCATATCCGAAATAATAGCTGCAAACTTATTTGTTTTTATCAATTCCAAGGCTTCGTCAGTTGAAAGAGCTAAAGCGAACTCTATTCCCTGTGCCTCAAATGCCTGTCTTTCGTAAACATTATTTTCTGGTCGATCATCCACCCATAAAATACGATTTCGCCATTTTTCATGCTTACTCTGCCGTTTTGCATTGGATACAACGTTGACGATTTTTCGCAGTTGGCTTTCAGTGACCCCTGCACTATTTTCAGGCTGTTTTGCTGTGGCGGCGGCCAATGATGCTGCTGTAGCTATTTGTGCTCTTAAAAAATTATTTTCATCTTTGAAATCTGACGGCCCGTAAAGCTTATTATGGTGTTTCGCAACAAGCCAGAGAAAGCCAAGAAACACAATGACAGGAAAGAAAACCATGAAATAAATAAGGGGAGCTATATGCTCTGATAAGCCATTACCAAAGCCAACGACGAAAGAGGCAAATCCATAAACGAGAACAATAAAGAGTGCAATGATACCAAGAGGGCTTTTGGTAAATCCTATTGCAGTTTCAGCAAATTTCTCTGGTTCCATATCCATCCTCAGTATTGCTCATAACACAGTTAAGTCGTATTAGATCAGACCTGATCTGACAATTACCGGCTATTTATAAAGGTATCTGTCAGATTACATCTGGCTTAAGTTTTTCTCATCCCAGATGTGCTTTCCATCAAGTAACGTTTCCATCGGCGTCCGGCCACTGCACATTTTTCCCTGATGGGTTCGCTCATTATTATAGTGAACCAGCCATTCATCAAGAACCGATTGTAATGCTTCAAGATCATCATATAACTTTTTGCGGAACGTCACCTGATAAAACTCGTTCAGTATCGTTTTATGGAACTGCTCGCAGATACTATTGGTCTTAGGTGACGTTGCCTTCGTTTTCGTATGCTCAATATCATTTATCGCCAGATAAAGCTGGTAATCATGCTGCTCCACTTTACCGCAATCTCTTGGTGTATTGAGAGGCGGGTTATAAAATAAATCCTGATACCATGAGGGCGGATCAATCGTGGTCATGGTATCAGGCTATTCTCATGGGTTTATTGCGTCCCTGAAAATGACGTCGCTGACCATTTTTCCGTCAAGGAAATCGATCAACATATTCGAGTTTTCAAGGTCTTCTCTGGTCAATGCTCCGATTGCTTGTCCAACTACTACCTCCCAAGGTTTTTTGCACTCAACAATAGCACAGACGAGTTGGCGGATTTTCTTGATCTTCTTGTGACGCAATCGGTCGTTCGACTCCATTAGTTCTGCAATCAACGATATGTCGGAATGTGTTTGATTATCCTCAACCCATTTTTTGGCTGCGGCTACAAACTCCACCCATGTAACGTTCATTACTGCAAGGCATGAATCAGTCAAAAGAACATTTTCGATAGCGTAACATCGTAAGCGATAGCGTTTAAGAGGTAGGCGATGTTCAAGCGACTCGTTGATTACACCATCGCCGTCACGAAGGGAAAAGGCGATTGGATTGTCATAGAGTGTACTAAGGAGGTCTACGCAAAAATCCTCAAGTTGACTCTGTTGATCTACGCTACCTGCTAGTACGGGAAAGATTTTTATTCGACCCTGTGATGTTCTGGCCGCTTGTTGCCAGACTCGTTCGTCGTCCTCTCCTTCCAAAATTAATGCAGCGTCTTCGCTAAGAGAAAGCGATAGGGGGTGCCCGAAGAATGGTGCAATCTTTCGAAGTTCGTCGCTGGCCGGTATCAATGAGATTTCATTCACTGCAAAGCTCTTCGTGCCGATTGATACATATGGTGAGGCGGCAAGAGAACAGACGAGCGGAGAGCTATGAGTGGATAAGCATATGGCAATGCTATCTGCGTGGGTTCTGAATTCGTCGAGCATACTGATTATCAGCTTGCCCAGTCTAGCTTGGAGGTCGGGGTGCAGATGTACATCAGGCTCATCAAGGAGGAGTACGTTGAATTTCTCCAGATCTATTGTGTCGAAGAAATAGATGATTTCTGCGGCTAATGCAACCGCTTCTGATTCGCCGCTACTGATCTGGGCAGGATCAATGATCTGACCATCTACAAGTGATCGAAACTCATAATCGGCGTTACCCATCTCGAGCGAAATGTTAGTGAGAAGCTGATTAATTTTACTTAATCGGTCTGTCTGAAAGTTTCGCGTTAGATCAGTTCGAATTTCCGGGGTATTGGCAAGTCGACGTAAGTAAAGCGTCTCAGCCTCGCGAAATAGCATAGCCGATGCAGCTTTGAAGTTGCTTGCCTGATTAACTGCCCGAGTGTGCCTCAGCCATTCGGGGTTGTCGCTCATATTTGTGAGGACGTTGCCATCACGCTTGAACGACCCCGCTCGCTCTGGACTTACATATCGGACATAAAATCGCTGCTTGTTCTGGCTGGTTGTTTCTTCGATATCGCGAAGGAAACGGCTTTTTCCCGCGCCGTTTCGGCCCATAATTATGTTGATGTTGTTCAAGCCGTAAAGTCGGCCAATTTGGCCAGATAACTCACTTACTTTCAAGATGGTAACTCCATTTTTCATTGCCACATACGATATCGAATACACTAACTGAATAGGTGCGTTGATGCCTCATTTTGTTCACATCTGCGTTGAAATGAGTGATGTGACCGAGCTAAGGACTCTAGTAGGAGTAGAGCGACCATATTGTTCGTCTGAACAGCCTGTAGACAGCCCTATTGCTGAGACATGGTATTTTTCGTGGTATCTGCTAAGTAATTGTTTACAATGCATTGATTTATTTATCTTTTATTTTCTCATTGATATTCGAGTGGGAATAATATTCCTGCGGTCGTGACGTTAAAAAGCCTCTGCAATGCAGAGGCTTTTTTTATAGCTACTTATCCACGTAGCCGCCTGAACATCAAGCTCGGCTCCTTCCCCGGCACATCGTCAATCTCTCGCACCAGCGTCAGCCCGCACTTAAGCAGCACCTTCTGTGAGGCAAGATGGTTTTTGCGCACGATACCCACCACTTCTTGAAATTCCAGCACGTTGAACGCGTAATTAATTGCCGCCAGCGAAAACTCAGTGGCCAGCCCTTTGCCCCAGGCCTCTGGTGCAAAGCGATACCCCAGGTTGTTCACCGTGCAGTCGGGATATTCCACAATTCGCAGACCGCCAAAGCCAATCACCCGCTGCGGATTTTCCCGCAGGCTGATGGCCCAGTTACCGAAACCATAAACCTGGAGATGCTCGAGCCACCCCGCTAGCACCCGGCTAGAGTGTGCGATATCTACATGCGGGCCTGCGGGGTTAAAGGTGTTGGTCGCCGGGTCACCGTAAATGCGATAAAGATCGTCGAGATCGTCTGCCGTTGCCGGACGTAAGGTGAGATGTTCAGACTCCAGGTGCATGGGGATTATCCTTGTCGATAAGGTTGTTCATCGCGCGTTTTTATTGTGCGACTAGCCTGGCACAGCGCAATCGACACTGCCAGCCCCGCAACGATCAGTGCCAGTACGGCAGAGACCATCAGGCTGCCATTGAGTCCCAGATGCTGGTTCAGCCAGGCATAGGCAAACGGCGAAGCGGCGGCCAGTAACTGCGCGGGAATTAATAATATGCCGGTGCGCTGGGCATAGTCTTCGGCGGCGAAGAGTTGCAGTGGCAGCGTGGCCTTAAAGACGGTGGTTAGCCCATTAATAGCGCCATAGCCGAAAACAAAGCCCCCGGCAGCCCAGGCAATATGCGCGCTGCTAATGCCAAGAAGAAAACAGAGCGGGATGAGAAAGGTGGTAAGCAGCGTGAGCGTCATCGGCGTTAACGCTGAACCTGAGGCCACCTCAAGAAAACGTGCGCCGGTCTGCCCGATGCCCCAGAGTATGCCAATAGTGATGGGCAGACCGTGAGCGGTGATAAACTCGGGCAGGTGCGTGGAGGTGCCGTTGGAAATAAAGGTCACCAGCGCAATCAACAACGCGAAGAGCAGGCTAGTGCGGCGGTCATGCTGTGATGCGGGGGCGCGACGCCGAGATTTCACCGGGGGTAATTTTTGGTTTGGCAGCGTTTTTAACAGCAGGGCGCTGATAATCCCCAGTAGAGCGTAAAAAAGTAAAGCATGTCGCCAGTCGATGATCGTTAATAGCGCTGTGCCTAGCGGCCAGAATACGGCGGAGGCAAGCCCGCCGGCGAGCGTAACGCGAGAGAGGGTCGAGCGGGCGCGCTGGCCGTACAAATTCACCAGAGCGGCGAAAAGTCCGTCGTAAAGCGCCAGCCGCATACCGATACCGGTTATCAGCCAGGCGGCATACCAGCCTGCGAGCGTGTGAATCACCGACATCAGCAGGCAGCCTACGGCTATCAGCAGCGTGCCGCTCACGACCACGCGCTGACCGCCAAAATGCGCCAGCAGTCGGGCCACCCAAGGGGAGAGTAGCGCCATTGCCAGCATCGCCAGCGTCAGTCCCAGATAAATATGCGTTGGTGCCCACCCGGTATCCTGCGCAATGGCGCGGGCGAAGGTGCCAGGCATATAAAACGAAATTCCCCAGTTGATGAGCTGGTTGCCTCCGGCAGCGAGAGTGATGGAGAGCGGTGCGGCAGGTGTTTTCATTAGCTTTCCGTAAGTTATGCAGTTGCTGGCAGCATAACCTGCGCGCTATTGTGCAGGCAGAGCCCCCCGTTTATGACCCTGATAAGAGAAACTTTGAATGATGACGCTAAACCTGGGATATCTGGCGACGTTTCGTTTGGTCGCCCAACGCGGCAGCTTCTCCGCGGCGGCGGATGTACTGGGTATTTCGCAGCCTGCGGTGAGCCTACAGGTGCGGCAGCTTGAACAGTTTTTGCAGGCCAGGTTGATTGAACGTACCGGGCGCGGTGTGAAGGCCACGGCGGCGGGTATGGCGCTGCTGTCGCATAGTGAACGTATTGAACAAGCGGTGAATGAAGCGGTGCAGTCGGTCAATGATTGCAGCCAGAAAGTGAGCGGCACCATCTCGCTTGGCACCGGCGCCACGGCCTGTATTCATCTGTTACCGCCGTTTTTACAGCAGCTTCGTGAACGATACCCGATGCTGGTGGTAGGGGTGACCACCGGTAATACGCAGGATATTACCCGCGCGGTAGAAGAGAACCGTCTCGATATGGGATTGGTGACGCTTCCGGCCAGCGGACGTGGCCTGGACGTCACGGCGGTAATACGTGAAGAGTTTGTGTTTATTAGCGCTGACGCCCAGGCTGAACTCAGCCCTGAGGTGCTACAGCGCCTACCGCTGATTGCCTTTGAAGCCGGGAGCGGGACGCGCACGCTGATTGATGGCTGGTTTCAGCAGGCAGGGTTACAGGTGACGCCGGTGATGCAGCTTGGCAGCATTGAAGCCATTAAACGAATGGTGGCTGCGGGTTTGGGTTACAGCATTATTCCGCGTATGGCTGTAACACGTCGCGACGATAGTGAAGGGCTGCACGTCCGGTCGCTGTCGCCGCTGCTTTATCGTCAGCTGGGCGTGGTGCTGCGTCAGGATAAAATTCGCAGTAAAGGGATGACGGAAGTTATCCGGTTATTACAGCAGCACGAGTGGAAGACTCCCCTCTGAAAAGAGGGGAGATGGCAGTTAGTCTACCAGTTGCAGCTGTTGCTGAGGCCGGTTGGTGACGTTCTCTACGCGAATATCCATCTGTGGGTACGGCAGGTCGATGTGATTGGTATCCATCGCTTCTTTGATATTTTCCAGCAGATCGTAATAGGTGTTCCAGTATTCGGCGTTACGTACCCATACGCGAACGTAGAAGTTCAGCGATGAAGCTCCCAGTTCACCCAGACGGACGGTCGTCCCCCGCTGTAGATCGATACGATTATCCTGCTCAATGATGCGCGTAATCACTTTTTTCACATCAGCGATACGGCTCTGATAGCCAACGCCAATGACCAGATCGATACGGCGGAATGGATGGCGTGAGTAGTTGATGATGTTGTCGGCGATGATCTTACCGTTCGGAATAACCACTTCTTTACTGTCGCCGGTAAGCAACGTGGTGGAGAAAATATGGACCTTCTCAACGGTGCCGGTCATGGCGCCAATCTGTACCACTTCACCGGCACGGAAAGGACGCAGGGAGACCAGCATGACGCCGGCGGCAAAGTTTGACAGCGAACTTTGCAGCGCCAGGCCAACGGCGAGACCTGCGGCACCGATCACCGCAATGATGGATGAGGTTTCAATGCCCAGGCGACCCAGCGCGGCGACCACGGAAAAGGCGAGCGTGATGTAACGCACCAGCGCGGTAAAGAACTGGACAATGGTGATGTCAACCTTGCGCTTTAACAGCAGCTTCTCCAGACCACGGGAGAGCACGCGGGATATAAACTTACCGATAAATAATAGAATAATCGCGGCAACGATGTTCCAGCCAAACTGGATAACGGCATCACTATGCCCCGACATCCACTCCAGGCTGCTTTTTATTTTAGGAAATAAGGTAAAACCAGTCATGCTCAAACCCTGTCGCGTTATAATGAATAGTGGCTAAATCAATTAAATATCCAAAACATATATAAATTTTTTATGTATTTATAAATTGGATTGTTTTGGGATTATGTATTGGTGACTATTAGTGCGCTTACTGATTCTTTTTTATGCGCTTTATCAGGGCTACAAAAAATCAGCGCGGCATGTTGCGACTGTAGAAAAAGAAAAGTTTGCGTAATTGTGCGGGAAGAAATTTTTTTACCAATATCGGCGGATAAAGGTCAGCGTTTGATCAGAAAGAAGGGGTAACTAAATTCCTTACCGGATGGTTAAAAGTCGGGTTGTTAGCCATCCGGTAAGGAATCTCGGTGTAAAAAAATGGTGGATGCAGGGCGTTAACGAACGTCTGTTTGTGCGGGAGGCGTCTTTTGCGACAGGCTGCTCTGCTGGGATTCTTTTTTGTCCTGGTGGTGATGCCACGCACCGATAGAGGAGTAGACGAAGCGTCCGAAGAAGAAGATAAAGCTGATAAGCAGTACGATTCGGGTCATTCGACCGTTAAATCGGTGTCGCTTGCGTAGGCTGGTAACCTGGCTCACAAAGGGGTCCTTACGTTATACCCATAGACGGGCGATGGGTACATTAAGGCACAGAGAGGGGCAGGGGTCAATTGCGGTGAATGTAAAGAACCGTCAGATAAAACATTAATTAATGTTATATAAGATATTATTCGTATTCACAAGCTGGCGTTGATAATTGGCGATAGACCTAAAAATAGAAAATTAATGTTTTGATGTGTGCTATTTGTTGACTCATATCAAACTTCATTCGTAACCGATAACTAAAATCTTCGCCTGACCCGCGTAATAGCTTCTGTCGCGGCCTTTTTAAGCCAGGTTGGATGCCTGTCTGAAAATACCCAGCTGGATTTGGGGTATCCTTAGAGCATCTATGAATTTCTGTAAATTATATAAGCAATATCGAGATGAATGGTGGGGACTCCCCCTGATATTGCCTCTTCTTGTGTTACCAATAATCAAAATTGCTAATACATATACCTATATTGGCGGTGGCAGGGCTTACCTTTATTACCTACCACTGCCTTTTATGCTTTGCATGATGTTGTTTTTTAGCTGGAAAGCACTGCCCGGGCTTATCACTGGCATTGGCTGCTACCTGACGAAAGATTTACATCTCGTTGAAAAACTGGGCATCACGCTACAGTTCCTCATTCCGACGATCGTGTCATGGGGAGGCTATCAGTTTTTTAACCAGCAGCGAAAGATGGTCTCGCACGGCGATACGCGGCTGATGGCATATAGGCTGTTCTGGCAAATGTTCGTCCCTGCGACCATTTTCCTGCTGTTGATCCAGTTTACTCTGTACCTGGGACTCTATCCGAGCCTGGGGGATACGGAGTGGACCTCGCCGCTGACCCAGCGTAATTTGATTAACTATCAGTCGCTGCTGATGGGTTATCTCACAGGGGTACCGCTGTGCTATTTACTGATTCGTTTAATCCGTAATCCTTACTATTTCCGCAGCTTCCTGTCGCAGGTGCGGCGTGACTTCGACCCTAAGGTGACAGGGCCGGAGATGCTGGTCTGGACAGTGATAGTAGCCGGTATCTTTTCGATGCTGATGTCCCCGCTGACGAAAGCCAGCTCTATTTTTAGTACGAATTACACGATCTCGTTGCTGTTGCCGATTATGCTCTGGGGCGCAATGCGTTTTGGCTACCGCTTTATCTCGGTTGTCTGGACGGTGATGCTGATTGTGGCCATCCACTATCACTATCACTATGTTCCCCGAAGCGCGGGCTACAGCGTGCAGATGGCGATTACGTCATCCAGCTTTCTCATTTTCTCGTTCATTATTGCGTACATGGCGATGCTCTCCAGCCGCCAGCGGGCGATTCATGAGCGCGTACGCCGTATAGCGTTTATCGACCCGGTCGTCAGCTTGCCCAATATGCGCGCCCTGAGCCGCGCGATTAACCATACTCCCTGGTCGGTGCTCTGTTTTTTGCGGATGCCGGACCTCGAAGTACTGACGCGCCACTACGGCATTATGCTGCGTATAAACTACAAGCAGAATCTGGCGAAACATATCAGCGACGTACTTCGCCCTGGTGAGGACGTGTACCAGCTCACCGGCAGCGATTTAGCGGTGTTGTTGCATACCGAATCCTATAAAGATCGCCTTGACGATCTGTACGCCCATATACATCAATTTCGCTATAGCTGGAATGGGATGCCGCTACAGCCGCAGGTTGGGGTCAGCTACTGCTATATTCATTCGCCGATCGCTCATCTCTCTTTAATGTTGGGCGAGCTCAATACGGTCGCAGAGCTCTCTCTGGTCACTAACCGGCCGGAAAACCTGCAACGCCGTGGCGCGCAGTATCTGCAGCAGGAATTGAAAGATAAGATTGCGATGATGGTAAGGGTGCAGCAGGCGCTGGAGAACAATGGTTTCCGCCTGATGGCGCAGCCTATTGTCGGCGTACGCGGCGATGACTATCACGAAGTGCTGCTGCGTATGTTGGGCGACGACGGCGAACTGATTTCGCCGCTGCTGTTCTTACCTGTTGCCTATGAGTTTGGCATGGCGTCGCGTATCGATCTCTGGGTGCTGGAAAATACGCTGCGCTTTATGGCGAGTCGTCGAAAGAGCAATCCGGGTATGCGTTTAGCGTTGAACCTTTCCCCCTCAACGGCGAGCGGGACTGGTTTTTCTCAGCAGGTTAAGGACCTACTGGCAGAGTACAGTATTGAGGCCTGGCAGTTGGTCTTTGAAATTACCGAAAGTCATTCTTTGGTTAACGCCGAGCAGGCGCGGCGAACGCTGCATGAACTTCAGGATCTGGGCTGTCGGGTGGCGATTGACGACTTTGGTACTGGCTATGCCAGCTATGCGCGTCTCAAACATATCAGCGCTGATATTCTGAAAATCGACGGCAGCTTTATCCGTAATATTGCGACCAGCAGCCTGGATTACCAGATTGTCGCGTCTATCTGCCACTTGGCGCGCATGAAGAAAATGCGGGTAGTGGCGGAATACGTCGAGAACGAAGAGATTCGCATGGCGGCGATTGCGCTGGGGATTGATTATCTGCAGGGGTACGGTATTGGCAAGCCAGCTCCCCTGGAGGAGCTGGCGGTAGCAGAAATAGCGGCGTGTGAATCAGGCAGCGACGACTTCGTCGGGCGCCCGCTCCTCAGTGATTTTTAACAGCCAGCCTGTGACGCTTTCCCAATACTGCTGCTCTTTTTCCAAATCGAGCAGCACCAGCGCGTTCTGGGTAAACCAGTCGTGCGGGAAGCAGAGCGTCCAGTGGTTCGCTTCAGTCGTCAACTTCAGCGTCGGTGGCGTTGTCGTCGCTTGGCGCTGATTATTCAGCAGCACGCCAAGGCGCAGTAGCTGAATCATCGGCAGGAACTGTTTCTTTTTGAACAACGTAAAGCGCGGCAGCTCGTCGAGCTTAATCGCCTTACGATGGAAACGAACCAGCGTCGACATCAGGTACTGCTGCTCCTGGTTGAAGCCCGGCAGATCGCTGTTTTGCAGAATATAGGCGGAGTGGCGATGCATACCGCTGTGGTTAATATTCAGCCCCACTTCATGCAGCATTGAAGCCCATTTCAGCAGTGCGGTCAGCTGTGGATTACCCAGTTTAGGGTTCTGCTCCAGCCACTGATCGTACATTTGCATGGTGGTTTCCAGTACGCGCTGCGCCTGTTCACGGTCGATGTTGTACTGATTTGCCAGGCTTTGCGCGGTGCGACTGCGCACATCCTGATGACGGAAGCGGCCTTCCATTTCATACAGCACGCCTTCACGCAGCGCGCCGTCGGAAAGACGAAGCTCTTTAATCGCCAGCGAATCAAACACGCCACAGAGGATTGCCAGCCCTGGCACGAACACGCCTTTACGTTCTTCCGACAGGCCCGGCAGGCTCAGGCTATTGAAGTTTTTATACTTCAGCACCTCTTCAACCAGCATTTCGAGTCGTTCTGGGGTGATAAACCCGTCCTTCTCGCCCATCTCGACCAGCACTTCATGCGCCGCTTTAATGGTGCCCGATGCGCCCATGGCAAAATTCCAGCCCTGAATACGGTACTGCCATGCCAGCGTCTCCAGCTTCTGCACCGCCGCCAGGCGCGCACGCTGGAAGTTTTCACGGTTGATGGTACCGGCGAGGAAGAACTGTTGTGCAAAACTCACGCAGCCCATACGACGGCTTTCAACCAGCCGAGGTTCAAAGTCCTCACCAATTACCAGCTCCGTAGAGCCGCCGCCGATATCGATAACCAGCTTGCGGCCTTTTTCTGGCTGGGTGTGCTCTACGCCCATAAAAATCAGACGGGCTTCTTCGTTCCCCGAGATGATTTCAATGGGGTAAGGGATCACCTTTTCCGCGCGTGTCAGAAACTCGGTGGCGTTCGCCGCCTGACGCAGGGTGTGCGTACCCACGATGCAGACGCTGGAAGGGGAGAACCCCTGTAGGCGTTCAGCAAACAGTGACAGGCAGCTCAGCCCGCGTTCAATCGCCTCTTCGCTCAGCATGTTGTTTTCATCCAGCCCATCGGCCAGATGAACGCGTTGCTTCAGACGGCCAATAATCTGCATCGCGCCGTCGACAACGCGCGCGATAACCATATGAAAACTGTTCGAACCGAGATCAACCGCCGCAAACTCCTGCGGCCGGGGTGCTTTGCTTTTTATTGGCATAGGTTAGTCAGGTTGTTCAAGTAATTTGAGGTAATCGTAAATCGCCTGCTGCGCGCGGACCTTGCGTCGGTTACCGCGTGGCACATAGCGATTACTCAGTTCTTTATCAATAAAGCGGGCCTTCACCGTATCACTGAACAGAATATCGATAATATCGAGGATCCGCTGTTTGAGACGCGGGTCGAGCAGCGGTGTGGCTACTTCGATACGGTAGTCGATATTGCGGGTCATCCAGTCAGCGGAGGAGAGATAAACGCGTTTATCGCCGCCGTTCTCAAAAATATAGATGCGATCGTGCTCAAGGAAACGATCAACGATACTAATTACGCGAATATTATCGCTGATCCCTTCTAATTCTGGAATCAAAGAACACATACCGCGGATCAGCAGATTAACCTGCACACCAGAACTGGAGGCTGCATACAGGCGATCGACCAGCCCTTTATCGACCAGGTTGTTCAGCTTCAGGGTGATCCCCGCGGCTTGGCCGTTCTGCGCATTGGCAATTTCACGGTCGATCATCTCATAAAGCAGACGACGCGAGTTCTGCGGCGATACCAGCAGATAGTCGAAGGTGACCGGGCGGTACGGGTTCTCAATAAAGTTGAACACCCGACGCACTTCGTTGGTGATACGGGCATCGGCGGTGATTAACGAGTAGTCGGTGTAGATTCGCGCCGTTTTCTCGTTAAAGTTGCCGGTACCAATATGCGCGTAACGCACCACGTCATCGCCCTCTTTACGGGAGATAAGGAACAGCTTGGCGTGAATTTTCAGCCCCGGCGCGGAGAAGATAACGTGAACGCCCGCTTCGGTCAGGCGTTTCGCCCAATGGATGTTGGCTTCTTCATCAAAGCGCGCCTGCAGCTCCACGACCACGGTAACTTTTTTACCGTTGTGGGCGGCATGGATCATCGCATCAATAATGCGTGAGTCTTTCGCCACGCGGTAGATGTTGATCTTAATGGCCAGCACGTTCGGGTCAAACGAGGCCTGACGCAGCAGCTCGAGCACGTGCTCAAAGGTGTGATACGGGTAGTAGAGCAGCACATCGCGTTCGCGAATGGCATCAAAGCCATTGCGGAACTTATCAAACCAGATGTGGCGCAGGCGCGGCATCGGTTTGTTGACCAGGTTGGCTTTGCCGACGTTCGGGAAGCCAATGAAGTCTTTAAAGTTATGGTAGCGACCGCCCGGCACGATGGAATCGTAGCGGGAAATGGTCAGCTTTTTACGCAGCATTTCTACCATGGCATCTGGCATATCGCGCTGATACACAAAGCGTACCGGCTCAGCGGTGAGACGCTGCTTCAGGCTTGAGGACATCAGCTCCATCAGGCTCGACTCCATCTCGTGTACCAGATCGTACTCGGCGTCACGGGTCATTTTCATGGAGTAGGCGTTGAGGGCATCGTAGTCGAAGAAGCCTTTGAAGATATCATCCAGACAGTAACGCAGGATGTTATCGAGCAGGATCATCGGCTTACGGCGGCGCGGCGTTTCAGGTGGCAGGTTAACGAAGCGCGGCACTTTATCTGACGGGATCTCCAGCAGCGCGTAGTTGATCTCATCGCCGCGGATTATCTCAACGGCCAGGTAGGTGTAATCGTCTTTCAGGAACTGGACCAGGTCGGTCTCCCGGTTCAGCAGAATCGGGGTGATATGCTGGCGCAGATGCTGTTTAAAGTAGTGGCGAAGCCAACCCTGTTGGTTCACGGAAAGCTGGCGTTCGTTAATCAGGAAGATTTGGTTGCGCGCCATCTCCAGCAGGAGTTCGTTGTACAGGCCATCAAACTCTTGATCGGCTTTCAGCACCCGCGCCTGAATACGGCTCAGCAGGTGACGGGAATGCGTGGTTACGCCCTGTTCTTCACTAATGATGATGCGGCGCTTCAGCTCTGCAAAGCGGACCTTATAGAATTCGTCGAGGTTGTTGGAGTAAATCCCCAGAAAACGCATGCGTTCAATCAGCGGGTTACTTTTGTCTGCCGCTTCCTGGAGGACGCGCTCGTTGAATGACAACCAGCTCAGTTCTTTTTCGATGTACAGTTTTTCCTGACCCATTACTACTTACACTCCGGTTTGTTCACGGGACGCGGCAAAGTCGTCTCACTGTTTATATTGCTAGCTTTGCCGGGCTATGTCCAACTGTGTCATCTAAGTATGACAGTTATCCTGATTTGCATAAAAAAGAGGGCCATAAAGGCCCTCTTTGGTTATTCATGTCGGCCGGATAAGACGTTTACACCGCCATCCGGTAATGTGCTCGCGGCGTGCCTGATGGCGCTACGCTTATCAGGCCTACAGCGGCATAATTTATTCTGCGGCATGGCCTTCCGGCGGCAGCTTCACGTCATCAAGCCAGGCGTGATTATCCTGCATCTTCAGGCGACCGTTAAGGAACCAGCCCACCACCAGAGGATAGATAGCGTGCTCCTGCGCCTGAACGCGAGAGGTGATTTCCTCTTCATCATCGCCGTCAAAAACCGGTACCTTGGCCTGCAAAATAACCGGTCCGCCGTCCAGCTCTTCGGTGACAAAGTGCACCGAGGTGCCGTGTTCTGTATCGCCGTTATCGAGCGCCTGGCGGTGGGTATTGAGCCCAGGGTATTTTGGCAGCAGGGAAGGGTGGATGTTGAGCAGCTTGCCCTGATAGTGCTGAACGAACTCAGCGCTCAGAATGCGCATATAGCCCGCCAGCACCACGACATCGGGCGCATAGGCGTCAATTTCATGCATCAGCTCGCGGTCAAAGGCCTCGCGGCTGGCAAACTGACTTGCCGCCAGTGCGTGCTGGGGTATGCCCGCCTCGCGCGCCCGCTCAAGGCCGAACGCATCGGCCTTGTTGCTGAATACCGCTCGAATGGTGCCAGGAATCCTTTTCTGCTCACAGGCGTCAATAATTGCCTGTAAGTTGCTGCCGCTGCCGGAAATCAGCACCACGATATTTTTCATTTATTCGATGACCACACGCTGTTCGGAATCAGAGGCTTTGATATAGCCGATTTTCCACGCGTTTTCACCTTTTTCGTTCATCAGCGCAATTGCTTTGTCAGCCTGGTCAGCCGCCAGCGCGATAACCATGCCCACGCCGCAGTTGAAGGTACGGTACATTTCATGCTGGCTTACGTTGCCGGCATCCTGCAGCCAGTTGAATACCGCCGGCCACTGCCAGGAGGATTCATCGATAACGGCCTGAGTGTTGTCTGGCAGCACGCGCGGGATATTTTCCCAGAAGCCGCCGCCGGTCAGGTGCGCAATGGCGTGAACGTCAACGCTGGCAATCAGTTCCAGAATCGATTTCACGTAGATACGGGTTGGCGCCAGCAGGTGGTCGGCCAGGGTTTTGCCTTCCAGTTGGGTGGTGTCCGGGTTGCAGCCGCTGACTTCAACAATTTTACGCACCAGCGAATAGCCGTTAGAGTGCGGGCCGCTGGAGCCGAGGGCAATCAGCACGTCACCGTCGGTCACTTTGCTACCGTCGATGATTTCTGATTTCTCAACCACGCCGACGCAGAAACCGGCCACGTCGTAATCTTCGCCGTGGTACATGCCCGGCATTTCAGCGGTTTCGCCGCCAACCAGCGCACAGCCAGACTGCAGGCAGCCTTCAGCGATGCCGCTGATAACGCTTGCGGCGGTATCAACGTCGAGCTTACCGGTCGCATAGTAGTCGAGGAAGAACAGCGGCTCAGCGCCCTGAACCACCAGGTCGTTCACGCACATGGCTACCAGATCGATCCCGATGGTGTCGTGACGTTTTAAATCCATCGCTAAACGCAATTTGGTGCCAACGCCGTCAGTGCCGGAAACCAGCACCGGTTCGCGATATTTTTGTGGCAGCGCGCACAGTGCGCCGAAACCGCCTAATCCACCCATCACTTCTGGACGGCGAGTTTTCTTCACCACCCCTTTGATACGGTCAACCAGAGCGTTTCCTGCGTCAATATCAACACCGGCATCTTTATAGCTGAGAGAGGTTTTGTCGGTCACTGCTAAGTCTCCACGCGTTTGCGATAGCAAGAAAAATCGGCGCAATTCTATCAGTCCAGGCAAACGTTTGCGAGCCTATTCTGATCCCAATTTTTGCCGTCCGGATTTTCCATTGTTTCCACCTATATATCGGTCAAATATGATACTGCTCACGAAAATGAAACCGGGTACACCCTTGTCCTTGCATCCCTTTCGCACAATCCACATCATATTAATGAAACCGGTTTCTTTTTTTTGAACGGCGCGGTTTACCATTTCAATCAGCATTATTCGCAGCGACAACTTACTGTTTAACGAGGGAAAGATATGTCTGGATTCAAAGCGGGGTTTCTCTGGGGCGGCGCGGTAGCCGCACACCAACTTGAAGGCGGTTGGCAGGAAGGCGGAAAAGGCGTGAGTGTGGCGGACGTGATGACCGCCGGGGCGCACGGTGTGCCGCGCGAAATCACCAACGGCGTACTGCCAGGAAAAAATTATCCGAACCACGAAGCCATCGACTTTTACCACCGTTATAAAGACGATCTAAAGCTGTTCGCTGAAATGGGCTATAAGTGCTTCCGTACCTCTATTGCCTGGACGCGTATTTTCCCCAATGGCGACGAGCTGACACCAAACGAAGCAGGCCTACAGTTCTATGACGACCTGTTTGATGAATGCCTGAAGCTCGGTATCGAACCGGTTATTACCCTGTCGCACTTCGAAATGCCGTATCACCTGGTTACCGAATACGGCGGCTGGCGCAACCGTAAGCTAATTGAATTCTTCGTTCGCTTTGCCAAAGTGGTATTTACCCGTTACCAGCACAAAGTGAAGTACTGGATGACGTTCAACGAAATCAACAACCAGGCGAACTTCCACGAAGATTTTGCGCCGTTCACTAACTCTGGCTTGAAGTATCAGCCGGGGGAAGACCGTGAGCCGGTGATGTATCAGGCCGCGCACTATGAGCTGGTGGCGAGTGCGCTAGCGGTGAAAGCCGGGCATGAAATCAACCCTGCGCTGCAAATTGGCTGCATGATTGCCATGTGCCCAATCTACCCGCTGAGCTGTGCGCCAAACGATATGATGATGGCGATGAACGCCATGCACCGCCGCTACTGGTTCACCGACGTGCACGTGCGCGGCAAATATCCACAGCATCTGCTGAACTACTTCGAGCGTCGCGGTTTTGAACTGGATATCACTGACGAAGACCGCCAGGCGCTGACTGAAGGCTGCGTCGATTACATCGGCTTTAGCTACTATATGTCGTTTGCCACCAAGGCCACCGACGATAACCCGCAGCTCGACTACGATGAAACCACCAGCCTGGTCTCCAACCCGTACGTGCAGAAATCTGACTGGGGCTGGCAGATTGACCCGGTGGGGCTGCGCTACTCCCTGAACTGGTTCTACGACCATTATCAGCTGCCGCTGTTTATCGTGGAGAACGGCTTCGGGGCGATTGACGTGCTGGAGAGCGACGGCACGGTGAACGACCAGTATCGCATCGACTATCTTTCTGCGCATATTGCCGAAATGAAAAAAGCGGTCGTGGAAGACGGCGTGGATCTGATGGGCTACACCCCGTGGGGCTGTATTGACCTGGTGTCCGCCGGTACCGGCGAAATGAAGAAACGCTACGGCTTTATCTATGTCGATAAAGACAACGAAGGTAACGGCACGTTGGCGCGCAGCCGTAAAAAATCTTTTGCCTGGTATCAGAAGGTGATTGCGACCAACGGTAGCGAGCTATAACCCGCTGAATATGTAAAATAAAACCCCGCGAGTCGGGGTTTATTTTTATCCTGTCTTATACTCTTTGGGGACCCATTCGCCGCTTTGCTTGATCCTGGTCAATCATCATAGGTATGGCGCAATCGGAAAAAAGCGGTATAATCCCGCGATTTTTTTTGTGGCTGCCCCATCTAAAGGAGAAAGAGAATGAAGATTGTGGAAGTTAAACACCCACTCGTCAAACACAAGCTGGGCCTGATGCGCGAGAACGACATCAGCACCAAACGCTTCCGTGAACTCGCCTCCGAAGTCGGCAGCCTGCTGACTTATGAAGCTACCGCCGGTCTGGAAACCGAGAAAGTGACCATCGAAGGCTGGAACGGCCCGGTAGAAATCGACCAGATTAAAGGTAAGAAAATTACCGTTGTGCCAATCCTGCGTGCGGGCCTGGGCATGATGGACGGCGTACTGGAAAACGTACCAAGCGCGCGTATCAGCGTGGTCGGTATGTACCGTGACGAAGAGACGCTGGAGCCGGTTCCTTACTTCCAGAAGCTGGTTTCCAACATCGATGAGCGTATGGCGCTGATCGTTGACCCGATGCTGGCAACCGGTGGTTCCGTTATCGCGACCATCGACCTGCTGAAGAAAGCGGGCTGCTCAAGCATTAAAGTGCTGGTGCTGGTTGCTGCGCCAGAAGGTATTGCGGCGCTGGAAAAAGCGCATCCGGATATCGAGCTGTACACCGCGTCGATTGACCAGGGCCTCAACGAGCACGGATACATCATTCCGGGCCTCGGCGATGCCGGCGATAAGATTTTTGGTACTAAGTAAACGAAAAAATAAAAAGAGCCGACTTTGATAGTCGGCTTTTTTTTGAATAAAAAAACTCAGACTAATAACACAGAGGAAAACACAATGACGCGCCGTGCAATTGGGGTAAGCGAAAGACCACCGTTGTTACAGACCATCCCGCTTAGCTTGCAGCATTTATTCGCCATGTTTGGCGCAACCGTGCTGGTGCCAGTCCTGTTTCACATCAACCCGGCCACCGTTCTGCTATTCAACGGTCTCGGGACGCTGCTGTACCTCTTCATCTGTAAAGGTAAAATCCCGGCCTATCTGGGCTCCAGCTTTGCTTTTATCTCCCCGGTTCTGCTGCTGCTGCCGTTAGGCTACGAAGTGGCGCTGGGCGGCTTTATTATGTGCGGCGTGCTGTTCTGCCTGGTCTCTTTCATCGTGAAGAAAGCGGGCACCGGCTGGCTTGACGTGATGTTCCCCCCTGCGGCGATGGGCGCAATTGTTGCCGTTATCGGTCTGGAACTGGCGGGCGTTGCGGCGAACATGGCGGGCCTGCTGCCACCGGACGGTCAGTCTGCCGATACCAAAACCATCATTATCTCGCTGGTGACGCTGGGTGTGACCGTATTTGGTTCGGTGCTGTTCCGCGGCTTCCTGGCCATTATCCCGATTCTTATCGGCGTGCTGGTGGGCTATGCGCTCTCCTTCGTTATGGGCGTTGTGGACACCACGCCGATTGCCGAGGCGCACTGGTTCGCGCTGCCAACCTTCTATACCCCTCGCTTTGAGTGGTTTGCTATCTTCACTATCCTGCCAGCGGCGCTGGTGGTCATTGCCGAACACGTCGGTCACCTGGTGGTGACGGCGAACATCGTCAAGAAAGATCTGATTCGTGACCCGGGCCTGCATCGCTCGATGTTTGCCAACGGTCTCTCCACCGTGATCTCCGGCTTCTTTGGTTCCACCCCGAACACCACCTACGGTGAAAACATCGGCGTGATGGCGATTACCCGCGTGTACAGCACCTGGGTTATCGGCGGCGCGGCAATCATTGCGATTCTGCTCTCCTGCGTCGGTAAGCTGGCGGCGGCGATTCAGATTATCCCACTGCCGGTCATGGGCGGCGTTTCTCTGCTGCTGTACGGGGTCATCGGGGCTTCCGGTATCCGCGTGCTGATCGAATCCAAAGTGGATTACAGCAAGGCGCAGAACCTGATCCTGACCTCCGTCATTCTGATAATCGGCGTGAGCGGCGCGAAAGTGCACATCGGCGCGGCTGAACTGAAAGGCATGGCGCTGGCGACGATCGTTGGCATCTGTCTGAGCCTGGTCTTCAAGCTGATAAGCGTCCTGCGCCCGGAAGAAGTGGTGCTGGATGCGAAAGAGGACGAGACGTCTACGTCGTGATCCTAAAGCCGGGCGGATCGCCGCCCGGTTCTCTCCCCAGTAATTTCTGTGTTAAACTCTTCCCGTTTTTTCGTAAGCCCATGTTGAGGTCTCCTCTGAACGCACCGGCACAGCTCTCTTTGCCACTTTATCTTCCTGATGATGAAACCTTTGCGAGTTTCTTCCCGGGCGATAACCCTTCTTTACTTGCCGCACTGCAAAACGTGCTGCGGCAGGACCACAGCGGATACATCTATATCTGGGCACGTGAAGGCGCGGGGCGCAGCCATTTGCTGCACGCAGCCTGCGCAGAACTCTCCCAGCGCGGCGATGCCGTGGGCTACGTTCCGCTGGATAAGCGCACCTGGTTTGTACCGGAAGTGCTGGAAGGAATGGAGCAGCTTTCGCTGGTTTGCATCGATAATATCGAGTGCGTGGCGGGAGACGAACCGTGGGAAATGGCGATTTTTAATCTCTATAACCGGATCTTAGAGTCGGGCAACACCCGCCTGCTGATCACCGGCGATCGCCCACCGCGTCAGTTGAATTTGGGTCTGCCGGATCTTGCTTCGCGCCTCGACTGGGGACAAATCTACAAGCTCCAGCCGCTGTCTGATGAAGATAAATTACAGGCCTTGCAGCTACGCGCGCGTCTTCGTGGCTTTGAGATGCCGGACGATGTGTGCCGCTTTATGCTTAAACGTCTGGATCGCGAAATGCGCACACTATTCCAGACGCTGGATCAGCTCGATCACGCTTCCATCACTGCTCAGCGCAAGCTGACTATTCCGTTTGTGAAAGAGATTCTGAAGCTGTAATACGCTTCCCGGCGGCGCTTCGCTTGGCCGGGTTACACGATACAGTAGCCCGGCCGAACGGAGTGACGCCGGGTTTACTCACCAATCTCCAAATCGTTCAGCAAATGCTGCATCAGCAGCGGAATCGGCCTGCCTGACGCCACGCTTTTCCCCCCTTCGCGCCACAGCGCCGTGCCGCTGACGTCAAGATGCGCCCACGGAATATCTGCCGGGCAGAAGTGGTGCAGCAGCCAGGCTGCGGAAGCGCTGATCGCCGCGTTGTTGGTCGGCGTATTGCACAGATCGGCAATGGCGCTCTCCGTTTGTTTTTTCAACCGGGCATCCAACGGCAGCGACCAGACTTCATCGCCGCTCTGTTCCCCGGCGGTCGTTAACGCCGAACGTAGCGCGTTATCCTGAGTCATCAGCCCGCTCAACTCATAGCCCAGCGCTTTCACCACCGCACCGGTTAGCGTGGCGAGGTCGATAATATACTGCGTTTGCGCATGACGCTGGCTGGCCCAGGCGATGGCATCTGAGAGCACCAGGCGACCTTCGGCGTCGGTATTATTAATTTCCACCGTCATGCCGTTACAGGCGCGGGCCACGCTGCCTGGCTGCATGGCGTCGGGGCCGATGGCGTTTTCCGCCAGCGCCAGTACGCCCATCACTCGCACCGGTAGTCCTAGTTCGGCGATGCTTAGCATCAGCCCAAGGACGTTGGCTGCGCCGCACATGTCATACTTCATGGTGTACATGCCCGCGCCTTCTTTCAGCCACAGGCCGCCGGTGTCGAAAGTCACGCCCTTGCCGACATAGCTGCGTACCGGGCCATGACTTGCGCCTTCGTAATGGATGGCCAGCAGGCGCGGCGGGCGGCTGGCACCTTTGCCGACCGCATGCAGCAGGCCAAGGCCTTGTTCGACGATCGCCTGTTCATCCAGCACTTCGCAACGTAGGGTAGGGAAGGGGGCGCACAGACGCTGGGCTTCTTCCACCACATACTGCGGTGTGCACTGTTCGGAAGGTGTATCCGCCAGGCGGCGGGCGGCAATCATGCCGTTGGCTATTGCCTGCTGTTGGCTGAACAGGTTCTCAAGGCGTGCCCGTTCTACGTCGGAACAGAAAGCATCAATATGCGCCAGGCGCACATCGCTTCGCGCCGACGTTTTCAGCCCGAGGTCCGTCAATGTATGGGCCTGGTTAAATAAGAAACGCAACGTTTTAGCCAGGACCGTGTCGTGAATGCGCGTACAGTCGAGCAGCACTTTGCTGCATGCCGGCGCGGCAAACAGCGGGCGCAGGAAGGTAAGCAGCGAGTCGGTCAGACTGTCCTGCCAGGCGTTTTGCGGCACGATGGTGATACGGGCGAATGGCTCACAGCCGAAACTGGTGTCAGCCAGCTTTCCTTGGGCCGCGCGCGCGGTCATCTCAGCAATCAGCGGGTTATTGTGCAGCACATCCTGCTGGAGCACAGGGCTGTTGGGCCAGGTGATGAGATGGCTCTGTTCCTGCTCGCGGGCGAGTGTCGTCACTAAGCGGTAGTTAATCATCATTTATTCCTCGATAGGGGCGCGAATGCGGTCGGCATAGGCCTGCATCCAGGCGTCGTCTACCGGCTGATAATGGGTTTTCTCTTTGACGCGCTCGGCGCGGAACACCGTCAGCGGCTGCGTGGCGGTGGCCACCACAAAAGAGAAGGTCTTGATGTTGGTGGCCGCACCGAACTCGCCTTTGCGGTTCATGCACACCACGGACAGATCCCCCGCACGGCCAAAGCGCGACATCAGCTTATCTTCCAGTTCGTACACTACCGAATCTGCCGCCTGCTGCGGGGTCATGCCCTGTTCCATCCGGCGAACGATTTCGTAGCTGGTGCAGCCTTTCATTAAATCTTCGCCCACGCCGGTCGCGGTGGCCGCACCGATTTGGCTGTCGCAGTAGAAGCCGGAGCCGATAATCGGTGAGTCGCCAATTCGCCCGCGCTTTTTCATAAACAGGCCGCTGGTGGAGGTGGCCACGCTCATCGACCCTTGCTTATCAAGGGCGATAACGCCGACGGTGTCGTGACCGTCATAGGGGCTTAGCCCTTTGTCCAGCGTCTCGCGGCAGCGTTTACGGTAGTGCTGCATCGCGCGTTCAGTGAGCATATTTTTCTCGGCAAAGCCCTGACTCAGCGCCCATTCGCGCGCGCCCTGGCCGACCAACAGCGAGTTGTAGCGCTGGCGACCCAGCGCCTGCGCTACTTTCACCGGATTGGCGATATCGACTAGATTACCCACCGCGCCAAAGGCCAGCGTATCGCCGTCCATCCAGGCGGCATCCAGCTCTACCTCGCCGTTCTCGGTTGGCAGGCCGCCATAGCCGACCGATTTGTAGAACGGAAAATCTTCTACCGCGACCACGGCATCCACCACGGACGTCGCCGCAGCGCTGCCCGTTGCCAGCGCGGACGCCGACTCTTCTACGCCTTCCAGCGCCATACGCCAGGTTGCAATAATTCCCCACATCTTTGTGTTACTCCTGTTTTGCTAGCGTGCTGGACTCTTCAACGGCAATGATCTCCGCATTGCGATACTGCTTATCGACGATGCGCATAAACGGCAGGTACAGCATCGCGCCAATCAGCAGGTTAATGATTTGCATCACGCTGCCGGAAATATGCCCGGTAACGATAAATCCGCTGATAACCGGCGGCAGCGTCCACGGGATAAACACCCCGGTAGTCACGGCGACGGCACCCACCTTCATCGCCAGATACTGGATTGTCACCAGCACCAGTGGTACCAGGTTGAACGGGATCAGCATTATCGGGTTCATGATGACCGGCAGGCCGAAAAGCACCGGTTCGTTGATGTTGAAGATGGATGCCCCCGCGCCCAGTCGCGCCACTTCACGCATGTTTTTACTGCGTGCGAAAATCAGCATCGCGATGACCAGCGACAGCGTGGCCCCTGCGCCCCCCATCCAGATCATGTCGAAAAACTGTTCGGTAATAATGTGCGGCGGCGTAACACCCGCCTGAATGGCCGCAATGTTGTCGGTCTGGTTTTCCATCCACAGTGGACGGATGATGCCGTTGACCATCGAACCGGAGTTAATCCCCACAGACCACAGAATAGTGATGCTGAATACGGTCATCAGCGCGCCAAAATAGGAGGTGCCGAAGTGGCGAACCGGGGTGGCGACAACGTCGTAAATGAATTGGTGAATGGTGCTGTAGTGGGTGTTCTCAAAGCCGATGCGAATCGCCAGCACCAGAATCATCACCACCAACGCGGGGATAAGCGCGGCGAAAGATTCCTGCACGGCAGGCGGTACGCCTTCCGGCATCTTGATAACCAGCTTTTTACGCTTCAGCCAGCAGAATAGTTCGGTCCACAGTAGCGAGCCAATCATGGCGACGAACAGGCCTTTGGTGCCAATCCATTCTACCGGCATTACGGTAATACCGCCGTTTTCGGCAACCTTAATAAACGGCGTCAGGATCAGGAAGCAGACCAGCGCCAGGATGCCGCTGGAGATGCGGTCATCGCCGTAGTGCTCCGCAAGCCGGTAGGCGACAAGGAAGCTGATAAACAGCGACATCGTAGAGAAGACCGCATTAAACGGGATCTCGATAATGGCGCTCCAGCTTGCACCGAAGGTGCTGGACATAAACTGCTGATAGCCCTGATTCGGGAACGACGAGATAACCAACAGAATGGAGCCGACGATAATAAACGGCATAAAGGAGACATAGGCACCGCGGATGGCGCCGAGATGACGCTGCTGAGCGGTTTTCGCCGCAATCGGCATCAATTTCTCTTCTAAAAATCCCAGAACATTGTTCATTGTGAACTCCGTATAAGATTAACGGACATTGTGTGTGTTATGTAATAGAAAACGACGAAGGGGATTATGGGAGAAAGCCTGGTACGGAAAGGTGAAACGGGTCACAATGCACCGACTTGATTAATATAAATCTCATATGATTAGTTATAAATATTTCAAGGAAAGCCATGGAAATTAAGCTGCATGCTAACGCGACGACGACGCCGCGTATTCGTAAATACCTCCAGGAATCGGATAAAAGTGACCGTGAACTGGCGCTGGAATTGGGTATTTCCGTCACGACAGTACGGCGCTGGCGTAAGCGTGAGCAAACGGCAGATAAAAGCACGACGCCTGTGGTTGTACACAAAGCAATGAGACAAGAGCAAGTTGTGTTGATTAACGCACTGCGCGAAATCCTCCGCGCGCCGTTAGACGACCTGCTGTTTATGGTGCTGGAAGGGTTAGGCATTCCGCTCTCCCGCGCGACGCTCAGCCGCTATCTGACGCCGTCTTACCCAAAAAATGCGGAGGCCATACTGCAAGGTAAGAAGGCGCTTAAAGCGGGCATTCGGCCACAAACGCTGACGTTGCATTACCGCCTGTTGTCGCTGCATATGGATGATGACGGTGACCACCACCTGCTGTGGGCGCAGGAACCCGTAAGCGGCTGGTGTGCGGCGCGCATCTACTCGGGTATGTCATCGCCGCTGGTTATCCACTGGCTGGATGCGGTGCTGGAACCGTTTCCGGGTGATATCCAATCTGTTGAGATTAAAAGTGATGAGTGGTTAAGCGAAGCGTATGTTACCGCGCTGAGTCAGCATCTGGCCGCGCGTGAGATAAACGTCAGCGTAACGACGATGAAAGAAAAGCATCAGGCGGTGGCGGTCACCGTACCGCTGGTGGAGGTAATCCCCGCGCTGCGAACTTGTACGCCGGACGAGCTCGTCGTGAAGCTGTGCGCGCTATTTAACGACGAAAAGGAACAGAAAAAACTGGGGAATATGACGCCGCAGGCTTTTCTGGAAGCGCTGCGGCCTTAAGGGGAATCAGCGGACGATTTCCAGCACCTGCTCCGGTGGGCGGCCAATGCGCGCCTGCCCGTTGTGGACCACGATAGGGCGTTCAATCAGCTTCGGGTTCTCTACCATCGCCTGGATAAGCTGTTTTTCGCTGAGCTGGCTATCGCCGAGGTTCAGCGACTTGTAGAGATCTTCTTTCTGGCGCATCAGTTCGCGCGCGCTGCCAAGACCCAGCATCTTAATCAACTTGCCGAGCGTAGCGGCATCCGGCGGCGTATCGAGGTACAGCACCACCTCAGGGTCGATACCGTTATCCTTCAGTAGGCTTAACGTCTCGCGGCTCTTTGAGCAGCGCGGGTTGTGATAAATCGTGACCGAATCCGTCATCGTCTCTCCTGTTACATTTTCTGATAAGGGCGGAAGCGTTCCTGCAGCTGACGCAGCTGATCGATACGGGCATCGTAACGAGCCTGCTGCAGACTGCGCAATTTCACCTGCGCGCTGGCCGCGCTGAGCATGGAAATGGCCTGATCGAGCCTTCCCACCAGTGCCATATTTTCGGCGCGAGCGGCCAGTTCCTGATCTCTGTTACCCAGTGCGGCTTCCGCCTGGGCTAGCAGATCCCAGCCGTTGGTGTCGTCTTTATTGTTAAAGGTGTAGCGATTAAGAATGGTTGCCGCTTCCGCTGGCTGCCCGCCTTCAAGCAGGGCGTTCGCCAGGTTAAGTTGCAGCACCGGGTTTGTGCGCAGTTCACGGGCATTCTTCAGGCGGGTAATGGCTTCGTTGGTTTTCTTCTGCCCGAGGTCGATATCCGTTGCCAGGTCAAGATACCAGGCATTTTGCGGCTCGGCGCTCAGCAGTGGTTGAAGCAGTTTGCTGGCTTCCGGATAGTTTTTCGCTTCCATGGCCAGCAGCGCACGGCCGTACTGCGCGGCGTGCTGTTCGCGAATATTGCCCTTTGACCAACCGTCAAGCAGGTCGCTGCCGAGCTGATTCTGCCCGGAGTTGTACATGCCGAGGGTACGCGCTTTGGCAAAGTAGAAATCCGCGGAAGACTGTACGACCACCGGACGCATCTGGTTAGCGCGGTTACGCGCATCGGCCAGGCGGCTTTCCGGCAGGGGGTGAGTCAGCAGCATTTCCGGTGGGCGCGATGAATAACGCGACTGGTCGAGCAGCTTTTCCATAAAGGCCGGCATGGCTTGTGGGTCGAAGCCTGAACGTTGCAGTACCTGAATACCGATACGGTCAGCTTCTTCTTCGTTCTGACGGGTAAAGCTGATGATGCCCTGTTGGGTCCCTGCTAGCGTACCGCTTAATGCGGCCATACCCGCCTGCGGGCTGGCCATGGCCAGCAGAATGGAGCCGAGCGCGCCGACCCAGGTCAGCGGGGCATTGCGTTTTTGATCTTCCATCGCGCGCGCCAGGTGGCGCTGCGTCACGTGGGAGATTTCGTGCGCCATGACCGAGGCCAGCTGGCTCTCGGTGTCAGAATAACGGAACAACGCCGAGTGCAGCACCACGTTACCGCCGAAGAAGGCGAAGGCGTTGATATCGTCGTTATTGATCAGGTAAAAGTGGAACGGCGTCCGCACGGAAAAGGCGTGGGAGACCAGCCGCATACCAAGTGAGTTAATGTACTGGACCAGCAGCGGGTCGTTAATCAGCGGTGCGCTTCCGCGTAGCTGGCGCACGTAATAATCCCCCATCTGCATCTCCTGACCAATGGAGAGCGTACTCCCTGCGGAGGTACCCATATCCGGGAGGTTGTCCGCAGAATCCGCAAAGGCGGGAGCAATTTGCCCGAGCGCAAGCGTCGCAATAAGGGATGCCAACAGCGTTTTTTTCAACGGCCTGAACATAACCTCTGTCCTGTAATGTGGGGATGTGCCTGTTTTGACCAACAGCCTAATGTTACGTTCCATTATGTGCTGCTCTGGGAGTGTATCTATCTGCTCACGGGTTGAAAATGATAATCGCGTGATTGTTGGGATAAATATAAAAAGCGGAGTCTTTTTTGTGACACTTCGATACAATTCATTCCTTCAATGAAAGCAAAGCGTTCAGGGAATCGATTTATGCTCGAGATGTTGATGCAGTGGTACCGCCGCCGATTTAGTGATCCGGAGGCGATTGCGCTGCTGGTTATTCTGGTGGCAGGTTTTTGCATTTTGTTCTTCTTCAGCGGCCTGTTGGCGCCGCTGCTGGTTGCGCTGGTGCTAGCCTACCTGCTGGAGTGGCCGACCGTCCGTCTGGAGCGGCTGGGCTGGTCCCGTACCTGGGCCACCACCGCGGTGATGGTGCTGTTTATCGGCATTCTGCTGCTGATGTCCTTCGTGGTGATGCCGATTGCCTGGCAGCAGGGGATTAACCTTATCCACGACATGCCTGGCATGCTCAATAAACTCTCCGATTTTGCCGCCACGCTGCCGCGCCGTTACCCGGCATTGATGGATGCGGGCATTATCGATGCAATGGCTGAAAACATGCGTACGCGGATGCTGACGCTGGGCGATTCGGTGGTCAAATATTCCGTCGCTTCGCTGGTCGGACTGCTGACGCTGGCGGTCTATCTGGTGCTGGTGCCGTTGATGGTCTTCTTCCTGGTGAAGGACAAAGAGCAGATGCTGAACGCCGTGCGCCGCGTGCTGCCGCGCAACCGTGGCTTGGCGGGTCAGGTGTGGAAAGAGATGAACCAGCAGATTACCAACTATATCCGCGGTAAGGTGCTGGAGATGATCGTCGTTGGGGTTGCCACCTGGCTTGGCTTCCTGATGTTTGGTCTTAACTACTCGCTGCTGCTCGCTGTGCTGGTCGGGCTGTCGGTGCTGATTCCTTACATTGGCGCATTTGTGGTCACCATCCCCGTGGTCTGCGTGGCACTGTTCCAGTTTGGCCTGGGCACCGAGTTCTGGAGCCTGTTTGCGGTCTATCTGATTATTCAGGGGCTCGATGGGAACCTGCTGGTACCGGTGCTGTTCTCCGAAGCCGTGAACCTGCATCCGCTGGTGATTATTCTGTCGGTGGTGATTTTTGGCGGGCTGTGGGGATTCTGGGGCGTGTTCTTTGCGATACCGCTGGCGACGCTGATTAAAGCGGTGGTGCACGCCTGGCCGGATGGGCTGGTGACGGAAGAGGAAGTATCGAATTGACGCGTAGCCCGGGCGAGGCGTTTACGCCGACCCCGGGATAACCCCGGCGTCGTTGCGCTCGGCCGGGCTACGTTATTGGTTAGGCGTTCGCCTGCAGCCAGCCCAGCACGATATCGTGGTGGTTGGTGGTTTTGAAGTCGTCGAAGACGTGCTCGACTTTACCGTCTGCGTCTATCAGGAAGCTGGTACGGTGGATGCCGTCATAGGTTTTGCCCATAAAGGTTTTCTCACCCCAGATACCAAACTGCTCGCAAACCTGGTGATCTTCATCGGAGAGCAGCGTGAAGTTCAGCAGCTCTTTTTCGGCAAAGCGGGAGAGCTTTTCCGGCTTATCGGTGCTGATGCCCAGCACTTCAACGCCCACTTTTTTCAGCTCATCCATATTGTCGCGAAGGCCGCAGGCCTGCACGGTGCAGCCAGGGGTCATTGCTTTCGGGTAGAAATAGACCAGAACACGTTGTCCCTGGAAGTCGGTCAAATTTACCTGCTCGCCGTCTTGATCGGGCAAACTAAATTTCGGTGCGATATCACCGGCTTTCAGTGGGTTCATTACTCAGCTCCATCCTGTTCGTCATGCTGTGAATAATTGATCACGTTTATACTGCCTTGTGCATTGAGTTCTGTACATAGGGCTTTGAACGCTTGCTCAATATTTGATGCATTTTTCGTAGCGGGGCTATGGGCCGTAATCTGGATAAACAGCTGTGCAACGCCTGCGTTATCGCCCGGCTGCGTGCGCGATACTAGCTCGGCAATGTTCATCTCCCAGCTATCAAACAGCGCGGTAAAGCGCTCAATAATATGCGGCGAATCAGGCACCTCGACCTGCACCCAGACCGTTGCCGGCATCGCCGGGCGTGGACGCGCGGTGGTACGTTTCATCACGATAAGCAGGTCCAGCTCTGCGCCTTTCAGCGGCAGGGTGGATTCAATCAGCGTAATCGCATTCCAGGAACCGGAAAGCAGCATAATAAAAGTGAATTCATCCCCCAGCATGGCCAAGCGACTGTCTTCGATATTACAGCCGCAGCTGCTCACGTGACGGGTAATCGTATTGACGATGCCAGGGCGATCCGCGCCCAGGGCTGTAATGACCAGATAGTGTTGTAATGAGGCTGTCAAACCTGTTCTTCCTTTAAAAAGGTGCGGTATTCATTAGGAAAGCATAAAAAAAACCGGCATACAACATTCTGAGGGGCTTCAGTCTCTTGCTTTTATTACAAGACCAAACGTACCATTGAGATTCATGTCCGCACGTCAGCACAGAGGATGGCCCATGTTCACGGGAAGTATTGTAGCGCTTGTCACGCCGATGGATGAAAAAGGTAATGTCGACCGTTCAAGCCTGAAAAAACTGATTGATTACCATGTCGCCAGCGGAACCTCGGCGATTGTCTCGGTAGGGACTACCGGCGAATCAGCAACGCTCAGCCACGAAGAGCATGGCGATGTCGTGATGACCACGCTGGAGCTGGCCGATGGCCGCATTCCGGTTATCGCAGGAACGGGGGCAAATGCAACCGCAGAGGCGATTAGCCTGACCCAGCGTTTTAATAATAGCGGCGTGGTAGGTTGTCTTACCGTTACCCCGTATTATAACCGTCCAACTCAGGAAGGTTTGTTCCAGCACTTCAAAACGATCGCTGAGCATACTGACCTGCCGCAAATTCTGTATAATGTGCCGTCCCGTACCGGTTGCGATATGCTGCCGGAAACCGTAGGTCGCCTGGCGAAAATTAAAAATATTATCGCGATTAAGGAAGCCACGGGGAACTTAAGCCGTGTTCATCAGATCAAAGAGCTGGTTTCAGATGACTTCATCCTGCTGAGCGGTGATGATGCAACCGGTCTGGACTTCATGCAGCTCGGCGGTCATGGCGTTATTTCAGTGACGGCAAACGTCGCGGCGCGTGATATGGCGGAAATGTGCAGACTGGCAGCTGATGGCCAGTTTGATAAGGCGCGTATCATTAACCAGCGTCTGATGCCGCTGCACAATAAATTATTTGTCGAACCCAATCCGATCCCAGTGAAATGGGCATGTAAGGAATTGGGACTTGTGGCGACCGATACCATGCGTTTGCCGATGACACCTATCACCGACCACGGTCGTGATGTAGTGGCATCTGCATTGAAGCATGCCGGTTTGCTGTAAAGTTTAGGGAGATTTGATGGCTTACTCAGTACAGAAGTCGCGCCTGGCGAAGGTTGCGGGGGTATCGCTGGTTTTACTGCTTGCGGCCTGTAGTTCCGACTCGCGCTATAAGCGCCAGGTGAGCGGTGATGAATCCTACCTGCAAGCAACACCGTTAAGTGAACTTCACGCCCCTGCGGGCATGATTCTGCCGGTTGAAAATGGCGACTATAACATTCCAGTCGCCAACGGCAGCGGTGCCGTCGGCAAAGCGCTGGATATCCGTCCGCCAGCACAGCCGCTGGCGCTGGTTTCCGGTGCGCGAACCCAGTTTACGGGTGATACCGCTACGCTGCTGGTAGAAAATAGCCGTAGTGGTTCTCTGTGGCCGCAGGTTGTCAGCATCGTTCAGGGGAAAAACTACGCTATCACCAAACGTGATGATGCTAGTCAGACGCTGACGACGGACTGGGTTGAGTGGAACCGTCTTGATGAAGACCAGCAGTACCGTGGTCGCTATCAGATCTCCGTACAGCCTCAGGGTTATCAGCAGGCCGTCATGGTGAAACTGGTTAACCTCGAACAGGCTGGTAAGCCGGTTGCAGATCGTGCTTCCCTGCAGCGTTATAGCGCTGAAATGCTGAACGTTATCTCAGCGGGCCTCGATAAGAACGCGACGGATGCCGCGAACAACGCCAGAGGCTCTGCCGGTGCAACCTTCGACGTTCAGAGCGCCGCTGACGATACCGGTCTGCCAATGCTGGTCGTCCGTGGTCCGTTCAACCAGGTGTGGCAGCGTCTGCCAGCCGCGCTGGAAAAAGTGGGCATGAAAGTGACCGATAGCACCCGTTCTCAGGGCAGCATCGCGGTGACTTACAAACCGCTGTCCGACAGCAGGTGGAGAGATCTGGGTGCAAGCGATCCGGGCATGGTTTCCGGTGACTACAAACTTCAGGTCGGTGACCTGGATAACCGTAGTAGCCTGCAGTTCATCGATCCGAAAGGCCATCCGTTGACGCAGTCTCAGAATGACGCCCTGGTAGCTGCATTCCAGGCCGCATTTACGAAGTAATTTAAGAGGGCTGGAGCAATCCGGCCCTTTTTTCTGTATAGTGACGCAATCGTGTGCGTCGGCAGAAAATGCACAAATATTTATCTTAATTCTCACTGGAGTGACAAAGATGCAAAAGCTAGCTGAGTTGTATCGTGGTAAAGCGAAAACCGTATACAGCACCGAAAACCCGGATCTGTTGGTACTCGAATTCCGTAACGATACGTCAGCAGGGGATGGTGCTCGCATTGAGCAGTTCGATCGTAAAGGCATGGTGAACAACAAGTTCAACCATTTCATTATGAGCAAACTGGCAGAAGCGGGGATCCCAACCCAAATGGAAGCGCTGTTGTCCGATACCGAATGTCTGGTGAAAAAGCTGGATATGGTGCCGGTGGAATGCGTTGTGCGTAACCGTGCCGCAGGGTCGCTGGTGAAACGCTTAGGGATTGAAGAAGGTATCGAACTCAACCCACCGCTGTTTGACCTGTTCCTGAAAAACGATGCCATGCACGACCCGATGGTTAACGAATCCTACTGCGAAACCTTTGGCTGGGTGAGCAAAGAGAACCTGGCACGCATGCAGGAACTGACCTTCAAAGCGAACGACGTGCTGAAAAAGCTGTTTGACGATGCGGGCCTGATCCTCGTCGACTTCAAGCTGGAGTTCGGTCTGTTTAAAGGCGAAGTGGTGCTGGGCGATGAGTTCTCGCCAGATGGCAGCCGTCTGTGGGACAAAAAGACCATGGATAAAATGGACAAAGACCGTTTCCGTCAGAGCCTGGGTGGCCTGATTGAAGCGTACGAAGAAGTGGCACATCGTTTAGGCGTGAAGCTCGACTAAGTTGATGCATTCCCCGGCCTCGCCCTGCGCGTAGGCCGGATAAGGCGTTTACGCCGCCATCCGGCAATGTGCGCGTTGCCGGATGGCGCTGCGCTTATCAGCCCTACATCCTCATCGCGGGAATCTCCGCACAACATTTCCAGTGGTAATCCCCCCCGTAACCGCCTACGATCGTATCAGTATTTCTGATAATAAGACTGAGGTAGTTATGCGTTGGCAAGGTCGTCGCGAAAGCGACAATGTAGAAGACCGGCGGAACAGTTCGCAGCCCCCGATGATGGGAGGGCGCGGCCCAGGTTTTCGTATTCCGAGCGGTAAAGGCGGCATTGTACTGCTGATTATCGTGCTGGTTGCCGGTTACTACGGCGTGGATCTGACCGGCCTCATGACCGGTGAACCAGTAGGCCAGCAGCAAACCTCTCAGCGGGTCAGCGGCCCGAAAGATGACGAAGCGGCGAAATTTACCTCAGTGATCCTTGCCACTACCGAAGACACCTGGGCGCAGGAGTTTAAGGCGATGGGCAAAACCTATCAGCCGCCGCGTCTGGTGATGTACCGCGGTGCGACCCGTACCGGTTGCGGTACCGGACAATCGGTCATGGGGCCGTTCTACTGTCCGACCGACAGCACCGTCTATATCGACCTCTCTTTCTACGATGACATGAAAAACAAGCTTGGCGCGGGCGGCGATTTCGCTCAGGGCTACGTGATTGCGCATGAAGTCGGCCACCACGTACAAAAGCTGCTGGGTATCGAGCCGAAAGTGCGTCAGATGCAGCAGGGCGCATCGCAGGCGGAGGTGAACCGTCTGTCCGTGCGTATGGAGCTTCAGGCGGACTGCTTTGCCGGCGTCTGGGGTCATAACATGCAAAAGCAGGGGATTCTGGAAGCTGGTGACCTGGAAGAGGCGCTGAACGCCGCGCAGGCCATTGGCGATGACCGTTTGCAGCAGCAGGGGCAAGGGCGTGTGGTGCCTGATAGCTTTACGCACGGTACCTCACAGCAGCGCTATACCTGGCTGAAACGCGGCTTTGATAGCGGCGATCCGGCGCAGTGTAATACCTTTAGCAAACCGCTCTAAGAGTCGCTGACCGTCATGGATGAACTATTTACGCAGGCTTTGCGGATGGAACAGGAAGGGATTCGCCGTCTTCTGGTTATCAGCGGCGATCCCACCTGGTGCGCGCAGCAGGCTAACGCATTTCGCGGTGCTGCGGTTGAGGACATTCTCTGGGTCGGTTTACAACCGGTCGCTGAACCTTTTTGCCCGCCATCGAAGCTGGTAACGCTGCTGGGGCGCGAGTTCCAGCACGCGATTTTTGATGCCCGCGACGGGTTTGATGTTTCGGCTTTCGCCGCGCTGGCGGGCACGTTACGAGCGGGAAGCTGGCTGCTGCTGTTAGTCCCCGAACTCATGCAGTGGCCCCATCAGGCTGATGCTGATTCTCTGCGCTGGAGCGATACGCCAGAGCCAATAGCCACGCCCAACTTTGTCACGCATTTCCTGCGCACGCTCTCCTTGCATCCGCAAACGCTGCTGTGGCGGCAGGGGCAGCCTCTGCCTCCTGTCCTTCACGTTGAGCGTCCTGAGTGGCATCGCGCTAGCGGACAGCCTGAGCGCGAGCAGGAGACGATTCTGACCGCCCTGGCGAACCCTGCCACGCGAGTCTCTGTCGTGACAGCGGAGCGCGGGCGAGGGAAATCTGCGCTGGCTGGTATGCATATCCGGAATCTTCACGGCGACGCCATTGTCACCGCACCTTCCCGCGCCTCAGCCGAGGTTATCGCCACCTTTGCCGGTGAGCGTTTTAACTTTATGGCTCCTGATGCGCTGCTGGCTTCAGAAGCCCGAGCTGACTGGCTGGTGGTGGATGAGGCTGCCGCGATACCGGCGCCGCTGCTGCAAAAGCTTATCGCGCGTTTTCCCCGTACGCTGCTCACGACCACCGTGCAGGGCTACGAGGGAACGGGCCGTGGATTTTTACTGAAGCTCTGTGCCGCATTTCCCGACAGACAGCTTTTCACGTTAAGCCAGCCTATCCGCTGGGCCGCAGGGTGCCCGCTGGAAGCGCTGGTGAACGATGCGCTGATTTTTCATGACGAAGCCTTTACCACATCGCCTGCAGGCAAACCAACGCTTACCCCGGTGGGGCAGTCGTCCTGGCAGCTCACTCCTGAACGGCCCAC
The DNA here is from genome assembly GCF_044197065.1 of Kluyvera chengduensis. NCBI lineage: Bacteria > Pseudomonadati > Pseudomonadota > Gammaproteobacteria > Enterobacterales > Enterobacteriaceae > Kluyvera > Kluyvera chengduensis. The sequence goes on from NZ_JBIQOI010000001.1 coordinate 134,967, forward strand.
CGCGCTGTATCAACTGCTTTCTGGCGCACATTACCGCACCTCGCCGCTCGACCTCCGCCGCATGATGGACGCCCCTGGCCAGCATTTTATCAGCGCACAAACGCCGCAGGGGCCAGCCGGTGCGCTGTGGCTGGTGGATGAGGGGGGATTATCTCCGGAGCTGAGTCAGGCCGTGTGGGCCGGTTTCCGCCGCCCGCGTGGTAATCTGGTGGCGCAGTCATTGGCGGCCCACGGCGGTAGCCCGCTGGCGGCGACCCTTATCGGACGGCGTATTAGCCGGGTTGCGGTCCACCCACAGCGTCAGTGCGAGGGTATCGGGCAACAGCTGATAGCGCAGGCGTGGGCGATGGCGACGGAATGTGACTATCTTTCGGTCAGTTTTGGCTATACCGAAGCGCTGTGGCGGTTCTGGCAGCGCTGTGGTTTTACGCTGGTGCGTATTGGCACCCAACGGGAAGCAAGCAGCGGCTGCTACGCCGCGATGGCGCTGCGTCCGCTTACCGCTGCTGGAGAGGTGCTGACGCAGCGCGAACACCGTCGGTTGTGTCGTGAGTTGCGCTGGCTTTCCCAGTGGATCGATGAAAAAGTGCCGCTTGCGGAAATGACCGAGGCTATCCTTACTGATGATGACTGGTGGGATCTGGCCGGGTTTGCTTTTGCGCATCGCCCGATGCTGGCAGCGCTCGGAAGCTTGCATAAGCTTTGTGACGCCAGCACGCTGTCGCTACCAGCGTTGCGTGGGCGGCTTTCCGGTGAGAGCGAACCCGCGCTTTGCACTCGCCTACGGCTGCACGGGCGAAAAGCGCTGTTGGTGCGCCTGCGCGATGAAGCGGCGCAGGCTATGCTGAGTCTTGACGTTGAACGGACAAATCAACTCGCCAAACGCGCCCAACAACTGCAATTTTTTTAACTGACTCATTCAGTTAAATGGCATGGTCATTATTTTGGTGCGGCGTAAACTGACCGTCAAAACCAAGGAGACAGCCATGACACACAATCACTTTGTTGTTCAAAGCCCCGCGAAGCCCGCTCAACAGCTGCTGCTGTTGTTTCATGGCGTGGGCGATAATCCGGTGGCAATGGGACAGATTGGCAGCTGGTTTGCGCCGCTGTTTCCTGATGCGCTTATCGTTAGCGTCGGTGGCGCAGAGCCTTGTGGTCCGGCACCGGGCCGCCAGTGGTTCTCCGTGGCAGGCGTGACGGAAGAAAACCGTCAGGCGCGCATTGATGCCATCATGCCGACCTTTATTGAAACCGTGCGCTACTGGCAGAAACAGAGCGGCGTTGGTCCACAGGCCACCGCGTTAATTGGCTTCTCTCAGGGGGCGATTATGTCGCTTGAGGGGATTAAAGCGGCGCCGGGGCTGGCGTCTCGCGTGATTGCCTTTAACGGCCGCTACGCGACCATGCCGGAAAAAGCGGACACTGCGACGACCATCCACCTGATTCACGGCGGGGAAGACCGGGTTATCGATCTTGCCTGGGCGGTGAAAGGTCAGGAGGCGCTACAGGATGCAGGCGGCGATGTGACGCTGGATATCGTTGAGGATTTAGGCCATGCGATAGACGATCGCAGCATGCAGTTCGCGCTGGATCACCTGCGTTATACCGTGCCGAAGCACTATTTCGATGAAGCGTTGAGCGGCAGCACGCCGAAAAATGACGATCTTATCGAGATGATATAAGTCATGTGGGTTCCCGGTTCGCCGGGAACGTGTAGGCCGGATAAGGCGAAGCCGCTATCCGGCATTCTGCCGCAGCGATGCCTGATGGCGCTACGCTTATCAGGCCTACATGAGTCCGCACGACGCGATTTATTTCTTCGGCTGGTCTTTCTTCGGCCAGTCGTCGTCATCGTCCCATTTGTCGTTAAAATCGCGATGCGGAGGCAGCTCCGGTTTATCGGCGAGGAATTTTTTGTGATCGACGCGATTCAGATCTTTAATCACGTTGATAATTACCCCAACCAGAAACACCAGCACCAGAATCCACCAGTATTTTGACAGCCAATCCATGCGCATTACCCCTTATGTTGTGCCGTCAGGCGACAAGTTGTTCCATGATACGCTGGTACATCCGTGCCAGCATTTGCAGGTCAGCGGCGTTTACGCACTCATTAATTTTATGAATGGTGGCATTCACCGGGCCTAGCTCGACAACCTGTGCGCCCATCTGGGCGATAAAGCGACCATCTGACGTACCGCCAGTGGTCAGCAACTGTGGTTCAATTTCATTATAGTGCGCGATAGCGTTCACCACCGCGTCGACCAGTTTACCGCGAGCGGTCAGGAACGGCTGTCCGGAAATCCACCAGTCGACGGTATAACGCAGCTGATACTTATCCAGCAGGGCGATGACGCGGGCTTTGATCATCTCGTCGGTGAGCTCGGTGCTGAAGCGGAAGTTGAACTGCACGAACAGATCGCCCGGGATCACGTTGTTGCTGCCGGTACCCGCCTGGATGTTGGCAATCTGCATGCTGGTCGGCGGGAAAAATTCGTTGCCCTGATCCCACTCGATCGAAACCAGTTCGTTCATCCACGGCGCGGCGCGGTGAACCGGGTTATCGGCGAGGTGCGGATACGCCACGTGCCCCTGAACGCCATGAATGGTCAGGTTGCAGGTCATTGAGCCACGACGACCGTTTTTAACGACATCGCCGACCACTTCGGTGCTGGACGGTTCGCCCACCAGGCAGTAGTCCAGGCGCTCATTGCGCGCCATCAGCGCTTCAACCACTTTTACCGTACCGTGAGTGGCGCTGGCTTCTTCATCGGAAGTAATCAAGAACGCCAGACGACCTTTATGGTTCGGGTTCTGAGCGACGAAACGTTCGGCCGCCACAACCATCGCTGCCAGCGAGCCTTTCATGTCGGCAGCGCCGCGGCCAAACAGCATGCCGTCGCGGATGGTTGGTTCAAACGGTGGGTTAATCCAGCGATCAGCATCACCGGCAGGCACCACATCGGTGTGGCCTGCGAACGCCAGCGTTTCTCCTTTGCCGCGCCACGCCCAGAAGTTCTGGGTATCGCCAAAGTCCATCGGCTCAATGGTAAAACCTACTGCGCGCAGGCGTTCAATCATTAGTGCCTGACAACCCGCATCGTCCGGGCTAAGAGAAGGGCGGCGAATAAGCTGCTGAGCCAGCTCAATGACTGGGCAAGACATAAACTAGACCTCGTTATTTTTTCGTTATCTGAAAACGGTAAAGCAGGGCCAATGGCGTTAGCGCGCTTTGGCTACCCATTGGCTATAACTGGTATCACTAAAACCCAGCAGCATAGGCTGTGCGGGCGCGCAGAGCAATGGCCGTTTGATGATGGCTGGCATTTCCAGCATCAGCGCGGCAGCGGCATCGGCGTTGTTGATTCCGGCGCGCACCTGCTCATCCAGCTTACGCCAGGTGGTGCCACGGGTATTCAGCAACGCTTCCCATCCCAGCTCGCTAATAAAGGTTGCCAGCAGTTCTGGCGTCAGGCCATCAACGCGATAATCGTGAAAGCGATATTCAACCTGATGCTCATCCAGCCAGCGGCGGGCTTTCTTTATGGTATCGCAGTTCTTTATTCCGTAGAGAGTGGTCATGTTCCGCCTTTATATCTGCAGGTTTTAGGGGACTCGAATATACACGTAATTCAGGCCGCTGCCCGTTTTAATTTCCTCCGGCCAAAGCGGCTGAAAAGCGGGCAGTTTATCATGCTAGCTACGTGCTTTGACGTAGTTTGATTGCTTTGTCGTAGGGTAAATTTGTATCATATGATTCACATTCTGATAACTATTTCAGAATGTTGCTGTTCGTCACATTAAATGTCAAAATTCCGGCCCATAGTGACCTCAAGCAGTAAAGAAAGGTTGGCAGCGGCAATCAAAGTAATCGGATTAACCGTATTCACAGGTCATACATTTGTACGTAAAATACGCATAATAATAAGAGAGGTAGTTATGATCGAACGTGAACTGGGGAACTGGAAAGATTTTATTGAAGTGATGCTTCGTAAATAATTTTCAGCAATGTGATTTAAAAGCGCTGTGTTCTTTCAATAACCATGATGGTGTTGTTTGCAGTACAGAGTAGTTGCATCACATAAAGGTCAAAAGGCGACATTCATCATGTCGCCTTTTCTGTTTTTAGGGCTTACCCGCTATTCCGGCTTCTCTTTTAGCGGGAAGCGGCGGCGCACCAGCACAAAGAACAGCGGCACAAAGAAGATAGCCAAAATCGTCGCGGAAATCATCCCCCCCACCACGCCGGTACCCACGGCATGTTGGCCGCCGGAGCCTGCGCCCGTGGTGAGGGCCATTGGCAGCACGCCGAAGATAAAGGCCAGCGAGGTCATTAAGATCGGGCGCAGACGCTGGCGGCAGGCTTCAAGCGTTGCGGTCAGTAGATCTTCCCCTTTCTGGTTCAGATCGTTGGCAAATTCGACGATCAGAATGGCGTTTTTCGCCGATAGCCCGATGACCGTTAGCAGCCCCACCTGGAAGTAAACGTCGTTTTCCAGCCCGCGCATCCAGGTCGCCAGCAGTGCGCCGATAACCCCCAGCGGAACCACCAGCATGACCGAGAACGGTACGGACCAGCTCTCATACAGCGCCGCCAGGCAGAGGAAGACGACCAGCAGCGAGATGGCGTACAGCGCCGGAGCCTGTGCGCCCGACAGCCGTTCCTGATAGGACATCGCCGTCCACTCAAGGCCGAAGCCGGTCGGCAGCTGCTGCACCAGATTTTGCATCACGTCCATGGCGGTACCGGTACTGACGCCTGGCGCGGCCTCACCAATAATTTCAACCGCTGAATAGCCGTTATAGCGCTCCAGACGTGGTGAGCCGGTCTCCCAGCGTGAAGTGGCAAAGGCGGAGAACGGCACCATCTGCCCGGCATTATTGCGCACGTACCACAGGTTCATATCTTCCGGCAGCATGCGGTATTTTGCTGCGGCCTGAACGTACACTTTCTTCACGCGTCCGCGATCCATAAAGTCGTTCACGTAGCTTGAGCCCCATGCGGTTTGCAGCGTGTCGTTGATATCATCAATAGAGACGCCCAGCGCCTGTGCTTTACGCTGATCGATATCGACCTGCAGCTGCGGGCTATCGTCCAGACCGTTGTGGCGTACGCGGGTTAACTCAGGATCGTTGCCCGCCAGTTCCAGCAGCTTATCGCGGGCCGCCATCAGCGCATCGTGCCCGGCACCGGCGTGATCCTGCAACTCCATATCGAAACCGGCAGAGCTTCCGAGGCCGCTAATGGCCGGTGGGCTGCTGGCGTAGACACGGGCTTCTTTGATTTTGTTCAGCGCTTTAGTGGCGCGTTCGATAATGGCAAACGAGGTGCCGGTTTTGCTGTCACGTTCGTCCCAGTCTTTCAGGCGCACGAACATACGCGCGACGTTTTGACCATTACCGCCGGGGCCGGAGCCGATGGTGGCAAATATCGACGTGACGTTGTCTTTCTCGTTTTTGAAGAAATAGTCTTCAACTTGTTCAACCACCTTCAGCGTCTGCTGTTGGGTTGAACCACTTGGCAGCTGTACGGAGGTGGTGAACATGCCGCGGTCTTCCAGCGGTAGGAAGGAAGAGGGCAGGCGCAGGAACAGGAACACCATGCCGCCCAGCAGCAGCACGTAAATCAGCATCCAGCGAATGCTGCGATGGAGGATTTTGGCCACGCCCGACTCATAGCGACGCGCGCTGGCATCAAAGTGGCGGTTGAACCAGCCGAAGAAGCCTTTGGTGCCGTGCACTTCTCCTTTATGAATGGGTTTGAGGATCGTCGCGCAGAGCGCCGGGGTCAGAATCATCGCCACCAGCACCGACAGCACCATCGCCGAGACAATGGTAATGGAGAACTGGCGATAGATTGCCCCGGTGGTGCCGCCGAAGAAGGCCATCGGAATAAAGACCGCCGATAACACCATGGCGATACCCACCAGCGCGCCCTGAATTTGTCCCATCGATTTGCGCGTCGCCTGCCGTGGCGTGAGCCCCTCGGTACTCATTATTCGCTCAACGTTCTCGACCACCACGATGGCATCATCCACCAGCAGGCCGATGGCAAGCACCATCGCGAACATCGTCAGCGTGTTTATGCTGTATCCGCAGGCATAGAGGATGGCGAAGGTGCCCATCAATACCACGGGAACGGCAATGGTCGGAATCAGCGTGGCGCGGAAGTTCTGCAGGAACAGGTACATCACCAGGAACACGAGCAGGATAGCTTCCAGCAGCGTTTTTACCACGTCCTTGATAGAGGCTTTAACGAACGAGGTGGTCTCGTAGGCCACCTTATATTCCAGCCCGTGCGGGAAGTACTGCTTCAATTCGTCCAGACGCTGGATAACCCGCTCGGCGGTGGCCATTTCGTTGGCACCGGAGGCGAGTTTAATCCCTAAACCGGAGGCCGGATTGCGGTTGTAGCGGCTGAGGTAGTCGTATTTTTCGGCACCCATTTCCACGGTGGCGACGTCGCCCAACGTCACCTCTGAACCGTCCTGGTTGACGCGCAGAGTAATATCGCGGAACTGCTGCGGTGTTTGCAGCAGAGATTGAGCGTTGATGGTGGCGTTCAGCGCCTGCTTGTCGATAGACGGTGTGCCGCCAAGCTGGCCAACCGCAATCTGGGCGTTCTGCGATTTAATCGCATCCGTCACGTCGGCCGTGGTCATCTGGTAGCTGTTAAGCTTGGCTGGGTCCAGCCAGATACGCATCGAATACTGCGAACCATAGGCGTCGATATCGCCTACACCATCGACGCGGCTGATAGGGTCCTGAACGTTACTGGCAACGTAGTCGGAAATATCCTGCTTATCCATGCTGCCATCGGTGGAGACAAACGCAATGGTCAGGATGTTGGTATCACCGGTTTTGCGGACCGTGACGCCCTGAGTTTGTACCGCCTGCGGCAGCTTATTCATCGCGGTTTGCAGCTGGTTTTGCACCTGCTGCACCGCTTCGTCAGGGTCGGTTCCCGCGACGAAGCTTAAGGTGATGGTTGCCTGCCCGGTGGCGCTACTTTGTGAGGACATGTACATCAGGTTATCGATACCGGTCATATTCTGCTCGATAACCTGCGTGACGGTGTTTTCCAGCGTTTGCGCGGAGGCGCCAGGATAGTTCGCCGTCACGCGCACGTTCGGAGGCGCGAGATCCGGGTATTGCTCAACGGGTAAAGAAAATATCGCCAGGGCCCCTGTGAGGCACAATAGGATTGCCAGCACCCAAGCAAAAATGGGGCGATCAATAAAGAAATTCGCCATCAGGATCCGAACCTCGTGTTGTTCATTTTTTTATGTATTGAATTGCGTGAAACACTGTAGCCGTAAGGCTCCCGGCAATCGTGGAGAAAAAAAGGAGATAATGTAAATTATCATTCCGCTTTCCTGAAACGGTTTGCACATCCTTACGCTGCCAGCCTCAGAACCTGAAACGTAATTTCATTGAAGCTGAAATTTTTTGATCTGCCACATCATACTGATAAATAGTCCCCGTTTCTGGGCAAATGGACATTGCCTGGGTGAGGAATACTCGGCTAATAAATAGAACTTATAAATATAAGGTTAATTTGAACCATAGGCTGAGAATGTATGAACCGTTTTATTAGGGTAGATAGCCAAAAATGCATTGGATGCAAGGCGTGTGAAGTAGCCTGCGTAATGTCGCATAACAATGAGCAGCATGTGCTAACTCCTGCTCAGTTTATTCCGCGTATTACGACCGTAAAGATGAATAACCAGCGAGGGGCGGCAACCTGCCATCACTGCGAGGATGCCCCCTGCGCGCGTAGCTGCCCGAACGGCGCTATTCGTCAGAGTGATGATGCTATTCTGGTCGATCAGGCGAAATGCATCGGCTGCAAATCCTGCGTCGTTGCCTGCCCGTTTGGCACCATGCAAATAGTGCTGACGCCAACCAAAGAGGGGCGCGTTAAAGCGAGCGCCCACAAATGCGATCTGTGCCATGACCGCGCGGCGGGTCCGGCGTGTGTGGAAAACTGTCCGGCGGATGCGCTTCAGTTGATGACCAGTCAGCAGCTTACCGACATTGCCAAAAACCGCCGTCTACAGACCGCCTGCCGGGAAGCGCAGCCGTGGCACAGCGGCAGCCGCGCTGTTGCGCCGGAAGTGAAGCGCAGTAAAGTCGAGCAGATGGCACAAACGCCAGCGCGCGGCGAGGCCGATAAGCTCAACATCGCGGCCCGCAAAACCGGCTTTGCAGAGATCTATCTGCCGCTGCAGGAAGATCAGGCGCAGCAGGCCTCTTCTCGCTGCCTGACCTGTGGAGAGCACAGCATCTGCGAATGGACCTGCCCGTTGCACAACCATATCCCGCAGTGGATTGAACGGGTGAACGCCGGGGATATCGACGCAGCGGTAGAGTTGTCGCATCAGACCAACCCGCTGCCGGAAATCACCGGTCGTGTCTGCCCGCAGGACCGACTCTGCGAAGGGGCCTGCACCATTCGTGATGAACATGGCGCGGTGACTATCGGTAATATCGAACGCTATATCTCAGACCGCGCGCTGGCTAAAGGCTGGCGGCCTACCGTCGGTAACGTTGCCAGCAGCGGCAAGCGAGTGGCGATTATCGGCGCGGGTCCGGCGGGGCTGGCGTGCGCCGATATCCTGGTGCGTCAGGGGGTAGAGCCAGTGGTATTTGACCGCCATCCGGAAATCGGCGGCCTGCTGACCTTCGGCATCCCTTCCTTCAAGCTGGATAAATCGCTGATGGCGCGCCGTCGTGAGATCTTCACCGAAATGGGGATCCGTTTTGAGCTGAACTGCGAGATTGGTAAAGATATCGCCCTGGAGACGCTGCTTGCCGATTACGACGCGGTGTTTGTCGGCGTTGGGACCTATCGCTCGATGAAGGCCGACCTGCCAAATGAAGACGCGCCGGGCGTTTACGATGCCCTGCCGTTCTTGATTGCTAATACCAAAAACGTGATGGGTATCAGTGAGCTACCAGACGAGCCTTACATCAATACCAAAGGGCTGAACGTGGTGGTGCTCGGCGGCGGCGACACGGCGATGGACTGCGTGCGTACCGCGCTGCGCCACGGCGCGCAAAAAGTGACCTGTGCCTATCGTCGTGACGAAGCCAACATGCCGGGGTCGAAAAAAGAGGTCAAGAACGCCAAAGAAGAGGGCGCCGAGTTTGAATTTAACGTTCAGCCGGTGACGCTGGAGCTGGATGACAATGGCCACGTTTGCGGTATTCGCCTGCTGCGCACTCAGCTTGGTGAGCCGGATGCTCAGGGCCGCCGACGTCCTATGCCTATCCCCGGCAGTGAATTTGTGATGCCCGCCGATGCGGTGATCATGGCTTTTGGTTTCCATCCGCATAGCATGCCGTGGCTCAATGCCAAAGGGGTTGATGTCGATGACTGGGGACGTATCCGCGCTAACGTCAATTCGCCTTACCGCTATCAGACCAGCAACCCGCAGATTTTCGCTGGTGGTGACGCGGTACGTGGGGCTGATTTGGTGGTGACGGCCATGGCGGAAGGACGGCATGCCGCGCAGGGTATTCTCGACTGGCTGGGGGTAAAAATAACCCCAGCGCATTGACGATAGCCGGGCTCGGCGGCGTAATATGTCTTATCTGTATTACGCCGTGGAGCCCGCATGTCCCTGAATATCACCGTCATCAAAGATAAAATCCTCTCCGATAACTACTTTGTCCTGCGCAATATCACCTACGATTTAACCCAGCGAAACGGCGAAGTCGTCCAGCACAAACGTGAAGTCTACGACCGTGGCAACGGTGCGACGGTGCTGCTTTATAACCGCCAGAAACAGAGCGTGGTGCTGGTGCGTCAGTTCCGTGTCGCCACCTGGGTTAACGGCAACCTCGACGGTATGCTGATTGAAACCTGCGCGGGGCTACTGGACGATGATGAGCCGGAAGCCTGCATCCGCAAAGAGGCGATTGAAGAGACCGGCTACCAGGTGAGTAACGTGCGTAAGGTCTTCCAGCTTTATATGTCGCCGGGTGGCGTTACCGAGATAGTTCACTTCTTCATTGCCGAATACGATGAGCGTCTGCGGCAAAATAACGGTGGTGGGGTGGAGGATGAAGACATTGATGTGCTGGAATTACCGTTCGCGCAGGCAATTGAGATGATTCGTAGTGGCGAAATTTGCGACGGTAAGACAGTGATTTTACTTCAGTATCTGCAAAGTTCTGGCCTTATGCCGCAATAAAGGACAATGCTCAATCCGATAATTCTGATTGAGACTCGCCGCTTCGCTAGTGAAGATACCCCCCAGTATATTGATGTTTTTTTCTTCTGGGGTTGTACCGTCCATGCGTTACCACGTTCTCCTCTTTTTCTTCTGCATCGGGTTGCTCCCGACGTCGTTGACGTGGGCGGCCCCGGCGCAGCAGCTTTTCTCTGACTGGTTAGTGACCTGTAATAACCAGAATTTCTGCGTAGCGCGCAACGTGGGTTTGCACCATGGCCTGGTTATGACGCTCAGTCGCAGCGCGGGGGCGCACACCGATGCCCAGCTCCGCATTGAACTGGGAGGTCTGGTCAACCCGGTGGCGGCCGTACCGGCGATAGAGCCGCGTCTGTTGCTGGACGGTCAACCGCTGAAGCTGACCGGCGAGCACTGGAAGGTGCAGCCTAAGCTATTGACGACCGGTGATAGTGTCACCATTGATGCCTTCCTTCAGCAAATTCAGGATGCTGATGCCATCACGTTAGTGAAGGGCGTTCAGGTGATGTCGCTGAAAGGACTGAAGGCCGCGCTGCTGTTTATCGATGCCCAGCAAAAACGTGTGGGGAATGAAACGGCATGGGTGCGCAAAGGGGATGAACCGCCGATGAGCGTACCGCCCGCACCGGCGCTAAAGTCGGTGGTGAAAGCGATTCCTGCGCCGATGCCGCTTAGTCGCGACGAGTACAACGACCTGCTCGATTTCGGGACCTGGCGGATGAACAATAATCAATGCTCACTGGATCCAGGCCGTCGTGAAGTCTGGGTGACGGCGTTAAGCGATGATAAAGCGTTGATAATGACCAGCTGTGAATCCGGGGCTTATAACACCATCTATCTCGCCTGGCTGGTGTCGCGTAAGAAACCCTTTATCACCACGCCTATTCGTCTTCGTCTTCCGTTTCTGCCCGCTGGAAGCGACAGCCGCGATATTGAGTTGGTCAATCTGACCTTCAATGAGAACTCGCGGGAGCTGGTGACGTTGGATAAGAGCCGCGGGCTAGGCGACTGCGGCGTGCAGACGCGCTGGCGCTTCGACGGGCAACGCTTCCGCCTGGTGCGCTACGCCGCACAGCCAGAGTGCGATAACTGGCAAAGCGCCGACGCGTGGGCGACGCAGTGGGTCTCGGGTTAGCGTTTTCTGATTTCCGTAATGTAGGTAACGGCCACGTTGGCGGCGAAATTGGGTACGTCGTCAAACGCCTCCTGGCCTACCGGGGAAGCAAAGGCGGCCATTGCATCCTCCAGTGAATCAAACCACAGCTCAGAAAACCCATCGATCGGCGAGTCGGGATAGACCCGGCGGTCGATAGGGTTCAACACATAGCCGCGAAGTCCCGGTAGCCCGAGGGCAATCTTGCTGTGTACTGCCTGCCAGTGGGCCACAAACTCTTCAAAACTCTGCGTCGTTTTTTTCGTCAGCAGACCGACGTGTTTAAAACCGTTTGCCGTTGTCATCGTCTTCTCCAGATTACCAACTTAATGATTAATTTAACTATTTAGGATGATGGCTTAACAGGCCTGCTTTGCCACATGATGGGGGTTCGTCATCACGTTGCATACTATGATTGATTTTATTTAAGCGATAAATAGGGTTTGAGTTGCTTCTTTGTAGACATAAATTCTCCAATGCGCTACAGCATAGCGATGGCAATCCAGTGGATGAAGAACGATGCGAAAAACCGACAATCTTGGCGGTATTACGGCCTTTGTAACGACCGCACAGCAGGGAAGTTTTACCGCCGCTGCAGAGCTGCTGGGGCTGACTAAATCGGCCGTGGGCAAGAGCGTGAGCCGCCTGGAAGCGCGCCTCGGGTTGACGCTGTTCCAGCGCTCCACCCGACGTTTGAGTCTGACGCCGGACGGCGAAGCCTTCCTCTCTCGCTGCCAGCAGGCCATTGACATCCTTGAGCAGGCAGAAGCGGAACTTACCGCCCACGTGATTCACCCCTCGGGCAGGCTCCGGGTTGACCTGCCGTCGGCCTTTGGCCGGCAACGTATTCTCCCCATCCTGCTGGCGATTACTCAGCGTTATCCTGAACTGTCGCTGACGGTGACCTTTAGCGAACGCTTTGTCGATCTGATTGAAGAGGGGATCGATTTGGTGGTGCGGATCGGTGAACTGGCGGACAGCAGCGGGCTGGTGGCGAGAAGGCTTACGACGCAGAAGCTGGTTATCTGCGCGGCTCCCGCATATCTCAAGGTGTTCGGCGAGCCGCAGTGCGTCGACGCGCTCGCTCGTCATCGCTGCGTGGTTGGTTTTCGGCGTAATCAGCCGATATCCTGGCTGATAAAGTCCGCGGACGGGCAGATAACGCGCTGCACGCCGCCGCCTACTTTTGAGATGGCCGACGGCGACGCGATGCTTGCCGCAACGCTTGCGGGCTGCGGGCTATCGCAGCTTCCACGCTGGCTGGTGGCGGAATCATTGGCGTCGGGGGCGCTGGTAGAAGTGCTGGCCGAAACCGCGGGTGGTGAAATGCCCATCAGTGCTATCTGGCCGAAAAACCGTCAGATGTTGCCGAAAATTCGTTATGCGGTGGACGAACTGGTAAAGGCGGGACTTGAAGGACAGCTGGATTAAAACCATAACTTTTTGGTTATGGTTGGCATAACGAAAAAGCATCTATGGATATCATGATCTTGCTATCGATAATTGATAACATATGGATAATAAATCAATAACAAAACAAGGCGTGTTCGCAAGAGTATGGCGGCCTTCAAAGTTTACCGGGCTGTCAAAGGCGATACTAGGCGCTTCCTTCGGGAGTGCATCAGGAACGTAATTGCGCTTCACCCTTTTAGTTCGATACGTGAAAGGAACCCTAAATGGACGACCAATTAAAACAAAGTGCCCTCGATTTCCATGAATTCCCTATCCCAGGAAAAATTCAAGTCTCCCCGACCAAACCGCTGGCAACGCAGCGCGACCTTGCGCTGGCCTACTCTCCGGGCGTAGCGGCCCCGTGCCTGGAAATCGAAAAAGACCCGCTGGCGGCGTACAAATATACGGCGCGCGGCAACCTGGTCGCGGTGGTGTCAAACGGCACCGCGGTACTCGGGTTGGGGAATATCGGCGCGCTCGCCGGTAAACCGGTGATGGAAGGCAAGGGCGTTTTGTTCAAGAAGTTCGCCGGTATTGATGTTTTCGATATCGAGGTGGACGAAACCAACCCTGACAAATTTATCGACGTGGTTGCAGCGCTGGAGCCAACCTTTGGCGGCATCAACCTGGAAGATATCAAAGCACCGGAATGTTTCTACATTGAGCAAAAACTGCGTGATCGCATGAACATTCCTGTGTTCCATGACGATCAGCACGGTACGGCTATCATCAGCACCGCGGCTATTCTTAACGGCCTGCGCGTCGTCGAGAAAAATATCTCCGACGTGCGCATGGTGGTTTCCGGCGCGGGCGCGGCGGCGATTGCCTGTATGAACCTGCTGGTAGCGCTGGGGATGCAGAAGCACAATATTGTGGTCTGCGACTCGAAGGGCGTGATTTACGAAGGCCGCGAGCCAAACATGGCGGAAACCAAAGCCGCTTACGCGGTGAAGGATGACGGTAAACGCAGCCTCGACGACGTGATTGCTGATGCTGATATCTTCCTTGGCTGCTCCGGCCCGAAAGTGCTGACTCAGGAGATGGTCAAGAAGATGGCACGCGCGCCGATGATTCTGGCGCTGGCCAACCCTGAGCCGGAAATTCTGCCGCCGCTGGCGAAAGAAGTGCGTCCGGATGCCATTATCTGTACCGGCCGTTCTGACTATCCGAACCAGGTGAACAACGTGCTGTGCTTCCCGTTCATCTTCCGCGGCGCGCTGGACGTTGGCGCAACGGCAATTAACGAAGAGATGAAGTTGGCGGCAGTCCACGCAATTGCGGAACTGGCACACGCCGAGCAGAGCGAAGTGGTGGCCTCCGCCTACGGCGACCAGGACCTGAGCTTTGGCCCGGAATATATTATTCCTAAGCCGTTCGATCCGCGCCTGATCGTCAAGATCGCCCCTGCGGTAGCCAAAGCGGCGATGGATTCCGGCGTGGCGAATCGCCCGATTGCCGATTTTGATGCTTACGTCGAAAAACTGAGCGAGTTCGTCTACAAAACCAACCTGTTCATGAAGCCGATTTTCTCCCAGGCGCGTAAAGAGCCGAAGCGCATCGTGCTGGCGGAAGGGGAAGATAACCGCGTGTTGCACGCGACGCAGGAGCTGATCACGCTGGGTCTGGCGAAGCCGATTCTGATTGGCCGCCCAAGCGTCATTGAAATGCGTTTGCAGAAACTGGGCCTGCAAATTAAAGCGGGCGTGGACTTTGAAATCGTCAACAACGAGTCCGACCCGCGCTTTAAAGAGTACTGGCAGGAATACTACAGCCTGATGAAACGCCGTGGGATCACCCAGGAGCAGGCGCAGCGTGAAATGCGCAGCAACACCACCGCGATTGGCTCCATTATGGTGCTGCGCGGTGAAGCTGATGGCATGATCTGCGGCACCATCGGCGACTACCATGAGCACTTTAGCGCCGTACAGCCGCTGTTTGGCTACCGCGATGGCGTTCACACCGCGGGCGCAATGAACGCGCTGCTGCTGCCAAGCGGCAACACCTTTATTGCCGATACCTACGTCAACAACGACCCAACACCGGAGCAGATTGCTGAAATTACCCTGATGGCGGCGGAAAGCGTGCGTCGTTTTGGTATTGAACCGCGCGTGGCGCTGCTGTCGCACTCTAACTTTGGTTCGTCCGATTGCCCGTCAGCCAGCAAAATGCGCGATGCGCTGGAGCTGGTGAAGGCGCGTGCGCCTGAGTTGATGATTGATGGTGAGATGCACGGCGATGCCGCGCTGGTGGAAAGCATCCGTAATGACCGCATGCCGGACAGCCCGCTGAAAGGCTCCGCGAACATTCTGGTGATGCCAAATATGGAAGCGGCGCGTATCAGCTACAACCTGCTGCGCGTATCCAGCTCTGAAGGGGTAACCGTGGGGCCAGTGCTGATGGGGGTATCGAAGCCGGTACACATCCTGACGCCGATCGCTTCCGTTCGCCGTATCGTCAATATGGTGGCGCTGGCGGTAGTCGAAGCGCAGACCCAGCCGCTGTAACCATGTCGCCCGGGCGAGGCGTTTACGCCGACCCCGGGATGGCACCGAGCTAGCCCCGGCGGTGCTTCGCTTGGCCGGGCTACAGGAGCCAGTCTTTCACTTTAATGAATTCGCTTAAGGCAGCTTCCGGGCTGCCTTCTTCTGGCAGGTAGTTATACTCCCAGCGCACTAGCGGCGGCATCGACATCAGAATCGACTCCGTGCGCCCGCCGGTTTGTAGACCGAATAGTGTGCCGCGGTCCCACACCAGATTGAACTCCACGTAGCGCCCGCGGCGATAGAGCTGGAAATCGCGCTCGCGTTCGCCGTACGCCATCGCCTTGCGTCGCTCAACAATCGGCAGGTAGGCGTTGGTGAAGCCTTTCCCCACCGCCTGCATAAAGCCAAAGCAGTGGTCGAAATCAGGCGTATTCAGGTCGTCAAAGAACAGGCCGCCAATGCCGCGCTGCTCGTTGCGGTGCTTGAGATGAAAATAGTCGTCGCACCACTTTTTATAGCGCGGATAGATATCCTCGCCAAACGGTAGACACAGGTCGCGAGCGACGGTATGCCAGTGAATCGCATCTTCCTGAAAACCGTAGTAGGGGGTTAAATCGAAGCCGCCGCCGAACCACCATACTGGCTCAGCGCCCGGTTTTTCGGCGATAAAGAAGCGCACGTTAGCGTGGCTTGTCGGCACATATGGGTTACGCGGGTGCACTACCAGCGACACGCCCATGGCCTCAAAGCTGCGCCCGGCGAGTTCAGGGCGATGTGCCGTAGCGGATGCAGGCATCGCATCGCCGTGGACGTGGGAGAAGTTCACCCCGGCCTGTTCAAAGACCTTGCCGTCGCGCAGTACCCGGCTGCGACCGCCGCCGCCGGCTTCACGCTGCCAGCTATCCTCAATAAAGGCGCCGCCGTCTACGTGCTCAAGCTGCTGGCAGATATCGTCCTGCAGCTTAAGCAGAAAGGCTTTCACCTGCTGTACGTTGATGGTCATTAACGTCTCTTAGCGTGGGCTTTCTGGTTATCAAACCAGTGGAAATAACTGATGATGCCGGAGGCAATCGCGTTGGCAATTTTCTGCCTGAACGCGGTGGTGCCGAGCAGCTTTTCTTCCCCTGGGTTGGTGATAAACGAGGTTTCCACCAGCACCGACGGAATGGACGGCGACTTCAGCACCACAAAGGCGGCCTGTTCAGTACTGCGGCTGTGCAACTTGTGCACCGGCTTAATTTTCTTCAGCACGTGCGAACCGAGCGTCAGGCTGTTTTTAATGGTGTCGGTCTGGACAAGGTCAAACAGCACCTGCTGGAGCAGATGGTCTTTATCCTTGGCCTTTTTACCGGCGAGTTCATCGGCAGCGTTTTCTTTGTCCGACAGGTATTTTGCCATGGCGCTACTGGCCCCGCGGTTGGAGAGGGCAAACACCGATGCACCCGCCGCAGAAGGATTGGTAAAGCCGTCCGCGTGAATCGACATAAACAGATCCGCGCCGTGCTGATGGGCAATCTCGACCCTGTCGTACAGCGGAATGAAGGTGTCGCCAGAGCGGGTCAATTTGGCATCGATGCCATTTTTTTGCAGAATGGCGCGCACGTTTTTGGCGATTGCCAGCACCACGTGTTTCTCTTTCGAACCATTATGCCCAATAGCGCCGGTATCAATACCGCCGTGGCCTGGGTCCAGCATCACTAAGCGTCTGCCTGACGATTTTTTCGCCGGTTTGCTGTGACCGTTGCTGGTTTTTAAATTGGTCTCTTTAGCGACTGCCTGAGAGGCGATCCCCGACAGCGTGAGTGCAGCCAATCCGGCTTTTAGCACCTGGCGGCGCGAAGTCAGTATTTTTAAGGGTTTAAAAGTGCTCATTCCGGCCTGAGTTGTAAAAACAAGAATCCATATGTTATATCGTATCGCGAATTTCGTTACGACTGTTCGTGATGAGAATTGTTTTACTTTTCATTTCAATACGTGTCTGTACCTTATTATGCCATTTTTTTCACTGTGCCGCGTCAGATATTGGCTAAATTGCCCGTTCACGCCATAATCACTGTTTTTAAACCTGAAAAGGCGGGCAATACCATGGAGATACGCGTTTTTCGCCAGTCGGACTTTGAAGAAGTCATCACCCTGTGGGAGCGATGCGATCTGTTGCGCCCGTGGAATGACCCGGAGATGGACATCGAGCGCAAGGTTAACCACGACGTGAGCCTGTTCCTGGTCGCCGAAGTCAACGGTGAAGTGGTCGGTACCATTATGGGCGGCTACGATGGCCATCGTGGTTCGGCGTACTACCTGGGGGTGCACCCGGAATACCGTGGTCGCGGCATTGCGAATGCGCTGCTCAATCGGCTGGAGAAAAAGTTGATTGCCCGCGGTTGTCCGAAAATCCAGATCATGGTGCGTGAAGAAAACGACGTGGTACTTGGCATGTACGAACGTTTAGGCTATGAACACGCCGATGCGCAAAGTTTAGGTAAGCGCCTGATAGAAGATGAAGAGTACTGAGTTTTCGCCCGCTGATTACGACCCGCAGGGCCGCCTGCGCCTGCCTTTCCTGTTCTGGTGCCTGCTGCTATTGCAGGCGCGGACATGGGTGCTGTTTCTGATGGCAGGGGCATCGCGCGATCAGGGCGATGCGCTGCTGAATCTGTTTTATCCCGACCATAGCCTTTTCTGGATTGGACTGCTTCCCGGCATACCGGCGGTACTGGCCTTTTTGTTGAGTGGGAGGCGACAGGCTTATCCAGGCTTGTGGAGGCTGCTGCGACCGATATTGATCCTCGCCCAGCTGATTTTACTGCTCTGGCAGCCGTGGATGTGGCTGAGCGGTGAAGCGCTCTCCGGTGTGGGATTAAGCCTGTTTTTACTCGATATTTTTGCCCTGTGGTGGCTCACCACTAACCGGCGTTTACGCGCCTGTTTTATGGATGTCGCAGAATAGACGGCACTTTTTGTGTTTACTGGACTCCAATAGGCCTGACTTGAATCTATAGGAAGTATCAATGAAATCGCTGCGTTTACTTTTGTGTGCCCTCCCTCTGGCGCTGACCGGCTGTTCTACGCTGTCGTCGGTGAACTGGTCTGCCGCCTATCCGTGGAACTGGTTTGGTTCCTCTGCTGGCGTAACGGAGCAGGGTGTTGGCGGGCTTAATGGGTCCACCGCGCTGAACGAACAGGCGATTAGCGATGCGCTCGGCAGCAACTATCGTCTGCGTAGCGGGATGAAGGCGCACGACGGTAACATCGTTCACTATTTTGAAGCGCTGCGCGGCGACAAGCTGGCGCTGGTGATTAACGGCGATAGCGGTACCGTCAGCCGTATTGATGTTCTTGATGACAATATTGAAGCCGCTGATGACGTGAAGGTCGGTACCCCGTTCAATAAAGTTTACGATAAAGCCTTCGGCAACTGTCAGGCGACAACGGGAGACGACAGCAACGTCGTCGAGTGTAAAGCCAAAGGCAGCGAGCACATCAGTTATCAGTTCTCGGGCGAGTGGCAGGGGCCGCAGGGTCTGATGCCGCCGGATGATACCCTGAAAAACTGGACATTGAAGAAAATTATCTGGCGGCGCTAAATTTGACGCCAGATAGCCCCGTGGGTGCCAAAAGCGGGTACAATGTGTGAGGTTTTTATATGCCACGACGTCGTGGCATTTTATTTTCAGGAGGAGCGATGTCTCAGGTTCAGAGCGGCATTTTGCCGGAACATTGCCGTGCGGCGATTTGGATTGAAGCCAATGTTAAAGGGGACGTTAACGCCCTGCGTGCCGGTAGCAAAATTTTTGCCGAAAAGCTGGCGGCGTTTCAGGATAAATTCCCGGACGCGCATTTAGGCGCGGTGGTAGCGTTTGGTCACGACACCTGGCGCGAGCTGAGCGGCGGCGTCGGTGCAGAAGAGCTGAAAGACTTCCCTCCGTACGGTAAAGGACTTGCGCCTTCTACGCAGTTTGATGTGCTGATCCACATTCTGTCGCTGCGTCACGACGTGAACTTCTCTGTTGCCCAGGCGGCGCTGGCGGCGTTCGGTGATTCCCTGGACGTGCAGGAAGAAGTGCACGGCTTCCGCTGGGTTGAAGAACGTGACCTGAGCGGTTTCGTTGATGGCACCGAGAACCCGGCGGGTGAAGAGACGCGCCGTGAAGTGGCGGTGATTAAAGACGGCGTTGACGCGGGCGGCAGCTACGTCTTCGTTCAGCGTTGGGAGCACAACCTCAAGCAGCTTAACCGCATGAGCGTGCCGGATCAGGAAATGATGATTGGCCGTACCAAAGAAGCCAACGAAGAGATTGACGGCGACGAGCGCCCGGAAACCTCTCACCTGACCCGCGTCGACCTGAAAGAAGATGGCAAAGGGCTGAAAATTGTTCGCCAGAGCCTGCCTTATGGCACCGCGAGCGGCACCCACGGCCTCTATTTCTGCGCCTACTGCGCACGTCTGCACAACATTGAGCAGCAACTGCTGAGTATGTTTGGTGATACCGATGGCAAGCGTGACGCGATGCTGCGCTTTACTAAGCCGGTGACCGGTGGGTATTACTTTGCGCCTTCGCTGGATAAGCTGATGGCGTTGTAGTTTGGTGCTTCCCCCTCACCCTAACCCTCTCCCTGAAAGGGAGAGGGGACCGTTCGGTGCGGTTTGCCTTTCCCCCTCTCCCTTTCAGGGAGAGGGTCGGGGTGAGGGTACACTCAACTAAAGAGCCTCAAGAATCCTCCCTAACACCGCTTCCTCATTCTCCATCAACTCATTGTTCCAGAACCGCAACACCCGCCATCCTTGCCCCCTCAACCATGCCGTTCTTCGCGCATCATACCCAGCCCGCTCATCATGTTGCCCACCGTCCAACTCCACCGCCAGGCGAGCAGCACAGCAGGCAAAATCAAGAATATACGGCCCCATAGGATGCTGGCGACGGAACTTGTAACGCGCAAAACGCCGGTCACGCAGTAAATACCACAACCGACGCTCCTGTGGCGTCAGCTGGCGTCGTAACTGGCGAGCGAAATCATATCTAGTGTCCATCAGCGCACTCTGCCTGTGATGGGCAGCGTTGTCAGAATGGTGTTATCGTTGTGGAATCCTGCTTCAGAAAATATCTTCAGACGCCTTATTCTCTTTTCAACTTCCAAATCACCAAACGGTATATAAAACCGTTACTCCTTTCGTCCCCGTTATAAATACACTGATGCTCAGAGAGTCCTCAAACGATAGGGTGCGCAATGGCTATTAAGTTACTGAAAAAAAGATACCTGGCGCTGGCTGCTTCAATGCTGCTGGTGGCACAAGCACAGGCGACGGAGCTGTTAAACAGTTCTTATGATGTCTCCCGTGAGCTGTTCGCCGCCCTGAATACGCCGTTTGAGCAGCAGTGGGCGAAGGATAACGCAGGTGACAAGCTGACCATTAAGCAGTCGCATGCTGGCTCTTCCAAGCAGGCGCTGGCTATTTTGCAGGGCTTAAAAGCTGACGTTGTAACTTATAACCAGGTGACCGATGTGCAAATCCTGCACGACAAAGGCAACCTGATTCCGGCCGACTGGCAGTCTCGTTTGCCAAATAACAGCTCACCGTTCTACTCGACCATGGCTTTCCTGGTGCGTAAGGGCAACCCGAAGCACATCGAGAGCTGGAATGACCTGGTGCGTCCGGATGTGAAGTTGATTTTCCCGAACCCGAAAACCTCCGGCAACGCGCGCTATACCTATCTGGCAGCGTGGGGCGCGGCAGATCAGGCTGACGGCGGCGATAAAGCTAAAACTCAGCAGTTTATGACCCAGTTCCTGAAAAACGTCGAAGTGTTTGATACCGGCGGCCGTGGGGCAACTACCACCTTCGTGGAACGTGGTCTCGGTGACGTGTTGATTACCTTCGAGTCCGAAGTGAACAACATCCGTAAGCAGTATGAAGATCAGGGCTTCGAAGTGGTGGTGCCGAAGGTCAACATTCTGGCGGAGTTCCCGGTCGCGTGGGTGGACAAAAACGTCAAGGCTAATGGGACCGAGAAGGCGGCAAAAGCCTACCTGAACTATCTGTATAGCCCGCAGGCGCAGACCATCATTACCGATTACTACTACCGCGTGAACAACCCGCAGGTGATGGACAAGCTGAAAGACAAATTCCCGCAGACCGAACTGTTCCGCGTGGAAGACAAGTTTGGCGCGTGGCCTGAGGTGATGAAAACGCATTTCGCCAGCGGTGGCGAGTTGGACAAGCTGTTAGCGGCGGGGCGTAAGTAATGTTTGCAGTTTCTTCCAGACGCGTGCTGCCGGGCTTTACCCTGAGCCTCGGCACTAGTCTGCTGTTTGTCTGTTTAATTCTGCTGCTGCCGCTGAGCGCGCTGGTCATGCAACTGGCGCAGATGAGCTGGTCGCAGTACTGGGAAGTGATCACCAACCCGCAGGTGGTGGCGGCCTACAAAGTGACGCTGTTGTCGGCGTTTGTGGCATCGATTTTTAACGGCGTGTTCGGCCTGCTGATGGCGTGGATTTTAACCCGCTACCGTTTCCCGGGCCGCACGCTGCTGGACGCGCTGATGGACCTGCCGTTTGCGCTGCCAACGGCGGTGGCGGGCCTGACGCTGGCGTCGCTGTTCTCGGTGAACGGTTTCTACGGCGAGTGGCTGGCGAAGTTTGATATTAAGGTGACCTACACCTGGCTTGGCATCGCGGTGGCGATGGCGTTCACCAGCATCCCGTTTGTGGTACGTACCGTTCAGCCGGTGCTGGAAGAGTTAGGCCCTGAATATGAAGAAGCGGCGGAAACCCTGGGCGCGACGCGCTGGCAGAGCTTCCGTAAGGTGGTGCTGCCGGAGCTTTCTCCGGCGCTGGTGGCGGGCGTCGCGCTGTCGTTTACCCGCAGCCTTGGCGAGTTTGGTGCGGTGATTTTCATCGCCGGGAACATTGCCTGGAAGACGGAAGTGACCTCGCTGATGATCTTTATTCGCCTGCAGGAGTTTGATTATCCGGCGGCGAGCGCGATTGCGTCGGTTATCCTCGCGGCCTCTCTGCTGCTGCTGTTCTCCATCAATACCTTGCAAAGTCGCTTTGGTCGACGTGTGGTAGGTCACTAATGGCGGAAGTTACTCAATTGAAGCGCTATGACGCACCCCGCATCAACTGGGGTAAATGGTTTCTGATTGGTACTGGGATGCTGGTTTCGGCCTTTATCCTGCTGGTGCCGATGATTTATATCTTCGTCCAGGCCTTCAGCAAAGGGCTGATGCCAGTGCTGAATAACCTGGCCGACCCGGACATGCTGCACGCTATCTGGCTGACGGTGATGATTGCGCTGATTACCGTACCGGTGAACCTGGTGTTCGGCGTGCTGCTGGCCTGGCTGGTGACACGCTTTAACTTCCCGGGGCGTCAGCTGCTGTTGACGTTGCTGGATATCCCGTTTGCCGTCTCACCGGTTGTCGCGGGTCTGGTTTATCTGCTGTTTTACGGTTCCAACGGCCCGCTTGGCGGCTGGCTGGAAGCGCATAACCTGCAAATTATGTTTGCCTGGCCGGGCATGGTGCTGGTCACCATCTTCGTGACCTGTCCGTTCGTGGTTCGCGAACTGGTGCCGGTAATGCTGAGCCAGGGCAGCCAGGAAGACGAAGCAGCGGTGCTGCTTGGCGCGTCCGGCTGGCAGATGTTTAAACGCGTTACGTTGCCTAACATTCGCTGGGCGCTACTGTACGGCGTGGTGCTGACCAACGCTCGTGCCATCGGCGAGTTTGGCGCGGTGTCGGTGGTCTCCGGCTCGATTCGCGGCGAGACCCTGTCGTTACCGTTACAGATTGAACTGCTGGAGCAGGACTACAACACCGTCGGTTCCTTTACCGCCGCCGCGTTGCTGACCCTGATGGCTATTTTGACCTTGTTCTTAAAGAGTGCGTTGCAGTGGCGTTTGCATAATCAAGAAAAACGCGCGCAACAGGAGGGAAATCATGAGCATTGAGATTGCCAATATTAAGAAGTCTTTTGGTCGCACCCAGGTGCTGAATGATATCTCTCTGGATATCCCTTCCGGCCAGATGGTCGCGCTGCTGGGGCCTTCCGGCTCTGGGAAAACCACGCTGCTGCGTATTATCGCCGGGCTGGAGCATCAGACCAGCGGGCATATTCGCTTCCACGGCACCGACGTTAGCCGTCTGCATGCCCGCGATCGTAAAGTGGGGTTTGTGTTCCAGCACTACGCGCTGTTCCGCCATATGACGGTGTTTGACAACATCGCCTTTGGCCTGACGGTGCTGCCGCGCCGCGAGCGTCCAAACGCCGCGACCATTAAAGCAAAAGTCACCAAACTGCTGGAGATGGTGCAGCTTGCCCATCTGGCAGACCGCTTCCCGGCACAGCTTTCTGGCGGACAAAAACAGCGCGTGGCGCTGGCTCGTGCGCTGGCAGTTGAGCCGCAGATTTTACTGCTCGACGAACCGTTCGGCGCGCTGGATGCGCAGGTGCGTAAAGAGCTGCGTCGCTGGTTGCGCCAGCTGCATGAAGAGCTGAAATTCACCAGCGTCTTCGTTACCCACGACCAGGAAGAGGCGATGGAAGTTGCCAATCGCGTAGTGGTGATGAGTCAGGGCAATATCGAACAGGCCGATGAGCCGGATCAGGTATGGCGCGAGCCCGCGACCCGCTTCGTACTGGAGTTTATGGGCGAAGTAAACCGCCTGCAGGGCACCATTCGCGGTGGGCAGTTCCACGTTGGCGCGCACCGCTGGCCGCTGGGCTATACGCCGTCCTATCAGGGGCCGGTGGATTTGTTCCTGCGCCCGTGGGAGGTGGACGTCAGCCGTCGTACTAGCCTCGATTCTCCGCTGCCGGTTCAGGTGCTGGAAGCCAGCCCGAAAGGCCACTACACCCAATTAGTTGTCCAGCCTCTGGGGTGGTATCAGGAACCATTAACGGTGGTGATGCGCGGTGACGACGCGCCGCTGCGCGGCGATCGTCTGTTTGTCGGCTTGCAGAATGCGCGCCTCTATCACGGCGACCAGCGTATTGAGAGCCATGAGACGCTTGCTCTGGCAGAAACGGCCTGATAGCTTAATCGCACGTGGTTTTGCCGGGTGGCGCTACGCTTACCCGGCCTACAAAGCAATATTGACAGGCCCGGTAAGCGAAACGCAGCCGGGCTTTTTATTGGACAGCAGAAGTGAATACATTAGAACAAACGATCGGCAACACGCCGCTGGTCAAATTACAACGTCTGGGGCCGGATAACGGCAGTGAAATCTGGATCAAGCTGGAAGGCAACAACCCGGCGGGCTCGGTCAAAGACCGCGCGGCGCTGTCGATGATTGTCGAAGCGGAAAAGCGCGGTGAAATTAAGCCGGGTGATGTGCTGATCGAAGCGACCAGCGGTAATACCGGCATTGCGCTGGCGATGATTGCGGCACTCAAGGGCTATCGCATGAAGCTGCTGATGCCCGATAACATGAGCCAGGAACGACGTGCGGCAATGCGCGCCTACGGTGCTGAGCTGATTCTGGTCACTAAAGAACAGGGCATGGAAGGGGCGCGTGATTTAGCCCTGGAGATGGCCCAGCGCGGTGAAGGCAAGCTACTGGATCAGTTCAACAATCCGGATAACCCGTACGCACACTACATCACCACCGGCCCGGAGATCTGGCAGCAGACAGCGGGACGGATTACCCATTTTGTCTCCAGCATGGGCACCACCGGCACTATTACCGGCGTGTCGCGCTTCCTACGAGAGCAGGATAAAGCAGTCACAATTGTGGGCTTGCAGCCGGAAGAGGGCAGCAGCATTCCGGGGATTCGTCGTTGGCCTGCTGAATATATGCCGGGTATTTTTAACGCCAGCCTGGTTGACCAGGTACTGGATATTCACCAGAACGACGCGGAAAACACCATGCGCGCGCTGGCGGTGAAAGAAGGCGTATTCTGCGGCGTGAGCTCCGGCGGTGCGGTAGCCGGGGCAATTCGCGTGGCCGAGCAACATCCGGGAGCCGTCGTGGTAGCGATCATCTGCGATCGCGGCGATCGCTACCTTTCAACCGGTGTGTTTGGCGAAGAGCACTTCAGCCAGGGCGCGGGGATCTAAACCTCGGGATTATCCAGCAAATCTGTGCCGTAAGAGTTATCTACGGTACAGAGCCAGCGACCCGCAAGCTTTTGAAAAACGTAGGTGGCGCGCCGCGTGACCTGCGTCGACCCTCCCTCTGCTAGCGGGATATCCAGCCGGGTTTCCATAATCACCAGCGCGTTATCGCCGCCTTCAATAATCTCCATTCGCCCCTGCGTCACCACCAATCGATGCTGAAAGTAATCGGCGATGGCAATAAACGCTTTGCGAATATTCTCTTTGCCGCTGACGACCATGCCGGGCTTGACCACCAGGGTAGCGTCGTCGGCGTAGTATTCCATCAGCGTGGCGTAGTCTTCCTGCGAGATGGCGCGGTCGCAGGCTTCGATAACGGCTTTGAGTGATGATGCTGGCATAGGTTCTCCTCATCCGGGGTTTGTCGCCCGGCCAAGCAAAGCGCCGCCGGGAATGTTGCAACCCTACTGGCTCAGCTTATCAAGGAATGTCCATAACTTCTGATTCATTTCGCGATAATCGTACGCACAGTCAGGCCTTGTGAATATCGCCAGCCAGCCGCTTGATGTCGTTATCGTTGAGGGTTGAAAGCGTAATGCGCAGGCCCTGCGCTGGAGCCTGCACGCCAAAAGCGTCGCCTTCGCGTACCAGCCAACCGGATTTGGCAAGCGCAAAGGCCATTTCATGGCTGGAACCTTCCAGCGGTAGCCAAAAGTTCAGGCCATCGCCGGGGACCAAATTGCTTATCCCTTGCGCCTGGAGCGCCAGCGCCATTTTTTGATGCTGTCCGGCGTAAAACTGGCGGGTTTGGACGAGGGATTGCTGGAAGTCCGCGTCGCTTAAGCAGGCGTAGACCAGGTCCTGCAACAGGTGGCTGACCCACTGGCTACCCGCGTTAAGCCGCAGCCTCAGCTTCGCCGAGGTGGCGCTATCGCTGGCGACAAAGGCTAACCGTAGGTCCGGGCCTAGCGTTTTCGACATTGAGCGAACGACCGCCCAATGTAGGGTCTGTGGCGCAATGACCGGATACCAGGGCGTTTTGGCGAGCAGGGCAAAGTGGTCGTCAATAATTACCAGCGTTTGCGGGTAGCGGCTCAGCACCTGCTGTAATGCGGCGGCGCGGGCGGCGCTTAGGCTACACCCGGTGGGGTTATGGGCGCGCGGCGTCAGGATCACGGCACGAGCGCCTTTACTCAACGCCTGCTCCAGTTGCTCTGGCTGCATCCCTTCATGGTCGATGCTGACCGGGCTGGCGTTAAAGCCGCTGTAGCGCAGCATGCTGATGCTGCTTAGAAAGCAGGGGTCTTCGACGGCAACGCTGTCGCCTGGCAACAGGTGGGCGCTCAGAAGGCGCTCAATGGCATCAATTGCTCCGCTGGTGAGGTCAATTTCACCTTTTGTGGGCATGGCATCCTGCATCCACCGCGCGGCCCAGTCAGCAAGCGCTGGCGACACCGGCGTATCACCGTACAGACGCGGCGTGCTGCTGATGCGCGAGAGGTACTGTGCCAGGTTTGGTAGCCGTGCCGTGGCGGGATTACCGCTGGAGAGATCGGTGAGCGGCGTATGCGGATTACCGCCTTCCAGCGCCAGCGGGGCGGCGGTCTCTTTAACCACGGTGCCGTTACGACCAAGACTCAACGCCAGCCCGGATGTGACCAGCCGCTTGTAGGCGGACGCCACCGTATTGCGGTTAACGCCAAGCTGGGTCGCCAGTTCACGCACCGGCGGCAGCGTTTCTCCCTTCGCTAATGTCCCGCGGGTGATATGCTGACGAATACTGTCAAAGATTTCGTTGGCGCTTTTTCCGTCGATCATTATTGACCTATGACAAAATGAATTTTAGCATATGACGATAATAGTGAGGCGTTAGCCCGCTGTCCAGAGTCAGAGGAGAAGGTGATGGGGCAGGATAGTGAAATACAGTCGGTGCTCTTCAACGATACGCACCGGGCTTTACAGACGGATATCGTGGCCGTTCAGTCGCTGGTGGTCTACGGCAGCGTAGGTAACAGCATTGCGGTGCCAGCAATAAAATCCCACGGCCTGCGGGTGACTGCCGTACCGACGGTGCTGTTCAGCAATACGCCGCACTATGAGACATTCTACGGCGGCGTTATTCCCGGTGAGTGGTTCGGCGGCTATCTGAAGGCGCTGAATGAACGCGATGCGCTGCGCGAGCTGAAAGCGGTCACGACGGGCTATATGGGGAGCGCGGAGCAGATTGCGCTGCTGGCCGAGTGGCTGAAAACGGTGCAGGTGTCGCACCCGGATATCTGTATTCTGGTTGACCCGGTGATTGGCGACGTCGACAGCGGTATCTACGTGAAGGCTGAAATTCCGGAGGCCTACCGTACCCATCTGCTGCCGTTGGCGCAGGGGCTGACGCCGAACGTGTTCGAGCTGGAAATGCTCAGCGGCAAGCCTTGCCGTACGCTCGATGAAGCAATTCTGGCAGCAAAATCTTTACTCAGCGCCACGCTGAAGTGGGTGGTGATCACCAGCGCGCCTGGACGGACGGAAAACAATATTACCGTCGCCGTCGTGACGCCGGAATCGGTGGAGGTGATTGAACATCCACGTCTGGAAACGGACTTAAAAGGTACGGGCGATCTGTTCTGCGCTGAGCTGATTAGCGGCATCGTACAGCAACAGCCGCTTGCCGCGGCGGCGCATGCGGCGGCAGAGCGAGTGCTGGCGGTGATGAGTTGGACGCAGAAATGCGGTTGTGATGAGTTAATACTGCCACCGGCAGGGGAGGTGCGATGAAGTGTTATCGTCTGGTTATTCGGCATAATGGCCGTCTGGTAGGGCATTTTGATACCAGCGGGCAGGATGCCCTTGAGGATGCCTGCGTCGCGCGGGCGATGTTTGGCGTAACCGGTGGCTATCAGTGCGAATTGCTGGTGTCCGATTCTGAGCGTCGGATGCTGGAAAGCGGGCCGGAAGGGATGAAGATTCTGATGCGCGAGCCGTGCTTTCGCCCGGTGACGTCGGCGCTGTAAACGATAGCGTTGTAGACCTGATAAGCGCAGCGCCATCAGGCAATCCGCCGCACCATCGCCGGATGGCGGCGCAAGCGCCTTATCCGGCCTACAGGTAAAAAAAATGGCGCCAATCGGCGCCATTTTTATATGCGGTTAAGCATTATTTTTTAATGCGGATTACCGGGGTTTCGCCCACGGTTACGCTACCGGACAGTTTGGTCAGTTCTTTGATCTCGTCCATGTTGGAGATAACCACCGGAGTCAGGGTAGACTTGGCTTTTTCTTCCAGCAGGGCCAGATCGAACTCAATCACGGTATCGCCAACTTTAACGCGCTGGCCTTCTTCCGCGATACGAGTGAAACCTTCGCCTTTCAGTTCAACGGTGTCGATACCGAAGTGAACGAACAGCTCGATGCCGCTATCGGATTCGATAGAGAAAGCGTGGTTGGTTTCAAAGATTTTACCGATGGTGCCGTCAACCGGTGCAACCATTTTGTTACCGGTCGGTTTGATAGCAATGCCATCACCAACGATTTTCTCAGCAAACACTACGTCCGGCACGTCTTCGATGTTGACGATTTCGCCAGAGAGCGGTGCAATGATCTCAATGGTTCCGGTGTCTTTTTTATCATCAGAAACCAGAGATTTCAGTTTATCGAACAAACCCATGATCTTCTCCTAAGCAGTAATTTGGGCCGCATCTCGTGGATTAGCAGATTGTTTTTTCTTCAATGAACTTGTTCACCAACGCCAGCAGTTCGTCTGTAGTTGGTTGAGCAAGTGCTTGCTCTGCTAAAACCTTTGCATCTTCGAAGTTCGTGTTACGGATAATCTTCTTAATGCGTGGGATAGAAATGGCGCTCATAGAGAATTCGTCCAGACCCATACCCAGCAACAGAAGTGTAGCACGTTCGTCGCCTGCAAGCTCACCACACATGCCAGTCCATTTGCCTTCAGCATGAGAAGCATCAATAACTTGCTTGATCAAAGTGAGGACAGACGGTGACATTGGCTGGTAAAGATGTGAAATCATATCATTACCACGGTCAACTGCCAGAGTATACTGCGTTAAATCATTGGTACCGATACTAAAGAAATCAACTTCTTTGGCTAAATGACGAGCGATAGTTGCTGCGGCAGGTGTTTCCACCATCACGCCAACTTCGATTGATTCGTCAAATGCTTTACCTTCGTCGCGCAGTTCCTGTTTGTAGATTTCGATCTCTTTTTTCAGTGCACGCACTTCTTCAACAGAGATGATCATCGGGAACATGATGCGCAGTTTACCGAAAGCAGAGGCACGCAGGATAGCGCGAACCTGGTCACGCAGGATCTCTTTACGATCCATCGCGATACGCACGGCACGCCAGCCCAGGAACGGGTTCTCTTCTTTCGGGAAGTTCATGTACGGCAGCTCTTTGTCGCCACCGATGTCCATGGTACGGACGATAACCGCCTGAGAGCCACACGCTTCAGCAACGGCTTTATACGCGGCAAACTGCTCTTCTTCAGTTGGCAGCGCGTCGCGGTCCATGAACAGGAATTCGGTGCGGTACAGACCAACACCTTCAGCGCCGTTGCGCTCAGCACCGTCGATATCACGCACGGTACCGATGTTGGCACAAACTTCAACCTGGTGGCCATCAAGGGTGATTGCCGGCAGGTCTTTCAGTTTAGCCAGTTCGGCTTTCTCATTGGCAACCTGCTCCTGGATGGCACGCAGCTGCTCAATTTCTTCGTTAGTTGGGTTGACGTAAACCTTGTTGTTTACGGCATCCAGAATCAGATAGTCGCCATTTTTCACCTGAGTGGTGACGCTACCGGTACCCACGATGGCAGGCAGTTCCAGGGAACGCGCCATGATAGAGGTGTGGGAAGTACGGCCACCGACGTCAGTGATAAAGCCCAGCACCTTCTTCAGGTTTAGCTGTGCGGTTTCAGACGGCGTCAGGTCTGCGGCAACCAGGATAACTTCATCCTGAATAGCGCTCAGGTCAATAATGGCCAGACCCAGGATGTTGCGCAGCAGGCGCTTACCGATGTCACGTACGTCAGCCGCACGTTCCTTCAGGTATTCATCATCCAGTTCTTCCAGGGCAGTTGCCTGACCTTCGATAACTTCATGCGCAGCTGCATCAGCCGTCATGTTCTTATCTTTAATCAGGGCTATGATTTCCTGCTCCAGCTCCTCATCTTCGAGCAGCATGATGTGCCCTTCGAAGATGGCTTCTTTTTCTTCACCGAAAGTTTCGCCAGCCTTGGTCTTGATAGCTTCCAGCTGAGCTGACGCTTTAGAACGACCGCTCAGAAAACGTTCAACTTCCTGCTCTACTTTATCGGCAGAAATTTTCTTCCGGTCGATGACAATCTCATCTTCTTTCAGCAGCAGTGCGTTGCCAAAAGCGATACCCGGGGATGCTAAAATGCCTGAAATCATAACCCTACCTTACTTGTGACTGATATTTAAAAGAACTCGTTGAACTTACTCGAGTTCAGCCATCAGTTTAACCAGATGTTCAACTGCTTTCTGCTCGTCTTCACCTTCTGCGGACAGGGTAACAACGGTGCCCTGGGTCAGACCCAGAGTTTGCAGTTTGAACAGGCTTTTTGCGCTAGCGCTTTTGCCGTTGGAGGTCACAGTGATCTCGGAAGTGAAGCCTTTCGCTTCTTTAACAAACTGAGCAGCAGGGCGGGTATGCAGACCGTTCGGAGCGGTAATGGTAACTTCTTGCTGGAACATTATATTTCCCCAACTTATAGGTTTAGTGTTGTGGAACTAAAGTCTAGCCTGGTGGATAGACTTTAGCCTGTATTACAAATCAAGCGACGCCCACAAAATCAGCACTACCATCGGCGACAAACCATCCGACGCAGACGCTTCTGGCCTTTGACGTTTCGCTTATCATTAAACATTATGCCGTGAAAGCAGGATTTGAACCAAATCATAAAATCGATTCAGCTAGCGGAAAACCTGTTAAGAATAATTTCGCGGCTCAAAATAAATATGAGAGGTTAAATACCAGACCTACGGAGGTGAATCAATGCCAGGGGGGGTAAAAGTTTGATGTATGCCACAAAAAAGCACCCGTTTGGGTGCTTTTTTACACGATTTTAACCGACTGGCATTACTGTTGCAGTTCTTTCTCGGTGAAGAGATCTGCGAACAGCGCCGTGCTTAAATAACGCTCACCCGAAGACGGTAGGATAACCACAATATTCTTATTGGTAAAGGTTTCATCTTCCTGGAGTTTCAATGCTGCGGCAACCGCTGCACCGGAGGAGATACCCGCCAGAATGCCTTCTTCTTCCATCAGGCGACGCGCCGTGGAGATAGCTTCTTCGTTGGTAATCGCGACAACTTTATCGATAAGCTTCAGATCGAGGTTGCCTGGGATAAAGCCTGCACCGATGCCCTGAATTTTGTGTGGGCCTGGTTTCAGCTCTTCGCCCGCCAGCGCCTGGGCGATAACCGGGGAATCGGTTGGTTCAACGGCAACGGCAATCAGGTCCGTTTTACCTTTGGTATTTTTAATGTATCGCGTTACGCCGGTAAGCGTACCGCCGGTACCTACACCTGAAATGAATACGTCAACCTGACCGTCGGTATCTTCCCAGATTTCCGGACCGGTGGTTTTTTCGTGAATTTCCGGGTTAGCCGGGTTGCTGAACTGTTGCAGCAGCAGGAATTTTTCCGGGTTGCTGGCCACGATCTCTTCAGCTTTCTGAATGGCACCTTTCATGCCTTTCGCGCCTTCGGTCAGCACCAGGTTCGCGCCCAGCGCTTTCAGCAGCTTACGGCGTTCAACGCTCATGGTTTCCGGCATGGTCAGCGTCAGTTTATAACCACGGGCAGCTGCAACATAGGCCAGAGCAATACCGGTGTTACCGCTGGTTGGCTCAACCAGTTCGATGCCAGGCTTCAGCACACCGCGTTTTTCGGCATCCCAAATCATATTGGCACCGATACGGCATTTGACGCTAAAGCTTGGGTTACGTGACTCAACCTTCGCCAGAATGCGTCCGTTACCGATGCGGTTCAGTCGTACCAGTGGTGTATGACCGATAGTCAGGGAGTTATCTTCAAAAATCTTACTCATGGCCTATCCTTAACTGTATGAAATTTGGGGTACTCGACCAGCATACCTGCTTAAAGATTCTGCGGAAGTAAGGATTTCGCATATCTATATACTGAAGGGAAATAATGGCAAGCGGGATGGAATAAGGAGCGGCATAAGCCACTCCTTATCATTTAGAAGTAGTAACGGATACCGACGCGGAAACGGTACTGCTCGCGGTTGCTTTCAATGTAGCGATCCAGCCACGATGCTTCAAAGAACGGTCGCCAGTGTGGCATCCAGTTCCAGACTAGCTTGTTGTTTAGTTCCCATGAATGGTCTTTGCCATTACTTCGGTTGAAGTTTTCCGTATTGAAGTAGACGTCAGGCTCAAAGGTATATGACCAGGTTTGGTTGATTTTATAGTTCCAGTACATATTGATTTGGTGGTTATTGTTGTACTTCATCTGCTCATCAAGACTGAGGTTCTTGTGGTTGTTATAGTTATAGCGGTAACGCAGGCTGACGTTAAAGTCATCGGTAAAGCGATAGTTGTTATCCAGATAGACAGCCCCCCAGGACCCGTCGGAATTAGAGTCGACTAATGAACCCAGGTTGAAGGTCCAGGCATCGTATTTAACGATAGGATACCAGCCCTCTAATTCGTTATAGCTATGTTTTAGTTGGTTAAATTTATCTAAATTATACAATGTGGAAAAAAGAACCCCAGCGCCATTGTCGAAGTTATAGCCGCCACCAAGCTTAAATTCGTCGCTTTCGCTGCCGGTCATCCATGCATTTCGTAATTCGATAAACCCACTGGATGCCCAACTGTGGGCGCTTACACTTAGAAGTAGTAAAAACAACCCTTGCCTAATATGTTTTTTCATGAAGATACCTATTAATTATAAATAATGTTATTTAGATTTCAGAGACGGTAAGTTGCTTCGCTTTTTCTTTTCCATGACGACCTTTACCTAAAACCTGAATGCCAATGAGCGTAATCACCCATGCAATAATTCCCATTACCAGATAGGTTTTTGCAAAGCCATAGCGGTCATATAACATTCCGGCAATCGGATTAATTACAGCGATACCTAAGTAGTTAAAGCAACCAAGTACCATATATACGGTTCCGGTGAGTCGCTTATCGAAGTACAGTGATAAATATTTAAAAATAGAGACGAGTAGCAGAGCCATTTCTAGGCCGTAAAATGGTTTGATAATTGCAATCATCCACGCATGGGTAGCCAGCGCGGAGATGATAAGGCGTAAGCCAATGACAAAACCAGCCAGCAGCAGGCCATTTCTGGCGCCAATCATTATTAATGACAAATGGAATTGAGAACATCAGGATAAATTCAACGGCTGATTGCACTGACCCCATATATCCCAGCATGGCGTTACCTTGCTGATGATTGACGAAGAAACTCACAAAATAACGTGGGAATTGCTGTTCAGCACTTTGCATCATCCAGATAATACCGCCATAGAACAGCATGAGGATCCAAAACCCGCTACGCGCGAAGAGCATTTTTATATCAGACTTATTCACCGGCATTTTTTGCCCGGCGTTGACCGCTTGCCAGTCAATATCGTCTCCCTTCGTTTTCAGCATTATCAGCAGGAACAGCAGCACGATGCAGGCCAGTGATGTGACGCAAAAATTGTAGTGCGGAGAGAGGTTGAAAAGCTGGCCGGCGAACAGTGATGCCACTGCCCATCCCAGAGAGCCCCACATGCGTACGCGGCCAAATTCAAATGACCAGGCGCGACTGTAGCGATCGGCATAGGACTCGAAGACCAGAACACCGGCGAGATAGGCGAAGGAGAGATAGAGTGCGCCGACGATGATTCCGGCAATCAGGTTAATATTGAGCAGCGGTTGATATACCCAGATAAAAAAGGGCGCCGCGAGGACAGAGGCACCCGTCACGATCACCAGCAGATGTTTTCCCAGTCCCAGTTTGTCCATGACATATCCGCATACCGGTTTGATTGCCAGAGCAAAAAGGGCATTGATAGAAAGTACGAAACCAATTTTTTCACTATTCAACCCGACATTGTCAGCGAGCCAGATAGCAAGAAATGACCAACTGGTAGACCATGCAAAATAAAAAACAAAAAGGCATAGACTTATCCTGATATAAGCCTGTTTATTGCGGGCATTTAACATATATACCACCTCTGTAACGAAGGAGGTGATTACGTTAAACCGAACGCCAGATGATTACTTTCACCTGATTGCCACGCTTAAGCTAGCTTGTCGTTTTTGTCCTCAGATGCTGTGCCTGAGTTCACATAACGGGAATATGATCATTTTTTTATTATTTTTATTAGGGCAATAGTTTTAAACTTTTATGCACTATTATTAAATAATGAAAAGTGAGGCGTAAATTATTTGACAAGTAAATAAATGGTCACTTAGATTAAATTGTTTATACGATTTTTCAGGCAAATATTATGCTGACCCTACAGCGATCACATTTTTTCAATAGACCTGACGATCATGTTTCCGTGCAATATTGGTTACCTCATACATCTTATCCTGAGCATGATCACGACTATAATGAAATAATATTTATTTTGGCAGGAGAGGTGACGCATATTGTTAATGGTCTGCCATGGTTTATGCGTCCCGGTTCATTTATGTATATTCGGGCTGCCGATCGACATGCCTTTGAGGATGTTCAGGGGCTTTGTACCATCAATTTGCTGCATTTGCCGCTGGATCAGTTGAACTGGTTTCGCGGGAATACTGCTGCGCTTTTTCTTGAGAATGAACCTCATCTTTGGCATTTGGCTATGCCGCGCTGGCGACAGCTCTTGTTGGATGTTAACGCTTTTGCCTGCGACGCGCTTTACGCTGAAAACGAGGAAGAGGTATTGCGTAGCGCGCGGCAAGAGACGTTTTTGCTGCGTCTGGTTTCCTTATTATCCGGATATCGCCTGCAGGCGCGAGACGAGCTGACGGTTGACGATCGGGTTTGTCTGGCGCTTTCCTGGGTAGAGAGCCATTGGCAGTCTAAAATTGATTGGGAGGCGCTGGCGGCACGTTATATGTTGACGTTACGTACCTTCCAGCGCCGTTTTAAACTGCAAACCGGGATGGCGCCGCAGCAATATCTCATTACTCTGCGGTTACGCCATGCGCGTTTTTTAATGCAGCAGGATTCACACTCGTTGCGCGAAATTGCCGAGTACTGTCATTTTTATGACGCAAGCCACCTGAGTGGCTGCATGCGGCAGCATGTCTTTACTTCCACAGCGCATGTTTGTCGCGATAACAATCAACCCACATCGCCGTCGCCCCGCAGATGGCGACCGGAATAATCACCAGGTTCAGTACCGGGATGAGGGTAAACAGGCTTACCAGTGACCCAAACTGCATATTGGTGACCTTGCGGGTGCGCAAGGCCTGGCGCATGGTCTTAAACGGCACTTTATGGTTGTCGAACGGATAGTCGCAGTACTGAATGGCTAGCATCCATGCACTGAACAGGAACCACAGCACAGGTGCTACCGTCTGACCGATACCCGGAATAAAGTACAGCAGGAGCAGCACAATGGCGCGCGGGAGATACCACGCGAGCTTCTGCCATTCGCGTTTCATGATGCGCGGCAGATCCTTCATGATGCCAATCACCCCGGTATCCGGCGGCGTCGCGCCGGTTAAGCGCGCCTCAAGTTGTTCTGCCAACAGGCCGTTAAACGGCGCGGCAATCCAGTTGGCAATGGTGGAAAAGAAATAGCCGAATACCAGCAGAATGGAGATAACCACCACCGGCCATAGCAGGTAGCTCAGCCACTGCAGCCAGTCGGGGATACGGCTCATTAAGGATGGGATCCAGCTTTCCAGTTTGCTGAATAGCCACCAGAAGGCGCCGCCCATCAGAACGATATTGACCAACAGCGGTAAGATGACGAATCGGCGTATTCCCGGCATACCGATCAGTTTCCAGCCCTGGGAGAAGTAGTAAACGCCGCTGCGTGCGGCAGGGGTGGACGATGAAACCATGGTCAGGTGAAGCTCCTTTAACTGACTACATTGAAAAAGACGTCTATATATTATCGGGTTGTTGGACAATGACCAGTTAGGAAATGTTCGAAAAACCAGCAAAAAATACGATTTTACTCATCTTTCTGCGGTGAATGTCATGTGCACACTTGCACTTGACGTGATGGGCAAATACTCTTAGTGAGTAAATGTTTGCCGTGGTGGCAAGGTGTTAGAACAACAGAGAATATAATGATGCAGGATTTGCGTCTGATATTAATCATTGTTGGCGCGATCGCCATACTTGCTTTACTGGTTCATGGTTTCTGGACGAGCCGTAAAGAGCGTTCATCGATGTTCCGCGATCGTCCAATGAAGCGAATGAAGTCTCGTGATGCCGATGATGAATCGGAAGAAGACTTCGATGACAATGTTGAAGGCGTGGGTGAAGTTCGTGTCCACAAGGTCAATCACGCCCCTGGGGTTGCTGGGGAGCATGAAGCCCCTCGTCACGCGCCTCAACACCAGTACCAGCCGCCTTACGAGCGTCAGGCGCCTCAGCCTGCTCGTGCGCCAGAGCCGGTACCGCAGCCGCATGCGCATCAGCCTGCACAGCCCGCGCCGGTACCACCGCCGCAGCCTGTACAGCAGCCTCAGCAGCGCCCGCCGGTGGTAGAGCCTCAGCCTGTAGCCCAAGCGCCGCAGCACGTTGCTCAGCAGCCCGTCGCGCCTCAGGCACCACAGCCGGTTGCAGAACCCGTACAGCCGCCGCAGCCAGAACCGGTTGCTGCCCAGCCTGCGCCTGAACCTGCTCCGCCTGAGAAACCAGAGCGTAAAGAAACGGTTATCGTGATGAACGTCTCTGCGCATCAGGGTACGCAAATTAACGGTGAACTGCTGTTGAACAGCATCCAGCAGGCCGGTTTTAAATTTGGCGATATGAATATTTTCCATCGCCATCTCAGCCCTGACGGCAGTGGCCCGGCATTGTTTAGCCTGGCAAACATGCTTAAGCCTGGTACCTTTGATCCGGATACCATGGCCGATATGCTTACGCCTGGCGTCACCATCTTTATGCAGGTGCCGTCCTACGGCGATGAACTGCAGAACTTCAAGCTGATGCTGCAATCAGCACAGTATATTGCTGACGAAGTAGGTGGTGTGGTGCTGGACGATCAGCGCCGTATGATGACGCCGCAAAAGCTGCGTGAGTATCAGGACCGTATCCGCGAAGTCAAAGACGCTAACGCCTGATAAGTCCGCGCGTTGCCAATCCTTCCTGAACCCCCGCCTGTCGGGGGTTTTTTATCATTGATGGTGTGATATGCAATCTATAGAACAACAACTGAATGAACTGCGAGCGACGCTTCGCCATCATGAATACCTGTATCATGTTTTAGATACCCCCGAACTGCCGGATGCGGAGTATGACCGCCTGATGCGTGAACTGCGCGAGCTTGAAGCGCAGCACCCAGAGCTGATTACCCCCGATTCGCCGACTCAACGCGTCGGTGCCGAGCCGTTGGCGGCATTCAGCCAGATTCGCCATGAAGTGCCGATGCTGTCGCTGGACAACGTCTTTGATGAAGAGAGCTTCCTTGCTTTTAACAAGCGCGTCCAGGATCGCCTCAAGAGCGCGGATAAACTGACCTGGTGCTGCGAGCTTAAGCTGGACGGCCTGGCGGTCAGTATCCTGTATGAAAACGGTGTGTTCGTTAGCGCCGCGACGCGCGGTGACGGCACCACCGGCGAAGACATCACTTCGAACGTCCGTACTATTCGTGCCATTCCGCTGAAGCTGCGTGGAGATAACATTCCGGCTCGACTGGAGGTGCGCGGCGAAGTGTTTATGCCGCAGGCTGGGTTTGAAAAAATCAACGACGAAGCCCGGCGCACCGGCAATAAAGTGTTCGCCAACCCGCGTAACGCCGCCGCTGGCTCGCTGCGACAGTTAGATCCGCGGATTACCGCGAAGCGACCGCTCACTTTCTTCTGCTACGGCGTGGGTGTTCTGGAAGGCGGCGAACTACCGGATACTCATCTGGGGCGCTTGCTCCAGTTTAAAGCCTGGGGGTTGCCGGTGAGCGACCGGGTCACGCTGTGCGACTCCCCGGAGGAAGTGCTTGCTTACTATCACAAGGTAGAAGCAGATCGTCCGACGCTTGGCTTTGATATCGATGGTGTGGTCATCAAGGTGAACTCGCTGGCGTTGCAGGAACAGCTCGGCTTCGTAGCCCGTGCGCCGCGCTGGGCGGTGGCGTTTAAGTTCCCGGCGCAGGAACAGATGACCTTTGTGCGCGACGTGGAGTTTCAGGTAGGGCGTACCGGGGCGATTACGCCAGTGGCGCGTCTTGAGCCGGTTCAGGTTGCCGGTGTGCTGGTGAGTAACGCGACGCTGCATAACGCCGATGAAATCGAACGTCTTGGCCTGCGCATCGGCGATAAAGTGGTGATTCGCCGCGCGGGTGATGTTATTCCGCAGGTGGTCAACGTGGTGCTTTCCGAGCGCCCGGATGACACTCAGGAAATCGTCTTCCCGGCCCATTGCCCGGTGTGTAATTCCGATGTAGAGCGCGTGGAAGGGGAAGCCGTAGCCCGCTGCACCGGTGGCCTTATCTGCGGCGCACAGCGCAAAGAGGCGCTCAAGCACTTCGTTTCCCGCCGCGCGCTCGACGTGGACGGCATGGGCGACAAAATCATCGACCAGTTGGTCGAAAAAGAATATGTCCATACTCCGGCCGATCTTTTCACCCTGACCGCAGGCAAACTGACCGGTCTTGACCGTATGGGGCCGAAATCGGCGCAGAACGTGGTGAGCGCGCTGGAGAAAGCCAAACAGACCACCTTTGCTCGCTTCCTCTACGCGTTAGGTATTCGTGAAGTGGGAGAGGCAACGGCAGCCGGTCTGGCGGCCTACTTTGGTACGCTTGAAGCACTGGAAGCCGCTTCCATTGAAGAGCTGCAAAAAGTGCCGGACGTTGGCGTGGTGGTGGCGAATCACGTATTCAACTTCTTTGCCGAAGAGAGCAACCGTAACGTCATCCAGCAACTGCTGAAAGAGGGCGTGAACTGGCCTGCGCCGGTGGTGATTAATGCCGAAGAGATAGACAGCCCGTTTGCCGGTAAAACCGTGGTGCTGACTGGCAGCCTGAGCCAGATGTCCCGTGACGATGCCAAAGCGCGTCTGGTTGAACTAGGCGCGAAAGTGGCCGGTAGCGTGTCGAAGAAGACCGACCTGGTGATTGCGGGTGAAGCCGCGGGCTCGAAGCTTGCGAAAGCACAGGAGCTTGGCATTGAGGTTATCGACGAAGCCGAAATGTTGCGTCTGTTAGGAGTCTGAGGTGGATAAAGCACAGCTGATTGAAATCGCCAACACCGAGATGCCGTTCGGCAAGTACAAAGGTCGGCGGCTGATTGATGTACCGGAAGAGTATCTGCTGTGGTTTGCCCGTAAGGATCAGTTTCCGGCCGGGCATCTTGGCGAGCTGATGCAGCTCACGCTGCTCATTAAAACTGAAGGGCTGAGCCAGCTGGTTCAGCCCCTGAAACGTTAACTTCCTACGCGGGCCTGTTCTTTGGCCTGCGCTTTTTCGGCCTGCGCTTTGTAGCGGCGGGCCAGCACCGCACAGGTCATCAGTTGGATCTGGTGGAAGATCATCAACGGCAGCACCATCATCCCCAACACTGACGTCGGGAAGAGGATATTGGCCATCGGAATACCGTTGGCCAGACTCTTTTTCGACCCACAGAACACAATCGTAATCTCATCCGCCTTGTTGAAGCCCAGACGACGGGCGACCACGGTGTTAATCAGAATTACCAGCGCCAGCAGTACGATGCTCACTACCACGATAAACAGCAGCGAACCCACGCCAACTTTATGCCAGATACCGTTGACCACTGCTTCGCTGAAGGCGGAGTAGACCACCAGCAAAATAGAAGTCTGGTCGGTTTTGGATATCCACTTTT
Organism: Kluyvera chengduensis; assembly: GCF_044197065.1. Taxonomy (NCBI): domain Bacteria; kingdom Pseudomonadati; phylum Pseudomonadota; class Gammaproteobacteria; order Enterobacterales; family Enterobacteriaceae; genus Kluyvera; species Kluyvera chengduensis. The sequence goes on from NZ_JBIQOI010000001.1 coordinate 175,341, forward strand.
TGTGTTTGGTCACAAACGCCGCCGTCCACGGACGGGAAAGGTGGCCCAGTACAAACGGCAGTAGCAGTTGCAGCATGATTTTGCCCACCTGCTCAAGGCTACCGCCTGCGCCGTGTACGTTCATCACCAGGCCAACCAGCAGCGGCGACAGGAAGATCCCCAGCAGGCTGGACGCCGATGCAGAACACACTGCGGCCGCGACGTTACCGCCAGCGAGTGAAGTAAAGGCGATAGCGGACTGTACGGTAGCGGGCAGAATACACAGATACAGGAAGCCAGCATAAAGCTGCGGGTCAACGTTGAACGGCGCCCACCAGGCAAACAGTACGCCCAGCACTGGGAAGACCACGAAGGTGCTGCACATTACCCACAGGTGCAGTCGCCAGTGGCTACCGCCAGCAATAATCGACTCACGCGACAGCTTAGCGCCGTGCATAAAGAACAGCAGCGCGATGGCGGCGGTAGTCAGATTTTCAAAAAAGGGAACGAAGTCGCCGCGTGCCGGGAAGAAGGTGGCAAGCAGGACAACCGCAATAAGCGTCAGCGTAAACGGATCTAAAATGCGGAAAAGTTTCATAAAGACTCCTGAAGATCGATGCATACATTTTGCTTTTTTATTGTTGAGAAATAAAATTGATTTATTGCATCCATTCATGAAAAAAACAGATGAATTACTCATTGCGGCAGTTGAAGGTGTTTGTCACGGTAGCGCAGGCGAAGAGTTTTAGCCGGGCAGGGGAGATAATTGGCCTCAGTCAGTCGGCGGTCAGCCATAGCGTGAAGGAACTGGAGAGTCAGACGGGCGTGCGCCTGCTCGACCGCACCACGCGCGAAGTGGTGCTGACGGAAGCGGGGCAGCAGCTCGCCGCTCGCCTGGAGCGGCTGCTGGATGAGTTACAGGGCACACTGCGAGAAGCGGGGCGCACCGGGCAGCAGTTAAGCGGGACGGTTAGGGTGGCGGCTAGCCAGACGATTTCAGCGCATCTGATCCCGCAGTGCATTGCCCAAAGCAACCGTCTGTACCCAGATATTCGTTTTGTGCTGCACGACCGGCCGCAGCAGTGGGTGCTGGAGAGTATTCGTCAAGGGGATGTTGATTTCGGTATCGTTATCGATCCCGGCCTGGTGGGGGATTTGCAGTGTGAAACGGTACTTTCTGAGCCGTTCTTCCTGTTGTGCCGTAACGATCACCCGTTTGCTGATTTGCCGGAGGTAGATTGGCAGGCGCTACAGGGGGCAGAGTTAGTATTACAGGATTATGCTTCCGGTAGCCGAATGCTGATAGATGCGGCACTACAGCTGCATCAGATTGAGGCGAATATCGTGCAGGAGATTGGTCATCCGGCGACGCTCTTCCCCATGGTGACGGCGGGCATTGGGATCAGCATCATTCCGGCGCTGGCGTTACCGTTGCCGGAGGGAAGCCCGTTGGCGGTGAAGCGCATGTCGCCGGGGGTTGAGCGGCAGTTGATGTTAGCGAGACGAAAAAAACGCTCGTTATCTACCGCCGCCCAGGCGTTGTGGGACGTGGTTCGGGCCCAGAGCCAACAACTGATGGACGAGCGGCTTCAGGACCCGCTGTATCAGATGTAAATATCTATCTGGTGGTCGTCGCTGGGATGATTAACGCCGGTAATGGTTGCGGAAGAGGCTTCCTGTTTTTCTTGAGCTTTTTCTGCCTGCTGGTTCTGTAACTGTGCCAGCTGCGCTTCCAGCATGGCGATTTGCTCCTGAATCATCTCAGCCTGCTTTTGCTTTTCTTCCGTGCTGCCGCTGCCGTCCGCAATCTCTTTAAGCTGCTGGGTCAGTTTAACAATCTGCTGGGTGATGCGCGCCATTTGTGATGCCGCATCGTTACCGCTTGGCGCGGCGCTGCTGGTCGTGGTTTTGAGCGAAGCGATAGAGGGAGCGCTGATGGTGGTCATGGTGAACGCCTTATTCGGAGAAATATAAGGAGTATCGGCAGAATGGGGGGAGACTTGAGCTTTTCCCGGCGGCGCTGCGCTTGGCCGGGCTACATAAACACAACTGCATAAGCCGTAGATAGCAAAAAAGCGCCTTTAGGGCGCTTTTTTACATTGGTGGGTCGTGCAGGATTCGAACCTGCGACCAATTGATTAAAAGTCAACTGCTCTACCAACTGAGCTAACGACCCGAAGTGGTGGGTGATGACGGGATCGAACCGCCGACCCCCTCCTTGTAAGGGAGGTGCTCTCCCAGCTGAGCTAATCACCCACTTCGGTACTTCACATTTTGACAGAAAATCCAGCTGGCGAGAAAGTGGTGGGTGATGACGGGATCGAACCGCCGACCCCCTCCTTGTAAGGGAGGTGCTCTCCCAGCTGAGCTAATCACCCACTTCTCAATTTTCTGTTCTACACGGCGGAGACTACATAAAGTAGTTGGTGGGTGATGACGGGATCGAACCGCCGACCCCCTCCTTGTAAGGGAGGTGCTCTCCCAGCTGAGCTAATCACCCCCGCTGTGTGGAGTCGCATTATAGGGAGAGTTGAAAATGAGTCAACGCCTTTTATAAATAATTTATCTGTTCGTCGTAAAATTAGACGATGTGATCGCAAAACACGCTATGGTGTATGAATTGTATGCAAAAAATGCAAACCACACGCTTGCGGTGGGAACAACCGAGTGGGAGTGATAGAATATTGCCCACTTCTATTTCCAGGATTTGCCGGTTGTCGGCATGTTTATAAACGTAAGGCCATTTCATGAAAATCAAAACTCGCTTCGCGCCTAGCCCGACTGGCTATCTGCACGTCGGCGGTGCTCGTACTGCTCTTTATTCCTGGCTTTTCGCACGTCACCATAAAGGTGAGTTTGTGCTGCGTATTGAAGACACCGATCTCGAGCGCTCAACGCCGGAAGCCATTGAAGCCATCATGGATGGTATGAACTGGCTGAATCTGGAGTGGGATGAAGGCCCGTACTATCAGACCAAACGTTTCGACCGCTACAACGCGGTAATTGATGAAATGCTGGAAGCAGGCACGGCGTATAAATGCTACTGCTCCAAAGAACGTCTGGAAGCGCTGCGCGAAGAGCAGATGGCCAACGGCGAGAAGCCGCGTTATGACGGCCGCTGCCGCCACGGTCATGAACATCATGCTGACAATGAACCCTGCGTGGTGCGTTTTGCTAACCCACAGGAAGGTTCCGTTATCTTTGATGACCAGATCCGTGGGCCGATCGAATTCAGCAACCAGGAGCTGGACGATCTGATCATCCGTCGTACTGACGGTTCCCCAACCTACAATTTCTGCGTTGTGGTTGACGACTGGGATATGGAAATTACCCACGTAGTCCGTGGTGAAGACCATATCAACAACACCCCGCGTCAGATCAACATCCTGAAAGCGCTGAACGCGCCGGTACCGGTTTACGCACACGTATCGATGATCAACGGCGACGACGGTAAAAAACTGTCTAAACGCCATGGCGCGGTCAGCGTTATGCAGTATCGTGATGACGGCTACCTGCCGGAAGCGCTGCTGAACTACCTGGTGCGTCTGGGCTGGTCCCACGGCGATCAGGAGATCTTCACTCGTGAAGAGATGATCGAGTTCTTCTCTCTGGACGCGGTCAGCAAATCCGCCAGTGCGTTCAACACGGACAAACTGCAGTGGCTGAACCACCATTACATCAATACGATGGCGCCGGAATATGTTGCGACGCACCTGCAGTGGCATATTGAGCAGGAAAATATTGATACCCGCGTGGGCCCGCAGCTGAGCGAGCTGGTGAAACTGCTGGGTGAGCGCTGCAAAACCCTGAAAGAGATGGCGCAGAGCTGCCGTTACTTCTACGAAGACTTTGCAGAGTTTGACGCGGACGCCGCGAAGAAACACCTGCGCCCGGTTGCACGTCAGCCGCTGGAAGTCGTACGTGATAAAATTTCCGCTATTACCGACTGGACGGCTGAAAACGTGCATCATGCGATTCAGGCAACGGCTGATGAGCTGGAAGTAGGTATGGGCAAAGTGGGGATGCCACTGCGTGTTGCCGTTACCGGAGCAGGGCAGTCGCCAGGCCTGGACGTCACCGTTCACGCGATTGGTAAATCCCGTAGCATCGAGCGCATCAACAAGGCGTTGGCGTTCATCGCCGAGCGTGAAAGCCAGCAGTAATTGGCGTTCAGATGTGAAAAAAGCGGGGAAACCCGCTTTTTTTATACCTTATCGTTCTGATCGCCCAGCCCGAGTCGTGCCAGAAAGCCGCAAATGCCTTCACGCGCCAATAGGCGGCGTAAGCGTTCTTGCTCCAGTGGTGTCATGTTGTTCTGCAATACGTCGCTAATTTGCCGCCAGACCGCATCGGAAGCATTGGCCGTGTAGCTGCCTGCGGGTTCATCAATTTGGTTTTCGTTGGGTAACTGACGGAAAGCCGGTGTATTCACCAGAAAATCCATCACCTCATCGGTAATAAAGATCAGCCGCGCACGACCACCTTTAATGCCGGGCATCGGTTCAGTCTGCCAACTCTTTTCACGAATCCAGCGATTGACTGTCTGTCGGGTCATACCCAGCATTTCAGCCAGTTCTTCTGTGGACATCTTTGCGGGAAGTTTTTTCATAGACATTGCTTAACCGCGAATTCCTAGACGTTGCAATAAACCGCTAATCCCTTCCCGTAGCAGCAGTGACGTGAGCTGTTTCTGCTCGGTCTCGGTCATTTCATCAACCAGCGTCAGCAGCAGCGTATGGAAAGGGTTGTCGCTGCCGTTCACCGCATAGGGAGCCGAAGATTCAGAAGCACGTTGAGCGCTATGGATGAATTCCATCACTTCGTCGTTCACATGTACCAGTCGGGCCTTGCCTCCCTGGACGCCGGGACGGGGCGACGTTTTCCAGCCTTCCTTACGCACCCACTTGTTGATGGTTTGTCGGCTGTACCCTGTCAGATGAGCAATCTCCTCCGGCGTCATTCGTTCCTTGAGCATACAATTTCCTGAGTCGCAGTGTGGGAATTACATGTCCATGTTATAGCATCGTTTTATTAGAAAATGTGACAGGTTTAACTCCAACCTGCGAGGAGGCGAGCAATATGGCGCGTTTGTCTGCTTTTTCAGCGATTAGAACTTTTTCGCGTATTTTGCCGTTGACACTGTGTAAGGGAATTCATATTATGCCGCCCGTCAACACGACAGCTTTACGTTGGGGCTATAGCTCAGCTGGGAGAGCGCTTGCATGGCATGCAAGAGGTCAGCGGTTCGATCCCGCTTAGCTCCACCAAATCCTGCTCCCATCAGGTTTGGAACGTAAAGAAACTGTGGGGCTATAGCTCAGCTGGGAGAGCGCTTGCATGGCATGCAAGAGGTCAGCGGTTCGATCCCGCTTAGCTCCACCAAAATTCGAAACCCTCGCCTATGGCGGGGGTTTTTTGCATTCTGAATGCGAACAAAAAAACAGCGTTTATATTATAAAAAGCCCGCGTAGATCAGAGTTTTCTCAACTCGGTTTGCTTCACATAATAACCGGCAATAATATTTAATCAGTCACTCTACGTACGATAAAGGATATCGGCAGGTACGCATGATGGTGCAACGGAGTACCCCATTAAGAAAGTTCTTGCTGGCGTTGGTTATTAGCCTGGCGATGATTCCTGTTTCTCGATATATCTCTCCGACCGCATTTTATGATGGTCATTCTGTATATCTGGCATGGTTACCGCTAAGCGTCATGATTGCGCTAATGATGCTGTTTGGCCGCCATGCGGTACTGCCTTTGGCACTGGGATTTATCACCACCAACTACTGGCAGCTGCATCTTTCTCCGCTTGATTCATTAACATTATTGTTTTGTCAGTTGACCGCCGTATGTATTTCCAGCCTTATTTTATATTCTATTCTGGGACGGCGTTGGCGGCATGGATTAGCAATTCATCATATTGGCTTACGTATTTTCTGGTTTGGCTTTGCGATGCCAGTGCTCGCTAAGGCTATGATGTATTTAGTGGGAGAATTGACCGTTGTTCCTGCTGAAATGTTTAGTTATTTTAATATAACCACTGTTATTTATGCGATTGTTGATATTCAGGGTCTGGTGTGTGCATCCTTAATATTTACTAAACTGTTCTATTATCCATTGCGGATGTGTCTGAATACTCGCTATGCAAGAGCTTTCTGGCGTAAAAACATCGCGAGCTATGCTGGGCTGAAAGGAAAATGCTTTGTTATCGCTTGGCTTCTCGCGTTGATGTGCATGCTGTTTTTCCTCAGCGCGCCGTTTGGTGAGCGCTACTTTACCGGGTATCTCGTTCCTATTGTCTTTATCTTTTTCGCCTTTGGGATTAGCCAGCTATCTTATCCGCTCATCATTATGAGCTGGACTGTTTCCGCTTTTGTGCTGGTGATGTACAACAAAAACTTCCTGCACGGTATTCAAACCCAATATTCACTCTCATTTATCCTGTCGGCACTGATCTCGTTTACCGTCTGTTTGCAGTACATGCTGCAAATCTATCAGCGTAGCAAGCACTTAAAACATAAGTGGCAGATGCAGGCGATGATTGACCCACTGACCGGGCTGCCTAACCTGCGTGCGCTGGAGGATTATATGAAAACGGCGGGCATCACCAGCGTGTGCTGCCTGCATATCAAAAATCTGGACTTTCTTAGCCGTCACTACGGCATGATGATGCGTATTCAGTGCAAACGCAGCATCACTCAGGTTCTACACCCTAATCTGGATGACAACGAAAAGCTCTTTCAACTGCCGGGGAACGAACTTTTGCTGGTGCTGAATGGCCCGGAGACCGAGGCACGCTTGAACCACCTGATTGATTTCCTCAAGCGTCAGGACATTCGCTGGAACAACACGCCGCTGAATCTGGAATACGGCATATCCTGGGGAAGGGTGCGCGCACCGGATGATAACCTCTACCATACGCTGGGGCAACTGAGCTGGCTGGCAGAACAGGCCGGGGAAGAGAATCAGATCCTGCAGCTGGATAACGGTCAGGTGGAGGCATTTGATGAAACCAGCGAGCGCGTTGTGCTCCTCAACCGCATTAAAGCGGCGTTGGATCGTGAAGGATTTGTCCTCTATGCTCAGCCAATCAGAAAGCCATCGGGGGAAGGTTACTATGAAATCCTCACCCGCCTCATTGATGTGAATGGCATGGTTATGCCGGATAAATTTATTCCTGTTCTGACGCAGTTTAACCTCAGTAAACGGTTTGATATGCAGGTAATGGAGAACCTGTTCCGCTCACTGGATGCTTTTCCCGGACAACGTTTTTCCGTCAACCTGATGCCCTACACGTTGATGCATAAAGAGAGCGCCACCGAAATCATCGCGCTCTTCCAGCGCTATCGCGTCAACGTCCGGCGTATCATCATTGAAATTACGGAAGAGCAGGCGTTTTCTAATTCAGATACCAGTATTAACAATATACAGATGCTCCGCGATTTTGGCTGCCGGATTGCTATTGATGACTTCGGTACTGGCTACGCCAACTATGAACGCCTGAAGCGTCTTGAGGCCGATATCATCAAGATTGACGGTGCGTTCGTGCGTGACGTGCTTACTAATCCAATGGATGCGATGATCATTCGCTCTATCTGTGAGCTGGCGGAGATGCAGAACCTGGAGGTTGTTGCCGAATATGTTGAGACCGAAGCACAGCAGGCGCTACTGACGGAGCTAGGCGTGCACTATATGCAGGGGTATCTGATCGATAAGCCAAGGCCGCTTTGTGATATTGGCTACCAGACGGAGTCATAAAGAAAAAGGGCCTGTAACGCAGTTACAGGCCCTTTTTTAATGGGATTGGAATTACAGAACCAGTGCTGCGATAGAAGCAGACAGTACGCTCACCAGCGTAGAACCGTAAACCAGCTTCAGACCGAAGCGGGAAACCACGTTACCCTGCTCTTCGTTCAGGCCTTTAATGGCACCTGCGATAATACCGATGGAAGAGAAGTTGGCGAAGGAAACCAGGAATACGGAGATGATACCGACGGCGCGCGGAGAGAGCTCAGCGGCAACCTTTTGCAGATCCATCATCGCAACGAATTCGTTAGAAACCAGTTTGGTCGCCATGATACTACCGACCTGCAGGGATTCGCTTGCCGGTACACCCATAATCCATGCAACTGGATAGAAGATGTAACCCAGAATGCCCTGGAAGGAGATGCTGTAGCCAAACCAACCGGTCACGGTAGCGAACAGGGCGTTCAGCGCGGCGATCAGGGCGATAAAGCCGATCAGCATCGCAGCAACGATAATCGCAACTTTGAAGCCTGCCAGAATGTATTCACCCAGCATTTCGAAGAAGCTCTGGCCTTCGTGCAGGTTAGACATCTGGATGTTCTCTTCGCTGGCATCAACGCGGTATGGGTTGATCAGCGACAGAACGATAAAGGTGCTGAACATGTTCAGTACCAGCGCTGCCACAACGAACTTCGGCTCCAGCATGGTCATGTAGGCGCCAACGATAGACATCGAAACGGTAGACATCGCCGTGGCCGACATGGTGTACATGCGGTTACGGGACATTTTACCGAGGATATCTTTATAGGCGATGAAGTTTTCAGACTGGCCCAGAATCAGGGAGCTGACGGCGTTGAAAGACTCGAGCTTACCCATGCCGTTGATTTTAGACAGCACGGTACCAATCGCACGAATAACAATCGGCAGAATACGGATATGCTGCAGAATACCGATCAGCGCAGAGATGAAGACGATAGGGCACAGAACCTTCAGGAAGAAGAATGCCAGGCCTTTATCGTTCATGCTGCCAAAGACGAAGTCGGTCCCGTTGTTCGCAAAACCAAGCAGTTTTTCGAACATTTCGGCGAAGCCACGTACGAAGCCCAGACCAATGTCAGAGTTCAGGAAGAACCATGCCAGTAAAACTTCAATGACAAGTAATTGAATAACATAACGAATGCGAATCTCTTTGCGGTTGGTGCTGACCAGCAAGGCCAGGATCCCTACCACCACGAGCGCGAGAACAAAATGCAAGACGCGGTCCATATTTGCTCCAAACATGAGACGGGTTAAATTTTCTTGCACATTCTATGTAACATCATTAAATAAAACGAGATCCCCGTCCCACTATATTTAGTTCCTGTGAGCAAACTCAAAATTAGTGATCAAAGATACATTTTTGTGATGTTAAGTAAATGTATGAAAAGTTCCTCTGTTGTACTACTCTCAACATAAGCGTACACCAAACCCCCGCAACCTCCAGTCTGGCAATTGATTCCGGCTATCAGAGTAATCATTATCATCTCTTACAAATGAACTTGATAATCATTCTCATTCTGTTAGCCTGAAACATAGCAAAGGCTATGTTTTTGAGGCAGAGAATGAACAACAGTCGCGTTGAAAGTAACACCGGTCGTGCAGCGCGCCGTATGAGGCTTGCGCTGATGGGACCCGCATTTATTGCCGCCATCGGGTATATCGATCCCGGCAACTTCGCTACCAATATTCAGGCGGGGGCGAGCTTCGGCTACCAGCTGCTGTGGGTTGTTGTCTGGGCAAACCTGATGGCGATGCTGATTCAGGTGCTGTCGGCTAAGCTCGGTATTGCTACGGGAAAAAACCTGGCGGAGCAAATTCGCGACCACTACCCGCGTCCGGTGGTGTGGTTTTACTGGGTGCAGGCGGAAATTATCGCCATGGCGACCGACCTCGCTGAATTTATTGGCGCGGCTATTGGTTTTAAACTGATCCTCGGGATTTCGCTGCTGCAAGGCGCGGTGCTTACCGGGATTGCGACCTTCCTGATTCTGATGCTGCAACGCCGCGGGCAAAAACCGCTGGAAAAAGTGATCGGCGGTCTGCTGCTGTTTGTCGCGGCGGCCTATATTGTAGAGCTGATTTTCTCCCAGCCACAGCTGGCACCGCTCGCAAAAGGAATGATTATTCCGTCGTTACCTAACTCCGAAGCGGTGTTTCTCGCGGCGGGCGTATTGGGGGCGACCATCATGCCGCACGTTATTTATCTGCATTCATCACTGACTCAGCATCTGCATGGCGGGAGCGCAAAAGAGCGCTATCACGCGACGCGGTGGGACGTGGCGATTGCCATGACCATTGCCGGTTTTGTTAACCTGGCGATGATGGCGACGGCGGCAGCGGCGTTCCATTTCCACGGACACACCGGCATTGCCGACCTTGACGAAGCGTATCTCACCCTCGAACCGTTGTTGAGCCATGCGGCGGCAACCATCTTTGGCCTGAGCCTGGTCGCGGCGGGGCTCTCCTCTACGGTCGTCGGGACGCTGGCCGGTCAGGTGGTGATGCAGGGCTTTATTCGCTTCCACATCCCGCTGTGGTTCCGCCGCGCGGTGACGATGCTACCGTCATTTATCGTCATTCTGATGGGGCTCGACCCGACGCGTATTCTGGTGATGAGCCAGGTGCTGTTAAGCTTTGGGATCGCGCTGGCGCTGGTGCCGCTGCTGATTTTCACCAGCAATCGTCAGCTAATGGGCGAGTTGGTCAACACGTTGTGGATTAAACGGATTGGCTGGGTGATTGTGGCGATTGTGGTGGCGCTGAATGGGTGGCTGCTGTTGGGAACGCTGATGTAGTCAACCCGGAGTCGCTGCGCTCATCCGGGCTACTTTTGAACGGTAGCCCGAACGAGCGCAGCGACTCCGGGAAAGTATCAATGATGATGCCCGTGTCCATGACCGTGGCCTCTCCCGCGACCACGATGATCGTCACGGTCGCGCCAGCCTTCACGATAGCCGCGCTCATAGGCTTTGCGTTTATCCCAGCCTCGGTGCCAGCCGTTATCGCGGTGATACCAGTTCCGATGCCAGTAATCACGGTCGCGCCAGCGGCCGCCGTCCCAGTAGTTACCGTAATTATCGCGATCGCCAATTTGTAATTTTACGGATGGCAGCAGGGTGATTTCACCAGCATTCGCGAACATCGGGGCCGATGCTATCAACACTGCCGCCAGAATCAGTGACCTGAACATACTTCTCTCCTATTACGATCGTGGCCTGAAAGGCCTGTTAACGCAATATTACAATTCGGTAAATACCCGGATTATTGGTGTAACTCTTAAATCGCCAGGAGAGAGCACTTTTTGCTAAATTCGCTGTTATTTTATACCGCTCAAAATACGATCAATGTCGGCACATTCCTGCGCGCTGAAAAGACGGTTTTCTAGCATGCCGACGGCGTCATCAAGCTGTGCGGTCTTACTGGCGCCAATCAGAACTGACGTGACCGCCTGTTGACGCAGTACCCATGCCAGCGCCATCTGCGATAGCTTCTGTCCGCGCTGTTCGGCCATCGTGTTGAGCTGGCGTACGGCCTCGAGCTTGCCGTCAGTCAGTTGCTCAGGCTTCAGGAAGATACTGCCGCTGGCGGCGCGGGAATCGGCCGGAATGCCGTGCAGGTAGCGGTCGGTGAGTTGACCCCCAGCCAAGGGTGAAAAGGCAATACAGCCCACACCTTCTTGCTTCAGCACCTGAAGCAGGCCGTTTTCTGCACCGCGCTCAAGCATTGAGTACTTCGGCTGGTGAATAAGACACGGCGTGCCGAGATCGTTAAGAATTGCAATCGCCTGGCTTGCCAGTTCAGCCGGATAATTGGAAAGCCCAATGTACAGTGCTTTACCCTGGCGAACGATATGATCCAGCGCGCGCATGGTTTCCAGCAGCGGCGTTTCCGGGTCTGGACGGTGGTGGTAGAAGATATCAACATACTCCAGCCCCATTCGCTTAAGGCTTTGATCAAGACTGGAAATCAGATATTTACGAGAACCCCAATCGCCGTATGGACCGTCCCACATGGTATAACCGGCCTTAGTGGAGATAATCAGCTCATCGCGATAGGGCAGAAAATCCTCTCGCAGAATACGGCCAAAGTTGCTTTCAGCTGAACCTGGAGGTGGCCCGTAGTTATTGGCTAAATCGAAATGGGTGATGCCAAGGTCGAATGCATGGTGCAGCAGCTGGCGGCTATTTTCGACCCGCGTTTCGTCACCAAAGTTGTGCCATAGCCCCAATGAAACGGCTGGTAGCTTGAGGCCGCTATTGCCGCAGCGCTGAAACGTCATGGTTTCATAACGCGTGGGACTTGCCTGGTAAACCATTGTGTCCTCCAGATTATCCGGTTGTGTATACGCTTACACTAACCAATGTCCATCGGCTCGTACACTCCTGAAATCTGTAAAATTAGCTTTCCAGAGGACTTTCTTATGAATTCTGGACAGCCTTAACACTTCTTCAATACTCAAAGGAACAGCTGACTGGAGGAGGTGCATGATGACAACGTCCTATACCGTGGCAGATTACCTGCTAGACCGCCTCGCCGACTGCGGCGTTGACCACCTGTTTGGCGTCCCCGGAGACTACAACCTCCAGTTTCTCGACCATGTTATTGCCCACCGCCAGATACGCTGGGTCGGCTGTGCCAACGAACTCAACGCCGCCTATGCCGCCGATGGCTATGCGCGGATGCAGGGCTGCGGGGCACTGCTCACCACCTTTGGTGTCGGGGAACTTAGCGCGCTGAACGGGGTAGCGGGAAGCTTTGCCGAACACGTCCCGGTGCTGCATATCGTCGGGGCGCCCAGTACTGGCGCACAGCAGCGACGTGAGTGTTTACACCACACGTTGGGGGATGGCAATTTTGACCATTTTCGCCAGATGAGCGCCCCGGTTTCGGTGGCTCAGGGCGTGCTGGATGCGGCTAACGCTCGCGATGAAATTGACCGGGTGCTGCGTGATATTGTGCGCCACAGCCGCCCTGGTTATCTCCTGCTACCGGCGGATATCGCTTCACTGCCGACCTCACGTCCTGTAAACGCTCTCACCGCGCACAATGCACCGGCAGACGCAACTGAACTGGCCGAGTTTGTCTCTCATGCCCGCGCTTTGCTGCGCGACGGTCGCCGCGTGTCGCTGCTGGCGGATGTGCTGGCGCTACGCTTTGGCCTTCAGTCGACGTTAAACAAATGGGTAGATGCGGTGCCGATCCCTCACGCCACGATGCTAATGGGGAAAGGACTATTTAATGAGGCTCACGCGGGGTTTGTGGGGACTTACAGCGGCGGGGCGAGCCTGCCGGAGACGCGCGCGGCGATTGAAGATGCTGACGTTATCTTTTGCATCGGCACCTGTTTTACCGACACCATCACCGCAGGCTTTACCCACCATATACCGGTGGAGAAATCCATTGAGATCCAACCTTCTGCGGCGCGAGTCGGCAAGCGCTGGTTTAGCGGGATAAGTATGCAGGAGGCGGTTAACGCGCTTATCACGCTGAGTCGCGACGTCTCGGCTCAGTGGCAAATCCAGCCGGCCCGGGTGATGACGTCCGCGTCAGCGGATAACGGGCATCTGACCCAGCGCCATTTCTGGCAGACGCTGGAGAAATACCTTCAGCCGCACGACATTTTACTGGGTGACCAGGGGACGGCGGCGTTTGGCCTTGCTGACCTGACGCTGCCGCAGGGGGCGAGCCTGATTGTTCAACCGCTGTGGGGCTCGATTGGCTATACGCTGCCTGCCGCGTTTGGCGCGCAGACCTCGCAGCCGGACAGACGCGTGGTGCTGGTAGTGGGGGACGGTGCGGCGCAGTTGACCATTCAGGAGCTCAGTTCAATGCTGCGTGATGGGCTCCGTCCATTGATTCTGCTGCTGAATAATGAAGGCTACACCGTGGAGCGCGCGATCCACGGCCCGGAACAACGCTACAACGATATCAGCCTGTGGAACTGGACCCAGATCCCGCAAGCGCTCAACCTGGACTGCCAGGCCGAGTGCTGGAAGGTGACCAATGCGTCGCAGCTCAACGATGCGCTGACCCGCGCGGCACGGGGTGACAAGCTGATGTTGCTCGAAGTCATGTTGCCAAAAATGGACATTCCTCCGCTGCTAAAAGCCGTCACCCAGGCGCTGGAAGCGCGCAACAGCGGGCATTAATCCTTTTGTTTGCGCGGCACCATCATCGTCGGTTTACCCGCCAGCAGGAGCCAGGCGGGGAGCATGACGATACACAGCAGTGGGAGCAGCGTGGTATCAGGCACGACGACGGCGGCCATAAACAGGCTCAACCACGCATCGCGGGTGACCACCAGAACTAGCCCCAGAATGGCGCAGGAGACGGTAATCGCCGCCGGAACGGCGTCAACGTGCGCGTGGAGCATCAGACCGAGTGCGACGGCGACAAATACCGCCGGGAAGATGCGACCACCGCGGAAACCGCAGGCGGCGGCAACGACCAGCGCCGCCAGCTTGCTGAGCGCAAATAGCATATAGTCGCCCGCGCCGAAGGATTGTCCGGCCGTTAGCCTCTGCATCTCATCCAGCCCTTTAAATAGCGTAATCGGGCCGCCAACGGTGCCGATAATCCCCAACACAAAACCGCCCACGCCGAGGATAATGACCGGATGCTTCAAACGATGCACCAGCGAGTGCAGGTGGGGCAGGCACCAGACCGCCACCATACCGATGGCGATAGCAAAGACGGCCACGATAGCGCCGCTGAAAATGTCGACCAGACGCAGGCCCTGATAGGGCTCAATTGGCAGAGAAAATTGCGGATGGAAGAACATGCCGGTGGTTAACGCCCCGGCGGCAGCGGCGAGCAGGGGAGCAAACAGCCTATCCCACAGCGGGGAATCATTATTGCTCGTCAGCGTCTGGGAGAAAATCAGCGCGGCGGCAACCGGCGTACCAAACAGTGCGCCGATGGTGCCGGCGGCGGCGAGAATGGTCCAGTCCAGCGAACTCACGCGCGGGAAAAAGCGGGCGCCGAGCGCCACGGCTAGCGCAATGTTCACTGACATAATGGGATGTTCAGGACCGAGGCTGACGCCACCCGCCAGCCCGATAATTAAGGCGATGGTCAGGCCCGGCAGATGAGACGGCGGAACCGCCGCGCCGATGAGCGGCTCACTGGCAGGGTCCGGGCCAGCATGGCCGGGACTATAGCGAATGACCAGACCGACGGCGATGCCGGTCAGGGTCAGCATCAGGATTATCCAGAACGGTGAATCAAAGGATACGCCGAACACGGCGGGCAGATTACGCCACAGCAGGTGTTGCAGCACGGCCGCTATTTTCATCACCACAATCAATATCAGGCTGGAAGCGACGCCGATAAGCACAGCGGGAACAGAGAGCAACAACATTGTTCGGGCTCGCGGGTGGAGCATGTTTTTATCCTTTTAACTGAATGCTGCGGTTACTTTGCATTTTCCTGCGTTTACGTTCAGCGCAAATGGTGCTGAAACGATACGGCGCTACGGCCTGTGCATCTGATAAAAATGACGCAAAAAATGTGACCTGGATCGATAATCCTGGGGTGCTCACACAAACGTCATTGTCGTGAAAGCGCCTTGAATTTACAGTGTGACAAAGATTTATTCTGACTTTAGCGGAGCCGTAACGGAATGACAAAGTTTGCTTTAGTGGGTGATGTTGGGGGCACCAATGCGCGTCTGGCATTGTGCGATTTAGCCAGCGGTGAAATTTCGCAGGCGAAAACCTATTCCGGCCTTGATTATCCAAGCCTGGAAGCCGTAGTCCGCGTCTATCTTGACGAGCATAACGTGTCGGTTGAAGACGGCTGCATCGCTATTGCCTGCCCGATTACCGGCGACTGGGTGGCGATGACCAACCACACCTGGCAGTTCTCCATTGCGGAAATGAAGAAAAACCTCGGTTTCTCTCATCTTGAAATCATCAACGACTTTACCGCGGTCTCGATGGCGATTCCGATGCTGAAAAAAGAGCATCTGATCCAGTTTGGCGGCACCGAACCGGTTGAAGGTAAACCGATTGCCGTCTACGGCGCGGGCACCGGCCTTGGCGTCGCGCATCTGGTTCACGTCGACAAACGCTGGGTCAGCCTGCCAGGTGAAGGTGGTCACGTCGATTTCGCGCCGAATAGCGAAGAAGAAGGGATTATCCTTGAAGTACTGCGTGAAGAGATTGGCCACGTTTCCGCCGAGCGCGTGCTCTCCGGCCCGGGTCTCATTAACCTTTACCGGGCAATTGTGAAGTCCGACAACCGCGTGCCGGAAAACTACAAGCCGAAGGATATTACCGAACGTGCGCTGGCTGACACTTGCACCGATTGTCGTCGTGCGCTGTCGCTGTTCTGCGTCATTATGGGCCGTTTTGGCGGTGACCTGGCGCTCACCCTCGGCACCTTCGGCGGCGTTTATATCGCCGGTGGTATCGTGCCGCGCTTCCTCGAGTTCTTCAAAGCCTCCGGTTTCCGCGGCGGG
This sequence comes from Kluyvera chengduensis, assembly GCF_044197065.1. Lineage (NCBI taxonomy): Bacteria > Pseudomonadati > Pseudomonadota > Gammaproteobacteria > Enterobacterales > Enterobacteriaceae > Kluyvera > Kluyvera chengduensis. Next base: position 191,568 of record NZ_JBIQOI010000001.1, read on the forward strand.
TTTGAAGATAAAGGCCGCTTTAAAGATTACGTTCACCCGATCCCGGTCTACCTGATTGTTCACGACAATCCCGGCTTGCTCGGTTCCGGCGCGCATCTTCGTCAAACGCTGGGCCAGATTCTGTAATCTCGACCTTATAACACGAAAAAAAACCGCGTTATTCGCGGTTTTTTTATTTCTACGCCAGAGGCGGTTTTCGACCCAGGATCTCTTTACGTATAATCTCGGCCCCCGCGTTCAACGCCTTGAGCTTGCCACGCGCTACCTGACGAGGCAGCGGCGCCATACCGCAGTTGGTTGATGGGTAGAGGTTCTCTGCATCGACGAACTGCAGGGCTTTGCGCAGCGTATTGGCCACCTCTTCAGGTGTTTCAATCGCGTGGTTTGCCACGTCAATGGCCCCAACCATCACCTTTTTGCCGCGAATCAACTCCAGCAGATCCATCGGTACGCGGGAGTTGTGGCACTCCAGCGAGATAATATCGATATTCGAAGATTGCAGCTTAGGGAATGCTTCTTCGTACTGACGCCACTCTGAACCCAGCGTTTTCTTCCAGTCGGTGTTGGCCTTAATGCCGTAGCCGTAGCAGATGTGCACCGCGGTTTCACACTTCAGACCTTCGATAGCGCGCTCTAATGCCGCGATACCCCAATCATTTACCTCATCAAAGAACACGTTAAACGCCGGTTCATCAAACTGGATAATATCCACGCCTGCGGCTTCTAACTCGCGAGCTTCCTGGTTGAGGATTTTGGCAAACTCCCACGCCAGCTTCTCGCGGCTTTTGTAGTGGTTGTCATACAGGGTATCAATCATGGTCATCGGCCCCGGCAGCGCCCACTTGATAGGCTGCTTGGTGAGCTGACGCAGGTAGCGCGCATCGTCAACAAATACGGGCTTTTGACGCGCCACTTCGCCGACAACCGTCGGCACGCTGGCATCGTAGCGGTTACGGATTTTTACGATCTCGCGTTTTTCAAAATCCACGCCGCTCAGGTGTTCAATAAATGTGGTCACGAAGTGCTGACGGGTCTGCTCGCCGTCGCTAACGATATCAATACCGGCCAGCAGCTGTTCTTGCAGGGAGAGACGCAGCGCATCCTGTTTCCCTTCAACTAACTCGTCGTTCTGTAATTTCCATGGTGACCACAGCGTCTCGGGTTGAGCAAGCCAGGACGGTTTCGGCAGGCTGCCAGCGGTGGAAGTCGGGAGCAATGTTTTCATATTCAATAACCTGATATTTTCGTTAATCAAAGAGCGTAGTTAGCGGACCATTGCTCAAGAATGTGCTGATATGGCTTGATAAAGTGCTCTTCGGTAAATTTCCCCTGCTCAATCGCTAAGCGGCTGCGCTCTTCACGGTCATAAACAATTTTGGTCAAGGAGTGATCCTGTTGGTTCAGGTCTGGCTGATAGCACAGGCCCGCCGCCGAGTTGGCATTGTAAATTTCCGGGCGATAAATCTTCTGGAACGTCTCCATGGTGCTGATGGTGCTGATAAGCTCCAGGCTGGTGTAATCACTCAGCAGGTCACCGGAGAAGAAAAACGCCAGCGGCGCAACGCTGTTTTGTGGCATGAAATAGCGCACTTTCAGGCCCATCTTGCCGAAATACTGTTCGGTAAGGGATGCGCTGCTCGGCTGGTATTCAATGCCCAGTACCGGGTGCTCATTGCCCGTGCGGCGATAGATATCTTTGCTCGACACGCTAAGGCAGATAACCGGCGATTTTTTAAAGTTCGCTTTGTACTCGGGTGAGTTGGCAAAATGCTTAAAGATATTGCCGTGCAGCTCGCCAAAGGTATCTGGAATGTTAAATTCGGCTTTGTTTTTATTATGCTCCAGCAGCAATACGCTGAAGTCATAATCACGCACGTAGGAAGAGAAGTTATTGCCAACAATACCTTCGATACGTTCGTTGGTTTTCTTATCAACAATATGGGTTTTCAATATTTCGATGGCCGGAAACGCTGTCGTTTTACCTTCCGCGTCAATATTCATCTCAACGGAAATAATCTCAAGCTCAACGCCATAACGATCGCCTTTAGGGTTATCCCAATGTGCTAACGTATTGAAACGATTGTCAATCATCTTCAGCGTATTGCGCAGGTTCTCCTGACGGTTTTCCCCACGAGCCAGATTCGCGAAGTTCGTGGTAATACGCGTATTTTCTGACGGGTTATAGTTTTCGTCGAAGGTGCTGCTCTTGATAGTAAAGGTAAAATCTTTATTCATCGTCTCTGTCATCCCGAGTGCTGATATGAAAATTAAATTCACTTACTGATTGCCAGAGTTCGTGCTCTGGTTTTCTCATTCAGCCGTCTTAATGTTGCCGATAAGTTAATGTTGATAATTTATGCCAGAGGTGGTGAATGAGGGAAAGCGACTTAATTTCAATGCAACATGAGGGAAGTTCATGATGAGGGAAAACGGTGAAAAAGAGAGCTGGATCACGAAAGGCCGCAGCGGGTTCTCCGGTGTGTTTTACACCGGAGAATAGGGCTAATCAAGCTCTGAGAGCATCTGACCGTTGCTGAAGCTCCAGTCATCGGCAGTATTGAACTGAATCATCACCATCACATCATCAGGAGAAATATTCATCTTTGCAGTGAGCCGTTCACATAGCGTCCTGCAAAGGTTTTTCTTTTGCATTGATGAACGCGGTTTCCCGGCAAGAATATGAAATTGAATAAAGTTGTCGCTACGCCCCGCGCTGTAATAGTGGCTATCAAACACGCGCTGGTTTGCCGACAGCGTTTCAAACACCTGAAAGCGATCGTGGGGTGGAACGGAAAATTCATCTTCAAGACTTTGCTGCAGAATGTCAGAAATCTGCACTATCTGTGCGTTGCTGTAGCCCTGGCGCAAGGTAATCCGGGTAAATGGCATCGTCGCTATTCCTCTTCCAGACATTCGAGTGCTGACACCGCCGCAGGCCAACCTGCGTAGAATGCCAAATGGGTGAACGCTTCCACTATTTCGGTTTTTGTCAGGCCATTTTGCTGTGCAAAGTGGATGTGCCAGGGGATTTGCTGCACGCGCCCGAGCGCGGTGAGGGCGCCAAGCGTAATCAGGCTACGTTCGCGTGATGAAAGACCTTCACGTTGCCAGATATCGTTAAACAGCAGTTCCTGGCTTAGCTCGGCTAACTTTGGTGCAACGCGGGCCAGGGTTTCACGATCCAGGGGCTTTGACATGGTGTTCTCTCCGTATTGACAGTGACCCCATTCTGACGAGATATTTTCGTCCTGAAAATTGAATCATTTTTGATGGTCAATCCCGAATTTCAGGACAATTATGAAGAAACTTCCCCCGTCGCTCGACCTTGACGCGCTGCGCAGCTTCGTTACCGGCATGGAGTCCGGCAGCTTTGCGCAGGCGGCACAACGTCTTTGCCGCTCAACCTCTGCGGTGAGCGCGCAGTTGAAAAAGCTGGAGCAGCAGTGCGGTAGCGCGCTGGTGGTCAGGAAAGGCCGTCATCTTGAACTGACCCGTAACGGTGAGATTTTGCTGGGCTATGCCCGTCGGTTGTTGGCGCTGAATGATGAAGCGCAGCGTGCGCTGAACAGCGAACCGTTACAGGGTGAGATCCGTATTGGCATGCAGGAAGATTTCGGCGAATCGCTGATGCCCGGCATCCTTGGCGAGTTTAAGCGTCACCATCCGGGAATGCGGATGTCAGCCCGCATCGACCGTAACCTGGCGTTGCTCGAAGCGCTTAACAACAATACGCTCGATCTGGCGCTGCTCTGGCAGCCGGAGGGAGAACTCAAAAACGGCAGGCTGATAAGCCAGTGCTCGCTGGAATGGATAGCGCATCCGGATCTTAATATTGCCGCACTGCTGGCGCAGGGCGAGCCGTTGCCGCTGGTGATGTTCGAGCATCCTTGTATGATGCGCTCCCGCGCCATCGACAGCCTGGATCGGGCGAATATTCCCTGGCAGGTGGTTTTTGTCAGCCACAGCCTGAGCGGTATCTGGTCGGCGGTACAGGCTGGCTTGGGCATTACGCTGCGAACGCGTATTGGTATGCCGGGCAGTCTGCGCGTCGTTGATAATCTACTGCCCTCGCCGGGAAATTTAGGCATTACTCTGAAAATGAATAGCGGAACGGCGACGGTGAACGACGCGCAAACGGTGCTCGGCGCGCTGATGGAGGCCGCGTTATCCGGCGTGGCGCATCGGTGCTGATGATACGTTGGGTGAATAAAATTCATTTATGTTAAAAAGGGAGCGGGCAACAATGCCTGAAACCTGACGGAGCAGACAATGAGAACGCAAAAAAGGTGTTTGGGGCACGTCGCCATCGTGGTGGATGATTACGATCGCGCCATTACGTACTACACGCAGAAGCTTGGATTTACCCTCGTCGAAGATACGCCGCAGCCCGGTAAACGCTGGGTGGTGGTCTCTCCAAACCCAGAAAGTGACTGCAACTTACTTTTGGCTCGCGCTTCAAACGAGCGGCAGGAAGGGTTTATTGGTAATCAGTGTGGCGGGCGGGTGTTTCTGTTCTTGCAAACCGATGATTTCTGGCGTGATTACAACGCCATGCAGGCAAATGGTGTGACGTTTTGTGAAGCGCCGCGAGAAGAAGAGTACGGTACGGTGGTGGTATTTGAAGACCTGTACGGTAACCGCTGGGATCTCTACCAGAACAAGCAAAGCTAACGTTGTGCGTATAATACGACGTCGACACACTACACCTGGCACTATTGACTGATATGAATCTCAATCGTTTTTGTTTTCTGCTGCTGGGCCTCGCGGCGCTCGGCAGTTTCTTTACGCTGCATCCTTTTATGATGTGGCTTCTCCTGGTCAACGTTCTGACCGTCGTGATTTACGGTGTCGATAAACTGGCGGCGTGCAAAGGCTGGCGGCGAGTGCCGGAATTAACGCTGCTGGTGTTTGGGGTGGTGGGTGGCTGGCCTGGGGCAATTGTGGGACAGCAGTGTTTCCGCCACAAAACGCAAAAGCAGCCGTTTAAAACCTACTTTGTCATCAGCGTGATTGTGAATATCGTCGCGATGGTGGCGGTCTATCTGCTCCTCAGCAAGGGGATGGTATGAACCTCTACATCACTGACTCGAGCGGTAACTTAGCCTCACAAGATGGCCGTAGCGTCGTGGCCAAGTTTGATGACGGTAAGATGCTCGAACTGACGGACAGCCCGCAGCCGCTACCGGCTGAAATTCCAGAAGGTATTCATATCTGGGGTGGCAGAATGCCGTCAGGGGAGAGCGATACCGCGTTCTCACCGCTGAACGTGATGCCGGTTGCGGCGAACGGCGTGATTATCGCTTTGCAGCATGAAAGTATGTCCACTTCGGGTGAGATAACGTTGTTTATTACCCAGGAAGACGGCGCTCTGCGTCCGGTGAAAGAAGGCAACGTACTGATGACTCTGCGCAATGGCAAAACCGTTGAGGTCATGACCGATTATGCCAAAAAGGGCCTGCTTATTTGGGGCGGACGTGAGCCTATTCCCGGTTTGTCCCTGGAGGAAACCCGGAAAAGAACCGAGAGTCTGGGGATATTCCCGTTAGCCAGTAATGTAGTGCACCTCTTTCCCTATCAACTGGCGTAGCGTTGCGCCGCACTGCTGCGCGGCGTCTTCAGCCACCATCGTTGTGATTAATGGTCTTTATCGGCGGGGGTATTTTCGCGTGCTGGTGAGATATTTTTTTCGCGTAATAGCCGCAGCATTCGGTTGTGTTGCCACTGTGCAATGCGCTCCCGGAAGACAAACGTCCTTAGCGCGCGAACGGCGATCAGCGAGCCCCAGATAAGCGTGACTATCAGCGACCAGTAACTACCCGGCGAGTAAAAGTAGTTCACCGCCATCAGCGCGGCGCAGATCAGAAAAGCAATGGTCAGCGTGCGATAGAAGCGGGCCTCTTCCCGCACGCGGCGCCTGGCATCGAGAATGCGCGTATCCAGCGCGTCGTTTGCCAGGTCTGCCTCATCGGACAGCTCAGAGACCGTGACATTAAAGACGGAGGCCAGCGCACTGATGGTTTCTAGCCCCGGTGTATGTCCCTTTTCAATTCGTTGTACCGTTCTTACCGACAGAGAGGCCAACTGGGCAAGCTGTTCCTGTGACCATGCATTCTTGAGCCGGTAAGCTTTAATTTTTTCACTGGTACTCATGGATACTTCCTCGCAGATACGTGATAGGAAGATTCTTGCACATCTTTTCCCACCGTGGCACGACAGGCAGGCGACACCAACCTGACATGTAGGCGACATCCTGATTTGGGTGGCTTTTTTAATCTGCCGCGCAACGGTAAAATTCACTTACAGGCCAGGATAGCGGATGCTAAAAACGTTAACGTATTGAGATAATAAATAAGGATAGCGTTGTGTTAAAAAAATTAGTCACAGGGCAACTGAGCTTGCCGATGACGTTCTGGGGATGGGGATTTTGTGGTGCGCTGGTGTTGGGCCTTCTGGGGCTGGCTGGCGTCCATACCGGCTATGCGGCGATGGTGCCGCTGTCTTACCTCATTAAGGTGATTCTGTTCTGTGCGGTATTATCCGGAATTACGTTTATTCAACGCCGGAAAATCACGGTGTTCGGTGTGCTGGCGTTTTTGATTGTCCTGGTGCTTTTGGTGCTTAACGCCATCATGTTTATCGGGCTTTCTTCGTTATTATTTGAATAAGAGCTGCTCGTAAAAACTTTACCCACAACAGAATATGGCGGAGCAGGGAAGCCGTGCGATTATCGTAAAACGATAGCCCCAGCCAGGCCGGAGAAAAAACCAGGCTGAGCCGCATCACCGGTTTATCGCTCACCGGCAGGTTTGTGGCGCGGGAGGTCGAGATACAGACTGCCGTTTGGCAGGCCCAGCCGCTGTAAATTGAGCACCAGGCCGCTGAACAGATCGGCAAAAAATTGTTGGTCTGCTGGTCGTTCCGATGCTTTCATTCCCCATCCCGCGCTATAAATGCATTATCTGCCGGAATTCTTTCACCTTGCTGCGGCTTACCGGCACCTGAAACTCAAGGTCGCGTAGGCGCAGAATATAGGTGTTATTAAACCACGGCTCTATCTCGCGTATTTTATTCAGGTTCACACAGAAGGAACGATGGCAGCGGAAAAACTGGCTGGCGGGTAGCTTGGCGCAAAACTCAGTGATGTTCATCGGCATCACGTACGACTCGCGGCGGGTATAGACAAACGTCATCTTCTCGTGCGCTTCGGCGTAGTAGATATCGTTAACCGGCGTGACGATGATGCGTTCGTCTTTAATCAGGTTAACGGTGTCATTTTCACGTGGCGCGCTGCTAACCACGTTAGCACTGCCAGCTTGCTGCTGTTGCCAGCTCGATTCCAGCTTTTGCAGCATGGTGACGATACGCGATTCCTGATACGGCTTCAGAATGTAGTCGAATGCTTCCAGCTCAAAAGCCTCTACCGCATGCTCTTTCCACGCGGTGATAAAGACGATAAAGGGCTTGTGGGCAAACTGACTGATGTTCTGCGCCAGCAGCACGCCATCGAGTGACGGGATGTTGATGTCGAGAAAAATGGCATCGACTTTGTTGTGCTGCAAAAATTTAAGCACGTCGAGCCCATCGTCAAACGTACCGATAATCTCCATCTGGCTGTGCTGTTGAATCAGCCAGGTGAGTTCCTGCTGAGCCAGGAACTCATCTTCAACAATGATGACTTTCATACGGGCTCCGGGTTAAGGCAGTAACGTGGCGGCGGCCGGAGCGGCCGTACGCTGGTTTGGAATATAGAACGCAATCTCGGTGCCCGGCTCCAGGCGGCGGATGTGCAGCCCTTCGCCGTACAGCAGTTTAACGCGATGGTGTACGTTCAGCAGGCCAATTTTGTTGCCCGGCATTTCATTGGCTTCGACTCGCGCAATCACCAGCGGGTCGATGCCCGGGCCGGTATCCCGCACGCTGATACGCACGCGGTTTCCGGACTCCGTTACGCTAATGGTGACCACGCCTTTCCCTTTGCTGCGCTGAATACCGTGCACGATGGCGTTTTCCACCAGTGGCTGGATCAGCAGGCTTGGAATAAAGCAGTTCACCTCCTCATCAATATCGTAAATCACCGTGAGCTTATCGCCGAAACGCGCCTGCTCAATGGCGATATAGTCTTTAATCTGGTACAGCTCTTTGCGGATATCAATCTGCTCATCATCTTTTAATTCAATGTTATAGCGCAGATAGCGCGAGAGATTGAAAATCAGCTGCCGTGCGGTATCCGGGTTCATGCGAATCGACGACGAAATGGCGTTCAGCGCGTTAAACAGGAAATGGGGATTAATTTTACTTTGCAGCGCGCGCAGCTCTGCCTTATTTGCCATTTCCCGCAGTTGTTCGGCGCGGGAAACCTCAAGCTGGGTCGAAATGATCTGCGATAAGCCTATCGCCATTTCCTGTAGCGAGGACGTTATCTGGTGCGCGTGGCAGTAATAGATTTTCAGCGTCCCGGTTACCACCCCGGTTTCCAAAAGTGGGATCACCAGCATCGAGTGGATTTCCGGCGTGCGGTAGGCTTCATCATTGTTTTTAATGATGATTTCGTTGTTGTTAATGGCCTGCCTGGTGGTTGGGCTGATGGCGTCATCGTTATTATGGTAGTTATCTTCCCCCACGCCAACGTACGCCAGCACCCGATCGGTGTTGGTAATGGCGACTGCATCGGCATGAATATCCTGGCGGATGATGTCGCAAATCTGGCGCAGCGTATCGCTGTTAATCTGGCGAAATAGCGGCAGGGTTTTATTGGCGATATCCAGCGCCAGCTTGGCCTGACGCGCGGCGCTGGCCTCTTTTTCTCCCTCAACGCTCTGCACCAGCAGGACGATAAAACCGATACAGACGCTGCCGGCAATCATCGGGACACCGATTTTCGACACAATATCGACCCCAAGCGCCATGGTTGGTGCAAAAAGGATAACCAGAATCATGGTGCCTGTTTCGCATAACATTCCGCCGAGGATCCCTACACGCCAATGCCGTTCTTTTGGGACTTTGCGGTGAATGATGCCCGAAATAATGCCTGCGGCGATGGTGGTAATAAAACAAGGAATCGCGGTCACTCCGCCGATATCGCTTAAATAGCGGTACGCGCCGGCAATGATGCCGGTAATGATGCCCACCCATGGACCGAAGAGGATCCCCGCGGACATCACCGAAATAATCCTGACGTTCACCAGCGACCCCTCTACCGGCACGCCGGACCAGGTGCTGAAGATAGCGAACATCGAGAAAATAACCGTTACTGCCAGCAGTTCTTTCGGGGTATGCGCTGATTTATGCAGCAGTTCGCGGAACAGTCGGATGCGAATCAGGAAAAAAAGGCAAATCAGCATTAATGCGGCTCGGTCATAGACCGCGAGCAGCATATTGAATATTTCGTGCATGGGGACGCCGGGTTTTTCAGGAAAGTCTTATGATAAGAAACCCGGCGGCGGATGACCAGCGATACGCATGAATAGGGATAAACCTTATTTTTAAAAGGGGATTGATAGAGGAAATGAATCATTCAGGTGAGATGGCGAATATGCGGTGCATCACGACCGCTACAATGCAAAAATCTGGATAATGTACTGTTATTATAATGTTCTGTTTTTCTTTGATTCGAGCAGTGGTGATTGATTTGTTTTTCCGCGACTTCCCCTTTTAACCACCGCAATATTTTTTTACATCCCCTCTCGACAGCGCCATTTTTTTCAGGTTATTTTCTAGTCATGCCACATCGGTGGCAGCGTCGCTCGAACGGTTCGGGCGCTAACGTAAATCTGAGGAACCTATGGCTGACTCCAGTCCTGAACGCCGTTTTACGCGTATCGATCGCTTACCCCCTTATGTTTTTAACATCACCGCTGAACTGAAAATGGCTGCGCGTCGGCGCGGCGAAGATATTATCGATTTCAGCATGGGGAATCCGGACGGTGCGACGCCGCCGCACATCGTCGAAAAGCTCTGCACCGTGGCACAACGCCCGGACACCCACGGCTATTCCACGTCACGGGGTATTCCACGCCTACGCCGCGCGATTTCTCGCTGGTACAAAGATCGTTACGACGTTGAAATTGACCCGGAAGAGGAGGCGATCGTCACCATTGGTTCGAAAGAGGGCCTGGCGCACCTGATGCTGGCTACGCTCGATCACGGTGATACCGTGCTGGTGCCAAACCCGAGCTACCCGATCCACATTTACGGCGCGGTGATCGCCGGGGCTCAGGTACGATCCGTACCGTTGGTGGAAGGCGTCGACTTCTTTAACGAGCTGGAACGTGCGATTCGCGAAAGCTACCCAAAACCGAAGATGATGATCTTAGGTTTCCCGTCTAACCCGACCGCGCAGTGCGTCGAGCTGGAATTCTTCGAAAAAGTGGTCGCGCTGGCCAAACGTTACGATGTGCTGGTGGTGCACGACCTGGCCTATGCCGACATCGTCTACGATGGCTGGAAAGCGCCGTCGATTATGCAGGTACCCGGCGCGCGTGACGTGGCGGTAGAGTTCTTCACGTTGTCCAAAAGCTACAACATGGCGGGCTGGCGTATTGGCTTCATGGTCGGCAACAAAACCCTGGTCAACGCGCTGGCACGTATTAAAAGCTATCACGACTACGGCACCTTCACGCCGCTACAGGTTGCAGCCATTGCCGCCCTGGAAGGGGATCAACAGTGCGTACATGATATCGCCGCGCAGTATAAGCGCCGCCGCGATGTGCTGGTGAAAGGGCTGCATGAAGCGGGCTGGATGGTCGAAATGCCGAAAGCGTCAATGTATGTGTGGGCTAAAATTCCAGAACAGTACGCGCATATGGGCTCGCTGGAGTTCGCCAAGAAGATGCTGCAGGACGCGAAGGTATGCGTCTCACCGGGTATCGGCTTTGGTGATTATGGCGATACCCATGTCCGTTTTGCGCTGATTGAAAACCGTGACCGTATTCGTCAGGCCATCCGTGGGATTAAAGCCATGTTCCGCGCCGACGGCCTGCTGGCTTCAGAGCACAAACCGGCGGGCTGATTTTCGTTGCCCCATCAATGCAAACAGGAGCCAATTGGCTCCTGTTTTTTTGCATTTTTATTGGCTAGATCATCAGGGCGAACGTGCCGGCAAAAACGATGACCATAAAGGAAATGCCCATAAAGAAATATTTCACGACTCATCTCTCCGCGTAATTTTTTCTACGCATTTATGACCAGGTGGTACTGCGAGCTGATATCAACCGACGGATAAAACTGACCCATTTTCGTGGCTGGCATCACCTCAAAATTCTGTGCATTTGTGCTCCAGATGGCGCTAATGTACGCCTAAAGATGAGGGGAAACAAGAGGGAATTTTTTATTAATTTTTAGTTACTTACGAGTGTCGTGATTCGGCGACACTTTAATTTCATCCGGTAATAAATTTCATTCTGGCGACGTTTCAGTTAGCGATTCCTCCCTCCTTAAACCCTATTGATTTCATGGCTAATTTTGCGACAGACGTCAAAAAAATTTGCCGCGCCTCTGTACCCTTCATCTCATTTTCCGCTGGGGCAAAATGTGCTGCTGCTTTCGTGAGCGATCTCTGATTTTTGCTTTTTCGCTGCGGCGTAAATCTGGGTCAGGCTCAATTGTGGAAATATTGGCAGGTTTTGTTTTTACTTTTTGTTTTTTCAATGAATACTTGGAGGTCGAGGGATAATACTAATAGAGGATTTTTTATGATGACGCAGAGCATTCGCCGCTCAATGTTAACGATGATGGCGACTCTACCGCTGCTATTTGGCAGCGTCACGCTGCATGCGCAGACCAACAGTGTGCAACAGCAGCTGGAAGCCCTGGAGAAAAGTGCGGGAGGCCGGCTTGGCGTTGTGCTGATTAACACCGCCGATAATTCGCAAATTCTCTACCGTGCAGATGAACGTTTCGCGATGTGCAGCACCAGTAAGGTGATGGCGGCCGCGGCGGTGCTTAAACAGAGCGAGAGCGATAAGAACCTGCTGAATCAGCGCGTTGAAATTAAGAAGAGCGACCTGGTTAACTACAATCCTATCGCGGAGAAACACGTTAACGGCACGATGACGCTGGCTGAGCTTAGTGCGGCGGCGCTGCAATATAGCGACAATACGGCCATGAATAAGTTGATTGCCCATCTGGGTGGTCCCGATAAAGTGACGGCGTTTGCTCGTTCGTTGGGTGATGAGACCTTCCGTCTGGACAGAACCGAGCCAACGCTCAATACCGCCATTCCTGGCGACCCGCGTGATACCACTACGCCGCTCGCGATGGCGCAGACCCTGAAAAATCTGACGCTGGGTAACGCGCTGGCGGATACTCAGCGGGCGCAACTGGTGACGTGGCTTAAGGGCAACACTACCGGCAGCGCGAGCATTCAGGCGGGTCTGCCAAAATCATGGGTGGTGGGAGATAAAACCGGCAGCGGTGATTATGGCACCACCAACGATATCGCGGTTATCTGGCCGGAAAACCACGCGCCGCTGGTTCTGGTGACCTACTTTACTCAGCCGGAGCAGAAGGCGGAAAGCCGTCGGGATGTTCTGGCTGCGGCTGCGAAAATCGTAACTCACGGTTTCTAATACAATAAATGGAGCGAGGTATCGCTCCATTTACGCTAAAAATGAGCTCCTGAACTTCTGCCCTGTCTTGCGACGACTCACCATCTCTTCCTATCACCTGCCTCTTTTTTCTCAACAAAATATCTTAGCATTAGGAAGGTAATAGATAACGGTTGCTAATATGAACTATTTTATTTTAAATAATGCTTCAGGGGTTTAATTGTTGGGTTGTTTATTTTTATTGTAATTATCTGATTTACATTTGCAATATTCCTAATTTTTACGCCGGAATGAATTTACTTTCTCGTATCGCCTTTGTGTCTGCATGGTTGTTTTTTCATGATTTTTTGTGTTTTAGGAATTTTATGTATTCTTAATAATTGAACTAAGAACCTTCTGAAAATATTATTGACAATAAATTACCCCGATGAAATTATTCGAATATGGATAAGGAGGGGACAATGAAGTCGCTCAATAATAATTTTGTAAAAATCACCTGTATGAGCTGCCCTTCTCATTGTGAAGTTAAGCCAAACGCCTCTCTACGGGTTTCATTTTGTCAGGACTATTGTTTTTGTACCTGGCCAGAAGCCAGTCGTTATTTCTCACTCGGGATTATGGAAGGACTCCTTAAGCATCACTATCACTACCTGTATCTTGGGTGTGTTTTTGTTGATTTTTCTATTAGCTATCTGCGTTTTTTTACCGATAAAAAATGGTTGGACTATTTGTACGAAACAAAATTAAAAATTGTTCTCGTTTGCGATAGGCACCTCAGGCCATTGGCTAATTACTGGTATAAGCATCATAAAGATATCTTTTTGATTATTTACCAACAGGATAATTTACGTTCAGCGGGTGAGAAGTTAAAGAAACGGTTTGTCTATCAGAGGGATGCATTTTTTCATGGCGTAGCGCTCTCAACCCTGGAGTTCGATGTCCTGGCGGCCCTAATTGCGGGTGAGAATTGTAACCATCTGGCCAAGGGGCGCCATCTTGATATCCGCGCGGTATATGCCGCAAAGCGACGAGCGGAGAAGAAAATGGGTGCTGATATCAATACGCTGTTTCGATTTTCGCACTCATTATAAACGTCATTAAATAGGCTTGTTTTATGTTTATTAAATCACCTAACGGTGAGGGGGCTGACAAACTAAATTCAGCAATGGGATGCGTTTCATCATTTAAACATTGACGTAAATACGTCATTGCGGCCCCCTGCGTCTTAATGAAAATAGCCTGATAAATAAATATCAAATGGCAGCAGCACAAAAAGGAAGAAGAGAAGGAGTTTATTATGATGCCAAAACCACTGAAGCGAAAGCCGTTAGCGTTGTGTATCACCGCCGCGTTACTGACGGCCAATTTCTATTGTGTCTCCGCGCATGCCGAAACGTTTATTGCAACCAATACACTCTATTACTATGCGTCCGGGAATGCTAACAATAATAACAGCGATTTCACCAACTATGATGAGGTGAATATCACGACCACCGACAGAGGAACAACCAGCAATGGTCTGAAGGGCTGGGCTATCTACATGAACGGTGAGAACTATAAGTTTAACGATCTTACTGTTAAGACCTCAGGTATGGCTGCGGACGGTATCCACACCAAGAATGGTGGCGGCAATATCGTCATTGAAAACTATAACGCCATAACCAGCGGATTCAGCTCTGACGGTATCAACCTTGGACGGGAGCTTAACGCGAACTATTCCCGCGTGACGGTCAATAATGAAACCAACATTAAGGCGACGGGCATGGGCGTTCGTGCCAACGCCTCAATTAATAACGCCAATGCGGTTGCCACCATCACCCTCAATGGGCCAACAAACGTTGAGACCACCTCAGCAGGTTCTAATGTAGCGGGCTATGCGGTGTATGCCGGCCAGGATACTGAAGCCAGCGGTACGGCGGTGAAAGGCAAGGCGGAAATATTCCTCAATGGCGACAGCACGCTTAAAACGAGCGGCAAGAGCGCGCACGCCGTTTATGCCCGGGCTGCGGGCACCGTGTCATTGGGTAATGTGAATATTTCTGCAATGGGTGACTTAGCCAACGGGCTGTTTGCCTCTTCGTCATCGGCAGGTCAGCAAGCGGCCATTTATCTGGCGAAAGATGCCGTGATTAACGTTGGCACCGGCTCGGCGGTCTATGCCTCCGGCGCCGAGGCGCTGGTGAGATCTTACGATAGAGATAGCGGAGCGGAAGCGGCAGGCGTCTACCTGATAAACGGTAATATCGTTGCCGATAACGATGGGCAGGTTTTGCTGAATATGACGGACGGCAGCGTGTTCACCGGTATCACTAACTCAAATCAGTTGGCCACCTCAGCCACTAATGCCGGGACAATCGCTCTCAATATGGATGGCAGTAACAGCCTCTGGAAAATGACCGGTGATTCAGTGCTGTCCTCACTCACGCTGAATAACGGTACGGTTGAGTGGGCGGGAGCGACGGCGGGAAACGTATTGACTGTGGCTGGCAACTACCAGGGGAACAACGGCCTTCTGCGGATTAATACGGTGCTGGGTGATGATAACTCTGTGACCGATAAGCTGGTGGTGGAAGGGGATACTTCCGGCACCACGTTTGTTGCCGTCACCAATGCCGGGGGCAGCGGTGATAAGACGATTAACGGGATTGAAGTTATCCACGTTGATGGC
Source organism: Kluyvera chengduensis (assembly GCF_044197065.1). Taxonomy (NCBI): domain Bacteria; kingdom Pseudomonadati; phylum Pseudomonadota; class Gammaproteobacteria; order Enterobacterales; family Enterobacteriaceae; genus Kluyvera; species Kluyvera chengduensis. Next base: position 206,781 of record NZ_JBIQOI010000001.1, read on the forward strand.
GCTTCTGACGGCAACTTTGTTCAGTCCGGACGTATTGTCGCTGGAAGCTATGAGTATGCGCTGCGTCGGGGAGAAGGGACAGCGTTTAACCACTGGTATTTGATGAACGCCACCACCACCACGGAACAGCCGGTGCCCGAGAAGTCGACGCTGCGCCCGGAGAGCGGCTCCTATATCGCCAACCTGGCCGCGGCCAACACGATGTTTACGACGCGTCTGCACGACCGACTGGGTGAGACGCAGTATATCGACCGGTTAACGGGGGAGCAGAAGGTCACTAGCATGTGGATGCGCAACGTCGGGGGGCATACGCGCTTCAACGATTCCAGCGGGCAATTGAGTACCCAGAGTAACCGCTATGTGCTTCAGTTAGGCGGCGATATTGCTCAGTGGAGTACCAACGGCCTTGACCGTTGGCATCTGGGGCTGATGGCAGGCTACGGCAATAGCCAAAGCAATACGCGGTCTGATGTGAGCCGTTATCACTCCCGAGGGCAGGTAACGGGCTATAGCGCCGGGATTTATGGTACCTGGTATGCCAACGAAGTGGATAAAACGGGCAGTTATCTGGATAGCTGGCTCCTTTACAACTGGTTTAACAATAAGGTGTACGGAGAGAAACTGGCGAGTGAGAAATACGATTCAGACGGCATTACCGCCTCCGTTGAGGGAGGCTATAGCTTCCTGATGGGCGAACATCGCGACGGGCGATCGACTTATTGGCTTCAGCCAAAAGCGCAGCTCACCTGGATGGGCGTGCAGGCCGATAATCACACGGAAGCAAACGGTACGCGTGTGAAGGGGAAGGGCGACGGCAACCTGCAAACCCGACTTGGACTGAAAGCGTTTATCAAAGGATATAGCGCGATCGATGAGGGGAAGGAACGCGAGTTTCAGCCGTTTGTGGAGAGCAACTGGATCTATAACACGCAGTCCTACGGCGTTGTTATGAATGGTGTAACCAACTACCAGGCGGGGACGCGCAATATCGGAGAGCTGAAAGCGGGCGTTGAAGGGCAGATAGGGAAAAACCTGCACCTCTGGGGGAATGTTGCACAACAGATTGGGGATAAAGGTTACAGCGATACTCAGGCCATGCTGGGCGTGAAGTACGCGTTCTGATATCTGGCGGCGACATGATCACCGCCTTTTTTCTGACACATTGCCCCGCAACAGATGCGGGGCTTTTTAGTGGTTTAGCGGGCAGAATATCGGTCGCCAACCTGCGCCATGGCATACCAGGCCATCAGCTCGGCCGTACCCGCTTCACCTTCAGCCGGAGACCACGGCGCATAATCTTCTTCTGCAACAGGTTGATACGCCCCCTGCTTCACTTCAAAAATCACGCCGCCGTTATCGAGCGATAGCACCGCGTGCCAGGTACCGGCTTCCATTTCCAGCACGGTGCAGGTTTCGCCGAGCACCGCCCGGTGCGTCACCGCACCTTGTTCATCAAAATTCAGCACTACAAAGCGCCCGCTGAGCGGTAGCAGCAGCTCAAAGGTGTGCGGATGGCGGTGTGGGCGCACATAGGTGCCGGGCTCCATGGCAATCGCCAGGCGCTGAACCGGATCGCTTAACTGCGGATGAAAGTTACGGTGCGCGCGCAGGCGAGGGGAGCGTGCGGCGGCGGCACTTTGTTGTTGCATATCGTTACAGGTGATTTGTTTCATCCTGAGGCCCTTGTTAACAGAGGAGATTATGCTCGCCAGATTGCCAGAACCTGGTAGGCAAGAGAAGCACCCGCTTGTGTCTTCCGTCACCAGGGCTCATAGTTGCATTGGTGTTATTTAATTGTTATGTGAGAGAGTTGCCCATGGAGATTTACCTGAAGAAGATGAAGAGCGAATGGCATTCGCTACTTGAGCAGACAGAACCTCACATAAGAGCGTTGGCCGCCGACATTGCGGTGGCAAACGCGCACGCGCTGTGCGACGAGTTTTATAAGGTGGTGCTGGCTGACCCGCATGCTGAAGAGTTTCTCAGCAATGAGCAGGTAGAAAAGCAGCTAAAGAGTGCGCTCGAAAAGTGGATTATCGATATTCTTTCCTGTAAAGAGGAGGATATTGACCGCCTGATTGAAGCTCAGCACACCGTCGCGGAAGTGCATGCGCGCATTGGCATACCGGTTGAACTGGTGGAGATGGGCTTCCGGGTGCTGAAGAAAATCCTCTATCCCGCCATTATTTTTAGTGATCAGGCACCGGCGGACAAACTACAGATTTATCATTTCTCTATCAACAGTATCGACCTCGCGATGGAAGTGATGTCGCGGGCCTTCTCCTTTAGCGAAAGCAGCATGTCGAAAGACGATGAAAACTACCGAATTTTCTCGCTGCTGGAGAACGCTGAAGAGGAGAAAGAGCGACAGATTGCGACATTGCTAACCTGGGAACTCGATATTCTTTATAAAGTCGTCCTTGATGCTGACTTCGGTAATGGTATGCCGCTCAGCCAGTCTGATTTCGGCCTCTGGTTTAACCATAAAGGTCGTCACTATTTCAGTGGTATTGCTGAGGTGGGGCATATTTCGCGGCTGATGCAGGATTTTGACGGCGTGATCCATTCCCTGAGCGCCGAGGGGAAATCACTCGGCAATAAAGGCCAGCGTAATAAATTCCTGATTCAGCTCAGGAGTACGGTATCGCAGATACTGACCCTGTTACGCGAACTTTTTGAAGAGGTCTCCCGCCATGAAGTGGGTATGGACGTCCTGACCAAACTGCTCAACCGCCGATTCTTGCCGACCATCTTCAAACGCGAAATTGCCCATGCTAACCGGGTTGGCACGCCGTTGTCGGCCCTGGTGATTGATGTGGATAAATTCAAACAAATCAACGATACCTGGGGTCATAACACCGGCGATGAGATTTTACGTCGCGTGTCGCAGGTCTTTTATGACAACGTCCGTAGCAGCGACTACGTTTTCCGCTATGGCGGCGATGAATTTGTTATTGTGCTGACCGAAGCGACGGAAACCGACACGCTGCGTACCGCCGAGCGTATCCGCAACCGGGTAGAAAAAACCAAGGTGAAGGCACCGGACGGCAACGATATTCCGCTGTCGCTGTCGATTGGTGCGGCAATGTTTAACGGCCACCCTGACTATGAGCGTCTGATTCAACTGGCGGATGAAGCGCTTTATATCGCGAAAAAGCGGGGAAGAAACTGCGTGGAGATGTGGAAGGCTGGGAAGTAAATTAGCCTGCTGTGGGGGCATCGTTGTAAAAAATAAGCACTTTCATGGGGAATGGAAGTGCCTTTTACTGTTGATATGGCCCATGTTACCTGAGGTTGATAAACGTTTTGTAATCTGGGCTCGCTTTCAGGTGCCCATGTTCAGGTTGTTCCGCGTGGCAGCGAATGCACAGTACCGCCAGATTGGATTCGCGGTTGTCGTTTTTCAGGCCATTACGATGGTGGACATGCAGGAATCTGGCGCGCTCTGGACTAAATGATTGTTCGCATGATTCGCACCGGTGGCCGCGCGTTAGTTTTGTCTGTCTGGCGATATCTGACCAGTTCGACACATAATTATTGAGCGGCGCGGTGGTAGCCGTATACCGGGGTTTTTCTCCGATGAGATCGCGCGGGTAGACGGCAAAAAAATCCGCGAGTGAAAAATCAGTAACGATTCGATGTCGCTCTGCTTGTGGCATGCCGCGCAGGCTAAATCCTTTCCAGCCAATTCGGTCCAGACAGTTCTGACATACGCTAAGCCTGACCATTTTCGAGGTGACTTCATTATCAATGAGGTTGACCTTGAACTCGCCCGTGGTGGTTTGAGCGACAACATAACGATCGAGCCGATTCTCTCTTTTCTTGGTATCGAGCGTGCGGCAAAAGGCCATATGGTATTTTGGCATCCGGTCTTCTCCACCATAGGAGGCGACGTCTCTGATATAAAGCAGCCCTCGATAGCCATGATAAAGAAGCGTGCCATCGTCATGGACGCTGATTTCATCAAGCTCAACGTCAACACCCCCGGTATTAAGCTGTTCGATAATCGATATTTCTGAAAAAACGCGTTCCAGGACAAAGTTATCGGTCAGCGGGGCCCCCATATTTTGACGCAAAGCATTCAGCGGCGCCCAAGCGAGGAAATCAGGTAAACGGAAGCTCATTTTTTCGCTAACTTCCCGGCTATAAGGTCCATTTTCTCACTGGCGTTGGTCACGATACGAAACTCAACACGTTGGTTTGCCGCCTGTGATGACTCTTGAGAAAGAGGGTGGGAGGAGGATAAACCGTTTGCGGTGACGTGCTGAATCAGCCATTTTTCATTGTTCTCTACTTTGGGTAGTGACATCAGAAATTCAAGCGTGCTGCGTGTTCTGGCCTGAGACAGCTCCATATTTTTGAAGTATGCCTCTTCTTCATTTGCAGCACCTCCCCAGAACGCACTAGTATGCCCCTCAATACGAATCTCCTTGACGGCGTCTTTATATTTATCCGACGTCAATAAGGCGATATATCGGGGGAAAAATGCTTCGAGTACCTGTCTGAAACGGGGTCGCAACTCAGATGAACCTGTGGCAAAAAGAACGGAAGGATCGTTAAAACGAATCGTCATATCACCCAGAATTTCAGCGTTCCATTGCTTGAGATCTTTTGCAAATTCCTTTTGTAGCGCTAACTGCAGATCCCGCTTGGTGACTTCATACTCTTTTACGACGAGTGTGGTCGTCTGCTCTACGCGGAGCATAAATGCCGCCGTGAGTAACATAAACACCATCATGAGGCCTGTCATGAGATCGGCCAGCGGTATCCAGTAAGATTGGTTGTTCTGTTCGTATTCCATAATGTTCTCAAGTCGCGGACGCGATTCTCACCACTTCTTTTAAGCGCTCGGTTAATGGGGTGTAGTCGGCGACAAATTTTTCAGACAATGAAGCAAGCTGCCTGCCCAATGTCTCAAGGCTCTTCGTTAACTCTTCCTGCAAACCGGTATCCAGCGCAACGACGCTTTGGTGGATTTTATCCATGGACTGTGTCAGGCCGGTATTCACTTCCGTTTGAGATTTATTGATTGTGTCAATCAGCAGACTTTTTAGAGCGGCGTTAAAGGATTGGCTATGAGAACTAAAATCTTTAACCATTAGGCCTAAATCATCCTGAATTTTTGCGACGCCCAGAGCCATTGCCTCTGTCATTTCATCAATTTTACGAGAGAATTGAGGGGTAACCTCTTTCATCTGCAACAATACTTCGCCCATTGCGCGTTGAGATTGGTCAATTTCCTGATGCTGATGAGCAAGGCCCATGAGTGTTTCTTCTAATGCTTCTGCGGTGTGCGCAAAGCTGGCTGCTTTATCAATAAATGATGCGAGTCCGTTTGATGCATCTTTAAGATCATCCGCAGATGATTTTTGTAGCAACTGCAGTTTATCGAGCTCATCTTTATATTGTTGCTGCCATATGACCAATTTTTCGACACTTTGGTTTAGGTATTTAAAATTGTCCCCAAACTGCTCGTTAATTTGCGAATTAAAATCACTAATGACTTCTCTTAGCGCTTCAACAAGATTACGTGAACCATCTTCGGCCATTTTTTGGGAGAAAGTATCAAAAGCATTGCGCAGAGAACGAAGCTCATCCACTTGCTCCTGTCGCATGAGTTTCATCTGCGTGAGAAGACTACTATCTTCATTACCTGCAAGGCTCTGCTGGAGTGCATAGGTAGCGGCAACGACATCATCCAGGCTGGCGGCTTTTGGGGCTCCTGCTTTTTGCGGCAGTGGACGTTTTTGGAAATAGTGTCTTGCACGGATCAGCAGTGAACCAGCAACGCCACTAAGGGAGGCAAGAAATGCAGTTTTAACCCCTTCAAGCAGATGAGGGACGCTTTCAGCAACGTTCGTTGAATCGAAATGCAGCAGTGAGTGTGCAATACCCGTAAAGCAACCAAGAATACCGATGGTGGTTAAAATCTCCGGGCCGTGGACAATGGCAAATCTATCAAAGCGGATGAGGGTAAAGAATAAAACCAGGGTAATATTTACCAGGACAAAACAGTTTGTTATTGGATCTGAAACAATTGTACTGAAAGTACTCGGTTCAGCTGCGGACGCTACGAAGGGTAAGCATAATAATGCAAAGGATAATATTTTTTTCATTATGATAAAAATTGCTGAGTTTAAGGGTAAATAGCCCCTAATGGGTTACTTATGATTTTTAATAGCATAATACTCGCTGTTATTCTTCATTTTTGCGATATTGTGGCATCCTCTTGATATTATCGTTTTTATGTCAGATGGCCTATGCCAACCGGCAACTGGACTCCGGCAATGTAACCATATATTCAAACTTTCAGTTGGTTATTTGCGAGTTATTTACCTAATGTAAATTTTGTTTGGATGGTTATGTTAATTTTTATTGAATAGGGCAGTATCATCGTAATGAGTTTACACTCGCATATTTATATTTGTCTAATGAATGATCCTCATGGGGAAAACTAAATAATTTAGTATGGTTATTATGTCGGTGTCGAATTATTCGGTGCAGGATCATTTTTCCATTTTCAGGGATTAAGAATGGTGTGGAGGTGTTAACGAACGGATAGAGGAGGGAAGAGTGGTAAGTGTCCCCTGCAGGAATCGAACCTGCAACTAGCCCTTAGGAGGGGCTCGTTATATCCATTTAACTAAGGGGACAAAGTGGCGCCGAGTATAGCGTTTTTTGTCCCCAGGGGTAAGTATATCGCTGTTTAACTGCTCAAACCGTCGCCACTCAAGGATGATTCTTTTCACCTTTTTGCTTTATTTCGTTCTGTTCTGCTTGTAAACGCGCTTTTTCCTTACGCGCATTGCTCATATCGTTGCGAATCTGCGCATGGCTCATCAGGGCGAAAATAAACGTCCCGCCACAGATATTGCCTGCAAGGGTTGGCAGGGCGAAAGGCCAGATAAAATCACTCCAGTGCAGCGTGCCGCTGAAGACCAGATAGAGTATTTCGACTGAACCGACAACAATATGCGTGGTATCACCCAGCGCGATAAGCCACGTCATGAGGATAATGACCACGATTTTTGCCGCCCCGGCAGAGGGAAACATCCAGACCATCGTCGCGATCAGCCACCCTGATATAATGGCGTTTGAAAACATCTCTGTCGGGTTATTCTTCATCACGTCCATGCCGATTTTGGTGAAGGCATCGCGCGTCGGTTCATCGAAAATAGGCATGTACTCAAATGCCCATGCTGCGATGCCCGTTCCGATAATATTTCCAAGAAGCACTACGCCCCAGAGCCTCATCAGTAAACCAATATTCCCCAGGGTAGGTTTTTGCATCACGGGCAGTACGGCGGTGACGGTATTTTCGGTAAAAAGCTGCTGGCGGGCCATAATGACGATGATAAAACCGAAGGTATAGCCAAGGTTCTCAAGCAGAAAACCGCCGGGTACACCATCGAGCTGAACATGAAAAATACCTTTCGCGAGCAACGATGCACCCATCGATAGCCCCGCGGCGATGGCAGACCAAAGCAACGCCATCGCATCGCGTTCCATCTCCTTTTCGCCCTCCTGGCGAATATGTTCATGAATCGCCATGGCGCGGGAAGGGAGCCGCTCTTCATCTACCTCGATTTTTTTCCCTTGCTGTTTTTCTTCGCTTTCTACTGCTAAGTCATCATGGTGGTGACCCATGGTCTCTTTTTTGATTTCATCCATCGCGGTGGTCCTGAATAAGCACGTATAGCCTAAGCGTAGCGGGTTACAGGCAATGCAGGTTTGGCGCTATTCTGAAATACTGGCACTACTGTATAGATTTAATTGGGTTAGGCGGGCAAAGCGCGCCACAGCCCTGTCTTTACCAGGCTATGATAAAATCAACAAAACTTGGCTATATAGACATCGTCCGATGGGCTGTTACAATCGCTCACATCTAAACAGGCGGATACGTAAACGTGCCGCATGGATGGCAATCAGCGATAGCCATAATCAACAGGGAGACATTTATGAAGCTTCGCCTGTCGGCGCTTGCGCTCGGGACGACACTGCTGGTGGGCTGTGCGAGTTCCACTACTGAACAGCAGGGGCGTTCAGACCCCTTCGAAGGCTTTAACCGCACGATGTACAGCTTCAACTTCAACGTGCTGGATCCTTATGTCGTTCGTCCAGTGGCTGTAGCCTGGCGTGACTATGTTCCTCAACCGGCGCGTAATGGCCTGAGCAATTTCACCAGTAACCTGGAAGAGCCAGCAACCATGGTGAACTACTTCTTACAGGGCGACCCGTATCAGGGGATGGTTCACTTTACTCGCTTCTTCCTCAACACCATTCTGGGGATGGGCGGCTTTATTGATGTGGCCGGTATGGCTAACCCGAAACTGCAGCGCGTTCAACCGCACCGTTTCGGCAGCACGCTGGGCCATTATGGCGTGGGGTATGGTCCGTACCTGCAATTGCCGTTCTACGGAAGCTTCACGCTGCGTGAAGACGGTGGTGACTTTGCAGATACCACCTATCCGGTTCTTTCCTGGTTAACCTGGCCGATGTCTATTGGCAAGTGGATGGTGGAAGGGGTAGAAACGCGTGCCCAACTGCTCGACTCTGATGGCCTGCTGCGTCAATCTTCCGATCCGTACATTATGGTGCGTGAAGCCTACTTCCAGCAGCATGACTTTACCGCCAACGGCGGCAAGCTGAAGCCTGAAGAGAACCCTAACGCTCAAGCGATTCAGGATGATCTGAAGGATATCGATTCTGAATAACGAATCGGTGGCAATAAAAAAGGGTGAACAGCATGTTCACCCTTTTTTTATGTTGGCTAACTATCAGAAGCGATAATTGAAGTTAGTACCGAACAGCCAGGCTTTACCTTCGGATTTGAAGGTGTAGTCGCCTTCTTTAATGGTTACGTCCTGACCGTGCATATAGGATGCGCCAAAGTCGAGGGAAGCGTCATCGTTAAAGGCGTAGGTTGTACCTGCGCTAATCCAGAAGCGGTCCTGGTCCGGGATAGAGATTGAACGGTTATCTGCTGGAACCGGGCTATCGTCAAATGCGATACCGGTACGGAAGGTCCAGTTCTTATCGTAGTAGTAGGTGGTGCCCAGCGCGATGCGGTAAGCATCTTTAAAGCCTTCTTCTTTATAGAAGAGCTGCTGGCCGTTAGAACCGGTAGCTTTCAGCTCCTGGAACTGGCTCCAGCTGGTATAGGCGATGCTGTAATGGATAGCCCACTGCGGATCGACGCGGTTATAACCCGAGACTTCCCACATTTCAGGCAGGTTCAGCGTCAGAGAACCTGGGACAGTTCTGCCGTCAGTGCCGAATGGCAGGCCAGAAATGTTTTGCGATGCAGCAAAATTATTCATCTGACTGGTGATTGAGCTCTTATAATCGCCATCAAAGTCAATTTTGACCTCGGAACGATAGGTCAGACCCCAACGGTTGTTCTTATCCAGCTCATAAAGGATACCGGCGTTCCAGCCGTAACCCCACTCATCGCCTTTAAGGTGTGCAATTTGGGAATCCGCACTTGACATGCCTGTTGGGAAAGGTAATGGCAGTGAACCAACAGTAGATGCCAAATCGCCGGCATAACGCTCAATTTTCGCTTTTGCATAAACCGCATCAAAGCCGAGACCGAAGCTCCAACTGCTGTTCAGGCGATAAGCACCGCTCAGGTTCAGGTTTGCTGTTTGCAGGTCGGTTTTACCACCATATGCGCCTGCCGCGTAGTTATCGTTAAACTCAGTTGCAAGACCGTAGTTAGAGGTTATAGAAGCTCCCCAACCAAATTGATCGTTAATTGGCATAACGAAGTGAACGTTAGGTACCCAGGCTGTAGGTGCGATGTTATCTGCGCTAGTGCCTGGTTGTTTACCTTTAATATTTACATCCGGATCGATAAACACCGCACCGATAGAAAACTCCGGGCGGTCGAACATCATAATCAGCGCTGGGTTACGGCTAGCATTACCCGCATCATCTGCGATAGCACCTTCGCCGGAATAGGCACGGCCCAGACCAGAGGCTGAAAATTCATTAAGCTGGAAGCCTGCTGACCAGGCTTGAGTTGAAACAAGTGCCACTGCGACAGCAAGAGCAGACTTCGTATAACGGGTTTTCTGGCTCATGACCATAACCTCATTGAGTTATTTTTATACAAACAATGTTACATGTAGTAACAGAAGCGCGAAGTGTAGGGGCTGGACTACAACAGAGAAATCAGACCAGTGACGAGAGTATAGGTCTGACCAGATGGTATGTTGCAATATTGTTTATTAAGTTTTTCAAAGATGTTGTTTAAAACGAGATCTGGTTGGCAAAAATGCGGGGATGGTCATAGGGTATGAAACACCAATTTTGTTTTAGATCATTTTTAATTGTGATTTCGGTCACTTAAGGGGTTAGATCACATTATCGACTGGAGGCGTAAAGCAGGCGGACGTAAAATAGGCTCATCGTTTATCTGGCACCTTGAGTGCACAAAACAGAGGAAATCTACAATGAGCAAATGTAGTGCTGATGAAACCCCAGTTTGCTGCTGCATGGACGTGGGTACCATTATGGACAACTCCGACTGCACAGCCTCTTACAGCCGTGTGTTCGCAAACCGTGCTGAAGCTGAAGAGACGCTGGCGGCGCTGTCAGAAAGAGCGCGTAACGTAGAATCTGAACCGTGCAAAATCACTGCAAACTTCAAAGACGTTGAAGGCGGTGTGCAGCTGGATATTGATTTTGTCTTCGCTTGCGAAGCAGAAACGCTGATTTTCCAGCTGGGCCTGCGCTAATCACGTCTTTCGTACAACGGCTTTAAATAACGCCCCTGTTACCCGCGTAACAGGGGCGTTTTCTTTTGTTCTCAGTGTGTTTTAGCTCTCAATTTTTTCTCTCCCCGATTGGCTAAGTGTAATAAATTAGTTAAAACTGTTATCAGGTCAGACCACTTAGATTTATTTCTTTAACAGGGGAGAGTTATGAGTCAGGCGTTACCGCTTATCACCCGCCAGGGCGATCGCATTGCTATAGTCAGTGGATTACGTACCCCGTTTGCCCGACAGGCGACCGCGTTTCACGGCGTGCCGGCCGTCGACCTCGGTAAAATGGTCGTGGGCGAAATGCTGGCCCGAAGCGAAATCTCCCCTGAAGTTATCGACCAGTTGGTATTTGGCCAGGTGGTGCAGATGCCCGCTGCGCCAAATATCGCCCGTGAAATCGTGTTGGGTACCGGTATGAACGTGCATACCGATGCCTACAGCGTCAGCCGTGCCTGCGCAACCAGCTTCCAGGCGGTGGCGAACGTAGCCGAAAGTCTGATGGCCGGGACGATTCGCGCCGGCATTGCGGGCGGAGCCGATTCTTCTTCTGTTCTGCCCATTGGCGTTAGCAAACAGCTGGCGCGCACGCTGGTGGATGCGAATAAAGCTCGCACTCTCGGTCAAAAACTCAAACTCTTCTCTCGTCTACGTTTGCGTGACCTGATGCCGGTACCACCGGCCGTCGCGGAGTATTCTACCGGATTGCGGATGGGCGACACCGCGGAGCAGATGGCGAAAACCTATGGCATCACGCGTGAGCAACAGGATGCGCTGGCGAACCGTTCGCATCAACTGGCGGCACAGGCCTGGGCGGAAGGGAAACTGAACGATGAGGTCATGACGGCCTACTCGCCGCCGTACCGTAATCCGCTAGAGCAGGACAATAATATTCGCGCAAACTCTACGCTTGCCGACTACGCCAAACTGCGCCCCGCATTTGACCGTCAGCACGGAACGGTAACCGCGGCGAACAGTACGCCGTTAACCGACGGCGCGGCAGCGGTTATCCTGATGACGGAATCCCGTGCTAAAGAGCTGGGGCTGGTGCCGTTGGGCTATCTGCGCAGCTACGCTTTTACTGCCATTGACGTCTGGCAGGACATGCTGCTGGGCCCGGCCTGGTCAACGCCGCTGGCGCTGGATCGCGCAGGGTTGACCTTCGCCGATCTGACGCTTATCGACATGCATGAAGCTTTTGCCGCGCAGACGCTGGCCAACATTCAGTGCCTAGCGAGTGAAAAATTCGCGCGTGAAGTCCTCGGGCGCAGCCACGCCACGGGCGAGGTTGATGAAAGCAAATTCAACGTCCTGGGTGGGTCAATCGCTTACGGTCACCCATTTGCGGCGACGGGCGCACGCATGATCACCCAAACGCTAAATGAACTGCGTCGTCGCGGTGGTGGCTTCGGGCTGGTGACCGCCTGTGCGGCAGGTGGACTCGGTGCGGCAATGGTTCTGGAGGCAGAATAATGGAGATGAAATCCGCATTTACACTCACCGTGCGCCCGGACAACGTGGCGGTGGTGACCATTGACGTGCCCGATGAAAAGATGAATACCCTGAAGGCCGAGTTTGGCGGTCAGGTACGCGCTATCCTTAAGCAAATCAGAGAAAACAAAGCGCTACTGGGCGTAGTACTGATTTCCGCAAAACCGGATAACTTTATTGCCGGGGCTGATATCAACATGATTGGTCGCTGTCAGAGTGCCCAGGAAGCGGAGTCCCTCGCGCGTCAGGGCCAGCAGGTCATGGCTGAAATTCAGAGCCTTTCTATCCCCGTGGTGGCGGCGATTCATGGCGCCTGTCTGGGCGGAGGGCTGGAGCTGGCGCTGGCCTGTCATGCGCGTATCAGTTCTGATGATGGGCGGACGGTGCTGGGGCTACCGGAAGTACAGCTCGGCCTGTTACCGGGGTCGGGTGGCACTCAGCGTTTACCGCGTTTGATTGGCGTGAGTACGGCGCTGGATATGATCCTCACCGGCAAGCAGCTTCGCGCCCGTCAGGCGCTGAAAGCGGGGCTGGTGGATGAAGTGGTGCCGCACTCAATCTTGCTTGAGGCTGCTGCGGAGTTAGCGCGCAAGTCGCACCATGACCCTCGCCGCCTGCCGGTTCGTGAGCGTATTCTGGCGGGGCCGCTGGGGCGCAATTTACTGTTTAGTATGGCCGCCAAAAAGACCGCGCAAAAGACGCAAGGTAACTACCCGGCGACGGATAAAATTTTAAAGGTTATTGAAACCGGCCTGGCGCACGGGCTTAGCAGCGGTTATGAGGCTGAAGCACGCGCCTTCGGCGAGCTGGCCATGACGCCGCAGTCAAAAGCGCTGCGTAATATCTTCTTTGCCAGCACCGATATCAAAAAAGATCCCGGCGCTACCGTGGCACCGGGTCCATTACGTTCTGTGGGCGTGCTGGGCGGCGGGCTCATGGGCGGGGGCATTGCCTATGTTACGGCGATAAAAGGCAAACTGCCGGTTCGTATTAAAGATATTAATGCCAATGGTATTAACCATGCGCTGAAATACAGCTGGGATCAGCTTGAACAAAAAGTGCGTCGCCGCCATATGAAAGCGGCGGAGCGTGACGCCCAGTTGGCGCTGATTTCCGGTAGCACCGATTATCGCGGTTTCGCTCATCGTGACCTGGTGATTGAAGCGGTATTTGAAGATTTATCCCTTAAGCAGAAGATGGTTGGCGAGGTTGAACAATATTGCGCACCTCACACCATTTTTGCCTCGAACACCTCATCTTTACCGATTGGCGATATTGCCGCCTTTGCACAACGGCCTGAGCAGGTCATCGGGCTCCATTTCTTCAGCCCGGTGGAAAAAATGCCGCTGGTGGAAGTGATCCCTCATGCAGGCACCTCGGAGCAGACCATTGCCACCACGGTGAAGCTTGCCAAGAAACAGGGAAAAACGCCGATTGTGGTGGCAGATAAGGCGGGATTCTATGTAAACCGCATCCTCGCGCCCTATATCGCTGAAGCCATGCGCATGCTGGTGGAAGGGGAGAGCGTTGAACATATTGATAATGCACTGGTTAAATTTGGTTTTCCTGTCGGGCCCATTCAGTTGCTCGATGAGGTGGGAATAGACACCGGGACAAAAATCCTGCCTATTCTTGAAACCGCTTACGGCGAACGTTTCAGTGCGCCTGCAAGCCTGATTCAGGCGATTTTGAATGACGATCGCAAAGGCAGAAAAAATGGTCGCGGTTTCTATCTTTATGGGAAGAAAGGGCGTAAAAGCAAGAAACAAGTTGATAGCGCGGTCTATTCCCTACCGGGAATGGCGGCTCGGCATAACCAATGCTCCGCAGAACAGGTTGCGGAACGGTGCGTGATGCTGATGCTCAATGAAGCGGCACGCTGTATGGATGAAGGTATCATCCGCAGCGCACGCGACGGCGATATCGGCGCAGTCTTTGGCATTGGTTTTCCACCGTTCCTCGGTGGCCCGCTCCGCTATATGGATTCACTGGGCGCGGGTGAGGTAGTTGCCCGGTTGCAACGATTGGCTACCCAGTATGGCTCGCGATTCACCCCAAGTGAGGCACTTTTACTTCGGGCAGAGCGCGGCGATACCTTTTGGCCAGGTGATGAAACAGTTTCACCGAACTGAGGTCAAAGAGTGTGATCCCAGATGAAATGCGCGGTTTTTGGTTATTTTGTAAACGGATGTTGACTATACTTACGCCAGTAAGGTAAAAATCAGCGTTTCATTCAGTGAATGGATAAGGCACAATGCCCGGCTACCGCGTCACCGTCATGGTGACGCTGGTGCTTCTGGTCAACAAAAGCGGTGCAATATGCAAGTTTTTATTATGCGTCACGGCGACGCTGCCCTCGATGCAGCCAGTGACTCGGTTCGTCCTCTTACCGGTTGCGGTTGCGATGAATCTCGTCAGATGGCAACCTGGTTTAAAGACCAAAAAGTGGATATCGATCGTGTTCTGGTGAGTCCATACCTGCGTGCGGAACAGACGCTGGAAGTGGTAGGGGAGTGTGTAAACCTGCCAAAAGAGGTGGAAGTTCTGCCTGAGCTCACTCCGTGTGGTGATATCGGGCTGGTGAGTGCCTATCTTCAGGCGTTAGCGAATGAAGGTGTCTCATCGGTGCTGGTGATTTCTCACCTGCCGCTGGTTGGCTACCTGGTCGCAGAACTTTGCCCGGGCGAAGTTCCGCCAATGTTTACCACCTCAGCTATTGCCAGCGTCACTCTGGACGCGAACGGACAAGGTGTCCTGAACTGGCAAATGAGCCCATGTAATCTGAAAATGGCGAAAGCGATTTAACGATTGTGACGTCCAGACCCAGTAGGCCGGATAAGCGAAGCGCCATCCGGCAGCCTGGTGTACAGTGCCGGAGGGCGCTTCGCTTATCCGGCCTACGTCGCTCAGGGAAGTTCCGGCGGTAACCACTCTTCAACTTCAATCAACACCAGCAGCGCGGCATCTCCGCCGTATTCTTTCGACGCCTGATGAAACGCCATTACGTGCGGATGCTGAGCCAGCCACAGCGGCGTTTGCTGTTTCAGAATATGTTTGCCGTGCCCGTGCATCACGCAGGCGCAGAACACATGCTCACGACGACAGGCGGCAATCAGCGCGCCCAGCTCCTGTTTGGCCTGCATCTGCGTTAACCCATGCAGGTCGAGAAACAGTTCAGGTGAATAATCACCGCGGCGCAGTTTTTTAAGCTCAAAATGGCTGACATCTTCGCGCACGTATTTGACCGGACCGTTAGTGTTGAGCAACGGCTGGAACTCATCGGAAAAATAGTGGCTATTGTCGGCCTGCTCCTGGAGCAGACGCTTTGGCGGCACTTCGCTGATTTTTTTTCGTACTGGACGATGAACGATAGTGTCCTGCTTAATTTTCCGCGTGCCCGTCATGAGCTGCTGGAAGAGTGCCTGATCCTCCTCGCTCAAAGCGTTTTTGTTTTTCATTGATTCTTCTCAATTCATCTTTTCCCCTAGTTTACCTTTTCACGCCGCTCCCTGCAGCGAAAACGCTTTTTTCCCCGCGGCCTACGCAAGAATGCTGATTTATCGCCGTCTTCATGGCAAACTAGCCGCCGAATTTACCCCGACGCATGCCCCTGGAGGACAATGTGGATAAGATTTTTGTTGATGAAGCAGTCAATGAGCTGCATACCATTCAGGACATGCTCCGCTGGGCGGTAAGCCGCTTTAGCGCGGCCGAGATCTGGTACGGTCACGGCACCGATAACCCATGGGATGAAGCGGTGCAACTGGTGCTGCCTACGCTCTACCTGCCGCTGGATATTCCAGAAGATATGCGCAGCGCGCGCCTGACCACCACGGAAAAACAGCTGATCGTTGAACGCGTGATCCGTCGCGTGAACGAGCGTATCCCGGTGGCCTATCTGACCAACAAAGCCTGGTTCTGCGGTCACGAATTCTACGTTGACGACCGCGTACTGGTGCCGCGTTCGCCGATTGGTGAGCTGATTAACAACCGCTTTGCGGGTCTGATTAACCACCGCCCTGAGCATATTCTGGATATGTGCACCGGCAGCGGCTGTATCGCGATTGCCTGCGCCTATGCTTTCCCGGAAGCGGAAGTGGACGCGATTGACGTCTCCCCAGACGCATTGGCCGTCACCGAGTTCAACATTGAAGAGCACGGCATGATCCACAACGTCACGCCGATCCGTTCCGATCTGTTCCGTGACGCGCCGCAGCTGCAATACGATCTGATCGTCACCAACCCGCCGTACGTCGATGAAGAAGATATGTCTGATCTGCCGTCAGAATATCGCCACGAACCGGAGCTGGGTCTGGCTTCCGGCGCAGACGGCCTGCACCTGACTCGTCGTATTCTCGGTTGCGCGCCGGATTACCTCACCGACGACGGTATTCTGATTTGTGAAGTGGGTAACAGCATGGTACATCTGATGGACCAATACCCGGATGTTCCGTTCACCTGGCTTGAGTTTGATAACGGCGGTGACGGCGTCTTTATGCTGACCAAAGCGCAGCTGATTGCCGCGCAGAATCACTTCGCACAGTACAAAGACTGACTAATCCAGCACGCAACAACAGAACAACGATAACGGAGTCGTGATGGCAGGAAATACAATTGGACAACTCTTTCGCGTAACGACCTTTGGCGAGTCGCACGGTATTGCGCTGGGCTGCATCGTTGACGGCGTGCCTCCGGGCATCCCGTTGACCGAAGCTGACCTGCAGCATGACCTTGACCGTCGTCGCCCGGGCACGTCGCGTTACACCACTCAGCGTCGCGAACCGGACCAGGTGAAAATCCTCTCCGGCGTGTTCGAAGGGGTGACCACCGGTACGAGCATCGGTCTGCTGATTGAAAATACCGATCAGCGTTCCCAGGATTACGGCGCCATTAAAGACGTCTTCCGTCCAGGACACGCAGACTATACCTACGAACAGAAATACGGCCTGCGCGACTATCGCGGCGGCGGTCGTTCTTCTGCCCGTGAAACAGCGATGCGCGTAGCGGCTGGGGCGATTGCCAAGAAATTCCTCGCGGCGAAGTTTGGTATCGTTATTCGCGGTTGCCTGACCCAGATGGGTGACATTCCGCTGGCGATTAAAGATTGGGATCAGGTCGAGCAGAATCCATTCTTCTGCCCGGATCCGGACAAGATCGACGCGCTGGATGAACTGATGCGCGGCCTCAAAAAAGAGGGCGACTCCATTGGTGCGAAGGTGACCGTGGTTGCTGATGGCGTACCGGCTGGTTTCGGTGAACCGGTGTTCGACCGTCTGGATGCCGACATCGCCCACGCGCTGATGAGCATCAACGCGGTGAAAGGCGTGGAAATTGGCGATGGCTTTGAGGTGGTGAAGCTGCGCGGCAGCGAAAACCGCGACGAAATCACCAAAGACGGTTTCCAGAGCAACCACGCGGGCGGCATTCTCGGTGGTATCAGCAGCGGTCAGCAGATTGTGGCGAATATTGCGCTGAAACCGACCTCCAGCATTACCGTACCGGGCAAAACGCTGAACCGTTTTGGTGAAGAAGTGGAGATGATCACCAAAGGTCGTCACGACCCTTGCGTGGGCATCCGCGCGGTGCCGATTGCCGAAGCGATGCTGGCGATTGTGCTGATGGATCACTTTATGCGCCAACGCGCGCAAAACGCCGATGTGACGACGTCTATTCCACGCTGGTAAACATGAAAAAAACCGTTATAGCGCTGCTGGCTCTGGTGGCCAGCAGTACGGCGTTGGCGGCAACGCCGTGGCAGAAAATCACGCAACCCATCAGCGGCAGCGCCCAGTCTATTGGCGCATTTGCTAACGGCTGTATCGTGGGCGCGCAGGCGCTCCCGTTGCAGTCTGAAACCTATCAGGTGATGCGTACCGACCAGCGTCGCTACTTTGGTCACCCGGAACTGGTGCAGTTTATCCAGCGTTTGGGTAGCCAGGTGCAGCAGCATGGTATGGGCACGATGCTGATTGGTGATATGGGGATGCCTGCTGGCGGGCGCTTTAACGGTGGGCACGCCAGCCACCAGAGTGGTCTGGATGTTGATATTTTCCTGCAGCTACCGAAAGCGCGCTGGAGCTCGGCTCAATTGCTGAAACCCCAGGCGCTGGACTTAGTCAGCGCAGACGGCAAACGGGTCGTTCCTACGCTCTGGAAGCCGGAAATTGGCCAACTGATTAAGTTGGCGGCTGAAGATAGCGAAGTGACGCGCATTTTCGTTAACCCTGCCATTAAACAGCAGCTTTGCCTCGACGCGGGTAATGACCGCGACTGGCTGCATAAAGTTCGCCCGTGGTTCCAGCACCGTGCGCATATGCACGTCCGCCTGAAGTGCCCGGCGAACAGCCTCGAATGTGAGGAGCAGGCACCGCCTCCCGCCGGAGACGGCTGCGGCGCCGAACTGCAAAGCTGGTTTGAACCGCCAAAACCTGGCACCACTAAACCTGTGAAGAAGACGCCTCCTCCGTTGCCGCCTTCCTGCCAGGCGCTACTGGATGAACACGCACTCTAATGGATAGTTTCTCCACACTCTTTATGGTTGAGCCACTCATGCTGGTGGCGCTTTTCTTTATTGCGATTCTGGCAGGGTTTATTGATTCACTCGCGGGCGGCGGCGGTTTGCTCACCGTTCCGGCGCTGATGGCCGCGGGTATGCCACCGGCTCAGGCGCTGGCGACCAACAAGCTGCAGGCCTGCGGCGGGTCGCTTTCCGCCTCTCTCTACTTTGTTCGTCGCAAAGTGGTGAATCTTGCGGATCAAAAGCTCAATATTCTGATGACCTTCATCGGCTCTATGACTGGGGCGCTATTAGTGCAGCATGTGCAGTCAGAGATCCTCCGCCAAATCCTGCCGCTGTTGATAATTGGTATTGGTCTCTATTTCCTGCTGATGCCGAAACTCGGCGAAGCTGACCGCCAGCAGCGCCTTTACGGTCTGCCGTTTGCGCTGGTCGCCGGTGGCTGCGTCGGTTTCTATGATGGCTTTTTCGGCCCCGGTGCGGGCTCGTTCTACGCGCTGGCGTTTGTGACGCTGATGGGCTTTAACCTCGCTAAATCGACCGCACATGCCAAAGTGCTGAACGCCACTTCCAACGTCGGCGGGCTGCTGCTGTTTATCATCGGCGGCAAAGTTATCTGGGCAACCGGATTCGTCATGATGATTGGGCAGTTTTTCGGCGCTCGCATGGGCTCGCGCTTAGTGCTAAGTAAAGGGCAGACGCTGATCCGTCCGATGATCGTGGTGGTTTCCGCGGTGATGAGCGCGAAGCTGCTGTATGAC
Source organism: Kluyvera chengduensis (assembly GCF_044197065.1). Taxonomy (NCBI): domain Bacteria; kingdom Pseudomonadati; phylum Pseudomonadota; class Gammaproteobacteria; order Enterobacterales; family Enterobacteriaceae; genus Kluyvera; species Kluyvera chengduensis. Next base: position 226,316 of record NZ_JBIQOI010000001.1, read on the forward strand.
AGCCATGGACAGCAAATTTTGCATTGGTTAGGGATGAATTAATGACGAACACACATGATTACCAGCAACTGGTAACGATTTTCGATGGCTGCTTTGCCGATGAGTTTAATACTCGTCTGATTAAAGGCGACGACGAACCTATTTATCTTCCGGCTGATGCCGAGGTGCCCTATAACCGCATCGTCTTTGCGCACGGCTTTTTCGCCAGCGCGCTGCACGAAATTTCGCACTGGTGTATTGCCGGAAAAGCGCGGCGTGAGCAGGTGGATTTTGGCTACTGGTACTGCCCCGACGGGCGCGATGCCAAAACTCAGGGGCAGTTTGAAGACGTCGAAGTGAAGCCACAGGCGTTTGACTGGTTGTTCTGCGTGGCAGCGGGATTTCCGTTTAACGTCAGCTGCGACAACCTGGAAGGTGACTTTGAGCCGGACCGCATTGTGTTTCAGCGACGCGTCCACGCGCAGGTGATGGCCTATCTTGCAGAAGGTATTCCGCCGCGCCCGGCGAAATTTATCAAGGCACTACAGAATTATTACCATACGCCGGACTTAACGGCGGAACAATTTCCATGGCCGGAAGATCTCTAAAGCCATGTTACCGAAAGAGGAAAGAAGATGATCGCGGAGTTTGAAGCACGCATTCTGGCGTTAATTGATGACATGGTGGAGCACGCCAGTGATGATGAGCTGTTTGCCAGCGGTTATCTGCGCGGCCACTTAACGCTCGCCGTGGCGGACCTGGATGAAGGTGAAGTCCATAACGCCGATGCGCTGTATCGCAACGTGACGCAGAGCCTGGAAACGGCTATTAGTGCCGGTGAACTCTCCCCACGCGACCAGGCGCTGGTGAAAGAGATGTGGGATAACCTCTATCAGCAGGCCTCCCACTAAGTGCTATTGCCCGGTATCGCTGCCGGGCATTCTCCTGATGCTGGATGTGGTAGGCCGGATAAGCGTAGCGCCATCCGGCAGCCCGAGCAGATTGCCGGATGGCGGCGTAAACGCCTTATCCGGCCTACCGTTTCTTTACCCGATATCGCTGCCGGGCAATCTCCGCGCTTATTTTACCGCCTTTCCCTTCAGCAGTTTTCTTACCCATAGCCGATTTGGATTGAGCGCCGCCAGCGTTTGCGCGTCCAGCGGCAGCGGTTCATCGCTCATTTGTGCCGCAAGCACTTCCGCCGTTAACGGTGCCGTACACAGCCCGCGCGAGCCCAGCCCGCCCAGCATAAACAATTCCGGATAGTACGGTGCAGAAGCCGCCGTTTGCGGAGCCTCATTAAGCTTCGCGTACTCGGTAAGCGTGGCGGCATAATCCGGAACGTTGCCGACCATCGGCAGGTGATCGCGCGTGGCGCAGCGTACGCCGCAGCGGGCTTCATTGGCGCTAACGTCCACTTCCTGCGCCCAGTCTTGCTGCGGGAAACAGTCAATCAGGCGCTGACGGTTATGCCGCTGGTCTTCCTCGTTAAACACCATGTCGCGCTGCCCGCGATGGTAGCTTGCCCCGATACAGTGCTGCTGGTTATTAGGATTTTGCGGCGTTAAATATCCGTCATAGCACAGCACCTGGCGAAGATTTGCCAGACGCTCGCTGGTGGGGATATGGCTGACCTGGCCGCCGACGGCATACACCGGCAGCGCCTCCGTCTGGGCTAGCTGATTGATATTATGCCCGGTTGCCAGCACCACGGCAGGTGACGAGGCCGTTTGCCCATCGGTAAAGCTAAGCTGCCAGCCATCGGCTTCATGGGTGAGGGCAGTTAACGTTTTTCCCCAGTGCATCTGAAGACCCTGCTGGCGAGCCAGTTCAAACGCTCCGCTAGTCAACTGCGCTGGGCACAGCCAGCCGCCGAGCGGGTATTGAATTCCCCCGCAGTTGGTTGGCAGCCCCACGCTGGAGTGAACTTCTTCTGCCGTGGCTGCATGAGCAACCTCGGCAGGTAGATCCATTGCGAGCATGTTGGCGATTTTATCCGCGCTTTTTTCATCAAAGCCAAGCTGGGTCACGCCGCACCACTGCTTCTCAAACGTCACGGGCAGAGCGTCGTAGAATCGCCGGGCGTAGAGAAACGCTGCCGGGAAGAACTGTGCCAGCGCGGCATCATGGGCGCTTAACAGGGGATACAGCGCGCCCTGGCGATTGCCGGATGCACCCTGAGCAGGGGCTTCATCGGCACAATAGAGCGTCACCGCCCAGCCACGGCGCAACAGGGCAAGCGAAAGCAGAGCGCTGGCGATGCCGCCGCCGACGATCGCAACCTCGCGTTTTTCACTCGCGGTGCGAGCAAACCACGGTGTGCGATTTACCTCAGGCAGGGTGCTGGTCATTTCGCCGGTCAACATTTCTCGCTTGCGGCCAAAGCCCTTGGTCTTACGCATGGTGAACCCGGCTTCCTGCAAGCCGCGGCGGACAAATCCTGCCGAGGTGAAGGTAGCAAGCGTGCCGCCCGGTCTGGCGGTTCGCGCCATCGCGGCAAACAGCGTAGGGGTCCACATATCCGGGTTTTTGGAAGGAGCAAAGCCATCAAGGAACCAGGCATCGACCTGCTGATTAAAACTGTCGTCGAGTTTGTCGGTGAGTTCATTGATATCGCCAAACCACAAATCCAGCGTGACGCGGCCTTCGTCGAGCAGCAGGCGATGGCAACCCGCCAGCGGCAGCGGCCACTGCGCCTGAAGCTGCTCAGCCCACGGTGCCAGCTCAGGCCAATGCTGATGTGCCAGACGCAGGTCGTCGGCCTTCAGCGGAAATTTTTCAAAACTGACGAAATGTAATCTTTGTAGCGTAGCGTCAGGATGCTGGCGGCGAAATGCGTCGAACGCCTGCCAGAGCGTCAGAAAATTGAGGCCGGTACCGAAACCGCTTTCTGCCACCACAAAGAGCGGGCGCGGGTGGTGGGGGAAGCGTTCATCCAACTGGTTCCCGCCGAGAAAGACGTAGCGAGTCTCTTCCAGACCGTTGTCATTAGAGAAGTAGACATCATCGAAATCTCGGGAAACAGGTGTACCCTCACTGTTAAATTCGAGGTTGGCAGATTGTATGGCGTTATGTTTCACGTAAGTTACTCGTGCGGCAAGGAGTCTGAGGATCTTAACGATGCGGGCCCAATGGCGCAAATTTCTGCATAAAATTGCTGATCGGACTTGTTCGGCGTACAAGTGTACGCTATCTTGCGACTCGAAACTTTAAAATAGTGATGACTTACAGAGGTATTGAATGAAACGTGCAGTGATTACTGGCCTGGGTATCGTTTCCAGCATCGGTAGCAACCAGCAGGAAGTCCTGGCATCTCTGCGTGAAGGACGCTCGGGGATCACTTTCTCTCAAGAGTTCAAAGATTCTGGTATGCGTAGCCACGTATGGGGTAACGTCAAACTGGACACCACCGGTCTTATCGACCGCAAAGTGGTCCGTTTCATGAACGATGCCTCTATCTACGCTTATCTCTCCATGCAGCAGGCGGTTGAAGACTCTGGCCTGAAAGCAGAAGATTATCAGAACAACCCGCGCGTAGGCCTGATTGCCGGCTCCGGTGGTTCTTCTAAAGCTCAGGTATTCGGTGCTGACGCAATGCGTAGCCCGCGTGGCCTGAAAGCGGTGGGTCCATACGTTGTGACCAAAGCGATGGGTTCTGCGGTTTCCGCGTGCCTCGCTACGCCGTTCAAAATTCACGGCGTGAACTACTCCATCAGCTCCGCGTGTGCCACTTCCGCACACTGTATCGGTAATGCGGTAGAGCAGATTCAGCTGGGCAAACAGGACATCGTTTTTGCTGGCGGCGGCGAAGAGCTGGGCTGGGAAATGGCCTGTGAGTTCGATGCGATGGGCGCACTGTCCACCAAATACAACGAAACGCCAGAGAAAGCTTCCCGTACCTATGACGCACACCGTGATGGTTTCATCATCGCTGGCGGCGGCGGTATGGTTGTGGTTGAAGAACTGGAACACGCTCTGGCTCGCGGCGCGCATATCTATGCAGAAATCGTTGGTTACGGCGCAACGTCCGATGGTGCAGACATGGTTGCTCCATCCGGTGAAGGCGCAGTGCGCTGCATGAAGATGGCGATGCACGGCGTTGATACCCCAATCGACTACCTGAACTCCCACGGTACTTCTACTCCGGTAGGCGACGTGAAAGAACTGGGCGCCATTCAGGAAGTGTTTGGCGACAACAGCCCAGCAATTTCTGCAACCAAAGCGATGACCGGTCACTCTCTGGGCGCCGCTGGCGTACAGGAAGCTATCTACTCTCTGCTGATGCTGGAACACGGCTTTATCGCCCCAAGCATCAACATCGACGAGATGGACGAGCAGGCTGCTGGCCTGAACATCGTGACTGAACCAACCGACCGCGAACTGACTACCGTCATGTCCAACAGCTTCGGTTTCGGCGGCACCAACGCCACGCTGGTTATGCGTAAGCTGTAATTTTTACAGTTGGTGAGAAAAAGGAGCCCGTGGGCTCCTTTTTTTATGCGTTGACAATCGCCTGAAATAACAGGCAAACTCCTGGCTCAACATTATCATCACGATAATGCGTAAGCGTTCAACGTCAACCAACGCACCTTAATCCTGATTCGCAGGTAGAGGGGGCGTGGCTACAGCACCTCGCCTTACTCGTTTTCTGGAGTAAAGCATGACAGCAGTAACTCAAACTGAATCAACATCGTCTTCGAACGGGTCGTTATTTCGCATCGCTTTTGCGGTGTTTCTGACCTATTTAACCGTCGGCATTCCGCTGCCGGTCATTCCGCTATTTGTGCACCAGGAACTGGGCTACGGCAACACCATGGTGGGCATCGCTGTGGGCATTCAGTTCTTTGCGACCGTGCTGACGCGCGGCTATGCCGGGCGATTGGCGGACCAGTATGGTGGTAAGCGGTCGGCATTGCAGGGCATGGCTGCCTGCGCGTTTGCCGGGGCCGCCTGGCTTGGTGCGGCGCTGCTGCCGGTAGATGCGATGGTCAAATTTGGCCTCCTTATCGTCGGACGCTTGATTCTGGGCTTTGGTGAAAGCCAGCTATTAACCGGCACCCTGACCTGGGGCATGGGGCTGGTGGGGCCGAAGCAGTCCGGCAAGGTGATGTCCTGGAACGGCATGGCGATATTTGGCGCGCTGGCTGCCGGGGCGCCGCTGGGCCTGTTTATCAACGCACGCTACGGTTTTGCCGTGCTGGCCGGGGTTACGATGGCGCTGCCGCTGCTGGCCTGGGCCTTTAACGGTTCAGTGCGTAAAGTTGCCGCCATGGCCGGTGAGCGCCCGTCGCTGTTCAGCGTGATTGGCCTTATCTGGAAACCGGGCATGGGCCTGGCGTTACAGGGTGTAGGCTTTGCGGTGATTGGTACTTTCGTATCGCTCTACTTTATGAGCAAGGGCTGGTCGATGGCTGGCTTTACGTTGACGGCATTCGGCGGCACCTTCGTGCTGGTGCGTATTCTGTTTGGCTGGATGCCGGATCGCTTCGGTGGCGTGAAGGTTGCCGTGGTTTCCCTGTTAGTTGAAACGGTGGGTCTGCTGCTGTTATGGCAGGCTCCGAGCGCGTGGGTGGCGCTTTCCGGCGCAGCGCTGACCGGGGCCGGTTGCTCGCTGATTTTCCCGGCGCTGGGTGTGGAAGTGGTGAAACGCGTGCCGCAGCTGGTTCGCGGTACGGCGCTGGGCGGCTACGCCGCGTTCCAGGATATTGCACTGGGCGTATCCGGGCCGCTGGCGGGGATGCTGGCAACCTCGTTCGGTTATCCGTCCGTCTTCCTCGGCGGGGCTATTTCCGCGGTGCTGGGAATTGTGGTCACCCTCTGGTCATTCCGTAAGTAATCGTTATTGCGCGTCAGGGCGCCTGGGATAAAGCCTGATATCCGTTAGTGAGGTCAGTGGTTCCGTTCACTTTGCGCCCGACCGGAAGCCGGAGGGAATCTAGCGCACCCATTAGAGGATGCGCTAATGCCTGATGGCCGAGCTTACAGCAGCACCCAAAGCAGCACCGCCACCACAATCAGCACCACAAAAGCCAACCCAGGGCGTGCCGACAGCGACTTAATTGACGTAATCATCGGCGCAAACGGCGCGTAAATCGGCTGGATATTACGCGCCTCCAAGACCTGCGCCTCGGCATGCGCCACGCGCTCACGCTCAATACGCTTAAGGAACAGCAGATTAAGCAGCTCCTGAACCTGAACGGGGGTGAGCGCCGTCTGCGGCGTAATATTCCAGTTCTGCTGCCCGTAATCACGCAGAATCTGAAACTCCTGATCGCCTAGCGGTTGCTTAAGCGCTGCCTGAAGAACGTTAAGCGTAGGCGCAGGGTGCGTGCTCAGCGTCAACCGCGCTTGCAGCAAGGTCACCAGCGAAGTGAAATATTTAGCGGGAATAAGCTCGCTGGTTTTGACCGGAGAAAACTCCTGAAGCGACTGCCACAGCGGCTTACTGGCCTCGGTGGATGATGCCTGCGCTTTATCTGAATAGAGCGCATCGGGCTTCACGCTGGCGAGCTCAATCAGCGACTGCCAGATTTGCTTACTCGGCTCACCGGTGGCCGCAGAAAGCTTGCCAACCAGCTGATTGAGCGTGGTGTACTCTGCCGGTAGCAGCGGACGGTCTGTCGCCGGGCGCTGCTGTGGTTGAGGAATAGAAAGCTGGCCGCGCTGGAGGAGCTGCAGCACATTTTTAAGCTGCGGCAGCGTGAGCTGGTTCAACGCGGTTTGCCCGTACTGCTGGCGGATAAAATCACTGACGGCCTGACGGTTATTTCCCTGGCTGAGCAGCTCGGTCAACTGAGACAGCGTTTGTCTCATACTGAAGTTCTGCTCAGCAGTACCGATGCGCTGATTTAAATTCTGTTCGGCTGCCGGAAAGTGACGCGATAGCAGCGGCGTATCGCTTTTCACACCCAGATCGTGCTTCACGCCAGCCCATACCTCAGCATTTTGTTGTGAGGTCATAGTGATAAGGCGCGTGATCAAACGTTCCAGCACGGTGCGTTGCTGGAGACTCAGCGGCTGCTCTCCAGCATTGGAAAGCGGTGTAGGGTCGGCCCCCGGAGGGCGCGCAGGCATACCTGAGATGGGTTGCGTCATGATTATTCCTTTCTGCAAAGCGGTACTGATACCAGGCGCGAGTATTCCTGGCGGCAAGATTATGGCACACTTCCCCGGTTTACTCTCGCTCTCAGACAGGTACTGAACCGTGAAAATCCTTGTTGATGAAAATATGCCCTACGCCCGTGAGCTTTTTAGCCGCCTGGGCGAAGTGAGGGCGGTTCCTGGCCGGCCAATCCCGACCGATGCGTTAACCGATGCTGATGCGCTGATGGTGCGTTCGGTAACGAAGGTGAATGAAGCGCTGCTCGGTGACAAGGCAATTAAATTTGTCGGTACGGCGACGGCGGGCACTGACCACGTCGACCAGTCGTGGCTGACGCAGGCGGGAATTGGATTCTCGGCTGCGCCAGGCTGTAACGCGATTGCCGTGGTGGAATATGTTTTCTCGGCGCTGCTGATGCTGGCCGAGCGCGACGGTTTTGCGCTGGCTGACCGCACCGTCGGTATCGTCGGCGTGGGCAACGTGGGTGGCCGTCTGCAAAAGCGCCTTGAAGCGTTGGGCATTAAAACATTGCTGTGCGATCCGCCGCGTGCGGATAACGGCGACGAGGGCGATTTCCGCTCGCTCGACGAACTGGTCGCTGAAGCTGACGTTATCACCTTTCACACGCCGCTGTATAAAGAAGGTCAGTATAAGTCGCTGCACCTTGCCGATGAGGCGCGGATTCGCCGCCTGAAGCCGGGGACGATTTTAATCAACGCCTGCCGTGGTCCGGTGGTAGATAACGCTGCGCTGCTGAAATGTCTGGAAGAGGGACAGAACCTTAGCGTCGTGCTGGATGTATGGGAGCCCGAGCCGGATCTTAACCTGGCGCTGCTCGATAAAGTCGATCTGGGCACCTCGCATATCGCGGGATACACCCTGGAAGGCAAAGCGCGCGGCACCACTCAGGTGTTTGAAGCCTACAGTCAGTTTATCGGTCAACCGCAGGAAGTGGCGCTCTCTACGCTGCTGCCGGCGCCTGAGTTTGGCCGCATCAACCTGCATGGCCCGCTCGATCAGCCTACGCTGAAAAGACTGGTCCATTTGGTGTATGATGTGCGCCGCGATGACGCACCGCTGCGAAAAGTGGCGGGGATCCCGGGCGAATTTGACAAGCTGCGCAAAAATTATCTCGAGCGTCGTGAGTGGTCATCATTAACCGTTGAGTGTGATGATGCCGATGCCGCCGCGCTGCTGCAAAAACTCGGGTTTAACGCCGTACATTGTTAATGTCTTCTTAATGCCTCTGCCGGATACTCCGGCAGGGTCGCCATTTTTTCTGGAGTAAATCACCATGTCTGAAGGCTGGAATATTGCCATCCTGGGCGCAACCGGCGCCGTAGGCGAAGCCCTGCTTGAAACCCTTGCTGAACGTCAGTTCCCGGTGGGTGATATCTATGCGCTGGCGCGCACCGACAGCGCGGGCGAACACCTGCGTTTTAATGGTAAATCAGTCAGTGTGCAGGACGCCGCAGAGTTCGACTGGACGCAGGCTCAACTGGCATTCTTTGCCGCGGGTCAGGAAGCGTCGGCAAGCTATGCCGAAGAAGCCACCAACGCGGGCTGCCTGGTTATCGACCTCAGCGGTCTGTTCGCGCTGGAGCCGGACGTGCCGCTGGTGGTACCAGACGTGAACCCGTTCGTGATGGCGGATTATCGCAACCGCAACCTGATTGCCGTCGCCGATAGCCAGACCAGCCAGCTGCTGGCTGCGCTGAAGCCGCTGATTGATGACGGTGGCCTGTCGCGTATCAACGTGGCCAGCCTCATCTCCGCCTCCGCGCACGGCAAAAAAGCCGTCGACGCGCTGGCAGGGCAGAGCGCCAAGCTACTGAACGGTATTCCGATTGATGAAGATGACTTCTTTGGTCGCCAGCTGGCGTTCAACATGCTGCCGCTGCTGCCGGACCGTGAAGGCTCCGTGCGTGAAGAGCGTCGTATCGTCGACCAGGTACGCAAAATTCTGCAGGACGAAGGCCTGATGATCTCCGCAAGCTGCGTGCAGTCGCCGGTGTTCTACGGCCACGCGCAGATGGTGAGCTTTGAAGCCATGCGTCCGCTGTCCGCAGAAGAAGCGCGTGATGCCTTCTCCCGTGGCGAAGATATCGTGCTGTCTGAAGAGGGGGAGTTCCCGACTCAGGTTGGCGATGCCACTGGTAGCGCGCACCTTTCCATTGGCTGCGTTCGTAACGATTACGGCATGCCGGAACAGGTTCAGTTCTGGTCCGTTGCCGATAACGTTCGCTTTGGCGGCGCGCTGATGGCGGTCAAAACCGCTGAGAAACTGGTGCAGGAGTATCTGTACTAATGTCTGACAAAGAGCTGCTGCCGGTCTATCGAATTGCGCTGGGCATTGAGTACGACGGCAGCAAATACTACGGCTGGCAGCGGCAAAACGAAGTGCGCAGCGTGCAGGAGAAGCTCGAAAAAGCGCTCTCGCAGGTGGCAAACGAGCCTATCAACGTGTACTGCGCCGGACGTACCGACGCCGGCGTTCACGGCACGGGTCAGGTGGTGCACTTTGAAACCCGCGCGTTGCGTAAAGACGCCGCCTGGACGCTGGGCGTAAATGCGAATTTACCTGGTGACATCGCGGTGCGTTGGGTGAAAGCTGTTCCCGACGATTTCCACGCCCGCTTTAGCGCAACGGCGCGTCGCTACCGCTACGTCATCTACAACCACCGGCTGCGTCCGGCGGTGTTGGGGCAGGGGGTGACGCATTATCACCAGCCGCTGGACGCGGAGCGGATGCACCGCGCCGCGCAAAGTCTGCTGGGTGAGAATGATTTCACCTCGTTTCGCGCGGTGCAGTGTCAGTCGCGTACGCCATGGCGCAACGTTATGCATATTAACGTGACGCGCTATGGCAACTATATTGTGGTGGACATCAAAGCGAACGCCTTTGTGCACCACATGGTAAGGAATATTGTTGGCAGCCTGATGGAAGTTGGCGCAGGAAACCAGCCGGAGAGCTGGATGGCAGAACTGCTGGCGGCAAAAGACAGGACGCTTGCCGCCGCAACGGCAAAAGCGGAAGGGCTGTATCTGGTGGCGGTAGATTACCCCGCGCACTTTAAACTGCCCAACGCGCCGATGGGCCCGCTTTTCCTGGCGGACTAACGAAGTCATTTGGGGCTAAGACAATATGGATCTCATCCGTTTTTTAATTGATTTTATTTTGCACATTGACGTGCACCTGGCGGAGCTGGTTGCGCAGTACGGCATCTGGGTTTACGCCATTCTGTTCCTGATCTTGTTCTGCGAAACGGGGCTGGTGGTGACGCCGTTCCTGCCTGGCGACTCGCTGCTGTTTGTTGCCGGTGCGCTATCCGCACTGCCAACCAACGATCTCAACGTCCACCTGATGGTGGTACTGATGGTCATTGCGGCGATTGTCGGCGATGCGGTGAACTACACCATTGGTCGGCTGTTTGGTGAGAAGCTCTTTAGCAACCCGAACTCGAAAATCTTCCGTCGTAGCTACCTCGATAAAACCCATGCGTTCTACGATAAGCATGGCGGAAAAACCATTATTCTGGCGCGATTTGTGCCTATCGTCAGAACATTTGCGCCATTTGTGGCGGGAATGGGCCATATGTCCTATCGTCATTTTGCTCTCTACAACGTAACCGGCGGGCTACTGTGGGTGCTGTTGTTCACCTACGCGGGCTACCTGTTTGGCGATCTGCCGGTGGTTCAGGAAAACCTGAAGCTGCTGATTGTCGCTATCATCGTGCTGTCGATATTGCCGGGCGTGATTGAAGTGATTCGTCACCGCCGTAAGGCGGCAAAAGAGGCAAAATAAACCCTGCACGTAGGGCACGATTCAGCCGTGCCCTGTTACGACATGTTTCGCGGTTCGACCACTTTTTTATGCCAAGTTTCGGGCTGTTATGTTTTAATGTGCAACATTCATGGTCTATGAGGGGCAAAAGTGGCATTATGCGCGCCCCCTTATGGCAAAACTGGCATCGACCAGGTTCAGGCAGAAAGGTTATCAATGAGCTGGATTGAACGAATTAAAAGCAATATCACACCTACCCGTAAGGCGAGCATCCCGGAAGGGGTGTGGACCAAATGCGATAGCTGTGGTCAGGTTCTGTATCGCGCTGAGCTGGAGCGTAACCTCGAGGTTTGCCCGAAGTGCGATCATCACATGCGTATGTCAGCGCGTAATCGCCTGCATAGCCTGTTAGATGAAGGGTCCCTGGTAGAACTGGGTAGTGAACTTGAGCCGAAAGACGTGCTGAAGTTCCGTGACTCTAAAAAGTACAAAGACCGTCTGGCATCTGCTCAGAAAGAGACAGGTGAAAAAGACGCGCTGATCGTCATGAAAGGCACTCTGCACGGTATGCCGGTTGTCGGTGCGGCCTTTGAGTTCTCCTTTATGGGCGGCTCAATGGGTTCTGTTGTCGGTGCGCGTTTTGTCCGTGCCGTTGAACAGGCGCTGGAAGACAACTGTCCGCTGATCTGCTTCTCCGCTTCCGGCGGTGCGCGTATGCAGGAAGCGCTGATGTCTCTGATGCAGATGGCGAAAACCTCTGCGGCGCTGGCGAAAATGCAGGAGCGCGGTTTACCGTACATCTCCGTGCTGACCGACCCAACCATGGGTGGTGTCTCCGCGAGCTTCGCGATGCTGGGCGACCTGAACATCGCTGAGCCAAAAGCGCTGATCGGCTTTGCCGGTCCACGCGTTATTGAACAGACCGTTCGTGAGAAACTGCCGCCGGGCTTCCAGCGCAGTGAGTTCCTCATCGAGAAGGGCGCTATCGACATGATCGTTCGCCGTCCGGAAATGCGTCTGAAGCTTGCTAGCATTCTGGCGAAGCTGATGAATCTCCCGGCACCGAACCCGGACGCGCCGCGCGAAAGCGTGGTGGTACCACCGGTACCGGATCAGGAACCAGAGGCCTGATAATCCAAAGGGCAGGGCCGGGTGGCTCTGCCCTTTTTGCTTTTACTCACCGCTGTTGGACGTTGCGACACCATGGACAAACATCTTATTCCTCAGGCCACGTCGCCCCTGGCTACGTGGCTTTCTTATCTGGAAAACCTTCACTCCAAGACCATCGATCTCGGCCTGGCGCGCGTAAGCCAGGTGGGCGGGAATCTGGGCGTGCTGAAGCCTGCGCCGTTTGTCTTTACCGTTGCGGGTACGAACGGCAAGGGCACCACCTGCCGTACGCTGGAAACTATCCTGATGGCGGCAGGCTACAAGGTGGGGGTTTACAGCTCCCCGCATCTGGTTCGCTACACCGAACGCGTGCGCGTGCAGGGCGCTGAGCTGCCAGAAAGCGCACACACCGCCTCGTTTGCGGCGATAGAAGCGGCGCGTGGTGAAACATCGTTGACCTACTTTGAGTACGGAACGCTTTCGGCGCTGTGGCTGTTTAAGCAGGCCGCGCTGGATGTGGTGATTCTGGAAGTGGGCTTAGGCGGGCGCCTGGACGCCACTAACATTGTCGATGCCGACGTCTCCGTCGTCACCAGCATCGCGTTGGACCACACCGACTGGCTGGGGCCGGACCGTGAAAGCATTGGCCGCGAGAAAGCGGGCGTGTTTCGCGCTCATCGTCCTGCGGTCGTCGGCGAGCCGGATATGCCGCACACCATTGCGGATGTGGCGCGCGAAAAAGGCGCACAACTGTTGCAGCGTGACGTTGACTGGCGCTATAGCGTTGAAGGCGATAGCTGGACCTTCAGCGATGCGCACGGCGAACTGCGCAACCTGCCGCTGCCAAATGTGCCGCAGCCAAACGCTGCTACGGCGCTTGCCGCGCTGCGCGCCAGCGGGCTGAAGGTGAGCGAGGTGGTTATCCGCGAAGGCATCGCCAGCGCGATTCTGCCAGGCCGTTTCCAGACCATCCAGCTTGAGCCGCGCGTCATTCTCGACGTCGCGCATAACCCACACGCCGCAGCCTACCTTGCCGGGCGTCTCAAATCGTTGCCGAAAACCGGGCGAGTGCTGGCGGTTATTGGTATGCTGCATGATAAGGACATCGCCGGTACGCTGGCGTGCCTGGAAGACGTTGTGGATAGCTGGTACTGCGCGCCGCTTGAAGGGCCGCGCGGTGCAACGGCGGAGCAGCTGTGCGAGCATCTGCGCGCAGGTGCTATTTATAGCAATGTGGCGCAGGCGTGGCATGCCGCCATGGCTGATGCAGCGCCTGAAGATACGGTGCTGGTGTGTGGTTCATTCCACACGGTAGCGCATGTGATGGAAGTGTTGGACGCGGGGAGTGCTGGTGGCAAGTAAGTTTCAAAACCGTCTCGTCGGGACGATTGTATTAGTCGCGCTGGGGGTCATTGTACTGCCAGGGCTGCTTGACGGGCAAAAAAAGCATTATCAGGATGAGTTTGCTGCCATCCCGCTGGTGCCTAAGCCTGGCGATCGCGATGAACCAGATATGCTGCCAACGGCGACGCAGGCGCTGCCTGCTCAACCGCCGGAAGGCGCGGCTGAAGAGGTGAGGGCAGGCGATGCCGCCGCGCCATCGCTGGATTCCAGCCGGCTGTCAGTCAGCGGCAACGGCGAGCTCGAGCAGATCCCGCCTGCGGCTGAGCTGCCGAAGCCTAAGCCGGTAGAAAAACCGAAGCCAAAACCGCAGCCAGTGGCCGAGCAGGTCGCGGCGACTACGCCACCGCCGAAAGCCGCGCCGGAAGAGAAACCGGCGCCGGTTGGTAAAGCGTATGTGGTACAGCTCGGTGCATTGAAGAATGCAGATAAGGTGAATGAAATTGTCGCGAGTCTGCGCGGTGCGGGTTATCACGCCTACACGTCGCCTTCGACGCCTGTTCAGGGTAAAATCACCCGTATTCTGGTTGGCCCGGATGCCTCGAAAGATAAGCTGAAAGGCTCACTTGGTGAGTTGAAGCAGCTGTCGGGGCTGAGTGGCGTAGTGATGGGATATACGCCGAACTAAGGCGTTTGTTTTTCCCCCTCACCCCGGCCCTCTCCCCAGAGGGGCGAGGGAGAAAGTCGGTGCTGGACTTATCGACGTCTCCCAACGGTCCCCTCTCCCCTCAGGGGAGAGGGTTAGGATGAGGGGCGCTAAACAACGCCAAAAGCCACCAAAAAACGATGGCGTTGAATATTTTTTCAGCGCCATTTTTTATTTACGCCGGGGAAGGAAATCCCTACGCAAACGTTTTCTTTTTCTGTTAGAATGCGCCCGAACTGGATGACAGGGCGTAAAATCGTGGGACGTATATGGTCTGGATTGATTACGCCATTATCGCGGTGCTGGGCTTATCTTGCTTGGTGAGCCTCATCCGCGGCTTTGTTCGTGAAGCATTATCGTTGGTAACATGGGGCTGTGCCTTCTACGTTGCTAGCCATTACTACACTGACCTGTCTGTCTGGTTTACGGGCTTTGAGGACGAACGGGTTCGAAATGGGATTGCTATTGCGGCGCTATTCATCGCGACGCTCATCGTCGGCGCTATCGTCAACTTTGTGATAGGTCAGCTGGTGGAGAAGACCGGTCTGTCGGGTACAGACAGGGTATTGGGGATCTGCTTCGGCGCGCTACGTGGGGTGCTGATCATCGCCGCTATCTTGTTCTTCCTTGACACCTTTACCGGCATGTCCAAAAGCGATGATTGGCAGCATTCGCAGTTTATTCCCTATTTCTCGCCGGTTATCAGATGGTTTTTTGAATACCTTCAAAGCTCGTCAAGTTTCTTGCCCAAAGTATAAGCTTTGGGTCGTTGCTTAACGAGGAAAAGACGTATGTGCGGTATTGTCGGTATCGCCGGTGTCATGCCGGTTAACCAGTCGATTTATGATGCGCTAACGGTGCTGCAGCACCGTGGACAGGATGCCGCTGGCATCATCACCATTGATGCCAACAACTGCTTCCGCTTGCGTAAAGCGAACGGTCTGGTGAGCGATGTCTTTGAAGCCCGCCACATGCAGCGTATGCAGGGCAACATGGGTATTGGCCACGTGCGCTACCCAACGGCGGGCAGTTCCAGCGCGTCTGAAGCCCAGCCTTTTTACGTCAACTCCCCATATGGTATTACGCTTGCGCATAACGGCAACCTGACCAATGCGCACGAGTTACGTCAAAAGCTGTTTGAAGAAAAACGCCGTCACATTAACACCACCTCCGATTCTGAAATCCTGCTCAATATCTTTGCGAGCGAGCTGGATAACTTCCGTCACTATCCTCTGGAAGCGGACAACATCTTCGCGGCCATCGCCGCTACCAACCGCCAGATTCGCGGGGCGTATGCCTGTGTGGCGATGATTATCGGCCACGGTATGGTGGCCTTCCGTGACCCTAACGGTATTCGTCCACTGGTGCTGGGCAAGCGCGATATCGGCGACGGTCGCACCGAATATATGGTGGCTTCCGAAAGCGTGGCGCTGGACACCCTCGGCTTCGAATTCCTGCGCGACGTTGCGCCGGGCGAGGCGGTCTACATTACTGAAAATGGCCAGCTGTTCACCCGTCAGTGCGCTGACAATCCGGTGAGCAACCCGTGCCTGTTCGAGTACGTCTACTTCGCGCGTCCGGACTCCTTTATCGACAAGATTTCCGTCTACAGCGCTCGTGTGAACATGGGGACCAAGCTTGGCGAGAAAATTGCGCGTGAATGGGAAGATCTTGATATCGACGTGGTCATTCCGATTCCGGAAACCTCCTGCGATATCGCGCTGGAAATTGCGCGTATTCTCGGCAAACCCTACCGCCAGGGCTTTGTGAAAAACCGCTACGTGGGTCGTACCTTTATCATGCCGGGCCAGCAGCTGCGTCGTAAGTCCGTTCGCCGCAAGCTCAACGCTAACCGCGCTGAATTCCGCGATAAGAACGTACTGCTGGTGGATGACTCCATCGTGCGCGGTACCACCTCTGAGCAGATCATCGAGATGGCGCGTGAAGCGGGCGCGAAGAAGGTTTACCTGGCTTCCGCAGCGCCGGAAATTCGTTTCCCGAACGTTTACGGTATCGATATGCCAACCGCCACTGAGCTGATTGCTCACGGGCGTGAAGTGGATGAGATTCGCCAGATAATCGGCGCGGATGGGCTTATCTTCCAGGATCTGGACGATCTGATTGAGGCAGTACGCGCGGAGAACCCGGATATTCAGCAGTTCGAATGCTCGGTGTTCAACGGCGTGTACGTGACCAAAGACGTCGACCAGAGCTATCTTGATTTCCTTGACTCTCTGCGTAACGACGACGCGAAAGCGGTGCAGTTGCAGAACGAAGTGGAAAATTTAGAGATGCATAACGAAGGGTAAATCAGGAATGCCGGATGGCGACGCATCGCGTCTTATCCGGCCTACCGTCCACCCTCGTTGTAGGCCGGATGAGGCGTAGCCGCCATCCGGCTTTTTTTATGGTTACGCCTCGTCCACCCAAATCCGCATTTCGCCTTCGCCACGGTTGGCCCAGCTAAACCACGGGATAAAGGTTAACGTCTGCTTCTCAACCGCCGTCTGACGATTATCAAAGCTGTACAGCGGCTTATCTTCCTGAGCGGTTAGCACGCGTAGCCCTTCCGCCTGCAGCAGCACCTTGCCCTTCAGCACGCCAACGCCCTGGATCTCACGGAACGCACTCTCTTTTGGCAGTGACAGATTATGCAGCTCGCTGCCGTTATCCGCCTCTTCCAGACAGTAGATCAACGGCCCGCGCTGAATCGCCACTTTGCCCGCCGCATGGCGTACCAGCGGGTTGGCGTAGACGCGGCGAATGGTCATTGGCAGGTGCAGCGTAATCACGTCACCCTCCTGCCACTGGCGGTGCAGGTGCAGATAACCGTTGAGGGTATCACCCACCGCAGGTTCACCGTTGACCAGCACCTTCGGCGCGTCACACCACTCCGGCAGGCGCAGCGCCAGGGTGTGCTCGACCGCCTGCGGATGCGTGAAGCGAATGTTCACCTCTTCATCCCACGGATAGTTGCCTTCGATTTCGAGCGCCAGCGTCTGCTCGCTCACCGTGAACTGCGCTTCGCTACCGGCGTAGAAGTTGATAAACAGCGCATCCGGGCGCGGAGTGAAAATGTAATGACCGATAGCAACCAGCGTGCGCGCAATGTTCGGCGGGCAGCAGGCGCAGCCGAACCAGCGCTGACGAACCGGCTTGATGTGATCGTAGATATGGTTATGCGGAATGCTTTTCGGGTGCGTTTCCAGCGGGTTGACGTAGAAGAAGTGCTTACCGTCCAGCGCCATCCCGCCGAGCACCGTATTGTAGAACGCGCGCTCCATCACGTCGGCGTAGTGAGCATCGCCCTCCATTTCTAACATGCGGCGGGCGAACATCATCAGGCCAATCGAGGCGCAGCTTTCGCCGTAGGCGGTATCGTTCGGCAGGTCGTAGTCGCTGGTGAAGGCTTCGCCAATGCCCTGCGAACCGATGCCGCCGGTGATATACATGCGGCGCTGCACCATGTTGTCCCAGATCCGCAGGCAGGTCTGGCGTTTATCTTCGTCGTGGGTCATACGGGCGATATGCGCCAGCCCGGTCATCAGATACACCGACCGCACGGCGTGGCCGACCGCTTCGTGTTGTTCTGAAAGCGGCTTATGTGCGTGGGTGTACGACTTGTCTTTAATCATGCCTGGCCAGGCATCACCCCAACCCACCCAATGGCGGGTACCGCCGCGTTTTTCAAACTCAATATCGTAGTAGTACGGCTGCTGGCCGCGCTCTTCCACGAAGAAGCAGGCCAGCGCCTGATAGCGCGGTTCTTTTGTCACTTCATACAGACGCATCAGCGCCAGTTCAATTTCCGGATGCCCCGGATAGCCGCGCAGCTGATCGGGGTTCGGTCCGAAAACCGTGTCGATGTGATCGGCAAAGCGGCAAGAAATGTCGAGCAGGCGACGCTTGCCGGTGGCGTGGTAAAACGCCACTGCCGCTTCGAACAGGTGCCCGGCGCAGTAAAGCTCGTGGCACTCTGCCACGTTGGTCCAGCGTAACCCGGGTTCCTTCACGGTATACCAGGTATTCAGATAACCATCTTCACACTGCGCCTGCGCCAGTAGCTCAATCACCTCATCAGCGGTTTTTTCGAGCTGAGCATCCGGCTTCTGGCTTAATGACCAGGCGACCGCTTCCAGCCATTTGGTGACATCGCTGTCCTGAAAGACCATCCCATAAAAATCACCCTGCTCAAGACCGGCGGCAATACGGTAGTTAGCCAGCGCGTGGCTCGGCTCCGCCTCCGGCAGATTGTCATTAAGCGCCTCCCACTGATAAGGGATAACCACATCGCGGATGAGGCGCTGGTATTCCCCTAAAAACGGGTCTGTAATGGTGATTCGGTTCAGATCGGCTTCAATCACATCAGACTGCATCATGTTTACCTCAAGAAATGTGTGAATGGCGTTGGTGAAGGTCGGTAGAAATACGTTTCATCATGGGGCCGTTAAGTCGGCACTTCAGCAGGCACATGGCGAGCACAAAGTGGAACACGGCTGGCACCAGACTTTGCAGCAGGGTGATGCCATGAATAGACGCTGGCGTCTGGTTCCCGAGCCCCGGCTGATAGGCCACCATAATCAGGATCAGGCTGATAATGCCGCCGGAAGAGGCCCAGGAGAGCTTGATGAAAAAGAGGTTGAAGGCGAAGTTCATCCCGGAGGAGCGCACGCCGGTTTTCCATTCGCCGTAGTCGTCAGCGAAGGCCATAATTGAGAAGTGCAGCGGCAGGGTGAAGCCCTGAATCACGCTGTTAATAGCAATGCAAACCAGCCACAGCACCTGGTAGTGCGGGCCAACCGGGAGGAAGTACATGCCAATCCCGAACGCGACCAGCACCAGGTTAGTCCAGTAGTAAAGGCGCACCATATCAACGCGGCGAGAGAGCGGGTTGACGATCATCGCCCCGGCAATCCCGGAAATGGTGAGGATACCGAAGAACATCGACATGTATCCGGCTCCGCCCTCAAGCACGTAGGAGATGAAGTACATGTAACCGCCGCCGCGAATACAGAGAATATTCACCAGCAGGAAGGACATGATGAGCATCATCAGCAACTGGTCATTTTTACGCAGGCCAGCCAGGTGTTCGCGCAGCGTGAAGTTACCCGCCAGCGAGAGTGGCACACGCTCTTTCACCCAGAAGAAGCACAGCAGGAACAGCACCATGCCGATGGTGCACAGCACGGTGACGCCATACTGATAACCTTTCGCCAGGTTGCCCTGACCAAAGAATTCCACCATCCACGGCAGACCGACTGAGACCAGGAAACCGGCAATGCCGCTTAACACGAAGCGCCAGGACTGGCAGGACATCACCTGATCGTGGCGGTTGGTGATGGCGTTAATCAGCGCGCAGTAAGGCACGTTGTTGGCGGTATAGCCGATGGAGAGCAGGAAATAGGTGCCGAAAGCCCACGCAATTTTCATGTTTGCGCTCATGTCCGGGACGGTAAAGGTCAGGATACCAATCACGCCCAGCGGTACGGCTGTCCAGAGCTGCCACGGACGAAAACGCCCCCAACGGCTGCGGGTGCGGTCGGCAATCACGCCCATTACCGGGTCGGAAACGGCATCAAAGATACGCAGGGTAAAGAACATGGCGCCAACGATGGCGGGGCTCAGCCCGAAGACGTCGGTGTAGAAAAACAGTAAAAAGCCGCTAATCAAATCTGAGATGCAATGCCCGCCGGCATCGCCTAATCCATAGCCTATCTTTTCGCGGGTAGAGAGCGTCTCCCCCGCATCAACGGTCTGTACATCAGTATCCAGGTTATCAGCAATGGTCATAACCAATCCTCGAACAGGGTGTGATGATTCAAAAAGTCATTACGGCGTATCTCTGACGATTTTTAGTAAATAACTAACGGCGCTGAGCATAGATCCTGTGCGAAATGCGGGTATATAGCGTACAGTTTAAAGAGTGAATTCGATCTTATTTTTACTATAAATAAAATTATAATGGTGATGTTTATCACAATTAATGATGTGTGAGAGGCGCTAAATACCATCACCGAGAGAAATTAATGGTGATTTGATATTCTGTTTAGTAAATGAAAACCTAAAAAACAGGCGTTTTGTGCGGGCGAGGACATGGTATTCTCTGTCCGGCACAAGGGTTAACAGACGGAAGCGAACGGAATGGCGAAGAAAATTAGAATCAAAGATATTGCCACGGCGTGCGGCGTTTCCATTGGCGCGGTGTCCCGCGCTCTGAAAGGGCAGCCGGGGCTGAGCGATGAAACGCGGCAGCGTATTTTGTCAATCGCTCAGGCAGAGGGCTACGACTTCAGCCGCCTGCGCACCGGGCGTATCAAGCGGCTGATGTTTTTGCTCCACCGGGAGCACAATATTGCCAGCGCGCTGCCGTTCTACTCCACGGTAATGCTAGGTGTGGCAGATGCCTGCCGGGAAAACGACATTGCCATGAGCTTTCAGCCGATCGGCCCGCAGGATTCTGTGTCTGAGCTGATTCAACTGCACCAGCCGGATGCGCTGATTTGTGCGGGCTATCTTGAGCCCGAAGTGCTGGCTGAACTACGCCAGAGCTCGCTGCCGGTGGCGCTGGTGGATTTATGGGCGGCTGATTTTCCTTGCGTTAACCCGGATAATTTCCACGGTGGCTTCATCGCCACGCGTCATTTGCTGGAGCAGGGGAGAACCCGCATTGCGTTTCTGGGAACCTCGCAGCGCCACTACAGTATCCGTCAGCGCGTAGAGGGCTATCAGCAAGCGCTGTTTGATGCCGGGCTGACGCTCGCGCCTGAATACTGCGTGGAGGTGCCGCCGATTAAAGAGATCGAGCAGGCGCTGGTTGAAGGTATGTCACGCCTGCTAGCGCAACCACAGCCGCCGGATGCGATTTTTGCCTATAACGACGTGGCGGCGCTGGTGGCGATGCGTGAATGTGCTCGTCGGGGTATTCGCGTGCCGGAAGAGATGGCTATCGTCGGGTTCGATGATATCGATGCGGCGGCCTGGGCTCATCCGCCGCTGACCACGGTGGCGGTTGATAAACGCGAGCTGGGACGTGATGCCTTTCAGTTGCTGATGAACGACGAGAGCGAACGCAACCTGCTGCTGCCGGTGCGGCTGGTGGCGCGCGGTAGCTCGGTGACGGATAGTGACGCGTTGCGGTTGCGTCTGGCGCCGTAATCCGGCAAAGTTTGCCCCATTATGGCTACAGGGCGGTCTGTGTGAAACGACTCATCATTGGTATTTCCGGCGCAAGCGGCGCTATTTACGGCGTGCGTTTGTTGCAGGTGCTGCAAACCGTCGCGGATGTTGAAACGCATCTGGTGATGAGCCAGGCAGCAAGACAGACGCTGGCGCTGGAGACGGATTTTTCACTGCGCGAGGTTCAGGCGCTGGCGGATGTGGTGCACGATGCCCGTGACATCGCCGCGAGCATCTCTTCCGGCTCGTTCAAAACCGCGGGGATGGTTATCCTGCCGTGCTCGATAAAAACGCTCTCCGGCATCGTCAACAGCTATACCGATGGCCTGCTAACCCGCGCCGCCGATGTGGTGCTAAAAGAGCGCCGCCCGCTGGTGCTGTGCGTGCGTGAAACGCCGCTGCATTTAGGCCATCTGCGCCTGATGACTCAGGCGGCGGAGATAGGTGCCGTTATCATGCCGCCGGTTCCGGCGTTTTATCATCGCCCACAAAGTCTGGACGACGTGATTAACCAGACCGTTAACCGCGTACTCGATCTTTTCGATATTACGTTGCCTGAAGATCTCTTTACCCGCTGGACGGGCGCGTAACCCTGCGCCACTATCGTGCATGATGTCGCTTTTGCCCTGTTTCAGGGCAATTGTGTAACACCGATCAAATCCTCGCTATTTAATCATCCCATTTGCATTTTTGTGCTCGATTTATACGCTGCTGCTGATATCTTTCCTGATGATCACCTCTCGTTATCTTTTTGTTAACATATTTAACATTGCCTGCTTTTGCAGCGTTAAAGATGGCACGGAAGATGCAGAGTAGGTTATGCAGACACAACACAACATAACTATTAGCAGTTAACGACATCACGGTTTAATAGGGGAACGTATGAAAAAGACGGTTCTGGCTCTCTCTTTGCTGCTGGGTCTCAGCAGCGCCTCCAGCGTATTTGCCGCACTGCCACAGAGCATCCGCATCGGTACCGATACCACCTACGCACCGTTCTCATCGAAAGACGCCAAAGGCGATTTTATCGGCTTTGATATCGATCTGGGCAACGAAATGTGTAAACGCGCCAGTATCAAATGCACCTGGGTGGGGAGCGATTTTGACGCGCTGATCCCGTCGCTGAAGGCGAAGAAAATCGACGCGATTATCTCTTCACTGTCGATCACCGAAAAACGCCAACAGGAGATTGCTTTCTCCAACAAGCTGTACGCGGCGGACTCCCGCCTGATTGCCGCCAAAGGCTCCTCGGTTAAACCGACGCTGGACGGGCTGAAGGGCAAGCATATTGGCGTGCTGCAGGGGTCTACACAAGAAGCCTATGCCAATGAAAACTGGCGTAGTAAAGGCATCGACGTGGTGGCCTATCAAAACCAGGACCTGATCTACGCCGACCTGGCTGCGGGCCGTCTGGACGCAGCGTTGCAGGATGAAGTCGCGGCAAGCGAAGGCTTCCTGAAACAGCCTGCCGGTAAAGATTTTGAGTTTGCTGGCCCGTCGGTGAAAGACAAAAAATACTTTGGCGATGGCACTGGCGTTGGGCTGCGTAAAGATGACGTGGAGCTGAAGGCGGCATTTGATAAAGCGTTAGCTGAACTGCGTGCCGATGGCACCTACGACAAGATGGCGAAGAAGTATTTTAACTTCAACGTCTACGGCGACTAATCTGCCGTATGTATCATCATGGTGCATGAATTTCTCGATGCACCATGATGGTGCGTTTTTTGTTCGAAAGTTGCGCGAGGTTGCATAATTAAGCATTTTTAATGAGAAAAAAGCCAGCCTGAAGGGCAGAATGCTTTGCCTTGAAGGGCCGAAAGATGGCACGATAACCGCTCAGATTATTTCTAAAAAACACACAAAAATCACAGCTTGTAGAGGATGATTATGAAAAAACTGGCGTTGTCTTTTTCTCTGGTATTAGCGCTTGCTTCTGCATCAAGCGCATTTGCAGCAATCCCGCAAAAAGTGCGTATCGGTACTGACCCTACGTATGCACCGTTCGAATCAAAGAATGCACAGGGTGAATTAGTGGGTTTTGACATTGATCTGGCAAAAGAGCTGTGTAAGCGCATCCAGGCACAATGTACCTTCGTGGAAAACCCGCTGGACGCTCTGATCCCCTCGCTGAAAGCGAAGAAAATCGATGCCATCATGTCATCGCTGTCGATCACTGAAAAACGTCAGCAGGAAATTGCTTTTACCGACAAACTCTACGCCGCAGACTCTCGTCTGGTGGTGAAAAAGGATTCCCCAATTACGCCTGATCTTGCCACGCTGAAAGGCAAACGCGTGGGCGTACTGCAGGGCACCACTCAGGAGACGTACGGTAATGAGCACTGGGCGCCTAAGGGTATTGAAATTGTTTCCTACCAGGGACAGGACAATATCTACTCTGACCTGACCGCCGGTCGTATTGACGCGGCATTCCAGGACGAAGTGGCGGCGAGTGAAGGTTTCCTGAAACAGCCTATCGGTAAAGACTACCAGTTCGGCGGCCCGTCAATTAAAGACGTGAAGCTGTTTGGTGTGGGTACCGGTATGGGTCTGCGTAAAGACGACACCGAACTGCTGAACGCGCTGAATAAGGCGTTTGCAGAAATGCGTGCCGACGGCACCTACGACAAGCTGGCGAAAAAGTACTTCGATTTTAACGTTTACGGCGAGTAATCATCACGAGTAACCCATCGTTTCGCACGCACGAAACGATGGGCGTAAAGACAGGACTGGCAGCATGCTGTACGGGTTTTCACAGGTAATTTTTCAGGGCGCCCTTGTCACCCTTGAGCTGGCAATCAGCTCAGTGGTTTTGGCCGTGCTTATTGGGCTGGTCGGCGCGGGAGCGAAGCTCTCCCGAAATCGCGTGCTGGCGTTAATTTTTGAAGGCTACACTACACTAATTCGTGGCGTGCCAGACTTGGTGCTGATGCTGCTGATTTTCTACGGGCTGCAAATGGCGCTCAACGTGCTGACCGACGCGCTCGGGCTGGCGCAGTTTGATATCGACCCGATGATAGCCGGTATCATCACCCTTGGCTTTATCTACGGGGCCTATTTCACCGAAACCTTTCGCGGCGCGTTTATGGCGGTGCCGAAAGGTCATATTGAAGCCGCCACAGCCTTTGGCTTTACTGGCGCACAAACCTTCCGTCGTATTCTGTTCCCGGCCATGATGCGCTATGCACTGCCGGGCATTGGTAACAACTGGCAGGTTATACTTAAAGCGACCGCGCTGGTCTCGCTGCTGGGGTTGGAAGACGTGGTGAAAGCCACTCAGCTTGCCGGGAAAAGTACCTGGGAGCCGTTCTACTTCGCCATCGTCTGTGGTTTGATTTATCTGCTGTTTACTACCGTTTCCAATGGCGTGTTGCTGCTGCTCGAACGCCGCTACTCCGTGGGTGTGAAGAGGGCTGACCTGTGATTGAGATCATTCAGGAGTACTGGAAATCGCTGCTGTGGAGCGACGGTTATCGCTTTACCGGCGTGGCGATTACGCTGTGGCTGCTGGTGCTGTCGGTGGTAATGGGCGGCGTGTTGGCGCTGTTCCTGGCGATTGCGCGTGTTTCCAGCAATAAATACATCAAGTTTCCGGTGTGGCTGTTTACCTATATTTTCCGCGGTACGCCACTCTACGTGCAGTTGCTGGTGTTTTACTCAGGCATGTACACGCTCGAAATTGTCAAAGGCACCGAGCTGCTCAACGCGTTCTTCCGCAGCGGCCTGAACTGTACGGTGCTGGCGCTGACGCTCAATACCTGCGCTTACACCACTGAAATTTTTGCTGGAGCGATTCGCTCGGTACCGGCAGGTGAAGTGGAAGCGGCTCGCGCGTACGGCTTTTCATCGTTTAAGCTTTATCGTTGCATCATTTTGCCGTCGGCGCTGCGCATTGCGCTGCCGGCCTACAGCAATGAAGTTATCCTGATGCTGCACTCAACGGCGCTGGCGTTTACTGCCACCGTGCCTGACCTGCTCAAGATCGCGCGCGATATTAACTCGGCAACCTATCAACCCTTTACCGCCTTCGGCATTGCGGCGGTGCTCTATTTGGCCATCTCTTATGTACTGATTAGCCTGTTCCGCAAAGCGGAAAAGCGCTGGTTACAGCACATGAAACCGTCTTCTACGCACTGAGAATATGATGTCTGATAAAAAACTAAACGTAATCGACCTGCACAAACGCTATGGCGAGCACGAGGTGCTGAAGGGCGTGTCGCTGAAGGCAAACGCCGGGGATGTGATTAGCATCATCGGCTCGTCCGGCTCCGGCAAGAGTACCTTTTTGCGCTGCATAAACTTCCTTGAGAAGCCAAGCGAAGGCACCATTATTGTTAACGGCGAGAACATTGGTCTGGTGCGTGATAACGACGGCCAACTGAAGGTGGCGGATAAAAACCAGCTTCGCCTGCTGCGCACGCGCCTGACGATGGTGTTCCAGCACTTCAACCTGTGGAGCCACATGACGGTGCTGGAAAACGTCATGGAAGCGCCAATTCAGGTGCTGGGCTTAAGCAAACAGGAAGCGCGCGATCGCGCGGTGAAGTACCTGGCAAAAGTCGGTATCGACGAGCGCCAGCAGGGTAAATACCCGGTGCATTTGTCTGGTGGTCAGCAGCAGCGTGTTTCCATCGCCCGCGCGCTGGCGATGGAGCCGGAAGTGCTGCTGTTTGATGAACCGACTTCAGCCCTCGACCCTGAGCTGGTGGGTGAGGTGCTGCGCATTATGCAGAAGCTGGCGGAAGAGGGGAAAACCATGGTGGTGGTAACCCACGAAATGGGCTTTGCTCGCCACGTTTCATCGCACGTGATTTTCCTGCATCAGGGCAAAATTGAGGAAGAGGGCAATCCGGAAGAGCTATTTGGCAACCCGAAGAGCCCGCGTCTGCAGCAGTTCCTGAGCGGCGCATTAAAGTAAGCTTCACTCGCCCTCACGCGTGCGTGGGGGCGTTTTCCCGCCGATAGACCCAGTCATCGTAATCCTTACCGTTCAGCCTATAGGCTTTGGTCAGCACCTGTGTACGGATAAATCCGTGCTTTTCCAGGAGCCTTGCTGAACCTTGATTATCGCCCAGTACCCAGGCATTAATGGCCCATAGGCCAAGCTGTTGAAAGCCGTAATCGCATAGTGCACCGAGCGCCTCGCTGGCAAACCCTTTGCCTTGCGCCTCTGGTAGCAGCGCGTAGCCGACATCCGCCTCATGGGGATTTTTACTGCTGATCTGTAGCCCTATATCGCCAAGCGTCGTACCGTTTTCATCGCGGATAACAAAGATCGCGGGAGAATTGCAGCGTAGGGTAAAGATTGCACGTATCGCCGCTTCGTCCAGCATTTCCCCCATAAACTGCATCACCTCAGGATTTTGTCGCAGCTGAAGAAAGAAGGGCCAGTCGCTTTCATTAAACGGAGAAAGCCGTAGTCGCTGGGTGGAGAGGATTGTCATTTTACAATGCCATTGAGCCAAATCTTAGGCTGTACTTTAACACTGCGGGTGTAGTTCAGGAAGGATTGGCACACGGTGATAGCCAGGCGCTATCACCGTCGTATGGAAACTTAGCGGGCGAGAATATCGCCTAGCGCTTCGTCTAAATCGTACCAGCGAAACGCGAATCCGGCGGCTTCAAGCCGTTTGGGGAGCGCGCGCTGGCCGCCCAGCACCAGCACTGAGGATTCGCCCATCAGCAGGCGTATAACGGTGGCGGGAACCCGAAGAATAGCCGGGCGATTTAGCGCCTGGCCAAGGGAATGAGAAAACTGCTCGTTGTGCACCGGGTAAGGTGAAACCATGTTGAAAGGCCCGCGCAAATCGTTATCCAGCAGCCAGAGGATACCGTTGACCATATCGTCGATATGGACCCATGCCAGATACTGTCTGCCGTTGCCGATAGGGCCGCCGAGGCCGAGCTTAAACGGCGGCAACATTTTGCCAAGAATGCCGCCTTTTGGCGCCAGCACCACCCCGGTGCGCAGCAGACATACACGGGTGCGGTCACTCTGCGCTGTGCAGGCAATTTGCTCCCAGCGCGCGCATAGCTTATGGGTAAACTCGTTATGCGGCGGCTCTTCTTCCGTCACCACGACTTCACCCAGATCGCCATAATAGCCGGTGGCAGAGCCAGAAATCAGTACCGAAGGAGGCGTGGTGCTCGCCTGAATCAAATCGCTAATCCGCTGGGTGATATTCCAGCGGCTGTCGCACAGTTTCTGTTTTTGCTGCGCCGTCCAGCGCTTGTCGGCGATAGGTTCACCAGCAAGATTGATAACGGCGTCAATACCGTCGAGCGATGACATATCCTGTAGCCCAGGCCAAAGCTCAACGCGTGAGTCGAGCGTCTGGCGGGCTTTCTCCGGCGAGCGGGTCACGACGCAAACCGTATGCCCGAGCGTCAGTAAACGCGGAACTAAATGGCGGCCAATCAACCCGGTGCCGCCGGTAATCAGAATTTTCATGCCACCTCCCGAAGGGAGCGCTTAGCGTTGCCAGCTCAGGGTAATGGATACCGAATCGGCGTAGCGCAGCGCGTGAACTTTATC
This sequence comes from Kluyvera chengduensis, assembly GCF_044197065.1. NCBI lineage: Bacteria > Pseudomonadati > Pseudomonadota > Gammaproteobacteria > Enterobacterales > Enterobacteriaceae > Kluyvera > Kluyvera chengduensis. Next base: position 254,046 of record NZ_JBIQOI010000001.1, read on the forward strand.
GACTTCCACTTCAGCATAAGTGACCCAGTGATGTTCGCGTGCGATATCGAGCACATCCTGAGTTAATTTTTCCAGTAAAGAGAAACGGTTATTCTCAACGTGGCGAATAATGCTTTTGGTGATGGTGCGGTAGTTCAGCGCATCGTTAATATCTTCGCTATTGCGGGACTTATCCGCCGGGTAACGAATTTCAAGATTGATAACCACGTCCTGGCGGTTAGCAATCTCTTCTTCCTTAATGCCGATAAACGTACGCAGGCGTAAATTTTTGATGCGAATGATGGCGTCAGACTGAGACATTGCAGGTGTTCTCCTTAATTTTTGTTTTCCTCTACATCATACACTAAAGCATCTTCAGCGCGGCAGCGTCTGGCGAGCGTTCAGTTCGTGCGCCAGTTCAATAAATGCGCGCAGGCCTATCTTAAGCCGAAAACGCTGGCAGTGGGGTGATTGCAAAATCCTCATGTTGCGGGCAAGTGACATAGCCTGTCAGACAGGCTATGTTGGCTATTATGTTGGATGGGTGCGTCCTGCGCCCATCGTTCGTGCATCTCTTGCCTGTGATATGAGGACGCTATGAGCCAGCCTGTGATAACGCTTTGGTCTGATTCTGATTTTTTCTCGCCTTACGTGATGTCCGTCTATGTTGCCCTACAGGAAAAAGGGCTGCCATTTACCCTCAAAACCGTCAATCTTGACCTGGGTGAACACCTTCAGCCGGGCTGGCGCGGTTATTCAGCGACCCGTCGCGTTCCCTTACTGGATGTGGGTGGTTTTGAACTCAGTGAATCTTCTGCCATTACAGAATACCTTGATGAACGATTTGCGCCGCCGGAGTGGGAGCGCCTCTATCCTCACGACCTGCAAAAACGCGCTCGGGCGCGCCAGGTTCAGGCATGGCTTCGCAGTGACCTGATGCCCATCCGCGAAGAGCGATCCACGGCGGTGATTTTCGCTGGAGAGAAAAAAGCACCGTTGACTGAAGCAGGACGCAAAAGCGCAGCTAAACTGTTTGACACCGCCAGTGCATTACTCGTCGATGACCGCCCAAACCTGTTTGGTGAATGGTGTCTTGCCGATACAGACCTAGCGCTTATGCTTAATCGCCTGATACTGAACGGCGACGATGTGCCGGAGAGACTGGCTGACTACGCGACATTCCAGTGGCAGCGGGCTTCCGTGCAGCGCTATGTTGCACTCTCGGCCAAACGGGCTGGCTGAAAAAAGTGTGAAAATCCATTATGATGGCAAGGTTATCATTGTGGGGATTTGATTAATGAAACTGATGTTTGCATCGGATATTCATGGTTCGTTACCGGCCACGGAACGGGTACTGGCGCGCTTTGCTGAGAGCGGCGCGCGCTGGTTGATTATTCTGGGCGATGTGCTCAATCACGGGCCGCGTAACGCGCTGCCGGAAGGTTACGCTCCGGCGCAGGTTGCCGAACGTCTGAACACGGTTGCAGACCGTATTATTGCGGTTCGCGGCAACTGCGATAGCGAAGTCGACCAGATGCTGTTGACGTTTCCTATCACCGCGCCCTGGCAACAGGTGCTCACCGAATCGCAGCGCCTGTTTTTGACCCACGGGCATCTTTATCACCCTGACAATCATCCGCCGCTGTTGTCGGGCGATGTGCTGGTTTATGGCCATACGCATCTGCCCGTCGCAGAAAAGCGTGGCGACATATTCTTATTTAATCCTGGTTCGGTTAGCATTCCTAAAGGCGGTTTTGCCGCAAGCTTCGGGATGCTTGACGAGGGTAAGCTGCAAGTTTTCGCACTCAATGATCAACAGGTTATTGCAGAGGTTGCTATTAACCCGTAAGTTACCCATCAATCATAAAACGCGCCGTAAGAGCGCTTTCAATTTAAGGTTTACGGATGGTCGAGCAGAATCATTTGGCAAGCACGGAATGGGTCGATATTGTCAACGAAGACAATGAGGTCATCGCGCAAGCGAGCCGTGAGCAGATGCGCGCACAGTGTCTTCGACACAGGGCAACCTACATCGTCGTTCACGACGGTATGGGGAACATTCTGGTGCAGCGCCGTACGGAGACGAAAGACTATCAGCCAGGTATGCTGGACGCCACCGCTGGGGGTGTTGTTCAGGCTGATGAACCGCTGCTGGAGTCCGCTCGCCGCGAAGCGGAAGAAGAGTTAGGTATTGCTGGCGTTCCGTTTGCCGATCACGGGCAGTTCTACTTTGAAGATAAGAACTGTCGCGTCTGGGGAAGCCTGTTTAGCTGTGTTTCTCACGGACCGTTTGCGCTGCAGGAAGAAGAGGTGAGCGAGGTTCGCTGGATGACGCCGGAAGAGATCACCGCGCGCTGCGATGAGTTTACCGATGATTCGCTGAAGGCGCTGGCGCTGTGGATGACCCGCAATGCCAACAACGAAGCCCACGTTGAAGAAGAAGCGGAATAAGCGCGACTAAACGACAGATACAAAAAATCCGGAGCGGTTTCCCGTCTCCGGATTTTTTTTGCCTTTAAACCGCCCGCGAACGGGCGGAATAAGGATTAGTGCTGCTGCTGTGAAGACTGGATCGCGGTCAGAGCGATGGTGTAGACGATATCGTCAACCAACGCGCCACGAGACAGATCGTTCACCGGCTTGCGCATACCCTGCAGCATCGGCCCGATGGAGATCAGGTCGGCAGAACGCTGTACCGCTTTGTAGGTGGTGTTACCAGTGTTCAGATCCGGGAAGATGAACACGGTAGCGCGACCTGCAACCGGAGAGTTCGGTGCTTTGGATTTCGCAACGTCAGCCATAACAGCGGCGTCGTACTGCAGCGGGCCATCGATCATCAGGTCAGGACGTTTTTCCTGCGCCAGACGAGTCGCTTCACGCACTTTCTCTACGTCGCTACCTGCACCAGAGGTACCGGTGGAGTAGGAGAGCATTGCAACGCGTGGTTCGATACCGAAGGCAATCGCGGATTCAGCGGACTGAATAGCGATTTCTGCCAGCTGCTCAGCAGTTGGATCCGGGTTGATCGCGCAGTCGCCGTAAACGTAAACCTGTTCAGGCAGCAGCATGAAGAACACGGAAGACACCAGAGAGCTACCCGGTGCAGTTTTAATAAGCTGCAGCGGTGGACGAATGGTGTTCGCGGTGGTGTGAACGGCACCGGAAACCAGACCATCAACGTCGTCTTGTTCCAGCATCAGGGTACCGAGAACCACGTTGTCTTCCAGCTGTTCGCGGGCAACGGTTTCGGTCATGCCTTTGTTCTTACGCAGTTCGACCAGGCGGGCAACGTAGCTTTCGCGAACCACTTCTGGGTCAACGATTTCAACGCCAGCGCCCAGTTCAACGCCCTGAGACGCTGCAACACGGGTGATTTCGTCTGGGTTACCCAGCAGTACGCAGGTCGCAATACCGCGTTCAGCACAGATAGCAGCTGCTTTAACAGTACGTGGCTCGTCGCCTTCTGGCAGAACAACGCGTTTGCCTGCTTTACGTGCCAGCTCGGTCAGCTGGTAGCGGAACGCTGGTGGAGACAGACGACGGCTGTGTTCAGAGGTCGCAGTCAGGGAATCGATCCACTCTGGATTGATAAAGTTCGCGACGTATTCCTGAACTTTCTCGATGCGCTCGCGGTCATCAACTGGAACTTCCAGGTTGAAGCTCTGCAGGCTCAGGGAGGTCTGCCAGGTATTAGTGTTCACCATGAATACCGGCAGGCCGGTTTCAAATGCACGTTCGCACAGCTTAGTGATGCGCGCGTCCATTTCGTAGCCGCCGGTCAGCAGCAGGGCACCGATTTCCACGCCGTTCATGGCAGCGAGGCACGCTGCAACCAGAACGTCAGGACGGTCTGCGGAAGTCACCAGCAGGGAACCTGCACGGAAGTGCTCCAGCATGTGCGGGATGCTGCGTGCGCAGAAGGTGACGGATTTCACGCGGCGAGTATTGATGTCGCCTTCGTTGATCACGGTCGCATTCAGGTGACGTGCCATATCGATAGCACGCGTCGCGATCAGGTCAAAGCTCCATGGCACCGCGCCGAGAACAGGCAGGGTGCTGGTGGTTTTCAGCTGGTCGGCATCGATTTTAACGACTTTCGCTTTGGAGGAATCGTCGAAGATCTCGGACAGATCCGGGCGAGTACGGCCCTGTTCATCAACCGGTGCGTTCAGTTTGTTAACGATAACGCCGGTGATGTTGGTGTTTTTTGCGCCGCCGAAGCTGTTGCGAGTCAGTTCAATACGCTCGTTCAGCTGTTCTGGGGTGTCGGTACCCTGAGACATAACGAAGACGATTTCCGCGTTCAGCGTTTTCGCGATTTCGTAGTTCAGAGACTGAGCAAACTGGTGCTTACGGGTTGGGACCAGGCCTTCAACCAGCACCACTTCAGCATCTTTGGTGTTAGCGTGGTAGTTAGCGATGATCTCTTCCATCAGCACATCTTTCTGATTGCTGGAGAGCAGGGCTTCTACATGGCTCATCTTCAGCGGTTCAGCCGCAGTGGTGGTAGATGAGTTAGCGCGAACGATAGTGGTCGTCTGGTCTGGTGCATCGCCACCGGTGCGCGGCTGAGCGATTGGCTTAAAGACGCTCAGACGAACGCCTTTGCGTTCCATAGCACGGATAACGCCAAGGCTGACGCTGGTCAGGCCGACGCTGGTTCCGGTAGGGATCAGCATAATAATACGGGACACGGTTTATCCTCTTTCGTTACCGCCAGTTTCAGGCGGGATACAAAACAGCACCGCCAGCTAAGCTGGCGGTGTGATATTAGGCAGTCAGACGGCTTGCGTCTTGTGCGATGACCAGTTCTTCGTTGGTCGGGATAACGATGGCAGGACGGGTGCCTTCTTTGTTGATGAAGCCAGACTTGCCGAAACGCGCAGCCAGGTTACGTTCGTGATCAACTTCGAAGCCCAGAACGCCCAGTTTGCCCAGGGACAGTTCGCGAACCATTGCGGCGTTTTCACCGATACCACCGGTGAAGATAACCGCGTCCAGACGACCTTCCATCAGTGCAGTGTAAGAACCGATGTATTTCGCCAGACGGTGGCAGTAAACGTCCATTGCACGTTTAGCGTCAGCTTTTTCTTTGTAGTTATCTTCTACATAACGGCAGTCGCTGGTCACTTCGGTCAGACCCAGCAGGCCGGACTCTTTGGTCAGCATCTTGTTGATCTGGTCGATGCTCATGCCCAGAGTGTCATGCAGATGGAAAATGATGGCCGGGTCGATGTCGCCAGAGCGAGTACCCATTACCAGACCTTCCAGTGGGGTCAGACCCATGGAGGTATCAACACATTTACCGTTACGGATAGCAGAAACAGAACCACCGTTGCCCAGGTGACAAGTGATGATGTTCACTTCTTCAACCGGCTTGTTCAGTACTTTAGCGGCTTCCTGAGTCACATAGAAGTGGCTGGTGCCGTGTGCGCCGTAGCGACGTACGCCGTGCTCTTTGTACAGGCTGTACGGCAGAGCATAAAGGTAAGATTCTTCCGGCATGGTCTGATGGAACGCGGTGTCAAACACAGCAACGTTCTTGTCTTTCAGGTTAGGGAAGGATTTCAGCGCTTCAGCGATACCGATCAGGTGAGCCGGGTTGTGCAGCGGTGCGAAGGACGCAGAGTCTTTGATACCCTGGATCACGGAATCGTCGATCACAACGGAGCTGGTGTACTTCTCGCCGCCGTGTACGATACGGTGGCCGATTGCGGTCAGCTGAGCGGACAGTTCTGGTTTTTGTGCCAGAATAGTATTAACGATGAAGTTCAGCGCTTCACTGTGAGCGGCGCCTGCACCTAAAGCGGCCTCTTGTTTACCGCCATCCATTTTCCACTTGATACGCGCTTCTGGAAGATGGAAACATTCGGCTAAACCAGAGAGGTATTCTTCACCGTTAACTGCATCAATGATGGCAAATTTCAGGGAGGAGCTACCGCAGTTCAGAACCAGTACTAACTTACTCGACATGGAAGTACCTATTTATGATACGTGGCTAAAAAAACGTCAAAGAGTCATAAGCGTAGCGCAGGATGACATCGACATTTATGATTAACATCATGCCCGGAACACTTTTCAGGCATGATCTAAGAAATACATATTGATTCTAAGTCATTTTGCATAATTTTCCGCCAATGGCAGAATATGCGATAATTTGATATGCCGGAGCGTATAGGATCGCGCTATCTCAGGCTGGCACAGGATACCCGATTGCAGTGTCTATGCCAAAATTTTTTGAACGATGTCATACTCAGTTGTTGTTTTAAAAAATATTTTAATTTTTATATATGAAGTTGAGGTCAGCCATGTCGACACCCGAGCAACGCCCGGTTAGTTTCTTCAGTTTGTTTAGCCGAGGGCAGTATTATGCAAAGACGTGGCCGCTGGAAAAACGGCTCGCACCGGTGTTTGTTGAAAACCGCGTCATTCGCGCCACACGCCACGCCATCCGTCTGATGCCGCCGCTGGCCATTTTTACGCTGTGCTGGCAAATCGCCCTTGGTGGGCAGCTTGGCCCGGCGGTCGCCACCGCCTTGTTTGCGCTTAGCCTGCCGATGCAGGGGCTGTGGTGGTTGGGTAAACGTTCCGTCACGCCGCTGCCTCCTTCTATATTACAGTGGTTTTATGAAGTGCGCGGCAAGTTGCAGGAGTCGGGGCAGGCGCTAGCGCCGGTTGAAGGCAAACCAGATTACCAGGCGCTGGCTGACACGCTTAAGCGCGCCTTCAAACAACTGGATAAAACTTTCCTCGATGATTTGTAATTGAGGGCGAAAAACGCATATAAAAGAAGACACAAATATTGTGTCTTTTTTTATGCTGCAAAGCGCAACAGGAGTCGAAGAATGGAAATGACCCATGCTCAACGTCTGATTTTGTCTAATCAGTACAAAATGATGACTATGCTTGATCCCGACAACGCTGAGCGCTACCGCCGCCTGCAAACCATTATCGAACGTGGTTATGGTTTACAGATGCGTGAACTGGACAGGGAATTTGGGGAACTCAAAGAAGAGACCTGTCGTATTGTTATCGACATTATGGAGATGTACCACGCGCTTCACGTCTCGTGGACCAACCTGAAAGATGCCGATACCATCGATGAACGCCGCGTCACCTTCCTTGGTTTTGATGCGGCTACCGAAGCCCGTTTCCTCGGCTATGTCCGCTTTATGGTCAACGTTGAAGGCCGCTATACCCATTTCGATGCGGGCACCCATGGCTTCAACGCGCAAACCCCGATGTGGGACAAATACCAGCGTATGCTGAACGTCTGGCACGCCTGCCCGCGTCAGTATCATCTGAGCAGCAACGAAATTAACCAGATAATCAATGCCTGAGGAGGCAGACGTGCAGTGTAAAGGTTTCCTGTTCGATCTGGACGGTACGCTGGTTGATTCGCTGCCGGTGGTGGAACGTTCCTGGCAGTTCTGGGCCGAAAGCTATGGCGTAGACCCGCAGGCGGTGCTGGACTTTATTCACGGTAAGCAGGCCATCACCACGCTGCGCCACTTTATGCCGGGCAAGTCGGAAGCGGAAATTCAGGCCGAGTTTCTGCGCCTTGAGCATATTGAAGCAACCGACCTTGACGGGATCCAGGCGCTGCCGGGGGCTCTTGAATTGTTGAAACATCTGGACGCTAACGCGATTCCCTGGGCGATTGTCACCTCGGGTTCTATTCCGGTAGCCCATGCGCGCCACCGTGCGGCGGGTCTGCCGCAGCCGGCGGTGTTTGTCACCGCCGAGCAGGTCAAGCGCGGTAAACCACAGCCGGACGCCTATCTTTTAGGCGCTGAGCTGTTGGACATCGCTGCACGGGATTGTCTGGTCGTTGAAGATGCGCAGGCTGGCGTGCAGTCAGGACTGGCCGCGGGCTGTCATGTGGCAGCGGTCAACGTGCCGCCGGAAACGCCTGAACTGCTCGAGGTTGATTTTGTGCTCTCTACGCTTGCGACGCTACGCGTTGAGAAACTGCCGGATGGCACCATCAACGTCACGCAGAATGCATGATCTTATGATTTAGCCCCACATCGTTGGGGCTTTTTTCTGTCACTATGGTCAACGCCTTATAGTTGAAAACCTTACCGATTATCTGATGACAAGGAAATGTTGTGAACGGTGAACTGATTTGGGTGCTCTGTCTGTTAGCCATTGCGGTTGTGCTGTTTGCCACCGGCAAAGTACGCATGGATGCGATAGCTTTGGGCATTATTGTCGCTTTTGTTCTTAGTGGTACGCTCACGCTTAGTGAAGCCTTTTCTGGCTTCAGCGATCCAAACGTCATTCTGATTGCCGCGCTGTTTATCATCGGCGATGGGCTGGTGCGAACCGGCGTGGCAACCAACATGGGCTCCTGGCTGGTACAGGCGGCGGGCAGCAGTGAAACCAAAATGCTGGTCTTCCTGATGCTGACCGTGGCCGGGCTTGGCGCATTTATGAGCTCAACGGGTGTGGTGGCGATTTTTATCCCGGTGGTGCTTAGCGTCTCGGCGCGCATGAATATTTCGCCTTCACGTCTGATGATGCCGCTCAGCTTTGCTGGGCTGATTAGCGGCATGATGACGCTTGTGGCTACGCCGCCGAACCTGGTTATCAACAGTGAGCTTATCCGCGAAGGGCTGGAAGGGTTTAGCTTCTTCAGCGTAACGCCAATAGGTCTGGTGGTATTGGTGCTCGGTGTTCTCTATATGCTGGTGATGCGCTTTATGCTTAAAGGCGATGAAGGCAACCTGACACGCGATGGCCGTAAGCGCAGCACTTTCCGCGATTTAATCCGTGATTATCATCTTACCGGCCGCGCGCGCCGCCTCGCTATTCGCCCCGGCTCCCCGATGATTGGCCAGCGCCTGGACGACATGAAGCTGCGTGAACGTTACGGCGCTAACATTATCGGCGTGGAGCGCTGGCGTCGTTTTCGGCGGGTGATTGTGAACGTGAACGGGGTCTCTGAATTTCGCGCTCGCGATGTGCTGCTGATTGATATGTCCGCCGCGGAAATTGACCTGCGCCAGTTCTGCAGCGAGCAGTTGCTGGAACCCATGGTGCTGCGCGGTGAATATTTCTCTGACCAGGCGCTGGATGTCGGCATGGCGGAAGTGTCGCTCATCCCGGAATCGGAGCTGCTGGGGAAAACCGTACGTGAAATGGGCTTTCGTACCCGCTACGGCCTGAACGTGGTCGGCATGAAACGCGACGGCGAGGCGCTGGACGGATCGGTGGTCGATGAGCCACTGCAGCTTGGCGATATCGTGCTGGTGGTGGGTAACTGGAAATTGATTAGCCAACTGGGGCAAAACGGCCGCGACTTCGTGGTGCTGAATCTTCCTGTTGAGGTGAGCGATGCTTCCCCGGCACACAGTCAGGCGCCGCACGCGATCTTCTGCCTGGTGCTGATGGTCGCGCTGATGCTGACTGATGAAATTCCCAACCCCATTGCGGCGATCATCGCCTGTCTGTTGATGGGGAAATTCCGCTGTATTGATGCCCAGAGCGCCTACAAATCGATTCATTGGCCGAGCATTATTTTGATTGTTGGCATGATGCCGTTCGCCCTCGCGTTGCAAAAAACCGGCGGTGTGGATTTGATCGTGAAAGGGCTGATGGATATTGGCGGCGGACAGGGGCCTTATCTGATGCTCGGCTGTCTGTTCGTGATGTGCGCCGCAATTGGCCTGTTTATCTCCAATACCGCCACGGCGGTGCTGATGGCGCCGATTGCGCTGGCCACAGCAAAAACCATGGGCGTGTCGCCTTATCCGTTTGCGATGGTGGTGGCGATGGCGGCATCCGCGGCGTTTATGACGCCGGTCTCCTCCCCGGTGAATACGCTGGTGCTGGGGCCGGGGAAATACAGCTTCAGCGATTTCGTGAAAATCGGCGTGCCGTTTACCGTGCTGGTGATGATGGTCTGCGTGGTGCTGATTCCGATTTTGTTCCCATTCTGAGGCTTATGGGCAGCACACGATGGCTACGCCTGATAAGCGTAGCGCCATCAGGCAGAATGGCGCACGGTGCCGGATGGCGACGTAAACGTCTTATCCGGCCTACAAACATAGTATCGCGGGAACGACTACAGCGGTGAATCCTGGCTTATTTCATCGAGCGAAAGATGGAAGCTCGGTACAAACACCGCCATAAAGTAGTCCATCTCCTCGCTACGGCGCGAGGCCAGCGTCTTCTCCAGACGGCCTTTCGCCAGCAGGAATTCGTTGTTTCCCGCCGACAGCTCCTCCAGACACTTCAGATAAGCGCACAGCGCGTCAGCCTGTTTCACAATCGCTTTTTCTTCATCGCTGCTCTGATGCTCGTCGATGAGCGGCGCAAAAATATCGTGCAGCTCTTCCGGCACCATATCGATAAGCTTCTGCTGGGCGATTTTCTCGATGGCTTTGTATTCCTGCGCAATCTGCGAATTGAAATACTTCACCGGGGTCGGCAGATCGCCGGTTAACACTTCAGAAGCGTCGTGATACATCGCCAGCAGCGCAATGCGTTCGGCGTTGACCTGTCCATTGAATTTACGATTTTTAATCGCCGCGAGAGCATGGGCGACCATGGCAACCTGCAGACTGTGTTCAGAGACGTTTTCGGTGCGCACATTGCGCATCAGCGGCCAGCGGTTGATTAACTTGAGGCGGGAGAGGTGGGCAAAAAAATGACTCTGATTCATAACAACCCTTACGCATTAACAACAGTAAAGGCATTGTGCGCAGAGATGACCGCCGGATGCAAATTCCGGCGGTCGTGAGCTGCATTAAAGCTGGTGGTAGCCTGACAGGAAACGACCGAAGCGGGTAATCGCCATTTCCAGATCGTCTTCGCGTGGCAGGGTCACGATACGCACGTGATCCGGCCACGGCCAGTTAAAGGCGGTACCCTGAACCAGCAGGACTTTTTCCTGTAGCAGGAAGTCCAGCACCATGCGTTGATCGTCATGAATGTTAAACCGCTTGGCATCGATTTTCGGGAACATATACAACGCACCCTTGGGCTTCACGCAGGAGATGCCTGGGATTTCATTGATAAGCTCCCACGCGCGGTTGCGCTGCTCGTACAGACGCCCGCCCGGCATAATGAACTCGCTAATGCTCTGATAGCCACCTAATGCGGTCTGAATGGCATGCTGTGCCGGGACGTTGGCACACAGACGCATGGACGCCAGCATTTCCAGCCCCTCAATATAGCCTTTAGCATGCTTTTTAGGCCCGTTCAGTACCATCCAGCCCTGACGGAAACCGGCGACACGATAGGTTTTAGACAGACCGTTAAAGGTAATGGTCAGCAGATCCGGCGCCAGTGCGGCGATCGAATGGTGCTGGGCTTCGTCATAGAGGATCTTGTCGTAGATTTCATCGGCGAAGATGATCAGGTTGTGCTCGCGGGCGATCTCAACAATCTCCAGCAGCAGCTCTTTGGAATACACTGCACCGGTCGGGTTGTTCGGGTTAATGATGACGATCCCGCGGGTGCGTGGGGTGATTTTTGCGCGAATATCGTCTAAGTCCGGGAACCAGTCGGCGGATTCATCGCACAGGTAATGCACCGCTTTGCCGCTGGAGAGGGACACGGCCGCGGTCCACAGTGGATAATCCGGCGCGGGAACCAGCATTTCATCACCGCTGTTCAGCAGCGCCTGCATCGCCTGGACGATAAGTTCGGACACGCCGTTGCCGATGTAAATGTCTTCTACCGTTACGTCGCGCATGCCGCGCGCCTGGTAGTGCTGCATGATGGCTTTACGGGCGGAGTACAGCCCTTTGGAGTCGCAGTAACCCTGTGCGGTAGGCAGGTTGCGGATCACGTCGACCAGAATCTCATCCGGCGCGTCAAACCCGAAAGGTGCTGGGTTACCGATGTTAAGTTTGAGAACTTTATTGCCTTCTTCTTCAAGGCGTTTTGCCTCTTTAAGAACCGGGCCACGAATGTCGTAACAAACGTTGTCTAACTTGCTGGATTTTTCAATCGGAGACATGAACCTTTAACCTTTTTAGCTGTTATTGCCACTCCCTGCCGTGGAAGTCAGCACGGAACAATGTACTCCGCATCCCCGGGGTTTTGAAGGGTTAACAGTAGAAGATTTCGTGCATCCTTTGTTGTCGGTACATTCTTTTACGCCACTCTTTGGTGTCTATCGTTGTGTGATCTTTTGTTAATTTATTGTTCAATAGATTAAATCACTGCCATTGAAACAATATGTAGCTTTTATCGCTGGCAAAAAGAAAATGGTTTAGCTTAGGTGCTAATATTGCTGGATATACTTTAAGCATTCTTCAACATTTTTAATTTTTAATTAAATAATGACGAATAAGGATTAGAGATGATACTCATTTTTGTGAAGTTGATGTTAAGGATGGCTTATGATCAATATTAATATTTTCTTATATTTTGAAAAGTAATGCCGATGATTTGTTAGTTTTCTTAAATTGTTTTGATTCTAAACCTTTTTCTTTATTGAGATAGATCTTATTTAGGCTTATAAAACTTATGGTTTTCGGTTAATATGGAAAAGAGCATCAGACTCCCATTAGCTGTTTTTGTTGATGATTATCAAGATTGATATCATAACTTGATGTTATTCATTGGATTTATTGGCTTCTTTTATAAATCCCGTTTTCTCTCTGAAGCATTATCGCACTGTCGCTACCTACAACTTCTTACGCGAGAGGGTTATCAGGGCGAAAAGGATTATTAGCCTCTGGGTCGAAGGATATATTGCAAAAGGAACTGTTGCTCACGGTAGTAACAGAAAATTTAATACTGACACTCGTCAGGCAGTCATTCGTCAATGATTGGTGAAAGATGATTTAAAAGGATTTGCCTGAACTTTTGAGTGCAGCATCAATAAGGCAGGTCGGTCCCCGAACCTGTAAGTGGATTAATATGATAAATGCCAATCGTCCGATACTGAACCTCGATCTCGATCTGCTGAGAACCTTTGTTGCTGTAGCCGACCTAAGCACTTTTGCGGCGGCGGCGGCGGCAGTTTGCCGTACCCAATCTGCCGTAAGCCAGCAAATGCAACGTCTGGAGCAACTGGTTGGGAAGGAACTGTTCGCCCGTCATGGGCGCAACAAACTGCTTACCGAACACGGCATCCAACTGTTGGGCTACGCGCGTAAAATCCTGCGTTTTAACGATGAAGCATGCACATCGTTAATGTTTAACTCCCTTCAGGGGCAGCTGACTTTAGGGTCGTCTGATGAATCAGCCGATACCATTTTGCCGTTCCTGTTAAACCGCATCAGTTCGGCCTATCCGAAGCTGGCGCTTGATGTACGCGTCAAACGCCACGGCGAGATGGCCGCTATGCTAAGCAATAAAGAGATCGATCTGGCGCTGACGACTCACCCATTGGAAGGCTTCGAGTCGACGGTTTTGCGCACCTCGCCTACGCTTTGGTACTGTGCGGCAGAATTTACGTTGCGCCAGGAAGAGCCGGTACCATTGGTACTGCTGGATGATCCTAGTCCGTTCCGCGATATGATTATTAATACCCTGGACGCCGCCGGCATTGCGTGGCGACTGGCGTATGTCGCTTCAACGCTTTCAGCCGTACGCGCGGCGGTCAAAGCGGGGTTAGGCGTCACCGGCCGGCCTGCTGAAATGATGAGCCCGGATCTGCGTGCGCTCGGCAAAGGTGAGGGCATGCCCGATCTGCCGGAAACCGAATATATGTTGAGCTACAACGTAGCCAGTGAAAACGAGCTGGCACAGATGATTTTTCAGTCCCAGGAGCCGCGCTACGAACCCTGGCCGAACGGTGGGAGTTATACCCCTGAAGGGGGAGATAATTCCCTCATACATGAAAGGGATTTTGATTAACAATCTGCTTGAAATGTAGTAACAAAATGTAAATGTAAAAAAGAATCGTAGACGATGAAAAGCGTGTTTGCGGTTCTTTTTTCGTACTTCTGCGTAGATAGTTTAAAAATAAATCTAATAATGTGAGAGTAATCATGTAATTAGAAATATTTTTACCCTCGGTTGTCCTATCATCATACCTAAAGTCATATCTCCTGCTAATGTTAAAAAAACGGATAGATTGTTGCCGTTTTTCGGGTCGAATTAACAAAAGCGTGTCTTAGATCAAGAAAATACTCCTCATTGGGGGGAGGAATCATTAGTAAATCCTGTCAAAATAGAAGGGTAATTCTTGTTATTGCTACAAAACGGACACGATTCAACAACAGGTAAACCGCAGGGTCTATTGAGCTGAATCAAATCAAAGGGCACGTAATGTTAATGAAATGCTTTTGATGTAAATTAATGTGAGGAAACTTTTGTTAAAGTTGACAAAAGGTTATAGAAAGGAGTAAAAAACCTCAACATTTTGCGGTCTATGTTTCGAATTGGGCTGTTTGTAGGTTTTTTAATCCTCCCCATGAATCGATGTAGCGTCCATCTGCCGGTAAGAGCAGAGGTGGTAATGCTACCTATTTGGTAAAGCTTTGTGTATGTCAACATCCACTGAAATCATCGCCCATCACTGGGCATTCGCTATCTTTCTGATCATTGCCATTGGCCTGTGCTGCCTGATGTTAATCGGCGGTTGGTACTTGGGTGGTCGCGCACGCGCAAGAAGCAAAAACACGCCGTTTGAATCGGGTATCGACTCCGTTGGCTCCGCACGTTTGCGTCTGTCGGCGAAGTTCTATCTGGTCGCCATGTTCTTCGTCATCTTCGACGTGGAAGCGCTTTACCTCTACGCCTGGTCAACGTCCATTCGCGAAAGCGGTTGGGTTGGCTTTATCGAGGCCGCCATTTTCATATTTGTGCTGCTGGCCGGTCTGGTTTACCTCGTTCGCATTGGCGCGCTTGATTGGACGCCTGCGCGTTCTCGCCGCACGCTGGCTAACCCAGAAACCGACAGCGTCACTAACCGTAATACGCAGTAAAAGCGAGGCAATAAGATGGATTATACGCTCACCCGCATAGATCCTAACGGTGAGAACGACCGTTACCCCCTGCAAAAACAGGAGATTGTTACCGATCCCCTTGAGCAAGAGGTGAACAAAAGCGTGTACATGGGGAAACTCGAACACGCGCTTCACGACATGGTCAACTGGGGCCGTAAGAACTCAATCTGGCCTTACAACTTCGGCCTTTCTTGCTGCTACGTTGAAATGGTGACGTCATTCACTGCGGTGCATGACGTTGCGCGTTTTGGTGCGGAAGTACTGCGTGCGTCCCCACGTCAGGCTGACCTGATGGTGGTTGCCGGTACCTGCTTCACCAAGATGGCTCCGGTTATTCAGCGCCTGTACGACCAGATGCTGGAACCGAAATGGGTTATCTCAATGGGCGCCTGCGCCAACTCCGGCGGTATGTACGACATCTACTCCGTCGTGCAGGGCGTGGATAAATTCATTCCTGTCGACGTGTACATTCCTGGCTGTCCTCCGCGCCCGGAAGCCTACATGCAGGCGCTGATGCTGCTGCAGGAGTCCATTGGTAAAGAACGTCGCCCACTGTCGTGGGTCGTTGGCGATCAGGGCGTTTACCGCGCCAACATGCAGTCGGAACGCGAGCGTAAACGCGGCGAACGTATTGCGGTGACGAATCTGCGGACACCGGACGAGATTTAATTTGCGCCTGCGGGCTGTGGCATCTTTTTGACTTCGCAAATCAATATACAACAGCGCGAAGGCCACTCCCGGCAGTCACCACGGACCTTTTGCAATGGTGAACAATATGACCGATTTAACCGCGCAAGACGCAGCCGCATGGCAAACCCGCGATCACCTTGATGATCCGGTCATCGGCGAGTTGCGCAACCGTTTTGGGCCGGATGCTTTTACCGTTCAGGCCACTCGCACCGGGATACCCGTTGTTTGGGTTAAGCGCGAACAGCTGCTCGAAATTGTCGACTTCCTGAAGAGGTTGCCAAAACCTTACGTCATGCTTTTCGATCTCCACGGCATGGACGAACGTCTGCGTACGCACCGCGAAGGTTTACCTGCCGCGGACTTTTCCGTTTTCTACCACCTGATCTCAATAGACCGCAATCGCGATATCATGCTCAAGGTGGCATTGTCTGAAAACGACCTCAACGTCGCGACGATCACCAAACTTTTCCCGAACGCCAACTGGTATGAGCGTGAAACCTGGGAAATGTTCGGCATTACCTTTAACGGCCACCCGAACCTGCGTCGCATCATGATGCCGCCGACCTGGGAAGGCCACCCGCTGCGTAAAGACTACCCGGCGCGCGCCACTGAATTCGATCCGTTTGAGCTGACCAAAGCCAAGCAGGATCTTGAAATGGAAGCGCTGACCTTCAAACCGGAAGAGTGGGGCATGAAGCGCGGGACCGAAAACGAGGACTTCATGTTCCTCAACCTCGGCCCGAACCACCCGTCTGCGCACGGTGCATTCCGTATTATTCTGCAGCTTGATGGCGAAGAGATTGTCGACTGCGTACCGGACATCGGCTACCACCACCGTGGTGCGGAGAAGATGGGCGAGCGTCAATCCTGGCACAGCTACATTCCGTACACCGACCGTATCGAGTACCTCGGCGGCTGCGTGAACGAAATGCCGTACGTGCTGGCGGTCGAGAAGCTGGCGGGTATTACCACGCCGGACCGCGTAAACGTGATTCGCGTGATGCTCTCCGAACTGTTCCGCATCAACAGCCACCTGCTGTACATCTCGACGTTTATTCAGGACGTCGGCGCGATGACCCCGGTGTTCTTCGCCTTTACCGACCGTCAGAAAATCTATGACCTGGTCGAAGCGATTACCGGTTTCCGTATGCACCCGGCCTGGTTCCGCATCGGCGGCGTGGCGCACGACCTGCCTCGCGGCTGGGATCGTCTGCTGCGTGAATTCCTCGAGTGGATGCCGAAGCGTCTGGACTCCTACGAGAAAGCCGCGCTGCGTAACACCATTCTGAAAGGCCGCTCCGTCGGCGTTGCTGCTTATACCGCCAAAGAAGCGCTGGAGTGGGGTACCACCGGTGCTGGCCTGCGCGCCACCGGTATCGGCTTCGACGTGCGTAAATGGCGTCCATACTCTGGCTACGAAAACTTCGACTTCGAAATCCCGACCGGCGGTGGCGTTTCTGACTGCTACACCCGCGTGATGCTGAAAGTGGAAGAGCTGCGCCAGAGCCTGCGTATTCTTCAGCAGTGCCTCGACAACATGCCGGAAGGCCCGTTCAAAGCGGATCACCCGCTGACCACGCCGCCGCCGAAAGAGCGCACGCTGCAGCACATTGAAACCCTGATCACCCACTTCCTGCAGGTTTCCTGGGGCCCGGTTATGCCGGCACAGGAATCCTTCCAGATGGTGGAAGCGACCAAGGGTATTAACAGTTACTACCTGACCAGCGACGGCAGCACCATGAGCTACCGCACCCGTATCCGTACGCCGAGCTATGCGCACCTGCAGCAGATTCCGTCGGCGATCCGTGGCAGCCTGGTATCAGACCTTATCGTCTATCTGGGTAGTATTGATTTTGTTATGTCAGACGTGGACCGCTAATTATGCACGAGAATCAACAACCACAAACCGAGGCTTTTGAGCTGAGTGCGGCAGAGCGTGAAGCTATTGAGCACGAGAAGCACCACTACGAAGACCCGCGTGCGGCGTCCATCGAAGCGCTGAAGATCGTTCAGAAACAGCGTGGCTGGGTACCGGACGGGGCGATTTATGCGATTGCCGAGGTTCTGGATATTCCAGCAAGCGACGTAGAAGGTGTCGCAACGTTCTACAGCCAGATTTTCCGCCAGCCGGTTGGCCGTCACGTGATTCGCTACTGCGATAGCGTGGTGTGTCACATCACCGGTTATCAGGGCATTCAAGCCGCGATTGAGAAGAAGCTCGACATCAAACCGGGTCAAACCACCTTTGATGGCCGCTTCACCCTGCTGCCGACCTGCTGCCTGGGCAACTGCGACAAGGGGCCGACCATGATGATTGATGAGGACACTCACAGCCATCTGACGCCGGAAGCCATTCCTGATCTGCTGGAGCAGTATAAATAATGAAAAATATTATTCTGACTCCCGAAACCCATCCGCTGACCTGGCGTCTTCGCGACGACAAGCAGCCGGTGTGGTTGGAAGAGTATCAGGCGAAAAATGGCTATGCCGGTGCGCGTAAAGCGCTCTCCGGGATGGCCCCGGACGAGATCGTCAACCAGGTAAAAGACGCTGGCCTGAAAGGGCGCGGCGGCGCGGGCTTTTCCACCGGTCTGAAGTGGAGCCTGATGCCGAAAGACGAATCCATGAACATCCGTTACCTGCTGTGTAACGCCGATGAAATGGAGCCGGGCACCTATAAAGACCGCCTGTTGATGGAACAGCTGCCGCACCTGCTGGTGGAAGGTATGCTGATCTCCGCGTTCGCCCTGAAGGCGTACCGCGGTTACATCTTCCTGCGTGGTGAATACATTGAAGCCGCACAGCACCTGCGTCGTGCCATTGCGGAAGCGACCGAAGCGGGCCTGCTTGGGAAAAACATTCTCGGCACCGGTTTTGACTTCGAGCTGTTCGTGCACACCGGGGCAGGGCGCTACATCTGCGGTGAAGAAACCGCGCTGATTAACTCCCTTGAAGGCCGTCGTGCTAACCCACGTTCCAAGCCGCCGTTCCCGGCGAGCTCTGGCGTATGGGGCAAGCCGACCTGCGTCAACAACGTCGAAACCCTCTGCAACGTTCCGGCGATTCTGGCCAACGGCGTGGAGTGGTATCAGAACATCTCCACCAGTAAAGATGCCGGCACTAAGCTGATGGGCTTCTCCGGGCGCGTGAAAAACCCGGGCGTCTGGGAGCTGCCGTTTGGCACTACCGCGCGTGAAATCCTTGAAGACTACGCTGGCGGCATGCGTGATGGCCTGAAGTTTAAGGCCTGGCAGCCGGGCGGCGCAGGGACTGACTTCCTGACCGAATCGCACCTTGACCTGCCGATGGAGTTTGAAAGCATCGGTAAAGCGGGCAGCCGTCTGGGTACGGCGCTGGCAATGGCCGTCGACCACGAGATTGGCATGGTGCCGCTGGTGCGTAACCTGGAAGAGTTCTTCGCCCGCGAGTCCTGCGGTTGGTGTACGCCATGCCGCGACGGCTTGCCGTGGAGCGTCAAAATTCTGCGCGCCCTTGAGCGCGGTGAAGGCCAGCCTGGCGACATCGAGACACTTGAGCAACTGTGTCGATTCTTAGGCCCGGGTAAAACCTTCTGCGCGCATGCGCCTGGTGCGGTTGAGCCGCTGCAGAGCGCCATTAAATATTTCCGCGAAGAATTCGAAGCAGGCATCAAGCAGCAGTTCAGCAACACCCATGCAATTAACGGGATTCAGCCGAACCTGCTAAAGACGCGCTGGTGATTTTTGCCCCTCACCCTAACCCTCTCCCCAAAGGGGAGAGGGAACCGTCCGGGTTTCTCCCTCGCCCCTTTGGGGAGAGGGCCGGGGTGAGGGGAACGAATTTTGATTAACGCTCGGTCTCGGCTGAGCCAACTGGAAGCACGCTAATGGCTACGATTCATGTAGACGGCAAAGAATACGAGGTCAACGGAGCGGACAACCTGCTACAGGCATGTCTCTCTATGGGCCTTGATATTCCATACTTTTGCTGGCACCCGGCGCTTGGGAGCGTCGGTGCTTGCCGCCAGTGTGCGGTGAAGCAATATCAGAACGCGGAAGACACGCGTGGCCGCCTGGTGATGTCCTGTATGACACCGGCATCCGACGGCACCTTTATTTCTATCGACGACGCAGAAGCGAAACAGTTCCGCGAGAGCGTGGTGGAGTGGTTGATGACTAACCACCCGCACGACTGTCCGGTCTGTGAAGAGGGCGGTAACTGCCACCTTCAGGATATGACCGTAATGACCGGCCATAGCTTCCGTCGCTATCGCTTTACCAAGCGTACCCACCGTAACCAGGACCTGGGGCCGTTCATCTCTCACGAAATGAACCGCTGCATCGCCTGTTACCGCTGCGTGCGTTACTACAAAGACTACGCTGACGGCACCGATCTTGGTGTGTACGGCGCGCACGACAACGTCTATTTCGGCCGTCCAGAAGACGGTACCCTGGAAAGCGAATTCTCCGGTAACCTGGTTGAAATTTGCCCGACCGGCGTATTTACCGATAAGACGCACTCCGAGCGCTACAACCGTAAGTGGGACATGCAGTTTGCGCCAAGCATCTGCCAGCAATGTTCCATTGGCTGTAACACCAGCCCGGGCGAGCGCTACGGCGAACTGCGTCGTATCGAAAACCGCTACAACGGTACCGTGAACCACTACTTCCTCTGCGACCGTGGTCGTTTCGGCTATGGCTACGTGAACCTGAAAGATCGTCCGCGTCAGCCGGTTCAGCGCCGTGGCGATGACTTTATCACCCTCAACGCCGAACAGGCGATGCAGGGCGCGGCGGATATTCTGCGTCAGTCGAAGAAAGTGATTGGTATCGGCTCCCCGCGCGCCAGCGTTGAAAGCAACTTCGCGCTGCGTGAACTGGTGGGTGCGGATAACTTCTACACCGGCATCGCTAAAGGCGAGCAGGAACGTCTGCAGCTGGCACTGAAAGTGCTGCGTGAAGGCGGCATTCATACCCCTGCGCTACGCGATATCGAATCTTACGATGCGGTACTGGTGCTGGGCGAAGACATTACCCAGACCGGCGCTCGCGTCGCGCTGGCGGTTCGTCAGGCGGTGAAAGGTAAAGCGCGCGAAATGGCAGCGGCCCAGAAAGTGGCTGACTGGCAGATTGCGGCCATCCTCAACATCGGCCAGCGTGCGAAACACCCGCTGTTTGTCACCAACGTTGACGATACCCGTCTGGACGATATCGCCGCGTGGACCTACCGCGCACCGGTAGAAGACCAGGCGCGTTTAGGCTTCGCCATTGCCCATGCGCTGGACAACAACGCACCGGCGGTTGATGGTATCGACCGTGACCTGCAGGGCAAGATCGACGTGATCGTTCAGGCGCTGGCCGGGGCGAAAAAACCGCTGATTATCTCCGGCACTAACGCCGGTAGCGCGGAAGTGATCCAGGCCGCAGCTAACGTGGCGAAAGCCCTGAAAGCCCGCGGTTCTGACGTTGGCGTGACGATGATTGCCCGTGCGGTGAACAGCGTCGGCCTCGGCATGATTGGCGGTGGCTCTCTGGATGACGCGCTGAATGAACTGGAAAGCGGCGCTGCCGATGCGGTTATCGTGCTGGAAAACGACCTGCACCGTCATGCTGCTGCCAGCCGCGTTAACGCCGCGCTGGATAAAGCACCGCTGGTCATGGTCATTGACCATCAGCGCACGGCGATTATGGATCACGCGCACCTGGTGCTGTCGGCGGCAAGCTTCGCTGAAAGCGACGGTACGGTCATCAACAACGAAGGCCGCGCACAGCGCTTCTTCCAGGTGTATGACCCAAGCTACTACGACAGCAAAACCATCATGCTGGAAAGCTGGCGCTGGCTGCACTCGCTGCACAGCACCCTGGAAAACCGTCACGTTGACTGGACTCAGCTGGACCACGTGATTGACGCCGCCGTCGCCGCGCTGCCGCAACTGGCAGGCATTAAAGACGCCGCGCCGGACGCGACCTTCCGCATTCGCGGTCAGAAGCTGGCGCGTGAACCGCACCGTTACAGTGGCCGTACGGCGATGCGCGCGAACATCAGCGTTCATGAGCCGCGTCAGCCGCAGGATAAAGACACCATGTTCGCCTTCTCCATGGAAGGGAACAACCAGCCGGGCGCGCCGCGCTCGCAGATCCCATTCGCTTGGGCTCCAGGCTGGAACTCCCCGCAGGCATGGAACAAGTTCCAGGCGGAAGTGGGCGGCAAACTGCGTCACGGTGACCCGGGCGTACGTCTGATTGAAGCCTCTGCTAACGGTCTGGATTACTTCACCACCGTACCGGCAGGCTTCCAGGCTGAAGCCGGGAAATGGCGCGTGGCTCCGTACTACCATCTGTTTGGTAGCGACGAAATGTCACAGCGCGCACCGGTGTTCCAGAGCCGTATGCCGCAGCCTTACCTCAAGCTCAACCCGGCCGATGCCGCGGCGCTTGGCGTAAACGAAGGCGCGAAGATGGCGTTCAGCTTTGATGGTCAGACCGTCACGCTGCCGCTGGTGATTTCCAGCGGGCTGGTGGCAGGGCAGGTTGGTTTGCCGATGGGCATGCCGGGCATTGCTCCAGCACTGGCGGGCGCGCGTCTTGAGAATCTGCAGGAGGCACAGCAATGAGTTGGTTAACGCCGGATCTGATTGAGATCCTCCTTAGCATCATCAAGGCCGTGGTCATCCTGCTGGTGGTTGTCACCTGCGGGGCGTTCATGAGCTTCGGTGAACGTCGCCTTCTGGGCCTGTTCCAGAACCGCTACGGGCCAAACCGCGTGGGTTGGGGCGGTTCGCTCCAGCTGGTTGCCGACATGATCAAAATGTTCTTTAAAGAGGACTGGGTTCCGAAATTTACGGACCGCATGATCTTTACGCTGGCGCCGGTTATCGCCTTCACCTCGCTGCTGCTGGCCTTCGCCATTGTTCCAGTCAGCCCAAGCTGGGTGGTCGCAGACCTCAACATCGGGATCCTGTTCTTCCTGATGATGGCGGGTCTCGCGGTTTACGCGGTGCTGTTCGCTGGCTGGTCGAGCAACAACAAATACTCGCTGCTGGGTGCGATGCGTGCGTCTGCGCAGACCCTGAGCTACGAAGTGTTCCTGGGTCTGTCTCTGATGGGCGTGGTGGCGCAGGCCGGTTCATTCAACATGACCGACATCGTCAATAACCAGGCTCACCTGTGGAACGTCATTCCTCAGTTCTTCGGCTTCATTACCTTCGCGATTGCGGGCGTGGCGGTATGTCACCGTCACCCGTTTGACCAACCGGAAGCGGAGCAGGAACTGGCCGATGGTTACCACATTGAATATTCCGGCATGAAGTTCGGTCTGTTCTTCGTGGGTGAATACATCGGTATCGTCACCGTGTCAGCGCTCATCGTGACGCTGTTCTTCGGTGGCTGGCAAGGCCCGTTCTTACCGCCATTCATCTGGTTCGCGCTGAAAACCGCGTTCTTCATGATGATGTTCATTTTGATTCGTGCGTCGTTACCGCGTCCTCGTTATGACCAGGTAATGTCCTTCGGCTGGAAAGTGTGCCTGCCGCTGACGCTCATCAACTTGCTGGTAACGGCGGCTGTCATTCTCTGGCAGCAGCCATAAGGGGCTATAGACCATGACCTTAAAAGAATTACTCGTAGGCTTCGGCACCCAGGTACGCAGTATCTGGATGATCGGCCTGCATGCGTTCGCCAAACGCGAAACGCAGATGTACCCGGAAGAGCCGGTCTACCTGCCGCCGCGCTATCGTGGCCGTATCGTGCTGACGCGCGACCCGGACGGCGAAGAGCGCTGCGTTGCCTGTAACCTGTGCGCGGTAGCCTGCCCGGTTGGCTGTATCTCTCTGCAAAAAGCAGAGACCAAAGATGGCCGCTGGTATCCGGAGTTTTTCCGCATTAACTTCTCACGCTGCATCTTCTGCGGCCTGTGTGAAGAAGCGTGCCCAACCACGGCGATTCAGTTGACCCCGGACTTCGAGCTGGGCGAATACAAGCGTCAGGATCTGGTGTACGAAAAAGAGGATCTGCTGATTTCCGGTCCGGGCAAATACCCGGAATATAACTTCTACCGGATGGCGGGTATGGCAATCGACGGCAAAGATAAGGGCGAAGCAGAGAACGAAGCTAAGCCTATCGACGTCAAGAGCCTGTTACCGTAAGGAGAGGGGCAATGGAATTCGCTTTTTATATCTGTGGCCTGATTGCTGTCCTCGCAACCCTGCGAGTGATTACGCACACTAACCCGGTACACGCGCTGCTGTATCTGATTGTCTCGCTGCTGGCTATCGCCGGGGTGTTCTTCTCGCTGGGCGCTTACTTCGCCGGTGCGCTGGAGATCATCGTTTATGCGGGTGCCATCATGGTGCTGTTCGTCTTCGTGGTGATGATGCTGAACCTGGGCGGTGCTGAAATTGCCCAGGAACGTCAGTGGCTGAAGACGCAAATCTGGATTGGCCCGGCGGTACTTTCTGCCGTGCTGCTGGCGGTGATGGTGTACGCCATCATGGGCCTGAACGACCAGGGCATCGAAGGCAACGCTATCAGCGCTAAAGAAGTCGGTATTGCTCTGTTCGGGCCGTACGTGCTGGCGGTTGAACTGGCATCGATGCTGCTGCTGGCAGGCCTGGTTGTGGCCTTCCATATCGGTCGTGAAGACCGCATGGGCGAAGTGCTGAGCAACCGTGCTGGCGATAGCGCGAAAAGGAAAACGGAGGAACACGCATGATTCCTTTACAACATGGGCTGATCCTCGCGGCGATTTTATTCGTGCTGGGTTTAACCGGTCTGGTTATCCGCCGCAACCTGCTGTTTATGCTGATTGGGCTGGAAATTATGATTAACGCCGCCGCGCTGGCCTTCGTGGTCGCCGGTAGCTACTGGGGCCAGGCCGACGGTCAGGTGATGTATATCCTCGCCATTACCCTCGCGGCTGCGGAAGCGAGTATTGGTCTGGCGCTGCTGCTGCAGCTCCATCGTCGCCGCCAGAACCTGAACATCGATTCAGTAAGTGAGTTGCGCGGATGAACATGCTTGCCTTAACCATTATTCTGCCATTTATTGGCTTTGTTCTGCTGGCCTTCTCCCGCGGACGCTGGTCGGAGAACCTCTCCGCCACCGTTGGCGTCGGGTCAATTGGCCTGGCGGCGCTGGTCACGGCGTTTGTCGGTATGGATTTCTTCGCCAACGGCAAGCAGGCGTTTAGCCTGCCGCTGTGGACGTGGATGTCCGTCGGTGACTTCAACATCGGCTTTAGCCTGGTGCTGGACGGCCTGTCGCTGACCATGCTTTCCGTGGTCACTGGCGTCGGCTTCCTGATCCACATGTTCGCCTCCTGGTATATGCGTGGGGAAGAGGGTTACTCCCGCTTCTTCGCCTACACCAACCTGTTTATCGCGAGCATGGTGGTTCTGGTGCTGGCTGATAACCTGTTGCTGATGTACCTCGGCTGGGAAGGCGTGGGCCTGTGCTCCTATCTGCTGATCGGTTTCTACTACACCGATCCGAAGAACGGTGCAGCGGCAATGAAAGCCTTCGTGGTGACCCGTGTCGGTGACGTATTCCTGGCGTTCGCGCTGTTCATTCTCTACAACGAGCTGGGCACGCTGAACTTCCGCGAAATGGTTGAACTGGCACCGGCGCACTTCGCCGCAGGCAACAACATGTTGATGTGGGCAACCCTGATGCTGCTGGGCGGTGCGGTGGGTAAATCCGCGCAGCTGCCGTTGCAGACCTGGCTTGCGGACGCGATGGCTGGCCCAACCCCAGTTTCTGCGCTGATCCACGCGGCGACCATGGTTACCGCCGGTGTTTACCTGATTGCTCGTACCCACGGCCTGTTCCTGCTGACGCCGGAAGTGCTGCATCTGGTCGGTATTGTTGGGGCGGTAACGCTGGTGCTGGCAGGCTTTGCCGCGCTGGTGCAGACCGACATCAAACGTGTTCTTGCTTACTCCACCATGAGCCAGATTGGCTACATGTTCCTGGCGCTTGGCGTCCAGGCTTGGGATGCGGCGATTTTCCACCTGATGACCCACGCGTTCTTCAAAGCGCTGCTGTTCCTGGCGTCCGGCTCGGTGATTCTGGCCTGCCATCACGAACAGAATATCTTCAAGATGGGTGGCCTGCGTAAGTCGATTCCGCTGGTGTATGCCTGCTTCCTGGTCGGTGGTGCCGCGCTCTCCGCGCTGCCGCTGATTACCGCGGGCTTCTTCAGTAAAGACGAAATCCTTGCCGGTGCGATGGCCAACGGTCATATCAATCTGATGGTAGCGGGTCTGGTCGGTGCGTTCATGACCTCGCTCTATACCTTCCGTATGATCTTCATCGTCTTCCACGGTAAAGAGCAGATCCACGCGCACGCAGGGAAGGGGATTACCCACCACCTGCCGCTGATTGTGCTGATGATCCTGTCGACCTTTATCGGCGCGCTGATTGTGCCACCGCTGCACGGCGTACTGCCGGCAACGACCGAACTGGAACATGGCCGCGTGCTGACGCTGGAGATCACCTCGGGCATCGTGGCGATTGCCGGTATCCTGATTGCCGCATGGCTGTGGCTGGGTAAACGCCAGCTTGTGACCTCCATCGCCAACAGTGCGCCTGGCCGCCTGCTGGGGACCTGGTGGTATAACGCCTGGGGCTTTGACTGGCTGTACGACAACGTGTTCGTGAAGCCGTTCCTTGGCATCGCCTGGCTGCTGAAGCGCGACCCGCTCAATGCCTTGATGAACATTCCGGCTATCCTCTCCCGCTTCGCAGGCAAAGGCCTGGTGTTGAGCGAGAATGGATACCTGCGCTGGTATGTTGCGTCAATGAGCATCGGTGCCGTGGTGGTGCTGGCGTTGTTGATGGTATTGCGTTAATTCGTTGGGGGAGGAGTTTCCTCCCCATGAAAATGTCGTGCTGTTTTCCTGTTCTGGCGGGCTTGTCGCCCCCGGATAGATTAATAAGGAAATGAATTGCCATGTTATTACCCTGGCTAATACTGATTCCCTTTATCGGCGGTTTCCTCTGCTGGCAGACTGAACGCTTTGGCGTGAAGATGCCGCGCTGGATAGCGCTGATTACCATGGGACTGACGCTGGCGCTTGGCCTGCAACTGTGGTTGCAGGGCGGCTACTCACTCACCCAATCCACCGGTCTGCCGCAGTGGCAGTCTGAGTTTATTCTGCCGTGGATCCCACGCTTCGGTATCAACGTCCACCTGGCGCTCGACGGTCTGTCGCTGCTGATGGTGGTCTTGACCGGTCTGCTGGGTGTGCTGGCGGTGCTCTGTTCCTGGAATGAAATCCAGAAATACCAGGGCTTCTTCCACCTCAACCTGATGTGGATCCTGGGCGGCGTTATCGGCGTGTTCCTGGCCATCGACATGTTCCTGTTCTTCTTCTTCTGGGAGATGATGCTGGTGCCGATGTATTTCCTGATAGCGCTGTGGGGCCACAAGGCATCCGACGGTAAAACGCGTATCACGGCGGCCACCAAGTTCTTCATCTATACCCAGGCGAGCGGTCTGGTGATGCTGATTGCCATCCTGGCGCTGGTGTTCGTTCACCACAACGCGACCGGCGTATGGACCTTCGACTATCAGGACCTGCTGAAGACGCCAATGTCCCACGGCGTGGAATACCTGCTGATGCTCGGCTTCTTCATCGCCTTCGCGGTGAAAATGCCGGTGGTGCCGCTGCACGGCTGGCTGCCAGACGCGCACTCGCAGGCACCAACCGCCGGTTCCGTTGACCTCGCTGGTATTTTGCTGAAAACCGCGGCCTACGGTCTGCTGCGCTTCTCGCTGCCGCTGTTCCCGAACGCTTCCGCAGAGTTCGCGCCTATTGCCATGTGGCTCGGTGTGGTTGGTATCTTCTACGGCGCATGGATGGCGTTCACGCAGTACGACATCAAACGTCTGATTGCCTACACCTCCGTTTCCCACATGGGCTTCGTGCTGATTGCTATCTACTCTGGCAGCCAACTGGCATATCAGGGCGCGGTAATCCAGATGATTGCGCACGGTCTGTCCGCAGCTGGCCTGTTCATTCTGTGTGGTCAGCTTTACGAACGTCTGCATACCCGCGACATGCGTCAGATGGGCGGTCTGTGGAGCAAAATCAAGTGGCTGCCTGCGCTGTCGCTGTTCTTCGCAGTCTGTACGCTGGGGATGCCGGGTACCGGTAACTTCGTCGGCGAATTCATGATCCTGTTCGGCAGCTTCCATGTCGTTCCGACGATTACGGTGATTTCGACCTTTGGTCTGGTGTTCGCTTCCGTTTACTCGCTGGCGATGCTGCACCGTGCGTACTTTGGTAAAGCGAAGAGTGAAATCGCGGCAAAAGAACTGCCAGGGATGTCGCTGCGCGAGCTGTTTATCGTCCTGTTGCTGGTCGTGCTTCTGGTTCTGCTGGGCTTCTATCCGCAGCCGATTCTGGACACGTCACATTCTGCGATGAGTAACATCCAGCAGTGGTTTGTTAATTCTGTTTCAACTACAAGGCCGTAATTCGCCATGACAATAACTCCACAACAACTGATCGCGCTATTACCGCTGCTGATCGTCGGCTTGACGGTGGTGGTTGTGATGCTCTCCATTGCGTGGCGACGCAATCACTTCCTCAATGCCACGCTGGCGGTGCTGGGGCTTAACGCCGCGCTGGTCTCGCTCTGGTTTGTTGGCCAGGCGGGGGCAATGGACGTCACGCCGATGATGCGCGTTGACGGTTACGCGATGCTCTACACCGGCCTGGTGCTGCTGGCGAGCCTTGCGACCTGTACCTTTGCCTATCCGTGGCTTGAGGGCTATACCGACAACAAGGAAGAGTTCTACCTGCTGGTGCTGATTGCAGCCCTCGGCGGCATTCTGCTGGCGAACGCCAACCACCTGGCGGCGCTGTTCCTCGGTATTGAACTGATTTCCCTGCCGCTGTTTGGCCTGATTGGTTACGCGTTCCGCCAGAAACGTTCTCTGGAAGCGAGCATCAAGTACACCATTCTGTCCGCCGCCGCGTCGTCGTTCCTGCTGTTCGGTATGGCGCTGCTGTACGCGCAGTCTGGCGACCTATCGTTCCTGGCGCTCGGTAAGAGCCTCAGCGATAACATGCTGCACGAACCGCTGCTGCTGGCAGGTCTGGGGATGATGATTGTTGGCCTCGGCTTTAAACTGTCTCTGGTACCGTTCCACCTGTGGACGCCGGACGTTTATCAGGGTGCGCCTGCGCCGGTATCCACCTTCCTGGCGACCGCCAGCAAGATTGCTATCTTCGGCGTGGTGATGCGTCTGTTCCTGTACGCCCCGGTTGGCGATAGCGAAGCGGTCCGCGTGGTGCTGGGCCTTATCGCCTTCGCCTCCATCATCTTCGGTAACCTGATGGCGCTGAGTCAGACCAACATTAAGCGTCTGCTCGGTTACTCTTCCATCTCTCATCTCGGCTACCTGCTGGTGGCGCTGATTGCGCTGCACAGCGGCGAGATGTCGATGGAAACCGTTGGCGTGTACCTGGCAGGCTACCTGTTCAGCAGCCTTGGCGCGTTCGGCGTTGTCAGCCTGATGTCCAGCCCATACCGTGGCCCGGATGCAGAATCGCTGTACGCCTACCGCGGTCTGTTCTGGCACCGTCCGATTCTGGCAGCGGTGATGACCGTGATGATGCTGTCTCTGGCCGGTATCCCGATGACCCTTGGCTTTATCGGTAAGTTCTACGTGCTGGCCGTCGGCGTCCAGGCGCACCTGTGGTGGCTGGTTGGCGCAGTGGTGGTTGGTTCCGCGATTGGTCTCTACTACTACCTGCGCGTAGCGGTGAGCCTGTACCTGAGCGCGCCGGAAAAACCAAACCGCGATGCGCCGTCAAACTGGCAGTACAGCGCGGGCGGTATCGTGGTGCTGATCTCCGCACTGCTGGTGCTGGTGCTGGGTATTTATCCGCAGCCGCTGATTAGCATTGTGCAGAAAGCGATGCCGTTGATGTAATCCATCGTTACCGATGTGAAAAAACCCCGCAAAAAAATTGCGGGGTTTTTTATTGCCGGATGGCGGCGTAAACGCCTTATCCGGCCTACAAGGGAGTGGTGTCGTTGGTAGGCCGGATAAGCGAAGCGCCATCCGGCAATCAGATATCTAGTCGCACCACACAGACTCATTTTCACGTACGCTACGGAGGCTAGCGTGAATCTCTTCCGGCACGATACGCGTCAGGGAGAGCGGCGGCAGATTGTCCGGGTCAACGTAGGCGACATCCAGCGATTCATGGCTAACGGCAAGCTCACCGCCCAGCGTTTCACACAGGAAAATCAGCTTGTAGACATGCCAGGGATAGGGCGGATGACCATGCTGATTACGATCCCACACGCCCAGCAAACGGCTCACTTTCACTTCAAGTCCGGTCTCTTCGCGCACTTCGCGCTCCACCGCCTCCGTAGGGCTATCGCCAATATCGGCCCAGCCGCCCGGCAGACTCCAGCCTTTATCGTCGGCTTCCTGCACCATCAGCAGCTTACCTTCGTGCAGGATAATCGCGCGGACGTCGGTTTTCGGCGTGGCGTAGCCGGTGTCGACCTTATGCAGGTTTTGCAGCGTCTCAGCGGGGAGATCAAAACGCGCGGTTAGTAACCGTTCCGCTATGCCCATCAGGTCTTCATAGCGTTCGCGGTCGTAGACGTCCCTGGAATAGGTCAACCCGGTCTGTGCAAGCGCCTGCAGGCGTTGGGCAATAAGCGTGAGTTGGTTCTCGTTGAGTACTTCTGGCATGCTTCCTCCCGTTGTGTCTTCCGGTAAAGGTGCCGGAAAACGGTCTTTGTAGGATACCTGGCGCGGCCACTCGCGCGTCAGGGGTTATGAAATGTTGCCTCAATGTTACCTGGTAAATCCGGCTAAACGCTTCTATAGTCGAGACAGTTTCCCCGCAACAGGACTCACTAATGCGTTTTAACGGATTGACCAAAGGCTTTTTCATTTTCATTCTCGCGCTCGTGACCTGGGCATTCTTCGATGTATTGTCGCCGTACTTTTCCGCGATTCTGTGGGCTGCGATCCTCACCGTTGTCTTCAACCCGGTGAAAAATAAACTGCGCAGCGCACTGGGCGATCGTAACGGATTGGCCTCGCTGCTGACTATCGGCATTATCTGTCTGATCGTTTTTATTCCACTGATGGTGATCCTCTCCTCGTTGGCGCTTGAACTGAATGTGGTTTACACCAAGCTACAGGAGAACAACACGCGCTTCCCGCAGGTGATAGCGAGCCTCTTTTCCCATCTTCCACATTGGGCGCGCGGATTCCTGATAGAACACGACCTGGATAACGTCGCCCAGATCCAGAAAAAACTGTCTGAGGTGGCGCTGGCAGGCGGGCAGTACCTCGCCGGCAGCGCGTTCCTGATTGGTAAAGGTACCTTCGGCTTTGCTATCAGCTTCGGCATCATGCTCTACCTGCTGTTCTTCTTACTGAAAGATGGGCCGTACCTCGTGGGCCAGATCCTCGACTCACTCCCATTAACCGATTTTGTGAAGCAGCACCTGTTCGCCAAGTTTGTCGGCGTCACGCGGGCAACGGTCAAAGGCACGGCGGTTGTCGCGGTGGTGCAGGGGACGCTCGGCGGCATTGCCTTTGCCATTGTCGGCATTGACGGCAGCGTACTGTGGGGCGCGCTGATGGCCTTCCTGTCACTGGTTCCCGCCGTGGGGTCGGCCATTATCTGGGTGCCGGCGGCAATATTCCTCTTCGCTACCCAGCAGGTGTGGCAAGGGCTGTTTATCGTCGGTTTCTTCGTGATTATTGTCGGGCTGGTGGACAACATTCTGCGTCCGCTGCTGGTGGGGAAAGACACCAAAATGCCGGACTACCTGATTCTTATCACCACCATCGGCGGCATGGAAATTTACGGCATCAACGGCTTTGTGATAGGCCCGCTTATCGCCGCGCTGTTCCTCGCCTGCTGGAATCTCTTCTCCGGGCGCGATCACGCCGGGAATGTCGAGGGGCTCGACGAAGATTTTATCGAAGAGGGTAAAAATCCCCCCGAAGCCTGATAACGCCACACCCGTTGTAGGCCGGATAAGCGAAGCGCCATCCGGCAATGTGCCGCGGATTCTGCCGGGTGGCGCTTCGCTTATCCGGCCTACCATCATCTTTTTATTGTCACGATAAATCAGGCGTTTTCTATAATTTTAATCATGATCCGTGATGACAGGTTGTAGAAGGAACCGACAGGTGAGAATAGCCACAATAACCAACTGGGCCTATGGCGCAACGGTATGCCTGACGATTGTTTCCGGTATCGTCATGCTGATGGCCTCCAGCGCGGATAACGCAGAACGGCAGGCGGTGCAGCAGCGTCTGGTGTTCGATCGGCTGACGGATGAAATCGAGAGCAATGCCTGGTCGCTCTCTGACCTGGCACGTCTGTACGTGGTGAATAAAGACCCTGAAGTGCTGAGTGAATATCACCAGCGGGAAAAGCAGCAGGTGGAGATTGAACACCATCTGTCGAAGCTCGAAGATGTCGGGGCGACGGGTGAAGAGCTGGCGCTGCTGCACGAAGGGCTACAGATTGTGTATGAGCTTCAGGACGAACAACAAACCGCGCTCGCCAACTTAGCGCATGAAGAGGCACCGATTGCCGTCTCGCTGCTGTATGGCAAAATCTACGAGCAGGAGCTCGACCGGGCGCAGGAGCGCATGGATCATTTCCGCCAGATGCTTGATGCTCGCGCGCTGCGTGCGGTTCAGGAGGCGACCCGCGACTCCCGCATTCTGCGCACGCTATCCGAGGTGATGGTCGGGCTGACGGCGCTGCTGTTTTTATTTGTCCTCGGCTTTATTTTAAAACGCCGCGTGCTGCGCCCGGTGGTGCGGCTCAGCGACGTGGTGCATCGCCTGGCCTCTCAGGACTACGCCGTGGATACGCCGAACTTTAAGCAGATTGATGAAATCGGCGACATGGCGCAGGCGATCCGCATCTTCCGCGAGAACGGCCTGGTGCGGCAGCAGCTTGAACGCCAGCGCGATGCCGACTGGGCGATACGTGAACTGCTGGCGCGCATGACCCAGCGTCTGCAGGGCTGCGAGTGCTTTGACGACGTGGTGAACGTGGCGGAACTCTTTGCCCCCAATATTGCGCCGGACGTCGCGGGAAGACTCTATATTCTCGACAAAGATCCGTGGCAGATGCGCTGCGTGGCTTCCTGGCTATCGCCCCAGGGCGAACCGACGCCGTTCCATCCGGACGAATGCTGGGCGGTGCGCCGTGGGCAGAGTCACCCGCCGGTTTACGGCGAGCCGGATATCGGCTGCTACCACCTCCCGGAATCGTGCCTCGACCATACGCTGTGCGTTCCGTTAATTGCCCAGGGCGAGGCCATCGGCCTGCTCTCCTTCCAGAACCTCAACGAAGAGACCACGCCTTCCCGGGCTTACCTGGAGCTAATGGCTGAAGCGCTCGGCCTGGCGTTAGCCAACCAGCGCCTGCGCGATGCATTACTGGAAAAAGCGCTCTACGACCCGCTGACCGGCCTGCGTAATCGTCACCATCTCGAAGATACCCTCAACACCCAAATGAGCCAGGCGATACGTAATGACGAGCCGATGAGCTGCCTGATGATCGATATCGATCACTTCAAAAACATTAACGATCGCTTTGGTCATGAGGCGGGGGACGGGGTTATCAAAAGCGTCGCCTCCACGATTCAACGCGTGGTGCAAGACCGCGGCCTGGCGTTCCGCTACGGCGGCGAAGAGTTTCTGGTGCTGCTGTACGATATGGATGACGAAGGCGCTAACCGCATCGCCCGCGAGATTTACGACGGCGTGCGCGAACTGGTGCTGCGCTTTAGCGGTGCGGAGATTGGCCATGTGGATGTTTCCATCGGCGTGGCAAGCTACCCGCAGCACGCCCAGAGCGACAGCCTGCTGCGCGCCGCCGACGTGGCGCTGTATCGGGCGAAGGAGTTGGGGAGGTCGCGGATTGTGAGCTTTGGGGCGCTGGCGGGGTAATGCATTTTTTACGATGAGAGTCATATTGGTAAAGCACGCTGAAACGCAATGGAATAATGCCGGGATGATTCAGGGAGTGCTGGCAATGGCTTAAGATGAGTTTTTCTCATCCATCCATGAAAATTATGTCTTTGATAATACTCTTATACCAGGGATATGCTTGTGCCATAACTTTTTCAGGATAAATTTTACAGTATTTTTTTTATCAACGGTCGAAATTTAATGGCATCACTAGCGACTACAACCAACCTCAAGGAGTTCGCAATTTCTTTTTTCAAAGCCTGGTTCTGCAGAATGTTGATTCAAACTGCTCTTATATCGGAATTTTCTATTGTAAAACTATCTATCTTCCTAAAATAATGAGTTGGTTATTTAATCGAAACCTCATAAGTGGTGCGTCAAGGTTGGGTTTTAATTACGCGAATGTACTGTATGGCATTTATTTTTTTAATGTGATTTTTAATTCATATCACTCATGCTGACTATTTTTTTTGCAGGACTGATAAAAGAATAACGAAGTGTATTTCTTAAGGTATTAGATGAGTAAGAAAATTGATTTATTCGTGGGTTTTTTAGTGACTGTGTTGTGGGGAGGTAACTTCGCTATTATTGATCTAGGTTTAAGAGACCTGGACCCCTTTGCCCTGACATTAATGCGATTTGTATTTTGTGCCTTTCCTCTGGTCTTTTTCATCAGAAGACCAAAAGATGTTCCATTGAAAAATATAGCTCTCTATGGCTGTGTTTTTGGTGTAGGTTTGTGGTGGATAGTCAATTATGCGATGTATAAGGGGTTGTCGGCTGGATTATCATCTGTTTTCCTTCAATTCAGTGCGTTTTTCACAATACTTTTTAGTTGCTTGTTCATGGGCGAGAAGATAAATAAAGTACATTTCTTGGGTATTATTTTAGCATCCTTTGGTTTACTGATGATCATTGCTTTCTCTGATGATACATCCACAATCAATGGAATAATACTCGTAATGGTCGCGGCAGTTGCATGGGCCATATGCAACATCATTATAAAGTTTACCAAACCCGCAGATATGGTAGCATTTATCGTTTGGTCAAGCTTATTCGCTGTACCAGCAATATTAATAATGACGGTATGTTTTAAAGGCTGGGGAGCGATAACAACAATACCGGCGAGCCTGACGATTAGCTCCGCATTTTCTGTGTTATTTCAGGCTTATATAACTACAATTATGGGATACATGATCTGGAATAACTTGATGAAAAAATACCCTGCCACACAAGTGGCCCCCTTATCACTTTTTGTTCCGATCTCAGGAGTCATAACGTCCTATTTATTTTTAGATGAAAAACTGAGTTCAGCTCAGACACTTTCAGTTGGTGTGGTTATTTTGGGTATCCTTATATTTTTGAATTCTGGTGCTTTCCTCAAATTTTTTAACTCAAAAAGCCAGCATATAAAAATTAAAAACAAAACTGAGCAATAATCAAATAAAATTATTTTCTATTATCGTTAAGATGACTGGTAATAAACGGTTTATAGAAGGTGAAAATATAACTTCGTTTGCAATAAGCTGTAATGCTGGCCTTTTTAGTATGTTAATAAATATAAAATAGGATGATCATGGCATCAAAAGACATCACTGAACGCGTTGTTGATTCGGGTTTGCTACCGGCATTAAAAACGTTCCCATTAATCGTTCACATTTTGCTATTTTTTACTTTTGTCATAAGGTTTAGCTATTTCATGGCATGGCCATTTATCGCAGTGATTATGACAAGAAATTATCATATGACACCGACCGAAATTGGCCTAACGATGACGAGCAGTGCATTAATTTCGGTGATCCTGGGTATGTACGGCGGGCAAATTTCAGACAGGCTTGGACGTCGTATTATTCTTTTGCTGGGTTGTGGGTTTTCAGCGGTAGGATACATTACTCTGGCGCTGGCCACAGGGTTCGGTCTGTTCGTAACAGGTCTGATGATTATAGGTATTTGTTTTGCATGGGTTGATCCACCTGTGCGAGCACTGATGAGTGACTTGCTTGTTGATCACCGCCGCCGCGCTCTTGCTCTTCAATTGCGCTATTACCTGATCAATGTTGCGGCGGTTTTCGGCCCGCTAATCGGTTTAGCATTTGGTCTGACATCACAGAAGGGGACGTTCCTGATAACCGGTTTGACCTATGTTCCTTTTTTCATCTATGTACTTTTTTATATACCGAGGGGCAGAATAATAGCCGGACAAGATGCCAGAGTTACCCAGACGCTTAAGTTGCATCAAATGGTATTACTTATTGCCAGAGACAGGATTTTCATTGCAGCGCTACTTTGCAGCATTCTGTGCAATATCGTATATATCCATTATGAAGCAATACTCCCCCAGTACCTGCTTTTACTTGACGGTAATGGTGCCGTTAAGCTCATTACCTTGGTTCTGGTCACAAACGCGTGCTCCGTACTTTTTTTTCAAACATTTATAATGCGTTTTCTTGCAACTGTGACTCTTTCTGGACGCATTATCCTCGGGGGGATCATTTTTGCGATTTCACAGTTTTGCTATTTTTCCATAAGTTCGACGGACATTTGGATATGGCTATCCGTTACCTGCTTATTTAGCATGGGTGAGGCAATCTTGATGCCGAATCTGAATATATTGCTCGACCAATTAGCACCACCTGAGCATCGAGGTGCTTATCTTGGAGCGTCGACGCTTTCAACGTTAGGCGTTGCCGTAGGACCGTTAATTGGAGGAATGTTACTTGCCATGACGGGAGCAGGCGTATTCATATTCACAGCTTTTCTCAGTATTCTTATATGCATCATCATATGCGCCTGTCGGTCGAATCTACTAATGCGTACACAGGCATAATCTACGCATCTCGCTCTCAGCGGGCCTGTAGTTCAAGATGAGAGTGTCAGGGAATTGACCCCAGCATATGTCAGCGGTTCACTTCAGGTTGGTATGCTAGAGATCAACTATTGTAGGGAGACGCCGAACCATTGCGCTGTATGTTACATATTCTGCTGGGAAAGGCTGATTCTCATATTTGAAAAAGCACCTACTTGATAGGTGCTTTGTTATTTGGGGCCTCATCAAATTCTAAATCGCCTAAGATTTTGCGGTCATATAACTTCCGCTCTTCGCTCAAAACGGGCCTTCAGCGTAGTCAGCTCGTCCGCTTCGTGCTGAAGCTAATGCCTCTTATTTCTAAAAGTGAGCCAACACCGGGTCTGGGAAACGATTCGTTTTGTGCTGATCCAACCTCGCTGTTACCACATCGGTAGCATCTACTTTCAAGGCCAACTCGCGAAGATTTGCAAGAATAGGGGCTGAATCTAGGTCTACAGTTAGTCTATCGTCCCTTTTTTAAGCTACTCATATCATGACCCTTTCTCTCGGAACTTACTTTCGCGCGCGTCTGCGTTTATTGGTCGCTATTCTGGCCGGGGTAATCTGCTTTTTCACCCTTCCACCCGGGCTGGGTTATCTGCAACGGCTGTTGATTAGCTGGAATATGCTGGCGTGGCTGTATCTGTTTTTTATGTGGTTTTTGATGCTACGTACCGATGTTCGGGATATTCCGCGTATTGCCAGAATGCAGGACGAGAGCGCGGGGTTGGTGCTGGGTATGGTGATCCTTGGCTGTCTGGTCAGCATCCTGGCAATCCTGATTGAGCTCACCTCGCTTAAGCACCTTTCCGGAACTCCGCGAGTGCTGCACCTGCTGCTAACCGGTGCCACGCTAACGGTATCCTGGGCCTTGCTTCCCACGTCATTTGCCATGCATTACGCTCATCACCACTACCTGCACCGGAGTGATGAGGTCACGCCGATGATCTTTCCGGAAAAGCCTGGGGAACCGGGTTACTGGGACTTCCTCTATTTTTCCTTCACCATCGCCGTCGCATCACAAACCGCCGATGTAGCGACGGGAACCACCGACATGCGGCAAATTACATTGCTTCATTCGGTTATCTCTTTTGTGTTCAATCTGGCGATTCTGGGGCTGTCGGTGAACGTTGGTGCGGGGTTGCTGAGCTAAACGCCGCGTCGTTATTTTCATTCAGTTTTGCGAGCGTCCTTCCAGTAGCCCGTATTGCTCAGCCCCGCGAAGCGCAGTATCCTGTTGTTGTACCTGCAAAATCAGGTGCCGGGATTGGAACCCTGAACTAACTTCATCGACGACATAAAAGCGAGTCAACGCAATTTCATGTCGTATGCACAGTCACCATCTCAATGGTGGGCTAGCGGGGGCATTGAAAGATGCGCCAGTATCGATGAGTCGGTCGTTCTAACCCCGTCTGGTTTAGCCACCAATGAGAGAGAAAATATCACTTATCGGAGGCTGCCACGATGGCGACACCCCTCACTCAAACTATCGTACCTGATTTTACCCACTGCGAGTTTTACTCCTTCGTTGAAGGCCGCACCGTCCACCTTGGTGGAGAATGGCTCTCTCAAGCCGGATTTATCGACGGCATGCCCGTTAAAGTCCGCGTGATGAAAGATTGCATCGTGATCACCCCGCAGAACACCCGAGAGCTATGGGGTTGCATCGAAGGTATGAGCGTCGTGAACATCAACCAGCGTAAAGTGAAGGTTTGGCTGAAAACCTTTCCGGGGGCGTTGAACGATAGTGGGGATATTCCGGCGATCAAGCGGAGTAAATTGGGCGGGAAATTCTAACGACAAGCGACAATGGTAGCCCGGCCGAGCGGAGCGACGGCCGGGGTTTGCGTGGCAAGTACATGAGGATTGCACGTCTGCTTTGTGCCAAGAGCGGAAGTGGCCTACATCATCTGACTTTCTCCCGGTTGATTATTACGCGCCAATGTTAGTTCTACATCCCTGCGGTTATAGCAAATGCGAACTTTCTCTCCTCGCTCACAGCGGATCGTCTGGCCCCTACCGCCTTTTGATTTGAAATTCTTCCTGCCGTATCTCCTTGACTCTTACTGAGAGTGGTCAGTTCCGATCCGACTTTCAGGATTTTAGAATCCGCGATGTAGAAGAGAAGTATTACTGCAGGATAATCACAAAAACAACGGACTGTTGTGATTCAAGGATTATTTTATTTTTGGAATAAATGGCACCAATTATCGTTTAATTGGCTCACATTATAGAAATGTTGAGCTTCAAAAGTATTGCCCACAGTTATACTATTTGATCTTCTAATCATTAAGAAAATATATAAGAATAGGCAGAGTGAATAACTATAAGGGTGATCATATGAGAACGACAATTGCGGTACTTCTGGCAAGTGGCCTGGCATTTAGCTTTAATGCTTGTGCAGCGGATAACACCTCTGAGTGGGTACAACTTACAGGAACAAAGAACAACTCTTCGACAAACCTGTTCCTCGGAAAAAAAGGATCGTTTCGGCATATGAAAGGTCAGTCTTCCTTTCTGTTACAGCAAATTCGCACAACCATTGCAGATGATCGCAAAGAGGTTAGGTACTATCAGGTCGCAATAAGCGATAAAGCGTGCGATAACGGTTATGGGAAACTATATTTTAACGATGTGGAAGGTAAGCCCGATTTCGATGCTGACTACATTGCCAAAGGTGAAAGTGCAGGATCAGCAATCGGAGATGCCCTCTGTGCTATCAAAGCAATGCCTGATAATTAAAATAGAATTATTTAATCAGTGGATCTTTAGAAATGTCCATATGGTGAGATGTCCTGTGCGAAAATATCTCCTGCAAGCAGCTCTTTTACATAACGTTGACCTGCTCCCCGTTGATTCACATGGAATGCTGTTAGCAATGTCCGCAGATCGTTCATAGCAGCCCCTTAAATCCGCCAGGAACTTTCCCCGTCCTGGCGGCTCCCCCGATCCTCACCTCACCGCATGCAACCCACTCTCCCCCCGCCCAGCCGCCTTATTCAGCACTCGCTCAATCACCGCCGCCAGCTCATTAATCTCAAACTTCGCCACATACCCATCAGCGTTAACCTTACGAATATGGTCCTCGTTAGCATTCCCAGAAAGCGAGGAGTGGATCACCACCGGAATATTGCGAAGCCGTGGGTCAGTTTTGATTTTGCGAGTCAGGGTAAAGCCATCCATCTCCGGCATTTCGAGGTCGGTCAGTACGAGGGCGATTTTATCGCTTACCGGCACGCCTTCTTTCGCCGCTTCCTGGGCGATAAGCTCGATTTTCTCCCACGCTTCTTTGCCAGTCACATGCAGCTGGGCGGGGATGTCCATCGCCTTCAGCCCTTTCTCCAGCATGGCGCGCGCTACCTTCGAGTCCTCGGCGACAATCGCCGTAGCACCCGGCTTAATATTGAATTTGCGCGGGTTCAGCGCTTTGGCGTGCAGGTCGTGGTTGGAAGGGGTGATGTCGTAAAGAATTTGCTCCACGTCGATAACCATCGCCAGGTTGTTGCTCTCCTGATGGTCGTCGAGGCAGGCGATGCTGGTGATGTACTTGCCGTTCACCGCTTTCTCGGCGGTGTGGATCTGCGTCCAGTCGAGGCGGGTAATGTTCTCGACGGATTCGACGGCGAAGGCCTGCACGCTGCGGGCATATTCGGTAATCAGCAGAATATTCAGGCCGGTGGCGGGTTTGCAGCCCGCGACGGCGGCGAGGTCGATAACCGGAATGATCTGGTCGCGAATATTCACCATGCCCATCAGCGGCGGCTTGATGCCGGCGGGGCGGGTGAAGCTCGGCATCGGGACAATTTCCCGCAGCTTGAAGACGTTAATGCCGTACAGTTCCGATGAATCGCTCTGCGATGACGCGCCGAGGCGGAAAAGCAGCAGCTCAAAACGGTTAGACAGGGTCAGGTTAGCCCTGTCGTCGATCTCTTTCTGGAAGTTATCCATCATGCCCTCAGCGTAAAAAGCGTTCTCTATTAGCTGAGTTATCGGCAGGCGCGGCTAAAACGTTATCACAGCGTGAAGGTGGCGAAATCCTCGGCCAGTTCGCACGCCGGAAAATAGGCCTGGCACTCGGCGAGCAGGCGGCGGCAGCCTTCGGCGTCGTAGCGCGAGCTGACGTGGGTGACGATAAGCCGCTTGGCGTTGGCGGCCCGCGCCAGTTGGGCGGTCTGCTCGGTGGATGAGTGTCCGCGGCTGTTGGCTTTCTCCGCCATGGCGGCTTCCAGCGTCGCTTCATGCACCATCACATCGACGTCGCGGGCCATCTCCAGCGCGGCGTCGCACGGCGCGGTGTCGCCAAAAATCGCCACTTTTTTACCGGGCGTGGCGGGGGAGAGGTAATCCGCGCCGTTAATCACGCGACCGTCCGCCAGTGTCACCCGTTCACCAGCTTTAAGCTGCTGGAACAGCGGGCCGGGCGCGACGCCTGCGGCAACCAGCCTACGCGCATCCAGCGCCCCCGGCTTATCGTGCTCTTCCACGCGAAAGCCGTAGCACTCGACCGGGTGATTCAGCGGGAAGGCGGTGACTTTACGCAGGCCGTCGTCAAGGATCTCTCCGCCGCTGATCTCGACCACCTCCAGCGGAAAATCAGTCCACGAACCGCTCAGGCGCAGGGTGGTTTCAACAAACTCTTTCAGCCCTTTTGGCCCGTACAGGGTGAGCGGCTGGGCGCTGCCCGACATTGAACGGCTGCAAATCAGTCCCGGTAGGCCAAACAGATGGTCGCCGTGCAGGTGGCTAATAAAGATGCGTTCGATTTTGCCCGGATGAAAAGCAGTGTGCAGCAGTTGGTGCTGGGTGCCTTCGCCACAGTCGAAAAGCCACAGCCCCGGCTGCGTCGGGTGTTGCAGATTCAGCAGCATTGCTGTTACGTTGCGAGTTCGGGTTGGCACGCCCGCGGATGTGCCTAAAAACGTCAATTGCATAGCGCCGCGCCCCTGGCGGTGAAAAATAAGGTTTAAGGAGCCTACCATGATTCGCTGGCAAGATTTGCACCATTCTGAATTAACCGTCCCGACGCTGTACGACCTGCTGAAGCTGCGCAGCGAAGTCTTCGTGGTGGAACAGGCCTGCGTGTATCTGGATATCGACGGCGACGATCTGGTGGGTGAAAACCGCCATCTGCTGGGCTGGAAAGACGACCAACTGGTGGCTTACGCGCGCATTCTGGTGAGCGAAGAGGATGTTGAACCGGTGGTGATTGGCCGGGTGATTGTCAGTTCAGCCGTGCGCGGCGAACGTCTGGGGTATCAGCTAATGGAACGCGCATTGGCAAGCTGTCAGCAGCATTGGCCGCAGCGGGCGCTGTATCTTGGTGCGCAGGCGCATCTGCGGGCGTTCTACGGCCATTTTGGGTTTATCACCGTCACCGACGTCTACGACGAAGATGGTATTCCGCACGTGGGGATGGCGCGCGAAGTGGCGCAGGCATAACCCTGAATCCCGGCTATAGTGAAAGGCAAAGAGCGTTGATTTTCAGTGCGATATTGCCTTGTTACGTTTCCGCTCCCTAATCGTGGGTACTGCATTTTATAACAAGTACCCCGTATACTATGTGGTTTTTATGATAGGGAGGTTTGCGTGCGATCCATTCTAGCGGCGTTGCAGAGCCTGTCAGGGCAGCTGACAGACGATTTTCCAGCGTTGCCCGGCACGCGAATCATCGAAGTCTCTTTCCCCCTGAGCTATGCCTTCGATCCGCTCGCCTGGCTTAGCGGGCAGGCGGTCTGGCCGCAGTTCTACTGGCAGCAGCGCAGCGGCAAAGAAGAGATTGCCGCGCTGGGTTCGGTCAAATCCTTTACCTCCCTGGCTCAGGCCAATGATTTTCTGTGCCCCCTTGAGCGTGACGACCTGCGCATCTGCGGCGTAAATGCTTTCGACCCGAAGGTCGGGCAGCTGTTTCTGCCACGCCTGGAGTGGCGACGTGAGGCCGGGCGCGCCACGCTTCGCATCAATCTGTGGAGTGACACTTCGCTCCAGCAGGATGCCGAACAGGCGCGGGCATGCCTGGCCTTACTTTCCGCCCATCACGCCTCGGCGGAGCTGGCGTTGCAGCAGGAAAGCGAAACCCATCGCCCCGGCAAAGAGGGCTGGTGTCGGCTGATTGAGCAGGCGACGCAAGCGATTCGCGACGGCGCCTTTAGCAAAGTGGTGCTGGCGCGGGCAACGGATCTGGTCTTTAGCGGCGCGCCGGACGCCGGTGCGCTGATGGCCGCCAGTCGCCGGGTCAATTTCTCTTGCTATCATTTCTATATGGCGTTCGACGCGCAGCAGACGTTTCTCGGTTCATCGCCGGAACGCTTATGGCGTCGGCGCGGTACGGCGCTGCGTACCGAAGCGCTGGCGGGCACCGTGGCGGCGCACGACGATACGGCAATCGCCAAGCGACTGGGCGACTGGCTGATGCGCGATGATAAAAACCAGCGGGAAAACAGTCTGGTGGTGGAAGATATCTGCCAGCGCCTGCAGGGGCTGACGGAAACGCTTGATGTTCTGCCAGCGGAGATCGTTCGTCTGCGCAAGGTGCAGCATCTTCGCCGCTGCATTCAGGCGGAGTTGACCGCGGCGGACGACACGCGCTGTCTGCTGCAACTGCAGCCCACGGCGGCGGTGGCGGGGCTACCTCGCGCGCTGGCGCTGGACTTTATCGACCGCTTTGAGCCGTTTACCCGCGAATGGTACGCCGGGTCGGCGGGCTATCTTTCTCGTCGCCAGAGCGAATTCTGCGTGACGCTGCGTTCGGCGAAGGTGGAAGGCAATACGGTGCGGCTGTATGCCGGTGCCGGCATCGTTGATGGCTCCGATCCTGAACAGGAATGGCAGGAAATCGAAAATAAAGCGGCGGGTCTGCGTTCTTTGCTGTTCCCTGAATAGAACATTACCGATTCATATCAAAATCCTACTGAGTCGTAGAATTTATACTGAGTCGATTATTTGATACCGGACAACTTCATGTCAGTAAGCGCATTTAACCGACGCTGGGCGGCGGTGATCCTCGAAGCATTAACCCGTCACGGCGTGCGGCACGTTTGCATTGCGCCCGGGTCTCGTTCAACGCCGCTGACGTTGGCAGCAGCGGAGAACCGCACCTTTATTCATCACACCCATTTTGATGAGCGCGGTCTCGGGCATCTGGCGCTGGGGCTGGCGAAGGTCAGCAAGCAGCCG
This sequence comes from Kluyvera chengduensis, assembly GCF_044197065.1. Classification (NCBI taxonomy): domain Bacteria; kingdom Pseudomonadati; phylum Pseudomonadota; class Gammaproteobacteria; order Enterobacterales; family Enterobacteriaceae; genus Kluyvera; species Kluyvera chengduensis. Next base: position 297,612 of record NZ_JBIQOI010000001.1, read on the forward strand.
GTGGCGGTGATTGTCACCTCCGGTACGGCGGTGGCGAACCTCTACCCGGCGCTGATTGAAGCAGGGTTGACCGGTGAAAAAATTATTCTGCTGACGGCGGACCGCCCGCCAGAGCTGATTGACTGTGGCGCGAATCAGGCCATTCGTCAGCCCGGTATGTTTGCCTCGCACCCTTCCAGCACCCTTTCGCTACCGCGCCCGAGCCAGGATATCCCGGCCCGCTGGCTGGTCTCCGTGGTGGATGACGCGCTGGGCTCGCTGCATTCCGGCGGCGTGCACATCAACTGCCCGTTTGCGGAACCGCTGTATGGCGATATGGACGACACCGGCCTTGCCTGGCAGCAGGCGCTGGGCGACTGGTGGCAGGGGGAAAAACCGTGGCTGCGCGAAGCGCTGCATCAGGAAAGCGCGGTTCAGCGCGACTGGTTCTTCTGGCGGCAAAAGCGCGGCGTGATTGTCGCTGGGCGCATGAGCGCGGAAGAGGGCAAAAAGGTTGCCGAATGGGCGAAAACCCTGGGTTGGCCGCTGATTGGCGACGTGCTGTCGCAAACCGGGCAGCCGCTGCCGTGCGCGGATCTCTGGCTCAGCAACCCGGCCGCCATCAGTGAGCTGGAGCAGGCTCAGATTGTGGTGCAGCTCGGCAGCAGCCTCACCGGCAAACGCGTGCTGCAATGGCAGCTGGCCTGTGAACCGGACGAATACTGGCTGGTCGACCCGCTCTCCGGTCGTCTCGACCCGGCGCACCATCGCGGTCGCCGACTGGTGAGCAATATCGGCCAGTGGCTGGAAAAACACCCGGCGGAAAAACGCGCGCCGTGGACCACGGTCATCCCTACACTCTCCGAGCAGGCATGGGATGCGGTCGCCGCGCAAAGCGAACGCTTCGGCGAAGCGCAGCTGGCGCACCGTATTCGTCGTTATCTTCCGGATCAGGGGCAACTGTTCGTCGGTAACAGCCTGGTGGTGCGCTTAATTGACGCCTTGGGCCAGCTTCCGGCGGGCTACCCGGTTTACAGCAACCGCGGCGCCAGCGGTATCGACGGCCTGATTTCTACGGCGGCTGGCGTGCAGCGCGCCAGCGCGCGGCCGACGCTTGCCATCGTTGGCGACCTGTCGGCGCTCTACGACCTCAACGCGCTGGCGCTGCTGCGTCAGGTGTCTGCGCCGCTGGTGCTGATTGTGGTCAACAACAACGGCGGGCAGATTTTTTCCTTGCTGCCAACGCCGGTGGAGGAGCGCGAGCGCTTCTACGCGATGCCGCAAAACGTTCACTTCGAGCACGCGGCGAAGATGTTTGGCCTGCGCTATCAGCAGCCAGAGGATTGGGCCTCGCTGGAAGCGGCGCTAAGCAACGCCTGGCGCACGCCAGCGACGACGGTGATTGAGCTGGTGGTCAACGACACCGACGGCGCACAAACGCTGCAGCACCTGCTGGCGCAGGTCAGCAAGTTATGATCCTGCACGCCGTCGCCGAGCGGGGCGACCCAACGCAGCCGTGGCTGGTTTTCCTGCACGGCTTTTCCGGCGACCACCGCGAGTGGCAGCCGGTGGGGCAGCGCTTTACGCGGGCGAATCGGCTGTATGTCGATCTTCCTGGCCACGGTGGTTCTTCGTCGGTGCGGGTCAATAACTTCACTGAGATGGACGCCGCACTCCAGGCGACGCTGCTTAGTTACAACATACTCAACCACTGGCTGGTGGGTTACTCGCTGGGCGGGCGGATTGCCATGCACTATGCCTGCTCGCGACCAGAAGGCCTCGCAGGGCTGATTGTCGAAGGCGGTCACCCTGGGCTGACGAACGGCGCTGAGCGGGAATCGCGCTGGCGCAACGACGAAACCTGGGCTAAGCGTTTTCGCGAGCTTCCGCTGGCGGACGTTTTCAGTGCCTGGTATCAACAGCCGGTATTCGCCAGCCTCACCGACGCACAGCGCGCCTCGCTGGTGGCGCTGCGCCAGCAAAACGACGGCAACGCGCTGGCGGCGATGCTGCTGGCCACCTCTTTAGCCGTGCAGGAAGACCTCCGTCCTGCGCTGCAAACGCTTTCACTGCCATTCTGGTATCTCTGTGGCGAACGCGACCGCAAGTTTCGGGCTATTGCCGAGGAACTCGCACGCCCTTGCCACCTTATTCATGATGCCGGGCACAACGCGCACCGGGAAAACCCCGCGGGCGTAGCCGCGTGCCTGGCTCAGATTCTGCCTGTTAACTTATAGGACTCGCTATGATCTATCCTGATGAAGCTATGCTGTACGCCCCCGCTGAGTGGCACGATTGTTCCGAAGGTTTTACCGACATTCGCTACGAAAAATCCGCTGACGGCATCGCCAAAATCACCATTAACCGCCCGCAGGTACGCAATGCGTTTCGTCCGCTGACGGTCAAAGAGATGATTCAGGCGCTGGCGGATGCCCGCTATGACGACAACGTCGGCGTGATTATCCTGACCGGTGCGGGCGACAAAGCCTTCTGCGCTGGCGGCGACCAGAAAGTGCGCGGCGACTACGGCGGATACCAGGACGACAGCGGCGTTCACCACCTGAACGTGCTGGACTTCCAGCGTCAGATCCGTACCTGCCCGAAACCGGTCGTGGCGATGGTCGCAGGTTTCTCCATCGGTGGCGGCCACGTGCTGCACATGATGTGTGACCTGACCATTGCGGCGGATAACGCCATCTTCGGCCAGACCGGCCCGAAAGTCGGCTCCTTCGACGGCGGCTGGGGCGCTTCCTATATGGCGCGCATCGTGGGTCAGAAAAAAGCGCGTGAAATCTGGTTCTTGTGCCGCCAGTACGACGCGAAAGCGGCGCTGGATATGGGGCTGGTGAACACCGTGGTACCGCTGGTTGACCTCGAAAAAGAGACCGTGCGCTGGTGCCGTGAAATGCTGCAAAACAGCCCGATGGCGCTGCGCTGCCTGAAAGCCGCGCTGAACGCCGACTGTGACGGTCAGGCAGGTCTGCAGGAGCTGGCGGGTAACGCCACCATGCTGTTCTACATGACCGAAGAAGGTCAGGAAGGCCGTAACGCCTTCAACCAGAAACGTCAGCCTGACTTCAGCAAATTCAAACGGAATCCGTAATGCGTAGTGCGCAGGTTTACCGCTGGCAGATACCGATGGACGCAGGTGTGGTTCTGCGCGAGCGGCGGCTGAAAACCCGTGATGGGTTATTCGTCTACCTGCGTGACGGCGAACGGGACGGGTGGGGAGAAATCTCCCCACTGCCGGGCTTTAGCCTGGAGTCGCTGGACGACGCGCAGTCGGCGCTGCTCGGCTGGGTTAACGCCTGGCGGCAGGGCGACGATGGCGCGTTGCCAGAGGTTCCTTCGGTGGCTTTCGGCATTAGCTGCGCGCTAGCGGAGCTGAACGATGCGCTGCCCGAGGCGGCGGATTATCGCGCCGCGCCGCTGTGCACCGGTGACCCGGACGATTTGGTTATCAAGCTGGCCGACATGTCCGGCGAGAAGGTGGCGAAGGTGAAGGTCGGCCTGTACGAAGCGGTCCGCGACGGCATGGTGGTGAACCTATTGCTGGAAGCCATTCCAGAGCTGACCCTGCGCCTTGACGCTAACCGCGCCTGGACGCCGCTGAAAGCGCAGCAGTTCGCCAAATACGTCAATCCGGACTATCGCTCGCGCATCGCTTTCCTTGAAGAACCGTGCAAAACCCGCGATGACTCCCGCGCCTTTGCGCGTGAAACGGGTATTGCTATTGCCTGGGACGAAAGCCTGCGCGAGGCGGATTTCCGCTTCGAGGCTGAACCCGGCCTGAAAGCCGTGGTGATTAAACCGACGCTCACCGGCAGCCTGCAACGTGTAAAAGCTCAGGTGGCGGCGGCGCATGCGCTCGGCCTGACGGCGGTGATTAGCTCCTCGCTGGAATCAAGCCTTGGCTTAACCCAGCTGGCGCGCATTGCGGCGTGGCTGACACCAGACACTATTCCGGGTCTGGATACCCTGAATCTAATGCAAACTCAGCTTATCCGCTGCTGGCCTGGAAGCTCCCTGCCGTGCGGCGCGATTGAGGATATGGAGCCGCTGCTGTGACCTTTTCAACCTGGCCGTGGCGGCACTGGCGCGAGGTGCGCGGCGGCGCCATCGCGCTGCGTCTCGATGACGAAACCCTGAGCTGGACGGTGCTGTGCGAACGTATTGACGCGCTGGCCGCCGGGTTTCAGGCGCAGGGGGTTAACCCTGAAGACGGCGTGGCGCTTTGCGCGCGCAATCGCCCGGAGGCGGTGCTGGCCTGGCTGGCGCTGTTGCAGTGCGGCGCGCGCATTCTGCCGCTGAACCCACGTCTGCCGTCGACGCTTATCAGCCAACTGCTGCCGGGGCTCAGCCTGCGTCACTTTTTAAATCTGGAAGCCGATGAGCACTATGGTCTTGCGCCATTGCAGCTGCGTTCCGCATCGCTGACAGCGCCCTGCGACTGGCGTGCTGAACGCCTGGCGTCGATGACGCTCACCTCGGGTTCAACCGGTCTGCCGAAAGCGGCGGTGCATACCTGCGCGGCGCATCTGGCGAGCGCGCACGGCGTGCTGAGCCTGATGCCGTTTGCAGAAAATGACGGCTGGCTGCTGTCGCTGCCGTTGTTCCACGTCTCCGGTCAGGGGATTTTCTGGCGCTGGCTGCTGGTGGGTGCACAGATGGCGGTGAGCGAGCGTCCGCTTGCACAGGCGCTACAGGGTTGCTCCCACGCGTCGCTGGTGCCGACGCAGCTCTGGCGACTGCTCAATGATAAACAACCACTTTCTCTGAAAACGGTGCTGCTGGGCGGCGCGGCTATTCCGGCGGTGCTGACCGAGCAGGCGGCAGCGCGGGGGATTCAAACCTTCTGTGGCTACGGCCTGACCGAGTTTGCCTCCACCGTTTGCGCGCGCGAAGCCAACGGCGGCGAGGATGTTGGCGTGCCGCTGCCGGGACGTGAACTGCGGCTGGTCGACGGTGAAATCTGGCTGCGCGCCAGCAGCATGGCTTCAGGGTACTGGCGCAATGGCGAACTGCTGCCGCTGACCAATGCCGAAGGTTGGTTTGCCACCCGCGATCGCGGTGAAATCCGTGACGGCAAGCTGCACGTGATTGGCCGGCTGGATAATCTGTTTTTCAGCGGCGGTGAGGGCATTCAACCAGAAGAAGTTGAGCGTGTACTGGTACAGCATCCGGCGGTGAATCAGGTCTTTATTGTCCCCGTTGACGATATCGAATTTGGTCAACGTCCGGTGGCAGTACTGGACGGCGAACCAACGTTAGATATAGCCGAACTGGCGCAGTGGGCGAAGGGGCGGCTGGCAGGATTTCAGCAGCCGTGCCAATGGCTGATGTTGCCGGAAGCGATGAAAGGGACGGGCATTAAGGTATCCCGCCATCCGTTGATCCAGTGGGTTAATGCGCAGTCAAAACCATGAATAATAGATGCGAGTTATTTCATTGGGGTGCATCATTATTCGTGGTGATGTATTAGTCGTAATTCGTTACAATCCCACTGATTATTGCCTGTTTCGTACATTGAATCCGCTGCGTATCGCAGTACAATTCAGCGGTTTAAGGGCGTTTATTTTTGCGTTTGCATGAAAGGATGAAGATGAAAAAGAGCGTGTTATTTGGTCTGGCGGGGCTGATGTTTGTCTCCGCGTCAGCGAGTGCAATCAGCTTTAACGGTCAAGCTGGTAAAGATTACACTAACCTGGGCTTTGGTGTCGGTACTGAGACCTCTGGCCTGGCGTTAACCGGTAACTGGACGCACAGCGACGACGATGGTGATGTGGCAGGTCTGGGCCTGGGGCTGAATATCCCTCTCGGTCCATTCATGGCAACCGTGGGTGGTAAAGCGGTGTATACCGATCCTAACGACAGCGATTCCGGCTATGCCGCAGCGGTCGGCGGCGGCCTGCAGTGGAAAATTGGTGACAGCCTGCGTCTGTTCGGCGAGTACTACTACTCCCCAGACTCACTCTCCAGCGGCATCGACAGTTACACCGAAGCGAACGCGGGCGCGCGTTATACCATTATGCGTCCAATCAGTATCGAAGCAGGTTATCGTTACCTGAACCTCGCGGGTAAAGACGGTCATCGCGACAACGCCGTGGCCGATGGCCCGTACGTTGGTGTGAGCGCATCCTTCTAATTCCCCCCCCCCCCGGCGCGGTGACACCGCCGCGCCAGTTTTTCTCTTCTTAAATCCTCTGCTTGCGTTATAGTGACTCGTCCTCTTTTTATTGGAGAAAGTGATGATAACGGTTGAGATGCTGTCCACCGGTGACGAAGTCTTATCGGGGCAGATCGTCGATACAAACGCTGCCTGGCTTGCCGATTTTTGTTTCCAGCAGGGTATTCCACTGACGCGACGTAACACCGTTGGCGATAACCTGGATGACCTGGTGGCGATTCTGCGTGAGCGCAGTACCCAGGCGGATATTCTGATTGTGAACGGCGGCCTCGGGCCGACCAGCGATGACCTTAGCGCGCTGGCGGCGGCAACGGCGAAAGGTGAATCGCTGATTATGCACGAAGAGTGGCTGGCGTTTATGGAGCGCTTCTTCAGCGAGCGTGGCCGCGTGATGGCGCCGAGCAACCGCAAACAGGCGGAGATCCCGGCCAGCGCCGAGCTTATCGACAACCCGGTTGGCACCGCCTGTGGCTTTGCCGTTAAGCTCAACCGCTGCCTGATGTTCTTTACGCCGGGCGTGCCGTCTGAATTTAAAGTGATGGTCGAAAAAGAGATCCTGCCGCGCATTCGTCAGCGTTATCCGGTCGGTGAACCGCCGCTGTGCCTGCGTTTGACCACTTTTGGCCGCTCGGAAAGCGATCTCGCCCAGAGCCTGCAGCACCTTGAACTGCCGCCGGGCGTGAGCATGGGCTATCGCTCCTCAATGCCGATTATCGAACTGAAGCTGACCGGGCCTGCGGAACATCGTGATGCGATGCTGGCGCTGTGGCCGGAAGTGCAGAAAGTTGCGGGTGAAAGCCTGATTTTTGAAGGCACTGAAGGGCTTCCTGCGCAGCTTGCTCGCGTACTGAAAGAAAAACAGCTTAGTCTTACGTTAAGTGAGCAGTTCACCAGCGGGCTGATTGCCCTGCAGCTTTCCCGCGCTCAGGCGCCACTGCTGGCAAGTGAAGTGGTACCGCCGCAGGATGAAACGCTGGCACAGACCGCCCGCTGGGCCGCCGAGCGCCGGGTGAACCATTTTGCGGGGTTAGCGCTGGCGGTAAGCGGTCTTGAGAGTGAGCACATTAACTTTGCGCTGGCGACACCGGAAGGGACGCATGCGCTGCAGGTGAAGTTCAGCAATACGCGTCATGGTCTGGCGGTGCGTCAGGAAGTGTGTGCGATGATGGCACTGAATATGCTGCGTCGGTGGCTGAATGGGCGTGCGGTTGCTAGCGAACATGGCTGGATTAACGTGGTAGATTCGCTGGTGTTGTAAATGCCCGATGGCGCTACGCTTATCGGGCCTACAATATGCAACCGAATGTAGGCCGGGTAAGCATAGCGCCACCCGGCATGATGCTTACTGCACAGCTAACGCTCGCGCCAACAGCGTAATCGGATGTTCACAACGTTTACTGGTGGACATCTCAATCTGCCATTTGCAGGTCTCGCAGTCGGTAATCACCAGGTCTGCTCCGCTCGCTTCAATTTGTTCGAAGAGCGGTGCGCCTATCGCCTGTGACGTTGGGTAGTTCTCCGTTTTAAAACCGTATGTTCCCGCAATTCCGCAGCATTGTGAATCCAGCACCTGCAGCTCTATACCCGGTATGCGGCGTATTAACTCCAGCGTGTACAGCGACCAGCCCATCTTCTCCATATGACACGGCGTGTGGTACACCACCTTCAGCGGCAGTGGCTGTAGCGGCAGCTCTGTGCCCGCGTCCAGCTTGCGCCACAGCCAGCGGGTCGCCAGCTCAATGTTGTCGCGTAGATCGTGGTTATCGACGTCCAGCAGGTGCGGGTACTCATCGCGCAGCGTAAAGGTGCAGGTGGATGAGGTGGCAATCACCGGCAGCTTTTTGCCGCCAATGGCTTCCCGCAGCGACTTGACGTTGCTCTGCGCCTGGCGGCGGGCTTTATCAAAGAAGCCGTTAGCAATCAGCGGTACGCCGCAGCACTTCTCTTTGCTCAGCAGCTGCACGCCAATGCCTATCGCATTCATCACCTTAATCAAATCCAGCCCGAGCTGTGGGTGATTGTAATTCACGTAGCAGCCGTGGAAAAACGCCACCTGCTCGGCAAACTGCGCTTGCTGGGCGGCGAGGCGCGCGTAGCGGCGGCGAAAAGTGCCAAAGGAATATTTCGGCAGGGCGCGGTGGTGGTCAATCTTGAGGGCGCTATCGAGAAGCTGACGCACGGGCTTAAGATCGGTGGCAGCGTTGACGATCGGGGCGAAGGGCGTAGAGAGCGTGCCCATCAGGTCGGTATGGCTAAGGATGGTATCGCGGATACCCGGCTTTTGCTGGCTATAGTTGGCGCGGGCGCGCTGGATAATATCGCCAATTTTCACATCCGATGGGCAGGCGACCTCGCAGCGTTTGCAGTTGATGCAGTATTTTAGCGCCTCGTCATACAGCCCCGCGTCTTTGCGGCGCAGGCGTTCGCCATCCGGCCCGGCCTGTTTTGGCCCCGGATAGCGCGGGTTAACGCGGCTGACGGGGCAGACGGTGGTGCAAACGGTGCATTTTATGCAGTTTTCGAAACTTTGCTGGCTCATGCTTCACCTCCCGCTAAACGGATAATCTGCGCGGCAGCGTGTAGCGCGGTGACGGCGCACACGCCCCCGCCGCAGCCCTGCGCTATCGGGTCGAAGCCCCCGAGCACCGAGCCGATGGCAAACAGGTTGCGCATCGGCAGGCCCCGGAGCGTTGGGTGTAGCGCGGCGTCGACCGTCGTGCCCGACTGCTGCCATGGCTGTGGGTCAAAGAAATCATCGCGGTAGCCCGCGCGACGTGAGGCGGGTTGCTGAATATCCAGCCCCATAATCGACTCGCGGATGCCGTCACGTCCGGCGGTCAGGCCGTTGCTGAAAAAGCTGCCGCTGGCCAGTACCGCATAGCGTGGGCGTAAGGGAATATCGCCGTGATTGCGCGTCCAGATTTCGCCAACGCCACCGCCGTCGTGGCTGACGCGCACAACTTCATCGCCCGCCATCCAGGTTCCGCCCAGCGCAACAAACCGCCGTTGCAGGGTGGCGTGGAGCCGCATACCCGGCACCGAAGGTGGCAGCGTTGGCAGCAACAACAGGGTGCAGGGAAGGTTGTGATTTAACCAGTCGAACAGCGCCGTGTCGCGCAGGCCGAAGCAGGCGGGCATCACCAGCGTGTCGCATCCTTCGCTGAGCGGCAATAGCGCCTGATGCAGCGTTGACCAGTGCGCTTTTTCATCCAGTACTCTGGCGATATTGACCGCGCGGAACTCGGTCGGGTTCTCTCGTAACACGTCCAGCTCCGGTAAATCGATTTCAGCGGTATCGGCATTAAGCCCCTGCTGCTGGAGGGATTCGGCGACCAGATGCGGTTGGAAATCGAGAAATCCACTAATGCCGACGACTCGAACACGCCCGTGCCTGAACGGGATAATCGGTACTTCCGACGGGCTTAGCCAGGCGGCGCGTTGGGTGCCCAGCGGGGTAATACGCTGATGCGGCTTCGCTATATCGCCATGCATTTTTATTCCGCACTCTGCCAGCAGCGCCTGCGTCTGCTGCGCGTAGCGCTGCACAAGGTCGGCGCCGATCTGGCTATAAGGATGCTGTGGGGATTGTTCGTGCAGCGCGGCCAGTCCGTCTGAAAGGTGGGTGACCGGCTGACCGTCGGGCAGGGCGCTGAGTAAGTCCAGCGAGCCGGAAGAGAAGTGCAGCGCGCTCTGGCCGCGGCTGACAATCACCGTGCGCAGGCCTGCTTTTTGCAGCTGAATGCCGCACAGCAGCCCGGCAAGCCCGCCGCCGATAATCACGCTATCAAATTTCATCTTCAGGCTCCTTTTTAAGGCCGCATAATCCCTGGTATACCCAGCGGGTCAGCTCGCTTTCGCGCAGCGCATCGCCCCATGCAATCGGCTGGACGCCTTTCCAGCGTTCATTCAGGAAGGCGGAAAGCTGGGTAAGTGATTGCGCTGAGGTGGCGACGCGATAACGCTGGAGCAGGCCAGCGGCGCGACAGGCGCACAGCTCGCCCTGACAGGTTCCCATGCCAACGCGGGTGCGGCGGCGTAAATCCAGCAGGTTATTGACCGCCAGATTTTCCACCGCGTACTGTACTTCGCCTGCGGTCACGGCTTCGCATTCGCAGACGACGCTTCGCTGTAACCGACTGTTGCCGAGCCACTCCGGCGTGCGGTCGCCGTGACGGTAGACCGCCGAACCACGTAGCGGCGCGGGCAGAGAAATCATGCGTTGCAGCGTTTTCTCTGCCGGCTCACGGGAGCCGGGCAGCGGCGTTTGGGCAGTGGTGCAGATGCCGTCGTGATGAAGCTTGCGGCAAACGGCATCGGTGGCCCATTCTGCCATCAGGCGATAGGTCATCAGCTTGCCGCCGGTAATGGTAATGAATCCTTCCAGCCCGTCGCGCTCAGCGTGATCCAGCAGAACAATGCCCCGGCTGACGTTGCGTCCGCTGGGGTCGTCATCGCTGGCAACCAGCGGACGCACGCCGCAGTAGGCGCGAAGAATGCGGGTATTCGCCATAACTGGCGCCAGCTTTTCACCTTCGCGCAGCAGAATATCCACTTCGTCGGCGGTGACGCGGCAGCGGTCAATATCGTCGTAATCGATATGCGTTGACGTGGTGCCAATCAGCGAAATCGTGTCGCCGGGTACCAGAATATCGGCATCGGCAGGCGGGCGGCAGCGGTTGATCACGTGCTGGTTGATACGGTTTTCAAATATCAGCAGCGAGCCTTTCGCCGGGAACATGCGAATGCGCAGGTCGGCGTATTCAGCGATGCGCTGGCCCCAGATCCCGGCGGCGTTGACGACGACCGGCGCGCGCAGTTCGCGCGGTTGTCCGCTGGTGTGGTTGAGCAGGCGAACGCCGTGGATGCGATCGTTGTGGCGAATCAGGCCGGTGACTTCATGGGCGGTAAAAATCGTCGCACCGTGTTCGCGGGCGTCGAGCATATTGGCGGCGGTCAGGCGGAAGGGGTCGACGGTGCCGTCGGGCACGCGCACTGCGCCAACCAGCGCGGGGTTTACCGCGGGCTCCATCCGCCGTGCGAGCGCAGGGTCGATAGCTTCAGCCTGAATTCCAGCCGCCTGGCAGGCGGTCATAAAAGTACGCTGATAGTTGAGGTCGTCTTCTGGCAGGGTGATAAACAGCCCGCTGGTGGGTTCAATGCAGTGGCGGGCGATGCGCCGCAGGATTTGGTTTTCGCTGATGCATTCGCGCGCGGATTCGCTGTCGGTCACCGCATAGCGTGCGCCGCTGTGCAGCAGGCCGTGGTTACGCCCCGTCGCGCCAGTGGCAATATCAAAACGCTCAACCAGCGCCACCTTCAGGCCGCGCAGGGAGCAGTCGCGGGCTATCCCGGCTCCGGTGGCGCCACCACCGATAATGATGGCGTCGTATTCAGTGACAGAGGCGCTGTCCATAATGTGTCCTCAATGTTCGTTTTAAAAACATTAAGTCATGTATATGGATTAATTTGTTTGATTTCGAACATATTCGCGCATTTATCGAAAAGGATAATGGTGAGAAATGTGTCACGCATCGCCTTTTGCTGAATATGCCTGTCGTTGGTCGGAACGTGCTGGCGATAGAGTGCAGGTTCAAGCGACAGCGGGGAAGAGGGGAAGTGAGCTATCGCGCCGTGGCGCGATGCCGGTAGTTAGCGCGCACCAAGCGCGCTAACCGTTACATCTCAATTTCTATATCACCCTTTGCCCGGCAGCAGCAGGGCAAAATTTCACCCGGCTGGATAAAGGCCAGCGGCTCGGTCAGCCAGTCGACCTGGCCCGATACTAGCCGCGTGCGGCAGGAGCCGCAGTAGCCTTCGCGGCACTGGTATTCGACCTCAACGTTGTGAGATTCCAGCGCCGCCAGCAGGGAAGGGTGTTCATCCTGGCACTGCAAACGCGTGCCAGAGATGCGCAGAAAAACGCGGCTCATTAGAGCTGGAAGTCGCTGAGATCGTCAGTATTGACTTCCGAGTCAATCTGGCCGACCAGATAAGAGCTGACTTCCACTTCCTGCGGGGCAACCTGCACGTTATCGGACACCAGCCAGGTGTTGATCCACGGGATTGGGTTGGATCGGGTCTGGAACGGCAGATCCAGGCCAACCGCCTGCATACGGATGTTGGTAATGTACTCAACGTACTGGCACAGAATATCTTTGTTCAGGCCAATCATTGAGCCGTCGCGGAACAGATAATCCGCCCACTCTTTTTCCTGCACGGCAGCCTGTACGAACAGGTCATAGCATTCCTGTTTGCACTCTTCCGCAATCTCCGCCATTTCCGGGTCATCCGCGCCGCTGCGCAGCAGGTTCAGCATGTGCTGGGTGCCGGTCAGGTGCAGCGCTTCATCGCGGGCGATCAGGCGAATAATTTTGGCGTTGCCTTCCATCAGTTCGCGCTCGGCGAAGGCGAAGGAGCAGGCGAAGCTGACGTAAAAGCGAATGGCTTCCAGCGCGTTCACGCTCATCAGGCAGATATAAAGTTTCTTTTTCAGTTCGCGCAGGTTCACGGTCACGGTTTTGCCGTTAACGGTGTGGGTACCTTCGCCCAGCAGGTGCCAGTAGCTGGTCATCTCGATCAGCTCGTCGTAATAGCTGGAGATGCCTTCGGCACGCTTCTGAATTTGTTCGTTGGTGACGATGTCATCAAACACAATCGCCGGATCGTTGACGATGTTGCGGATGATGTGGGTGTAAGAGCGCGAGTGGATGGTTTCAGAGAACGCCCACGTCTCAACCCAGGTTTCCAGTTCCGGAATGGAAATCAGCGGCAGCAGCGCGACGTTCGGGCTACGGCCCTGGATGGAGTCCAGCAGGGTTTGATACTTCAGGTTGCTGATGAAGATATGCTTTTCGTGTTCCGGCAGCGCCTGGTAGTCGATACGGTCGCGGGAAACGTCAACCTCTTCCGGACGCCAGAAGAAGGAGAGCTGTTTTTCAATCAGCTTTTCGAAGATGTCATATTTCTGCTGGTCGTAGCGTGCCACGTTGACCGGCTGGCCAAAGAACATCGGCTCTTTGAGCTGATCGTTTTTCGTCTGTGAAAAAGTGGTATATGCCATTGATGTCAATCCTGTCTGGAGAGTAATGCCGGATGGCGGTTACTTACCTGCTTACAATATCATCGCAAATAAATCCGTACACCGAATAAGGTTTTGGTCGCTACGGAAATCAAAGGCCGGGTCAGCGTATCGCTGCCCGGCAATCGTTATTAGATCTTACAAGCGCCGCTTTCGCAGCCGTCATCCTGAATGGAAGGGGCCAGATCGTCCTGCGCATCTTCCGCACCGTCACGGGTGTTCTGGTAGTACAGAGTCTTCACGCCAAATTTGTAGGCGGTGAGCAGGTCTTTCAGCAGCTGCTGCATCGGGACTTTGCCTGATGGGAAGCGCGTTGGGTCATAGTTGGTGTTGGCAGAGATCGACTGGTCGATGAATTTCTGCATGATACCCACCAGTTGCAGGTAGCCGTCATTGTTTGGCATTTCCCACAGCAGTTCGTAGGCGTTGTGCAGGTGTTCATAGTCCGGCACTACCTGGCGCAGGATACCGTCTTTCGACGCTTTGATGCTCACGTAGCCGCGCGGCGGCTCGATGCCGTTGGTGGCGTTGGAGATCTGCGAAGAGGTCTCGGACGGCATCAGGGCAGAGAGCGTGGAGTTACGCAGGCCGTGGGTCTTGATGGACTCACGAAGTGCTTCCCAATCCAGATGCAGCGGCTCGTTAGTAATCGCATCCAGGTCTTTCTTATAGGTGTCGATCGGCAGAATGCCCTGCGAGTAGGTGGTTTCGTTGAACCACGGGCACGCGCCTTGCTCTTTTGCCAGCTCGTTGGAGGCTTTCAGCAGGTAGTACTGAATAGCTTCAAAGGTCTGATGCGTCAGATTGTTGGCGCTGCCGTCGGAGTAGCGCTTGCCGTTTTTCGCCAGCCAGTAAGCGTAGTTGATAACGCCAATACCCAGCGTACGACGGCCCATTGCGCCACGTTCAGCGGCTTTAATTGGGTAGTCCTGGTAGTCCAGCAGGGCATCGAGTGCGCGCACTGCCAGCACCGCCAGCTCTTCCAGCTCGTCCAGGCTGTTGATTGCACCCAGGTTGAACGCGGACAGCGTACACAGGGCGATTTCGCCGTTTTCGTCGTTCACATCGTCCAGCGGTTTGGTCGGCAGGGCGATTTCCAGGCACAGGTTAGACTGGCGCACTGGGGCAACAACCGGGTCAAACGGGCTGTGGGTGTTGCAGTGGTCAACGTTCTGAATGTAGATGCGGCCGGTAGAAGCACGTTCCTGCATCATCAGGGAGAACAGTTCAACCGCTTTCACGCGCTGTTTGCGGATGCTGTCGTCGTTCTCATATTTTGTGTACAGACGTTCGAACTCGTCCTGGTCGGCGAAGAACGCGTCGTACAGGCCTGGGACGTCGGACGGGCTGAACAGGGTGATGTCGCCGCCTTTCAGCAGACGGGTGTACATCAGCTTGTTGATCTGTACGCCGTAGTCCATGTGACGCACGCGGTTGCCTTCAACGCCACGGTTGTTTTTCAGAACCAGCAGGCTTTCCACTTCCAGGTGCCACATTGGGTAGAACAGGGTGGCCGCACCGCCGCGCACGCCGCCCTGAGAGCAGGATTTAACCGCCGTCTGGAAGTGCTTGTAGAACGGAATACAGCCGGTGTGGAACGCTTCACCGCCGCGAATTGGGCTACCCAGCGCACGAATGCGGCCGGCGTTGATGCCGATACCGGCGCGCTGGGAAACGTATTTCACGATAGCGCTGGAGGTAGCGTTGATGGAATCCAGGCTGTCGCCGCACTCGATCAGTACGCAGGAGCTGAACTGACGCGTTGGGGTACGCACGCCGGACATAATCGGCGTAGGCAGAGAAATTTTGAACGTGGAAACCGCATCGTAGAAGCGCTTCACGTAGCTCAGACGGGTTTCACGCGGGTAGTTCGAGAACAGGCATGCAGCGACCAGAATATAGAGGAACTGGGCGCTCTCGTAGATTTCGCCGGTCACGCGGTTCTGGACCAGGTATTTCCCTTCCAGCTGCTTAACCGCCGCGTAGGAGAAGGTCATGTCACGGTCGTGAACAATGAACGAGTCCATCTGCTTGAACTCTTCTTCCGTATAGTCTTCCAGCAGATGATTGTCGTATTTACCCAGGTTAACCATGTGTTTGACATGGTCGAGCAGGACCGGTGGCTCAAACTGACCGTAGGCTTTTTTGCGCAGGTGGAACACCGCCAGGCGCGCGGCCAGATACTGGTAGTCTGGTGCTTCGCTGGAGATCAGGTCTGCGGCTGCTTTGATAATGGTTTCATGAATGTCGGACGTTTTAATCCCGTCGTAGAACTGGATGTGTGAACGCAGTTCGACCTGAGAAATCGAAACGTTGTGCAGCCCTTCGGCGGCCCAATCCAGCACGCGATGAATTTTGTCGAGGTTAATGCGTTCTGTGCGGCCGTCACGCTTAGTCACCAGCAGACTCTGATTCATGTGATTTTTACCTGTCCGTGAAAAGGAAAATATCCCCTGATTTATCCACAATTGCCGTTGTAGCAAAACCTGTGGATAAATACTACATGTAGGGGTTCGTTGATTAATTAAACGCTATATGGTGAGTATTCTAGTCTGGATTCTTTTGAGCACAAGGGTTGATTTTGGCGTTAACTTGAGGTTGATAAAGCGTAAAAAAGGCTAAGTCCACGGCGCATAAGGGCTGGCGGGAATGTCAATAATTTGCAAAAAAAAATGAAAATTTGATCGAGTGCTGATTTCTTCGTCGAAGGGGGAAATTGCGCAATATGATGTAGCGCAATTTTGCAGTAAACGCCTCCCATGATTGGTAGGGGACGCGTAGGCCTGATAAGCGCAGCGCCATCAGGCATTGGCGATGGGTGCCGGATAGCGCTGCGCTTATCCGGCCTACCATAGAGCGCCATCAGGCCATGAGCGCAGATTTATTCGCTTTTGGCGGTGGTGTGCAGCATATAGTTAACGTCGACGCCCGGCGCCAGCTTGAAGCTGTTGGTGATCGGGTTGTAGTGCAGGCCAATCATATGGCGCTCTTTCAATACGGTCTGATCAACCCAGCTCAGCAGCTCGGCCGGTTTGATGAATTTCTTAATGTCGTGGGTGCCTTTTGGCACCATGCGCAGAATGTATTCCGCGCCAACCACCGCCATCAGCCAGGATTTGCCGTTGCGGTTGAGTGTGGAGAAGAAGACCTGGCCGCCGGGTTTCACCAACTGGGCGCAGGCTTTCACTACCGACTGCGGGTCCGGCACGTGTTCCAGCATCTCCATGCAGGTCACCACGTCATACTGCCCGGTGTGCTTCGCCGCGTGTTCTTCTACCGTTTCCTGAACGTAATCGACGGGAATACCGGTTTCTAATGCGTGCAGCTTTGCCACCTGCAACGGCTCGAAGCCCATATCCAGACCGGTGACCGTCGCGCCTTCACGCGCCATGCTTTCGGCCAGAATGCCGCCGCCACAGCCGACATCCAGTACCTTTTTGCCAAACAGGCCGCCGGAACGTTCGGCGATGTAGCCCAGGCGCAGTGGGTTAATGCGGTGCAGAGGCTTAAATTCCCCTTCCAGATCCCACCAACGTGACGCGACCGCCTCGAATTTGGCGATCTCTTCGTGGTCTACGTTGTGCGCTACCGCAGCTTTTTCGGCATTCATGGCTGTTCCTGCTCCTTATTTCGTTATTGAGAGCGAGTATATCAGTACCACGGCGTGAATAAAGCGTTCGGCGGGTGCTAATGGGTTTACCTGTCTTTACGCTAATGTGTTATAATTTGCGACCTTTGAATCCGGGAATACAGTAGAGGGATAGCGGTTAGATGAGCGACCTTGCGAGAGAAATTACACCGGTCAACATTGAGGAAGAGCTTAAGAACTCTTATCTGGATTATGCGATGTCGGTCATTGTTGGCCGTGCGCTGCCGGATGTCCGAGATGGCCTGAAGCCGGTACACCGTCGCGTACTTTACGCCATGAACGTATTGGGCAATGACTGGAACAAAGCCTATAAAAAATCAGCCCGTGTCGTGGGTGACGTGATCGGTAAATATCACCCGCATGGTGATACTGCCGTCTATGACACTATCGTCCGTATGGCACAGCCATTCTCACTGCGATACATGCTGGTAGATGGTCAAGGTAACTTCGGTTCTGTCGATGGCGACTCCGCCGCAGCGATGCGTTATACGGAAATCCGTATGTCGAAAATCGCCCATGAGCTGATGGCCGATCTGGAAAAAGAGACGGTGGACTTCGTCGATAACTACGACGGCACCGAACGTATTCCAGATGTCATGCCGACTAAAATTCCTAACCTGCTGGTTAACGGTGCCTCTGGTATCGCCGTAGGTATGGCCACCAACATTCCACCGCACAACCTGACGGAAGTGATCAACGGCTGTCTGGCGTATGTCGACAACGAAGACATCACCATCGAAGGTTTGATGGAACACATCCCAGGCCCGGATTTCCCGACTGCCGCCATCATTAACGGCCGCCGCGGGATTGAAGAAGCCTATCGTACCGGTCGTGGCAAAGTGTACATTCGCGCCCGCGCGGAAGTCGAAGCCGACGCTAAAACCGGTCGTGAAACCATCATCGTGCACGAAATTCCGTATCAGGTGAACAAAGCGCGCCTGATCGAGAAAATCGCCGAGCTGGTAAAAGATAAACGCGTTGAAGGTATCAGCGCGCTGCGTGACGAGTCTGATAAAGACGGTATGCGCATCGTGATTGAAGTGAAACGCGACGCGGTCGGGGAAGTGGTGCTGAACAACCTCTACTCCCAGACCCAGCTGCAGGTTTCCTTCGGTATCAACATGGTTGCACTGCACCATGGTCAGCCGAAGATCATGAACCTGAAAGAAATTATTGCTGCGTTCGTGCGTCACCGCCGTGAAGTGGTGACTCGCCGTACCATTTTCGAACTGCGTAAAGCGCGCGATCGCGCGCACATCCTGGAAGCGCTGGCTGTTGCGCTGGCTAACATCGACCCGATCATTGAACTGATCCGTCGCGCACCAACCCCGGCTGAAGCGAAAGCAGGCCTGGTGGCGCAGTCGTGGGAACTGGGCAACGTTTCCGCGATGCTGGAACGTGCGGGTGATGACGCGGCGCGTCCAGAGTGGCTGGAACCTGAGTTTGGCGTTCGTGACGGTAAATACTACCTGACCGAACAGCAGGCGCAGGCGATTCTGGATCTGCGTCTGCAGAAACTGACCGGCCTTGAGCATGAAAAACTGCTCGACGAGTACAAAGAGCTGCTGGAACAGATTGCTGAACTGCTGCGCATTCTGGGCAGCGCCGAGCGTCTGATGGAAGTGATCCGCGAAGAGCTGGAGCTGGTTCGTGAACAGTTCGGCGACGAACGTCGTACTGAAATCACCGCCAACAGCGCCGATATTAATATCGAAGATCTGATAAGCCAGGAAGATGTTGTCGTCACGCTGTCTCACCAGGGTTACGTCAAATATCAGCCGCTTACCGATTACGAAGCTCAGCGTCGTGGCGGTAAAGGCAAGTCAGCTGCACGTATTAAAGAAGAAGACTTTATCGACCGCCTGCTGGTGGCCAACACCCACGACACGATCCTCTGCTTCTCCAGCCGCGGTCGTCTGTACTGGATGAAGGTCTATCAGTTGCCGGAAGCAAGCCGCGGCGCGCGTGGCCGTCCGATCGTCAACCTGCTGCCGCTGGAAGCGAACGAACGTATCACCGCCATCCTGCCGGTACGCGAGTACGAAGAGGGCGTGAACGTCTTTATGGCGACCGCCAGCGGTACGGTGAAGAAAACGGCGCTGACCGAGTTCAGCCGCCCACGTTCTGCCGGTATTATCGCGGTGAACCTGAACGAAGGCGACGAACTGATTGGCGTTGACCTGACCTCCGGTTCCGATGAAGTCATGCTGTTCTCTGCTGCCGGTAAAGTGGTGCGCTTTAAAGAAGATGCCGTTCGTGCCATGGGTCGTACTGCGACCGGCGTACGCGGTATCAAGCTCGCGGAAAAAGACAGCGTGGTATCGCTGATTGTTCCACGTGGCGAAGGCGCTATCCTGACCGTCACCCAGAACGGTTACGGTAAACGTACCGCTGCTGAAGAGTATCCGACCAAGTCGCGTGCGACGCAGGGCGTTATCTCTATCAAAGTCACCGAGCGTAACGGCTCCGTGGTGGGCGCGGTACAGGTCGACGACTGCGACCAGATCATGATGATCACCGATGCTGGTACGCTGGTGCGTACTCGCGTGTCGGAAGTCAGCGTGGTAGGGCGTAACACTCAGGGCGTTATCCTCATCCGTACTGCGGAAGACGAAAACGTGGTGGGTCTGCAGCGCGTGGCCGAGCCGGTTGATGACGAAGAGCTGGACGCTATCGACGGTAGCGTGGCGGAAGGCGACGACGATATCGCGCCGGAAACCGACAGCGATGACGACGTAGCGGACGATGCCGACGAGTAATCGTTGAGCAACGCTGTAAGAAGGGTCGGTGAAAACCGGCCCTTTTTTATGTTCGTAGCATTCCCGGCGTCGCTGCGCTCGGCCGGGCTACCGATTTTTCCCGGTGCCATGCCGCGGGTTAATCTACTCTCTGATTGCGGCTAACGGCTTTTCCCGCTACCTTAACCACATCCTGTTGACCCTCAACGGCGGAGTTTCGCCACTTTGAAATATCTTGTCTCCTTTCGCACAACGCTGAAAGTTTCACGTTACCTGTTTCGGGCGCTAGCGCTGCTGCTTTGGCTGCTTATCGCGCTGGTTTCCGTTTTCTATATCGTGAATGCCTTGCATCAAAAAGAGTCTGAAATCCGTCAGGAATTTAACCTCAACTCCGATCAGGCCCAGCGATACTTCCAGCGTACCTCCGATGTGATTAAGGAGCTCAAGTACATTGCCGAAAACCGGCTGACGGCGGCGAATGGCGCGCTCCCCGGTGGGCTGACGAAAGACAGTACCGATATTCCTGACTTTGAACCGCTGTTCCCCGACTCTGACTGCGGTACGCTCGATACCACCTGGCGCGGCCCTCTGGAATCGCTGGCCTGGTTCTTACGCTACTGGCGGGAAAACTTCTCGGCCGCCTACGATCTCAACCGCGTCTTTTTAATCGGCAGTGAGAATCTCTGCATGGCCAATTTTGGCCTGCGCGAAATGCCGGTTGATCGCAGCGAAGCCCTGAAGGCGCTGCATGAACGCATCATGGCTTACCGTAATGCGCCGCAGGACGATCGCGGCGGAAATCTGTTCTGGGTTGGGCAGGGGCCGCGACATAGCGTGGGTTATTTCTATGCGCTGACGCCGGTATACCTGGCAAACCGTCTACAGGCGCTGCTCGGCGTTGAGCAGACCATGCGGGCGGAAAACTTCTTTACCCCAGGCAGTATGCCGATGGGGGTATCCATTCTGGATGATAACGGCAACACGCTGATTTCGCTGGCGGGGCCGGACACCAAAATGCGTATCAGCCCACGGGGCTTGCAGGAACGGCTGTGGTTTGGCTACA
This sequence comes from Kluyvera chengduensis, assembly GCF_044197065.1. Lineage (NCBI taxonomy): Bacteria > Pseudomonadati > Pseudomonadota > Gammaproteobacteria > Enterobacterales > Enterobacteriaceae > Kluyvera > Kluyvera chengduensis. Next base: position 318,306 of record NZ_JBIQOI010000001.1, read on the forward strand.
CCGCAGGTTATCGCGAACTGGTACTGAAAAAAACGCTGTCGCCTTCTTCACTCAGCATTGTCTATTCGGTGCCGCTGGATGTGGTGCTGGAGCGCATTCGCATTCTGGTGCTGAACGCGCTGCTGCTGAATTTGCTGACGGGGATTGCGCTGTTTACCATGGCGCGAATGTACGAGCGCCGCATCTTTTTACCCGCTGAATCTGACGCGCTGCGTCTGGAAGAGCACGAGCAGTTTAACCGTAAAATTGTCGCCTCTGCACCCGTGGGGATCTGTATTCTGCGTACCCAGGATGGTACCAATATTCTGAGTAACGAACTGGCGCACAACTACCTCAATATGCTGACGCACGAAGACCGTCAGCGTCTGACGCAGATTATCTGCGGCCAGCAGGTGAATTTCGTCGATGTGCTGACCAGTAACAATACCAACCTGCAAATCAGCTTCGTTCACTCGCGCTATCGTAACGAAAACGTGGCGATATGCGTGCTGGTAGACGTCAGTTCGCGCGTCAAAATGGAAGAGTCATTGCAGGAGATGGCGCAGGCCGCGGAGCAGGCGAGCCAGTCTAAGTCGATGTTCCTGGCAACGGTCAGTCACGAACTGCGTACGCCGCTGTACGGGATTATCGGTAACCTCGATCTGTTGCAAACCAAAGAGTTGCCGAAGGGCGTTGACCGTTTGGTGACGGCGATGAATAACTCGTCCGCGCTGCTGTTGAAGATTATCAGCGACATTCTCGACTTCTCGAAAATTGAATCCGAGCAGTTGAAAATTGAGCCACGCGAGTTCTCGCCGAAAGAGGTGATGAACCATATCACCGCCAACTACCTGCCGCTGGTGGTCAGAAAACAGCTTGGTATGTACTGCTTTATTGAGCCGGACGTACCGATGAAGCTGATGGGTGACCCGATGCGTCTTCAGCAGGTGATTTCTAACCTGCTGAGTAATGCCATCAAGTTTACCGATATCGGCTGTATCGTTTTACACCTGAAACGGGAAGGGTATTACCTGAGTATCAGCATTCGCGATACCGGCGTCGGTATTCCGGCGAAAGAGGTGGTGCGTCTGTTTGACCCATTCTTCCAGGTGGGAACTGGAGTTCAGCGTAACTTCCAGGGTACCGGGCTGGGGTTGGCGATATGCGAGAAGCTGGTCAACATGATGGACGGCGATATTGCGGTGGATACCGAGCCGGGTATGGGCAGCCAGTTTACGCTGCGTATTCCGCTCTATGGTGAGCAGGATTCCACGCCGCTGGCCATTGAAGGGCTGGCGAAAATTCGCTGCTGGCTGGCGGTGCGCAACGCTTCTCTTTCTGAATTTATTCATTCGCTGCTGAGCTGGCACGGCATTGACGTTCGTCTCTATGACGGCGAAACGCCTGAGCCGGATGATCTGCTTATCACCGATGATGAGCTGTCTCAGCCGTGGACGGGCAGGGCCGCCGTGGTCTTCTGCCGTCGACATATTGGTATTCCGCAGGAGTACGCGCCGGGGCAGTGGGTGCACAGCATTGTCTCTCCGCATGAGTTAATGACGCTGCTGGGACGAATCTATCGCGTTAAGGTTGAAACGGGCGATGCTGCGGAGCTGCCAGCGCATGAAGCACTGGCAGATAGTAACGACGATATGATGATCCTGGTGGTCGACGATCATCCTATCAACCGCCGATTGCTGGCCGATCAGTTAGGATCGCTGGGTTATCAGTGTAAAACCGCCAACGACGGCGTTGATGCGCTGAATGTGTTGAGCAAGAACCATATCGATATTGTGCTGAGTGATGTCAATATGCCAAATATGGACGGCTATCGCCTGACGCAGCGTATTCGCCAGCTGGGGCTGACGCTACCGGTCGTTGGCGTCACCGCCAATGCGCTGGCCGAAGAGAAGCAGCGCTGCCTGGAGTCCGGGATGGATAGCTGCCTGTCGAAGCCGGTTACGCTGGACGTGCTTAAGCAGACGTTAACAGTTTATGCCGCGCGAGTCCGTAAAGCGCGGGAATAAGGTATTTTATGGGTAGCCCGGCCAAGCGAAGCGCCGCCGGGATGAGCACCAGTGGTACAGATGTTGGTTGGCTGGATAAGACGATGCCGCTATCCGGCACTTTGTGCAGCGTTGCCCGATGGCGCTACGCTTATCGGGCCTACGTAATGCAGGCCCGACAGGCAACTAAGTTTAGTCTTTGTCTGACGGCGAAAGCGTCACGGAGGAGAGGTAATTCAGTAACGCGATGTCGTTTTCCACGCCGAGCTTCATCATCGCCGACTTCTTCTGGCTACTGATGGTTTTGATGCTGCGGTTCAGTTTCTTCGCGATTTCGGTCACCAGGAAACCTTCAGCAAAGAGACGCAGAACTTCGCTCTCTTTTGGTGACAGGCGCTTGTCGCCATAACCACCCGCGCTGATTTTCTCCAGTAGGCGAGAGACGCTCTCCGGGGTAAACTTCTTGCCTTTTTGCAGCGCAGCCAGCGCTTTTGGCAGGTCCGTTGGTGCCCCTTGTTTCAGCACGATCCCTTCAATATCCAGATCCAACACCGCGCTCAGAATCGCTGGGTTGTTGTTCATGGTCAGTACGATGATGGACAGACCAGGGAAATGGCGTTTGATGTACTTAATCAGCGTAATACCATCACCGTACTTGTCTCCAGGCATGGAGAGGTCGGTAATCAGTACGTGGGCATCAAGCTTCGGTAAGTTGTTAATTAGCGCAGTGGAGTCTTCAAATTCGCCAACAACATTAACCCATTCAATTTGCTCCAGAGATTTACGAATCCCGAACAGCACAATCGGATGGTCATCGGCAATAATTACGTTCATATTGTTCATGTAAAGGCTACCTTGCTACAGCAAGCTCTTGACGTAGGCGTCAATGTCGCTGATGTATTTTTCTATGCCTGAAGCATCTTTTTCACGAATCAGATGTTCAAGCGATTCACATAACTGCTTGCCAGGTACCAGATTTAGCATGGCAAACACACCCTTAAGGCGGTGAGCTGTCTGTGCCAGAGCGGCAAAGTCCTTTGCCGCAGACTCAGTATACAGCCTGCTAACATCTTCCGGTACCGTATCCACAAACAGAGCATAATAGCCACTGGCCTGAAGTTCGGCACTTTCATCTCCGCCCAGCGGCGATTCCGTCATTTCTTCCTGCGCCAGTTGCTCTTCAATAAGCTGGAGTACCGCATCCTGCATGGCGTTGCTCATGTTAAAGTTCACACGCAGCTGACCCGGGCCAATTTTGCGTATCCCAGCCTCATCATCGCTTAAAAGCAAGCCCGAAGCAGTAAGATTAGACGGATTATCTGTTAAAAACAGATCAAATTCTTGACTTGTCGCTCGCTCATCGGGGCTGATGCAGGTCGCGCCCCAGCTTTCGAGCTGACGGGTGACAATGTTGCGAATTTCGTTTGAAGTGATGTCGACCATCACCACAACATCATCCAGCAGCTGTTCCTCTGACGCCATATCTTCTTCGCGCACTGGCATTTTGACGTGCAGGGTGTAGCGAGTGCCCAGCGACTCTCGCGCCTTAATATTAAGATGACCGCCGAGCTTACGGGCTAGCTGATCGCAAAGCCAGAAGGTGAGGGCGTTAGCTTTGCCATAGCGATCGGACTGGGTGTCGTTCAGGTACGGGAAGTGCAGGTTGTCGACTTCACCGTGCGACACGCCGTTGCCTGTATCGAGAATACGGAAGGTTAAGCGTTCTTCGGCTGACTCATCGGCATTCACCTCAAGCGTGATTTTGCCTATCTGGGTAGTGGTTACGGCATACTGAATCAGCAGCAGCAGAATACGGCGTAGCGCATCGCGGTCGCCGTGGCGTTGCTCTTTGGCGGGAAGCTGGTTGTTAATCAGCAACTGTAGCCCTTTGCGTTTAATGGATGGCAGTACCTCGGGCACCACTTCATCAATCAGTTCCTGGAGAGAGAACTGTGTAGACGATCCTTTCCAGCTATCGTTTTCCAGTATATTGGCGAGCTGAATTTCATCCACCAGGCGTACCAGAAGATCGGCATGGTTCGCCAGTTTCTGGCTGTCTGGGGTATCGATAGCGCTGGCTTCGGCCGCTAGCGCTTTAATCGGCTGCTTCAGCGTATCACTGATATTCTGCATAAATGCCGCACGACCTTGCTGGTTCTTCTCATACAGACGTTGGGCCTGTTTGAGCTTCTTGTTCACCAGAATTTCCCGGTCCTGATCGCGAATAATAAAGATCTGCGTGCGCGGGGAGACCTGGCTGCGGAACTGACGAATCTCATACAGTTCATTGTTAATGGTGGCTTGAATCACCCCCTGATGCTGATCCGCCATGCTGGTAATGTTCTGCAAATTGAGATGCGGCAGCAGGTGATCGGCAATTTTGTTGCTGATCACCGTCCGGTTTGATTCCTGGTCATGCACCAGCAGCCCCAACGGCAGCAAAGAGACAATTTCTTCATTTATTGCACGTAGCACGCGCAGCTCATTATTGGTTCCGGCAGACGGCGTACTGGTGTTGCCGCCGCGTGTGGGTAAATTACGGAACGTGGAGTAACCAAACAGCGCCAGCGCCAGCAGGCCAATATTCAGCAGTAGCGGTAGCATGATGTTCTGGAAGGTATCGAGCAGCAGTGTGCCAAACGGGACTTGCCACACCAGACGCATACCGGTGCCATTCAACGCCGACGTGATTTCAATTCGCGAGCTATTAAAGTTGATGGAGACGCTATCGCTTGGATCTTTTTCCTGGGCGCGCTGCGCGTTCTGAACCGGATCGGGTTCCAGGCGGAAACTGTCCAGCGACATGGTTGGCGGCACCAGATCGTTTATCGGTAAATCAAAGGCGACGACGGTCGCCAGGTGTCCTGGCTGGTTGAACGTGGTACGCAGGGTAAAGTAGCGGCCATTTTGCCAGGCCAGGCGACGCAAGGATGAGAAGGTTTCACGCTCATCCAGCGTATTGGCCTGCTGCAGCATCTCGGCGCGGCGTGAATCAACAATGCTTCCTACCGTCGATTCTTTAAAACCGGAAGAGAGGTCTTTAAGCGGCAGGGTTGAGATAAGAATCAGGCTGTTGTCCTGACCATTGAGATAGTACATCGACCACGGGACGTTCTCCGCGCCCCACAGCGTATCGAGATAGGTCGACATACGCTGGGTAATATCGAGCGTCGCACTGTCGTGTGAGCCAAAAATCAGTGCTTCCGTTTTACGGCGCGGCTTTTCGAGATAGTAGACATCTTGCTTTAAGCGCGTTTCCTGCAGGCCGTCTACCGGGGTGGCATTGGTACTCGCCGCCGCAATATTGTCGTAGATCTGCCAGGTGGTGTAGCGCCAGGTATCGATACGCTTATGGACGGCATGCGTCATGTCGACAATCTGGTAGCTCTTATCTTTAAGCCACGCGTTAACCGCGCTTTGAATCATCACGCCCATCGTAACCAGCAGGACGATGATCATAAGAAGGAAGAAACGCGTAATGCTCCCGGGAAGTAGGGAGAATTTCGTCGGGCTCGTCTTGTCGGACTGACTCATTGGCGTGTGTAACCCATCATAACGGCATCTGAATGAGGATATGCTCAAGCCCGTAGCGGCATTGAGATGTGAAAACCCTGTTTTTGCACTGCTGGCAGTATATACAAAAAAACCGTTAGGTTGCATCAATGTGGCGAATTCTGCGCAAGCGTTGCGGTGGTGACAGTAATGAAGAAGGGGCGTTCTACTGCGGGGCGATGGGGAAATATTACGTTGCGGAATAATTGTACAATGTAACACTTATTGTACAATTATTTACGAATAATAGCTGAAAATAGCACTAAATAACAAGACATTATTAATAAACCAGTGTTCAGACAAAATAAATTGTATGCAATGTGATTAGTTAATAGTCGTTATAATTTGTGCCGAGTAGCACATTTTTGTTCAGTTTGCGTAAAGAAAGGTAAAAAAAACCGGATGCGAAGCATCCGGTTGAAATTGGGGTAAACAGACATTCAGAACTGAATGACGGTAATAAATAAAGTTAATGATGATAGCGATGACTATTTTAGTTGTAGGTGAAAGTTTTGTTTTACCATTCAGTGCTATACCTTATTTGTTTTTTAACTCATTGATTTTGTGAATTTATTTTTTCGCTCTTTGATTATTAGTGCTATTTTTCCAGGCTTTTTGTGCTTATAAAAGTTCCCTTAATATTACATTTTGAAACATCTATGTAGATAAATGAAACATTTCAGGGGTTTTCGTATCATATTCTTATTGGATTATTCTAATTTTTACAGCACAATGGGTCTGCCGACTGATTAATGAGGGTTAATCAGTAAGCAGTGGCATATATAAAGGCATATATATAACAACAGAGGGTTATTAACATGAAAGTTAAAGTACTGTCCCTCCTGGTACCAGCATTGCTGGTAGCGGGCGCAGCAAATGCGGCTGAAATTTATAACAAAGACGGCAACAAATTAGATCTGTACGGTAAAGTTGATGGTCTGCACTATTTCTCTAGTGACAACGGCAACGACGGCGACCAATCCTACGTTCGTCTGGGCTTCAAAGGCGAAACTCAGGTTAATGACCAACTGACCGGTTACGGCCAGTGGGAATACAACGTTCAGGCGAACAACACTGAAGGTTCTTCTGACCAGGCATGGACTCGTGTTGGCTTCGCGGGTCTGCGTTTTGCAGATGCAGGTTCTTTCGACTACGGTCGTAACTACGGCGTTGTTTACGACGTAACGTCCTGGACTGACGTTCTGCCAGAATTCGGCGGCGACACCTACGGTTCTGACAACTTCCTGCAATCCCGTGCTAACGGCGTTGCAACCTACCGTAACACCGACTTCTTCGGTCTGGTTGATGGTCTGAACTTCGCTCTGCAGTATCAGGGTAAAAACGGCAGCGCATCTGGTGAAGGCCAGACCGCTAACGGTCGTCAGCCTCTGAAACAGAACGGTGAAGGCTTCGGCGGCTCCCTGACCTATGATCTGGGTGCAGGCTTCAGCATTGGTGGTGCAATCGCCTCTTCTAAACGTACCTCCGATCAGAACAACAACGTTTACACCATCCGTGATGACAACGGTGTTGCAACTGGCGATACCAGCAAAATCTACGGCAGCGGTGACCGTGCTGAAACCTACTCTGCTGGCCTGAAATACGACGCTAACAACGTATACTTGGCAACTCAGTATACCCAGACCTACAACGCAACTCGTTTCGGCGGTTCCCCGAACGCTGACGTTTACGGTTTTGCTGACAAAGCACAGAACTTCGAAGTGGTTGCACAGTACCAGTTCGACTTCGGTCTGCGTCCATCCATCGCTTACCTGCAGTCTAAAGGTAAGGACATCAGCAACGGTGGCGTAGGCAAGAACTACGGCGACCAGGACCTGCTGAAATATATCGACCTGGGTGCGACTTACTACTTCAACAAAAACATGTCTACCTACGTTGATTACAAAATCAACCTGTTGGACAAAAACGACTTCACTCAGGCAGCCGGTATCTCTACCGACAACATCGTTGCACTGGGTATGGTTTACCAGTTCTAATTCGGTTAACTCCGAGACAAAAGGGGCCTTTGGCCCCTTTTTTAATGCCTGATTTTAGTGAATTAGTGTACTCTTGCGCCGATTGCAGGAGGGTAATAACGGATGGACATGACAATTTTACGCACGATGCTGCTGGGCATCGTTATTTTGCTGGCGGGCTGTGACAATACCAGCGCGCCAGCAACCCCGAAGGCACAGGTGACCGTGCTTGATGGTAAAACCATGGGCACGTTCTGGCGTGTGAGCGTGGTGGGTCTCGATCAAAACAGGGTGGAAGAGTTGCGTCAGAAGGTGCAGACGCTGCTCGATGGTGACGATCAGCTATTGTCGACCTGGAAGCACGATTCGGCGCTGATGCGCTTTAATCATTCTCAGAGTACGACGCCGTGGCCGGTGAGCGAAGGGATGGCCGATATCGTCACCGAATCTTTGCGTATTGGGCAGAAAACCCAGGGGGCAATGGATATTACCGTCGGGCCGTTGGTGAATCTGTGGGGCTTTGGCCCGGATAAACAGCCGGTGAAAACTCCGACCCAAGCGCAAATTGACGCCGCGAAGGCCCGTACCGGTCTGGAAAAGCTGACGGTTATCAACCGCGCGGGCCAGCAGTATCTGCAAAAATCGATTCCCGATCTTTACGTTGATCTCTCAACCGTCGGCGAAGGGTACGCGGCCGATCATCTGGCACGACTGATGACGGAAGAAGGGATCTCCCGCTACCTGGTTTCGGTAGGCGGTGCCCTGGTTAGCCGTGGAATGAATGGTGAAGGCCAGCCATGGCGCGTAGCGATCCAAAAACCGACCGATCGGGAAAATGCGGTGCAGGCCATCGTGGACATCAACGGTCACGGGATCAGTACCTCTGGCAGCTACCGTAATTATTACGAGCTGGACGGGCAGCGTATTTCGCACGTTATCGATCCGCAAACTGGACGCCCCATCACTCACAAGCTGGTTTCCGTTACCGTTATCGCGCCAACCGCGCTGGAAGCTGACGGCTGGGATACCGGTTTGATGGTGTTAGGCACGGAGAAAGCACAGCAGGTCGTCCGCGAGCAGGGGCTGGCGGTATACATGATAATGAAAGAGGGTGATGGTTTTACCACCTGGATGTCGCCGCAGTTCCGCGCCTTTCTGGTGAGCGGGAAAAATTAAAAAGCAAGATTGCGGGTTTTTTAATTCCTCCTTTTGGTCACAGTGACGGTTACACTAGAAGGAGGAGCCCGTTATGACATCTCAAACTCTACATACCGATGACGACCGCTGGCTGGCGGTGACAAATCGCGATGCAAACGCTGACGGTCAATTTGTTTTTGCCGTGCAGACCACCGGCATTTTCTGTCGCCCGTCCTGTCGTGCCCGCCATGCGCTACGCCAGAATGTCCGCTTTTATCCTGATGCCGAAGCCGCGCAGGCAGCCGGGTATCGCCCCTGTAAGCGTTGCCAGCCTGATAACCTTTCCCCAGAACAGCAGAAAATCGATAAAGTCGCCAAGGCCTGTCGCCTGCTCGAACAGGATAATCCCGTTACGCTGGAGACCCTGGCGGAAGCGGTGGCGGTCAGTCCGTATCATTTTCATCGCCTGTTTAAATCTGTCACCGGCGTCACGCCAAAAGCCTGGCAGCAGGCGTGGCGTGCGCGTCGCCTTCGTGATGCCTTAAGCGAGGGTGAATCCGTCACTCAGGCCGTTCTGGGGGCCGGGTTTCCCAGTAGCAGCAGCTACTATCGACAGGCCGACGAGGTACTGGGCATGACGGCTCGCGCCTACCGCCAGGGCGGAAAATCTACCCGCGTTGACTACGCGGTTGGGCGCTGCGAGCTCGGCCACTGTCTGGTGGCGCTGAGCGAGAGGGGGATCTGTGCGGTGTTGCTGGGAGATGAGCATGAGACGCTCGTGGCTGAACTGCAGCAAAGCTTCCCGTCCGCCCATTGTATGCCTGCGGCTGTTGAGCTCAGTGAGCAAATTCAGGCCGTTATGGTGAGCCTGAATCAGCAAGCAGCGCCGCTCACGCTGCCGCTGGATATTCGCGGTACGGCCTTCCAGCAGCAGGTCTGGCAGGCGCTGCGTAAAATCCCATCCGGTGAAACCCGCAGCTATCAGCAAATCGCTGATGACATCGGCAACCCGAAAGCGGTGCGGGCCGTTGCTGGCGCATGTGCGGCAAATCGTCTGGCGATTTTGATACCGTGCCACCGTGTGGTGTGCGGTGACGGTAGCCTGTCTGGTTATCGCTGGGGCGTGGCGCGTAAGGCTGCGCTGTTAGCGCGTGAAAAAGAACAGGAGCGCTGATGCTGGATCTGTTTGCTGATGAAGCGCCATGGTCAGAGCCGCTTGCCCCAGGAGCCGTGGTCCTGCGCCGTCTGGCGCGGGAAAGCAGCGATGCGTTGCTGGCCGGGATTGCGCAGGTCGCCACCGTCTCGCCGTTTCGCCATATGGTGACGCCGGGCGGGTACACCATGTCAGTGGCGATGACCAACTGCGGGCCGCTTGGCTGGAGCACGGACAACCGTGGCTACTGTTATGCAGCCATCGACCCGCTGACCGGGCAGCCCTGGCCGGCTATTCCGGAAGTTTTTCTGACGCTAGCGAAGACGGCGGCAAGCCAGGCCGGCTACCCGGAATTCACCCCCGACGCCTGTCTTATCAATCGCTATCAGCCCGGTGCAAAGCTGTCGCTGCATCAGGATAAAGACGAAGCACGGCTGGATGCCCCGATTGTTTCCGTCTCGCTGGGATTACCGGCTACCTTCCAGTTCGGTGGGCTACACCGCAGCGACCCCTTACAGCGTGTCTGGCTGGAACATGGCGACGTGGTGGTGTGGGGCGGGGAGTCCCGGCTGTTTTATCATGCCATTTTACCGCTTAAAGCGGGCAGCCATCCGCAGGTAGGTGCCTGGCGCTATAACCTTACTTTCCGCCATGCCGCATAATGACAAATAAAAATAAGAATTATTCTTGATGTCGTTGCTCAGCAGTTTACACTGCTGGCTGTTTTTCTTGCCCTGGTTGCTGTTATGGAACTTCTTTTACTCGTCTGGCGCCAGTACCGCTGGCCCTTCATTGGCGTTATCGCCCTGAGCCTGCTGAGCGCCGCGCTCGGTATTGGACTTATTGCCTTTATTAACGTACGTCTGATTGAAATGGTCGACACCACGGTGGCGGTGCTGCCGGAATTTCTCGGACTGTTGCTGCTGCTGATGGCCGTCACGCTGGGCTCTCAGCTGGCGCTGACCACGCTGGGGCACCACTTTGTCTATCGCCTGCGCCGTGAATTTATCAAACGTATTCTCGACACCCAGGTTGAACGCGTGGAAAAGCTCGGCAGCGCATCGCTGCTGGCGGGCCTGACCAGCGACATTCGAGCCATCACCATTGCCTTTGTGCGCCTGCCTGAGCTGGTTCAGGGCATTATCCTGACCGTGGGTTCCGCCGCCTATCTGGCGATGCTGTCGACCAAAATGCTGCTGATTACCGCGCTGTGGATGGCGTTGACCATTTGGGGCGGCTTTATGCTGGTGGCGCGCGTGTACAAACACATGGCGACGCTGCGTGAAACCGAAGATAGCCTTTATAACGACTACCAGACGGTGCTGGAAGGGCGCAAAGAGCTGACGCTCAACCGCGAGCGCGCGCAGTACGTCTTTGAACAACAGTTCACGCCGGACGCCAAAGCCTATCGTCACCATATTATTCGTGCCGATACCTTCCACCTGAGCGCCGTGAACTGGTCAAATATCATGATGCTGGGCGCTATCGGCCTGGTGTTCTGGATGGCAAACGGCCTGGGCTGGGCCGACACCAACGTGGCGGCAACCTATTCACTGACGCTGCTGTTCCTGCGCACGCCGCTACTGTCGGCGGTAGGGGCGCTGCCTACGCTTCTGAGCGCTCAGGTGGCCTTCAACAAGCTGAATAAATTCTCGCTGGCGCCGTTCCGCGAGCCGTTCCCACAACCAACGGCGCACCCGAACTGGCAGACGCTGGAACTGCGCGATGTGACCTTCCACTATGAAGACAACACCTTCGCGGTCGGCCCATTAAACCTGACGCTGAAACGCGGTGAAATGGTCTTTCTGATTGGCGGTAACGGCAGCGGTAAATCGACGCTGGCGATGCTGTTGACCGGTCTTTATCAGCCGATTTCCGGGCAGATTTTGCTGGATGGCCAGCCGCTGGCGGCGGATAAACCGGAAGACTATCGCAAGCTGTTCTCTGCGGTGTTTACCGACGTCTGGCTGTTCGAGCACCTGCTGGGGCCGGAAGGTAAACAGGCGAAGCCGGAGCTGGTTGAGAAATGGCTTGAGCAACTGCAAATGAGCCACAAGGTGAAACTTGAAGATGGCCGTATCCTCGACCTGAAGCTGTCAAAAGGGCAGAAAAAACGCGTGGCGCTATTGCTGGCGCTGGCGGAAGAGCGCGATATCATCATGCTCGATGAGTGGGCGGCCGATCAGGACCCTCACTTCCGCCGTGAGTTTTATCAGGTACTGCTGCCGTTGATGCAGCAAATGGGCAAAACGATTTTCGCCATCAGCCATGATGATCACTACTTCACCCATGCGGATCGCCTGCTGGAGATGCGTAACGGCCAGTTAAGTGAACTGGTTGGGGAAGAACGCGAACGGGCTTCCCGCGACGCGGTGGCGCGTACTGCCTGATTTTTTTTAGCCGCTCTGCTGATTTTTTCAGCGTACGAGCGGCTCGTTTAATTTTTTTTATATTTCTCCGCGCTATGCTTAATTCGCCTGACTATTCGGTTGGGCGAACTTTCCCGAATAAGGATTATTCATGTCTCTGTTGAAGAAGAACAGCGCCCGCGTGCGTGACGAAGAACGTCAGCGCCTGATCTGGCTGCTGACAACCGATAAGGCAGTCACCTCTGCGCTGCTGGGCAAACTGACGCTGGCCGAGCAGTACGATGAAGGCACGCTTGAGGACGACCTGGCGGAAGTGGGCGCGTTGGTAGCGCACCTGCCGCCGCCGGATCTTGCCGATACCCTTGAAGCGTTGCCGTCAGAAGAGCGTCACGCCCTGTGGAATTTGGTTGAAGACACTCGCCGCGGGAAAGTATTGCTCGAAGTATCGGAGAACGTCTGGGATGACCTCATTGAAGATATGAGCGACCGGGCGTTGCTCGATGCACTGCAAACGCTAGACATCGACGAACAGATTTACATGGTGCAGCATCTGCCGCGTGACCTGACTGGCCGCCTGCTCGCCTCGATGGACCCGACTGAGCGCGCGCGCGTACGCCAGGTGATGAACTATGCCCACGAGCAGGTGGGGTCCATCATGGAGTTCGAGGTGATTACCATTCGCCCGGACGTCACGCTGGCATCGGTACAACGCTTCTTACGCCGGTTGGGCAAGATGCCTGAGAACACCGATAAGCTTTTTGTGGTGAAGCGAGACCAGACTCTGATTGGCGAACTGGAGCTTAAAACCATTCTGCTGAACCCGGCGGAACGCTACGTGCATGAAGTGATGGAGGCCGATCCGGTCGCCTTCCATCCGGAAGAAAAGTCGGAAAGCGTGGCGCGTACCTTTGAACGTGACGACCTTATCAGTGCCGCGGTCATTGATGCTGACGGCAAGCTGATGGGGCGTTTGACTATCGATGAAATTGTGGATGTGGTCTACGAAGAGACCGACAGTGATTTACGTCGCATGGGCGGCCTGAGCAGCGAAGAAGACGTGTTTGCGCCAGTGACCAAAGCGGTTAAAACGCGCTGGGCGTGGCTGGCTATCAACCTCTGTACCGCGTTTATCGCCTCCCGCGTCATTGACGGTTTTGAACACACCATCTCTCAACTGGTGGCGCTGGCTTCGCTGATGCCTATCGTGGCGGGCATTGGCGGGAATACCGGTAACCAGACGATTACCATGATTGTGCGCGCGCTGGCGCTACAGAAAATTCAGCCGGGTAACTTCTCGTTTTTAATTGTGCGTGAAATGGGCGTGGCGCTGATTAACGGCATCGTCTGGGGCGGGATTATGGGCACGGTGACCTGGCTGCTGTATGACGACCCGCATCTGGGGGCCGTCATGACGCTGGCGATGATCCTGAACCTGCTGGTGGCTTCGGTGATGGGGGTACTGATCCCGATGATCATGGTAAAACTAGGGCATGACCCGGCGGTCGGATCCAGCGTCATGATCACCGCCATCACCGATACCGGCGGTTTCTTTATTTTTCTGGGGTTGGCGACCGTGTTTCTGCTTTAAGCTTTGCGCGGTGCTTCAGGCGGGCAGGCACAATGACCATCATGATAATGCCCGCCAGTACGCCAATCGCCAGATTACCGGTACTGACCGTCGCGCCGACGGTGACCAGCATCATCAGCGTTTCCGGCCACGGCGTACGTTTAAGCGTGCCGGGTTGCAGGCTGTGCCAGCTAAAGGTTTTGAAGGCGACAATCACCATAATGCCTGCCAGCACCGACATCGGGATTTTCGCCATCACTTCGCTTAATGCGGTGACCAGCAGCAGCAACACCAGCGCTGCCGCGACCGTTGATACCCGGCTGCGTCCTTTCCCCATCTCCACGTTCACGATGGTTTGACCAATCATCGCGCATCCGGCAATACCGCCGTAGCAGCCCGCCAGAATATTGGCGATGCCAAGCCCTGCGCTTTCACGCGTTTTATTAGATGGCGTGACGGTCAGATCGTCGACCAGCTTAGCGGTCAGCAACGATTCCATCAGCCCGACAAAAGCAATGCTCAGCGCGCACGGCCAAATGATTTGCAGCGTTTCAATATTCAGCGGCACCAGCAGTTGCGTCAGACCCGGCAGACCGCCGCTCATCGAGCCTTCATCACCGACGGTCGGTAAAATTTGCCCGCTGGTGGCGGTGTAGAGCGTTAACAGCACGACGGCGATAAGCGGCGATGGAATACTTTTCATCACGCGAGGAAGCCACAGCACGATGAGAATGGTGGCGGCAAACAGCGCGACAATCAGCGGACTACGGCTCCAGAAATGCGGAACCTGGGCGAAGAAAATCAGAATGCCCAGCGCGTTTACAAACCCGGTCATCACCGACTGCGGGATAAAGCGCATCAGCTTTGCCATGCCGCAGGCAGCAAATAAAATCTGAATAATCCCGGCCATCACCACGGCGGGCAGGATGTAGGCTACGCCGTGCTGATGTACCATCGGCCCGATAACCAGCGCGACGGAACCCGCAGCGGCGGTGACCATAGCCGGGCGGCCGCCGAGAAACGACATCGACAGGCATAGCACCACGGAGGCGATCAAACTGACTTTCGGGTCAACGCCTGCAATAACGGAAAACGAGATAACTTCAGGGATCAGCGCCAGCGCGGTAATCACGCCAGCCAGTATCTCACGCGTTAACATCGAAGGTGATGTCAGGACGGAGAACAGGGAGCCAGAAAGAGGAGAGGGAGAAGCGTTGGACATAGGGTATTCACAGGTTATCGATGGCGGGTTTTCTATAATCCCCAGCTTCCGTGCGTACCATCACAAAGGGGAGAATAATACCGCTTTACGTCACATTCTACTAGTACCAAATCTCATTTTCTGTACACATTTATTAAACATTTTAATAACAGATCTCAAAACTCAACTTAAATTTTAAACAATATTTAATTTTATCTTCCTGGGTGGTAACGTAACCGCACGGATGTTTTTACCTGCATGTAACAAATCGCAAGTCAAGTAAGGCCCCCTACGATGAAAAAAAAGATAGCTGTACCCAACTCACAGAAATCGGGTACCGAGAAGGTTTCTGTGGCGACTAAGGCGAAGACTCGTGTGGTTCATGAGACAGATGTATTGCTGATCGGTGGCGGCATTATGAGCGCTACGCTGGGTACGTGGCTGCAGGAGCTGGAACCAGACTGGTCGATTACCATGGTTGAGCAAATGGAAAGCGTAGCCGAAGAGAGCTCAAACGGCTGGAACAACGCAGGCACCGGGCACTCGGCGCTGATGGAACTCAACTATACCCCGCAGAAAGCTGATGGCTCCGTCAGCATCGAAAAAGCGATTGATATTAACGAAGCCTTCCAGATTTCCCGTCAGTTCTGGGCGCATCAGGTCACGCGCGGCGTACTGACGCAGCCGAAAAGCTTTATTAACACCGTGCCGCACATGAGCTTTGTGTGGGGCGATGATAACGTCAACTTCCTGCGCGCCCGTTACCGTGCGTTGCAACAGAGCCCGCTGTTTAACGGCATGCGCTACTCTGAAGACCACGAACAGATTAAAGACTGGGCGCCGCTGGTGATGGAAGGACGCGATCCGCAGCAGAAGATTGCGGCGACTCGTACCGAAGCGGGCACTGACGTGAACTATGGCGAGATTACTCGTCAGCTCATTCAGGGCCTTAAAAAGCGCGATCGTTTCTCGCTGCAGCTTAACACCGTGGTGCGCCGTTTCCGCCGCAACGCAGATAACAGCTGGAATGTCACCGTTTCTGATGCCAACGGTAGCCACGAAAAACGCACCATCAAAGCGAAATTCATTTTTATCGGTGCGGGCGGCGCGGCGCTGAAACTGCTTCAGCAAACCAAAATCCCTCAGGCTAAAGAGTACGCGGGCTTCCCGGTTGGCGGCCAGTTCCTGGTATGTGAAAACCCTGAAGTGGTTAACCATCACCTGGCGAAAGTTTACGGTCAGGCTTCCGTGGGCGCACCACCGATGTCCGTTCCGCACATCGACACCCGTATTATCGACGGCAAGCGCGTGGTGCTGTTTGGGCCATTCGCTACTTTCTCTACACGTTTCCTGAAAAACGGTTCGCTGTGGGACCTGCTGGCATCCACCAACAAATCCAACATTCTGCCAATGCTGAACGTTGGGCTGGATAACTTTGATCTGGTGAAATATCTGGTAAGCCAGGTACTGCAGAAAGATAAAGACCGTCATGCGGCGCTGCGTGCCTACTACCCGATGGCGAAAAAGCAGGACTGGCGTTTGTGGCAGGCGGGCCAGCGCGTGCAGATAATCAAACGTGATGCGCGTATCGGTGGCGTATTGCGTCTGGGCACCGAAGTGGTCAGCGATGATGAAGGTACCGTTGCCGCGCTGCTGGGGGCATCTCCGGGGGCATCAACCGCTGCGCCTATCATGCTGGAGCTGATGGAGAAGGTCTTCAAGGACAAAATGCAGACGGCTGAATGGCAGCAAAAAATCCGCGCCGTGGTTCCAACCTACGGCTCAACGCTGACCGAAAACCCGCATCTGATTGAGAAAACGCTGGCGTACACCAGTGAAGTGTTGGGGCTGCGCCATGAAGCGACCCGTGAAGCGGATCCTACGCCGGCAGTGCAGGTGACATCAAAACCGATAGAAGCCAAAGAGATGGCGGATATCGCGCTCTGACAAAGAAAAAATCCCGGAGTGACCGGGATTTTACGAATTGGTAGCCCGGGCGAGCGCAAGCGACCCCGGGTTTTTTATTAACGCGCGACGGCGCTTTGTACCGTTTCCTGCGCTTCCCAGATACGGTATTTCACTTCTACGTTCTCTGGCGCATAGATAACGATCGGCAGCTTGCTGTTGTAACGGAGCATGCCATCATCACCCAGTGACGCAGTGACAAATTTCTTGGTTTTCTTCTGGTCAGGGCAGGCCATCATAGTCGACACCGGGCCGGAGATTTTCTCAACGACATAGTAATCGTAGCCCCAGCCTTCCAGCGTTTTGCTCTCCAGTTCACCGCCCAGGCGGTGGTGGTTGCAATCAACCTCCAGCGTTTTGCCAATTAATAACTCTACCTTAAAGGCAGACTCATCTTTCTGTTCCGGCAACTGAATCACCTGACGCGTCATACCTTTCTCCGCTTTCGGGAAAGGCGCAACCTTTTCCAGCGGCTGTTCTGCGGCCCAGGCGAAGCTGGTGGTGCAGGCGATGGCAAGTAACGATGCGGCAAGTTTATGTGTGTTTTTCACTGTTCATCCTTTTTATCAGTTTGCAACGAGAGGAGAATATCATTCCTGACATCAATGGTAATCGTATTTTACTGAATTTTGCATTAGGACTAGTTCTAAATGTTGCTTTAATGAATAAAAATAGCGATTAAGACTGCCTTGATCGCTGAGTGGCGTACGGATGTTCTGGGTAATGATGATGATGGCACGATTTCTTATTATAGCTGCACTTCTGGGGGTTCTCCCTGTCGCACAGGCCTCAATCCAGGTTGGGTTCTCACCTGAAGGTTCTGCCCGTGGGTTGGTGCTGAATACTATCGATGGCGCACAGCGCTCCATTGATATGATGGCCTACTCGTTTCAGGCTAAAGACATTGTTGACGCGCTGATTCGCGCCCAAAAACGCGGCGTGAAGGTGAGGGCGGTAATCGATAAGCGACGAAATCAGGGAGAGGTCAGCCAGAAGGCTATTGCCCGGGCGCAAGAAAACGGTATCGACGTTCGCATCGACGGCCACTATCACATTCAGCACGATAAGGTGATGATTGTTGATGGCGATACGCTGGCGACCGGGTCATTTAACTTTGCCAAATCAGCAGAAACGGAAAACTCAGAGAACGTACTGGTGATACGCGATGAGCCGGAGGTTATTCGCCAGTATCAGGGGCATTTTGACAGCCGCTGGGTGATTGCCGGGAAATAAATTAACCTCCAGCGCGTACGGCGCTGGAGGTTATGGGTTACGGTTGTGATATCGCCGTAACGTTGCCGTCAGGAATTTGCGTGTGGTACCAGTACATTTCGTTAATTTGTACGGCCTCAAACTGGCTGAGTGGAACATTGATGTCTTTACCGTCCACAGAGATGTTTAGCGATCCACTTAACGGCTCAGCACCTACGAGCAGCAGCGTCCCCTTGCCGTTGGACCATGCATTGGTCCTTTCATTAAGCTTCAGTGGCTTGCTGGAGACCATAAGCGAGTAATCTACTCCGGTCGATTTACGCGCAATGCTCTGTACGCCGAAGTAATTGCCATAGGTTGAGTCTTGATGCCAGAAGTCAAACTCACCGCCACGATTCTGCATTTTCGTGAAAACGAAATCAGGGATCACAAATTCTTGCTTATGTTGTTTTATCTGCGTGTTGATGATGTCCAATCGGACAAGATTTTGCTGATAGACATGAATGTAGGCAGTACACATCAGTGTATACGACCAAATAAAGACGCCTGCGAGTAAGACATTGATGGCAGCAACGGCGCAGGAGACGCTTTTATCCAACGTATTGAGCAGTTCTCGCGCCAGGAATGAGATGGCAAACAAGAAGAATACGAAGGTCGACATGACCACCCGATCAGGGTAGGACGGTGAAGCGAACATGATAAAAGACGTGCCGATACCGATGAGCATCGAAAAAATAACAAGACGTAGATTGAATTTGTTGAATCGGAAGCCTTTTTTCTGTGCATGCAGCAGAATCAGCGCCAGCAGCGCTAGCACTACATAGCTTATCCAAATTAGCGCAAGATGGCCGGGCATGCGTTCTTTGAGGTGAATGAGCACCTGTTCAAAAAGGGAAGCGTTGTACCACTCCTCACCTTTTGCTCGCTGATAGTTCCCCGGACAGAAAATCAGAATACTTGCCCCCACGAGCGTGGTGACAAAATAGAGGCATTTATTGAGCTGGAGCTTTCTGTATTGCCAGAGGTCGTGAACGATTGCCAGGGCGGCAAGGCCAACGACAAATGGCGCGATACTTTCATTAGAGCACCCGGCAAGTAGCCCTAAAATCAGCATGACGATTTGGGTATGTTCTTCGCGCTGGGTTTGAATGCGATAAAGGTTCCAGATCCAAGCGACGACAAACAGATTAGTCCACAGGTAATTTGCGCTGCCTACAACCCAGAAAACCACCTGTCCGATATTAGGGTTAGCCAGCCAGAACGTGAGAAATACCAGTACAAAGATAGAGGTGTCGTGTTTTTTCCAGCGCAGCGTTCCCGTGGGGGTTTTGACGATAAAATAACAAAATGCAACGATCATTAGGCCGGTCATCGACGAGATGATGAAACGAGACTCTGATGCCAGCAATAGAGTACTGACATAGTCTGCGACTATGCGACCGCTCCAGGTTTGGTAGTGCTGCAGATGGGCTGCGAATGCGTTACCCATCATAGCGTAACCATAATCATCAGAGTGGAGTGGGGTGTACCATTCGATGATAAATATGGCAATAAAGGCAACAAACATCGTCGCCCAGTTAATAGCTATACGCATCAATTATTCCTTTCCGCAGTCACGGCGATTTTCACTCGCGTTACTCTTAACGATATATCTTGGGCGTTTTTTGGTTTCGATGTAGATACGGCCAATGTACTCACCTAGGACACCGATGCCGATAAGCTGTACTCCGCCTAAAAACAGAATGGATACGATAAGTGAAGGGTACCCGTGAACCTCGTTACCCCAGACAATTTTGGCAATGATCATCCAGAATCCGTAGGTGAATGAGAGTAAAGCAACGGCTAACCCGATGTATGTCCAGACTCTTAGCGGGAAGGTTGAAAACGAGGTGATGCCTTCCAGCGCTAGGTTCCATAATTTCCAGCCGTTGAATTTGCTTTGCCCAGCCACGCGTTCAGCGCGTGAGTAGTAAACCACTTCAGTTTTTCCGCCCACCCAAGAGAGAATCCCTTTCATGAAGAGATTTCGTTCCTGCAGTTGCTTGATATTTTCCACAACTTCCCGGCTCATCAAACGGAAATCACCAACGTTCTCTTCGATACGCGGCGTGCTGATTTTGTTATGTAGTTTGTAGAACCATTCGGCCGTTTTTCGCTTCAGGTGTCCGTCGACAGTGCGATCGATGCGTTTGGCTAGCACCACGTCGGCGCCGGTCTGCCATTTCGCAATCAGCTCTGGAATGACTTCTATCGGGTCTTGAAGGTCAACGTCAATGGGGATTACAGCATCACCGCTGGCGTGATCTAATCCGGCGAAGAGTGCTGGCTCTTTACCAAAGTTGCGGGTTAACGGTAATGAAATGACGAGCGGATCGGCCGTGGCAAGCGCTTCAACAATCGACTCTGTGGCATCGGTACTGCCATCATTGATAAAGATAATTTCAACGTCGTAAGGCTTAAGCCCGGCATACTCACGCACCGTTTTATAGAAAATACCAATGGTTTCTTCTTCGTTAAAAACAGGAACGACCAGTGAAATCTTCATTATGCACTCTTGAATACGATTAATTTTGAGTAGATAAAGCCGGCTACCAGACTAAACCCGGAGAACACAGCAAGAGTAATCAGCGGGGGGATGGTGAGCTTGTCCGCGATATAGCCGACTACACCTGCCATCACACCCATAAAGAGAACGAAGGCAATATAGCGTCCCAGTGTGGCCTGAGAGCTAAAGGTCCATTTCGCATTTGCGAAGAAGCTGAAGGTGACGGCGACGCAAAACGCAGAAATGTTCGAAAAAGCCTGCGAAGCGCCGATAAAATGAAACAGGATACCAAAGCAAACCCAGTGGATTGCTGTGTTCAGTACACCTACAGAGACATAACGGCTAAATAACTTTAACATTATAAAAGTACTGAAATTTAACAGGCCGACAGTGTAATGCCAACAGGTTATTCAATCAACTATCAAGGTAGAATGTTCAATGTGATGCATTAATTATTAAATGGATTCGGCTGAGAGAATAGATGCCCTGGTTTTTTATTTTTATTTTTTATGTTAACTAACAAAGGGTTGAATTATTTTTATTGCTAGTAGTTTTATTCCAATGTGGTATTTATGGCATTCCAGAGATTGGGGGAATGTAGTCTTCAGATAGGCTTTAATCGTGGAAGAATTAAGAACAGCGATAGTCATTCGCACTTTATGCAGGTAATGCCGCGTGGGGATATAGGGTGGGGATCTGATACTGCGATTTTTGTGTAAGTGAGCCTATTGGAGAATTAAAAACAAGGTCAGCACCTTGCTTTTAATTAATATTTTTGGTCGGCACGAGAGGATTTGAACCTCCGACCCCCGACACCCCATGACGGTGCGCTACCAGGCTGCGCTACGTGCCGACGCATGACAAAAATAGTACCGCTTTTATCCCCGATTGCAAGTCAGGGTTTATCAATTGATTTAAAATTAATCAATCAGTTAGCGATAAAGCGTTTTTCATCCGTCAGCACCTGCAGCAGTAAACTGAGCTGGGCTTTTTGATCCCGTTCCTTCTCGCCAGCCGCGTTCCAGGTTTTATAGTGACCGTTATGACTGAGCACGACGGTTATCGACGGCGTGGTGATCGCCAGCGTCTCGTTATCTGCTGACGTTACCCAGTTATGGCGGCGCGTGGCGCTGAACAGATCCTGACCCTGTGAGTATTCATTGGCTGGCGTACTGACGTGCAGCAGTCTTTGCATCAGGGTGGTCATAATATCTTTATGATCGGTCAGCAGGTCGATGCGCTGAGCAGGGGTTCCCGGCCAGTGGATCACCAGCGGTACCTGGAGCTGAGCGCGTGACCAGTTAAAGGTACTGTTCTGACTACTGAGCGGCACACCGTGACCGGCGGTAATAATCACCACGGTGTCATCAAGCTTGCCGGAGTCGCGCAGCGCGTCCAGTACTTTGGCAATTTGTGAATCTACATCCGCTGCTGCACGAGCATATTGACGGTCGTTGGCCTGTGTGTTGTTGATAGTGGTTCCGTTAAACGACACCCACGAGAACCAGCGGTTTTCGTCCTGAGCATTGTTTTTGAGCCAGTTAGTCCACTGGCTTGCTGTCTGGGCATCGTTCTGCGATTTGCCCGGCGGCAGTGAGAAATCTGACAGTAGCGCCTGACGATAAATCGGACTGGTGAAGCCGTCAGAAGAGAACAGACCCAGCTGATAGCCCTGTTGGTTGAGGGCGCTAATCAGTGCTGCCGGAATGCGCGCCGACAGTACGCCATCCATATAGGACGGAGAAATGCCGTAGAACAGGCCAAAGATGCCGTTATCGGCGGTGTTGCCCGCGCTCATATGTTGCGTAAAGTTGACGTTCTCACTCGCAAAGCGCGCCAGCGACGGCATCTGTTGTTCGAAGCGTGAGTAGTTCAGGCCATCTACGGTAATCAGCAGGACGTTTTTGCCGACGCCCATATCCCGATAGCGCAGGTCGCTGAGCGGATACTGGACGGTCACGGCTTCCGGGTCGCCTTGTTCTACCAGACGACGCTGGTAATCCTGCGCGTCCAGCAGACCGTGCTTCTCAAGGAAGCGGCGAGCGGTCATTGGATACGACAACGGCAGGTTGGCACGCTGCATGGTTATCGGACGATAGAAGTTCGCATCGGCCCAGATGTACATCACGTGTGAAGCGATAAACGACGCAAAGAAGAACCAGGCAACCGGGCGAGCATAGTGACGGCGGCGCGTCAGGCTACGCAGCTTCTGCCAACTCCAGGTGGCAAACAGCATCTCAACCAGCAGAATAACCGGCACGCTGATAAACATTAGTTGCCAGTCGCGCGCGGTCTCATTTTGATCGGGGTTGATAACCAGCTCCCACACCACCGGGTTAAGGTGCAGGTGGAAGCGGGTAAAGACCTCGCTGTCGATAAGCAGCAGCGTCATGCCGGCCGTCGCCAGAATGGCGGACAGGAAGCGCATCAGGCGCTGGGACATGACGATAAAGGTCAGCGGGAACAGAATCAGCAGATAGGCGGAGAACACCAGAAAGCTGAAATGCCCGACAAGGCTGATATAGGAGAAAACGCGTCCAGTCAGCGTCGTCGGCCAGTCGGCGACAAACAGATAGCGGCTACCGAGCACCATGGCCAACAGCATGTTGAACAGGGCGAACCAGTGCCCCCAGCTAACCATCTGGGAGACTTTTTCTCGGTAAGGCTGACGATGAGTCACCATAAACTGTTGCTTGTACCCTTAGTGCGCAGGATCGCTGTTAATAGAAGACTGAAGCGCCTGGGCAAAAGAACGCGCGATAGCCTGGCGTTGAGCCGGAGCCACGCTGCTGTTAATCAGGTTGGTTACCATATTGCCCAGCACCATCAAAGAAAGGTCGGTTGGGGCTTTATGTTCTTCCAGCACGTTGGCGAGCTCGCTCAGCAGCTTTTCAACGTGTTCATCACTATAGCGGGATTGTTGTGGCATAAATCGAAATCTGTCTATTCATTAAAGGGCAGTATATTACCGTAGCAGCAGCATTTTTTCCGCTTTTTTTCAGCGTAACGCGTTATCCTTTCGCCATTATGCTGCCGCGAGGGCGGTAATGTGTGAGTTGCACTGTCGCATCGGGGGTGGTTGAATACACCCGATCTTAAAGGAGAGTTTAACATGAGTCTGGATATCGACCAGATTGCTTTGCATCAGCTTATCAAACGCGATGAGCAAAACCTGGATGTGGTCCTGCGCGACACGCTGCTGGAGCCGACTGCACCGGTTGAAGAAATGATGGCCGAGCTGCATCGGGTGTACAGCGCGAAGAACAAAGCCTACGGCCTGTTTACCGAAGAGAGCGAACTGGCGCAGGCGTTAAAGCTACAGCGTCAGGGCGAAGAGGATTTCCTCGCCTTCAGCCGTGCGGCCACCGGTCGTCTGCGCGACGAGCTGGCGAAATATCCGTTTGCTGATGGCGGCATTGTGTTGTTCTGTCACTATCGCTACCTGGCGGTGGAATACCTGCTGGTGGCGGTGCTGAATAACCTCAGCAGCATGCGCGTCAACGAAGAGCTGGATATCAGCGCGACCCATTATCTCGACATTAACCATGCCGATATTGTCGCGCGTATCGATTTGACCGAGTGGGAGACTAACCCGGAATCGACCCGCTACCTGACCTTCCTGAAAGGGCGCGTCGGACGCAAGGTTGCTGATTTCTTCATGGACTTCCTCGGCGCGAGCGAAGGCCTGAACGCGAAGGTACAAAACCGTGGCCTGCTGCAGGCGCTGGACGACTTTGCCGCCGAAGCGCAGCTCGACAAAAACGAGCGTCAGAACGTGCGTCAGCAGGTTTACTCCTACTGCAACGAACAGCTGCAAGCCGGTGAAGAGATTGAGCTGGAATCGCTGTCGAAAGAACTGTCTGGCGTGAGCGAAGTGAGCTTCAGCGAATTTACCGCAGAAAAAGGCTACGAGCTGGAAGAGAGCTTCCCGGCGGATCGCAGCACGCTGCGCCAGCTGACGAAGTTTGCCGGTAGCGGCGGTGGCTTAACCATTAACTTCGATGCCATGCTGCTTGGGGAGCGTATTTACTGGGACCCAGCGACCGATACGCTGACCATTAAAGGCACGCCGCCAAACCTGCGTGACCAGCTACAGCGCCGGACCTCCGGAAAAAGCTAAGCCGTCCACCTTAAAGCCCGCTCATCCCCGAGCGGGCTTTGTCTATCCGTATCCCCGCCTGTTTTGAGTGACGCTCCTCTCATTTTCGGTATCGATGTTTTTTCATCCCGGTTAAAACTTGAGCTGACTCTCAGTTAATACTCAATGAAATAAATGAAAATACGTTTCATTTTAAATGCAAAAATATTTTGATTTTATAAATGGAGAGCCATCCTGACACAGGAGGGCTCAAGGACGCGGCAGCTGGGTGCCGCGAATCACTGAGAGGAATAATAACAAGATGCACAATACCTTCAGACACTCCCGACTGGCGCTGGCCACCACAATGATACTCGCGGGCGGCGCATTAAGCGGCTGTGACAATAGCGAAGCCGCTCAGGCGAAGGCGTCAGCGGCACCGCAAAACGTCCAGTCGCCGGTGCTCTCCGTTGATGATGACAGCGTAGTGCTGGTGTGGGAAAAACCGCTTCTGGAGGCGGACAAGGTGGTGGACTATCACGTCTATCGCGGCGGTGAGTTGCTAGGCAGCGCGCGCGACAATCAGGACACATTCTCCCCCGCTAAACCTTATATCGATAACTTCTACCAGACGCTGGATAACGACCATTGGCAGCAGAAGGTCTCCCTACGAAGCTTTACCGTCGATGGGTTGAAAGCCGATACCGACTATCAGTTTACCGTCCGCGCCGTCTATTCGGACGGTAACGAGTCCGCCGATAGCGCGCCGATTTCCCTGCGCACCACCAAAGTGCCGCACGTGGTGGACGCTAAAGCCGCAGGTGCCGTCGGCGACGGGGCAACGCTTGATACCGCCGCGCTGCAAAAAGCGATTGATAGCTGTTCGCTGGCGCAGTATCCGCAAGGCTGTAAGGTCAGCGTGCGTGGCGGCGTGTTTAAAACCGGCGCGCTGTTCTTACACAGCGATATGACGCTGGAGATTGCCGAAGACGCGACGCTGCTGGGCTCGGACGACCCGGCGCAATACCCGATGAACAAAGGCTATTTTCTTTACCCCTATACTGATAATCCGCTGCCGAAGCGCCCGCCGTCGTTGATTAACGCCCTGGAAGCGGACGACAAGGGAAGCTCTCACGCGGGGACGTTCCGCAATATTCGCATTGTGGGTAAAGGGACCATCGACGGTAATGGCTGGACGCGGGGGGTGAAGCACGGCGGGGCGGAGTCTATCGTTGATGAAGCCGGTAATACGCTGCCGCAGTATCGCGCCAGCAATGCCAAAAAAGTGGGCGAAGACGGTATTCTGGCAAAGCATCAGACCGAGCTTGCGGTATCTGAAGGAATGGACCGTGACAGCGCGTATAAAAACCGCCGCTCCAGTCTGATGACGTTGCGCGGCGTCAGCAATCTCTACATCGAAGGGCTGACCATCCTCAACCCGGCATTTCACGGGATCATGGTGCTGGAGTCGGAAAACATCGCGCTGAATGGGCTTAGCCACAAGACCTTTGACGGCAATAACGCCGACGGTATTGAGCTGGGTAACAGCCAGAATGCCCTTGTCTTCAATAACTTCTTTGATACCGGCGACGACGGGATGAACTTTGCCGCAGGCTACGGCAAGGGCGTCGAAACCTTTAGTCAGAAACCGCAGAGCGGGGCGTGGATCTTCAATAACTACTTCCGCAAAGGCCACGGCGCGGTAGTGACCGGCAGCCATACCGGCGCCTGGATCGAGAAGATCAAAGCGGAAGATAACGTCATGTATCTGACCGATATCGGTCTGCGAATGAAAAGTCGCCCGTACTACGGCGGCGGCGCGCGCGAGGTGCTGTTCCGCAATAATGCAATGAAAGACCTGGCGAAAGAGCCGTTTATCTTCACCATCAAGTACAGCGCTGACGTTAACGACACCACCCCAGCCGCCGAGCCTGCGCAGTTCCGCAACGTCACCGTTGAGAACGTCACCGTTGATGGGACGGCGGCGAAGAAAAGCATTCTGGTGGATGGCATGACGGTGCAGGAGATGACGGCGGCATACGGCATTACCTTCCCGCGCGATGCCTATCATCAGAACCTGGCGTTCAGTAACGTGAAGTTCCGCAACGTGCAGGCGAGCAAAATCACCTTCCTGCATGACAGCCAGTTTACGCACGTCACGTTTGATAATACGGAGCATGCCTGGAACTTTGCGCAGGTGAGCGGTATTACGCTTTCAGACAGCGCGAATAACGAGGTAATAACGGCAGCAGGGAAGGAGACGGTCGTGCGGGAAGCGGCGAAGCAGTAAAAAAAAACGGCTCCGTAAGGAGCCGTTTTTTCGTCACGAAGACTTGTCGGCGATTAAGCGCGAACGAAGTCGATGTGAGCCAGTTTTGGCTTGAACGGGTGACGCTGCACCGCCTGAGCCTTAACTTTTTCTTCTTTACCATCAACAACGATGGTCAGAACTTCGCTGTAAAATTCAGCGTTGTTCTGCAGGTTCCACAGCTTGTCGTGATCCAGTTCGATAGCAATCGGAGCTGCTTCGCCACCATAAATGATAGCTGGGAACTTGTTAGCTGCGCGCAGGCGGCGGCTCGCACCCTTACCCTGCTCTTTACGTACTTCTGCGTTAATAGTAAACATTGATAGCTCTCTTAATTAATCCTGCTACAGGCGACCCAGCAGCAGGCAAATGATCTGCTTCACGGATGTGAAAGCGGGCGGCATTATAGCTTTCAATCCTCATGCGGGCAATTAAAAAGCACGTTTAAAACGTACAAGAGATTGTTGATAAAGGATTGTCGCGTATGCATGCCGGGTGGCGGCTGCGCCTTACCCGGCCTACAAACCCATTAATATCAAGGTTTTTGTAGGCCTGATAAGCGAAGCGCCATCAGGCACCCAAATGTCAATTTGCCGTTAAGCGCAGCCGCAGACTGTCCGGATACGGCGAAAAATAGCGCTGCGTCAGCAGGTAATCATCCGGGTGCTCGGCCAGATAGTGCTTGAGCAGCGTCAGCGGCGCGAGAATGGGTAGGTGCCCGGCGTGATAGTTGACGATAACGTCGCGAAGCTCCGCCCGCTGGCGGTCGTTGAGCTGTTTACGGAAATAGCCCTGAATATGCATCAGCACATTGGTGTGGTTTTTACGCGAGGCGGGGTGGCGCAGAATCGCCATCAGCTTGTCGCGGTAGGCGACAAAAAAGGCCTCCAGGTCCTCCCATTCGTGCAGATGGGCGATAAACGGGCCAATTTCACGATAGCCCGGCTGGTTGTGAGCCAGCAGGTGCAGCTTATAGCGGCTATGAAAGGCCAGCAGAGCCTGACGAGTCAGTCCTTCTTCCCGTAACGCGTTCAGTTCGTGCAGTGCAAAGACACGCGCCACAAAGTTCTCGCGCAGTACCGGGTCGTGTAACCGGCCATCTTCTTCCACCGGCAGCCACGGGTAGCGCGCCTGCAGCGCCGCGGTAAACAGGCCAACACCTTCCTTTGCGCCGCGGTTGCCGCGTTCATCGTACAGCCGTACCCGCTCCATCCCGCAGCTCGGGGATTTCGCACAGACAATAAATCCGGCGAATTGCGCCGCGCCCGGCAGCATCTCATCGGCAAAATGGTGCATTTTATCGGTGAGGTCGTTATCCAGATCCTGGCTCATACGTATGCGGGTATCGCCATTGGCGGTCTTCACCAGACGCAGCGCAGGGCGCGGCGTAGGCAGGCCGATGCCCATTTCCGGGCAGACGGGTTTAAAAGTCACCCATTCGGCGAGCTCGTCCATAATAAATCCCATCCGCTTATGCCCGCCGTCAAAGCGAACGGCGGCACCGGTCAGGCAGCCGCTGATGCCGAGAATCGGTTTGTCGTTCATATTATTGTCCTGTTTGTCGAGGGCCATAGTTCAAGCATAGGTTCTCCCGCTTGTGACAGCGTGGGTTTTTATCCTCTACACTTAACCCATTATTGTCAAAAGGGAGAGGTCGCATGAAGCTATGGCCCGTTGTCACCGGTGTCGCTATTTCGCTGGCTCTGGTAGCCTGCCGTTCACCGACGCCGCCTAAAGGGGTGACGCCAATTAGCCACTTTGATGCCAGTCGCTATTTAGGAAAATGGTATGAAATCGCCCGTCTGGATAACCGCTTTGAGCGCGGTCTGGAGCAGGTAACCGCGACCTATGGCAAGCGCAAAGATGGCGGTATCAGCGTGTTGAACCGTGGGTTTGACCCCGCGCGGGGCGAGTGGAAAGAGAGCGAAGGGAAGGCGTACTTCACCGGCGAGCCGAGCGTTGCCGCGTTGAAGGTCTCCTTCTTTGGTCCTTTCTACGGCGGCTATAACGTTATTGCACTGGATGACGACTACCAGTACGCGCTGGTCAGCGGGCCGAACCGCGACTACCTGTGGATTTTATCGCGTACGCCAACGCTGCCGCCGCAGGTACAGCAAAACTACCTGACCATCGCCCGCGGACTGGGGTTTGCCGTCGACGACTTGTTGTGGGTGAAGCAAACGCGCGACTAGCGTAGCTCATTAGCCCGGCGATAGCGGCCTTCATAGTCGAACACTTTTTCGCGCACCTGCCAGTAGATGCCTTTTTTACGGGCAACGACAAAATCCGGTGCGCGGAGCAGCGCCTGCTGAGCGATGATATCGCCCGGCGTTATCCAGCGCAGCGGTACGCCAGGCGTGCGGGTATGCGGGCGGATAAACAGCTGCTCGAACGCCGTTTTCTGCGCGGGCGTGTGCAGGCGGAAGCGCTCACTTACGTCTGCGCCGTCTTCGTCGTAATAGGTGATTTTGAGCCAGCCGCCTTTCTCGTCCATGCCGTCCTGTAACACCATGCCGCTACAGCGCAGCACCAGCGCATCTTTCAGCTTCAGCGCGGCTTTCAACATATCGTCGGGGTCAACCAGCACCGTGTCACACTCCCGACAGCGGCGGGCGGCGATGTCATTTTCAGCATTACACTGCGGGCAGTTTTTAAAGCGGAAACGGTAGTCGCACTGCTCGCGATGGCCTTCATCATCCTCCAGCCAGCCCTGACAGCGACGGCCAAAGTGCTCAATAATGGTGCCGTCGGCGGTGGTTTTCCCCCAGAAGGTATTGGCGAAGCCGCAGCCGGGGCAGAACACCTGCACCGGCACGTTATCGCTCTTGCCTTTTGGCGAACCCACTTCCGGCGTGTAGAGGTCGTGCGGGTTTCCGGCGTAGTCGAGAATAAGGCAGTCCGTTTTCCCCGGCGCCAGGCGCAGGCCACGACCGACGATTTGCTGATACAGGCTGATGGACTCGGTAGGGCGCAGAATCGCAATCAGGTCGACGTGTGGAGCATCAAAACCGGTGGTCAGGACGGCGACGTTAACCAGATAACGGAACTGCTGATTTTTAAAGGCTTCAATCAGCTCGTCGCGCTGCGGGCCTGGCGTTTCACCGGTAATCAGCGCAGCGTCATCGGCGGGCAGCAGGCCGGTAATTTCGCGGGCGTGCTCGACGGTAGCGGCAAAAATCATCACCCCTTTGCGAGTCTCCGCGAACTCCTCAATCTGGCTGATGAT
Source organism: Kluyvera chengduensis (assembly GCF_044197065.1). Taxonomy (NCBI): domain Bacteria; kingdom Pseudomonadati; phylum Pseudomonadota; class Gammaproteobacteria; order Enterobacterales; family Enterobacteriaceae; genus Kluyvera; species Kluyvera chengduensis. The sequence continues at coordinate 348,580 of NZ_JBIQOI010000001.1, forward strand.
ATGCGGCGTAACACGCTGTTGCTGCTTGAGTTCACGGTTGAGGTCAGATTCACTGAACAGACCATTGCTGTTGGCCTGCAGGCGGCTGAAATCGTACTGCACCACGGGCATGTCCAGCCGTTCTGGCGGCGCCAGGTAGCCGTGTTTAATCATGTAGCGCAGCGGTAACTCATAGATGCAGTCGCGGAACAGCGCTTTCTCGTCGCCGCGCACCATGCCGTGGTAGTGGAACTGGTAAATCCAGCCTTTGCCCAGACGGAACGGCGTGGCCGTGAGGCCAAGCAGGCGGATGTGAGGGTTCACTTTCCCCAGATGGGTGAGGATTTGTTGGTACTGACTATCGTCGTCGTCGCTGATACGGTGGCACTCATCAACAATCAGTAACGAAAATTCGCCCTGAAAATGGTCAAGGTTCCGCGCGACGGACTGCACGCTGCCGAACACCACCTTGCCGTGGCTCTCTTTACGTTTCAGGCCGGCAGCATAAATATCGGCCTCCAGCCCCAGCGCGCAGTATTTTGCGTGGTTCTGGGCAACAAGCTCTTTAACGTGCGCCAACACCAGCACGCGGCCACGCGCTAGCCGCGCCAGCTCGGCGATAACCAGGCTTTTCCCGGCACCGGTGGGCAAAACGATCACCGCAGGTTGAGTATGACGACGGAAGTAAGCGAGGGTCGCGTCAACCGCTTCCTGCTGATAGGGGCGAAGTGTAAAAGTCATTGGCGTGATGATTGTCCTTAATAGACAAATAGTATGCCATGAATCTTTTCACTTGAGTGGGATAACAACCCCGTTATACTTACAGATTGTTATACTCCTCGTCTTTCCCGTTGTCGGTGTTTTTTGCCCGACGGTGGAAAATCCAGAGAGTAGATTACCCCATTTTTCGGACGTTTCGTCCGGCACCCGGCACTATTACAGGCTAAAAATACTTCATGCGACTTGATAAGTTTATCGCTCAGCAACTCGGCGTCAGCCGTGCTATTGCCGGGCGTTTGATCCGCGGCCACCACGTGACCATCGATGACGAAGTGGTGCGTGACACCGCATTTAAACTGCTACCAGAACACGACGTAGCCTACGAAGGCAACACGCTGACGCAGCAGAATGGCCCGCGCTATTTCATGCTGAACAAACCGCAGGGCTATGTTTGCTCCACCGAAGACCCGGATCACCCAACGGTGCTCTATTTTCTGGACGAGCCCGTGGCGTATAAGCTGCATGCCGCAGGGCGTTTAGATATTGATACCACCGGTCTGGTGCTGATGACCGATGATGGTCAGTGGTCTCACCGCATCACCTCACCGCGCCATCATTGCGAAAAAACCTACCTGGTGACGCTGGAAAACCCGGTGAGTGAAGATACCGCCGAGCAGTTCGCCAAAGGCGTACAGTTGCACAACGAAAAAGATCTCACCAAGCCTGCCGTGCTGGAAGAGATTACGCCGACCGAAGTACGTCTGACCATCAGCGAAGGCCGTTATCATCAGGTGAAACGCATGTTTGCCGCCGTGGGTAATCGCGTAGTTGGGCTGCATCGCGAACGTATTGGTGAGATTGCGCTCGACCCTGCACTGGAACCGGGCGAATACCGTCCGTTAACGGAAGAAGAAATTGCCAGCGTTGGCGCGCCCGAGCGCTAATTAATAACCGAGGTAGATTGTGACGTCCAGGCCGCGCTCGTCGTTAAAAATTGTGTTTATTCTTGGCCTCCTGGCCATGTTAATGCCGTTATCGATCGATATGTACCTTCCGGCGCTGCCGGTCATTTCGGAACAGTTTGGCGTGCCGGCAGGCAGCGCGCAGATGACCCTGAGCACCTATATTCTGGGCTTTGCGCTGGGCCAGCTGTTGTACGGCCCGATGGCGGACAGCCTTGGACGTAAGCCAGTCATTCTGGGCGGGACGCTTATCTTTGCGGCGGCGGCGGTGGCCTGTGCCATGGCGCCGACCATCGATTATCTGATTGTTACGCGTTTCTTCCACGGCCTGGCGGCCGCGGCGGCAAGCGTGGTTATCAACGCCCTGATGCGTGATATCTACCCGAAGGAAGAGTTCTCCCGCATGATGTCGTTTGTCATGCTGGTCACGACCATTGCACCATTGGTGGCACCAATGGTGGGCGGGGCGGTGCTGGTCTGGTTTAGCTGGCACGCGATCTTCTGGATCCTGGCAGCAGCGGCGCTGCTCGCTTCAGCCGCAATCTGCTTCTTTATCGATGAAACGCTGCCGGTGGAAAAACGTCAGCCGTTTCGTCTGAGCACGACGCTTGGCAACTTTGCGTCGCTGTTCCGCCACAAGCGGGTACTTTCTTACATGCTCGCCAGCGGCTTCAGCTTTGCTGCGATGTTCTCCTTCCTGAGCGCCGGTCCGTTTGTTTACATCGAGCTTAACCATGTGTCGCCGCAGCACTTCGGTTACTACTTCGCGCTGAACATTGTGTTCCTCTTTATTACCACCACGATAAATAGCCGCTTTGTCCGTCGGGTAGGGGCGCTGTGGATGTTCCGCGCCGGGCTGACGGTGCAGTTCGTCATGGCAATCTGGATGGTGGTTTGTGCGCTGCTGGGCGTCGGCTTCTGGTCGCTGGTGCTCGGCATTGCGGTGTTTGTTGGCTGCGTATCGATGGTCTCTTCCAATGCGATGGCGGTGATCCTCGACGAGTTCCCGCACATGGCGGGGACGGCATCTTCACTGGCGGGGACGTTCCGCTTCGGTATCGGAGCCATTATTGGCGCGCTGCTGTCGTTTGCGACCTTCACCACCGCCTGGCCGATGCTGATTTCCATCGCGTTCTGCGCGACCTGCTCAATTCTCTTCTACCTCTACGCCAGTAGACCCCGCAAAACCTTACGCAAATCATAATTCGGCAAGCCGGATAGGGCATTTACGCCGCTATCCGGCAACGTAAAAGCGCGCACTTATCATCCTTTCGGAGGGCGAAATGCACTCCTTTGTTGATACACATCAACAGAAATTGCATTCCTGATAGGGTGCAATGTTTCTTTTATGTAAAATCCATTTATGTAAATAGTCACATTGTTGTAGATAAAAAGGTTGCGTTAGATCACAGATACGGGTACATATAGCGCGAAAACGCATCAGTGCACCGAACTATGTCGTAAGAAGAATGTTGAATGCTGGCGTTTTTTTTCTGGATGCAGGACGATTTGTCAACAATGTGTTAATATGGATGTGAAATAATTGTGAAGCTGTCGCTTCCGGGGAAAAGAACGTAATGACATTACAGCTATCTATCGTACATCGACTGCCGCAGGACTATCGTTGGTCTGCGGGTTTTGCAGGTTCGAAGGTTGAACCGATTCCGCAAAATGGTGCGTCCAGCGACAATACGCTGGTGGCGCTCAAATTGCTGAGCCCGGACGGCGATAGCGCCTGGCCGGTGATGCATTCCCTTAGCCAGGCGTTAACCGATATCTCCGTTGATTGCTCAGTGCTTGAGTGCGAAGGGGAGCCGTGCCTGTTTGTGAAACGTCAGGATGAGTTTGCGGCGACCTGTCGCCTGAAAAATTTCGGCGTTGCTATCGCCGAGCCGTTCTCAGGTAATAACCCATTCTAACCGTCAGCTCAGCGCAATGAGCTGACGCGTGTATTCCTGCTGCGGTGCTGAAAAGACGCGCCTGCATTCCCCTTGCTCGACCACTTCTCCCTGCCGCAATACCATCACCTGGTGGCACAACGAACGCACAACGTGCAGATCGTGGCTGATAAAGATATAGGTCAGCCGATGTTTTTCCTGTAATGCCTTAAGCAGCGTCAGAATTTGCGCCTGAACGGTGCGATCGAGCGAGGACGTGGGTTCGTCCAGCACGATGAGCTCAGGCTGCAGGATAAGCGACCGCGCGATAGCGATACGCTGACGCTGGCCGCCGGAAAAGGCCGACGGGTAGCGCTGTCGGGTTTCGGGATCGAGCCCCACTTCTCGCATCGCGTCAATCACCTTCCGTTCACGTTCCGCCGCGTTCAGCGAAGGGTGGTGTACTCGCAACCCTTCTTCGATAATTTGCTGAGCAGTCAGCCGTGGGTTAAGCGACGAGTTGGGATCCTGGAATACCACCTGGATGCGACGACGCAGCGGCAGCATCTGCTGACGGCTACGCCCCTGAATCACCTCGCCGGCAAAGCGAATATCACCCTCAGAGCTGATAAGACGCAACAGCGCCAGCCCGGTGGTGCTTTTACCGGAGCCGGACTCGCCGACCAATCCCAACGTTTCCCCTTTGCGCAGGGTAAAACTCAAATTGTTAACCACCTTATTGTGGCTGACGACCCGCCGCAAAATGCCCTTGCGGATGGGAAACGCCACGCTGAGACGGTTGACCTCAAGCAACGGTACGGCATCCTGCGGCAAAGGCACCGGGTCGCCTGTGGGCTCGCTGTCCAGCAGTTTGCGGGTGTAAGCATGCTGCGGCGCGGCGAAAAGCGCGGTGGCGCTGTTCTGCTCCACGCAGCGGCCCTGCTGCATGACCGCGACCCGGTCGGCCAGCTTGCGGACGATACTGAGGTTATGGGTGATAAACAGCAGCCCCATATTGAGCTCGGTACGAAGCTCTCTCAGTAACTGCAGGATTTGTGCCTGTACCGACACATCGAGCGCGGTGGTGGGTTCATCGGCAATCAAGAGTTCCGGGCGTGTCAGTAGCGCCATGGCAATCATCACCCGCTGGCGCTCGCCGCCAGAGAGCTGATGCGGATAGTCAGCCAGCCTTTTGGCCGCGTTGCGGATGCCCACGCGGTCAAGACAGTCGAGGATCTCCCCGCGCGCGGCCTCTTTACGCATTCCCCGGTGCAAGGAGAGCACTTCATAAAGCTGCTTTTCCAGATTATGTAGCGGGTTCAGCGACACCATGGGCTCCTGGAAAATCATCGCAATACGGTTACCGCGCACGCCGCGCAGCGTCTGCGGGCTGGCGTGCAGCAATGATTCCCCGGCAAAGCGGATATCGCCAGTAGGGTAGCTGACCGGCGGCTCTGGCAGCAGGCGAAGAATCGACAGCGCGGTGACGCTTTTTCCCGAACCTGACTCTCCGACCAGCGCCAGCGTCTCACCGGCATTCAATGACAGCGACAGCCGATCAACGACGGTGGTGGCGATGCCCTGCTGGTGGAAGGCAATAGAGAGGCTGTCGATTTCCAGAAGTGGTTGCTGCATCTTATACCGCCTTAGAAGGATCGAAGGCGTCGCGCACCGCCTCGCCGATGAAAATCAGCAATGAGAGCAGCACGGCGACGCAGAGAAACGCGGCGATCCCAAGCCAGGGGGCCTGTAGATTGTTCTTGCCCTGAAGCAGCAGTTCACCGAGTGACGGTGAGCCGAGCGGCAGACCAAATCCGAGGAAATCGAGCGAGGTGAGGGTGGTAATCGAACTACACAGAATAAACGGAATAAAGGTCAGCGTAGCAACCATGGCGTTGGGCAGCATATGGCGCAGGATAATACTGCGGTCGCCCACCCCAAGCGCCTGCGCGGCGCGAATATAGTCGTAGTTGCGGGTACGTAAGAATTCCGCGCGCACCACGCCAACCAGCGACATCCAGCCGAACAGCACGGTAATCGCCAGCAGCCACCAGAAATTAGGCTGTACCACGCTTGAAAGCAGGATAATCAAAAACAGCGTTGGCATCCCTGACCACACTTCGATAAACCGCTGTCCCCAAAGATCGATACGCCCGCCGTAGTAGCCCTGAACCGCGCCGACAATAACGCCCATCACGCTGGAACAGACGGTCAGGATCAGCCCAAACAGCAGCGAGATGCGGGTGCCGTAGAGAATACGCGCCAGCACGTCACGACCGTTAGCATCGGTACCGAGCCAGTTTTGCCGCGACGGCGGGGAAGGGAAGGGGACGTCGGTGCTGAAGTTAATGCTGCTGGCACCGAAGCGGATAGGTGTCCATAGTACCCAGCCGTTTTTTTCCAGCCGCTGCTGGAGCCACGGGTCCTGATAATCCGCGGCGGTGGCGAATTCTCCGCCGAAGGTTTTTTCGCTGTAGTTTTTGACTACCGGCACATACAGGCTGCCCTGGTAGCTCACCAGCAGCGGGCGGTCGTTGGCGATAAGCTCTGCGCCGAGGCTACAGATGAAAATAACGAGGAAAATCCACAGCGACCAGAAGCCGCGTCGGTTGTGACAAAAACGTGCCCAGCGGGCCTGATTGACGGCGTTTAACGTCATGGTTAGCGGCCCTCAAAATCAATGCGTGGGTCTACCAGCGTGTAGCTGATATCGCTGACGATATTCATCAGCAGGCCAATCAGGGTGAAAATATAGAGCGTGCCGAACATCACCGGGTAGTCGCGTGATACGGTAGCTTCATAACCCAGCAGCCCCAGCCCGTTCAGGGAGAACATCACCTCGATAAGCAGCGAGCCGGTAAAGAACATGCTGATAAACGTCGCCGGGAAGCCCGCTATCACCAGCAGCATGGCGTTACGAAAGATATGCTTCCAGAGGATCTGCTTTTCACCGACCCCTTTTGCCCGTGCGGTAACCACGTACTGTTTGCGGATCTCATCGAGAAACGAGTTTTTAGTCAGCATGGTCAGCGCGGCGAAACCGCCGATCACCGTCGCCAGTACCGGCAGGGTGATATGCCAGAGATAGTCGGTGATTTTCTGGTACCACGGCAGGGTGTCAAAGTTGGCGGACACCAGCCCGCGCAGGGGGAATATGTCGTAATAGCTGCCACCGGCAAAGAAGACGATCAGTACAATCGCGAAAAGAAATGCCGGGATGGCATAGCCGATAATAATGCCCGTACTGCTCCAGATATCAAAACGGCTGCCGTTGTACACCGCTTTGCGAATGCCCAGCGGTATCGAAACCAGATAGATAATCAGCGTGCTCCAGAGCCCGAGCGTAATAGAAACGGGAAGGCTCTCTTTCATGAGCTGCATGACCGAAGCGTTGCGAAATAGGCTATTGCCAAAATCAAAGCGCAGATAGTCGCCCAGCATTTTGAAATAGCGCTCGTGCAGCGGTTTATCGAATCCGTAGCGATGGGTAATTTCGGCGATGACCTCTGGGTCAAGCCCGCGCCCTCCGCGATACTGGCTTTCCGCAATATTGCCCACGCCCGCGCGTGCCTGCGTGCGCTCCATCCCGCCGCCGCCGGGTAATCCCCCCTGATGACCGAACTCAACCGCCGCAATCGCCTGGTCAACCGGGCCACCTGGCGCTATCTGTACGATAAAAAAGTTGAGCGTGATGATGGCCCACAGCGTGGGGATGATAAGCAATAGTCGACGAATCAGATAGGCGCCCATGTTCTCTCCTTAGCGTCGGGAAGCGGGTAACTTCGCCGCTTTGTTCACGTTGTACCACCATGTGTCGAAGCCGGGCGCATCCGTGCCGGAGGCATAAAGCGGGTGTACGCTGGGGTAGGAAAACTTATCCCAATAGGCCGTTCGGCTGCCGGACATATACCACATCGGCAACATGTAATAGTTCCAGGTCAGCACCCGGTCGAGGGCGCGTCCTAGCGGCAGCAGTTTCTGCTTGTTGCCCTGCCAGCGGATTATCTGGTTGATCAGGCTGTCGATGGCCGGGCTGGCGACGCCGGGCGAGTTGTAGGAGGAGTTGATGTACTCTGATGACCAGGAGATTTGCAGGTCTGAGCTTGGCCACGGCATCGCCCGCCATAGGCGCGGCATCATGTCATAGTCACGCTTACGCATGCGGTTGGTAATCTGCGAAATATCGACCTGGCGGATATCCATCTTCACGCCCAGACGCTGTAGATTACGCTGGAAGGGCATCACCCACTGATCGTTACCGCCGGAGGGGAGCAGCAGTTCAAAGCGCAGCGGCTGGCCGGTTTTCGCATTCACCCGCTGCTGGCCCTTCAGCACCCAGCCGGCATCGGTAAGCAGATTGCCTGCTTTTAACAGATTGTCGCGGTCAAAACCGTGGCCGTCAGAAGTGGCTGGTTGATAAATCGAGGTGAAGACTTCTGGCGGCAGTTCGCTTTTTAGCGGTGCCAGCAGCGTCAGCTCATCGGCATCAGGGTAGCCGCGTGCGGCGTATTCGGTATTCTGGAAATAGCTGTTGGCGCGGCTGTAGGCGTTGTAAAACAGCGCCTTGTTCATCCATTCAAAATCAAAGGCCATGCTGACCGCCTCGCGTACCCGTCGGTCTGTAAAGACCGGGCGCTGGATGTTAAAGGCCAGCCAGCGGGTGTCCTGCGCGGCATTATTCTTTTGTTCATCCTTAACGATATAGCCGCTGGCGAAGTTTTTGCCGATGTAGCGCGTGGCCCAGTTTTTGGCGCTGCTCTCGGTGCGTACGTCGTAGGCTCCGGCTTTGAAAGCCTCAAAGGCAACGTTGTCATCGAGATAATAGTCGTAGCGAATGGTGTCGAAGTTCCAGCGTCCACGGTTTACCGGCAGGTCCGCGCCCCAGTAATCTTTTACCCGCTGGTAGACGATGTATTGCCCCATACGCCAGTCGCTAATGCGATAAGGGCCGCTTGCCAGCGGTGGCGTGCTGAGCGGCTCGCTAAGGTTATGATCCTTCCAGAACTTCTCCGGCAAGATTGGCAGGGTAAAAAGGCTCAGCATATCCTCTTTACCCGGCTTCGCGAGCTCAATGCGCACCGTCAGCGGGGCGATAGCCTTGACGGTCGTGCCTTTATAGACCAGACGAAACTGCGGCACGCCTTCGGTCATAAACTTATTGAAGGTGAAGGCCACGTCGCGGGCGGTAATCGGGCTGCCGTCGTGAAAACGGGCGCGTGGGTTGATGGTGAGCTCTACCCAGGAGTAGTCGTCGGCATAGCGTGCCCGGTCGGCAACGAGCGGGTAGTAACTGCCCGGTTCGTCATCGGAAGTGGTGAACAGGGCGTCATACAGGGAATCGGTGCGAACGGCCGCGTTTCCCCGCAGCGCAAAGCGGTTAAAGTTATCGAAGGTGCCAAGTGCGGCAAGCGTCACGCTGCCACCCTTCGGTGCCGCAGGATTGACGTAATCAAAGTGGTTGAAGTCGACGGCGTATTTAGGCTCACCGATAACCGCAAACGCGTAGCTCTCTTTGATGGTCTGCGCCTGCAATGACAGGCTGAACAGCATCAGCAGGGGTATAAAGACGCGCGCTACGATCACGATAAGGCTACCCCGCATGGAAAAGTATTGATTGAAAAAGGCTTTTATCCTTGAATCTTAAATGACCTTGCTTAACTTGTGAAATACTTTGCCGGCTTACGATATTCCACAATCAGCTGTTGCAGCGTGAGCGGGCGGCTTATCAGGTAGCCTTGCAGGAAGTCGACGCCGTGATCGCGCAGCCAGGCCGCCTGCTCTTCGGTTTCAACGCCTTCGGCCACGGTGACCAGGTTCAGACGATGGGTCAGGGTGAGTACGGCATCCAGTACTGGTGAGGTAATCGTCTCACGGCCGATGGCGTTGACAAAACCACGGTCGATTTTCAGGTAGTCGAGAGTAAAGCGTTCAAGATAGATAAGCGCGCTGTGCCCGGTGCCGAAATCATCAATAGCGATCTCGATACCTTCACCGCGTAGCCAGGCAAACAGGTTCATCGCCCGTTCCTGATTCAGCATATCGCGCTCGGTTATCTCCAGCACAATCTGGAAATAGTTATCCGGCAGGCTTGCCGCCAGATGACGGATATCGTGCTGGAAGCTCTCGGCGTGCAGATGGCTGGGTGCGATGTTGATACCAAGCTTAGCACCCGGCGGCAGAAGGTCTTTCAGCACCTGCGCATCGCGGGCAATCAGTTCGAATAGATGATGGGTGAGGGGAACAATTAAATCCTGCGCTTCGGCGTAACTGATGAACGCATCGGGTGGAATATTCCCGACCGTTGGATGCGACCAGCGCATAAGTGCCTCTACGCCAGTAATCTGGCGGTTTTTCGCGTCCACTACCGGCTGATAAACTACATAGAACTGTCGATGTTTAATTGCGGCAAGGATCTCTTTTCCAGGGCGTGAGCGAATCGCCAGAATATAGAGGCAGAGCAGGCCGCCAATCAGGCCACACGTCAGCCCGAGCAGGAGAGAATAGAGCGAATTATCGGTACTGAGCGCGTTGCTGTAGAGATAGATCTCCAGCGGGACGCCTTTTATCTTTACGTGACGAACGGCGGTATCGGGTATCTGGTCGAGCGTAAGGGGTTTGCTACTGAAGGTGGAAATAGCCGTTTTGCCGTTGACGACCAGCGCGACGCCGTTATAGGGACTTTGCTTAGAGGAATAAAGTACCCAGGGCATCAGGTTGGCGTTAATGGAGGCAAAGATGCCGCGATTTTCCAGCAGCGGGCTTTTGACCCACAGCACGAATGCTGGGGTGGTTGGCATCATTGGCGTGCCGGAGACGATCCCCATTACATGTGATTTTGTGAGATCGAGATCCGGCACCAGTTCCTTGAGCCCCAGCGACATCGGACCGGTGGCGGAAGAGCAGTAAGCAATGTGATCTTTAACCAGCAGAAAGGCGCGTACGTTCATGCTAAACGCCGCGCGTTCGGTGAGTTCCGAAGAGACCGCTTTGCAGGGATCCATGGTGAGCGGTTGCAGGGAGTCTATGGTGACCAGTATCTGGTTAAAGTAGTTGTCCAGGTAGTTTTGCAGGCTGGAGATGGTGTTATCGAACTGGGCCGCACGACGATGGTGAAAGATAGAATACTGTGCCAATCCTGCAGCAAGGGCAATGAGCAGGCCGACGACAACGCTAGTCAGAACAATGCGGCGGTTAATTAATGAGTGACGAGTAAACATGCAACTTCTCTATGCTACGGAACTCTAAAGAAAAGAATACTGATTAAGCATAAAAAAAGCACTGCCGGAGCAGTGCTTTTTTTATGCTTACCGTCAGCCAAGGGAAACCGACGGTAAACGACATTACGAACGACTCAGGACGCGGCGAGCTTCGTTGTAACGTTTATTCCAGTACGGTTCGTTCATGCTGGAAATGGTCACACCGCTGCTGGTGGAAGCATGAACAAACTGGTTGTTGCCGATGTAGATACCGACATGGCGGCCAGTAGAGCCCGCGCGGAACAATACTAAATCACCGGTTCGGAGCTGGCTGCGTTTAACGGATTTACCCGTTTCCTGCTGCTCCCAGGTGGAGCGCGGCAGCTCTAAGCCAAACTGTTCGCGGAAGGTACGCTGCACAAAGCTGGAGCAGTCGATACCACGCTTGGTGTCGCCGCCCAAGCGGTAACGAACACCTTTCCATCCTGCGTATTGATCCATCAGACGGGACTTCACGTCGAGGTTACGCACCATGGTTTCAAATTCATCCTGAGAGGCTTGCAGTGACGAGGCATCTTCGGTGCCCACTGCATGCGTCTCAGAATGCATGTTCTTAGCGGTGTTACTTGTGTTACTACAGGCAGAAAGCAGAACCGCAACTGCTACTGCTGGAATCGCTCGCAAGATATATCTCAAAATCGGCTGAGATTTGACCATTTTCGTTGTTTTCCCTTGAAGTCCTTAACGATGGAGTCGTTATAAAAAATGCCAAACGCGTCTGAGACTAAATACACGCAATCAATGAGACAATTCTTTGAATTCAGTTTTGTGGCATAGCGCACAAAGTTTTATTTGAGAACCGAATAATTGCTCTTTGAAACGACAAACGCAAATGAGATTACCTTAACGAAAGCGGCATTGCGAGCGCTTTTGGCTGATTTTTTATAAGAAATAGTGATACACAAAGTTAAAAATTGTGAATGGGCAAAATTACGGCATTTATGAATAAAAAGTGGGCAACTCATTCATTATAAAAATGAATATTGTGACGAGAAGATGACCGTTGCGGTAAGCGATTAAAAAAAGAAAAGAGGGTGAATACCCTCTTTCTGGAATATCAGATGAATTGGTTATTTAATGCGCCGATTTTGCTTTGGTCAAATTGGGCAAATTTCGCTCGAATAGGGCAATCACATTATCGCTTAATGACGTCATCAGAACCCATGGCGCGCCAATCAGTACTGCAGTTAACGAGCCGACGGCAATATCGGTGAACCAGTGAGCGCCAATCATCACGCGCGGGAAGGCAAAAACCACAAAAATGACCAGCGAAATAAGAAACGCGTTACGGCCGAAATAACGCCACATGAAGGTCGCGAATATCAGCAGCATCATTCCGTGGTCGCCCGGGAAACTGTCCCGCGAACCGTCTTTGGTCGAGAAGTCGATAAAGTCGCTAACGCGGTGTACGCCCGGCACAGAGAGCGACGGGCTACTGCGGGTCACCGGCATCAGGTGCTGCGCTAACTGGTTAATAATCACCGCGGCCAGCAGCATCACCAGGCCGATAATCACAATACGGCGACGACCCGCCGTCGTTTCTTTCAGCCAGAAGCTCAGCATCAGGCAACCCATGGCCAGCAGCGAGCAGCCGTCGAACGCGCGGTTATTAATAATGGCTAAGAACCAGGCGTAACCCAGATTATCTGCGTTTAAACCCTGGTTAAAGGCGTGAAAAATAGCGAGGTCAGCAACGGACCAGAATCCGTGGTTGGCCGGCAGAAACCAGGAGAGAAATAACGCCACACCGGCAGCGTTAAGTAGAAGAATCAGGGGAAAACGTGTACGCATCTTAGTCATCATCGCAATTAGTCTCGGCTGAAACCTTAGCGGTTTCACCCTAAACGAAGTTTCAACAGCGCCGTTTGTAGTGGATTCCAGTCGGTTTGCGCATCGTTTATCAACTCAATACGGCTGTCTGGTGGCGCAACATTCTGCGTTTCTATGTGCAGGTCTGCGCCCTGGCGGTTAATGCGCACCAGCCCTTCAGGAATGCGCATGACCGCCTTCAAACGAGTGACAGGCGCCAGACGTGCCCACTCCAGCAGGCCGATGGTGTCAAATGCGGTATCGGCATCAAAAATCCAGCCGCAGGCAAAGTAGCCCTGTCCCTCATTGACGCTGCGGCGCCAGCGTTGGTGCTCCGGCAGGCTCAGCGCGCCAAGCCCCTTATTTGATGGGTGGGAGTGGGAATGCGCGGCGCTGGCTTTCAGTTCCACGGTGTTGCTACGGGGCTTATCCAGCAGGGCAATATCAATATTGCCCTGGGTGGCTTCAACGTGCAGGCGCTCGGCGCCATTGCGTTGCCACCAGTTGGTCATCGCGTGCTGGCTTTCCGGGGTCGCGCGGTCTGCCTTGTTGCTCACGATAATATCGGCCGCCGCGAGCTGATCGCGGAAGTTTTCGTTAGTGGCGATTTTTTCGTCCAGCAGCTGACGCGGGTCCATGACGCACAGGGTGGCGCGCAGGTCGATCCACGGCTCGTAAACCGGAGCGGTGAGCAAGTCGAGGATCTGCTTAGGATGACCGAGGCCAGTAGGTTCAATCAGCAGACGATCTGGCTTTCCCTGACGCAGCAGCGTATTCAGGCCGACCTGCATCGGCAGCCCGTTAACGCAGCACATACAGCCGCCGGGGATCTCTTTTAACAGCGCGCCGCTGTCGGCAAGCAAAGCGCCATCAATGCCGACTTCGCCAAACTCGTTGACCAGAACGGCCCATTTTTCATCGGCGGGTTTATTGGCGAGCAGATGTAGAATTGAAGTGGTTTTCCCGCTGCCGAGAAAGCCGGTGATCAGATTGGTTTTAGTCACGAAAACTCCGCCGAGGACATAGTGAGAGTGTTAACTGGATCACTTTATCCTGGCGAAGCTGGGTCAAAAAGAGAAGTGTTAAGGCGGGCCAATCCGCAGTTAGCCCACAAAACAGCAGAAAATGCTAACTATTGAGCGCGGTCAGCACGGCCTGGCGTGCACCTTGATGAACGAGATTTTGCCAGGCTTGCTGGACCGCCGCGACAAACTGCGGATTGGCAGGTAAATCGCTACCGAAGATTTCCTGCAACGTCAACAGCGCAGTAACGCGGTTTTCATCAGTGCTGTTAGCCACAATACCGCGGATTTTTTCCGCCAGCGGGTCGCGTACATCAATTGGTTGACCGGCATCATCTACCCCGCTCACGTAACGCATCCAGCCTGCTACGGCTAACGCCAGCAGCGGCCAGCGGCTGCCGTTTTTGAGATGAATGCGAATGCCGTTTAGCAGACGCTGTGGCAGCTTCTGGCTACCGTCCATCGCAATCTGCCAGGTGCGGTGCTGAAGCGCTGGGTTGCTGAAGCGCTCGATAAGACTGTCAGCATACGCGCCGAGGTCCACATCGGTAATCCGCAGCGTAGGAGCCTGTTCGGCCATCATCAGATGACGCGCGGCGCGGCGGTAGGATTCATCCTGCATGCAGTCGCTGATGTGCGCATAGCCAGCAAGATAGCCGAGGTAGGCAAGGAAGGAATGACTGCCGTTGAGCATACGCAGTTTCATCTCTTCCCACGGTAGGACGTCACTCACCATTTGCGCCCCGGCGCTGCCCCAGTCAGGACGTCCGGCAACAAAGTTGTCTTCTATGACCCATTGAATAAACGGTTCGCAACTGATGGCGCACGGGTCTTCTACGCCTAATTCCTGGCTGATTTCTGCCAGCGATGCTTCAGTCGCCGCTGGCACGATACGGTCGACCATGGTGCCTGGGAAACTGACGTGTTCCGCAATCCAGCTTGCTAATTGCGGATCCCGACGGGTCGCCATATCCAGCACGGCGTTTTTCACCACGTGGCCGTTATCAGGAATATTGTCACAGGAGAGCACGGTAAAGGCCTGCAGCCCACGCTCACGGCGGCGATGAAGCGCTTCGACGAGGATGCCTGGCGCAGAGTGCGGCTCGGTTGGATGTTCAAGATCGTGGACGATCCGCGGCTGGGTAAAGTCCAGATGGCCGGTCGCCGGATCGATGCAATAGCCTTTTTCGGTGATCGTCAGCGAGACGATCGCCACCTGGGGCTCGCAGAATTTTTCGATGATGGCGGCAAGCGAGTCGAGTTTAGCGTTCAGGCACTCGTGGACAGCGCCAATGACGATAGGTTGATTGCCCGTAGCGCTCTTTTCCATCACCGTAAAGAGGTGATCCTGCTGGCGAAGCTGGCTCATCAGCACGTCGCCGCTGAAAAGGCTGATTTCACAAATACCCCAATCGCCACCGTGCTGGTTCAGCACCCGGTTGGTCAGCAGCGCCTGGTGGGCGCGGTGAAAGGCACCAAAACCGAAGTGCACAATCCGCGAACGTAGCTGTTGTCTATCATATTGCGGTAACTGTACGTTGGCGGGGAGGGCGCTTGAGGCGATTGTATTCATTGTTCACACATCCAATTAACGATTAATTAACGTTTGCAGTGTAAAGTTATATGACAGCAAATTGAATTGGTGTGCCGTATTTATCGCGTTAATGTGAGCTTGATCAATCAATCCCAGCGGATTTATTGACGCTTATAAATAAACATGTATGGTAGTCGTCATTAACAGCGATTTTATTGGTATAACAACTTTAGAGGGTTGAGCAATGGAACAAACCTGGCGTTGGTACGGTCCGAACGATCCGGTATCTCTTGATGATGTGCGTCAAGCTGGCGCGACGGGTGTTGTAACGGCGTTGCACCACATTCCAAACGGTCAGGTATGGCCGGTTGAAGAAATCAAAAAGCGTATCGCGTTGCTGGCTGAGAAAGGGCTGACCTGGTCCGTTGTGGAAAGTATTCCGGTTCACGAAGACATTAAAACCGGCTCCGGTGAGTACAAAACCTGGATTGCTAACTACCAGCAGAGCATTCGTAACCTGGCTGAATGTGGCATTGATACCGTCTGCTACAACTTTATGCCTATCCTCGACTGGACGCGTACTGACCTCGAGTACACGCTGGAAGATGGTTCTAAAGCCCTGCGCTTTGACCAGATTGCGTTTGCCGCGTTTGAACTGCATATCCTGAAACGTGAAGGCGCACAGGCGGACTACACCGAGGAAGAGCAGCGCCAGGCGCAGGAATACTTCCAGGCGATGACCGAAGCGGAAGTGACTAAGCTGACCCGCAACATCATTGCTGGCCTGCCGGGCGCTGAAGAGGGTTATACCCTGGACCAGTTCCGTGCGCGCCTCGCGGAATACGACCACATCAGTAAAGAAAATCTGCGTGAAAACATGGCCGTCTTCCTGCGCGCTATCGTGCCGGTTGCTGAAGAAGTTGGCGTGCGCCTGGCCGTTCACCCGGACGATCCACCGCGCCCAATCCTCGGCCTGCCGCGCATTGTCTCCACCATTGAAGATATGCAGTGGCTGAAAGAGACCGTTGATAGCATCAACAACGGCTTCACCATGTGTACCGGTTCTTACGGCGTGCGTGCAGATAACGATCTGGTGAAAATGATTGAGACCTTCGGCGACCGTATCCACTTCACGCACCTGCGCTCTACCTGCCGTGAAGGGAACCCGAAAACCTTCCACGAAGCCGCGCACCTGCAGGGTGACGTGAATATGGTAGCGGTGGTTGATGCCATCCTGACCGAAGAACAGCGTCGTAAGAAAGCGGGCGATCTGCGTCCTATTCCAATGCGTCCTGACCACGGTCACCAGATGCTGGACGATCTGAAGAAGAAAACCAACCCAGGCTACTCGGCGATTGGCCGTCTGAAAGGTCTGGCGGAAGTGCGCGGCGTTGAGCTGGCGCTGAAAATGACTAAGTTCCGCGATCTGCTGTAATTCGTCATTCTCTCGAGATAAAAAAAGGGCAGCCACACGGCTGCCCTTCTTGTTTGCACTATCGAGTAGGCCTGATAAGCGAAGCGCCATCAGGCAGACCGATGCACATGGCCTAATGCAGATTAGTCTGCACGGCCCATATAGCGTTTTTCTTCGATATGAATGCGGATTTTCTCGCCGGTAGTCAGGTACTCAGGAACCTGGACAACCAGACCGGTAGTCAGCGTCGCTGGCTTAGTACGGGAGCTTGCAGATGCACCTTTGATACCAGGGGCCGTTTCCACGATTTCCAGGTCAACGGTTTGCGGCAGTTCCAGTGCCAGAACGCGGCCGTCCCACAGCAGAACCTGCATTTCCGGCATACCGCCTTCAGGAATGAACTGCAGCTCTTCAGCAATCTGGTCGTGGGTGAAGATGTACGGGGTGTAATCTTCTTTATCCATGAACACGTATTCGTTGCCGTCGATGTAGGAGAAGTCAACGAAGCGGCGATTCAGGGTCACGGTATCGACCATGTCGTCGCCTTTAAAACGTTCTTCAACTTTCAGACCGGTGCTGACGTCGGAGAAGCGCATTTTGTACAGCGTTGCCGCGCCACGGGCGCTCGGTGACTGAATATCAATGTTTTTTACAATCAGCAGCTTGCCGTTGTAATTCAGCACCATACCTTTTTTAATTTCGTTCGCTCTTGGCATTGCAATTATCCTGTGAACTAGGGTGTCAAAAATATCGCGTAAAAGTACTCGTGCCGGGCGTTTCAGGCAAGAGGATTTAAAGGCTTTTGCTATGCTTGCTCAAAAGGTGGTACTGTGCGCGCAATCACCTATCAACACAACTGAGAACCCGCGATGGAATGTCGTCCGGACTGCGGGGCTTGCTGCACTGCACCTTCAATTTCTAGCCCAATTCCCGGCATGCCCAATGGCAAACCGGCGAACACGCCCTGCGTACAGCTTGACGAACGTCAGCGCTGTAAAATCTTTGGTTCACCGCTGCGCCCTAAAGTGTGCGCCGGGCTACAGCCCGCACGGGAAATGTGCGGGGTAAACCGAGACGCGGCGATGACCTATTTGCTGAACCTTGAAGCGCTGACCGCGCCCTAAACGTCTTTAATGCGTACCAGACAGCCGAGGGTCGCGACGCAAAGCACCAGCGCAATCCAGAACACGGTGTGGTAGTTCCAGATTTCGGCTACCACGCCTGCCAGTGAACCGGCGATAATCCAGCCAACGCGCGAGGTGTTGGCGTACAACGTGGTTGCTGAACCTGCCTGGCCGGGCATCAGATCCTGGAAGTAAAGCATTCCAATCCCACCGAGAATACCGATATAGATGGCGTTCAGCAGCTGCATCGCAAGCAGTAACGTTGGGCTGTTGAAGGTCAGCATGCCTATATAGAAGCATAGCCCGGCGACGGCCGCCAGACGCATCAGAAAGCGTTTCCCCAACCGTTTAGCAAAATAGCCCGCAATGAGCATGGTTGGGATCTCAAGCCCGGCAGCCGTGCCCATCATCACCCCGGCCAGTTTCTCCGGCAGGTGCAGTTCATTGATGATGTAGAGCGGCATATTAATGATATAGAGGCTGTTGGTGCCCCACATCAGCGTGCAGATAACGAACAGCAGCAGGGCGTCTTTGCGGTTGGTACGCGGAGCCTGAATCGAACCGCTGGTGACCGCTTTCTCTTTACGCATGGTAGGCAAGAATAGCCAGACCATTGCACCGCACACCACAAACGCGACCGCAGCACTGAGATACATCACCGTAAAGCTGAAGCCCATCGCCAGGGCGTAAGCCAGCGGTGGGCCAATCACCCATGCCAGCGAAACCTGCGCACGCATAATCGAACTGAACATCACCGCTTCACGGCCGGTTTTATCGGCGTGCTCGCGGGCAAGGGCGAACATTTGCGGGTTTGCCGTTGAGCCAAAGCTGCTCAGGAAGACGCCGACAAACAGCAGAATAAAGTAGTTACGGTTCCAGGCAAACAGCACGCAGGCGAACACGCCAAGCAGACAGCAGCCAACGATCAGATTTTTACGGTCGCCGCGTTTATCCGAGTAGCTTGCCAGAAACTGGCTGACGAGAATGCCAATAACCGCGCTGCCGGTGAAAAAGAAGCCTACCATTGCCGGGCGAACGTGTACTTCATTACTCAGGAACAGACTCAATGTAGGGGTCTGTAGCGCACCGGCAATACCGGTTAAAAATGCCACAATCAGAAAAGACGACGAGGTGAAATCAAACGATCGCCGTGGGGCGGCGGCGGTACTGTTTTGCATGTTGTTTTATCGGTCACATAAGGAGAGGCGGGGAGTTTACGACGCGACTCAGAAAATGAACAGTAACCTAAATCAAATTCGGCACGAAAAAATAAAAGGCCATTTCAAAAATCTGGCTTACGTCTAGCTGAAGTGGCTGATGAGACCGTACGGGCGCTTCAGCAAATGTGGCGAGAATGATAATGAAATGTGCTGTAGATCTAATTTATGCAATCAATTTGTCAGCAAAACTTGCAGGCTGATTAAGAAAGGCACAAAATTATTGAAACGTTTCAGCGTCGTCTTCAGCACCTAACCCGCTAAGTACGGCGATTTTTTCTCACAAAAGCTGAATCGATTCAATTCAGCGAGCGAGGGGAACCATGTTCCAGTTAACTGTTCAGGATATTCATCCCGGCCAGCAGGCCGCGAATAAAGAAGAGGCTATTCGGCAGGTTGCTGCAGCGCTCGTCAGCGCAGGCAACGTCGCTGATGGTTACGTTGCCGGTATGCTGGCGCGTGAGCAACAAACCTCCACTTTCCTTGGCAACGGCATTGCGATTCCGCACGGCACCACTGATACCCGCGATCAGGTGCTGAAGACCGGTGTTCAGGTTTACCAATTTCCACAGGGCGTCACCTGGGGTGAAGGCCAGACGGCGTATGTCGCCATCGGTATTGCCGCCAGCTCCGACGAACATCTCGGCCTGCTGCGTCAGCTGACGCACGTCCTGAGCGATGACGCGGTGGCTGAACAGCTGAAAACCGCAACTACCGCTGAAGAGCTGCGTGCGCTGTTGATGGGTGAAAAACAAAGCGAAGCGCTGAAACTTGATAACGACACGCTCTCGCTTGACGTTGCCGCCAGCGATCTTGTAACGCTGCAGGCGCTGAACGCCGCGCGTCTGAAAGAAGCCGGTGCGGTAGACGCTAACTTTGTGGCGCGCGTGATTAACGATCAACCGCTGAATCTGGGTCAGGGTATCTGGCTGAACGACAGCGCGGAAGGCAACCTGCGTAGCGCCATTGCGGTGAGCCGTGCGGCGACGCCATTTACCGTTGGCGATGCTGCTGCCTCCGTGCTGATTACCGTCGCGATGGCCGATGCTCAGCCGACCGCGGTGCTTAACCGTCTGGTTAACCTGCTGCTGGACAACAAAGCTGAACGTCTGCTGAATGCTGATGCCGCTACGCTGTTGGCGCTGCTGACCAGCGATGACGCGCTGGCCGACGACCTGCTGAGCGAAGAGTTTGTCGTCCGTAACGAACATGGCCTGCACGCCCGTCCGGGCACCGTGCTGGTGAATACCATCAAACAGTTTAGCAGTGACATTACCGTAACCAATCTTGACGGCAGCGGTAAACCAGCCAACGGACGTAGCCTGATGAAGGTTGTCGCGCTGGGCGTTAAAAAAGGTCATCGTCTGCGCTTTACGGCACAGGGTGATGATGCTCGTCAGGCGCTGGACGCTATTGGCGAAGCCATTGCTTCAGGCCTCGGGGAGGGCGCATAAATGAGCAGAAGAGTAGCCACTATTACCTTAAACCCGGCCTATGATTTGGTAGGGTTCACGCCAGAAATCGAGCGTGGAGAAGTTAACCTGGTGCGTACCACCGGTCTGCATGCCGCGGGTAAAGGCATTAACGTTGCGAAGGTGCTGAAAGATCTTGGTATCGACGTCACCGTTGGCGGTTTCCTCGGTAAAGACAACCAGGATGGTTTTCAGCAGTTGTTCAGCGAGCTGGGCATTGCTAACCGTTTCCAGGTCGTACAGGGCCGTACCCGTATTAACGTCAAGCTGACCGAGAAAGACGGCGAAGTCACCGATTTTAACTTTTCCGGCTTCGACGTTACCGCGTCTGACTGGGAACGCTTTGTTAACGATTCCCTGACCTGGCTTGGCCAGTTCGACATGGTGTGCGTGAGTGGTAGTCTGCCAGCAGGCGTTAGCCCGGAAGCGTTCACCGACTGGATGACGCGTCTGCGCAGCCAGTGTCCGTGCATTATTTTCGACAGCAGCCGCGAAGCGCTGGTTGCAGGTCTGAAAGCGGCGCCATGGCTGGTGAAGCCAAACCGTCGCGAGCTGGAAATCTGGGCTGGCCGTAAGCTGCCTGAGATGAAAGATGTGATTGAAGCGGCTCATGCGCTGCGCGAGCAGGGCATTGCCCATGTGGTGATTTCACTGGGTGCGGAAGGCGCGCTGTGGGTTAACGCCTCCGGCGAGTGGATTGCCAAGCCGCCGTCAGTGGAAGTGGTGAGCACGGTAGGGGCTGGGGATTCCATGGTTGGCGGTCTGATTTATGGCCTGCTGATGCGTGAGTCCAGCGAACATACCCTGCGCCTGGCGACTGCCGTTGCCGCGCTGGCGGTCAGCCAGAGCAACGTCGGCATCACCGATCGTACCCAGTTGGCCGCGATGATGGCGCGCGTCGACCTGAAACCTTTTAACTAACAGCAGGGGAGAGGCGTATGAAAACGCTGCTGATTATCGATGCCAAACTTGGACAGGCTCGCGCTTATATGGCGAAGACCCTGCTGGGCGCGGCGGCGCAGAAAGCGCGCCTGGAGTTAATTGATAACCCGAACGATGCTGAACTGGCCATCGTGCTGGGCTCCGCTTTACCGTCCGATACCGCGCTGGCGGGCAAACAGGTTTACCTTGGCGATATCAACCGCGCAGTTTCCCACCCGGAGCTGTTCCTGAGCGAAGCCAAATCTCACGCCCTGCCTTACGAGGCTCCGGCGCAGGCTGAACCAACCGCGAAAGGTGCGGTAAAACGTATCGTAGCGGTCACCGCTTGCCCAACCGGCGTGGCGCATACCTTTATGGCGGCCGAAGCGATTGAAACCGAAGCCAAAAAACGCGGTCTGTGGGTGAAGGTTGAAACCCGTGGTTCCGTGGGCGCCGGTAACGCTATCACCCCAGAAGAAGTCGAAGCGGCTGACCTGGTTATCGTGGCGGCGGATATTGAAGTGGATCTGGCGAAATTCGCCGGTAAGCCAATGTATCGCACCACCACCGGCCTGGCGTTGAAGAAAACGGCGCAAGAGCTGGATAAAGCTATGGTTGAAGCGAAGCCGTATCAACCTTCCGGCCAGACAAAATCTCCGGCGGATGCCGGGAAGAAAGAGAGCGGTGGCGGGGCATATCGTCACCTGTTAACCGGCGTTTCTTACATGCTGCCAATGGTCGTGGCGGGCGGTCTGTGTATCGCGCTGTCATTTGCCTTCGGTATTAAAGCCTTTGAAGTCAAAGGCACGCTGGCTGCGGCGCTGATGCAGATTGGCGGTGGTTCCGCCTTCGCGCTGATGGTGCCGGTGCTGGCCGGTTTTATCGCCTTCTCCATCGCTGACCGTCCGGGTCTGACCCCAGGTCTTATCGGCGGTATGCTGGCGGTGAGCGGCGGTTCCGGCTTTATCGGTGGTATCATCGCGGGCTTCCTGGCCGGTTACGTGGCAAAACTCATCAGCACCAAGCTGAAGCTGCCGCCAAGCATGGAAGCGCTGAAGCCTATTCTGATAATCCCGCTGGTCTCCAGCCTGATTGTCGGCCTGGCAATGATTTACCTCATTGGTACCCCGGTTGCCGCGCTGCTGAACTGGCTGACCCACTGGCTGCAAACCATGGGCACCGCGAACGCGGTCCTGCTGGGCGCTATCCTCGGTGCGATGATGTGTACCGATATGGGTGGTCCGGTGAACAAAGCGGCATACGCATTCGGTGTAGGCCTGCTGAGTACCCAGACTTACGCACCGATGGCTGCCATTATGGCTGCCGGTATGGTGCCACCGCTGGCAATGGGGATCGCCACGCTGATTGCACGTAAGAAATTCGATCAGGGTCAACGTGAAGGGGGCAAAGCGGCGCTGGTTCTGGGCCTGTGCTTTATCTCTGAAGGGGCGATTCCGTTCGCGGCTCGTGACCCGATGCGCGTTCTGCCTTGCTGTATCGTTGGCGGCGCGGTAACTGGCGCTATCTCGATGGCGGTAGGCGCGAAGCTGATGGCACCGCACGGCGGCCTGTTCGTCCTGCTGATCCCTGGCGCGATTACGCCGGTGCTGGGTTATCTGATTGCGATCATCGTTGGTACGCTGGTGGCTGGCCTCTCTTACGCGGTGTTGAAACGCCCGGAAGCTGGGGTTGTCGCGAAAGCGTAATCCAGGTACAAACGTAAAAAAGGGCCGATGATTCGGCCCTTTTTTATGTCTGATGGCGGCTGCGCCTTATTATGTCTACCCGAACCCGTAGGCCCGGTAAGCGCAGCGCCACCGGGCAATTAAGCGGTGGTGGTCTCGGTCTGCTGCGCTTTCAGCCACGCAATCTCTTCCGCCCAGATATCCGGGTTAATGGTTTCCAGCACCAGCGGGATACCGTCAAAACGGTTGTCCTGCATGATAAAGCGGAACGCATCGTGCCCAATATTGCCTTCGCCCAGGCTGTGGTGGCGGTCAACGCGGCTACCGAACTCGCTTTTGGCGTCGTTCAGGTGCATTCCGCGCAGATACTGGAAGCCGACAATGCGTTCGAATTCCGCGAAGGTGTCTGCACAGGCTTCGGTGGTGCGCAGGTCATAGCCCGCGGCGAAAGCGTGACAGGTATCGATGCACACGCCAACGCGGGACTTATCTTCCACGCCATCAATGATGGCTGCCAGATGCTCGAACTTAAAGCCGAGGTTGCTGCCCTGACCAGCGGTATTCTCGATCACCGCCGTCACGCCCTCGGTCTGGGTGAGCGCAATGTTGATGGACTCGGCAATACGCGCCAGGCATTTGTCTTCGTCGATTTGCAGCAGATGGCTACCCGGGTGGAAGTTCAGCAACGTCAGCCCCAACTGCTGACAGCGCGTCAGCTCGTCGATAAAGGCTTCACGGGATTTCTCCAGCGCTTCTTCTACCGGATGACCGAGATTAATCAAGTAGCTGTCGTGAGGAAGAATTTGTGCCGGGGTGTAGTGATACTTTTCACAGGCGGCTTTGAAGTCGTCGATAATCTCGGTGGTGAGCGGCGCGGCGCGCCACTGGCGCTGATTTTTGGTGAACAGGGCGAAGGCGGTGGCTTCGATTTCCGCTGCCCGAATTGCGGCGTTTGCCAGGCCGCCCGCGGCGCTGACGTGCGCTCCGATGTATTTCATAATTGGTTCCCTAAATAGTTCGAGTTGCAGGAAGGCGGCAAGAGAGAGACAAATTCGTCAGGAACGAATTTGACCAGCCAAAGGCTGACCTCTGGTGAGGGACATGGATGTCCCTCATTAATCCCCGGGAGCGTACTTCAGTACGTGACTGGGGTGAACGAGCGCGGCCAACGCGCCTGCAACTTGAAATATGACGGGAAAACCCGCCATACTCAAAAGGGGAGAGTATAGCGGGTTCGGGAGGGTTAGTCGTTGTCGATTATGCCATCACGCTGTGGATGAAGTAGTTAATCGCACCGCCGCCAACAATCAGCCAGATGAACAGCACCAGCGCCATCATCAGCGGTTTTGCACCGGCTTTTTTCAGTGCGCTAACGTGAGTGGTCACACCCAGCGCCGCCATGGCCATCGCCAGCAGAATGGTGTCCAGCGTAATCAGCATCTGCACAATGCTGTTTGGCAGCAGGTGGAACGAGTTGAAGATAGTGACCACGATGAACATGATGGCAAACCATGGGATCGTGATTTTACTTTTCTCGGTCGCACCGGCCGGAGCCAGCTGTTTAACACGAGCCGCCATAAACAGCAGGAACGGAGCCAGCATCATCACGCGCAGCATTTTGGCAATCACCGCCGCGTTTTCCGTTTCTGGCGTCACCGCATGGCCCGCCGCAACAACCTGCGCCACTTCGTGCATGGTAGAGCCGATGTAAATGCCGTAAGCCTCAGGGCTAAACCAGTGCGCCAGCAGCGGGTACATCGCTGGGTAGATAAAGATAGCCAGAGTACCGAAAATCACCACGGTTGCTACCGCGACGGTGACTTTACTCGCCTCGGCCTTCACCACCGGTTCGGTCGCCAATACCGCTGCCGCGCCACAGATACTGCTCCCTGCGCCAATCAACCAACTGGTGTGTTTATCGAGCCCAAAGACTTTCTGCCCGAGCCAGCAGGCCATCATAAAGGTACTGCATAGCGTCAGGGCGTCGATGATGATGCCGCTTACGCCCACGTCGGCAATCTGAGCGAAGGTCAGGCGGAAGCCGTAAAGAATGATGCCCAGACGCAGCAGATGCTGCTTGGCAAACAGCACGCCACCGTCGCAGGACTGCCAGAGTTTTGGGTAAATCGTGTTACCAATCACCATCCCGAACAGGATGGCCAGCGTCAGAGCACTCATGCCGACGCCTGCGACGGCCGGGATATTGCCGATCCAGACGGCGGCGCCGGTAATCACGGCGCTAAGCGCGAGCCCTGGGATAAAATGTTTGATACCGCGATGATGATGCGTTTCTAAGGTGACCTGTGTCATAGCCTTCTCCTTTGTCTGGCTAAAAGGTTACGCCTCGCTGGTTTAAAGATAAAATTGATTATATATTTATAATTAATCGTAATAACTGGTAAGGGCGGTCCGTACGGGCTGAAGCACTATGCATATCACGCTGCGGCAGTTAGAAGTTTTTGCAGAGGTACTGAAAAGTGGCTCAACGACTCAGGCATCACAGATGCTGGCGCTGTCGCAGTCGGCGGTGAGCGCGGCGCTGACCGATCTCGAAGGGCAGCTTGGCGTACAGCTTTTTGATCGCGTCGGCAAACGTTTGGTGGTCAACGAGCACGGCCGCCTGCTGTACCCGCGCGCGCTGGCGCTGCTGGAACAGGCCGGAGAGATAGAACAGCTGTTCCGTGAAGATAACGGGGCGATTCGCGTCTACGCCAGTAGCACCATCGGCAACTATATTCTGCCGGGCATCATCGCCCGCTACCGCAAGGATTTTCCTGCGCTGCCGTTGGAGCTGAGCGTGGGAAATAGCCAGGATGTGATTAACGCGGTGGCGGACTTCCGCGTCGATATCGGCCTGATTGAAGGCCCATGCCACTCTGCGGATATTATCGCCGAGCCGTGGCTCGATGATGAGCTGGTGGTGTTCTCCGCGCCGAACAGCGCCTGGCTGCTGGGGGAGGTGACGCTCGAAAAGCTGGCGATGGCGCCGTGGATCCTACGTGAGAAAGGATCGGGCACCCGGGAAATTGTCGATTACCTGCTGCTTTCGCATCTGCCGCAGTTCCAGATGGGCATGGAATTGGGTAACTCTGAAGCCATCAAACACGCGGTGCGCCACGACCTCGGCATTAGCTGCCTGTCGCGGCGGGTGATTGCTGAACAGCTTGAAGCTGGAACGCTGGTGGAAGTGGCCATCCCGCTGCCGACGCTTAGCCGCACGCTGTGGCGCATCCATCATCGGCAAAAACACCTCTCCAACGCCCTCAAGCGTTTTCTGCGCTACTGCGATATCTAAAATCGCCATCGGATGCTTTACTTATAATAAGAGAGCGATCATGAAGCTCTCTTATAACTGCGCATTTCTACCGTGATATGCCGGAATCGTCTGTTACAATCGCGCCTCATTTTTTGGATGGATAGCATTTTCACATGGGTTCCGAAACAAAAACCACACAAGCGCCCGCGTTACGTCGCGAACTCAAGGCGCGTCACCTGACGATGATCGCCATTGGCGGTTCCATCGGTACTGGCCTGTTTGTTGCGTCCGGCGCAACCATTTCTCAAGCGGGCCCGGGCGGCGCGCTGTTTTCCTATATTCTGATTGGCCTGATGGTGTACTTCCTGATGACCAGTCTTGGCGAACTGGCAGCCTATATGCCGGTATCCGGTTCTTTTGCCACCTATGGTCAGAACTATGTGGAAGAGGGCTTCGGCTTCGCGCTGGGCTGGAACTACTGGTACAACTGGGCGGTAACGATCGCCGTTGACCTGGTGGCCGCACAGCTGGTGATGAGCTGGTGGTTCCCGGATACTCCAGGCTGGATCTGGAGCGCGCTGTTCCTGTGCGTTATCTTCCTGCTGAACTACATCTCGGTGAAAGGCTTCGGCGAAGCGGAATACTGGTTCTCGCTCATCAAAGTGGCGACCGTTATCATCTTTATTATCGTCGGCATCATGATGATCCTCGGCATCTTCAAAGGTGCACAGCCTGTGGGCTGGAGCAACTGGACAACCGGCGACGCGCCGTTTGCCGGTGGGTTATCGGCGATGATTGGCGTGGCGATGATCGTCGGCTTCTCCTTCCAGGGTACCGAGCTTATCGGTATTGCGGCGGGCGAATCTGAAGATCCCGAGAAGAACATTCCACGTGCGGTTCGTCAGGTGTTCTGGCGTATCCTGCTGTTCTATGTGTTCGCGATCCTGATTATCAGTCTGATCATTCCTTACACCGACCCAAGCCTGCTGCGTAACGACGTGAAAGATATCTCCGTCAGCCCGTTCACGTTGGTGTTTGAACACGCGGGTCTGCTCTCTGCGGCGGCGATTATGAACGCGGTTATCCTGACGGCGGTGCTGTCGGCGGGTAACTCCGGGATGTACGCTTCCACCCGTATGCTCTACACCCTGGCCTGCGACGGCAAAGCGCCGCGCATCTTCTCGAAGCTGTCTCGTGGCGGCGTACCGCGTAACGCGCTGTATGCAACAACCGTGATTGCAGGCCTGTGCTTCCTGACCTCTATGTTTGGCAACCAGACCGTTTACCTGTGGCTGCTGAACACCTCCGGGATGACCGGCTTTATCGCCTGGCTGGGGATTGCGATTAGCCATTATCGCTTCCGTCGCGGCTACGTGTTGCAGGGTCATGACCTGAACAACCTGCCGTACCGTTCCGGGTTCTTCCCGCTGGGGCCAATCTTCGCCTTCGTACTGTGCCTGATCATTACCCTGGGCCAGAACTACGAAGCCTTCCTGGCCGATACCATCGACTGGGGCGGCGTAGCGGCAACCTATATCGGTATCCCGCTGTTCCTGGTTATCTGGTTCGGCTATAAGCTGACCCGCGGTACGCACTTCGTGAGCTATAGCGAAATGCACTTCCCGGAACGCTTTAAGAAATAATTAGCCGTTCGGTTAAATGTGAAAAACCTCTCTTCGGAGAGGTTTTTTTATGCCTGCCGCCTATGAAATAGACGTAAATAGTTACTTCTTGACATAACTTTAAATAAACTGAATTGATAATCATTATCATTACGTTTATTATCACGCCCCATATAAATGGATGAAGCCACTTCCACTCCTGAGGGAAAAACCTGGAGGGACCAGCCACATCTGCATAAAACAACAGGCCGCCGGTCAGCGGCATTGCAGCAGTGTTGTGAGTAAGACCCCTTTGTTTTAATTCAGTATTCACCTCATGGAGATTGGAAATGTTCAGGTTAAACCCCTTGGTTCGGGGCGGGCTTTGTGCGTCCGTTATGTCCCTTGCGCTGCCGGTCAGCGCTGCCGATGATAAAGACGTGATGGTCGTGACGGCCGCGGCTACCGAGCAAAGCGTCAAGGATGCCCCCGCCAGTATCAGCGTGATCACCCAGGAAGACTTGCAGCGCAAACCGGTGCAGAACCTGAAAGATGTGCTGAAAGAAGTCCCGGGTGTCCAGCTCACCAACGAAGGGGATAACCGTCAGGGCGTGAGTATTCGCGGCCTGGACAGCAGCTATACCCTGATTCTGATCGACGGTAAGCGCGTCAACTCGCGTAACGTCGTCTTCCGCCACAATGATTTCGACCTCAACTGGATCCCGGTAGACGCCATCGAGCGCATTGAAGTGGTCCGCGGGCCGATGTCTTCGCTGTACGGTTCCGATGCGCTGGGCGGCGTGGTCAACATCATCACCAAAAAGATTGGCGCCAAATGGACGGGGACCGTCACAGCCGATACCACCATTCAAGAACACCGCGACCGTGGGGACACCTGGAACGGTCAGTTCTACACCTCAGGTCCGCTGGTGGACGGCGTGCTTGGCATGAAAGCCTTTGGTAGTCTCGCAAAACGTGAGAAGGACGACCAGCAGGCTTCCAGCACCAGCGCAACCGGTGAGACTCCGCGCATTGAAGGCTTCACCAGCCGCGATGCGAACGTCGAGTTCGCCTGGACACCGAACGAAAGCAACGACATTACCGCAGGCTATGGCTTCGACCGCCAGGACCGCGACTCCGATTCGCTCGACCGTAACCGCGTTGAACGTCAGAACTACTCGTTAAGCCATAACGGCCGCTGGGAACTGGGTAACAGCGAGCTGAAATACTATGGCGAAAAGGTGGTGAACAAGAACCCTGGCAATGCCAATGAAATCACCTCGGAAAGCAACACCATCGACGGAAAATACGTGCTGCCGCTGGGGGTGATTAACCAACTGGTGACCTTTGGTGGTGAATGGCGCCACGACAAGCTGAGCGACCCGATTAACCTGACGCGCGGCACCAGCAGCGAAACTTCAGCCAGCCAGTATGCGCTGTTCCTCGAAGATGAATGGCGTATCTTCGAGCCGCTGGCGCTGACTACCGGTATCCGTATGGACGATCACCAGACCTATGGCGATCACTGGAGCCCGCGTGCGTATCTGGTCTATAACGCGACCGACACCGTGACGGTGAAAGGGGGCTGGGCTACGGCGTTTAAAGCCCCTTCTCTGCTGCAACTGAGCCCTGACTGGGCCACCAATTCCTGCCGTGGCGGCTGCCGTATTGTCGGTAGCCCGGATCTGAAGCCGGAAACCAGCGAGAGCTTCGAAGTCGGTCTTTACTATCAGGGCGAAGAGGGTTGGCTGGAAGGCGTGCAGGCCAACGTCACCACCTTCCAGAATGATATCGACGACATGATTAACATCAGTCGTACGCGCGATAAGAATGCTGCGCCGGGTTACCCGAACTTCGTTGGATTTGATAACGGCGTACCGGTGTTTGCCTACTACAACGTAAACAAAGCGCGTATCCGCGGCGTGGAGTCCGAGTTAAAGGTACCGTTTGGTGACGACTGGAAGGTGACGCTGAATTATACCTACAACGACGGTCGAGACCTGAGCAACGGCGGTGACAAACCGCTGCAGGAGCTGCCGTTCCATACCGGTAACGGACGTGTAGACTGGAACCCGATTCAGGACTGGACGTTCTATCTGGCGGGAAGCTATACCGGTAAGCAGCGGGCTACTACGGCAACCTCGAAAACACCGGGCGGCTATACCACCTGGGATATCGGCGGGGCATGGCAGGCGACCAAAGACATCAAGCTGCGCGCGGGCGTGCTTAACGTTGGGGATAAAGACCTGAAGCGTGATGATTACAGCTATAACGAAGATGGACGCCGCTACTTTATGGCGGTGGATTACCGCTTCTAAGGCTGTGCTAACCCCGGCGGCGCTTCGCTTGGCCGGGCTACATACCAGGGTAGCCCGGGCGAGCGCAGCGACCCCGGGAGTTGCAGGCCCGATAGGCGCAACGCCATCGGGCCTTTTCTCACCAGTAGCTCTGCCAGTTCTGCGTCGCTCGCACCATCGCTTCCATCAGGAAGTAATCCCCCCAGCTACAGCACTCGTCCACGCCAATCCCCCCCTTGAAGTAATAGACCGAATGCTTAAGCAGACCCTGGCCCGGCGTATGCTCGCGGTTAACGTAACCGTCTAGCATATTGCCAATCATCCGCAGCGCCAGCGTTTCATAGCTCTCACGATCCGGATGGGTAGCGGGCAGATGCTTAACCAGCTCCAGCAGGGCGCCGGCTACAATCGCCGCCGCTGAACTGTCGCGCTCGCTGGCAGGATCGGTCAGCGCCAGATCCCAATAGCAGATGAGATCCTCCGGCAGCCGATTCAGGTAGTAATTCGCCAGCGTCTGGCTCAGCGTCAGCAGCCGCTCATCCCCGGTGTGCAGGTAGTTCAGCAGGAAACCGTACACGCCCCATGCCTGGCCGCGCGCCCAGCACGAATCGTCGGAGAAGCCCTGATGGGTGTTGCCAAAGCGCGGTTCGCCGGTTTCTACATCCATATACCAGGTATGGAAGGTCGAGCCGTCTTCACGCACGATATGGCGACGCGCCCGCTCAATATGCTGCTTGGCCGCCTCGGCGTAGCGCGGGTCGCCGCTGGCCGCGCTGGCTTCATACAGCAGCGGCAGGTTCATGTTGCAGTCAATTATCATGCGGCCCTGTTGCTCTGGGTTATTCAGTTCGCCCCATGCCTGAATGATCCCGGCCTTCTCGTTGTAGCGTTCCATCAGCGCCTCGGCGGCGAGCAGGGCGATGTAGCCCGCCTCGCGGTTGCCGGTCAGACGCTCGCCCGCCACGCAGGAGAGGCTATAAAGGAAGCCCAGATCGTGATGGTTAGTGTGGTCGCGGTTAATAATCCGCTGGCCGAAGGAGTGAATATGCTGCTCCGCCAGCGTGCGATAGCGCTCAAGCCCTGTCCACTCATAGGCCAGCCACAGCTGTCCGGTCCAGAAGCTGGTGGTCCATTCGACGTTATCAATAATCGGATAGACGCCGTTTTTACAGGCCGCATCCGGGAAGCGCGTGCCAAAATAGTCGGCGTTATCATCAATAGCCTTCAGCAGCGCGGGCATCGCCCCGCGAATTTTACGGCTAATCTCTTCACGTTCGCCCGGTTTCAGGGTATGTGAGGCGAGCGGTTCTTTTCTGATCTGTTCAGACATCATGCTGGCATATTCCCGTTTTAATTTAGCGCTTGCTGCTTGATTTCCTGTTCTACAGCGCGCTTTTTGTGGCTGCAGCAGGTCGATAAGGTGAGGGCTGAGACGCCGGTGAACACCAGGGCGATAATGCCCATGATGAGATAGGTGTGCTCAAAGCCGATGGTTTGATAGGCATAACCCGCCGGTGGCGCGACGACGATAGAACCGACGTAGATCATCGCCTGGTAGCCCAGCAGGTACATGGTGGCGTTAACGCGTTTGTCGAAATGCTCGGCAATATATTTGAAGACCGATACCAGAATCAGGGCGATCTCAATGCCGTAGAGCGGTTTGACGAGGCAAATAATCAGCGGGTCGTTGGTCAGGCCGGAGATAATCAGGCGCAGGCTGATAACCAACCCGGTGAGCAGCATGCCCTGCTTGGCACCGATGCGGTTGATAATCGCCGGTACCAGCATCATGCCGAAGAATTCAGCGGCGGACTGTGCGGTGCTCATATAACCGAACATTGCGTTGCCTTCCTCTTTGGTAGAGAAGAAGGTGACGAAGTAGCGTGAGAATTGCTGCTCGGCGATAAACATCATCCAGGCCACGCCCGCGATGTAGAGCGAAAACATCCAGAACTTGCGGTTTTTCAGCAGGTTCAGCACGTCGGTAATCACGATTTTTTCTTTCGATAAGACGTTATTTTCTTCTTTGCCGAAATGGTCCACCTTAAGCGTCAGCAGCACCGCGAACATGCACAGCGCCGAGACGCTACTGATGGCGAAGTTGATTTTGGGCGAAATGTTATAGAGGAAGCCGGAGAAGGAGGAAGCGGTTGCCCAGCCGAGCGCCGCCCACATGCGGATACGGCCAAACTCCATGTTGTACAGACGGCTGAAGCGGTCGACGTAGGACTCTTCCGCCGCCACGCCCGCGTACCAGCCCAGGCTAAAGAACAGTGCGCCGACAATCATGCCGATGATGAAATGGCTTTGCAGCAACGGCAGGTAGATCCAGATATAGAACGGTGCCATCAGCGCCGAGACGATACAGACAAAATAGAGCAGGTGCTTCTTCATGCCGATTTTGTCCATGATGTAGCCGTATACCGGCTTAATCACCACCGCGAACACGCCGTTCACCGCGAAGACGGTGCCAATATCCACGGCATCGAGCCCCGCTTTATCGCCAAGCCAGATGGCGTACAGGCCGAAGCTTGCCGCCCAGGTAAAGGTAAACAGAAAAACAAAGAGACTGAGTTTTATATACGCCGAACGTGTCGACTGAATCATCGTGGTCATTGCGGTCTCCGCCGTTATCCAGAGGTCAGGGTTATTTTATGGTGAGCGTCAGGTCGTTCACGGTTAACTGCTGTGTCGTAACATCAAAATGTAAGGCATCCGGCAGCGCACGCACCGCGCCCGGGTCGGCGCTGACGTAGCAGGCAAGCCAGTGGGTTCCGGCGCTAAGCTGCGTGCGAAGGCAGGGGATAGTGGCCGGTGCGGCGTACAGCAAATTGCTGTTCGGCGGCGTGGTGACGGTGAACGGTTGACGGGCGTTGGTCAGGCTCACCACCCGGCTGTAGTGGTGCGTAGTTTCAAGGGTGACGCCGTTGGCGGTAATGGTCTGGTGCGTTTGCTGGTGGCGGTTAGCGGCAAACCCGCCCTCAACGCATTCCAGCGTTCGCGGCGTGTTTACGCGGTGTACGCGCACGTGGCCTTCCGGCAGCGCAACCAGCCAGGTGCTGACGGTCACGTCGGCCCACGGACGCCATTCGCTGCGTACCCAATCATCCGTCACTCCTGCGCTGTCGCACTCGCGGCGGCCGCGATAGTAGTCATCGCCGTTGCTGAACAGCAGCATGGAGTCTACCGCCGCATGGCTAAGGCCGTAGCGCCCACGCTCCAGGGTAAAACCAAACTGACTGGAGTAGGCGAATTTGCAGTACTTTTGCTCGAAGTTGACGAAGTTGTTTTTGTCGAACTGACCGGACATCAGCATCCACGCGTGTTTCTGCTTATCGCTATGGACGATGATTTGCCCGGCTTCGGGAATCGGGTGAATCGCATCCAACGATGGCAGTGGTTCGCAGGCAGCCTGCCAGAAGGCGCTCTCTTCCGGCAGCGCCAGAATCAGCATCGCTTTCAGCGCCCAGTAGGGGGAGCCGGGGCTGTTGTAGTCCTCGGCCATAATCAGGTTTGGGTAGCTGTAGCCAATGGTGAACAGGCCATCGGCGCCGATAAACGGTTTGTCGAGCCAGCTTTCAAGATGGCGCAGAATCAGCCCCTTTACCACGCCCGGGGTAAAGACCTCCAGTTCGGTAAAGGCGGCCGCGCTCCAGAACGCGACCTGCACAAAGCGATAGGTCAGGCTGCGGCCAAACGGAATACCTTCGCCGTTAGCGGCAAAATAATAGGCGTAATCTTTGGCGAACTGCTGGGCGCGTTGGCGATAGCGCAGGCAGCGTTCCGGGTCAACGTCCTGCATAAAGTGGCTGTAGATCAGGCCATAAAAATGGAAGGCGCTGGAGATGTAATAATCGCGCGGCTTGCCTGCGCCGTCGCTGTACCAGCCGTTGCCGAGCCAGAAGGGCTCAATGGCATCGAGATGACGGTTGATGACTGCCATGTCGTAGGGGCGTCCGACGCACTTCAGCCCCAGTTGGATAAGCACCGGGAAGAAGTGCCAGTTGTTGTCCGGCACCGTAACGTCTGCACTCTGGCTGAGCCAACGGGAGAGATTATCCTGCTCTTCGGTCGAGAGCGACGACCACAGCTTACCGTTGGGCAGCGCCAGGCCGAGGCCAAAGGCCGCCATTTCCACGCAGCGCTGGTCGTTGTCGCCGACATCGCCCCAGTAGCCTGGGTGCTGAGGGTTGCTGCCGTTGCGCACGCCAGTGACGAACGCGTCGTGCCATGCCGGCACGGTACCGCCGCTCACCAGCGGAAACAGGCCCCACATCAGACGAACAAAACCCTCCATTCCGGCGACGTCGTCCGGGTACTGCGCGGCGGTATCGCCCGCGTGAAGCCGCGTGCAGTCTGCCGATAAACGGGGCACCGCCGCTGCTATCCAACCCTCGACTAACGCGCTGTATTCTTGTCTCGTCCGCATGATGAAATCCCGTTTCAGTTTGTTGATGGCGGACGAATAATAGGAATTTGGCGCGGTTGGCAAATGTGATAGTGCTCTTACTTTTAAGCATGAAGGGTAATTAAAAATAATTTTATGGCGTAATTTGGCGCAAAAGTTTTATTCCGATGATGAAAGTTTAAGTTTATTAACCTGCGGGGCTGGCGCTGTGGCACATTCACAACCAACGGAAGACACTACCTATCTCGAACAGATTCATCTCAACGATAAATCTATCTATTTCAACCGGATGCAGAATCTTCCCGCCAACTATTACCACTGGCACCAATGTGCGGAGATCCTTACCGTTTCACGGGGCGTGGGTATCGCACTGATGGAGCATCAGCAATATACGGTGAAGCCGGGGCGACTGTTTATTTTCCCGCCGGGTAAGCTGCACAAGGTCTACGTCGAGCAGAGCGAGCGCAACCTTTATCACCGTACCACGCTGCATTTTAACCCGTCGTTGATTGAACCCTGGCTGCGGGATTTTCCCCGTCAGCAGATGCTGTTACGCCATCTTTGTGGGCGCGGCGAAAAGGCGAGGGTGTTTGACGTTGGCGATCTGCAACCGGTGATTGAAACGCTGTTACAGCGCTTTGAAACCTTAACGCACGAAGAGAGCTGGAGTACCAGCGACAGCGCGTTGTTGATTATGCAGCTGATTAGCCTGCTGCCGCAGCAAGAGCAGGCGGTGGGGCATAACACCTTCTCGTCGACGATTATCCGCTGGCTGGAGAACCATTATCATGAGCGCTGCTCGTTAGAGGAGATTGCCGCTGTGATGGGCTGTTCGCGCGGGCATACCTCACGGCGGTTTCATGATGAAACCGGTGGGACCATTCAGGAGTATTTGATGATGCGGCGTATTCGCCAGGCCTGCGAGCTGTTGCTGCACTCACAGCATTCGGTACGGGAGATTGCTGAAAGGGTCGGCTTTACCGAGTATGCGTGGTTTATTACCTGTTTTCGCAAAAATATGGGGAAAACGCCGTTGCAGTATCGCAAGGCGTATCCTTACACGTTGCCGGAGCAGTAGCCGATGCGATTGGCTTACGACCCGTAGACCTGATAAGCGCAGCGCCATCAGGCAGGCATTGCCGGATGGCGGCGCGAGCGCTTTATCCGGCCTACTTGAAGAGGTATTCCGCGTGGAAACGCAGGTGATCTTCAATAAACGTGGCAATAAAATAATAGCTGTGGTCATACCCAGGCTGAATACGTAGGGTCAGCGGCCAGTCTTTCTGCCGCGCCGCTTCGGCGAACACCGCAGGCTGCAGTTGATCGGCGAGGAACTGATCGTTATCACCCTGATCAATGAGCATCGGAATGGCATGCTCTGCCTGGCTTGCCAGCAGCAGTTCGGTGCTGTCCCACGCTTTCCAGCGGGCAACGTCATCACCCAGATAGGCATTAAACGCTTTCTGCCCCCACGGCACCCGGCTTGGGTTGACGATTGGCGCAAAGGCCGACGCGCTGCAATATTTGCCCGGGTTTTTCAGTGCCAGCATCAACGCACCGTGGCCGCCCATTGAGTGACCGCTAATCGCGCTGCGTGCGCTCACGTTAAACTGCGCTTGAATCAGCGCCGGCAGTTCGTCGCACAGATAATCATACATCCGGTAATGCGCGGCCCACGGCGACTCAGTGGCGTTCAGGTAAAAACCTGCGCCCTGGCCGAGGTCGTAACCGGCATCATTGGCAACACCCTCGCCGCGCGGGCTGGTGTCAGGCATCACCAGCACAATGCCCAGCTCGGCAGCAACGCGCTGAGCCCCGGCTTTGGTGGTGAAGTTCTCATCGTTACAGGTCAGGCCGGACAGCCAGTACAGCACCGGTGGCGGCGTTTTTTTCCCTTCCGGAGGCAAAAACAGACTAAAGGTCATCGTGCAATTTAGCGTGGCGGAATGGTGCTGCCAGCGCTGCTGCCAGCCGCCATAACAGCGGTGCTCTTCAAGCATTTCCATGCGGGCTCCTCGCGGTTTTGGTCAAAATATATCAATCCATCATACAGATAATTCATCAGCGGTGAGTAACTTTCACTTCCGCATAACATCGACATGTTGCATCATAAAGATAACTTTACATTTACATCCGGGGCGTTCATGCCGGTACGTATTGCGCTAAGCGGTTTTCTGGTACTGGTGGCTACCATGGGGATAGGGCGCTTCGCGTTCACGCCGCAGGTGCCGCTGATGATCGGTGAAGGCGAACTGACGCTGACCAGCGCTGGGCTGGTTGCCGCGCTGAACTATCTGGGGTATCTGGTCGGTGCGTGGGACGCGATGCGCGCCCATCGCGGCGTGGAAACGCGTCTCTACCTGGGCATTATTGGCGCCGTTGCCCTGACCTTTATCTCCGCGCTGGCAGATAACGCCTGGTTGCACGGTGCGCTGCGCTTTGTGATTGGCTGCATGAGCGGCTGGGCGATGGTGCTGACCGCCGCGTGGGTCAATGAACGGTTAGCGCATTACGCCAGGCCGGGCTTAAGCGCAGCGGTATTTGCCGGGCCGGGCGCAGGCATTGCGCTAAGCGGGCTGCTCGGCGTATTTATTCATGCACAGTCGCTGAGTGCCGCGGCAGGGTGGCAGCTGTATGGCGTGCTGGCGCTGTTGCTGGTGGCGCTGATTGGCCGCTGGCTGCCGCGCCCCGGCGAGCTGCATCGCAGCGGTGAAAAACCCGAGCCGCTGACCTTAACCACCAACCTCAAACGGCTGGTGTGGAGCTATAGCCTGGCAGGCTTCGGTTACATCCTGCCCGCGACCTTTTTATCGCAGATGGCAAGCCAGCGTTTTCCTGAGAGCCTGTTTGCGCAGTTTATCTGGCCGATTTTTGGGCTGGCGAGCATGGTGGGGATTGGCCTGAGTATCGCCATGCGTGGGGTAGGTCACGCTCATCAGCGTCTGGCCGTCGTACTGTGGCTTCAAGGAGTGGGCGTACTGCTGGCCTGGCTGCTGCCGGGGATGAGCGGGCTGGTGTGCGGTGCGCTGCTGGTCGGCGGCGGATTCTTAGCGGCGGTTCAGCTTTCCCTACTTTATGGCCGCGAACTGGCACCGAAACACGCGCGATATATGGCCGGGTTACTGACCACGGGTTACGCCGTTGGGCAACTGGTTGGGCCGATGACCTCGGCGATATCCACCTGGCTCACCCAACGGCTGGAGCCTGCGCTGGGCATTGCCGCGGTAGCCTTACTGATTGGCGGCGCGCTGGTCTGGCGCCCTCAGCCTGAAAGATAAGAACGATTGCAATAATTATCGCGACGAATACTGGATTCTGTGCGTCGCCTCACGCACAATGAGTGCAAACTTTGCACCGATAAAAGCAA
Organism: Kluyvera chengduensis; assembly: GCF_044197065.1. NCBI lineage: Bacteria > Pseudomonadati > Pseudomonadota > Gammaproteobacteria > Enterobacterales > Enterobacteriaceae > Kluyvera > Kluyvera chengduensis. Next base: position 386,501 of record NZ_JBIQOI010000001.1, read on the forward strand.
AGCGCCACACCTGCAGGAGAATAAAAATGTCATCACTGAGTAAAGAAGCGGTCCTGGTACACGAAGCGCTGGTCGCCCGTGGTCTGGAAACGCCGCTGCGCCCATCGGAGCGCGAAATGGATAATGAAACCCGTAAGCGCCTGATTACCGGGCATATGACCGAGATCATGCAGCTGCTGAACCTCGATCTGAGTGATGACAGCCTGATGGAAACGCCGCATCGCATTGCCAAAATGTATGTCGACGAAATTTTCTCCGGTCTGGATTACGCTAATTTCCCGAAAATTACCGTCATTGAAAACAAGATGAAGGTCGACGAGATGGTCACGGTGCGCGATATCACCTTAACCAGTACCTGCGAACACCATTTTGTCACCATCGACGGTAAAGCGACCGTGGCTTACATCCCGAAAGATTCGGTGATTGGCCTGTCGAAAATCAACCGTATCGTGCAGTTCTTCGCCCAGCGCCCGCAGGTGCAGGAGCGTCTGACGCAGCAGATCCTGACGGCGCTGCAAACGCTGCTCGGTACTAACAATGTGGCAGTGTCTATTGACGCGGTACACTACTGCGTAAAAGCACGCGGCATTCGCGATGCGACCAGTGCGACCACCACAACCTCTCTGGGTGGCCTGTTCAAGTCCAGCCAGAATACCCGCCAGGAATTCTTGCGCGCGGTACGTCACCACAACTAATCGACTCACGGAGCAGGTACATGGAACGAAACGTCACGCTGGATTTTATTCGTGGCGTAGCCATACTGGGTATCCTGCTGCTGAACATCAGCGCCTTCGGCTTGCCGAAGGCCGCTTATCTTAACCCCGCCTGGTACGGTGAGATTACCTCTCGTGATGCCTGGACGTGGGCCATCCTCGACCTGTTTGCGCAGGTAAAATTCCTCACGCTGTTTGCACTATTGTTTGGTGCGGGTCTGCAATTGCTGTTACCGCGCGGCTCGCGCTGGATCCAAAGTCGTCTGACGCTGTTGGCGTTGCTCGGGTTTATTCACGGGCTGCTGTTCTGGGACGGCGATATTCTCCTTGCCTACGCGCTGGTGGGGCTGGTCTGTTGGCGGCTGGTGCGCGACGCGCGTGACGTAAAAGCCTTATTCAATACCGGCGTGATGCTGTACGTCATTGGCGTGGCGGTGCTGCTGTTGCTTGGGCTGATTGCGGATAATGGGCAAAGCCGCTCGTGGGTGCCGGATGCCTCAAGTCTGCTTTATGAACATTACTGGAAGCTGAACGGCGGATTCGAAGCCATCAGCAACCGCAGCGATATGCTCTCAGCAAACCTTCTGGCGCTGGGGGCGCAGTATGGCTGGCAACTTGCTGGCATGATGCTGATAGGTGCGGCACTGATGCGCTGCGGCTGGCTGAAAGGGCAGTTCAGCCATCGTCATTACCGCCGTTGCGCGGTGCTGTGCATCTCCCTTGGGATGCTGATTAACCTACCGGCGATTGCCGCGCAGTGGCATCTCGACTGGGCCTATCGCTGGTGCGCATTTTTGCTGCAAGCCCCGCGTGAAATTAGCGCGCCTATCCAAACGCTCGGCTATGCTGCGCTGGCCTTCGCCTACTGGCCACAAATCAGCCGTTCGCGGCTGGCGGCAGCGGTGGTCTGCGTGGGGCGTATGGCGCTGACGAACTACCTTCTGCAAACGCTCATCTGCACCACGCTGTTCTATCACTTCGGTCTGTTCATGAAGTTCGACCGCCTGACGCTACTGGCGTTTGTGGTCCCTGTCTGGCTCGTCAACCTTGGCTTCTCTGTGCTGTGGCTGCGTCATTTCCGTCAGGGCCCCGTTGAGTGGCTGTGGCGTCAATTGACGGCAAAAGCAGCAGGTGTGTCATTCCGCAACACATTTAGATAACGATCCAGATCACAACCATTAACAAAACGGATGTAACCGTTTCCAAGGCTGTGACCTTACTCACGTAGTTGCCGCAGACTCACTGCCAGAATAGCGCTCTCGCTGTACATAGGGGGTGTAACGTGAACTGCAGCAATATTAAATCGGGCGGTGAGTATGATCACCATTCGTGATGTCGCCCGTCAGGCGGGCGTTTCCGTTGCCACCGTTTCACGGGTGCTGAACAACAGCGCTCTGGTCAGCCAGGATACCCGCGATGCCGTGATGAAAGCGGTGTCAGCATTGGGTTATCGTCCGAATGCGAACGCGCAAGCGCTGGCCACGCAGGTCAGCGATACCATTGGCTGCGTGGTGATGGACGTATCCGACGCCTTCTTTGGCGCGCTGGTGAAAGCGGTGGATACCGTCGCCCAGCAGCATCATAAATATGTTCTTATCGGCAACAGCTACCACGAAGCAGAAAAAGAGCGCAACGCCATTGAGGTGCTGATTCGTCAGCGCTGTAGCGCGCTTATTGTCCACTCTAAAGCGTTAAGCGATCGGGAGCTCAGCGAGTTTATGGCCCACATGCCCGGCATGGTGCTGATTAACCGTATTGTTCCCGGTTACGCCCATCGCTGCGTCTGCCTGGATAACGTCAGCGGTGCGCTGATGGGAACCCGGATGCTGCTCAATCACGGGCATCAGCGCATTGGCTATCTCGCTTCCAGTCACAGCATTGAAGATGATGATATGCGTCGGGAAGGGTGGGCGCGCGCGCTGCTGGAGCAGGGCATTGTGGCACCCGATAGCTGGGTCGGTACCGGCTCGCCGGATATGCAGGGTGGGGAAGCGGCTATGGTCGAACTGCTCGGACGCAATGCCGGGCTAACCGCCGTGTTTGCCTATAACGACAATATGGCGGCCGGTGCGCTGAGCGCGCTTAAAGATAACGGTATTGCGGTGCCACAGCAGGTTTCTGTCATTGGCTTTGATGATATTCCTATTGCTCGCTATACCGATCCACAGCTAACGACCATCCGCTACCCGATTGTTTCTATGGCAAAACAGGCGACAGAATTGGCGCTGTTAGGGGCGGCGGGCAAGCTTGACGGTGAGGCCACTCACTGTTTTATGCCGACCCTGGTTCGTCGCCATTCCGTGGCGCAGCGGCAATCTGTGCATCCCATCACGAACTAACTTGTTAGTGTTATGTAACCGTTTTCAATCTGTGAGTAAATTCACAGATTGTTAACATCGGCGTCGCTATGATGGCAGCGTTTATCAGGCTGAAACATGATGTAACGGTGATTAATCACTTTTTATAACGTAAGTCAGCTGCACAAACAGTTTAGAACGTCATCTGGATTGTTACTCAACACGGAAGAACAAATTTTTATCAGTGAATTTCGTCGTGCAGTAACAATTTATTAACACTGCCCGCCGACTATTTTCACCCGAACTACCCTGCATAATAAAACCGGAGATACCATGAATAAGAAGGTGTTAACCCTGTCTGCCCTGATGGCCAGCATGTTTTTCGGTGCAGCAGCGCACGCTGCCGATACCCGTATTGGTGTAACTATCTATAAATACGACGACAACTTTATGTCCGTTGTGCGTAAAGCTATCGAGAAAGATGGCAAATCCGCGCCGGACGTTCAGCTGCTGATGAACGACTCCCAGAATGACCAATCTAAACAAAACGACCAGATTGACGTGCTGCTGGCAAAAGGCGTGAAAGCGCTGGCGATCAACCTGGTTGACCCTGCGGCAGCAGGCACGGTAATTGAAAAAGCGCGCGGCCAGAATGTGCCTATCGTCTTCTTCAACAAAGAACCTTCTCGTAAAGCGCTGGATAGCTATGACAAAGCGTTCTACGTGGGCACCGATTCTAAAGAATCCGGTATTATCCAGGGCGACCTGATTGCTAAACACTGGGCGGCAAACCCGAACTGGGACCTGAACAAAGATGGCCAGATTCAGTTCGTGCTGCTGAAAGGCGAACCGGGTCACCCGGATGCTGAAGCGCGTACCACCTACGTTATCAAAGAGCTGAACGACAAGGGCCTGAAAACCCAGCAGCTGCAGCTGGATACCGCAATGTGGGATACCGCGCAGGCTAAAGACAAGATGGACGCATGGCTGTCCGGCCCTAACGCCAACAAAATTGAAGTCGTTATCGCTAACAACGATGCGATGGCAATGGGTGCGGTAGAAGCGCTGAAAGCACACAACAAATCTTCCATTCCGGTATTCGGCGTGGATGCTCTGCCAGAAGCGCTGGCGCTGGTTAAATCTGGTGCAATGGCAGGTACCGTTCTGAACGATGCTAACAACCAGGCGAAGGCGACCTTCGATCTGGCGAAAAACCTCGCTGCTGGTAAAGGCGCCGCTGATGGCACCAACTGGAAGATCGAGAATAAAATCGTCCGCGTACCTTACGTTGGCGTAGATAAAGACAACCTTAGCGAATTCACCGGTAAGTAATCTTTAAATATATAGGGCGCGCATTGGTGCGCCCTATAAATACTGACGCAGAAATATCGCAGCCAGGTATATATATGGACAACAATAATAGCGAGCCGTCTGGCGAATTCTTGTTGGAAATGAGCCAGATCAACAAGTCATTTCCGGGCGTAAAAGCACTCGATAATGTTAACCTGAAAGTTCGTCCACACTCTATCCATGCATTAATGGGTGAGAATGGTGCGGGCAAATCAACGTTATTAAAATGCCTATTTGGGATCTACCAAAAAGATTCCGGCAGCATTCTATTCCAGGGTAAAGAAATCGATTTCCATTCCGCTAAAGAAGCGCTGGAAAATGGTATTTCCATGGTTCACCAGGAACTTAACCTGGTATTACAACGTTCGGTCATGGACAACATGTGGTTAGGTCGTTACCCAACCAAAGGTATGTTTGTCGACCAGGACAAAATGTATCGCGATACCAAAGCCATCTTTGATGAGCTGGATATCGATATCGACCCGCGCGCGCGCGTCGGTACGCTCTCCGTGTCGCAGATGCAGATGATTGAAATCGCCAAGGCCTTCTCCTATAACGCGAAAATCGTAATCATGGATGAGCCTACGTCGTCGCTGACGGAAAAAGAGGTAAACCACCTGTTTACCATTATCCGTAAGCTGAAAGACCGCGGCTGCGGCATCGTCTATATCTCGCACAAGATGGAAGAAATTTTCCAGCTGTGTGATGAAATCACCGTTCTGCGCGATGGTCAGTGGATTGCCACCCAGCCGCTGGAAGGGCTGGATATGGACAAGATCATCGCCATGATGGTGGGTCGTTCGCTGAACCAGCGTTTCCCGGACCGCCAGAACGAACCGGGCGAGGTTATCCTCGACGTGCAGCACCTGACGTCCCTGCGTCAGCCGTCGATTCGTGACGTCTCGTTCCAGCTGCGCAAAGGGGAAATCCTCGGCATCGCTGGGCTGGTGGGCGCCAAGCGTACCGATATCGTGGAAACGCTGTTTGGCGTGCGCGAAAAATCGGGCGGCACCATTACCCTGCATGGTAAGAAAATTAATAACCATAGCGCCAACGAAGCGATTAATAACGGCTTTGCGTTGGTGACCGAAGAGCGTCGCTCAACCGGTATTTACGCCTACCTTGATATTGGATTTAACTCATTAATTTCTAATATCAAGAGCTATAAAAATAAAGTGGGTCTGCTGGATAACTCTCGCATGAAGAGCGACACCCAATGGGTTATCGACTCTATGCGTGTGAAGACGCCTGGACATCACACACAAATTGGTTCGTTATCCGGTGGTAACCAGCAAAAGGTCATTATTGGACGCTGGCTGTTAACCCAGCCTGAAATATTGATGCTGGATGAACCAACCCGTGGTATCGACGTAGGTGCAAAATTTGAAATTTATCAATTAATCGCCGAACTGGCGAAGAAAGATAAAGGGATCATTATTATTTCTTCAGAAATGCCAGAACTACTGGGTATTACTGACCGCATCCTTGTCATGAGTAATGGCCTGGTTGCTGGGATTGTTGAAACGAAAACCGCAACGCAAAACGAAATTCTCCGTCTTGCGTCATTGCACCTTTAATTTCAGGGGCTCGACATGAGTGCGTTAAATAAAAAAAGCTTTCTCACTTATCTGAAAGATGGCGGTATTTACGTTGTTCTTTTGGTTCTGCTGGCCATTATTATTATCCAGGACCCAACTTTCTTAAGTTTGTTGAACCTCAGTAACATCCTGACCCAGTCTTCCGTACGTATTATTATCGCCCTCGGCGTTGCCGGGCTGATTGTGACCCAGGGTACCGACCTGTCGGCAGGCCGCCAGGTTGGCCTCGCGGCGGTCATTGCAGCGACGCTGTTGCAGTCGATGGAGAACGCCAACAAGGTATTCCCGGAGATGGCGACCATGCCAATCTTCGTGGTGATGATTATTGTCTGTGCCATTGGCGCGGTGATTGGTCTGATTAACGGGATTATCATTGCTTACCTGAACGTGACGCCATTTATCACCACGTTGGGTACGATGATTATCGTCTACGGTATCAACTCCCTGTACTACGACTTCGTGGGCGCATCGCCGATTTCTGGCTTCGATAGCGGCTTCTCGACGTTCACGCAAGGGTTTATCGCGCTGGGCAGTTTCCGCCTGTCGTATATCACCTTCTATGCGCTGATTGCCGTTGGCTTTGTCTGGGTACTGTGGAACAAGACTCGCTTTGGTAAAAATATCTTCGCTATCGGCGGTAACCCGGAAGCGGCTAAAGTTTCCGGTGTTAACGTGGCGCTGAACCTGCTGGTGATTTATGCGCTGTCCGGCGTGTTCTATGCCTTCGGCGGGATGCTGGAAGCGGGGCGTATCGGCTCGGCAACCAACAACCTCGGCTTTATGTATGAACTGGATGCGATTGCCGCCTGCGTGGTCGGTGGGGTGTCATTCAGCGGCGGCGTAGGTACCGTGCTGGGCGTGGTGACCGGTGTGATTATCTTCACCGTTATCAACTACGGCCTGACCTATATCGGCGTGAATCCATACTGGCAGTACATCATCAAGGGCGGGATCATTATCTTCGCCGTGGCGCTGGACTCCCTGAAATACGCACGTAAAAAATAAAACAAGCCCGGCGAAATGCCGGGCTTTTACGTTGTAGCCCGGCCAAGCGCAGCGCCGCCGGGGTTTACCACCGAACAACCCCGGAGTCGATGCTGCGCACCTCGTCCGGGCTACTTGCTTAAAGCACCACCGCATGTGCTTTTTCCCCCGGTTTAAAAGCTATCTCCCCAAGGCTGATGCAGGCCACCGGGCAGACGTGTCCGCAGAGCAGACAGCCAACGCATTTCTCGGTATCGCAGTGCGGCGCACGAGTTTCTTCGTTCCACCCCATCGCCTGATGTCCGCCGTCGTAGCAGGAGATATAGCAGCGGCCGCAGCCGACGCATTTTTCCTGATGAATATGCGGATAGACGATGTAGCTACGGTCGAGGTCTTCGGCCGGCACGATGTTGTGATTGGCTATGCCAATCATCTCATCAAGCGAATGGAAGCCCTGATCGTTAAGGTAGTGGGAAAGGCCGCTTATCATATCTTCGACGATACGATAGCCGTACTGCATAATGCCGGTCGTGACCTGCAACGTCGCCGCGCCCAGCAGTAAAAACTCGGCGGCGTCTTCCCAAGTTTCAATCCCGCCGATCCCGCTGATTGGGAAATCCTTCAGTTCGGGATGCGTGCGCAACTGTTGGATGAAGCGCAGGGCAATCGGCTTCACGGCTTTACCGGAATAGCCAGATACGCTGGATTTGCCGTTGACCACCGGCATACCGATTTTACGGTTGAGGTCGATATTGGTAATGGATTTAACGGTGTTGATGGTCGCAATACCGTCGGCACCGCCGCGTTTAGCCGCCAGTGCCACTTCGCACATATCACCGATGTTCGGCGTCATTTTGGCCAGCATCGGCAGAGAAGAGCCCCGTTTCACTGCCTGGCAGTATTTCTCTACCAGTTCCGGGCTTTGCCCGACGTCGCTGCCCATCGCGTGAGAGGTCATCTGCGGGCAGGAGAAGTTGCACTCAATCATGTCGGCGCCGGCTTCCTCGACGAGCTTCGCCAGACTCTGCCACTGCTGCTCATTTTCGCCCATGATCGAGGCGATCAATACCTTATCGGGATAATCCTGCTTCAATTGGCGGATCGCCGCCAGGTTTTCTGCCAGCGGGTGCTCGGCAATCTGCTCCATGTTTTTAAAACCGATAAACCCGGTGTCTTCTTTGGTCAGATGATCGAAGCGCGGCGAGACTTCGTTGGCAATAAAGAAGCCGATAGTTTTAAACACAATACCGCCCCAGCCGCTGTCATAGGCCTTGGCGCACATGTCGTAGCAGTTGCCCACCGGTGAAGACGAGAGGCAGAACGGGTTGGGGAATTTGACGCCGCAGAAGGTGACCGACAGATCTTTAGTTAACATGTTCATACCTCCTCTAAATAGTGATGAATGGCCTGAGCGGCTTCTTTCCCGGTCTTCACGGCGTAGACCACGGTTTTGTCTCCCTTGACGATATCGCCCGCGGCGAACAACGCAGGGTCACTGGTCTGATAGCCATGTGTTTCCACGATGTTGCGCTGTACCTGAATGTCGGCAAAAGCGTCCAGCTCGGCGCGTTGACCTACGGCGAGGTAAATACGTTCCGCCGTCAGCGTCAGTTCGCCGGGCAGGCGAACGTGCTGGAACGTGACCTTGTTGTCCTGGGCGGCGACAGGCGTAAAGCCATCAATAATCGACACGCCTAGCGCCTGGGTAGTGGTGAACTCTTTATCGCTTGCTGGGAATTCGGCCAACTCTTCTCGTGCGACGCAGGTGACGGATGGGCAGCCGATAATTTTTAGCGTGCTGGCAACGTCCATCGCCACGTCGCCGCCGCCGATAATCAGGGCGCTTTGCGGTACGCTGATACCGCCGCCCGAGGTACGGGCGCGCTGGAGAAAGTCGACGGCAATTTCGACCGGGCTGGTGTCGTTAAATAGCGGCAGCGTCGAGCCTTTGGACATGCCAACGGTCAGCAGTACGGCGCGGTAGTCGGCTTTTAGCTCGGCGAGCGTCAGGTTTTTACCGACTTCGCAGCCGCAGCGAATTGTCACGCCCATTTCGCTGATACGCGCAATTTCAGCATCCAGCACCTTTTGCGGCAGGCGGAACTCCGGAATGCCGTGACGCAACCAGCCGCCCGGCTGAGCTGCTTTTTCGAATAGCGTGACGTCATAGCCCAAATTGGTGAGCGTCACGCTGGCCTGTAATCCGGCAGGGCCCGCGCCAACAATCGCCACTTTGCCCTTATCTTTACGGCCCGGTTGGTAAATCTGCATCGCCGTTTGCTGCTCAAAGTCGGTAATAAAACGCTGCAGGCGGCCGATATCAATCGGCGTATCGATTCCCGAGCGGGAACAGCCCTGTTGGCACAGCTTTTCCGTTGGGCACACTCGTGCACACACCGCCCCTAACGCATTATTTTCTCGAATGGTTTCGGCTGCGCCTTTTACGTTGCGGAAATAGAGTGAGCGAATGAACTTGCCTGGGTCGGTTTCCGCCGGACAAGACTGGCTGCACGGCGCGTCGTGGCACAGCAGACAGCGGGAGGCTTCTTTGATCGCCAATAGCGGCGTAAAGGCGGGGATCAGCTCATCCTGGTATTCGTGTTGTGACATAATTGCTCCCTTAACGATTAGTTTAATTAAGGCAAATAAAGTGAAACAACTACCGGCAGGCTAAGCGGATGAGGGGGGCAGATTCTGTGAAAGCATTCACAAATAACCTGATGATTGACGTGGCTTATTGGGGACCGCAAGAATACATAAGATGCAAATAGAAATTATTAGTGAATGGGAACCCATTAGCTAATTTAATGACAAGAATGATGGCATTCAGAAAGGGTTAGTTTGCTTTCTTCTTCTGCAACTCCAGCAGCTGCTCTGGCGTCACCGCCGGATACCCCTGAGCGCCTGCTGGTACTTCCTGCTGGGCAGGAATTGGGATCAGCGGGCCTAAGAAACGCGGCTCGCGCTTAAAGATATAGAGGTCAGCCAGCGCGCCGAAGCGGGCGCCGAACTCGCGCAGGCGGACGCTCCACATATCTTTCGGCGACGGTACGGCGTAGCACTGCGCCTGAATCCCCATATGCAGGGCGATAAACAGCGCGCGCTCGCAGTGGAAGCGCTGGGTGATGATGATGAAATCGTTGGTGTCGAACACTTTACGAGTGCGTACGATGGAGTCAAGCGTACGGAAACCGGCGTAGTCGAGCACGATATCGGCAGGTTCGACGCCTGCTTTGATCAGATCGCGACGCATGGTCATCGGTTCGTTATAGCTTTGCAGCGCGTTATCGCCGCTCAGCAGCAGGTAGTTGACCTTGCCGCTATTGTAGGCGTTGAGCGCGCCCTGAATGCGGTAACGATAATACTGATTAATCACGCCTGTGCGGTAGTACTTGGCGGTGCCGAGCACCACGCCAACCTGACGGTAGGGGAGATCCTGCAGCTCATCGTAAATATAAGGGGATGTTTTCCAGCTCATCCACCGGTCAAGACCCAGCACGGTCAACAGCAGCAGGCCGAACAGGACTAACAGGCTGTATAACACACGCTTTAACATGAACTTGACTCAATAGTGGACGAGGGAGACATCAGGCTACTTTACCCGTCGGGCAAGAGCAAGAAACCATCGTTTAATTGCGGGGAATTTAACCGGTGCGTTGTCATTTGTAGGCCGGATAAGGCAGCGCCGCCATCCGGCATCGTACGCAGAACAGCCTGATGGCGCTGCGCTTATCCGGCCTACAGATTATGCTAGCAGTACGCGATCGATATTGTGGCAGCCCAGCGCCTTCAGTGTGGCGGCGGTGGCATCCCACTGAATCAGCGGCGCATCGGCGCGTTCGGCCAGAATGGCGCGCTGGATATCCGGATAGTCGTAACCGTTCAGGCTCAGCAGGTTCAGGGCACCCTGCAGCGGTGGCAGCGTTGGGTTAAACGCGGCGTTTTCCGCATAGCTGCCGCTGAAAATGGTACCGTCGCGCAGTTCCAGCGCCACGCCGGAAGGGGCTTTACTGTACGGGGTATGACTGTGGTTGGCGGCCTGAATTGCAGCCTGTGCCAGCGCATCGCCTTCGAGCGGATAACCATGATCCTGCGCGTCCATCAGCAGGGTTTTGATATCGAGGTCTTTTGGCCCGAACGCATCCGGCAGGTAATCTTTCAGCGTGTGAGGCTGACGACCCGGCAGATTGATACGCAGCGCCAGCCCGCTGTTCAGTTCATTCATAAACTGCCGGCAGTGGCCGCACGGCGTGTAGTTAACGGTGATGGCCTGCAGGGATTTTTCGCCGCGCAGCCAGGCGTGGCTGATGGCGCTCTGTTCCGCGTGCACGGTCTGCTGCATGGTCGCACCGAGGAACTCCATGTTGCCACCGAAGTACCAGGTTCCGCTCACGCCGCGGGCGATAGCGCCAACGTTAAAGTGAGACAGGTCGGCACGGGCACAGGCAGCGGCCAGCGGCAGGAGCGCAAAAGCGAGCGCGTCTTCGTCCAGCCCCGTCGCTGTTTTAAGCGAAGAGACCTGCTCGGCGCTTAGCAGAGCAGGGAAGTGCGGATCGGCTAGCAGCGGAGCGATAGCGGTCTGCAGATCTGCCGCCAGTTGCGAAAAAGCAGATTGAAAACGTGGATGCATGGCGTTGTGCCTCATAACAATGTAATGGGATCGTAGTGTACGGGGCGCAGAGGCCCTAATTAGTGATCAATATCTCATTGTTAATGCAACGTGTGTAACATCAATTAAAAATGTGTGATTTGTCTCGTTTTATCCCACAACCGACAGAATAACCGGGAATAGGAATGGCGCAATTAGTGAGGTCATGATGCCGCAGATAACCAACGCCAGCGAACTAAACGCCCCTTCCTGATAATCCATCTCAGCGCAGCGCGCGGTGCCCAGGGCGTGTGAGGCGGTGCCCATCGACAGCCCGCGCGAAGCTTTGGTGGTAATCCGCATCAGGTTCAGCAGGGTATGACCAAACACCGCACCGAGAATACCGACGTAAATCACGCACACGGCGCTAATCGCCGGGATACCGCCGATACTGCCGCTGACCGCCATCGCAATCGGAGTGGTCACTGATTTTGGCAGAATAGAGGCGGCGATTTGTGGTGAAGCCCCCATCATCAATGCCACCGACGTGCCGGTGATCATCGCCACCGCGCTGCCGATAAAGCAGATAGTGATGATGGATTTCCAGCGCGCGCGGATCTGGTGCAGCTGTTCATACAGCGGAAAAGCAAGGGCGACAACCGCTGGCTGCAACAGGTCGTTCAGGACTTCGCTGCCTTTAAAGTAGTGATCGTACGGAATATCGGTCAGCAGCAGGAACGGAATAATCACCACCATCGACACCAGCAGCGGGTTGAGCAGCGGCATTTTAAAGCGTGCGGCAAGCTTACGGGCGGCAAAAAAGACAACCAAAGTCAGCGGCAAAGACCACCAGATATCGTGCAGCATTATTTATCCGCTCCATCACGACCAACCACTTTACGCTCACCGTGAACCAGGTGAGAGCTCCAGCTCACCACCACCAGCACCACTAACGTACTGATGGTGCAGGAGACGACCACCGGGCCGAACTGTGCGCTCAGCAGCGAGAAGTACTGCATGACGCCGACGCCAATCGGCACAAATAGCAGCGCCATATAGCGGATCAGGATGTAGCAGCCGGGGTTAACCCACTTCGCAGGCAGGATTTGCAGCGCCAGCAGCACAAACATAATAAGCATGCCGATAATGCTACCGGGAATGGTAATGGGCAGCAGCGACGAAATAAAAATACCGGCATACAGACAGGCGTAAATCAGCACGAATGCACGCAGGTATTGCCAGATTAAATTCAGCGATTTGAGCATGGGATTCACCTTTGGTGGAATGCATTCATCATACAATTAAACCCTGGAATGTGCTACCGATCACATCATGAATTCTGAGCATACCTGATATAGATAATGCGAACATCAGGCATCTGCCCGGCGTTACCCCTCCATTTGTACCGGATGCGACAAATAGTGGAGAAACCGGCTTAGCGCAAGGGAGGGCGTGCTCGATTTGCGCCAGAATACGCCGACGCTGCCTTTCTGCTCAATCTTTGGCAGCGCCAGAATGGCGAGCTGGCCCTGATTTTGATAACGCTCGGCCAGGCGCAGGGACAGAATCGAAATCATGTCGCTGCTTTGCAGCAGGTTAACGCTGACGTTCATCGACGCCGACTCAATGGTGTTTTCCGGCAGCATGACGCCATTTTCCACCAGCGCGTTGTCGATGCTTTGACGAATTGGTGTGCCGTTAGGCCAGACTATCCAGCGCCATGCTGCCAGATCTTCCCACGACAGACGGTTGCGGTGGGCGAGGGGATGGTCGGTTCGCGCCACGAAGCAGACCGGTTCGGTGTACAGCACCTCGTAGTTCAGCGGCAGCTCCAGCGCCCGGCCGCCGATGCGCCCAACTACCACGTCCACGACGCCGGACTGCAAATCATGCAGCAGCGGTGTCATCACCTTCTCTTCAATATTCAGATGCAGCGTCGGCATCTCGGCCAGCAGCGGGAAAATCGCCTGGGAGACGCAGTCGGTGGCAACCGGCGAGCAGCCAATTTTCAGGCTTCCCACGAGACCGCCCTGCTTAAAGCGCTCCATCTCGAACTGCGAGCGTTCGATATCGTTGATCAGCCGTTGGGCGTGCTGGAGAAGCAGTTTGCCGCCTTCCGACACGCGCAACCCCTTACTGTGCCGTTCAAACAGCGTGAGACCCAGCTCCTCTTCAAACTGGGTTAACCACTTAGAGAGCGCGGGCTGGGTGATATGCATCATCTTCGCGACCTGAGTCAGGTTTCCCTGCTCGCCGAGTGCGACCAGCATTTTCAGATGGTGGAGCTTCAGCTTCTGCGTCCAGTCAGCCATGAGATATAACCTCCAGGTTATGGAAGGGCATGAAATGCCATTGTACAACTCATTTCACTTATCACAAGATAGCAACATAAAAGCAAAAAAATAAACATCTTACTCTGAGCCGCTCTGGCGAAAGCGCGAACGGCGACGTGGATAACCTGCATATACAGAGGCCCTCCCTATGACGCAACGACGTGAACTACAGGCACTCATCGATGTCGCTCCGATCGGCAAGATGCAGTGGCGCGTCATCATCTGCTGTTTCCTGGTGGTGATGATGGACGGTTTTGATACCGCCGCGATTGGCTTTATCGCCCCGGCCATTCGTGACCACTGGCAGTTGACCGCAGGCGACCTGGCGCCGCTGTTTGGCGCAGGGCTGCTGGGGTTAACCGCTGGTGCCCTGCTGTGCGGCCCGCTTTCTGACCGGCTCGGGCGTAAGCGCGTAATCGAATGGTGTGTGGCACTGTTCGGCCTCTTCAGCCTGCTGTCGGCGTTCTCTCCGAATCTTGAAGCCTTGATCATCCTGCGATTCTTAACCGGCTTGGGCCTCGGCGGCGCAATGCCAAACACCATCACCATGACATCTGAATACCTGCCGGCCCGCCGTCGCGGCGCGCTGGTGACGTTGATGTTCTGCGGTTTCACGCTCGGCTCAGCCTTTGGCGGCATCGTCAGCGCGCAGCTGGTGGGGGTGATTGGCTGGCACGGCATTCTGGTGCTGGGCGGGGTGCTACCTATCGCGCTGTTCTTCGCGCTGCTGGCCGTTCTGCCTGAATCCCCACGCTGGCTGGTACGCCGTCAGCGTCCGCAGGCGGAAATTCGCCGCACCGTCAGCGCCATGACCGGTGAACGCTATAACGATACCGAGTTCTGGCTCGATGAACCGGCGGCGACCAAAAAGGGCAGTATCAGCCAGCTGTTTACCGGGCGCCAGCTCACCATCACGCTGATGCTGTGGGTCGTGTTCTTTATGAGCCTGCTGATCATCTATTTACTCTCTAGCTGGATGCCAACCCTGCTCAACCATCGCGGTATTGACCTCCAGCACGCCTCGTGGGTCACAGCGGCGTTCCAGGTGGGCGGCACGCTGGGCGCGCTGATGCTCGGCGTCTTAATGGACAAATTCAATCCGTTCTGGGTGCTGGCGGTGAGCTATGCGCTGGGCGCGGTGTGCATTGTGATGATTGGCCTGAGTGAAAACGGCCTGTGGATGATGGCGCTGGCGATTTTCGGCACCGGCATCGGCATCAGCGGCTCGCAGGTGGGGCTGAACGCACTGACCGCCACGCTTTACCCGACCCAGAGCCGCGCCACCGGCGTGAGCTGGTCAAACGCCATTGGGCGCTGCGGCGCTATCGTCGGCTCCATTTCCGGCGGCGTGATGATGGCGATGAACTTCTCATTCGACACCCTGTTTTTTGTGATTGCCGTACCGGCCGCCATTAGCGCCATCATGCTGACGCTCCTGACGCTGGTGGTACGCCAATCATCCCGAGTACCCGAATCGCAGCCTGTAATGGGCGCGGTGAAAAGTTAAGGAGAATAATAATGACCTCGGACGTAAAACACGATCGCCAGCAGTTCTACCAGCACATTTCCGGGCAAAACCTGACGCCGCTGTGGGAATCGTTGCATCACCTGGTGCCAAAAACACCAAACGCCAACTGCGCCCCGGCTTACTGGAACTACCAGGAAATTCGCCCGCTGCTGCTGGAAAGCGGCACGCTGATTGGCGCGAAAGAGGCGGTTCGCCGCGTGCTGGTGCTGGAAAACCCCGGCCTGCGCGGACAGTCATCGATTACCTCGTCGCTGTACGCGGGCCTGCAGCTCATCATGCCGGGCGAAGTGGCGCCAAGTCATCGCCATAATCAGTCGGCGCTGCGCTTTGTGGTGGAAGGCCACGGCGCGTTCACCGCCGTCGACGGCGAGCGCACTCAGATGAGCCCCGGCGACTTTATCCTCACCCCGCAGTGGCGCTGGCACGACCACGGTAACCCGGGCGATGAACCGGTTATCTGGCTCGACGGCCTTGACCTGCCGCTGGTGAACTACCTCGGCTGCGGCTTCGCGGAAGATTACCCGGAAGAACAACAGCCGGTCACCCGTAAAGAGGGCGACTACCTGCCGCGCTACGTCGCCAACATGCTGCCGCTGCGCCATCAGGTGGGTAACTCATCACCAATTTTCAACTACCGCTACGACCGCAGCTGCGAAGCGCTGCATGACCTGATGCGTATGGGCGATGCCGACGAGTGGGATGGCTACAAGATGCGCTACGTCAACCCGGTGACCGGGGGCTACCCGATGCCGTCAATGGGGGCGTTCCTGCAACTGTTGCCGAAAGGCTTCCAGTCGCGTCAGGCGCGCACCACCGACAGCACCATCTACCACGTGGTGGAAGGCTGCGGTGAGGTGACCATCGGCGAGCAGACCTTCAGCTTTAAAGCGAAAGATATTTTTGTCGTGCCAACCTGGCACCGCGTGTCCTTTAACACGCCAGAAGAGACCGTGCTATTCAGTTTCTCGGATAGACCCGTCCAGGAAACCCTGGGTCTGTTCCGCGAAGCGCGCTATTAATCAGGAGAAGAAAGATGAGCAAATACGTATTCGAACCTCAGGCGCCGGTTGCCGTACCGGTTGTTGGCAGCGATGAGCAGTTCCCGGTGCGCCGCGTTTACTGCGTGGGACGTAACTATGCCGCCCACGCCCGTGAAATGGGCTTTGACCCGGATCGCGAGCCGCCATTCTTCTTCTGCAAACCGGCGGATGCCGTGGTACCCGTGGCCGCAGGCGAAACCCTGAACCTGGCCTACCCGGCGCAGACTGACAATTATCACTATGAAATTGAGCTGGTGGTCGCCATCGGTAAAAAAGGCAGCGATATCCCGCTGGAGAAAGCCGAAGAGTATATCTGGGGCTATGCCACCGGGCTGGACATGACCCGTCGCGACCGCCAGATGGAGATGCGTCAGATGGGCCGCCCGTGGGAAATCGGCAAAGCTTTTGACCTGTCTGCGCCGATTGCGCCGCTGCACAAAGTGGCCGATGCACCGTCACTCGACAAAGCGCCAATCTGGCTGCAGGTTGACGGTAAAGACCGCCAGCGCAGTGATATTCAGCACCTGATCTGGGATGTGAAAGAGACCATCAGCTACCTGTCTGGCTTCTTCGAACTGCAGCCGGGCGACCTGATCTTCACCGGCACGCCGGAAGGCGTTGGCGCGGTGGTGAAGGGCGAAACCATCACCGGTAACGTGGAAGGATTAACGCCCATCGCGGTCAAAATTGTTTGAGGTGAATGATGAAGCTGTACAGTTTTTTTAATAGTTCGGCCTCTTACCGCGTACGCATTGCGATGGCGCTGAAGGGCATTGACTACCAGACCGTCGGGGTCAACATCCGTATCGGCCAGCAGAACGCGCTGGAGTACCGACGCCTGAACCCGGTTGGGCTGGTCCCTGCGCTTATCACCGACGAGGGTGAATCGCTGGGGCAGTCGCTGGCGATTATTGACTGGCTGGACAGACATTTCCCGCAGACGCCGCTGCTACCGGCGAACGATCCCCAGCGCATGCGCGTGCTGGAAGTGGTGTACGCCATCAGTTGCGACATCCACCCCATCAACAATATGCGCGTATTGCGCTACCTCAGCGACGAGCTGAAGGTGAGTGAAGAAGAGAAAAAACGCTGGTATGCCCACTGGGTCCAGCAGGGGCTGAGCGCGGTAGAGCAACTGCTGCGCCGTAGCCAATCAGGGGCATTTTGCTTCGGTGATACGCCGACGCTTGCCGACTGCTGCCTGGTGCCGCAGTGGGCCAACGCCGAGCGGATGGGCTGCGATTTAAGCGGCTTCCCGCGTTGCAAAGCCGTGGTTGACGCCTGCACGGCGCTGCCCGCGTTTATCGCCGCGGCCCCTGAAAACCAGCAGGACAAGATCCCGGCGTAGTCGAAAAAGGAGAAGAATCATGGCTAAAGTTACGCGTGCGATTATTGTCGGCGGCGGTATTGGTGGCGCAGCCACCGCGCTGTCGCTGGCGCGTCAGGGCATCCAGGTGATGCTGCTGGAACAGGCGCACGACATTGGCGAAATTGGCGCCGGGATCCAGCTTGGGCCGAACGCCTTTTCCGCGCTCGACAGCCTTGGCGTGGGCGAAGTCGCCCGTCAGCGTGCGGTCTTTACCGATCACATCACCATGATGGATGCGGTTAACGGCGAAGAGGTGATTCACATCGAAACGGGGCAGGCGTTCCGTGACCACTTCGGCGGCCCGTATGCGGTTATCCACCGCGTCGATATTCATGCCACCGTCTGGGAAGCGGCGTTGCAGCACCCGGGCGTGAAGTACCGTACCTCTACCCACGTGGTGGATATTCGTCAGACCGACGACGATGTCACCGTGTTTGACGACAAAGGCAACAGCTGGACGGCGGATATTCTGATTGGCTGTGACGGCGTGAAATCCGTGGTGCGCCAGAGTCTGCTCGGCGATACGCCGCGCGTGACGGGTCACGTGGTGTATCGCGCGGTGGTGGAACGCGACGATATGCCGGAAGACCTGCGCATCAACGCGCCGGTGCTGTGGGCTGGCCCACACTGCCACCTGGTGCACTATCCGCTGCGCGGCGGTAAACAGTACAACCTGGTGGTGACTTTCCACAGCCGGGAAACCGAGCAGTGGGGCGTGCGTGACGGCAGTAAAGAGGAGGTGATGTCGTACTTCAAAGGCATTCACCCGCGTCCGCGCCAGATGCTGGACAAACCGACCTCCTGGCGTCGCTGGTCGACCGCCGACCGCGAGCCGGTAGAGAAGTGGGGCAACGACAGAATGACGCTGGTGGGCGACTCTGCGCACCCGGTGGCACAGTATATGGCCCAGGGCGCGTGCATGGCGCTGGAAGATGCGGTGACGCTTGGCAAAGCGTTGACCCAGTGCGACGGCGATGCCGCCAGCGCATTTGCGCTGTATGAGTCGGTGCGTATTCCGCGTACCGCGCGCATCGTCTGGTCCACCCGCGAAATGGGCCGCCTGTATCATGCGGCGGGGGTCGAGCGTCAGGTGCGTAACCTGCTGTGGAAAGGCAAAACCCAGGAAGAGTTCTATCGCGGTATCGAGTGGCTGTACGGCTGGAAAGAAGATAACTGCCTGCAACCGCGATAATAGCGGTTGGCACGATGTGCCCCCTCGCCCCAGTGGGGAGAGGGGGCCGAATGGAGCAGACTTTGTAGCCCGGCCAAGCGAAGCGCCGCCGGGAATCCCCCAAACTACCCCACCAGCGCCTTATCTTTGGCCAGCATAAACGGCCGCAAATACCCCACGGCGTTCGACAACGGCAACACGTCATCGCTCAACGCAATATTCAACGTCTCGCGAATATACGCCCGTCGCGCCTCAATGCGCGCCCACAGCGCCGGATACTCTCTTGCGATCTGCTGTTGCAGCGCCGCATCCGCCAGCGCCACGCTCTCTTCC
This sequence comes from Kluyvera chengduensis, assembly GCF_044197065.1. NCBI lineage: Bacteria > Pseudomonadati > Pseudomonadota > Gammaproteobacteria > Enterobacterales > Enterobacteriaceae > Kluyvera > Kluyvera chengduensis. The sequence goes on from NZ_JBIQOI010000001.1 coordinate 405,805, forward strand.
GCGCTGGTTCCGGTATATCCCGGCACCGACGGAATAATATCAATCTGCATCACCATGCCGCTTTTCAGCGTTTCGACAGAGCCTGAATAGACCGGCGATGACATCCACTCTTCATCGGCGCTCAAATGCCCCGGATTGAGATGCCAGCCGTACTGCGCTTTTGGCAGTACGCGCTCCACTAAATCGTACAGCTCACCGCCCGGCATCCCGACCTTAATATTCTCAAGCCACGTCGCCACCGCGCCGAAATAGGGCTTCACCACGCGGTCGAGATAATCTCGCTGGTTCTCCGGCAGCTCGCTCTCCTCGGCAATCACAAACCCGGTGCGGCTGGAGAGCCCGCCCTTAAAACCGGTGGTCATCGACAGCGGCTGGCCGCGTTTGACCTTTTTCCACGAAGGGTAGAGGTTGGCCTTCTCAAAACGCTGTCCGCTTGCGGCGATGGTGACCACAGACGGTGCCTGGCCTTCGGCAGCCAGCAGCGCGCCCAGTTCCACCTCACGAATGCCCGGTTCGACGGCATCCAGCGCCGCCAGCATGCAGCGGGAGGCGAGGTTGGCACCGTATTCGTAATGGGCAATTTCGTTGGCGTTATTGACCGTTCTCGCCCCTTTATCACCGCGAATAAACAGGTGCGCGGCGTTGACCAGATCGGCATGGGTGCTCTGCTTTATCGCCTCGACGATAAACCACGGCAGGTCAAACAGCTTCGCGTTATCGCTCCCGGCGGCGGTAAACATCTTCCAGCCCACCAGCCCGACCTTGGACATCGCGCTCAGCCCGGTTTCGCTGAACAGCTGCGCCAGCGGCTTCTCGTTGTCCATCGGCTGATTCGGCAGCGAGAACAGCGGGCAGTGCTTGAGCGTCACCGGAATGCGCGAATGGGCCGCCATCTTCAGGTTTTCGTTGCCGAGAATGGCGGTAGCGTGCCCGGACTTATGCAGCACCAGCAGCCCCTCTTCAAAGCGCGGAATAAACCCGGTGAGGTACTCAAAATTACCACCGTGCTCTTTGTCGGCGTAAATCACCAGCGCATCAAAGCGTTCTTCCTGCATCCGTTCGAGCAGCGTAGTTTTACGCTCGAGCAGGGTGGTGTCGGTCAGCGTGACCGGCGGCACATCGCTGAATCCATGCGGCGGCTGGACGACCTTAAGCTTAATATCCCTTGAATTCATCATTCACCTCCTGATGTGTTGACTGGCAGTGGAAAGCGGCATACTAAGACGTTACCATAGCGCCTCTTTTTTTTCCGGATAACGATATGCGTGTTTTACTGGCACCGATGGAAGGCGTGCTCGACTCGCTCGTGCGCGAGCTGCTGACCGAAGTGAATGATTATGATCTGTGCATCACCGAATTTCTGCGCGTGGTGGATCAACTGCTGCCGGTAAAATCGTTCCAGAAACTTTGTCCGGAGCTGCATAACGACAGCCGCACGCCTTCCGGTACCCGCGTGCGCATTCAGCTTCTGGGGCAATATCCCGAGTGGCTGGCGGAAAACGCTGCCCGTGCGGTGGAGCTCGGATCCTGGGGCGTCGACCTCAACTGCGGCTGCCCGTCGAAAACGGTGAACGGCAGCGGCGGCGGGGCGACGTTGCTGAAAGATCCCGAACTCATCTACCAGGGCGCGAAAGCGATGCGCGAAGCGGTACCTGCGCACCTGCCGGTTACGGTAAAAGTGCGTCTGGGATGGGACAGCGGGGCGCGTCAGTTTGAAATCGCCGATGCGGTGCAGCAGGCGGGGGCGACCGAGCTTGCCGTTCACGGGCGCACCAAAGAAGATGGCTACAAGGCCGAGCGCATCAACTGGCAGGCCATTGCCGAGATTCGCCAGCGGCTCTCCATTCCGGTTATCGCTAACGGCGAAATCTGGGACTATGACAGTGCACAGGCCTGTATGGCCGTCACCGGCTGCGACGCGGTGATGATTGGTCGCGGGGCGCTGAACGTGCCGAACCTCAGCCGGGTTATCAAATATAACGAACCTCGTTTGCCGTGGCCGCAGGTGGTGGATCTGCTGAAGAAATATACCCACCTGGAAAAGCAGGGCGACACCGGACTGTATCATGTGGCGCGTATCAAGCAGTGGTTGGGCTATCTGCGCAAAGAGTACGCTGAAGCCACCGAACTGTTCACCGCCGTGCGCGCGCTGCAGGAATCAAAGCTGATTGCTCGGGCGATTAACGACTGGCAGGCATAAAGTATCCGATCTGCATCACAATTTTTCGTCTGCTCCATTGAGCAGACGGCAGTGAAAATGAAATACTTCGTCTCGATTGTTACTGCTTCGGCAGGCAAAACCTGATGTTCTGGCTCCTGTCAGAAGTCAGGTTTTTTTGTTTCTGGGGTTCATAAATGCAGATCGCCAAAGTACTTAATAATAATGTGGTGGTGGTTCTGGATGAACACCGGCGTGAGCAGGTGGTGATGGGGCGAGGGCTAGCCTTTCAGAAACGCGTCGGCGACTCATTGGATGAGACGAAAATCGAGAAAATTTTTGCCCTGCAAAGCGATGAGCTGGTAGGGCGTTTAAGTGAATTACTCAGTCAGATCCCGCTTGAGGTGATGACCACCTGTGACCGGATTATTGAACGGGCACGCGAGCGGCTCGGCAAGCTGCAGGAGAGCGTTTATATCACGCTAACTGACCACTGCCACTTCGCCATTGAGCGGCAGAAAAACGGTGTGGCGCTGCGCAATGTGCTGCTGTGGGACATTAAACGGCTCTATCCGAAAGAGTTTGCGTTGGGGCAAGAGGCGCGAGCGCTGATTGAAAAGCGCCTCGGCGTGGCGCTGGCGGAAGACGAAGCCGGGTTTATCGCCCTGCATCTGGTGACGGCGCAGCTCAACAGTGAAATGCCGGAGGTGATGCACGTCACCCGGGTAATGCAGGAAATCCTGCAACTGGTGAAGTATCAACTGCGGCTGGAGTATAACGAAGAGTCGTTAAGCTACCAGCGCTTCGTCACCCACCTGAAATTTTTCGCCCAGCGCATGCTGACGCGAACGGTGGTGGAAGATGACGATGCTGAACTGCACAGCGCGGTGAAAGACAACTACGCGAAAGCGTGGAAGTGTGCGGAAACCGTGGCGGCGCATTTGCAAAAAAGTTATCAGCGGTCGCTGACGACGGAAGAGATCATGTTTCTCGCCATTCATATTGAACGGGTGAGAAAAGAGGGGAAATAACCCCTAACCACAATGGGATTGTTACTGCATTATGCAGGCAAAACCCGAGCGCGGTGCCATCTGGCGTCGTTCTCGGGTTTTTTTGTTTTTATACTCAGTCAAGGAATTTGGTATGAAATATCAGGAACTTGCGCAGGATATTCTCCGCCACGTCGGCGGCAAAGAGAATATAGTGAGTCTGGTTCACTGCGCGACACGGCTGCGTTTTAAGCTCAAAGATAGCGGCAAGGCCGACGCCGAAGTGCTGAAGGCGAACCCCGGCGTCATTATGGTGGTCGAAAGCGGCGGCCAGTTTCAGGTGGTTATCGGTAATCACGTTCACGATGTCTGGCTGGCGATACGCGAGGCGGCAGGCATCACCGACGATAGTGAACCGGTTGTGGTAAAAGGCGAAAAAACCTCGGTGCTGGGCCAGGTTATCGACGTGGTATCCGGTATTTTTGCCCCGTTTATCGGCGTGATGGCGGCCACCGGTCTACTGAAAGGGCTGCTGGCGCTGGCGGTGGCATGCGGCTGGCTGAACACCGAACAGGCAACCTACAAAATCTGGTTTGCGGCAAGCGACTCGCTGTTCTTCTTTTTCCCGCTGTTCCTCGGCTATACCGCCGGGAAAAAGTTTGGCGGCAATCCGTTTATTTCCATGGTTATCGGCGGTGCGTTGACCCATCCGTTGATGATTCAGGCCTTTGAGGCGGCGCAGGCGCCAGGGGCAAGTGCAGAATATTTCCTCGGTATACCGGTCACCTTTATCAATTACAGCTCGTCGGTCATTCCCATTATTCTTGCCTCATGGGTCAGTTGCTGGATTGAACGACACAGTAATGCACTGCTGCCGTCGGCGATGAAGAACTTTTTTACCCCGGCTATCTGTCTTGCCATCGTCGTGCCGCTGACGTTTCTGGTTATCGGGCCGGTTGCCACCTGGCTTAGCGTGATGCTGGCGAACGGCTACCAGGCCATTTATGTCGTCGCGCCGTGGCTGGCGGGGGCTGCGCTGGGCGGGTTATGGCAGGTCTGCGTGATCTTCGGCCTGCACTGGGGATTGGTGCCGCTGATGATCAATAACCTGAACGTGTTGGGCCACGATTCGATGCTGCCGATTATCCTGCCAGCGGTGCTGGCGCAAGTAGGGGCAGTGCTGGGGATTTTCCTCGCCACCCGCGATGTGCGCCAGAAGGTGCTGGCGGGCTCTGCGTTTTCAGCCGGGCTTTTTGGTATCACTGAACCGGCCATTTATGGCCTGACGCTGCCGCTGCGGCGTCCGTTTATCTTTGGCTGTGTCTCGGGTGCTCTCGGTGGTGCGATTACCGCCTTCAGCAACAGCGCGACGTACTCTTTTGGCCTGCCAAATATCTTCTTCCCGGCACAAATGATCCCGGCAGGCGGCATTGATGCCAGCGTGTGGGGTGGGCTAATCGGTACGGCGGTGGCCTTTATTCTTTCCGGCACGCTGACCTTCTTCTTCGGCATGCCGCGCCAGGCCGCTGAGCCCGCTGCGGTGGCGAAAGCCTCGGAAAACGACGTTCTGGCACCGATGACCGGCAGCGTGCTGGCGCTGGAAAATGTCCCGGATACTACCTTCGCCAGCGGATTACTCGGCAAAGGCGTGGCGATTATTCCGGCGGAAGGGAAGGTGATTGCGCCCTTTAACGGCGAAGTGGCGTCGATTTTTCAAACGAAGCACGCCATTGGGCTGGAGAGTGACAGCGGCATTGAACTGCTGATCCACGTAGGCATTGATACCGTCAAGCTGGACGGCGTGCCGTTCACCGCTCATGTCAAAGAGGGCGACAAGGTGCAGGCGGGCGATCTGCTGCTTACTTTCGACCGTCAGGCCATTCTGGACGCCGGTTACGACCTGGCGACTCCGATTATTATCAGCAACAGCGACGAGTATCCGGAAGTGGAAATCGTTGCCGCCAGCGCGGTCAGCGCCGGTCAGCCGCTGTTGACTGTCACGCGTTAATCACAGGAGAGAGAGATGAAGACATTCCCGCAGACGTTTTATTGGGGCGGCGCGACCGCCGCAAACCAGATTGAAGGCGCCTATCTTGAAGATGGTAAAGGACTATCCACTTCCGATGTGCAGCCACAGGGCGTTTTTGGCGAGGTGGTTGAACGCGTCCCGGGCGATTCTGGCTTAAAAGATATCGCTATCGATTTTTATCATCGCTATCCAGAAGATATTTCTCTGTTCGCCGAGATGGGCTTTAACTGTCTACGCGTATCCATTGCCTGGACGCGTATTTTCCCGAACGGCGACGACGCTGAGCCAAACGAAGCGGGGCTGGCTTTTTATGACAAGCTGTTTGATGAAATGGCCAAACACAACATCACGCCGCTGGTCACGCTCTCCCACTATGAAATGCCGTGGGCGCTGGTGAAAAACTACGGCGGCTGGGGTAATCGCAAGGTGATTGGCTTCTTCGAGCGCTATGCCCGCACGGTGTTTGAGCGCTACAAAGGCAAGGTCAAGCTGTGGCTGACCTTTAACGAAATCAACATGTCGCTGCACGCGCCGATGACCGGCGTGGGCCTGCCGGGCGACAGCAGCAAAGCTGAGGTTTATCAGGCTATTCACCATCAGCTGGTGGCGAGCGCGTTGGCGGTGAAAGCCTGCCATGAGATTGTGCCAGAAGGGAAAATCGGCAATATGCTGCTGGGCGGCCTGATGTACCCGCTAAGCTGCAAGCCGGACGACGTGTTCAAAACTTTGCAAGAGAACCGCGGCTGGCAGTTCTTCGGTGACGTGCAGGCGCGCGGGGCGTATCCGGGTTATATGCTGCGCTATTTCCGCGACAACGGTTTTGCGCTGGAGATAACCGATGCCGACCGTGAAGCGTTGAAGTCGACCGTCGATTTTATTTCGTTTAGTTACTATATGACCGGCTGTGTGACTGCTGACGAAGCGCTGAACCAGAAAGCGCGTGGCAACATTCTTAATATGGTGCCGAACCCGCATCTGGAAAGCTCGGAGTGGGGCTGGCAGATTGACCCGCTGGGGCTGCGTACGCTGCTGAACGTGCTGTGGGATCGCTATCAGAAGCCGCTGTTTATTGTGGAAAATGGCCTGGGCGCGAAAGACAAAGTCGAAGCGGACGGCAGCATCAACGATGATTACCGTATCAGCTATCTGAACGACCATCTGGTGCAGGCGCGAGAAGCAATTGAGGACGGCGTTGAACTAATGGGCTTCACCAGTTGGGGGCCAATTGATCTGGTCAGCGCTTCGAAGGCGGAGCTCTCCAAGCGCTACGGGTTTATCTACGTTGACCGCCACGACGACGGCACCGGTACGCTGGCGCGCAGCAAGAAGAAGAGCTTTGACTGGTATAAAGAGGTGATTGCGACTCGCGGCGCCAGCCTGAAAGCGTAAGCCTCGGTGAATTGCCGGATGGCGCTTTGCTTATCCGGCCTACAAACATCGTCGCTCACTTGAATGCCGGATGGCGCTTTGCTTATCCGGCCTACAGACACCACCGTTCACCTGTAGGCCGGATAAGGCGCAGCCGCCATCCGGCAATTCCCCACTCACGTCGGTTTACGCGCGCGCAGAATAAAAATCATCGGCCGTTCTTTCTCTTCATCCAGCGCCGGATTGGCGGCAATCTGCTCCGCCGTTGGCCCCCATTCGTTCAGGCACTCAATGACAAACCCGGCGGCCACCAGCGCGTTAATCCAACTGCCCAGCGTCCGGTGCTGCTTCTTAACACCGTTGGCAAACCAATTGCTGATACGCTCGCCTTCCTGCTGATAATGGCTAACCGGCCAGCTTTTCTGCCCCTGTTCATCCTCTTGCCAACCCTGCCTGATCGGGGCGGTATAAATCGGATGCTCGACGGAAAATAACAGCGTACCGCCTGGCGTCAGGGCCTGATAAACGCAGGCGAGCAGCGGGGCGATATCGGGTAGATAGTGCAGCGCCAGCGAGCTGTACGCGACGTCGTAGCTATCGGCGGCAAGCGTGAGGGTTTGCAAATCCTCGCAGCGGTATTCAATCTCCGCGCTGTCGGTCATTTCCTGTGCGCGTTCCAGCATCCGACTGGAGAGATCCAGACCCGTAATCTGTGCCGCACCCTGGTCGCGCGCCCACCGGCAAAACCAGCCGTAGCCGCAGCCAAGATCCACCACCCGCTGGCCTGCCAGCGCGGGCATCATTTGCACAATGGTGGCCCATTCAGGCGCACCGTCGAGCCCTTTAACCGAACGGTCGAGCGTGGCATAACCGGCGAAGAAATCAGGGTTGTCATAGATGTTCTGACTCATTTCTACTCCATGAAATTTAATGATTTTTAACTGTCACTAAGTATGTCAAATTATGTTCCCACACGCTTTACTAAAAGGATTTAATTCATTTAAATTAATATGACCCTCCTACTTTTGTAACCTGACCTCTCAAATGAACTTAACTCTGAAAAAAAGCGTGCTGTCTGGTTTACCCCTGCTCATCGCGCTGGCTGGCTGTGCACCTTCGCATGATATTGGTAGTCCTGTTAAACAGCAGGTTCCGGCCTCAAATGTTTCAACGGAACTCCCTGCGGCGTTGCAAAACGGCTGGCCGCAGAGTAACTGGTGGCAGGATTACCACGACGCGCAGCTCAATAGCTTAATTAGCCGTGCGCTGGCGAACGCGCCGGATATGCAGATTGCTGACCAGCGCATCAAACTTGCCGAAGCGCAGGCGCGGATGTCGCAGTCTTCGCTGGGCCCGGAAGTCGATTTCGGCGGCAATCTTGAGCGTCAGAAAATGTCCTCAGAAGGCCTGATGGGGCCCTTTGCGACCGATACGGACGGCAACACCGGCCCTTGGTATACCAACGGAACCTTTGGCCTGACAGCCGGATGGGATCTCGACCTGTGGGGTAAAAACCGGGCGCAGGTGAAGGCGCGTATTGGTGAAGTGAAGGCGCAGGTCGCCGAGCGGGCGCAAACTCAGGAACTGCTCTCCAGCAGCGTGGCGCGCCTGTACTGGCAGTGGCAAACCGAAGCGGCGATTCACAGCGTGTTAGAGCAGGTGAAAAGCGAACAGAATAATATCGTGACCGTGGATACCGAGCTTTATCAGCACGGGCTGACTGACTCCGCCGAAGGGGCAGAAAACGATATTAACGTCAGCAAAACCGACCAGCAGCTGGCCGACGTTGCGGGCAACATGAAAGAGATTGAAGCGCGTCTGATGGCGCTGACCAACAGCCAGAGTCAGTCGTTGAATTTACGTAAAGTGGATTTGCCTGCCGTCGCCACTCAAATGCCGGCTCGCTTAGGCTATGACCTGCTGGCGCGTCGCCCGGATCTACAGGAAGCGCACTGGTACATTGAAGCGTCGCTGAGTGAAATCGACGCCGCGAAAGCGGCGTTTTATCCGGACATTAACCTGATGGCTTTCCTGCAACAGGATGCGCTGCACTTAAGCGACTTGTTCCGTAGTTCCGCCAACCAGATGGGCGTGACCGCGGGGCTGACGCTGCCTATCTTCGACAGTGGCCGTCTGAACGCCAACCTGGATATCGCCAACGCGCAGAACAATCTTTCCATCGCAAAATATAACAAAGCGGTGGTGGATGCGGTAAACCAGGTGGCTAAAACCGCAAGCCAGGTTGAAACGTTGATGGAGAAAAACCAGCAGCAACAGCAGGTTGAGAAGGACGCGCAGCGTGTGGTCACGCTGGCGCAGGCGCGGATGAATGCCGGAATCATTCCAGGCTTTAAAGTTAGCCTCGCGAAGCTGCCTGCTCTGCAGGAGCGCGCGAACGCGTTACGCCTGCACGGCCAGTGGCTGGATGCCAGCATTCAGCTGACCTCGGCGCTGGGCGGCGGTTATCACATCAGCGAAGAGAAATAACTGGCCTCGATACACCTTTCTCCCTGTATTATTCATACAGGGAGAATTGAAAAATAAATCCTCAGATAAAATAATATCACCTGCTAATATATATTCTCGATATTTGATTTTTGTTTTTATTAAAAACCTCTGTGATTATTTCAATAAAATATGTTTGTGATCACGTATTGCTAATTAAATGAATGACGACGAATTTCTCCGCCGCTAACATCGCCCTCCGAAGAAAGAATATTTTTTATTGATAATAAATACCCTACACCTTTTTATATTCATATTTTAAATATTAAAGCCAGTTCCTCACCGCTTTGGAGTCAACGATAACAACAGAGGACGATTGCGTGAAAAAATTAATAACCTTTGGGATGCTGGCTTTCGCCAGCGCGTCCGCACATGCGGTAACCGTCGACCTGCGCCATGAGTATACGGACGACAGTAAGGCGCAAAAGGACAGGGTGCTGGTATCACACCGCTTTGCTAACGGCTTTGGCTTCTCGGTTGAGGCAAAAAGCAAATCGGGCGGTGAACACTCGCGGAAAGCCTTTAATGACGTTGTTGATAATGGTAGCGAATATGTGGTGAGCTATCAGTTTAATGCGACGCCAGAAATAGCGATTCAACCCGGCCTGGCATTAGAAACTTCGTCATCGAAGTCAATTTATAAACCGTATATTCGTGGGCAATATAATTTTAGCAATGGTATTTATTTTGCGGCGCGATATCGCTACGAATATGTTCGCGATACTTCGGTGGATAAGGACGATGAACATATTAACCGTGGTGACGTATGGCTGGGCTATAAAACCGGGCCTTGGGCATTTGAAGGTAACTACCTTTATAAAAAGAGCGAAGATGTTAATCGCTATGATAACGGTAAAGATGACTACGAGCTGAACTTCAAAACGGCCTACAGTATCGATAAAAACTGGAAGCCGTACGTGGAAATCGGCAATGTCTCGGTGCGAAATACTACCGATGAGCGTCAGACACGTTATCGTGTGGGCGTGCAGTATTCGTTTTAAGTCTTGCGTAATGCCCGGCGTCGCGTTGCTTGGCTGGGCTACCTATAACCCGGCCTACGCCGGGTTTATTCCTGCGGTTTTTTGGCTTCCCGATGTTTCATCCACCAGCGAACGGCAACTACGAGCACCACGACCAGCGCCAGCCAGATGAGATGCTTCAGATGCTTATCCAGATGGTGCAGCCATGGGCCAATGGCTTCTCCGCCCAGGTACCCGAGCGTGGTGAACAGCAGCGCCCAGATTAACGCTCCCAGAATATTCAGCGGCAGGAAGATCTTCGGCGGCAGCCCGCTGGCGCCAATCAACAACGGCCCAATGACCCTGAAGCCATACATAAAACGGGTGCCAATCACGAACAGATAGGGACGGCTTTTAATCAGCCGCTGCGCCTTACGAATGCGCGCCTGATGGCGTGAAAAGCGCTTAAGCAGCCGCCCACCAAACCGCCGACCAAGCAGGTAAAGCAACTGGTCGCCAATCATGCCGCCCAGCGCCACAGAAATAACCACCAGCGGAAATTTTAACAGACCCTGATGTGCCACCACCCCGCCGAGCAGGGTAATGGTCTCGCCCTCCGCCATACTGCCGATGATCAATGCGGCGTAACCATAGTGGGAAATCAGGTTATTGATATCCATGCAAACACTCACTCCTTACTGCATCAATCCTTTAATCATACACCCTCACGCAAGAAGTGCGGCTGCGTCTATTTTTTGCGTTGTACATAAAACAATCTATTCATGTGAATTATACTTAGTACAACGTGGTACGAAGCCGTGCTGAGGAGGCGTTATGAACCATGTATGGGGACTCTTCTCCCACCCTGATAAAGAGATGCATGTTATTCGCAGTGAGAATGAAACTGTCTCTCACCACTATATGCATCATGTGCTGGTGATGGCGGCCATTCCGGTGGTGTGCGCGTTTATCGGTACCACCCAGCTTGGCTGGAATTTTGGTGAAGGCACCGTGGTCCGGCTATCGCTGATGACCGGTCTTGGGCTTGCCGTGCTCTTTTATGCGCTGATGCTGGCGGGCGTCGCGGTGATGGGGCGGGTTATCTGGTGGATGGCGCGCCACTATCCACAGCGTCCTTCACTCAAGCGCTGTATGGTGTTTGCCGGTTACGTGGCGACGCCTATCTTCCTGAGCGGTATTGTGGCGCTCTATCCGCTGGTGTGGCTGTGCGCGCTGGTAGGGACGGTGGCGTTGTTCTACACCGGGTACCTGCTCTACGTCGGCATTCCTACCTTCCTCAATATTAACCGGGAAGAGGGGCTGAGTTTCGCCAGTTCCACTCTGGCGATTGGGGTGCTGGTGCTGGAAGTGCTGCTGGCGTTAACCGTGGTGCTATGGGGCTACGGGTACAGGCTGTTTTAACCCGCTGAATGCATTGCTGATGTGAATGTGGATTGCGTCAGCAATGCAGCATTTATTCACTATTCTTTTCTGGTAGATGCCGCGTACTCCGCGCTATGATGGGCTATTCCGCTTCGTACCCCTTAGGTACGAGGCGGTTGTCTATCATAATGTGCATAAATAACCGCCAGAATACTCACCATGCAGAAATTTCGCGTTTCCCTGCTCAGCCTTGCCCTTGTGCTGGCTGTGCCTTTTGCGCCTCAGGCGAGTGCAAAAACGGCCGTGACCGCCGTAGCCTCGCAGCCGGAAATTGCTTCCGGTAGCGCGATGATTGTCGATCTTGAAACGAACAAAGTTATTTACGCCAACCAGCCGGATCTGGTGCGCCCGATGGCCTCTATCACCAAGCTGATGACGGCGATGGTGGTGCTGGACGCGCATTTACCGCTGGATGAGATCCTGACTGTGGATATCAGCCACACGCCAGAGATGAAAGGGATTTACTCCCGCGTACGCCTGAACAGCCAGATTAGCCGTAAAAATATGTTGCTACTGGCGCTGATGTCTTCAGAAAACCGCGCGGCGGCGAGCCTGGCTCACCACTATCCGGGCGGCTATGACGCGTTTATCCGTGCGATGAACGCCAAGGCAAAATCGCTGGGGATGACCAACACCCGCTACGTTGAGCCAACCGGGCTGTCGATTCATAACGTCTCGACCGCGCGCGACCTGACGAAGCTGCTGATTGCTACCAAACAGTACCCGCTGATTGGCCAGCTCAGCACCACCAAAGAAGATACCGCGACTTTCGCCCATCCGGCCTATACGCTGCCGTTCCGCAATACTAACCATCTGGTGTATCGCGATAACTGGAGCATTCAGTTGACCAAAACCGGCTTTACCAACGCCGCGGGTCACTGCCTGGTGATGCGCACCGTGATGAACAAACGTCCGGTGTCGATGGTGGTGATGGATGCATTCGGCAAATATACCCACTTTGCCGACGCCAGCCGTCTGCGTACGTGGGTTGAAACCGGGAAGGTGATGCCGGTGCCTGCGGCAGCGCTGAGCTATAAAAAGCAGAAGGAAGCCCAGGTGGAAGGCGATATCGCCAGAGCCCAGAGAAGCGGGCAAACCACCCAGGACGATTAATTATTCCGGCAGCGTCCAGTCACCGTCGTTGAGTGGACGCTGCATGATTACCGTATCCCGCCAGTCACCCATCTTGTAGCCCACGCTACGCAGTTGACCCACCACCTCGAAACCGTGCTTTTTATGCAGGCGCAGCGACCCGGTATTGTTATTGCCGTCGCCAATCACCGCCAGCAGTTGCCGCCACGGCCCTTGCTCGCAAATGGCAATCAACGCCGATAACAGTTTGCTGCCGATACCGTGCGCCGTCATGGTGGTGTCGACGTAGATAGACTCTTCGAGGGTATAACGATAGGCCGGGCGAGGGCGATAGTGATTCGCATAGCAGTAGCCAACGACTTCACCGCGATAGAGCGCCACTAGCCACGGCAGGCCTTTCTCCTGAATATTGCGCATCCGCTGCTGCATTTCATCAATAGATGGCGGCACCTCTTCAAACGAGGCGCGGCCATTAAGAACGTGCCAGGCATACAGCGCGGCAATGGCTTGTACATCGTCAGCCTGCGCGTTACGGATTTCAACATCGCCGTCGCGGGTGACATCAAGCGTAGACATCATTGTATTCCTTATGGTTTCCATCGTGAATCTGGCTCTTTGTAGGCCTGATAAGCGCAGCGCCATCAGGCATGGTGCGGCACGTTGCGGGATGGCGGCGTATCCGCCTTATCCGGCCTACAATGAGCCTGCCGACGTTGTATTACACGTCGGTTTTTTCGCCCCAATACTTGAGCTTGCTGGTTTTTCCGATCCCCGGGTTCATGCTGTTGGTCGGATCGTTTTCGCGATAATGGCGCTTCAGGTTCTCATCCGCTTCATACAGGTGCCCGACGTTATGCTCTGCCGGGTACTGTGCGCCGCGTTCACGCAGCAGGGCCAGCATCTGCTCTTTGACGTCGTGCGGATCGACCCCTTTCTTCACGATATAATCCTGGTGGAAAACGTAACACATAAAGTGCCCGTAATAGAGCTTATGCACCAGCTTGCTGTCGATCTCCGCCGGCAGATGCTCGAACCACTCGGTATCGTTACGACGCAGCGCGATATCCAACGCCAGAATATCCTCCACCTCATCGGCGTGAACCGCCTGATAGCGGATAGCCGCACCCGCCGCCGCGAAGCGGTGCAGGAACGCTTTGCTGCCTTCTTCCGGCGTACAGACGAAGAAGTCACCTTCCGCGTCTTTAAAGTATTCACTTAGCCACGCCTGCGCTTCATCGATGCCGTCGCCGGCCATTTTCAACAGCAGGTGATGCTCGTATTTATCGCGCCAGGTTTTCATGCGTTCCGGCAGATGCGCCGGGAAAGCGTGCCCCAGCTTTTGCATAAAGCGGTCGGTGAAGTGCGGCTTGAACAGCGACACTTTTTCCAGCATGGCGTCGGCACGGCCCTTCAGGGTGAAGAAGAACGGCATTTTGTCGGTGCCGAGCTTGTCGATCATCAGAAAGGTGTCTTTGCCGTACTGCTCGGCAATATCGTAGATATCGCGGTGCATATACTCGCCCGCTACCGGCAGGTTTTTGAACTCGGCCAGGATATGGCGGCGAATTTCGGTCAGCACGTCAGGCTGGTTGGTGCCAATGTAGAACACCTGCTGGCGTTTTTCCGCCGGGAAGGTGTCGAGGCGTACCGCAAACACCGCCAGTTTTCCCGCGCAGCCGGAAGATTCAAACAGACGTTCCGGGTCGGCGTTGTAGCGCGCTGGCGTATCGGCATTCACGTCGCGCACGCGATTCACGTAGTCATAGTCATGGGCGTGGCGACCATCGTGTCGCACGTCGCTGTCTTTGACGCGCTCGTCGTCGAGCTTGCTGAGGATCTGCTCCGGGCTCTCGCCAAGGTCAATGCCCAGATGGTTAACCAGCGTCAGCTTGCCCTGTTCATCAATGCGCGCAAACAGCGACATTTCGGTATAGGCCGGGCCGCGCTGCACCAGCGAGCCGCCGGAGTTGTTGCAGATACCGCCAATCACCGAGGCACCGATACAGGAAGAACCAATCACCGAGTGCGGCTCGCGGCCAAAGGGCTTCAGCGCTTTTTCCAATGAATAAAGCGTGGTGCCCGGCCATGCCAGTACCTGCTCGCCGTTATCCAGCAGGTGCAGCTTATCGAGACGCAGGGTGCTGATAATGACGATATCGCGGTCGTAGTCGTTACCGCTTGGGGTTGAACCTTCGGTCAGACCGGTGTTAGCGGCCTGCATCAGAATAATTTTATCGGCGTTGACGCAGGCGTTCAGCACGCGCCACAGCTCAAGCAGGGAGCCGGGGAAGACCACGGCCAGCGCGTCGCCGTGGCCAGAACGGAAGCCTTTGCGATAGCGAGCGGTTTTAGCGGGGTCGGTCAGCAGGTGGGCGTGACCAACCAGGCGGGAGAGTTCGTTAATCAGCGCATTATTATCAGTTGTGGTTTGAGAAGACATTCTCCACTCCTTGTGGCGAGACAATTTTGTCGTTTCTAAGAATAGCGCTTTGTATGATCATTTGGTGAGTGAATGTTTCTAAAAATCAGAGAATAACCTTGGCTTTCTTTACCGCCGTCCTTTAAGTTTATGGCAAACTGCGTTTTTTCATCGACTCTCGCCGCGCTACCCGGCATGGAATAAAGAGATTACAAGAATATGAAATGGCTACTTTCTGTTGGCGTCGCCGTGAGCCTGGCGCTGCAACCCGCTCTGGCGGAGGATCTGTTCGGCAATCACCCCCTCACACCTCAGGCGCGTGACGCTTTTGTGACCGGTCTGCTCAAGAAGATGACGGTCGATGAAAAAATCGGTCAGCTCCGTCTGATTAGCGTCGGGCCGGATAACCCGAAAGAAGCCATCCGCGACATGATCAAAGAAGGGCAGGTGGGGGCGATTTTTAACACCGTTACCCGCCAGGATATCCGCGCCATGCAGGATCAGGTGATGTCGCTGAGCCGCCTGAAAATTCCACTGTTCTTCGCCTACGATGTGGTGCACGGTCAGCGTACCGTCTTCCCGATTAGCTTAGGGCTGGCCTCCACCTTCAACCTCGACGCGGTGAAAACCGTGGGCCGCGTTTCGGCCTATGAAGCGGCGGACGACGGTCTGAACATGACCTGGGCGCCGATGGTCGACGTATCCCGCGACCCGCGCTGGGGCCGTGCCTCCGAAGGCTTTGGCGAAGATACCTGGTTAACTTCTATTATGGGTGAAACCATGGTTGAAGCGATGCAGGGCAAAAGCCCGGCGGATCGCTACTCGGTGATGACCAGCGTTAAGCACTTTGCCGCCTACGGCGCGGTTGAAGGCGGAAAAGAGTACAACACTGTCGACATGAGCCCGCAGCGCCTGTTCAACGATTATATGCCGCCGTACAAAGCGGGGCTGGATGCCGGTAGCGGCGCGGTGATGATCGGCCTGAACTCGCTGAACGGCACCCCGGCTACCGCCGATGCCTGGCTGATGAAAGACGTGCTGCGTAAGCAGTGGGGCTTTAAAGGTATCACCGTTTCCGACCACGGGGCCATCAAAGAGCTGATTAAACACGGCGTGGCTTCTGACCCGGAAGATGCGGTGCGCGTGGCGCTGAAAGCCGGCATCGACATGAGTATGAGCGACGAGTTCTACAGCAAATACCTGCCGGGGCTGATCAAGTCTGGCAAGGTGACGATGGCGGAACTCGACGATGCCACCCGTCACGTGCTGAATGTCAAATATGACATGGGGCTGTTTAACGACCCGTATAGCCACTTAGGGCCGAAAGATTCTGATCCGCAGGACACCAACGCTGAAAGCCGTCTGCACCGCGCCGAAGCGCGTGACGTCGCTCGTCAGAGCCTGGTACTGCTGAAAAACCGTCTGGAAACCCTGCCGCTGAAGAAAAATGCCACCGTTGCCGTCGTCGGCCCGCTGGCGGACAGCCAACGCGATGTGATGGGCAGTTGGTCTGCCGCAGGCGTTGCCGCGCAGTCAGTCACCGTACTGACCGGCATTAAGAACGTGATGGGCAACGAAGGCAAAGTGGTTTATGCCAAAGGCGCTAACGTCACGAATGACAAAGGCATCGTCGACTTCCTGAACCTGTACGAAGAGGCGGTGAAGGTTGATCCGCGCTCGCCGCAGGCGATGATTGATGAAGCGGTCACCGCGGCGAAACAGTCCGATGTGGTCGTTGCCGTGGTCGGCGAAGCGCAGGGCATGGCGCACGAAGCCTCCAGCCGTACCGAGCTTTCCATTCCAAAAAGCCAGCAGGATCTGATTGCCGCGCTGAAAGCCACCGGTAAGCCGCTGGTCTTAGTGCTGATGAACGGCCGTCCGCTGACGCTGGTGAAAGAAGATCAGCAGGCTGACGCCATTCTGGAAACCTGGTTTGCCGGTACCGAAGGCGGTAACGCCATCGCCGACGTGCTGTTTGGCGACTACAACCCGTCCGGTAAGCTGCCGATGTCCTTCCCGCGCTCCGTGGGGCAGATTCCGCAGTACTACAGCCACCTGAATACCGGTCGCCCGTACAATGCCGACAAGCCGAACAAATACACCTCGCGCTACTTCGATGAAGCGAATGGCCCGCTGTATCCGTTTGGCTATGGCCTGAGTTACACCACCTTCTCGGTTTCGGACGTGAAGCTGTCTGCGCCAACCATGAAAGCGGACGGCAGCGTGACCGCCAGCGTGCAGGTGACCAACACCGGCAAGCGTGAAGGCGCAACGGTTATCCAGATGTATTTGCAGGATGTGACCGCTTCGACGAGCCGTCCGGTTAAGCAGCTGAAAGGATTTGAGAAAGTGACCCTCAAGCCGGGTGAAACCCAAACCGTCAGCTTCCCGATTGACGTTAACGCGCTGAAGTTCTGGAACCAGCAGATGAAATACGCGGCGGAGCCGGGCAAGTTTAACGTCTTTATCGGCGTGGATTCGGCGCGCGTGAAGCAGGGCGAATTCGAGCTGCTGTAACAATTAGCCTCACCCCGACCCTCTCCCTAAAAGGGAGAGGGAGTGTGCAAACTTCCCGACCGCACTCCACGGTTCCCTCTCCCCCCGGGGAGAGGGTTAGGGTGAGGGGGCAATCCCCGCCACCGAACTCCCGCACCGCTTTGTGACCCTCATCCCAATTTATCCACCACCCGCCCGCTATCTGCGCCAAACCACCGCTTTTCTCCCGCCAAACGCCACCAATATGTGACCCTCATCACCCATCAAACCCCACCGCCTCGCCATTTTGTGCGCTTGCTCAAAAGCGATGACCGGGGGCCATAACAGGCGTGATGCCATTCACTAATACGTAAAAAAGCCCGTATCTGCCCGGCGAGAGAATCGGCGCAAGCGCGTTAAATGCAGCTATCTCAACATTCGCAGGTAGCCACATGAAGATTTCATTGCATAACACCGCTCTCGACCGCAGCGGCAACGTCCCGCTTACCGTGCAGCTTCAGCAGTTGATTGATGAAATCGACCGCGCCGGTGGCGGCACGCTGGTGGTCTCTCCAGGCGACTGGATGACCGGCACGCTGGTCCTGCCGTCAAACTTTACCCTGCACCTTGAAGCGGGTGCGCGCCTGCTGGCAAGCCCAAACGCCGAAGACTATCCGGCTGAACTGACGCAAACCGTCGCCGAACTGTCCCGCATGGCGCTGATTTATGCGCGCAACGCTCACCACATCACGCTCAGCGGCGAAGGCTGCCTGGTGGGCGGGGCCAGCGCCTGGTTCTCACAGCGCGCCGATGCCCAAGGCTACCGCCAGCCGAAAACCATGCGCCCGCGTATGCTGGTGCTGGAAGGTTGTCAGCAGGTGCGCGTTCGCGATATCACCATTAGCGACTCGCCAATGTGGACGGCACATCTGGTGAGCTGCAACCAGGTGTTTATCCAGAACTTAACCATTGATAACGATCTGGCGCTCTCCAACACCGATGCGCTGGATATTGATAGCTGCCAGTACGTGCACATCAGCGACAGCTACTTTAGCGCCGCCGATGACGGTATCTGCGTGAAAACCACCCGCAAGCCGGAAGGGCTCCAGCAGCCAACGCGCCACGTGGTGGTGAGCAACTGCCTGATCCGCTCAAAAAGCTGCGCCATCAAAATTGGCACCGAAACCTTCGCCGACATCAGCCATATCGCGGTGCATAACTGCTCAATCTTCGAGTCCAACCGCGGCATTGGCCTGGTCTCTCGCGACGGCGGCCAGTTCAGCCAGATGATCTTCAGCAACATCCTGTTCGACTGCCGTCACGGGCACCCATGCCACTGGGGTAAAGCTGACCCAGTGTTTATCTCCGTGCGCCACCGCGACCCGCAGGTGCAGCCGGGAAGGGTTGAGGACATTATCTTCAGCCAGCTTTCTGGGGTGAGCGAAGGGGCCATCAACCTGCACGCGGAAACGCCGGGTGATATCCGCCATATCACCTTCAATGGGCTCTCATTGCAGCAGCTTTCCGGCCCGTCCGATGAGCAGGGCTGCTACGACATTCGCCCGCCGTGTAACCCGGCAAGCCCAACCGGGATGGGGCTCGACAACGCCTACCGTGTGAACCCACAAACCGGCCGCGCCTGGGGCGTAGATGCCTATCCGGGCGGCCTGCCTGGGCTGTACGCCAACGGGGTGCGAGATCTGACCCTCAACGACCTGCGTATTCGCCGCCCACAGCCGCTGCCGCAGGGCTGGAGTGAGCACGCCATCGTGCAGGAAAACGCCGACGCCTGATGCTTTTTGACGACGGCGCGGCTTGCGGCCTCGCCGTCCCGTTATGTTCAAGGGGATGGAAAATGATAAAAAAAGTGCGGGAGATAAAACTCCACAACTATATCTGTTACGGCCTGGCCGATGTTATCGGTTCCGGTGCTTTTACTCTGGTAAGCGCCTGGCTGCTGTTCTTCCTGACCACCTTCTGCGGCCTGACGCCGATTGAAGCGGGGTCGCTGTTCGCCGTGGCGCGTATTGTCGATGTGATCATGTGTCCGTGCATGGGCTACATCTCCGATAACTTCCACAAAACGCGCCTCGGTCGCCGCTTTGGCCGTCGCCGTTTCTTCCTGCTGCTGAGTATTCCACTGGTGGCGGTCTACAGCCTGCTGTGGGTACAGGGCTTCAACTATTGGATGTACCTGCTGGTCTATATCCTGTTTGAAATCGTCTACTCGATGATCTTGATCCCGTACGACACGCTGTCGGCCGAGATGACCAATGACTTTACCAAACGCTCTAAGCTGACCAGCGCCCGTATGTACATCGCCCAGTTCGCGGGCTTCACCGCCGCGTTCCTGCCGGGTCGCCTGCTGGCCTACTTTGGATCCGATTCCGCTATTTCCTTCTTCTACGCCGGGGCGATTTTCACCGTTGCCTTTATGGTGGTGCTGTTCTTCGTGTACTTCGGTACCTGGGAACGTTCGCTGGAAGAGATTGAGCAGAGCGAGCGCAGCGTTGAGACCGAAGAGAAGCTGCCGCTGAGCAAGCGCCTGTTTGATATCTATTATGATTTTATCTCCACCCTGAAAATCAAAACCTTCCGTTCGCACCTGGGGATGTACCTGGGCGGTTCAGTGGCACAGGATATCTTCAACTCCGTCTTTACCTATTTCGTGGTCTTTGCGCTGGCGACCTCTTCCGTCGTAGCCAGTAACCTGCTGAGCGTCATCAATGGGTTGCAGTTCTTCGGCGTCGGTGTCGCCACCTGGCTGACCCTGCGTTACTCGCCGTCTCGCGCGTTTGCGACTCAGGCGCTGATGGCGCTGGTGGCGTTTGCCCTGTTCGCGGTGACCTATCTCTACGGCTCGACCAGTATGGCGATGCTCTATCTGGCGGCGGGCGTTGCTGGTCTGGCGCGTGGCGGCATCTATTCCATTCCATGGAATAACTACACCTTCGTGGCGGATGTGGATGAGATTCTGACCTGTAACCGTCGTGAGGGGATCTTCGCGGGCTTTATGAGCCTGCTGCGTAAAGCCTCACAGGCGTTCTCTATCTTCCTCGTTGGCGTGGCGCTGCAAATGTCCGGCTTTATCACCGGCCACTCCAGCCAACCGCAGTCGGCTATCAACATGATCCTCGCCATCATGATTATTCTGCCGGTTCTGCTGACCCTGTGGGGCATCTGGTCTGCCTTCCAATTCAAAGTGAACAGCCGCACCCATGCGGTACTGAACGACGAAGTGGCGCGCCTGAAACAAGGTGGCAGCAAAGCGACCGTCACGGCAGAAACCAAAGAGGTTATCGAAAGCCTGACCGGGATGCCGTACGACCACTGCTGGGGGGATAACACCGTCGGCCACGTTAACCGCAGCCTGCTGAAAGCCAAACAGCATCAGTTAGCGCAGTTGAAAAACGCATAGGTGCCAATCCCGGCGGCGCTTCGCTTGGCCGGGCTACAAACCAACACCTGTAGCCCGGGCGAGCGCAGCGACCCCGGGATTTTTTTGGATAACAGAAATGACCGAACAAAGTTTATATATTCAACAGGGTATCTGGGCGCGCCTCGGCCTGCCGCGCGAGCTGGCGTGGGGATTCGTCGGCGTCTTCCTGTTTATTACCGGGGCAACTATCGAACAGAGCTGGCTGGCCTCGCTGCTGCAACAGCGCGGGCTTGATGCGGTACATATCAGCCTGCTGTCATCGGTCTTTGGCCTGTGCGTGGCGGCCATCTCGTGGTTCTCCGGGATTGGCGCGGGCGTACTCGGCATTCGTCGCCTGATGTGGCTGGCGACGCTGCTCTATTTTATCGGCTCGGTACCGTTTATTTTCGTCGCGCTGCCGGAGGGCAACTATCCGCTGATGATGGTGAGCTACGCGGTGCGCGGCATGGCCTACCCGCTGTTTGCCTACTCGTTTCTGGTGTGGATCAACCAGCGCTGCGAAAGCCGAATTCTTGGCCGCGCCGTCTCCTGGTTCTGGATTGCCTTCGGCGTCGGCATGACCATCGTCGGGCCGTGGTTCTCCGGCTTTATGATCCCACGTCTGGGTGAAACCACCACCTTGCTCTCAGGCTTTATTTTCGTGCTGGCGGGCTGCGGCTGCGCGCTCATTCTCAATCGCGACAAACCGCAGTGGCAGCAGGACGGCGCGGTAGCGCAGGCGCTGGCGGAAGGGATAATCGTGCTGGTACGCGAACCGAAAATGCGCCTGGCGGTAGTGGTCAAAACCATCAACGACATCGGCAAATTTTCGCTGGTTATCCTGATGCCGGTTTACCTGCCGCGCTTTGGCTTCAGCATTGAAGAGTGGCTGACCATCTGGGGCCTGGTGAACGTGGTGAATATCTTCGCCAACTACTTCTTCGGCTGGCTGGGCGATACCATCGGCTGGCGTAATACCGTGGTCTGGTTTGCCGGTACGCTGTGCGGCGCGTCGGCGCTGGCGGTGTGCTATGCACCAGTACTGTTTGGTCATAGCAGCGTGGCGATGGTAATCGCGCTGGCGATTTATGCCATTGGCCTGGGCGCGTTCGGGCCGCTGAGCGCGTTGATCCCTTCGCTGCTGCCGGAAAATAAAGGCGCGGCGATCTCTTGTCTGAATCTCGGCTCGGGTCTGAGTAACTTTGTCGGGCCGTTTATCGTGACGCTGTGCGTAAATCCGCTGGGCGTCGAGGGAACGCTGTGGGTGATTGCGCTGCTGTACTTCGCCGCCAGTTTGCTGACAATTCCGTTAACTCTCCCCAAAAAGGGGTGATTGCTGAAATTTCGTCTACGCTTTTTGCTTAAGCGCCTGTTTTATCTCGCGCAAAAATAAGAGGAAAGCGTATGACGATTTCAAGTGGATGGACGGCATCACTGGTACTGGCGGCGGCGGTTGCGCTGCCGTTGCAGGCGGCTGAACCGGTTAAAGTCGGGTCAAAAATTGATACGGAAGGGGCGCTGCTCGGCAACATTATCCTGCAGGTGCTGGAAAGCCACGGCGTCAAAACGGTGAATAAGGTTCAGCTCGGTACGACGCCCGTCGTGCGCGGGGCGATAACCTCCGGCGCGCTGGATATCTACCCGGAGTACACCGGCAACGGCGCGTTCTTCTTCAAAGATGAAACCGACTCGGCATGGAAAAATGCGGCGGCGGGCTACGAGAAGGTGAAAAAGCTCGATGCTGAGAAAAATCATCTGATCTGGCTGACCCCCGCACCGGCGAATAACACCTGGACCCTTGCGGTGCGCAAAGATCTGGCGGAACAAAACAAACTCACTTCGCTTACCGACCTGAGCGGCTATCTGAAAAAAGGCGGCACGTTTAAGCTGGCGGCCTCTGCTGAATTTATCGAACGCCCGGATGCGCTGCCGGCATTTGAAAAAGCCTATGACTTTAAGCTCAATCAGGACCAACTGCTGTCGCTGGCGGGCGGTGATACCGCCGTCACCATTAAAGCGGCGGCGCAGCAAACCTCCGGCGTGAACGCGGCGATGGCCTATGGCACTGACGGCCCGGTAGCGGCGCTGGGGCTACAGACGCTGAGCGACCCGAAAGGCGTGCAGCCGATTTACGCGCCGACCCCGGTCGTGCGTGAAGCGGTGCTGAAAGCCTATCCGCAGTTGGACGACTGGTTGAAGCCGGTGTTCGCGAGCCTTGATGAAAAGACCCTGCAAACGCTGAACGCGAAGATTGCGGTCGAAGGGCTGGACGCCAAAACCGTGGCGGCGGAATACCTGAAGCAAAAAGGGTGGGCGAAGTAATCGGTTAATCGCATGCCTCGTTGTACTCATCGCGTGGTGGCGCTGCTGGCGGTGCTTATGCTGGCCGCCGCCGCGCTGCCGTTCGTCAATTTCGCCCCGAACCGTCTGGTCTCGGGCGAAGGCCTTTGGTTATGGCAAATCTGGGCCTTTCCTCCGCTTATTCTGCTGCTCATTCCCGCGCTGTTTTTACTGCTTTGCTGGCTGCCTGGTCGGCTGCCGAGCCTGTTGATTCTGCTGCTTGCCGAAGCCAGCTTTGCGCTTGTGCTGTGGACGAGCGGCGAGGCCGCGCAGCAGTTGGCGCAGAACAGTAGCCCACTGGCGCGCACCTCGCCGGGAAGCGGGCTATGGCTAGGCTTACTGCTGATGCTGCTGATATGCAGCGAGGCCATCCGTCGTCTGACTTCGCGGGCATTATGGCGCTGGCTGCTGAACGTTCAACTTTGGTTGCTCCCCTGCTGGCTGCTGTGGAGCGGGGCGCTGGATGGTCTGTCGTTGATGAAGGAGTACGCCAATCGGCAAGAGACCTTTAACGACGCGCTCAGCCAGCATTTGCTGCTGCTGTGGGGCACGCTGGTACCGTCGCTGCTGATCGGGGTGCCTATTGGCATGTGGTGCTGGCGGCGGCCCGGGCGGCAGTCGAGCGTGTTTACCGTCCTCAATATTATTCAGACCATCCCCTCGGTGGCGCTGTTTGGCCTGCTGATTGCGCCACTTGCCGGGCTGGTGCAGCGTTTCCCGTGGCTGGCGAATTTCGGCGTGGCGGGAACCGGGCTGGCTCCGGCGCTGATTGCGCTGGTGCTCTACGCGCTGCTGCCTATCGTTCGTGGCGTGGTGGCGGGGATGCAGCAGGTTTCCACCCAGGTGCTGGAAAGCGCGGCGGCGATGGGGATGAGCCGCGCTCAAACGTTTTTGCGCGTGCAGCTACCGCTGGCGCTGCCGGTGCTGCTGCGCAGCCTGCGGGTGGTGACGGTACAAACGGTCGGCATGGCGGTAGTCGCGGCGCTGATAGGCGCGGGCGGCTTTGGCGCGCTGGTATTCCAGGGGCTGCTCAGCAGCGCGCTGGATCTGGTGCTGCTTGGCGTGATCCCGGTGATCGCACTGGCGGTCATTGCGGATGCGCTGTTTAGCCTGGTGGGCACCTTACTGAAAGGAGAGACCGATGATTGAGTTTTCCGCGGTCAATAAATCGTTCGGCCAGCATCCGGCGGTGAAAAATCTCACGCTGCGGCTGGAAGAAGGGGCGTTTTCGGTGCTGATTGGCACCTCCGGTTCGGGGAAATCAACCACGCTCAAAATGATTAACCGGCTGGTGGAGCCCGATAGCGGGAGCATCCGTTTTGCCGGGCAGGATATTCGCGAGCAGCCGCTGCTCGCCCTGCGTCGACGCATGGGCTATGCCATTCAGTCCATTGGCCTGTTCCCACACTGGACGGTGGCACAAAACATCGCCACCGTGCCGCAGCTGTTGAAATGGCCGCAGGCGAAGGTGGATGCGCGAATTGACGAGCTGATGGCGTTACTGGGTCTGGAACCGGCGCTGCGGGCGCGTTTCCCGCATCAGCTCTCCGGCGGCCAGCAGCAGCGCGTTGGCGTGGCGCGGGCGCTGGCGGGCGACCCGGAAGTGTTGCTGATGGATGAACCCTTCGGCGCGCTGGACCCGGTTACCCGCGGGGCGCTGCAACAAGAGATGCGCCGTATTCATCAGCTGCTGGGGCGAACCATCGTGCTGGTGACTCATGATATCGACGAAGCACTGCGCCTGGCGGATAACCTGATTCTGATGGACGGCGGCGAGGTGGTACAGCAGGGCACGCCGCTGCAAATGCTCAGCCAGCCGGGCAGCGAATTTGTCCGTACCTTTTTCGGCCGTAGTGAACTCGGCGTGCGGCTGCTGTCGCTGCGTCAGGTGGCGGACTATATGCGCCATGGTGAGCGCGCCGAAGGGGAGGCGATTACCGCCGCCGCGTCGTTGCGCGATGCGCTTTCCGGTTTTATGGCGCAGCGGCGCACCGTGTTACCGGTGGCGGATGCCGCAGGGCGGGTCTGCGGTACGCTGCATTTTGCCGACCTGCTGCGCGAGGAGTTGAGCGATGCGCCTGCTTCGTGATCCGCTGCTGTGGCTGCTGGCGCTGTTTGTCGGTCTGCTCGTCGGCATGCCTTACAGCGAGCCGCTGTTTCATGTTCTGTTTCCCGAACAGCCTCGTCCGCTCTATCAGCAGGCCGGGTTTCTCTCGCTGACGCTGGCGCATGGCTGGCTGGTGGGCGTTTCGAGCCTGACGGCGATAGTGATTGGCGTCAGCGCCGGTGTACTGGTGACGCGCCCGGCGGGCAGCGAGTTTCGGCCATTGGTCGAGACGTTAGCCGCGATGGGGCAAACTTTTCCCCCGGTCGCTGTGCTGGCGATGGCCGTTCCGGTGATGGGGTTTGGCGAAAAACCGGCAATTATTGCGCTGATACTGTACGGCATTCTGCCGGTATTACAGGGGACGTTAGCCGGGCTGGCGGCGGTTTCTGAGAGCGCATTAAGCGTGGCGCAAGGGATGGGGATGTCAGGCTGGCAGCGGTTGCGTCAGGTTGAGCTACCGTTAGCGGCACCGGTTATCGTCGCGGGGATTCGGACGTCGGTTATCGTTAATATCGGCACAGCGACGATTGCCTCAACGGTCGGGGCAAATACGCTTGGCACGCCAATTATCATTGGCCTGAGCGGATTTAATACGGCTTATGTGGTGCAGGGGGCCATTCTGGTGGCGCTGGCGGCGATTATCGTCGACCGCGCCTTTGAGCGGCTGAGTTTACGGCTCAGCCGACACCGCCGCGCACAATAAACGAATATCCCGCGAGCATGACACCGCCAATACCGCTGATAGCCATCAGCCCAAAAATGATGATTGCGGCGAGTTTGCTTGACTTCATGGTGTACTCCTTTTGTTAACCAAAAGATTATACCGCGAAGCTTGTCTGTTAACGAACGATTAATTTACGGGGAGCGGGAAGGCGATCCCTTCTTCCTGCCAGTAGGTGAGCTGGTGTCGCTGCTCGGCACTTGGTGACACACCGCACCAGACAAGCAGCGTTTGACCGGGGAACAGCTCCGGCTGAACGTGGGTGAGTGAATGGGCCATCACGTCGACGCGCCAGCCCTGCTCGCAGGCAACCCATCCCTCAAGCCACAGGCGCGTCATGTCGGTGACGTTCCAGCCGATGACCAGTGCGTGCGGCCCTGACTTGCGGCGGCCGGAGGCTAAATTGAGCGCGATGTCGTTAATCAATACCCCGTCAAGCAGGCCCAACAGCGTTTGTAACGCAAACTGCGCGCTTTGCAAACGCTGGCGCAGCGGATTAAACAGGCAGTCGACCAGCGTGCGGGCGCTGTAGCTGCGGCGCAGCTCTTTCACCCACAGGCGCAGCGGGTGCAGGTGACCGCTACGCAGATAGTTCAGCACTTTTTCTTGCTGTTCGTGCCAGCCGTCCCGCTGCTCACTGAGCAGGCCTTTGACTTTGCTTACCTGCACGCCGTTTTCTATCCAGCGCTGAATTTCGCGGATGCGATCGATATCGTCATCATTAAACAGGCGGTGGCCGCCGTCGGTACGCTGCGGCTTCAGGAGGGCATATCGCCGCTGCCAGGCGCGAAGCGTTACCGGGTTAATATCACAGAGCTGTGCGACTTCGCCAATCGTGTAAAGCGCCATCTTTTCCTCCGGCATGCGATATCCCCTTTAACTTTAGACGGGGATTGCTGCCTCGGCCTGTTCTGGTTGTTTTTTATCCACTCACGCGCCGAATGAGAGGGATAAAATGTGATCGGTAGCATTTTTTGCACTTTTATTGCCAGGTTTCAAAGAAAGTTATGCCGACTATGTGTATGTTACGCAGTTTTATTTCTGTTGTGGTGACGTGGTATGTACGAGTTTAATCTGGTGTTGCTGCTGCTTCAGCAGATGTGTGTTTTCCTGGTTATTGCCTGGTTAATGAGCAAGACGCGTCTCTTCATTCCGCTGATGCAGGTCACCGTGCGTCTGCCGCACAAGCTGCTATGCTACGTCACGTTTTCTATTTTCTGTATTCTCGGCACCTATTTTGGTCTGCATATTGAAGACTCCATTGCCAACACGCGCGCGATTGGCGCGGTGATGGGCGGGCTGCTGGGCGGCCCGGTGGTGGGAGGACTGGTCGGGCTGACCGGCGGTCTGCACCGTTATTCGATGGGCGGCATGACCGCGTTGAGCTGCATGATTTCAACCATCGTTGAGGGGCTGCTCGGCGGGCTGGTGCACAGCCTGCTGATTCGTCGCGGTCGCCCGGATAAAGTCTTCAGCCCGTGGACGGCAGGGGTCATCACCCTGGTGGCGGAACTGGTGCAGATGCTGATTATTCTGCTGATCGCCCGCCCGTTTGAAGACGCGCTGCATCTGGTGCAGAGCATCGCAGCGCCGATGATGGTGACCAATACCGTGGGTGCGGCGCTGTTTATGCGTATTCTGCTCGATAAGCGGGCGATGTTTGAAAAGTACACCTCGGCATTCTCCGCCACCGCCCTGAAGCTGGCGGCGTCGACGGAAGGTATTCTGCGTCAGGGCTTTAACGAAGAGAACAGCATGAAGGTGGCGCAGGTCCTGATTCAGGAGCTGGATATCGGCGCGGTCGCCATCACCGACCGCGAGAAGCTGCTGGCATTTACCGGCATCGGTGAAGACCACCATCTGCCCGGCAAGCCCATCTCCTCTCGCTACACGCAAAAAACCATTGAGAGCGGCGAAGTGGTCTACGCTGACGGCAACGAAGTGCCGTACCGCTGCTCAATTCACCCCAACTGCAAGCTTGGCTCGACGCTGGTTATCCCGCTGCGCGGTGAAAACCAGCGGGTGATTGGCACCATCAAGCTGTACGAAGCTAAAAACCGCCTGTTCAGTTCGATCAACCGTACGTTAGGCGAGGGGATTGCCCAACTGCTGTCGGCGCAGATCCTTGCCGGGCAGTACGAGCGGCAGAAGGCGCTGCTGACCCAGTCGGAGATTAAACTGCTGCACGCCCAGGTAAACCCACACTTCCTGTTTAATGCGCTTAATACCCTGAAAGCGGTGATTCGCCGCGACAGCGAACAGGCGAGCCAACTGGTGCAGTATCTGTCGACCTTTTTCCGTAAAAACCTCAAACGCCCGTCGGAGATTGTGACCCTGGCAGACGAGATTGAGCACGTGAACGCCTATCTGCAAATTGAGAAGGCGCGCTTTCAGTCGCGGCTACAGGTGCATCTGGATATTCCGGACGCGCTGGCGCACCAGCAGCTTCCGGCGTTTACCCTCCAGCCGATTGTCGAAAACGCCATTAAGCACGGTACTTCGCAGTTGATGGAGGTTGGCGAGATCACGCTGCGCGCTAGCCAGCAGGACCGGCATCTGGTGCTGGATATTGAAGATAACGCCGGGCTGTATCAGCCTGGCGCCCAGTCCAGCGGCCTGGGCATGAGCCTGGTGGATAAGCGTCTGCGGATGCGTTTTGGCGACGAATGCGGGATTGCCGTCGCCTGTGAACCGGACCGTTTTACCCGCGTCACTCTGCGGTTACCTCTGGAGGAAAGTGCATGATTAACGTGTTGATTGTCGATGATGAGCCGCTGGCGCGGGAGAACCTGCGCGTTCTGCTGCAAACGCACGAGGATGTGAACATCGTCGGCGAGTGCGCTAACGCGGTGGAAGCCATTGGCGCGGTGCATAAGCTGCGCCCGGATGTGCTGTTTCTGGATATCCAGATGCCGCGCATCAGCGGGCTTGAGATGGTGGGCATGCTTGACCCGGAGCATCGCCCCTACATCGTCTTTCTGACCGCTTTCGACGAGTACGCGGTCAAAGCGTTTGAGGAGCACGCGTTTGACTATCTGCTCAAGCCGATCGAAGAAAAAAGGCTGGAAAAGACGCTGATGCGCCTGCGTCAGGAGCGGGCGGCGCAGGATATGTCGGTGCTGAGCGAAAACCAGCAGGCGCTGAAATTTATTCCCTGTACCGGGCACAGCCGAATCTATCTGTTGCAGATGGACGACGTGGCCTTTGTCAGCAGCCGGATGAGCGGTGTTTACGTTACCAGCGGAGAGGGCAAAGAGGGCTTTACCGAGCTGACGCTGCGTACGTTGGAAAGCCGCACGCCGCTGATTCGCTGTCATCGCCAGTATCTGGTGAACATGGCGCACCTGAAGGAAATTCGTCTGGAGGATAATGGCCAGGCGGAGTTGCTGCTGCGTAACGGGCTGACCGTGCCGGTCAGCCGACGCTATTTGAAGACGCTGAAAGAGGCGTTGGGGCTTTAATTCGTGTAGAATCAGCCATCATTTTTTCATTACCACCGTCGAAGGCACTATGGTCAGTAACGATATTTTACGCAGCGTCCGCTACATCCTGAAAATGAACAATAACGATCTGGTGCGTGTTTTCGCGCTGGGCGAAGCCGAAGTCAGCGTTGAACAGCTGGCGCCGTGGCTGCGCAAAGAGGATGAGGAAGGCTTCGTGCGTTGCCCGGACATTATGCTGTCGTGCTTCCTGAACGGCCTGATTTACGAAAAGCGCGGTCGCGACGAGTCTGCTCCGGCGCTGGCGGTTGAACGTCGTATCAACAACAACATCATGCTGAAAAAGCTGCGTATCGCGTTTGCGCTGAAAACCGACGATATTCTGGCTATCCTGACTCAGCAGCAGTTCCGCGTCTCTATGCCGGAAATCACCGCCATGATGCGTGCGCCTGACCATAAAAACTTCCGCGAATGTGGCGACCAGTTCCTGCGTTATTTCCTGCGCGGCCTGGCGATTCGCGAGCACGCGGCGAAGTAATTATCTGCTGTTCCCCGGCGGCGCTGCGCTTGGCCGGGCTACCCATATGCGCGAAATGTTGTCGCCGGGAATGCACGAACTACCAATAAAAAAACGCTGCCGAAGCAGCGTTTTTTTATGCAGATTATTTCACCTGCTGGCCTGGTTTCGCACCGTCATCCGGGCTTAACAGGAAGATATCTTTCCCGCCAGGGCCTGCCGCCATCACCATCCCTTCCGAGATGCCGAAGCGCATTTTACGCGGAGCCAGGTTCGCCACCATCACGGTCAGGCGGCCAATCAGCGGCTGCGGGTCCGGGTAGGCGGAACGGATGCCGGAGAAGACGTTACGTTTCTCGCCACCCAGATCCAGCGTCAGGCGCAGCAGCTTGTCAGAGCCTTCCACGAACTCGGCGTTTTCAATCAGCGCCACGCGCAGGTCAATTTTGGCGAAATCGTCAAAGGTGATGGTTTCCTGGATTGGGTCATCCGCCAGCGGGCCGGTAACCGGAGCAGCGGCTGCTTTCACTTCTTCTTTAGAGGCTTCCACCAGCGCTTCCACCTGTTTCATTTCAATACGGTTATACAGCGCCTTGAAGGTGTTGATCTTATGACCCACCAGCGGCGCGTTGATAGCATCCCAGCTCAGCTCGGTGTTGAGGAACGCTTCGGTACGTGCAGCCAGCTCCGGCAGAACCGGCTTCAGCCAGGTCATCAGCACGCGGAACATGTTCAGACCCATGGTGCAGATAGCCTGCAGGTCGGCGTCGCGGCCTTCCTGTTTCGCCACAACCCACGGTGCCTGCTCGTCAACGTAGCGGTTAGCGACGTCGGCCAGCGCCATGATTTCACGAATAGCTTTGCCGAACTCACGGCTTTCCCACGCTTCGCCAATACTGGCGGCAGCGTCGGTGAAGGTTTTATACAGCTCAGGGTCAGCCAGTTCAGCGGACAGCACGCCGTCGAAACGCTTAGCGATAAAGCCGGCGTTACGGGAAGCCAGGTTCACCACTTTGTTCACGATGTCGGCGTTGACGCGCTGGATGAAATCTTCCAGGTTCAGGTCGATATCGTCGATACGGGAAGAGAGCTTCGCGGTGTAGTAGTAACGCAGGCTGTCGGCATCGAAGTGCTTGAGCCAGGTGCTGGCTTTAATAAAGGTGCCGCGAGATTTGGACATCTTCGCGCCGTTCACCGTCACGTAGCCGTGTACGAACAGGTTGGTCGGCTTGCGGAAGTTGCTACCTTCCAGCATCGCAGGCCAGAACAGGCTGTGGAAGTAGACGATATCTTTACCGATAAAGTGATACAGCTCGGCGGTAGAGTCTTTCTTCCAGTATTCATCGAAACTGGTGGTGTCGCCGCGTTTGTCGCACAGGTTCTTGAAGGAGCCCATGTAGCCGATTGGCGCATCCAGCCAGACGTAGAAGTATTTGCCCGGCGCGTTCGGGATTTCAAAGCCGAAGTACGGCGCATCGCGGGAGATATCCCACTGCTGCAGGCCGGATTCAAACCATTCCTGCATTTTGTTCGCGACCTGCTCCTGCAGCGCGCCGCTGCGGGTCCACGCCTGCAGCATTTCGCTGAAGGACGGGAGGTCAAAGAAGAAGTGCTCAGACTCGCGCATCACCGGGGTCGCGCCAGATACCACGGATTTCGGCTCGATAAGCTCGGTTGGGCTGTAGGTCGCGCCGCACACTTCGCAGTTATCGCCGTACTGATCCGGTGATTTACATTTCGGGCAGGTGCCTTTCACGAAACGGTCCGGCAGGAACATGCCTTTTTCCGGATCGTACAGCTGAGAGATGGTGCGGTTTTTAATAAAACCGTTCTCTTTCAGGCGACCATAAATCAGCTCGGACAGCTCGCGGTTCTCGTCGCTGTGTGTCGAGTGATAGTTGTCGTAGCTGATGTTAAAGCCCGCAAAGTCAGTCTGATGCTCCTGACTCATTTCGGCAATCATCTGCTCTGGGGTAATGCCCAACTGCTGCGCTTTCAGCATGATTGGCGTGCCGTGGGCATCGTCCGCGCAGATGAAGTTAACCTCGTGGCCGCGCATTCGCTGGTAACGGACCCAGACATCAGCCTGGATGTGCTCCAGCATATGGCCGAGGTGGATGGAGCCGTTGGCGTACGGCAGTGCGCACGTTACCAGAATTTTCTTCGCGACTTGAGTCATAGTGGGTATTACTTCTTCTGTTTGAAAAAAGGGGTTTTGATATTACCAAAAGGGTAGAGGGTGTGCCATACATGCTTGAGCGTACCTGTGGTAGACTTAGGCGTACTGAAAGCATGTTAAAACAACAAAGGAGTCGGGATGAACTCAGAATCCCAGGCCAAATCACCTGAACGTCTACGTGCGATGGTGGCCGGCACGCTGGCAAACTTCCAGCACCCCACCCTGAAGCACAACTTAACGACGCTAAAAGCGCTGCACCACGTCGCCTGGCTTGACGACACCGTGCACATCGAACTGCAGATGCCGTTTGTCTGGCATAGCGCCTTTGAAGAATTAAAAGAGCAAACCAGCGCTGAACTGCTGCGGGTGACCGGTGCGAAAGCTATCGACTGGAAGCTGTCGCACAGCATCGCCACGCTGAAACGCGTGAAAAACCAGCCGGGCGTGACCGGCGTGAAGAATATTATTGCCGTCAGCTCCGGCAAAGGCGGGGTGGGTAAATCGTCCACCGCCGTGAACCTGGCGCTGGCGCTGGCCGCGGAAGGGGCGAAAGTGGGCATCCTCGATGCCGACATCTACGGCCCGTCCATCCCGAATATGCTGGGCGCGGAAAACCAGCGTCCAACCTCGCCAGACGGCACCCACATGGCGCCGATCATGGCGCACGGCCTGGCAACCAACTCCATCGGCTATCTGGTCACTGACGACAACGCCATGGTGTGGCGTGGTCCGATGGCCAGCAAGGCATTGATGCAGATGCTGCAGGAAACCATGTGGCCGGATCTCGACTACCTCGTGCTGGACATGCCGCCGGGTACCGGTGATATCCAGCTGACGCTGGCGCAAAACATTCCGGTGACCGGGGCCGTTGTGGTTACCACGCCGCAGGACATCGCGCTGATCGATGCCAAAAAAGGCATCGTGATGTTCGAAAAAGTGGAAGTGCCGGTGCTGGGTATCGTGGAGAACATGAGCATGCACATCTGCAGCAACTGCGGTCATCACGAGCCAATTTTTGGCACCGGTGGCGCAGAGAAGCTGGCAGAGAAGTACCATACTCAGCTGCTGGGCCAGATGCCGCTGCACATCAATCTGCGTGAAGACCTGGATAACGGCACGCCGACGGTGGTGGCTCGTCCGGAGAGTGAATTCACCGAGATTTATCGTCGACTGGCGGGGCGCGTTGCGGCACAGCTCTACTGGCAGGGTGAAGTGATTCCAGGCGACATCGCGTTCCGCGCGGTGTAACACAGGTAAAAAGAGGCCGGGCGCATCAGTGATGCGCCCGGCCTTTATTCATTAACGGTGATAGAAAATTTCGCCGTCGTAGATTTTGCTGATGGTGCCGTCGGTCTCGCTAATCTGTACATAGTTACCGCCCATGTACGTCCAGCGCGTTCCCGCGTCCGGCGCTGGCAGGTTACGTAGCTGCCACTGCTTGATGTTGTACTCTGGCGTCAGGTACATGGCTGGCGCTTTATCGCCAGGCTTGAATTGCGTGAAGTCAGCAGTGAACTCTTTCAGCTCATACTGCTTAATACCGGTAGCCGGAGCAGCCCACGCCGCGCCCGCCGTTGCCAACAGTACGCCCAGAAGCATCATTTTTGTTTTACGCATACTATCCCCATATTATCCTGGATATAAAATTGCAGCTCCGTATGATTCCTGATGCGCGCCCTCAATGGCAAGCGCTGCTTTCTTAAAAAGTGTAAGCAAACCCCGACAACCTCGCATTTGAGGATAATTCTGGCGCTCGCCCCTAAGGACCCCTTATGTTCAGGCTGGAAGACTTATCACTGTTTGTGCGCGCCGCCGCGTTGAACAGCTTTAGCGATGCGGCGCGCGAAGCGGGCATTCCCCCGGCGCAGGTCAGTTCGGCGATTAAACGGCTGGAGACGGCGTTAAACGTGCGTCTGTTTGCGCGCTCCACGCGCAGCCTGCGTCTGACGGCAGAAGGCGAGGCCTGGCTGCCGTATGCCTTACAGATGCTGGACGCACTGCAAAATGGGCTACAAAAAATCCAGACGCCGGATGATGAGGTGCGCGGTACGCTGCAAATCGCCGTGCCGTCAGACCTTGGGCGTAACCTGCTGCTGAACGTGTTTCGTCGCTTCCGCGAGCGTCACCCGGCGCTGCGGCTGCGCATTCTGTTTTCCGATCATCTCACCGATGTCTTCAAAGACCCGGTAGACGTGGCGTTTCGCTACGGCGAAAACCACGATGCCTCGTTTGTGTCGCTCCCCGTCGCGCCGGATAACCGCCGCGTGGTGGTGGCCTCCCCCGACTGGATTGCGCGCCACGGTGAACCGCAGACGCTCGCCGACCTCGAAAAATGCAATGCGTTGACTTACGTGCTGCGCGGCAGAGCGTTTGACCGCTGGCCGCTCAGCCAGGATGGCGTAGAGTACAGTGTCCAGGTCAGCGGCAGTATTACCAGCGATGATGCCGAAGTGATCCGTCGGCTGGCGGTGGCGGGAGAGGGCGTCGCGTTTAAATCGATGCTGGATGCCTGCGACGACCTGCGCGAAGGGCGGCTCAAGGTGCTGCTGCCGCAGTATCAAGGCGATCTGGTGCCGCTCAATATGATCTGCCCACACCGCAAGCAGCTCTCTGCCGCGGTGCGGTTGCTGTATGAAGCGGTGAAAGCGGAATGTGCGACAAAGCAGCGTTAACCGCCTTGACGCCAGGCTGGACCGACGCAGGGCGCTATTGCGCCGTCGGTTTCAGTAACCCGCCCGTTGACTTGTTATGTTCTAAATACTGGTGCTGGAAAATACACATCCGTATCGTGTTGCGGTATTCACCGTTAACGAAGAACTCATGGATTAATTCGCCCTCCTGGATAAAGCCAAGCTTACGATAAATATGAATCGCTTTGGCGTTCTCTTTATCCACGATGAGATAGAGCTTATAGAGATTCAGTACCGTAAAGCCGTAATCCATTGCCAGCTTAGCGGCGCGTGTCGCCAGGCCTTTGCCCTGATATTCCGGCGAGATGATAATCTGAAATTCGGCTCGGCGGTGAATATGGTTTATTTCAACCAGCTCCACCAGGCCTGCGTTATTGCCATTAAACGAAATGACAAAACGGCGTTCGCTCTGATCGTGGATATGTTTATCGTAAAGATCGCTCAGCTCAACGAAGGCTTCATAGGGTTCTTCAAACCAATAGCGCATCACGCTCGCGTTATTATCGAGTTGATGAACAAAGCGCAAATCTTCGCGTTCAAGGGGTCTAAGTTTAATGTCTGATGATTCTGGCATAATATTTTCAGCCTCTTTGGAAACCGGAAATATATTATCTGCTGGCGGTGGGCGTCATCAAGATTTGAAAACAATTACAATTAATTCAACATGCTCAGAGTGTCCATCAGGTGGAGGCGTCCACCTGATGGGCAGAGGTCTTAGTGCTTCACCAGCGTCGCGAAGTAGTACACCAACGGAATCGCCAGCACCCACAGACCAATCGGGATTTCACGCCATTTTCCGGCGATGGTCTTAATCACGATAAAGAACAGCAGACCACCGGCAATCCCGGTACCGAAGCTGTTGGCAATCAGGGTTATCATCACCATCATCAGCACCGGTAGGCCGTCGGTGAAGTTACCGAGGTCAACCTTGCGCAGGCCGCTGAACATATTCAGCCCAATCAGCATCAGCGCGGGCGCGGTGGCTTCTTTCGGGATCATCAGCGCGACCGGAGTGAACAGCAACATCAGCAGGAACATCACCGCCGCTGCCAGCGCTGTCAGGCCGGTTTTACCCCCGGCTTCCGCCGCCGCCGAGGATTCAATCAGTGCGGTGGCCGCCGGAATGCCGAGCCACGGGCCGATAGCGGCGGCAATAGAATCGACCATAAACGGACGATTGATGTGCGGCATATTGCCTTCTTTATCCAGCAGCCCGGCTTCGCCGCCTACGGCAAGCGTGGTGCCCATCGTAGAGAAAAACTCAGAGGCAAAAAAGACGAACAGGAACGGCAGGAAGGCGATATTGAGCGCGCCCAGCATATCGACGTGACCG
Source organism: Kluyvera chengduensis (assembly GCF_044197065.1). NCBI lineage: Bacteria > Pseudomonadati > Pseudomonadota > Gammaproteobacteria > Enterobacterales > Enterobacteriaceae > Kluyvera > Kluyvera chengduensis. Next base: position 441,987 of record NZ_JBIQOI010000001.1, read on the forward strand.
AGCACCGGCGTCAGCGAGTGCGGCATATCGATAAAGCGGGTGGGCAGATGCGTCACACCGGCGGGAATGCCGACCAGGGTAGCGAATAAAATCGCCCATAAAATAGCGCCGGGAATGCGGCGAGCCTGTAGCGCTATCGCCAGGAACAGACCGCACAGTGCGACCAGCGCGCCGGGCGCCATAAAGTCGCCCAGCATCAGCGAGTTGGTTTTGGCGTTGGCCAGCACCAGCCCGGCGTTACGAAAACCTAATATCGCCACGAACAGACCGATAGATGCGGTTAACCCGAGCTTGATGGACTGCGGCACCGAGCGGGTCACCACTTCGCGCAGGCCGAATTTGGTCAGCAGAAAGAAGAGAATGCCCGACCAGCAGGCGATGCCGAGACCAATCTGCCAGCCTATACCTTCGCTGCCCGCAAGCGTAACGCCCACCAGCACTGAACCACCGATGCCAGGGCCGACGATAAATGGCAGGTTAGCGTAGAACGCCATCAGCAGCGTACCGCCCACGAACACCAAAATAGTGCCGGTTGTCGCCGCGCCTTTATCCATACCGCCGACGGCCAGCAGCCCTGGGATAACGACCAGTAGATAGGCGGCGGCGAGAAAACCGGTGACCCCTGCAAGGCATTCGGTGCGCAGCGAACTGCCGCGGGAAGACAACGAAAAACGTCGCTCAAGCCAACTTCCAGCGGTTGGCGTTTGAAGGGTATTATCGGCCATTGTGTGGCGCTCCCATGATTATTGTTGTGTTGTGTGTTCCGGGGTTTCCCGGCAGTCCAGTATTGGGTCGACTATCTGGCGCGTGGTGCCGTCGGTCAGCCCTAAATCGGTTAAATGTGGCCCGGCGTTACAGGCAAGACAGGTGCCTTCAATCGCTTTAAAGACGCGATACGGCGGCTCCCAGTCGGCTACCTTAGCGCTCAGGTCGCGCAGGTTACGAAACTCAGCGGCCAGCGTCTCGGCCGGTTTGTCGGAGAGCATCCCGGCAATTGGCATGGCAACGTGTGCCAGAATGCCGCCATTTTGCGCCAGCGCCATGCCGCCACCGGAGGCGATAAGCTGATTTGCCGCCAGCGCCATATCTTCAGCGTTGCGGCCCAGCACCACCAGGTTGTGAGAGTCGTGCGAGTAGCTGGTGGCAATCGCGCCGCGCAGCTCACCCCAGCCTTCCAGCAGGGCAATTTGCGGTGTGGCTTCGTGACGGCCGTGGCGGTGCTTCACCCAGATAAGGCTGAAGCCTGCGGGGATCTCAACCTGCCCATGGAGAATCGTGACGTCGACTTCGCCCCATTGGGTAAAGCGCGCGCCGCGGATATGGCGCAGGCGGGCGGTACCGTGCTGAATATTGTTGACGCGGAGCGCAAAATTACTGGCCTGAAGCGGGGCGAGTTGCAGGGTATTGCGCGGCGGTGTTACCCCAACGGCGGCGGTGAGCGCGTTCAGCAGTTTACCGTCGCGCGCAATCTGCCGTCCGGCAACATACACCGCGCGTGCTTCTAATTTTTCCAGCGAGTCGAATACCACCAGGTCAGCGCGACGCCCGGCGGCAATCAGCCCAAGGTCTTGACGCTGCAGGCGAATAGCGGCGTTCAGGGTGGCGAAACGCAGGGCATCGGTCGCGGGGAGGCCATGTTCAATCAGCAGGTTCAGCAGGGCAATAATGCCGCCTTTTTCCAGCAGCATGTCCGGCGGCACATCGTCGGTGCAGACGGTAATTTGCGAAGAGAGATGCGGCAGGGATTTCAGCGCCTTGACGATGTCCGGCAGCAGGTAAGGGTGCGAGCCGCGAATCTCCAGCGTTAGCCCGGCGCGCAGCTTTTCCAGCGCATCGTCGGCCGAGGTCAGTTCATGGTCGGAGGTAACGCCAGCGGCCAGATACGCTTGCAGAGCGCTACCGCTCAGCCCGCGAGCGTGGCCTTCAATCAGCTTGCCGCTGTTGAGCCCCGCCTGCACGATTTCCTGCATCCGGCAACTGCCGTGCAGCACGCCGTGCATATCCATCACTTCCGCCACGCCGCGCACTTCCGGCCAGCCAAGCATGGTTTCCATTTCGGCACCGGCAAAATCGGCCCCGGACATCTCCAGTCCTGGCGTAGACGGCACGCTTGATGGAGCGGCAACCATCACCTGCAGGGGCAGATGGCGGCTGGCTTCTACGGCGTAGCGCACGCCCGCCACGCCCAGCACGTTTGCCAGCTCATGCGGGTCCCAGAATACGGCGGTGGTGCCCTGCGCCAGCACGATTTCAGCGTAGCGTTCCGGCGGCAGATGCGAACTTTCGAGGTGAACGTGGGTGTCCATCAGGCCGGGTGAGAGGTAAACGCCGGGCAGAGAGTGACGTTCCAGCGCGTCGCTGCGGCTGCCACGTGGGTGCACGCTGGCAATCATATCGCCAACGATACCGACATCAGCTTCGCGCACTTCGCCGGTAGCCATATCAACAATAGCGGCATCGGTGAGTAAAAGATCAAACGGGGACTCGCCTCGTGCGGCCTGAACGGCGCGGCGACGGATTTCAGCATTGCTGGACATAACAACTCCGGCACAGGGATAATGCGTGCTACTTTAGGGGCAGAGCAAACGGTTGCCCAGATGATTAAATTTATCACCTGATAACTTCAGCTTATCCTGCGTGATAGCCACGAGTGAAGCACATCATGACCGATCCCTGGCAGCGATTGCCTGCGCTCTCGCTTAAACAGTTGCAGTATTTTGTCACGCTGGCGCAGCTGCGTCACTTTACCGATACCGCGAACCGGCTGGCGATTAGCCAACCGGCGCTGAGCAGCGCCCTGCGCCAGATTGAAACGGTGCTGGGCGGTAAGCTGGTTAACCGTACCGCCTCGTCGGTCACGCTCACCGATCTTGGGGCGGCCATATTGCCTCACGCCCAGCGCGTGCTGAGCGTCGCGCAGATGGCGTTTCACGATATGCAGCAAATTGTTGAAGCGGGCGGTGACGGCACGGTGCGTATCGGGCTGGTGCCGTCGGTGAGTTCGCTGCTGTTTCCACTGCTGCCTGAGGCACTGTCTCAGGCGTTTCCGCGTCTGCGAGTGGAGTTTCTTGATAGCACCAACGATGCGCTGGCGCGTGACTTGCAAAGCGGGCAGATTGATTTTGGCGTTGGCGCTATCGACAGTTCGTTGCCAGCGGAGCTCCAGATCTTTCCGCTGCGCGAAGACCCGCTGGTGGCCGTGCTGCATGCAGACGACCCGCTGGCAGGCCAGACACATCTGCCGTGGAAGCAGCTGGCTGGGCGCGATATCGCGGTGTTTTCTAAAGGTAACATTCAGCGTCTGGTGGGCGCATTAGTTGAGAGCCAGCGTCTGACGCTCAATACCCGCTATCAGGTCGACTATATTGAAACCCTGTACGGGCTGGTGCGCTCACGGTTGGCGGTGGGGCTCCTCCCGCAGCTGTACACCACGCATTTACAGGATGCGGCGCTGCGGGTTGCGCAGCTTCAGCAACCGGCGTTAACCCGCACCGTTGCGCTGATGCGTGGCCCACAGACGCTACCGCCCCTTATCGAAGCCTGTTTCACATTGTTGCTAAAAGAACTCCGCGAAAATCAGACGCTGTGATGGTAGGCCGGATAAGCGAAGCGCCATCCGGCAATATACGCGGGTTCTGCCGGATGGCGCTTCGCTTATCCGGCCTACGATATTATTTCTGCGAGACGGTCAACATACCGTTATCGCGACCATGGGTTTTATTCCAGGATGCGCTTTCAATACCGTTGGCATTCATGCTGACGGAAATAACGTATCCTGCACCATGAATTTCAAAGAAATTGGCGTTAATACGTTTAACCACCGCTTTCTTACCGTTTACCGTCGCCGAGAAGAAGCCGTTTGACAGGGTGGCTTTCAGCACGTTGGAGGAGAGGGTGGCTTCACGCATAGGGTCCGCGACGTGCGCGGCCTGCGCATGTTGCTCAACGTCCTTACTGCGAGTCGCGTTCGCCGCGTTGGCGTAGGCCGCCGTCATCGCTGCATTATTAATACTTTGCTGGCGATTCTGTTCGGATAAATAGCAGGTATCTTTAGATACGCCCTGTGCTTCACATGCCGCCATCCGCTGCGCCGGTGAACTGCAACCAGCCAGAGCAGCGGAACCAACGAGAACGGCCAATACCATCATTTTTGCTTTCATCATTAACCTTTTTCTTTTTTATAAACACACAAGACAAACCGGAAGGATTATTTAATCACCTCCGTTATTACCAGTGAAACGTTAGGAATATAAGTGAAGTCTGAATTACTCGTGGTTACAGTCAACGCTTATTGTTGATAGAGTATTATTAATAACCGTACCAAGAAGCACGCCCGTTGCCACCAATGCCATAGAGGCAATGGCGTAAGCAAGAATGAGTTTTATCATCGATTATTTATTTTTATATAACGGCTATCATCATTATTGTTTACGTTGTACCAAAAAAGAAAACTGATGCTGCAATGACACGGACATACGATTCTCTTCTTTCGTAACGCAAATCAACTATCAACCAAGATGACAATATAAATATTGATTTAGATCATGCATAGAATGGGAAGTCGAGTGGTCTATTTTAGTAATGATTTTTATTGTTATTTTTCTTTTAAAACAATTAGATGCAATGGTTGTTGCTTTGCTGTTGTGAATGATAATTAATCTTGCTAATAAACCATTCTGATAGTTAGTGTATGGAATCTGATGATTTTAATAGTTTTTATTTTGGATGCGCATTATTTCGTCATAAGACAGTGAGCGAAAATGGCTTTCAAACGAAACCATTACGCTAACGTACAGATTATTCTCAAATCATCATTGTTAATTAGTTTTTAAATATTGGTTTGATAATATCATTTACAGCAAGGCGTGCGAAATGTTGAGGAATTAAAATAATAACGATACAAAAAAGAAGCGCAGTCGCTTCACGTTGCTATTATCGCTACTCCCATAAAACAAATAATTACATGCAGTTATTGTGTGGTTTTTGGGGGCGGTAGCCAGTAAGTTGTCGTGTTTTCTTGCCAATGAGCAATTCAATTTTAGGGCGTATCTTATCTCCCCACTATATCCCTTGTCGTGATGGTTGCGAACTGCCTTTTTTAGCACGGTGACGGGGCGCTTTTTGATTGTATAGTGAACTGTGGCTGTACTATATTTAAGCTTTGGTGCAGCGCTAATGGGCGACGATCCTCGAGAGAAGTCGCACTCACTCCTATATTCAGGCCCGACTTTCTCTATGGAATCGAATTCTCACGCACCGTTGAGCAGTTTTATCGATCTCATGATGGACGCGGTTTTTGCCGTCGATGCCCATGCTAATATCATTTTTGCCAGCGCATCCTGCGAACGTATTTTTGGCTATACGCCGAAAGAGCTGGTCGGCAAAAACATGTTTGACCTGATGCTGCCAGAGGACCGGGAATTGACCCGAGACTCCATCGTCGACGTCATGGCGGGCCGTCCTCAATTTCATTTTGAAAACCGCTACGTTCACAAAAATGGGCAGACCGTGAATATCATGTGGTCTGCGCGCTGGTCGCCTGCCGATCAGCTGCGTATTGGTGTTGCCCGCGATATCACCGAGCGTAAACGCTCAGAACGGCTGCAATCTGTGTTGTATGCTATTTCTGAAGCTGCACATACCGCTGAGGATCTGCTCAAGCTATTCCAGCGCATTCATGAGATTGTCGGTACGCTGCTTCCCGCCGATAACTTTTCGGTCACGCTCTACGATGATGAAACGGGACAACTGAGTTTTCCATATCACGTCGATGAGCATCAGGACACCCCTGCGCCGTTTACCCTGATCCCGGCGACGTTTTATGCGGAGGTGATTCACACCGGCCAACCGCTGCTGCTCACGCCTGAGACAATGGCGGGCCGTATGGAAGAGCTGCGTTTTTCTTTTGGTATCAATCCATTTTGTTGGCTGGGAGTGCCGCTAAAATCGCATAAAGGCACTATTGGCGCATTGGTACTCAAGAGCTACCCGGGCGGCGTGTGCTACAACGAACGGGATCAGGAGCTGCTGCAATTTGTGTCGACGCAAATTGCGACGGTGATTGAACGCCAGCAGATGCAGGCCCGATTGCAGCATATGGCACAGTACGATCAGCTTACCGACCTGCCGAACCGCGGCCTATTGTACGATCGCCTGAAAGCGGCGCTGGCGTCTGCACGACGTGAACAGAGACAACTGGCGCTGCTGTTTATCGATCTCGATAAATTTAAACAGGTTAACGACACCCTGGGTCATGGGATGGGCGATCTCCTTCTACAAGAGACCGCGTCGCGTCTGACGCGCTGTATACGTGAATCAGATACCGTCGCCCGTATTGGCGGCGATGAGTTTGTGATTTTGCTTCAGGAGCCGTTATTGCCTGAACTGGCGGAGTTAGTCGCCAAAAAGATTGATAATGCGTTCCGTCTGCCTTTTAGCCTGGATGGCTATGCGGTGACGGTTGTCCCTAGTATCGGAATTGCTTGTTATCCTGAACATGGTAGTACTGAGCAACAGCTTCTCGATTACGCCGACAAGGCGATGTATGTCGCCAAACAGGGTAAAGCGCGGCGGCAGAATTACGGATAAGCCATTGTCCGATCGATGGGGGCGAATTATTGCGGGCAGCGATTTTCCATTCGTCATAGTGTTTACTCTTCAGCAATGGCTGGTTGGGTAAAAACCTTCTGCACTTACAGCAGACCGTGGGCTGCGAGAAAAGCGAAGGGATCATAAAATGCTATTTGCATACGTTTCCCTTATCTTCAGTAGCATATGTCTTTGGTGGGAATGATTGGCCTTGAATAAGATAACCAAGCATAAAACTTGGTTATCTTATTGCCGTTAAATGAATGATGGTAAATAGAAAACTGCTAACATCATGAATAGGAAAATAAGGCCAGCGATGGAAAATCGCACTTTTACACGTAACCAATCGGTGTACTGATTAGGAAGTTCTTTAATGAAACGTATTTGTTCATTATCCATTCCTCGCGTATGGAAAGAGTTTTCCTTAAAGTACAATGCTTTAATAAAGAATGCGTCACGCATTAATGAGAAAAATACCCCCGCATCCTGATAAATTAAAATCTCTACTGGTCTTACTCCAAACTTTTCAACAAACAGCGAGCATAGAGTTATGAATTTTCTCTTGGCTAATTTGTCAAAAATCACATAAAAAATATAATTAATGATTCCGAGAATCAAAAAAAATCCAGCGATTTCAAATCGATGGATCGTCAGAAAATTAATTGCCGAAAACGTCATACAACTTTTCTCCACCTAATTCCCCAATAGCACTTCCCACTGTGCTACCTGCGTACCCTAAACCAATACCTGCAATAACGGTACAAACAAGCCCGCCAACACCAGCAGTACCAACGCCGATTGCGACGCATAATGTTATAGCCCCGCCGCTAGCGAGAACACCGCCACCTGTACCCAAAGCAAAGCTACCAATCTCAGTATACTTTTTCTTAGTACATTCAGCTTCGCGGCCAACAGAACACGCCTCATGAATTTCGTTAAGAGAATGGAGCCCGCTAAAACCAATGCCTAAATAACCAGTATAACGCATTGCTTTTACGTATTTAGCTGCCCGTTCAATGTGAGTAGCATAGCCTTCAATGTCACCGATCCCCGTTTCATTCCATTTGTGGGTAATAGAACTGCTGGAAAGTCCGAGTGCATTTCTTATTTTGGTATACTCTCCGAATTTCATAGCCTTATTAAGGAAACTGACTTTGAGTATGGATTCAAGTTCTTTAAATAAATGGCTACGTTTGACATAGAATTGTTCGCCAATCAACGAGCCTCTTGTTATATAGGTATTCTTATACGTTTCTTGAATCTCGCGGAGTATTTTTTCGATACTCTCAAAGTATTTTCCAACAGGATCAGCAGAAAGGCCAATTCCAGTATCAGCGTAGCTGGTGAAATTTGCTATGGTAGCGTAGTGTTTGTGGAGTAAATTAGCTTCCTCATGCGTCAATGGGGCCAATGCTGCATCGATTCGCGCTTTAGCTTGCTGCATGTGTGCAATCTGTTCGTCCTCCTGCTTATCAGGATCGACCAAAAGCAGAATAGAACCGGCCTTGTATTCTTTACCTGCATCATTCAATGAGCGGTAAAGTTCGCGTGTCCCTTCTGGCTGACCGCCAGCAAACAGGATGTTTTCGAATAGTTCGGTTGTCGATTGTTCAGGAACTATGCAGAAACCAGCATCAACACCAGTGCGTTTCTTTTTAGCTGCTTGTGCGTGTTGTTCGGGTTCTTGTTCTCCCGTGCTGAACAGCGTATTTCCCCCTTCACGGAGAAAGTCGGAGACTTCTTCATGGGAAACCGTGACCCCCACAGCGCTATCATCATAACCAATAAACTCAAAAGCATCAGGAGAAGCAATGAGGCGGTTAGTGCCAATTGGGCAACCGCATTCAACAACATCATTTTCAAGGCAAACTTGTTTATTTTCAGCGAAAACGTTGAAGCGGTTGGTTTTCCGTATTACGCCGAGAGTTTTACATTGAGGGCAAAAGGATTCAGAGCCAATAAGGGCAACGAGTCGGCTTTGGCAAAATACGGTCAATGCGCCATTTTCTACGGTTCCACCTGTGGTTGTTTTATCACCGACGGTAATAACTTTTAGTTTTACAAGCATAAGTCCATTTACTTGTTGTGGAAATAATTTGAGTGGCTATTTTACAACCAATAATCGGATGCACAATAAGTATTAGGCCTAAGTAACACTCTGTTTCGTAACAACCAGTAAAGGCGATTACTCCTCCTCGACGTTACCTTTATCAAAGGTGCTTCTCTCTTACTGATGCACTTCAGTGCAGAGATAAATCTCTCTATTTTTGTTTCTGGGGGGGAGCAAAAAGGAGTCAGGCGTGTTTTAAGATGAAGAAGCTATACCCGGGAGGCCGGGCTTGCAACCGCGAGCAACTTCCCCTAATCTGGCAAAAAGTATAGAGATTCTATCTTCATGACTCGGGGTGCCCCATCGCTGATGGGCTGAGAAAAACCCGTACCACCTGATCTGGATAATGCCAGCGTAGGGAAGTCAGAGGCCGCCAGGTCATTGCTTCTTCGCGTTTTGGCAGGAGCAAACCATGCAAGCCGACCTGCTAAGTCCCGCGCATTGCGCGCACACCGCACACCTTCTGCATCAACATTCCCCCCTGGTTCACTGTATGACCAATGACGTCGTGCAGACCTTTACCGCAAACGTCCTGCTTGCGCTTGGCGCATCACCAGCGATGGTGATTGACGCGGATGAAGCCGCTCAATTTTCATCCATTGCCAGCGCGCTGTTGATTAACGTCGGTACCTTAACGCAACCACGTGCTCAGGCCATGCGGGCGGCGGTGGAAAGTGCGAACCGTGCCGGAACACCGTGGGCGCTCGATCCGGTGGCGGTGGGGGCGTTGACGCTGCGCAGTGATTTCTGTCGTGAACTGGCGCAGATGGCTCCGGCAGCGATTCGTGGTAATGCCTCAGAAATCAGGGCGCTGGCGGGCGAGAGCCAGGGCGGGCGCGGCGTTGATACCACCGATACCGCCGCGAAGGCGCTACCGGCGGCACAGAAACTGGCTCAAGAAAGCGGCGCGATTGTTGCGGTAACCGGTGAGGTGGATTACATCACCGACGGCAAACGTACGCTGGCGGTAAACGGCGGTTCTCCGTTGATGACCCGCGTGGTGGGAACCGGCTGTGCGCTGTCGGCGGTGGTGGCGGCAAGCTGCGCCTTACCGGGTGACCGATTGCTGAACGTGGCCGGCGCGTGCGCCGTGATGAAACTGGCGGGGCAGCGCGCGGCGCAGGGGCGAGGGCCGGGCAGTTTTGTTCCCGCATTTCTCGATGCGTTGTATGCAATGCACGGGGAGGTGTTGGCATGAAACGCATCAACGCACTGACCATTGCTGGCACCGACCCAAGCGGCGGCGCGGGCATTCAGGCCGACCTGAAAACCTTCTCGGCGCTCGGCGCTTATGGCTGCTCGGTGATTACCGCACTGGTGGCGCAAAATACCCGCGGCGTGCAGTCGGTTTACCGTATTGAGCCCGATTTCGTGGCCGCACAGCTTGATTCTGTGTTCAGCGACGTACGCATCGACACCACCAAAATCGGCATGCTAGCGGAGACGGACATTGTGGAAGCGGTCGCGGAACGTCTGCAACGCTACCGCATTCAGAACGTGGTGCTGGATACCGTGATGCTGGCGAAAAGTGGCGATCCGCTACTGTCGGTGTCGGCGGTCGAGACGCTGCGTCAGCGCCTGTTGCCGCAGGTTTCCCTGATTACGCCAAACCTGCCGGAAGCGGCAGCGCTGCTTGACGCGCCGCATGCCCGCAACGAGCGCGAAATGCTGGAGCAGGGCCGAGCGCTGCGGGCGCTCGGCTGTGAAGCGGTGCTGATGAAGGGCGGTCATCTGGACGACGCTGAAAGCCCGGACTGGCTGTTTAGCGCCGAAGGGGAAATGCGCTTCACCGCGCCGCGCGTCGTGACCAAAAACACCCACGGCACGGGGTGTACGCTGTCGGCTGCGTTAGCCGCATTACGGCCACGCCATGCCAGCTGGCAGGAGACGGTGCCGGTGGCAAAAGCCTGGCTGTCGCAGGCGCTGGCCCAGGCCGATACCTTACAGGTAGGTGAAGGTATTGGGCCGGTGCACCATTTCCACGAATGGTGGTAACTGTCCGGCTGACGTGCCAGCAGGTTGTGCTTAAAATCTGCCAAAAGTTGGACATTCCACGCTCCCGGTACCAGGCTTACCCTGCTCAAAAGTGTTGAGCAGGATATCCAGCCGACATGATGTCGGCGCTTACGGGAGCATAGCTATGACTGATATTGCGCAGTTGCTTGGCAAAGACGCCGACAGCCTTTTACAGCATCGTTGTATGACCATTCCAGCCGACCAGCTCTATCTGCCTGGCCACGACTACGTTGACCGGGTGATGACGGATAACAACCGTCCGCCTGCGGTGCTGCGAAACATGCAGACCCTCTACAATACCGGACGCTTAGCCGGGACAGGCTACCTGTCGATTCTGCCAGTGGACCAGGGCGTTGAGCACTCTGCCGGGGCCTCGTTTGCCGCTAACCCGCTCTATTTTGATCCGAAAAATATCGTTGAATTGGCGATTGAAGCAGGCTGTAACTGCGTGGCCTCCACCTATGGCGTACTGGCTTCGGTATCTCGCCGCTACGCGCACCGTATTCCGTTCCTCGTCAAGCTTAACCACAACGAAACCCTGAGCTACCCGAACACCTTTGACCAGACGCTGTACGCCAGCGTCGAGCAGGCGTTCAATCTGGGGGCGGTGGCGGTTGGGGCGACCATCTATTTTGGCTCGGAAGAGTCGCGCCGCCAGATTGAAGAAATCTCTGCCGCTTTTGAGCGCGCGCACGAACTGGGGCTGGTCACCGTACTGTGGGCCTATTTGCGTAACCCGGCGTTTAAAAAAGACGGCGTGGATTACCACGTATCTGCTGACCTGACCGGGCAGGCCAACCATCTGGCCGCCACGATCGGCGCGGATATCGTGAAGCAGAAAATGGCCGAGAATAACGGCGGCTATAAAGCGGTGAACTTCGGCTACACCGACGAGCGCGTGTACACCAAACTGACCACCGATAATCCTATCGATCTGGTGCGCTACCAACTGGCGAACTGCTATATGGGCCGTGCCGGGCTGATTAACTCCGGCGGTGCCGCGGGCGGTGATACTGACCTTTCCGATGCGGTACGTACGGCGGTTATCAACAAACGCGCGGGCGGTATGGGGCTGATTCTTGGCCGTAAAGCCTTCAAAAAATCGATGGCTGACGGGGTGGAATTAATCAACGCCGTTCAGGATGTCTATCTCGACAACAAAATCACCTTCGCCTGATTTTTGTTCATCCTCTCCTGTCCGGGAGAGGATGACGATCCCCCTCACATTTCCCCATCCTTTTGTGAAAAACGTCACGCACTCTCGTGCGCATGCCCAAAAAACAGCCCGGTGTTAGCGGAGATTGTCCGTGGAAGAGACGTTATTTTGTGCTTAGATTAGTGATGAAACGCCTTTTCAATTCCCTAAAACCGTATTACCGGAACCGTGTTTTACACAGACCCGTGGTGAATTAGTCGCCATGTAGCATGTTGTATAAAGGACACTTAATGAAAATTGAATCTGTAAATGTCACCGTTTTCCAGCACCCTACGCGCCGCGTCTCCGACAGCGCCGGACACTCTCACCCGGGGCCAGAAAGCATGGCCAAGATGGCGATGCTGACCATTACCGCCGACGACGGTAGCAAGGGTTACTCCTTTGCGCCGCCGGAAATCGTGCGTCCGTTTGTGGTGAATACCTTCTTTCGCAAGGTGCTGGTAGGGCAGGACCCGTTCGACCGCGAGCGTATCTGGCAGGATCTGGTGCATTGGCAGCGTGGCAGTGCGCATCAACTGACCGAGCGTGCGCTCTCCTTCGTTGAGCAGGCATTGTGGGATCTCATTGGGCGTAAGCTCAATATGCCGGTTTACAAGCTGCTGGGCGGCTACCGCGACAAAGTACCGGCCTACGGCAGCACCATGTGCGGCGACGATCTCGAAGGCGGCCTGTCCACGCCGGAAGAGTACGCGGCCTTTGCTGAAACGCTGGTGGCGCGCGGCTACAAAGCTATCAAGCTGCACACCTGGATGCCGCCGGTGTCGTTCGCGCCAAACCCAAAAATGGATATCAAAGCCTGCGCCGCGGTGCGCGAGGCGGTCGGCCCGGATATCGACCTGATGATCGACGGCTACCACTGGTACAGCCGCACCGAAGCGCTGTGGATTGGTAAAGAGCTGGAAAAACTCAACTTCGCCTGGTTTGAAGAGCCAATGGAAGAAGACAGCATGTCCTCCTACGCCTGGCTTGCTGAAAACCTCTCGATTCCGATTATCGGGCCGGAAAGCTTCGGTGGTAAGCACCACAGCCGTGCTGACTGGGTGAAAGCGGGCGCGTGCGACATCCTGCGCGCAGGGGCCAACGGTGTGGGCGGCATTACGCCAACCATGAAGGTGGCCGCGCTGGCAGAGTCGTTCGGCATGGACTGCGAAGTGCACGGTAACGGCGCGGCGAGCCTGGCGGTGATTGGCGCTATTCGCAACTGTCGCTGGTACGAGCGTGGCCTGCTGCATCCGTTCCTCGACTACGACCAGCCAGCGGCTTACCTGAACAGCATCGTCGACCCAATGGACGCCGATGGTTATGTTCACCTGTCTCAACGTCCTGGATTGGGCGAAGACATCAATTTTGCCTTTATCGAAGCCAACACCGTCAGCCACGACTGACACATAACAAATAAAAGACAGGCACGGACGGATTCGTCGCCTGTCGTACCCTACAGGCGATAGATAGATGAAAAAATCCTCCTTGCTGGGAGCGTGCTTGCTCGCGCTTACCATGACGATGGGGAGCGGGGCGGCGTTGGCAAAAACGCCGCCGGATCAGCTCATTATCGGCATGAATATGAATAACCTTCTCACCCTCGACCCGGCAGCAATGACCGGTAACGAAGTGGTGGGGATTGTGGTAAATCTCTACGACTCGCTGGTAGAGCTTGACCCTGAACAGCTCACCAACGTTAAACCGGCGCTCGCCAAATCCTGGGATATCAGCCCGGACGGCAAAACGCTGACCTTCCATCTGCAAAATAACGTCAAGTTTCACTCCGGTAATCCGCTAACCGCCGCTGATGTGGTGTGGTCGATGCGCCGCATTCTGCACCTTAACCTGGCGCAGGCGTCGGTGTGGAAGTCCTATGGTTTCAGCAAAAAGAACGTCGACAAGCAGGTCACGGCGCTGGACGACTATACGGTGCAGATTGTCCTGCCCAAAGATAACGACCCGCAGCTGGTCATTTACTCGCTGGGCGCGCTGGGTAACCTCGGCGTACTCGACAGTAAAACCGTACAAAGCCATGAACAGAATAGCGACTGGGGCAATAAGTGGCTGACTACCCATGAAGCCGGTTCCGGGCCGTTTATGCTGGAAACCTGGCAGGCGAAAGACGTGCTGCGCATGAAGCGCAACCCGGACTACTGGCGCGGCGAAGCGAAGATGAACCGCGTGGTGCTGCGTCACTTCCAGGAGTCGCAGACCCTGCGCCTGATGATTGAAAAAGGCGACCTCGATATTGCCAGCAACATGGCGGTGTCGGATATAAACGCCCTGCGTAAAGACCCGCAGCTCACCGTCGATGCAGTTCAGCGCGGCACCATGTACTACGTATCGATGAGCATGAAAGAGCCGCATTTCGCTAACCCGAAAGTCCGTGAAGCGGTGCGCTACCTGATTGATTATCAGGGCATCAATAAAGCGCTGATGCCGGGCTACGGCGTGCTTCACCAGCGTCCGATCAAAGCCGGAATGCCGTCAACGCTGCCGGACCCTGGCTACACCTTTGACCTCGCGCGGGCGAAAAAGCTGCTGGCGGAGGCCGGGTATCCTGACGGCTTTGACACCACGCTGCGCGTGCTCGCCGACCAGCCGTTCCTCAATATTGCCATTGCCGTGCAGTCCACGCTGATGCAGGCGGGCATTAACGCCAAAATTATCACCGGCACCGGCAACCAGATTTACGGTGCCATGCGTGAACGTAAGTTCGACATGTTGGTCGGGCGCGGTGGTAGCGGCATGGAACCACACCCGCACTCCAGCCTGCGCGCGCTGGTCTATAACCCGGACAACAGTGACGAAGCGCGTCTGACCAACTTCCAGGGCTGGCGCACCGGGTTCTATGACAAGCAGCTTAACGAGATGATTGACGGCGCGCTGCTCGAGCGTAATCCGCAAAAACAGATTGCCGATTACCAGGCCATTCAGACCCGCTTTGATGCGCTGATCCCGGCGATGATCCCGGTGTCGCAGATGGTCGACTCGGTGGTGGTGCGTAACGAAGTCAAAGAGTACAAGCCGCACCCGTCGGCCACCACGTTCCTGCGTGAAGTCTACAAAGTCAGCGAAGGAGATAAAGGATGAGTACGGCAATTCTTGCGCCCGGCTCCCGGACCCGGCGCTTCTCAAAACGGTTGATGCAGGTGGCGATCACGCTGTTTGGTCTGCTGCTGTTGACCTTCTTTATTGGTCGCGTGATGCCAATCGACCCGGTGCTGGCGATTGTCGGCCCGGATGCCGACCAGAGTACCTACCAGCAGGTTTACCATCAGTTGGGCTTTGACCAGTCGCTGATGACCCAATTTGGCATCTATTTCGTTAACCTGCTGCACGGCGATCTCGGTAACGCGCTGCTGACCGGTAAGCCGGTGACCGACGATATTATCCGCGTCTTCCCGGCCACCATGGAGCTGGCGACGATGGCGATTATCGTCGGCGCGGGCCTCGGCATTCCGCTGGGCGTACTGGCGGCGGCGCGTCGCAACAGTCTTTCCGATTACGTGGTGCGCATTATCAGTCTGGCAGGCTACTCCACGCCGATTTTCTGGGTGGGGATGATGGGGCTGCTGGTGTTCTACGCCTGGCTCGGCTGGGTAGGTGGCGCGGGGCGTGTTGACCTCGGGCTGGACGGCATTGTGCCGCGTCGCACCGGGCTGATGACCGTTGATGCGCTGCTGGCCGGAAACAGCGAAGTGTTCTGGAACGCTATTAACCACCTGATCCTGCCAGCGGCGCTGCTGGGCTTCCACTCGCTTGCCTACATCAGCCGTATGACCCGCAGCTTTATGCTGGCGCAGCTGTCGCAGGAGTTCATCATCACCGCGCGCGTTAAAGGGTTGACCGAGCGTCAGGTTATCTGGAACCACGCGTTCCGCAACATCCTCGTCCAACTGCTGACGGTGGTGGCGCTGGCCTACGGCTCATTGCTGGAAGGGGCGGTGTTAATTGAAACCGTCTTCTCCTGGCCGGGCTTTGGCTCTTATCTCACCGGTAGCCTGCTGCTGGGTGACATGAACGCGGTGATGGGCTGTGTGCTGCTGGTTGGGGTGATCTTCGTGATGCTCAACCTGCTCTCCGACATGCTGTATCAATTCTTCGACCCGAGGACAAAATCATGACGGTTTCTCTCGATAGTCGACTCTCCAGCGCCTCTGGCGAAGGCCGCCAGCGCCTGCTGCGCGGGCTGGCCAGAGCCGGGGGGTTTATCGGCAAGATGGCGCGTAACCCGCTGACCGCCATCGGCGGCGGGATTATCTTCCTGCTGCTGGTGGTGGCGATATTCGCGCCGCTGATTGCCCCTTATAACCCGCTGGTGCAGGACCTCAGCAACGCGCTGAGCGCGCCGAGCGCCCAGCACTGGTTTGGCACCGACGAATTTGGCCGCGATATCTTCAGCCGCCTGGTGTACGGCGCGCGCATTACGCTCTACATCGTACTGCTGGTGTCGGTGACCGTGGGGCCATTGGGGCTGCTGCTTGGCGTCTGCGCGGGCTATTTCGGCGGCAAGGTCGATATGGTGCTGATGCGTGTAACCGACATCTTTATCTCCTTCCCAAGCCTGGTGCTGGCGCTGGCGTTCGTCGCCGCCTTAGGCCCAGGGCTTGAGCACGTAGTGATTGCGATTACGCTGACCGCCTGGCCGCCGATTGCGCGTCTGGCGCGAGCGGAAACCCTGTCGCTGCGTCAGGCGGACTTTATCTCTGCTGTTCGTTTACAGGGTGCAACGCCTGCCCGCGTGCTGTGGCGCCACATTGTGCCGCTGTGCCTGCCGTCGGTGATTATTCGTATCACTATGAACATGGCCGGGATCATCCTGACCGCCGCCGGTCTGGGGTTCCTTGGCCTCGGCGCGCAGCCGCCCGATCCAGAGTGGGGGGCGATGATCTCCAGCGGCCGTACCTACATGATGGAGTGCTGGTGGGTAGTAACGATCCCGGGGCTGGCGATTTTGATCAACAGCTTAGCGTTCAACTTCTTAGGAGATGGCCTACGTGACATCCTCGATCCTCGCAGCGAATAGTGCTGCACCGCTGCTCGACGTACGCGATTTAAGCGTGGATTTCGTCAACGGCAGCGCGGTAACCCACGCGGTGCGCGGCGTCTCCTTCCAGCTTGGGCAGGAGAAACTGGCGATAGTCGGTGAATCCGGTTCCGGGAAATCCACCGTAGGCCGCGCGCTGCTGCACCTGCATCCGAAAAAAGCGCGCATTGACGCTAGTCGGATGCAGTTCGGCGATATCGACCTATTAAACGCCAGCGAGGCGCAGATGCGCGCCATTCGCGGCAAGCGTATATCGATGATTATGCAGGACCCGAAATACTCTCTGAACCCGGTGGTCCGCGTCGGTGACCAGATTGCCGAAGCCTGGCTGACTCACCATCCGGGCTACAAAGCCGAGGCAAAAGCCAAGGCGATGGAGATGCTCGACGTGGTGCGCATTCGCCAGCCGGAGCGCGTCTACAACCTTTATCCGCACGAGATTTCCGGCGGGCAGGGGCAGCGCATCATGATTGCGATGATGCTGATAACTGACCCGGAACTGGTGATTGCCGATGAACCGACCTCGGCGCTCGACGTGTCGGTCCGTTTGCAGGTGCTGGGGCTGCTGGATGATCTGGTGAAATCCCGCGGGCTGGGGCTGATTTTTATCAGCCACGACATCAACCTGGTGCGCAGCTTCTGCGACCGCGTGCTGGTGATGTACGCCGGGCGCGTGGTGGAGTCAATTGCCGCCTGTGACCTCGATAACGCCGCCCATCCGTACACGCAGGGGTTAATAAGTGCCCTGCCGGATATGCACCATCGCCGCCCGGTTCTCCCGGTGCTACAGCGTCAGACCAGTTGGCTGACCGACTAAGGAGCGCACGATGATTGAAGTGAACAACTTAAGCCTGGTGTTTGGCGAGGGCGAAAAGCGCAACCAGGTGCTGTTTGATGTCAATTTCCACGTCAAGCCGGGCGAGATTTATGGCCTGGTGGGGGAGTCTGGCTCCGGGAAAACCACGGTGCTGAAGTGCCTCGCCGGGCTGTTTAACCACTGGCAGGGCGAGCTGGCGATTAGCGGCCAGCGGCTCTCGCATAAGATTAGCCGCGAGCGCTGTCGCCAGGTGCAGATGGTGTTTCAGGACCCGTACGGGTCGCTGCACCCGCGCCACACCATTGGCGACATTCTCGAAGAGCCGCTGCAAATTCACGGTATCGGCGAGCGCGACCGGCGCATCAACATGCTGCTCGACCGCGTAGGGCTGAACCGCGCCTTCCGTGACCGCTATCCGCACCAGCTTTCCGGCGGCCAGCGCCAGCGCGTGGCGATTGCCCGAGCGTTAATCCTTGAACCACAGGTGCTGCTGCTCGATGAACCGACCTCGGCGCTGGACGTGTCGGTACAGGCGGAAATCCTGAATTTGTTGGCGGAGCTGCAAAAAGAGTCGAATCTCACCTACCTGATGGTGACGCACGATCTGGGCGTGATTGCCCATCTCTGCCAGAAGGTAGCGGTGATGCAGTACGGCAAGATCCTCGAAACGCTCACCGTTGATGCACTGGTCAACGGCGAAGCGCAAACGCCGTACACGCAGATGCTGGTCAACGCCAGCCGTCAATACACGCGAGAAATGGCCCGCGAGGTGGCGGCATATTAACCGTAGGCCCGATAAGCGTAGCGCTATCGGGCAGTTCGGTGCTGGTGCCGGATGGCGGCGTAAACGCCTTATCCGGCCTACCCCATCAATTTGCCTCTGGGAATAATAAAAAATGCATAAAAAATCTTTCCGTCTTGCCCTACCGATTGTCCTCTGTGCCTGTACCGCTTCCGCGCTGGCGGCGGAGCCCGTCGACCTGCGCATGTCCTGGTGGGGCGGCAACGGCCGTCATCAGGTGACGCTGAAGGCGCTGGAAGCCTTCCATCAGCAGTATCCGGATATCAACGTCAAAGCCGAATACACCGGCTGGGACGGACACACTTCGCGCCTGACCACGCAGCTGGCGGGCGGCACCGAGCCGGACGTGATGCAAACCAACTGGAACTGGCTGGCGCTGTTCTCCAAAGACGGCAACGGATTTTACGATCTCAACAAGGTCAAAGCGGAGATTGGCCTCGACCAGTTTACTGCCAAAGATCTCCAGCCGGTCACGGTTAAAGGCAAGCTGAACGGCATCCCGGTCGCCATGACCGCCCGTATCTTCTACTACAACGATCAAACGTGGGAAAAGGCCGGTATCAGCTACCCAAAAAACTGGGACGAGCTGATAAGCGCCGGAAAAACCTTTGAGAGCAAGCTCGGCAAGCAGTATTACCCGGTGGCCCCGGAAAGCCTTGGCGTGCTGGCGCTCCTCAACTCCTATATGGTGCAGAAGTACAATATTCCGGCCATTGACCAGCAGAGTAAAAAATTCACCTACAGCGACGCACAGTGGGTGGAGTTTTTCCAGCTGTATAAAACCCTTATCGATAATCACGTCATCCCGGATATGAAGTACTACGCTTCGTTCGGCAAGGGCAACATGTATGAGATGAAACCGTGGATTGAAGGGGAGTGGGGCGGCGTTTATATGTGGAACACCGCCGTCACCAAATATTCGGACAACCTCAAGCCACCGGCGAAGCTCGAGCTGGGCGACTATCCAATGCTGCCGGGGGCAACCGACGCGGGGCTATTTATGAAGCCGTCGATGATGCTGTCGATCGGTAAAACGACCAAAAATCCGCAGGCGGCGGCGAAGCTAATCAACTTCCTGCTGAACAGCAAAGAGGGCGTCACGCTGCTGGGGCTGGAGCGCGGCGTGCCGCTGAGCAAAAGTGCGGTGGCGACGTTGACGCAGGCCGGGGTGGTTAACGATAAAGATCCATCGGTTGCCGGCATAAAACAGGCGCTGGCGCTGCCGACGACGCTTTCCGTTTCGCCATATCTGGAAGACCCGCAGCTGGTGCAGGAGTTTGATAGCGCGCTGCAGTCGATCGATTACGGCAAGAAAACCGTCGCCGAAGCGGCAACGGATTTCAAACGCCAGTCGGAGCGCATTCTGAAACGCGCAATGCGTTAACGTAACAGCGGACAGTCCGGCGGCAGGCGACAGCGCAGCGCCGCCGGTAAAATCTCCATGCGGAACGTTTTACCGCTGAGCGGCTCGCCGTCGAGGTTAAAGGTCATCTCGTGCGACGCGGTGACTTCAAACCACGGCGAGACGCTGTCCACCAGATTCTCAGCGCTATCGCTGCTGGCAAGCGTATTAAACAGCGCCGGAATGAGTTCCTCTCCGGTGAAAATACGCAGGTGCAGCAGACCGTCGTTAATCAACGCCTCCGGGCACAGCTGCTGCCCGCCGCCTGCCTGACGACCGTTACCAATACCGATAACCAGCGCATCGCCTTGCCAGCTAAAGTTCTCGCCGCGGATCTCGCAGCGGTCCGGCTTCAGCGTATCCATCCGCATCAACCCATGTATCAGGTACGACACGCCGCCCAGCGCGGCTTTGAGTTTTTCAGGCGTTTCGGTAGTAATGCGCGTGCCGAAACCGCCGGTGGCCATATTGATAAAACAGGTTTTGTGGTTCACCTGGGCGATATCGACCGGCACGTCGCGACCCGCAATGGCGAGTTTCAGCGCATTAGCCAGATCCGCCGGAATATTGACGCTGGTGGCAAAGTCGTTGGCGGTACCGAGCGGCAAAATGCCGAGCGCTGGTACCTCGCGACTTTCGCTGTGGATCAACGCCGTCGCCACTTCGTTAATCGTCCCGTCGCCACCGCCTGCGATAACCGTCTCGACCTTCAGGCGAATGGCCTCTTCTACATAGCGCACCGCATCGCCTTTCTCCCAGGTGACGCGAACATGAATGGTCACGCCTTCATCGCGCAGCAGTTCAACCGCCTCGCGCAGTTGAGGGGTATTGGCACCCTTGCCGTTTAAAATCAATAAGCTTGCAGGAAAATCGGACATCCGTGGCACCTCTTTGTGGGGTATGCAAAGAGTGTAACAAAGGAAGTGAGGACGTGCTTTAGGAGGATGGGGCAAAAAAATAAGCCCGTGTAAGGGAGATTACACAGGCTAAGGAGGTGGTTCCTGGGTACAGCTAGCATTTATGGATTATGTTTTTCAGCGAAGCGAATGATATCGACAATCGATTATTCCGTCTGTGATCCATTTCTAAGAATCTTTGCTATTGAAAAACAATATAAATGTACTAGCTGTTATGCGGATTTCGAGTGGATTCTCCTGCGAAGTTACGCATCAGCAGGCCATACTCCAGCGCCACGTCTTCCGGCACGGGTAACCATACGGTGTGACCATCGCCCGGCGCGACGGAAGTGGCTTCGCCTTTGGTGTTTTCCATGTGCTCGAGGGTGAAGTTGACGTTACCCTGCGGGGTCATCATCTCCAGGCTGTCGCCGACGGTGAATTTGTTTTTGACCGCGACGGCGGCCAGGTTGCCTTTACGCTCGCCGGTAAATTCGCCGACAAACTGCTGGCGTTCGGAGACGGAATAGCCGTGCTCGTAGTTCTGGTAGTCGTCGTGGGTGTGACGACGCAGGAAGCCTTCGGTGTAGCCGCGGTGCGCGAGATTTTCCAGCGTTTCCAGCAGGGAGGCATCGAACGGTTTGCCAGCGGCGGCGTCATCAATGGCCTTGCGGTACACCTGCGCGGTACGGGCGCAGTAGTAGTGTGATTTGGTACGGCCTTCGATTTTCAGTGAGTGCACGCCCATCTGGGTCAGGCGTTCAACGTGAGCGATGGCGCGCAGGTCTTTGGAGTTCATGATGTAGGTGCCATGTTCGTCTTCGAAGGCGGTCATGTATTCGCCCGGACGTTTGGCTTCTTCAATCATAAAGACTTTATCGGTTGGCGCGCCGATGCCGAGGGTAGGCTCAACGTTCTGCACCGGAATCGGTTCGAATTTGTGGACGATATTGCCCACGTCGTCTTCTTTGCCTTCCTGAACGTTGTATTCCCAGCGGCAGGCGTTGGTGCAGGTGCCCTGGTTCGGGTCGCGCTTGTTGATATAGCCGGACAGCAGGCAGCGGCCAGAGTAGGCCATGCACAGCGCGCCGTGAACGAAGATCTCAATCTCCATATCCGGCACCTGAGTGCGGACTTCTTCAATCTCTTCCAGCGACAGTTCGCGGGAGAGGATCACGCGGGTCAGTCCCATCTGTTTCCAGAACTTAACCGTTGCCCAGTTCACGGCGTTGGCCTGTACGGACAGGTGAATGTCCATATCCGGGAAATTTTCGCGCACCAGCATAATCAGGCCTGGGTCAGACATAATCAGCGCATCCGGCCCCATATCCACTACCGGCTTCAGATCACGAATAAAGGTTTTCAGCTTGGCGTTATGCGGAGCGATGTTCACCACCACATAGAATTTTTTACCGAGCGCATGGGCTTCGTTGATGCCGAGCTGTAGATTTTCGTGATTGAATTCGTTGTTACGGACACGCAGGGAGTAGCGTGGCTGGCCAGCGTAAACTGCATCGGCACCGTAAGCGAAAGCGTAACGCATATTTTTCAGCGTTCCCGCCGGGGAAAGGAGTTCCGGTTTAAACATGATTATCTCGTTCTGATGACAGGTCAGATTCGTCGCACCTGATGCGGCGAGTTGGGGAGTGCCCCCACATTAAGGGCGGGCATTGTAGCGCTGTGAGGGGAGTGAGTAAACCTTTGTGGGCATTGTGCCGGATGACGCTGCGCTTATCCGGCCTACGGAAGCGCTCAATGTAGGCCGGATAAGGCAACGCCGCCATCCGGCAATCTATCAGATCACGCCATGCGGCAGGCGTCGGCTTCCCAGCGGTAGCCCACGCCATAGACGGCGCGAATAAACGACTGCTCGGCGTCCAGCGACTCCAGCTTGCGGCGCAGGTTTTTAATGTGGCTGTCGATGGTGCGGTCGGTCACCACGCGGTAATCATCATAAAGATGGTTCAACAGCTGCTCGCGGGAGAAGACTTTTCCTGGCTCCTGCGACAGGGTTTTCAGCAAGCGGAACTCGGCGGGCGTCAGGTCGAGCAGGCGATCGCGCCACGAGGCCTGAAAACGGTTCTCGTCGACGATAAGCGGGCTCTGTTCATCCATGGCCTGCAGTTCGGTGCGCGGTTTGCAGCGACGTAAAATCGTTTTTACGCGCGCCACCACTTCACGCGGGCTGTAAGGCTTACAGATATAGTCATCGGCACCAATTTCTAAGCCCAGCAGGCGGTCGATCTCTTCGATTTTGGCGGTGACCATCACGATAGGCACATCGGAAAAGCGGCGGATTTCACGGCATAACGTCAGACCATCGGTACCCGGCAGCATCAGATCCAGCAGGATAAGATCCTGCGGGGTCTGATGAACGTACGGCAGCACCTTGTCGCCGTGGTTAATCAGCGTTGGGGCGTAGTGGGCTGCCAGTAAATAGTCGATGAGCAACTGTCCCAGTTTGGGTTCATCTTCAACAATCAAGATGCGTGGGGCGCTTTCATCAATTGGTAACTCGGTCATATTTCTCTCGATATTGCACGTTCCAGCGGTAATTCTACTTTAATGCTAACCCCACCAAAAGGCGAATGTCCGACGTTAAGCTTCCCGCCGTGGGCGGTGACGATGTTGGCGCAGATGGCGAGGCCTAATCCAGAGCCGCCGCTGGCGCGGTTGCGCGAGCCTTCGGTACGGTAGAAACGTTCGCACAGTCTTTCGAGTTGCTCATCGGTGACGCCAGGGCCGCTGTCAGCAACCTCGAGCACGATATGCTGCGCCTCAAGCGCGGTGCGAATCAGCACCTGGCCGCCGCTGTCGGTATAGCGCAGACTGTTTTCCAGCAGATTGTTGAACAGCTGCATTAAGCGGTCCGGGTCGCCAAAGACGGTCGCGCTGCCCGTCGACAGGGCCAGATTAAGCGTTAAGCCACGGCTGGCAAGACGTTCGCGGAAGGCGTCGGCCGCAATCTCCACCAGAGCGATGATATCGACGGCGGATTTCTGGTAGGCCAGCGCGCCTTCGTCGGACATCGATAGCTGATGCAGGTCATCCACCAGCTTGGTCAGCGTGGCGACTTCGGCCTGTAGCGACGTCACCGACTCGGGAGTAAATTTGCGTACGCCGTCCTGTATCGCTTCCAGCTCGCCGCGCAGCACCGCCAGCGGGGTGCGCAGCTCGTGGGAGATATCGGCCATTAAATCGCGGCGCATCTGCTGGTTTTTCTCAAGCGTACTGGCGAGCTGGTTAAAGTCTTTTGCCAGACGGCCAAGTTCATCGCTGCTGGTGGCCGGAACGCGGGTAGAGAAGTCGCCCGCCGCCAGTTTATGGGTGCCGTCAACTAACCGCCTGACCGGTGCCAGCAGACCGCGCGCCAGCGGGAAAGTGGCTAATGCGGCGAGAAGGGTGGCCAGCCCGACGATAAGCCAGCTGGTGCGGCGCTGCTGCTGGTCAAAGTTGATATCGGTGTTGCGCGTCAGGCGCTCTACCGGCGAGGCGATAACCGCGCCAACTTCCATGCCGTTCACGATAATCCCACGGCGCGAACCGTCGTGCGGCACCGCTTCACGCGGGCCAACCAGCACGCGGGCGTTCTGATCGACCACCCAGAACTGGGTGCGCCAGCCGTGAGGCGGCATACCGCCGCGATCCGGCCCGCGGTCAGGTTCTCGGCCGGGTTCGCCGTCTGGCCCTGGTGGGCCTGGCGGCTGGCGGTCTTCGTTATTGTCATGCTCAAAAGAGCGCAGGATCTGGAAAATAAAACGGTCGTTGTTGCGTAAAAAGCGCCAGTTCCCGTGCTGGGCATACTGTTCTGCCAGCGCGTCGCTGAGTAACTGTAATCGCTGCTCGTTACCGCGCTTGATGTAGTCAATAAAGCCGCGCTCAAAGCTGATACGTACGGCCCAGTGCATGCTAATAAGCAGCACAATACAGGTGGCTAAAATGACCAGAAACAGTTTGCCGGAGATGCCCGGACGCCATAATTTCACGGTTTATTCCTTGAGTTTGTGTCGGGCGATCACCGCGTTTTTGGTGGTGTCGTCCGGTACGCGGGCAAAGACCAGAGCCGGGAGCGCAATAATCACGGCCATGCAGAGATAGGTGTACATAAAGACGTGGTGGGTCGCTTCACTACCGACGGTAATGTGCTGCTGGCTGAAGGTGCCGAGCAGGATACCGGCGATGGTGACGCCGATACTCATCGACAGCTGCATGATCATCGACAGCAGGCTGTTGCCGCTGCTGGCTTCTTCATCGGGCAGGTCTTTGAGGGTCAGGGTGTTCATCGACGAGAAGCGGCTGGAGTTCACCATCCCCTGTACGAACAGCACCACCGGCAGGGCGTAGTACCAGCCTGCCAGGGCGGTGAACATAAACAGCAGGCTGATAAGCGCCAGGCTGACGGTGCTGAACACCAGCACACGGCGATAGCCAAAACGGTTCACCACCTGGACCACGAAACGCTTCATCCCCATGCTGCCGAGCACCATTGGGATCATCATCAGGCCCGCATGGAACGGCGTGAAGCCTAAACCAATTTGTAAAAAGACAGGGGTCATAAACGGCAGCATGCCGCTGCCGATTCGTCCGCTAAAGCTACCGGCCAGGCCAAGCGAAAAGGTTGGGGTGCGGAATAGCTTCAGGCTGAAGAGCGCGCTGTCGTTGCCGCGCGCATGCCACAGATAGATAACGATAGCGGCGATACCAATCGCCACCAGCGCGCCGACCATCAGCGGTGAGATACCCAGGCCTTTTTGCCCATCCAGCGCCAGGGTAAGCGTGGCCATTCCCAGTGCCAGCACAATAAAACCGGAAATATCAAAGCGTCGGGTTTGTACGGTGTAGTTGGGCATCAGGGCGAGGGTGGCGATACAGCCGATAATGCCCACCGGGATGTTAATCAGGAAAATCCAGTGCCAGGAGGCGTACTCAACCAGAATCCCGCCGAGTGCCGGGCCGAGCAGGGGGCCAATCTGGCCGGGAATGGTGACGAAGGTCATTGCCGCCATGTACTGATCGCGCGGGACGATTTTCATCACCGTAAGCCTGCCCACCGGCACCATCATCGCGCCGCCAATCCCTTGCAGTACGCGCGCCATTACCAGTTCATTGAGCGTGCTGGACAGCGAACAAAACAGCGAACCTGCGGTGAACAGTACGATGGCGGTGAAAAAGATATTGCGCACGCCAACCCGGTCAGCCAGCCAGCCGCTGGCGGGCAGCATGACGGCGACGGTCAGCACATAGGAAACCACCACCATGTGCATGTGCAGCGGGCTCTCCCCCAGGCTGAGCGCCATAGAGGGGAGGGCGGTGTTGACGATCGTGGTGTCCAGCGATTGCATAAAAAAGCCAAACGCCACGATCCAGAGTTGCCAGCGAACGTTGGCAGGTAGCTCAGTCATAGTTATTCAGTTACCGATTGTCGGGGTTGACGCGAAAAACGCAGACGCAGACGATCGAAGAACAGATAGACCACCGGGGTGGTATAGAGTGTCAGCAACTGGCTCATCACCAGACCCCCTACAATCGTAATCCCCAGCGGTTGACGCAGTTCCGAGCCATCGCCCCCGGAGAGAACCAGCGGCAGCGCGCCAAAAAGCGCCGCCAGCGTGGTCATCATAATCGGGCGGAAACGCAGCAGACAGGCCTGGAATATGGCCTCTTCCGGGGCCAGATTACCGTTACGCTGCGCTTCCAGGGCGAAGTCGACCATCATGATGGCGTTTTTCTTCACAATGCCAATTAATAGCATGATCCCGATAAGGGCGATTAGGCTGAACGGGGCATTGAATAGCTCCAGCGCCAGCAGCGCCCCGACGCCCGCAGACGGCAGCGTAGAAAGAATGGTCAGCGGGTGTACGTAGCTCTCGTACAAGATCCCCAGCACAATATAGACCGTCGCAATCGCGGCGATTATCAGGATCACCTGCGAGTTCATTGTCTGCTGGAATACCTGCGCGGTACCGGCGAACGAGCCGCGCACGGTGTTTGGCACGCCGAGCTGCGTCATGGCCCGGGTGATCGCATCGTCGGCCTCCGACAGTGACTTACCGGTTGGCAGGTTAAAGGAGATGGTCGATGCCGCCGACAGCCCCTGGTGGTTCACCGACAGCGGCGCGTTGGCCGGCTGCCATTTGGCGAAATAGGAGAGGGGGATCGCCTTGCCTTCGCTGTTAATCACAAACATTTTGTCCAGCGCGCTGACGTCCTGGGTATAAACCGGGTCCACCTCCATCACCACTTTGTACTGGTTCAGCGGCTGGTAGATGGTTGAAATCTGGCGCTGACCAAAGGCGTTGTTCAGCAGGCTGTTCGCCGCTTCAACGCTGATCCCCAGCCGCGACATGGTATCGCGGTCGTAGATAAGATCCATTTCCGCACCGTTGTCTTGCTGATCCGAGTTGACGTCGGCAAGCTCCGGCAGTGCCGCCAGCGCTTTACGAATTTTGGGCTCCCATTCGCGCAGCGCGCTGAGGTCGTCGGAGAGCAGCGTGTACTGGTAGCTGGCGTTGGACTGACGGCCGCCGACGCGGATATCCTGCACCGCCATTAAGAACAGATTCGCCCCCGGCTCTTTGGCGAGCTTTTTACGCAGCCGGTCGATAATCTGCTGCGCCGTTTCATGGCGCTCGCCGCGCGATTTCAGGGTGATAAACATCATCCCGCTGTTGACCCGCGAGCCGCCGGTAAAGCCGGTGACGTTATCCACCGCCGGGTCTTCACGGATGATCTTCATAAAGTCCTGCAGCTTGCCGCGCATCGCCTGGAACGAGATGCTCTGGTCAGCCTGAATCCCGCCCATCAGCACGCCGGTATCCTGTTCCGGGAAGAAGGTTTTAGGAATACTGATATAGAGCCAGATATTCAGCGCGATGGTGGCAAGGAAGACGACGCCGACTAATCTGGCATGCCCCAGCACCCATTTCAGCGACTTACCGTAGCCCTGCTGCATGGCGACCAGTACACGACCGAATCCCTTGTTGCGGGTTGGCGAATGTCGACGGCTGGATTTGAGCATCCAGCCGCACATCATCGGCGTGAGGGTCAGTGAGACGGCGAGAGAAATAGCGATAGCCACCGATAGCGTGACGGCAAATTCCCGCAGCAGCCTGCCCGGCAGGCCGCCCATCAGCAGCAGCGGCAGGAATACCGCCACCAGTGAGACGCTCATTGACAGAACGGTGAAGCCCACCTCGCGGCTACCCTGAAGCGCGGCCTGCATTGGTTTCATCCCGGCCTCAATATGGCGTGAGATATTTTCCAGCACCACGATGGCATCATCGACCACAAATCCGGTGGCGATGGTCAACGCCATCAGCGACAGGTTATTAAGGCTAAAGCCGCACAGGTACATCGCCGCAAAGGTGCCAATCAGCGATACCGGCACCGCGACGGCGGGAATAAGCGTCGCGCGACCAGAACGCAGGAACAGGAACACCACCAGAATCACCAGCGCGACCGAAATCACCAGCGTCTGCTCAACTTCTTCCAGCGAAGCGCGGATGGTTGGCGACCGGTCCTGAGCAATTTGCAGGTCGATTGCCGCCGGAATGGTTTGCTGCAAGCCCGGAAGTTCTGCGCGGATGCGGTCAACGGTATCGATAATGTTGGCTTCCGGCAGCTTGCGGATCATCAACAAAATCGCCGGTTTGGCGTTGGTCATCCCGGCGTTGCGGACGTCCTGTACCGAGTCGCTGACGGTGGCGACATCGCCAAGGCGTACCGCGCCGCCGTTGTTGTAGTGGACAATCAGCGGCTGGTACTCCGCCGCCGTTTTCAGCTCGTCGTTGGTCTGTAGCTGCCAGCGGTGGGTGGTGTCGTCAATCGCCCCCTGCGGTTTACGCACGTTGGCGTTGCTGATGGCGGTGCGCACCGCGTCCAGCGACACGCCCTGGTTAAACAGCGCCTGTGGGTTCAGGTCGACGCGCACCGCGGGCAGGGAACTGCCGCCGACGTCGACGTCGCCCACGCCGTCAATTTGCGCGATGCTTTGTGCCAACTGGGTAGAGGCAAAATCATACAGCTCACCTTGCGAATAGGTATCCGAGGTGAGCGTCAGGATCATGATCGGCGCATCCGACGGGTTAGCCTTGCGATAGGTTGGACGGCTCGGCATACCGCTTGGCAGCAGGTTTTGCGCGGCGTTGATGGCTGCCTGTACATCACGCGCCGCGCCGTTGATATCGCGGTCGAAGTTAAATTCGAGAATGATGCGCGTACTGCCAAGCGAGCTGCTTGAGGTCATCTCGTTGACCCCCGCAATGCGCCCGAGCGAGCGCTCCAGCGGCGTTGCTACGGACGACGCCATGGTCTCCGGAGACGCCCCCGGCAGCGAGGCGCTGATCATAATTACCGGGAAATCGACCTGCGGCAGCGGCGCGACCGGCAGCAGGCGGAATCCGAGGACCCCGCACAGCGTAATGGCGAGCGAGATTAAAATCGTCGCCACTGGACGGGAGATAAAGAGCGCAAAAAATTTCACTTACGCTTCCTCTTCACGACGCGGGAACCGGCTTTTCAGGTACAGCGACAGTCGGTCAAACAGCAGGTAGATAACCGGGGTGGTGAACAGCGTCAGCACCTGGCTTACCAGCAGGCCGCCGACCATGCCGATCCCCAGCGGGCGGCGCAGTTCGGCGCCAACGCCGGTACTGAGCATCAGCGGCAGCGCGCCCAGCAGGGCCGCCAGCGTGGTCATCAGAATCGGGCGGAAGCGCAGCAGGCAGGCCTGATAAATCGCCTCGCGCGGCGGCATGCCCTGTTCGCGCTCTGCGGCGAGCGCAAAGTCGATCATCATGATCGCGTTCTTCTTCACGATACCAATCAGCAGGATGATGCCGATAATGGCGATCACATCCAGCTCGTTACCGGCAATCATCAGCGCCATGAGCGCGCCGACGCCCGCGGTTGGCAGCGTCGACAGAATCGTTATCGGGTGAATAAAGCTTTCGTACAGCACGCCAAGCACGATATACATCGCCACCACCGCCGCGACCACCAGCCAGATGGTGCTGCTCAGCGCCGACTGGAAGGCGAGGGTGCTGCCCTGGAACTCGGTGCGAATATCGGTCGGTAAGTTCAGGTTTTTTTCGGTATCGAGGATCGACTGCACCGCATCGCCGAGCGAGTATTTATCCGGCACGTTGAACGAAATCGTGGTCACCGGGAACTGGTCGAGATGGTTAATCGACAGCGGCGCAAAGCGCTGCTCCACTTTGGCAATGGCGGTTAACGGCACGATGCCGCCGTCGCTGCTGGTCAGGCGAATGTTATCAAGCGCTGCCAGCCCCGGCGTTTGGCGGGTGTCGTGTTCCAGCACCACGCGATACTGGTTGGCCTGGGTGTAAATGGTGGAGATCAGGCGCTGACCAAAGGCGTTGTACAGCGCGTTATCGACGTC
This sequence comes from Kluyvera chengduensis, assembly GCF_044197065.1. NCBI lineage: Bacteria > Pseudomonadati > Pseudomonadota > Gammaproteobacteria > Enterobacterales > Enterobacteriaceae > Kluyvera > Kluyvera chengduensis. Next base: position 472,266 of record NZ_JBIQOI010000001.1, read on the forward strand.
GGCCATCGAAATACCCAGGCGGTTGGCGCTATCGCGGTCGACGTTAACATAGGCCACCAGCCCTTGATCCTGCCAGTCGCTGCTGACATCCGAGAGCTGCGGCAGTGCCTGAAGTTTCTCCATCAGTTGTGGTACCCACTGGCTTAACGCGTCCAGTGAGTTGGCCTGTAGGGTGAACTGATACAGCGTGCGGCTCACGGTGGTATCGATGGTCAGATCCTGTGTGGGTTGCAGATAGAGCTGGATACCGGGAATGCGGTCAACCGACTGCTGAAGGCGGCTGATAACCGCCTGTACGCGGTCGTCACGCTCGCTCAGCGGCTTGAGGTTAATCTGCAAACGAGCGCTGTTGAGCGCCGGGTTGGTGCCGTCGACGCCGACAAAAGAGGTCAGACTTTCAACCGCCGGGTCTTTCAGAATGGCATCGGCTACCGCCTGCTGGCGCTGGGCCATGCTGGCAAACGACACCGACTGCGGCGCCTGTAAGGTGCCCTGAATAATGCCGTTATCCTGCGTCGGGAAGAAGCCTTTCGGAATGGTTACCCACAGGATCACCGACAGCGCCAGCGTGCCGACCGCCACGCTCAGGGTTAACCACGGATGGTTCAGTACGCGAGCCAGCAGGTGTCCGTAACCGGCAATCACCCGGTCAAAGAAACGTTCGCTGGCGCGGGAAAAGCGGTTCTGTTTGCGCAGCGATTCGTGGCTGAGCATGCGTGCGCACATCATTGGCGTCAGCGTTAATGACACTACCGCGGATATCAGTATGGCGACGGCCAGGGTGACGGCGAATTCGCGGAACAGGCGGCCGACGATATCGCCCATAAACAGCAGCGGGATCAGCACCGCAATCAGCGAGAAGGTCAGGGAAATAATGGTAAAGCCAATCTCGCCCGCGCCCTTCAGCGCCGCGGTCATCGGCTTCTCGCCTTTTTCGATATAGCGCGAGATGTTCTCAATCACCACGATGGCGTCATCGACCACAAAACCGGTGGCGATGGTGAGCGCCATCAGCGTCAGGTTGTTGATGGAGAAATCAAGAAACACCATCACCGCGAAGGTACCCACCAGCGACAGCGGGACGGCGACGCCGGGAATAATCGTTGCCGGGACGTTACGCAGGAACAGATAGATGATCATCACCACCAGCGCAATCGCCAGCATCAGCTCGAACTGGGTGTCGGAGACCGATGCGCGGATGTTGGTGGTACGGTCAGAAAGCACCTCAACCTTGACCGATTTCGGCAGGCTTTCGGTAAGCTGCGGCAGCATCTGGCGGATGCTGTCGGCCGTGGAGATGATGTTGGCGCCGGGCTGGCGCTGAACGTTCATCACGATGGCCTGTTTTTTATTGGCCCATGCGCCAAGCCAGGTGTTTTCCGCGCCTTGTTCCACGGTTGCCACGTCGCCTAAACGAATCGGCGCGCCGTTTTTGTAGGCGATAATCAGCGCCCGGTACTCCTGCGCCGACTGCATCTGGTCGTTGGCGGAGAGCGTGACCGCGCGCGCCGGGCCATCGAGGCTACCTTTCGCCGAGTTGACGTTGGCATTGGTGATGGCGGTGCGGATATCTTCGCTGGTCAGTCCGAGCGCGGCAATGGCCTGCGCATTCAGCTTCACGCGCACGGCTGGGCGCTGGCCGCCCGCCAGCGTCACCAGACCGACGCCGGAAACCTGGGAAATTTTTTGTGCCACGCGGGTCTCAACCATATCTTCCACTTCGGTCATCGGCGTGGCGGTTGAGGTGACGGCGAGGGTCATGATTGGCGGGTCCGCCGGGTTAACCTTGCTGTAAACCGGTGGGTTAGGCAGGTCGCTTGGCAGCAGGTTGGTGGCGGCGTTAATCGCGGCCTGCACTTCCTGTTCGGCGACGTCCAGCGGCAGCGTGAGCTGGAACTGGAGGGTGACCACCGACGCGCCGCCGGAGCTTTGCGACGACATCTGCTTAAGCCCGGACATCTGCCCGAACTGACGTTCAAGCGGCGCGGTAATCGCCGAGGTCACCACGTCCGGGCTGGCACCCGGATAGAGTGTGACCACCTGAATGGTCGGGTAGTCGACCTCTGGCAGTGCGGAAACGGGCAGAAAACGGTAGCCGATGATCCCTGCCAGCAGAATGGCCACCATCAGCAGCGTGGTGGCGACAGGGCGCATGATAAACAGGCGGGACGGGCCGCCCGTGTTGCTCGGCGGTAAAACTTGCATTAGCCGCGCGCTCCTTTATGGCCGGCAGCATGGCCTTCAGCCGCCGCCGGTTTTGCTGCATCCGTTGCGGTGGCGTCGTGAGCGGTAACCACTTCCACTTTAGCCCCTTCGGTTAAGCGATCGATGCCGTCGGTCACCACGCGGTCGCCTGCGGAGAGCCCGGCGTCAATCACCACTTTCTGGCTGTCCTGAATGCCCGGCACCACGGTGTGCTTGCTGACTTTATTGTCGCTGTTCAGCACCCAGACAAAGTGGCCGTCGTTGCCCATTTGCAGCGCCGCGGTTGGGATAACCACCGCATTTTGTTGAGTGTCTACCAGCATGCGCGCGTTAACGAACTGGTTCGGGAACAGCGCATCGTCCTGGTTATTAAAACGGGCTTTGAGCTTGATGGTGCCGGTGGTGGCATCAATCTGGTTGTCGAGGCTCAGCAGCGTACCGTTGCTCAGCTTCTGCTTGTTGGTGCGATCCCAGGCTTCCACCACCAGGCTTTTACCCGCTTTCTGCGCGGCAACCACGGTCGCGATATCGTTTTCCGGCAGGGTGAAGACCAGATCGATCGGGTGAGTTTGCGTCAGCACCACGATACCGGTGGTATCACCACTTGAGATCTGGTTGCCGATATCGACCTGTTTCAAGCCTACGCGGCCGTCAATAGGCGCGGTGATGCGGCTCCAGTCGAGCTGAAGCTGAGCGCTGGCAACGGCGGCCTCATCGGCTTTAATAGTGCCCTGAGTCTCGCTGACCAACGACTGCTGGGTATCCAGTTCCTGGCGAGAGATAAGATTCGTTTTTACCAACTGCTGGTAGCGAGATAAGTCACGACGCGCGTTGGCGAGCGTGGCTTTGTCTTTTGCCAGTTGGCCCTGAGCCTGGGCAAGGGCCACTTTAAATTGGCTTGGGTCGATTTCCGCCAACAGGTCGCCGGCTTTCACCTGCTGCCCTTCCTGGAAGTGAATCGCCATCAGCTGACCGTCAACGCGGCTGCGAACGGTCACCGTGTTAGCGGCGGTAATGGTACCGAGCCCGCTCAGGTAGCGAGGTACCGCCTCGCTGGTGGCGGTTGCCGCCTGAACCGGGGCCAGCGTGCCGCCAAAGCGACCGCCGTGACGCCCGCCAGCGGCAGGCGAGCCTGCTGGTTTCGCTGCGCTGGAACCGGAGGTATCAGAATTGCTGCTGAAGTGCCAGATACCAATCGCCCCTGCGATGACGACCAGCGCCGCCAGCGCAATGCGCCAGCGATGGTTAAGAATGCCTTTCATTGTTATCCGTTTCTCGCCCTGAATCATTTCACGAAATGATACTAGTTTAGTTACGGAACGCTCAGAAAAAATGGAGGAAATATGAAAGACGGAAGGAATCGTCCGAATCCCGTGCGGCTTTACGAGTAGGCTCGCAAACTCTGGGGACGAAACTGCGGGCCGGGCTAACGCGTGCTACCGTCAGCGGCGTTTAGCAGGGCGCTAAAACAGGAAAGCCCCTCCTGAAGAAGGGGCCTTATATAGGGAAAGGGTTATGATGAAGTTAGTCATGATAAAAAGCGTTATACGCTAAGTATTTAAAGATGCTAACTAATTGAAAAAATTGTCTTTTTGTTGTGTCAGGGTCAGCGCGTGTCTACAAGTTAAAGAAGGCGACGGGATGAATCTCCAACAAGCGACGTTACTAGATTACGTCAAAACGTATGAAGCAAAAGATCGCGGTAGGGGTTATGAACTGGGAGAAATAGTTTGGTTGAAAGCACCTGGTGTACGGTCACATCAGTGTGTAGAGTTCATTTTAACATGATGAGCATAACGGAAAACGTATGAATAATTAAATCACCTATGAAAGTTATAACGTCCCATCCATTTATTAAGTCATTAGTGATATTGAAGTAATGATTATTGCTCGTGTTAATGGTGCTGAGTATTTAATTGTCCAGTATGAAAAAAATGGTGATCCGAATGTAAAGGCTGAATTAATCCGTTCTCTGAATAAAAAAGACTCTGTGATTATTACCTTGAAATATCAATACTTAAAAGATCATGTAGATAATATTAAAAATCTCTTAAGTTGATTTTATTCATAATGAAAGTACCACACTGTTTGTCAAAGTGTGGTACTCATCCTTCCCATCAATACTACCCGCTTAACCATACCCCAAATCGCATGTATCCGAAATAGAATCATGCACAATATCCCATTTATTTAAAATCCGCATGATACGTTCATATTATAAGTGATTACTGTGCTATTTCGTATACTTCCTCATAATGAATAGGAGTTTAGATATGGCAATCCCCGCTTACTTATGGCTGAAAGATGATGGCGGCGCAGATATTAAAGGTTCCGTTGATGTGAAAGTTCGTGAAGGTAGTATTGAGATAGTTGCATTCGGTCACGGTCTACATCTCCCTACCGATAATAATACAGGAAAGATTACAGGAACTAGGGTACATGCCCCATTGACGTTTCAAAAAGAATTTGATACATCAAGTCCGTATTTCTATAAAGCAGTAGCAAAAGGTCAAACACTCAAATCAGCCGAATTTAAATGGTATCGGATAAACGATGCAGGGCAAGAAGCTGAATACTTCAACATGCTACTTGAGAATGTCAAAGTAGTTTCAGTATGTCCCGTAATGCTAGATATTAAAAATCCAGCTACTGAGAAGCACAACCACCTTGAAAATATATCCTTGAGATACGAAAAGATCACATGGAAACATTGTGACGGTAATATCATGTTCTCTGATGCATGGTCAGACAGATGATCCCATGTAGATTTCACCTCAATGGACACTCAATGAGTACCCTAGTATGTCCTGGTGTTGGTCTATTCTCTGCGTACTCTGGAACTGGTCGTTCACGCAACCAACCTAGTGCAGTTAACGTTCCTGAAGTAGGGCCGTTACCACCAGGTCAGTACTTCATTGTTACTCGTGGTACTGGAGGTATGCTAACTGGTATACGTGATACGTTCGCCTCTATCGTAGCTGGTTCTGATCGTTCTATATGGTTTGCCCTATACCGTAACGACTCACAGATAGATGATCTGACCTTCATTGATAAAGTGGAACGTGGACATTTTCGCCTACATCCAGCCGGATACCGTGGGATAAGCGAAGGGTGTATAACATTACCGTTCTTATCTGATTTCAATATACTACGTGAAGCTTTGTTAAACTCACCTACCATGCAAGTGACTTCATCATTGGTAGCATTTGGAACTATACAGGTGTACTGATGACTCCTATCAAGCATGTGATTACGTGGTTAGTTGAATCAGTAGTATATGTGTTAGTACTAATGGCGTTATTTTCATTCTTTCCAGAAGATAAGGCATACTGGTTTATCAGACACTATACAGGGGTTATCACTGGTGATGGTTGGGATAAGTATTATTTCTTATCGCTCTGTATTGCCTCTTTGATTATCACTGCAATTATTGTTTATATTGCTGCTGTATGGTCGAATCGAACCGATAAATGATGTGAATATAATGCTATAATCCCCCTTGTTCAGTGCTACAACCATCCCATGGGTGAGTGGTTTCATAGTTGTAGTACTGAACCATTCCCCTAAATACTCCAGTTAACAACAATGGAGTATCCTCATGTCAGATCTACCTCTACCAAAAATATATGGCTATAATCGTACTAAGATTTCCTCCCTCACGTTTGATGAACTTAAACGCCTAGCAATGTATGTGAGAGAAAACCACATATTACAGTCGATAAACGAGAACAATAAAACGCTAGTGCGAATTTTGACAATACTGGATAATGAAAAAGCAGCTAATTAGCTGTTTTTTCATTCAATGCTTTTACTAAAAACCTTTTAATACTTGGTTAGAAAAAATATCTTAGATGTCAAAAACTGAAGTAAAAGATCGTATTGCTAATGGTGAGAAGTACACAAAAAAATCCTCGCCGTATTCCCTACGTATGCAGAAGCTATCCATTGTGGAACGTGTTTGATCTCTCTTCTATATAGCTCAGTACAAAAATCGGAATAAGGCGTTGATTGTCAAGGTTCGCCTATCTAATACAGTTTGTTCAACTCAACATATGAATAAGGTGTGGGTATTGCTGGAGGATCTCCGGTAATGGCTAAATTAACCAAAAAAGAAACTAAACTACATCAATACACACACTAAACGTTTAGTGTGTGTTGAACTCAGCCCGGAGTACACAAAAATTGGCATGCGGCTTGTCCCTGAAGCTGAATGGTATTGTATGGACGTTTTTCATACCCAACGGATGAACATTTTGATGTTACCTTTGGTAATCCACCGTTCGGAAAGATAAAAACTTCTGATTCATACAAGGGTGAGTACACAGGTTCCGAATTCGAATATAAGGTTATTGAATTTGGATCTCTGTTAGCAGATTACGGTGTGTCCATTATGCCTCAAGGTTCAGCAGGTTTCCGCTATTCAGGTGCAGCGTATTACGAGCGTGTAACTAACCAGAAGTACTACAAATTCGAGAAGGATACTGGCCTGTACCTGGAAGCAGGTTGCGGTGTCGATACGTCAATCTACCGTGATCAGTGGCACAGTACCAACGTCCTAACAGAGGTGGTTGCACCGTGTTTAGAGAAGGTAGGGATCATGGTGCCGGATGTAGATGCAGTCGTTAGATCGATGTTGATGATGTTGATGATGTTGAACTAAAATATTCATATTTTTCATGTTATTACATGAATTTAATACTTAGTGTTTTTTACAGTTAATGATGGTCATCATACTGGTGATACTCTTAGTGATGAGCTTACCGACTTACTAAGACACCAGGGGAGGAGAAATCCTCCCTTACCCTCATTCCTTTACGATAGGTCGAAAAAACAGCGAAGTCAACGACGATATATCAGGCGAAAACCACCTGTGCCCAGCGGGCCAGACCGGCGGTTACCGAGCCAAAATCATCGCCACCGGCAATTGGAATGCCGGGAAGCTGTTGGGCTAACGCTTTCTTAATCAGCGGCGAGCGTGCGCTGCCGCCGGTTAAGTAGATGACGTCCGGCTTTTCGCTGCTGTTTTCCAGCGCCAGCTGCACCTGTTCGAGGATGCGCGTCAGCGGCTGGTTCAGCGCCGCTTCAAGACCGTCCTGGCTGATGGCGGTCGCCAGTTCGTCGCTGATAAACGGCAGCGAGGTGTTAATCTGTGCGGTTTCGGACAGCGCGATTTTGCTCTCTTCGGCGCTGCGCACCAGGCGGTAGCTCAAGCGCTGCTGCCAGACTTTATACAGCAGGGAAACTTTCTCGGCATCGCGTGCATCGCGCGCCAGATCGCGCAGCAGTCGGCCGTTGGCCGCGCTGTAGAAGTCGGTCTGCGCCGGAACGTCGTTGATAGCCACCGCGTTCCACCATGGCAGAATTGGCAGGGCGATGCCTTTTTCGGTGTCGCCGCCCATGCCGAGCAGCGGCATCAGGCTTTTGAAGGCCAGCGCGATATCGAGATCGTTACCGCCTACGCGGCAACCGCTGTGGCCCAGCAGGCTTTGTTCACGGTCGTGACGGGTGCGCCATTGTGGCCCCATCAGCAGCACCGAGCAGTCGGTGGTACCGCCGCCGATATCGACGACCAGCACGCGTTTTTCTTCGCTGAGCGTGGCTTCAAAATCCAGCCCCGCCGCGACCGGCTCATACTGGAACACCACGTCACGGAAGCCCGCGCGCTTTGCCGCACGTTCAAGGATGCCGACCGCCTGGGCGTTGGCTTCATCGCCGCCAAGCCCCTGGAAGTTTATCGGGCGGCCAATCACCGCTTGATCCAGGTTTTCCGTCAGCTGTGACTGCGCCTGCTGGCGAATGTGCAGCATCATCGAGCAGACCAGGTCTTCAAACACCGCAACCTGCTGCGGCTTCAGACCGCTCGCGCCGAGGAACGATTTTGGTGATTTAACAAAATAGACCTCTTCCGGGTCCGTGATGTACTGCTTGAGTGAGGCGAGGCCAAACTGCACGCTGTTGCTCAGTACATCGATATCTTCTTCGCGGTTGAAGTTCATCGCCCGACGCAGCAGCGCCTGCGCTTCATCGCCGGTGGCGGGAACCTGATGGTGGCGATAGAGCCACTCGCTCACCGCTTCACGCGTGGGAGCAGAAAGCATAGAAGGCAGCAGCGTACTGCCGTTTTCCATCGTCAGCATGCGCGGTGCGCCATCCTGCATTACGGCGATAGAACAGTTCGCCGTCCCGTAGTCAAAACCAATAAACACGACAGTTATCCCCATGCCAGTGAAGAAAGGGGGGCGACTTTAGCGGAATGTCGCGAAGGCGGCAACTGGAATATGAAAGCAAGGTCACCGGGGCGATTACTCGCTATGCTATTGAAGTTATCGCCGGGGCGCGGTTCGCGCTGCCTTTGATGGCCAGGTTAGCATTCTGGATAGCAGGAATAGCGGCAAGTAACGAGCCGGTAGATGTCAGGATATTGGCTATATCGTGGATATGATTATGCATGGTGGTACTCCTTTCGATGAGACTGAACCCCCACTTTTGAGATGGGGCGGGCTGGAGCTCAAAACCGTCGAAAGTCGGCGGATGTATTACACGAGTAAACCCGTGCTATTAGTCTCACTCCAACCCATAAATCAGCACTCAAGCGGCAGGATGCCGCCATAGCATAAAATCTGGACGTAAAAAAATCACGCTGACGGGGTGAATGACCGCTTTCGACTATGTAGGCGTTTTGAGCACCTGCGGCAGAATCAACCCCTAACCGCCATTTTGATCAATACCCTGAAAGCAAACGGGTAAATAATTACCCGCATTAGTTCAAAAGGCGATCAATCAGGGTGGTTTCATGAATAAAAATATGGTTTTGGTATTACCGATTCAAGATTTCAATTAATGGCTTTTACCAGAAAATATCTATCTTCCTACAGAGGGATGACCGAAGTTGCAAAAGGTACGGCGGGGTTGCTTATCGGTAACATCATTCGCCGTGCTTCATATATAGAAGCAGACAGGGCTGGAATCCAGAAATTTGCAAACCAGTACGATTATTCATATCAGGATGCCAGCGCTATTATCGAAGGTGCATTATCTTCATGGATAAAGCAAGTTAATGAATTTAAAAGGAATTAACAACGGTGGTGTTATGGCTATACTTCCATTAATGCCGGGCGGAAACTCAGTAACCGCCCAAAAAAATATGCGTGAGGCCAGGAGTCATGGAACCTCGCGCAACATGGCGTTGCCGTCAACGTATTACTGGTTTTATCAGAAGGTGAGGAATCACGGGCCGTGGGACTATAAACAGCAATCCTACTCCCTGGCGAATTTCGGCAACTTCAATTACGGAGCGGCAGGGTTCGCCGCTGGAATACCGGCAGAAACGCTGCTGATGGGGGCGGGGTTTGCACAATCCAGAGCAGGGACATCAAAACCGAACTGGGGCGCATGGTATGGTAAGTCGCCTTATGGGGACGATCCACACGACCAGTTCTGGATAAAACAGGGAATCGACTATGCCCGCGAACACGGCTATTAAGTATCTCCACCGTCTGACAACGGTCATTCTCGCGCTGCTGGTGGCAGGATTCCTGCTGTATCAGCATTTCATCAACGGGCCACCGGATGACAGCCTGGCCTATAAGAAACAGCTCTCAGAAAGCGTGTGGCTCTACGTCACGAAGTACAACGGCGGTGGGGCGACTGTCTCAGAAGTTTACCGTTACTACCTGGACGGCAGTTTATCGGGCGATGTTTTGCCGCGCCTGGCCGATAGACAGCCGTTTATGGTCACTGACGTGGGTAACGCGGCGGTCACTGGCTACGGCAGCACGGTAAACGTCAGGGTAACAGGTCGTGTTTACTCGTTTACAAATTCTGACCTGTTTTACAGCGGTGATGCCGCCATAATGCCCGTCATAAATCTGGCCGCCACCAGCACCAGATAGCCACATCAACCCGGCCCCGCGCCGGTTTTTTTATTGTCATCCCTAAACCACCTCCTGGGGAGGTGGTGATTGATTTCTCCCGCCACACATCGCCACTACGCCACCGTTTCAAATCCGGATTCTGTTTGCGTAGTCTGCCCGCAAGAGGGCTGGATGTATGACGACTGGAATAAAGCTAAACAAAAGGGATGACCGCTTCGCGAGGTTGAGGGCCGACGCGAACGAAGCGCCGGGGTTTTGCTATGATACCGTGCCTACCGTTATGTGCTTAAGGAGCAACGATGTTTGAACTGCCGTGGTTACCGCCGTACGACTGGCAATGGATGTTTGGCTTTCTGCAGGCGCGTGCCGTCAGCGGCATTGAGCGCTTTCAGGACGGTAGCTACACTCGCAGCTGGCGCTGTGGCGAACATCACGGACTTATCACCATGTCTCCGGACGCGGCGCATAACCGACTTTGCGTAACGCTCTCCGCCGGGCTTTTACCGGTTGCCGACCAGGCGCTGGACGGCGTGACCAGATTGCTGGATTTGCACTGCGACCCACAGCAGATCCAACGCGCGCTGGGCACGCTTGCTGCCGCCAGACCGGGGCTGCGTCTGCCTGGAGCACTGGAAGCATTTGAACAGGGGATACGGGCGATTCTCGGCCAGCTAGTGAGTGTGAAGATGGCCGCGACGTTGACCGGGAAAGTGGTGGCGCTCTATGGTGAGCCGCTGGCGGAAAAGGAAGGATTTTTCCTGTTTCCGACTGCCGAGCGGCTGGCGGCGGGCGATCCTCTGGCTTTAAAAACGTTGGGGATGCCGCTTAAGCGCGCTGAGGCGCTTATCTATTTTGCGCAGGCAACGGTCAACGGCGAGCTGCCGCAGGCGCTCCCATCGGATGTCCCGCAGGCGCTAAAAGCGCTACAGCAGTTCCCCGGCATTGGCCGCTGGACGGCAAACTACTTTGCGCTGCGCGCCTGGCAGGCACCGGATATTTTCCTGCCGGACGATTACCTGATTAAACAGCGGTTTCCAGGCATGACGCCCGCACAGATCCGCGATTATGCCGCGCGCTGGCAGCCCTGGCGCTCCTACGCGTTATTGCATATCTGGCATACGGACGACTGGTCGCCGGTATGATTCACCGGCGCGTAGACCGTGACCCTGCCGCGCCCGTTGTGCTTCGAGTCGTAGCAGGCGGAATCAGCCTGTACCAGCAGCTCCGCCAGTTTGGCGTTATGCTCATGCACCAGCGTTAGTCCGGCGCTGGCGCCTATCCGATGCAGGTGGCCCGCCCACATAAATTCGTAGTGATTGATAGCATCGACGACGCGCTCAGTGGCGTTCACCGCCTGCTCGGTGGAACAGTGGCGCAGAATAAAACCGAACTCATCGCCGCCGAGACGTGCCAGAATATCGCTGGGGCGCAGCATTGAGCGCATCAGCGAGGCGATTTCGTGCAGGAGCGCATCGCCTGCCGCATGGCCCGCGCTGTCGTTGACCGCCTTAAAGAAATCCAGGTCGAGCATAATCAGCGCGTGCGACTGGTGGGTGCCCGGCAGCGCTTTCAGCAGCCCTTTAAGCTGGCTTTCAAAGCTTGAGCGATTGGGCAACCCGGTCAATGCATCATGGGTTGCGCTGTAGCTGAGCTGGCGCAGCAGTTTGCGTGATTCGGTCACGTCCTGAATGACCAGCACGAAGCCGATATGTTCACCCTCAAGGGTGTTCAGCGGCGTCATGCTGTAGTGAATATCGTAGCTGTCGCCATAGCGGTTTTTCAGCGAATTGTCGTATGCGGCATCGCTTTCCGGGCCAGCCTGTGCGCTGAGTGCCTCCAGCTTCTCTCCGTCAGGCCCCTCGGTAATACGCAACACGGTGAGCAACGGCTTGCCCTGCGCTTCCGATTGCGTCCAGCCGCTCATTTTTTCAGCGACCGGATTCATGAACATAATATTTTGCTTATTGTCGGTGCTGATCACCGCATCATGAATGGAGTCGAGGGTGATATGCAGGCGCTCTTTTTCCTGGAACAGCGCTTCGTTGGCCTGGGTTATTCCGGCCATCAACGCTTTATTCGCTTCACGGCTTTTTTTCAGCGAGTTGATATCTTCAACCTGCTTAATGAAATACAGCGGCGTGCCGTCGTCATTGCGCACGACCGAGACGGCAAGCAGGCCCCAGACGATATCACCCTGCCGGGTCTGGTAGCGTTTTTCCATTGAGTAACTATCAATTTCGCCACGAGTCAGGCGGTCGAGTTGAACGAGTTCTTCGGTTAAATCCTCAGGCCAGGTCACCTGCTGGAACGTCATTAGGTGAAGCTCGTCCCGGCTATAGCCAAGAAACACGCTCAGCGCTTTGTTAACCTGCAGCCATTGTCCGTACGTGTCGACAAGGGCCATCCCGATGGCGGAATACTCCATCGCATGACGAAAACGCGTCTCGCTTTCCGCGATATGCCGACGCTCGTTATACACTGCGTACATCGCGATGCTCATCACTCCCGTGGGGAGCAGCACCATCAGGAACGGCAGCCCCGGCATATTGTTAAGCCGATAGCTGCTTAGCGTGTTCTCAATCATATGCTGCACCAGCGGGTGCTGCGCGGTCAGGCTGAGCACCGTCATGATGGTTAGCAAGGACACCAGGAATGCCTCAACGCGCGGCAGGCGTACGGCGCTCCACATCAGCAGGACCATGATGAAGGTGAAGGGCCACGGCATGTAGAGTATCGAGACAACGCTCAAAATGAGCGTGATTGCCGCGGTCAGGAGCGTAGAGATCAGGAGCGAGGTGTTACGATAGCGCTGGAAAAACTGCGGTTTAATCAGCAGGCCCAGCGGCACCAGCGCCAGGGCGCCGGTAGCTTCCGAAAGCACCCAGACAACGAGCGTCTGAAACGCGTTTTCACCGGGCACGATGCTGGAAATCAGTATGCCCCCTGCCAGCGGCGGCACCAGCGCGCAGGCGATAGCCATGCGGGACCAGTCGCCGAGGTTCTGTAGCGGATTGTCGAGCCTCAGCCACCGGCGGAGCAGGAGCGCGCTGAGCAGTGCTTCCAGGATGTTAATCGCCGGATAGGTGAGCGTCACCGCCGCGGAGGAAAACAGCCAGGTTGCCGCGATAATCCCCAATGCGCCAGCCAGCGCAATGCCAGGCCACAATGAATGTTTAAAGCGATAGAAGCCCGACATCATGATGGCCGTCGGGAACCAGACCGGCGAGAGCACGCTCGGGTGGTGCGCCAGGGTCAATGAAAAAAGCGTAAACAGGAACGTCAGTAGCCCGAGGAGAAACAGGAGCTGCGCCGAGCGAAACGGTGAAGCTGGAACGAGGGGGATATAGTGCTTTTCTTTCTTCATTACCACGATTATACGGAGCGGTGTGCTCCGGCCTTGCCGACATTACCGTCGATTATGCACCATCATTTGCGTTTTTTATCCGATCTGTGACACTTATTAACAATAACAAGCAATTGATCGCATACGTAATATTCCCTTGGTGAATAATTAGTGGCGACTGAAAGTACTTTAGACCGGTTTCGCGTATTGTCGCGGCAGAATGACGTATACGACTGGTATCGCCGCTATGAAATCCCTATAATTGCCGCGTTTGGCGCTGATACACGTGATTATTCAGAACTTCACCTCTTGAATAATGTTGTCTGTTCGTGCCGTCCTTCCTATCATCCAGGTTAATCGGGTCGCAAAATTTATGACTGATAAGTCTCATCAGTGCGTCATTGTAGGCATCGCCGGCGCATCGGCTTCAGGTAAAAGTCTTATTGCTAGTACGCTGTATCGCGAGTTACGCGAGCAGGTGGGTGATGAGCATATCGGTGTTATCCCTGAAGATAGCTATTATAAAGACCAAAGTCACCTGTCCATGGAAGATCGGGTTAAAACCAATTATGACCATCCTAACGCGATGGATCACAGTCTGCTGTTCCAGCATTTGCAGACCTTAAAACGCGGCACTGCAATTGAACTGCCGGTTTATAGCTACGTCGAGCACACCCGTACTCAGGAAACGATCCACATCGAACCGAAAAAAGTGATCATTCTTGAAGGGATCCTGCTGCTGACGGATGCGCGTCTGCGCGAAGAGATGAACTTCTCTATTTTTGTTGATACCCCGCTGGACATCTGCCTGATGCGCCGTATCAAGCGTGACGTTAACGAGCGCGGGCGTTCAATGGACTCGGTAATGGCGCAGTATCAGAAAACCGTGCGTCCAATGTTCCTGCAGTTTATTGAACCTTCCAAGCAGTATGCTGACATCATCGTGCCGCGCGGAGGCAAAAACCGCATCGCCATCGATATTCTGAAAGCGAAAATTAGTCAGTTTTTTGAATAACTCACGCGAATTGTGTAACGTGCATTAATAGCCCTCAACCATGCCGGAAGAGGGCAGTAGTACATTAAGGAGAGTGATATGCGTCTGTGTGACCGAGATATAGAAGCCTGGCTGGATGACGGCCGACTGTCGATTAACCCGCGTCCGCCGATTGAGCGTATCAATGGCGCGACGGTTGACGTACGTTTGGGCAATAAGTTTCGTACCTTCAGCGGTCATACGGCGGCCTATATTGATTTAAGCGGCCCGAAGGCGGAAGTCAGCGCGGCGCTGGATCGCGTGATGAGCGAAGAGATTGTGCTGCCTGAAGGCGATGCCTTCTATCTGCACCCGGGCGAATTGGCCCTGGCGGTCACGCTGGAGTCGGTCACGCTGCCGGCGGATCTGGTCGGTTGGCTTGATGGTCGTTCTTCGCTGGCGCGTCTGGGGCTGATGGTTCACGTGACCGCGCACCGTATCGATCCAGGCTGGTCTGGCTGCATCGTGCTGGAGTTCTACAACTCAGGCAAACTGCCGCTGGCGCTGCGTCCGGGCATGCTGATTGGCGCGCTGAGCTTTGAGCCGTTGTCCGGCCCGGCCGCTCGTCCGTATAACCGTCGCGAAGATGCCAAGTACCGCGACCAGCAGGGTGCGGTCGCCAGTCGTATCGATAAAGACTGATCCATCGCGAACCTGATGAGGGTGCCATGAGACGAATATTGACGACGCTGATGATCCTGCTGGTGGTGCTGGTTGCCGGCTTGTCATCGCTGGTGCTGCTGGTGAATCCTAACGATTTCCGCAGCTATATGGTGAAGCAGGTAGAAGCGCGTAGCGGCTATCAGCTTCAGCTCGATGGTTCTCTGCGCTGGCACGTCTGGCCGCGCTTAAGCATCCTCGCGGGGCGAATGACCCTCACCGCACCGGGCGCTACCGCGCCGTTGGTGCGGGCAGACAATATGCGCCTTGACGTGGCGCTTTGGCCGCTGCTTTCTCATCAGCTTCAGGTGAAGCAGGTGATGCTGAAAGGGGCGGTTATCCAACTTACGCCGCAAACGGAAGCCGAACGCGCGCAGAATGCTCCGGTCGCCCCGAAAGGCACCTCGCTGCCGCAGGAACCCGGTGAACGCGGCTGGTCGTTTGATATTGGCGCATTACAGGTTGTCGACAGCGTGCTGGTTTTCCAGCATGAAGATGATGAACAGGTTACGGTCCGCGATATTCGCCTGCAGATGGAGCAGGACGCCAATCATCAGGCTGAAGTCGATTTTTCCGGCCGCCTTAACCGCGATCAGCGCGATTTAACCCTCAGCTTCTCCGCGCAGGTACAGGCGGGCGACTATCCACAGCGCCTTGATGCGCAGCTCTCGCAGGTTAACTGGCAGCTTCAGGGCGCAGACCTTCCGGCGCAGGGAATAAGCGGTAACGGAAGTCTCAACGCCAGCTGGCAGGATGCGTCGAAAAAACTGAGCTTCAGCAATCTTAGCCTGACGGCGAATGACAGTTCGCTGGCGGGGTCTGGCAGCGTCATTCTGGGGGAATCCCCGGTCTGGGTGCTGAATCTGCAATCCGATAAGCTCAACCTGGATAACCTGCTGCTGCATTCGGATATCCTGCCAAACGGCGGCAGTGACGTTCAGAAGGCGCAGGCAACACCGAAGCAGCCGCGTCCGGTTATTGCCAACGGCGTCAAGGTCCTCCCTTACAGTGGGCTGAGTGGTTTTGACGGTACGCTGGCAATGGCGGCGAAACAGATTAGCTGGCGCGGGATGCCGTTTACCAACGTCAGCATTGCGGCCAGCAATCAGCGCGGCCTTTTGCAAATCACTCAACTGGAAGGCTCGCTTGATGGCGGGACGCTATCCCTGCCTGGCACGCTCGATGCGCGAGACGGCACGCCGCAGGCGGAATTTCAGCCGAAGCTCGATAACATCGAAATTGGCAGCCTGCTCAAAGCCTTTAATTATCCTATCAATATGACCGGCAAAATGTCGTTGGCAGGGGATTTCTCCGGTACCGTCATTGATGCAAACCATTTCCGCCGTGACTGGCAGGGACAAGCATCAATTGAGATGCAAAATACCCGCACCGAAGGGCTTAACTTCCAACAGTTGGTCCAGCAGGCCGTTGAGCGCAGTACCGATGTACGTGCGCAGGAAAACTACGATAGCGCTACGCAGCTGGATAAAATGACGACGGATATTGACCTTGATAGCGGTATTCTCACGCTCAGTAATATCCGCGGCGCCTCGTCGCTGATGACAGTCAACGGTAAAGGGACGCTGAACCTGCTGAAGGAAGAGGGCGATTTACAGTTCGCCGTTCAGGTGATTGGCGGCTGGCAAGGGCAGGGGAAACTGGTTGATATGCTGAAGCAAACGGCCATTCCTCTGCGCGTCTACGGTAAATGGTCCGCGCTGAATTACAGTTTACAGGTGGATCAGGTTCTGCGTCGTCAGCTACAAAATGAAGCCAAGCGCCGGTTGAATGACTGGGCTGAGCGGAATAAAGGGACACAGTCCGGCAAGGACGTGCAGAAGCTGTTAGATAAACAGTAGGCCGGATAAGGCGGTAGCCGCCATCCGGCCTACTGTGCATCGTTCTGCCCGATGGCGGCTGTCGCCTTATCGGGCCTACAATATTGAGAAGGTAGCCCGGCCAGGCGAAGCGCCGCCGGGACAGAATCCTCACTACACCTCGTAATCCCACTCATCATTCTGCGGCGGCGGAATAATCTGCACTTTCTGCACGCGGTGGCTCTCAACCTGTAGGGTTTTAAGCGTCCACGGGCCAATCTGCACTTCCTCACCGGCTTTAGGAATGCGCTGCAGATGTTCCATCAGCAGCCCGGCGATAGTGTGGTATTCGCGCTTCTCGTCCAGCGGCAGCGGGATGTACTGCACCAAATCTTCAAGCGGCATATGCCCATTCGCGGTCCACGTGCCGTCGGCATTCTTCTGAATGTCGTGGCGCGCATCAATCTCTTCTGCTTCATTAGGCAGGTTCCCGGCGATGGTCTCGGTCACGTCACTTAGCGTCACAATCCCCTCAACCGAACCAAACTCATCCACCACGAAGGCGAAGTGGGTACGCGCGTTGCGGAACTGCTCTAGCGCCGACAGCAGCGGCAGCGCTTCCGGGAAGACCAATGGCTGGCGAATTAACACGCGCAGATCCAGCGGTTCACCGCGCAGCGACTGTTGCAGAAGATCGATAACGTGTACGACGCCGAGTAAATCCTCTTCATCATTACCGCCGGTAACCACCAGGCGGGTGTGCTGGTTTTTCTCCAGCAGCGCGCGCACTTCGCTTTCCGGCGCGCTGAGATCGATGTGCTCAATATCATGACGTGAGGTCATGATGCTGCTTACCGTACGCTGGTTAAGGTTCAGCACGCGCTCGATCATCCGACGCTCCTGCGGGTCGAAGATTTGCTGGTCGTTTTGGTCTACCAGCAGTGAAGCGGTACCTGCATCGAGTTCGGCATCCTCTTTTTTACCACTCAGCAGGCGCATCACCGCCTCGGTGGTACGGCTTCGCAGCGACTGATTAGCGCTGAGGAAGCGGCGGCGGTTGAAGATAGCCAGCTGGTTCAGGAACTCGATCATCACCGAGAAGCCAATAGCGGCGTACAGATAACCTTTCGGAATGACGAGACCAAAGCCTTCCGCCACCAGGCTGAAGCCAATCATCAGCAGGAAGCTCAGACACAGAATGACAATCGTTGGGTGACTGTTCACAAAACGGGTGAGCGCCCGGCTGGCCATCAGCATCAGACTGATAGCAATAATGACCGCCGCCATCATGACAGCCAGATGGTCGACCATACCGACCGCGGTGATGACCGAGTCGAGCGAGAAGACCGCATCCAGCACCACGATTTGCGCCACAACGCCCCAGAAACGCGCGCCGCGCCGTTGCGTCGGGTTATCGTTATCTTTTCCTTCTAACCGCTCGTTGAGCTCTACCGTCGCTTTAAACAGCAGGAAGAAGCCGCCGACCAGCATAATCAGGTCGCGCGCGCTGAAGGTAAAATCGCGAATGCTGAACAGCGGTTTCGTCAGAGTGACCAGCCACGAGATAGAGGCCAGCAGAAGCAGACGCATCAGCATCGCCAGAATCAGGCCGGTGACGCGCGCGCGGTCACGTTGGGCTGGCGGCAGCTTTTCTGCGAGGATGGCGATAAACACCAGATTATCAATTCCGAGAACCAGCTCGATGACGACCAGCGTCACGAGTCCCGCCCAAATAGACGGATCGGCAATCCATTCCATACGTTGGTTAAAACCTTATGTTACAAGACGAATTGATCATGGATAAAGCGACGGCAAATTGCAACGTCTGGCTGCGATTTCTCGCGGCAAAAAACCAATGCACGACAGGAAATAATAGTGAAAAATAGTCCTGGATTTATTATTGAAAATATATTTCCAGTAGCCCATGGTTTAAGTTGTCAATATAAAGAAAATCCTAAAAAGTCATACGGCATTGATCTTAATCTTATTCTTAAAATTATTTTTTAAGCGGAGCTAACCTTGCCTGCTATTCGCTTAGCTGCAACAATTCTCTCGGTACTGAATGGAATAGCCATTGATGTACATCATGAAATAGTCATGCGGAAATGAAAAAACTCTGCATTATATATCCAGGAATAATCTCTATTCTTATTTTTTTTGAATAGTTGATGTCCACATAACAACATGATTTTTAGGTGAATTGGTAGCTGAAAGCCAAGGGCGGTAGCGTGCCTGAAAGCGTAAAGCGAAGCCTCGATTATTCTGTCAATAGCCTGCGGACGAATCCAAACTTTTTTCAGATATATGCCAGTTATATTCACCGATAAATAAATGCATGGTGAGTGTTAGGGTAATCAAATGGTACGGATTAATTTAATTCGCACAGGATAATTTTCTGCCAAAGTGATAAATAATCAATGATGAAATCCAAACTAAAATTGATGCCATTATTGGTGTCGGTAACCTTGATGAGTGGTTGCACCATACTTCCAGGCAGCAATATGTCTAGCTACGGAAAAGATGTGATTAAGCAGCAGGATGCTGATTATGACATTGGCCGAATGGTGAATGTTTATCCGCTGACCCCGCGACTGATTGAACAATTACGCCCGCGTCCTAACGTCGCGCAGCCCAACATGTCGCTGGATCAGGAGTTAAGCAATTACCAGTACCGCGTGGGCTCGGGCGACGTACTGAACGTCACCGTCTGGGACCACCCGGAGCTGACAACCCCGGCGGGGCAGTATCGTAGCTCCAGCGATACCGGCAACTGGGTTCAGCCTGACGGCACCATTTTCTATCCCTACATCGGCAAAGTGCAGGTCAAAGGCCGCACGCTCGCGGAAATTCGCCAGACCATCACCCAGCGCCTGGCGGCCTATATCACCGACCCGCAGGTTGACGTCAACGTCGCCGCCTTCCGCTCGCAGAAAGTCTATGTCTCCGGCCAGGTGAATAAATCCGGCCAGCAGGCGATCACCAACGTACCGCTGACCGTACTGGATGCGATTAACGCCGCCGGTGGGCTGGGCGAACTGGCCGACTGGCGCAACGTGGTGCTGACGCACGATGGCCGCGAACAGCGTATTTCCGTTCAGGCACTGATGCAGAACGGCGATCTGAGCCAGAACCGCCTGCTTTATCCGGGCGACATTCTGTTCGTGCCGCGCAACGACGACCTGAAAGTCTTCGTGATGGGCGAAGTGAAGAAACAGAGCACGCTCAAAATGGACTTCAGTGGCATGACGCTAACCGAAGCGCTTGGCCAGGCGGAGGGTATCGATCTGACCACCTCGGACGCGAGCGGTATCTTCGTTATTCGTCCGACCAAAGAGGGCAACAACGGCAAGATGGCCAACGTTTACCAGCTGGATATGTCCGATGCGACGTCGCTGGTGATGGCGACCAACTTTGTTCTGCAGCCTTACGACGTGGTTTACGTCACTACCGCACCGGTTGCCCGCTGGAACCGTCTGATCAACCAACTGTTGCCGACCATCAGTGGCGTTCGCTACATGACCGACTCGGCAAAAGACATTCACACCTGGTAACCGTCATGTTTAACAAAATTCTCGTGGTATGCGTGGGGAACATCTGCCGTTCCCCCACGGCGGAACGTCTGTTGCGCCGTCATCTCCCGGCGGTCACCGTTGAGTCGGCGGGACTGGGGGCGCTGGTAGGGAAAGCGGCGGATGAGCGCGCCGTAAGCGTCGCAGCGGTGCATGACGTTTCCCTTGACGGTCACTGTGCGCGGCAAATCTCCGGGCATATGTGCCGGGAGTACGATCTGATTCTGGCGATGGAGAGGCGACACGTTGCCACCCTGCATGAAATGGCGCCGGAGATGCGCGGCAAGGTGATGCTTTTTGGGCATTGGGATAATGAACGTGAGATCCCCGATCCGTATCGCAAAAGCCGCGAAGCATTTGAAGCGGTGTACCAGTTACTCGACAGGTCTGCCAGCCAGTGGGCGCAGGCATTGAAAGCTCAGCAGGGATAACCATGACTGATAAAGTAAAACAAATAAGCCCGGCGGCCTCTGGCGGTGATGAGATTGATATTGGCCGTCTGGTGGGGACCGTTATTGAAGCGAAGTGGTGGGTGGCTGGCATCACCGCGGTGTTCGCCGCCGCCGCGATTGTCTACGCCATTTTTGCCACACCTATTTATAGCGCCGATGCGTTGGTGCGTATTGAGCAGAATCAGGGCAGCGCGCTGGTGCAGGATATCAGCAACGCCTTAACCAGCAAGCCACCGGCCTCCGAGGCCGAGATCCAGATGATCACCTCGCGCCTGGTGCTGGGTAAAACCGTTGACGATCTGGACCTCGATATAGCGGTCAGCAAAAACACCTTCCCGATCCTCGGTGCCGGGTGGGATCGCCTGATGGGGCGTCAGAACCAGACCGTCAAAGTCACCACCTTTGAGCGTCCGGCCTCGATGGCCGATAGCACCTTTACGCTTGATGTCCTGAGCCCGACAACGTTCCGCTTAAGCAACGATGATGGTTTCAGCGTTGATGGCAAAGTGGGTGAGCCGGTGAATAAAGGCGGCGTGTCGATGATGGTTGCTGGCATTGCCGCCGATGAGGGCGCCAGCTTTACGGTCACGAAATACTCGACCCTGGGGATGATCAATACCCTGCAAAACAGCCTGAGCGTTACCGAAGATGGTAAAGACTCCGGCGTGCTGACGCTGACCATGGTGGGGGAAGACAAAGACCAGATCCGCGAAATCCTCAACAGCATCGCCCGCAACTATGTGGCGCAGAACGTGGCGCGTAAATCCGAAGAGGCGGCAAAGAGCCTGGAGTTTCTTGAAGTCCAGCTCCCGCAGGTACGCAGCCAGCTTGATATCGCTGAAAACAAACTGAACGCCTACCGTCAGCAGAAGGACTCCGTTGACCTTCCGCTGGAAGCGAAGTCGGTGCTCGACTCGATGGTGAACATCGATGCCCAGTTGAATGAACTGACCTTCCGTGAAGCCGAAATCTCCAAGCTCTACACCAAAATTCACCCGGCGTACCGCACGCTGCTGGAGAAACGTCGGGCGCTGGAAGAAGAGAAGGCGAAGCTGAGCCAGCGCGTCACCGCGATGCCAAAAACCCAGCAGGAAATTGTGCGTCTGACCCGTGATGTGGAGTCCGGTCAGCAGGTGTATATGCAGCTGTTGAACAAACAGCAGGAGTTGAAAATCACCAAGGCTAGCACCGTGGGCGACGTGCGTATCGTCGACCCGGCGATTACCCAGCCGGGCGTGGTAAAGCCGAAGAAAGCGCTGATTGTGCTTGGCAGCATTATTCTTGGCCTGATGTTGTCGATTGTCGGCGTGCTGCTGCGCTCGCTGTTTAATCGCGGTATCGAAAGCCCGCAGGTGCTGGAAGAGCATGGCATCAACGTGTACGCCAGTATTCCGCTTTCTGAATGGCAGAAATCCCGCGATAGCGTGAAGAGCGTCAACGGCGTGAAACGCTACAAGCAAAGCCAGCTGCTGGCGGTGGGTAATCCTACTGACCTCGCGATTGAGGCGATTCGTAGCCTGCGCACCAGTCTGCACTTCGCCATGATGCAGGCGCAAAACAACGTGCTGATGATGACCGGCGTGAGTCCCTCCATCGGTAAAACCTTCGTCTGCGCCAACCTCGCGGCGGTGATTAGCCAGACCAACAAGCGCGTGCTGATGATTGACTGCGATATGCGTAAGGGCTACTCCCACGAACTGCTCGGTACCGCCAACGATAACGGCCTGTCGGATGTGCTGGTGGGTAAAACGGCTGTCGAGCACTGTGCGAAGAAAACGTCGGTGGCCAACTTTGACCTTGTTCCTCGCGGACAGGTCCCGCCGAACCCCTCGGAACTGTTGATGGGGGAGCGCTTTAGCGAACTGCTGAAGTGGGGGAGTGCGAACTACGACCTGGTGTTAATTGATACGCCGCCAATCCTTGCGGTGACCGATGCCGCGATTGTGGGGCGCCATGCGGGTACCACGCTGATGGTCACACGCTATGCGGTGAATACGCTCAAGGAAGTTGAGACCAGCCTGAGCCGCTTCGAACAGAACGGCATTGAGGTGAAAGGGGTGATCCTTAACTCTATCTACCGTCGCGCCACCGGTTATCAGGATTACGGCTATTACGAGTACGAGTATCAGTCGGATTCTAAATAGTATTTTCCCCTCTCCCTAACCCTCTCCCCATAGGGTAGAGGGGACCGTCCGGTTTTCTCCCTCGCCCCTTTGGGGAGAGGGCTGGGGTGAGGGGAATAACCGCCCAATTGCTTATTCAGGGATATGCCATGACAACAGACTACCCGCTGATCTCCATCTATATGCCGACCTGGAACCGACAGCAGTTGGCGATTCGCGCCATCAAGTCGGTTCTGCGCCAGGACTATCCCCATTGGGAAATGATTATCGTCGATGATTGTTCCAGCAGCTTCGAGCAGCTCCAGCAGTTCATCGCCGAACTGAACGATAACCGTGTGCAGTACACCCACAACGATTTTAATTCCGGGGCCTGCGCGGTGCGCAATCAGGCGATTTTACAGGCCAGAGGCGAGTTTATTACCGGCATCGACGACGACGACGAGTGGACGCCAACCCGGCTATCGACCTTTCTGGCGGACAAACAGCAGCTCACCAGCCACGCGTTTCTCTACGCCAACGACTACGTCTGCGAAGGGGAGGTGTATTCACAGCCAGCGAGCTTGCCGCTGTACCCGAAATCACCGTTCTCTCGTGAGCTGTTCTACAAGCGCAACATCATTGGCAACCAGGTCTTTAGCTGGGCGTGGCGTTTTAAAGAGTGTCTGTTTGATACCGAACTGAAGGCGGCGCAGGACTACGACATCTTCCTGCGCATGGTGATGGCCTACGGTGAGCCGTGGAAAATTGAGGCGGCGACGCAAATCCTGCACATCAACCATGGTGAGATGCAGATAACCTCCTCGCCGAAAAAGTTCTCTGGCTATTTCAGCTTCTATCGTAAGCATAAAGAGAAGTTTGACCGCGCCAGCAAGAAGTATCAGCTGTTTACCTTGTACCAGATCCGCAATAAGCGGATGACCTGGAAGACGCTTCTGACCCTGCTATCAGTGCGCAACGGCAAACGTTGGGTTGATGGATTACGGAGCAAATAATGCTACTGGAAGATTTACGCGCCAATAGCTGGAGCCTGCGTCCGTGCTGCATGGTGACAGCCTATCGTATTGCCCATTTCTGCTCGGTGTGGCGCAAAAAAAACGTCCTCAACAATCTGTGGGCCGCGCCGGTGCTGGTGCTCTATCGCCTTATCACCGAATGCTTCTTTGGCTATGAAATTCAGGCGGCGGCGACCATTGGCCGACGCTTCACCATTCACCACGGTTACGCGGTGGTCATCAATAAAAACGTCGTCGCGGGGGATGATTTAACCATTCGCCACGGCATTACTCTCGGCAACCGTGGCCCAAATAGTCTGGCATGCCCCACGCTTGGCAACGGCGTGGAGCTGGGCGCGAACGTGGTCATTATTGGCGGCATCACCATTGGCAATCATGTGACTATCGGCGCGGGCAGCGTGGTGCTGGACGATATTCCCGACCACGCGCTTGTCGTGGGGGAGAAGGCGAGAGTGAAGGTCATTAAATGAATATTATGCAATTTAACGTGCGCCTGGCCGAAGGCGGCGCGGCGGGCGTCGCACTGGACCTGCATCAGCGTGCGCTGCGTCAGGGATTGTCATCGCAGTTTGTCTATGGCTACGGAAAAGGCGGCAAAAAAAGCGTCAGTCACGACAGCTACCCACAGGTGATGAAGCAGACGACGCGCCTGACTTCAATGGCGAATCTGGCGCTGTTCCGTCTGTTTAACCGCGACCTGTTTGGCAATCTGAATAACCTTTATCGTCAGGTGACCCGTACCGAGGGCCCGGTGGTACTGCATTTTCATGTGATGCACAGCTACTGGCTGAATCTCAACGAGGTGATTGATTTTTGCGAGCGCGTCAAGGCACACAAAGCGGACGTCACGCTGGTGTGGACGCTGCACGACCATTGGAGCGTGACCGGACGCTGTGCGTTTCTCGACGGCTGCGACGGCTGGAAAAGTGGCTGCCAGAAGTGCCCGACGCTGGGCAACTATCCGCCGGTGAAGGTAGACCGCGCGCATCAGCAGGTGGAAGAAAAACGTCATCTCTTCCGCCGCATGCTGGCACTGGGCTGCCAGTTTATCTCCCCAAGCCAGCACGTGGCAGACGCCTTTAATAGCCTGTATGGCCCAGGGCGCTGCCTGATTATCAACAACGGTATTGATGTGGCGACTGAAGCGATTCTGGCTGAACTGACGCCGATAACGGCGACCGCTCATCGGCCAAAAATTGCCGTGGTTGCGCATGACCTGCGCTATGACGGCAAAACCAACCAGCGTCTGGTGCGCGAGATGATGGCGCTGGGCGATAACGTGGAAATTCATACCTTCGGTAAGTTCTCACCGTTTGAAGGCGCCAACGTGGTAAACCACGGGTTTCTGACCGATAAGCGCCAGTTGATGAGCGAACTGAACCAGCTTGACGCGCTGCTGTTTAGCTCCCGCGTTGACAACTACCCGCTCATTCTCTGCGAAGCGCTGTCTATCGGTGTTCCGGTTATTGCTACCCACAGCGATGCGGCGAAAGAGGTGCTGGAAAAATCCGGCGGCCATACGGTGGATGAAAGCGAGGTCATCTCGCTGGTGCAGCAAACGAAAGCGGAGATAGCCCAGGCGGTGTTTGGCACTACGCTTGCTGAATTTAGCGCTCGCAGCCGCAAGGCCTATAGCGGACAACAGATGCTGGAGGAATATGTCTCGTTCTATCAGAGTCTGTAGCTATTTGCTGCTGCCATTAATCTACCTGCTGGTTAACGTCAAACTGGCGCAGCTCGGCGAGAGCTTCCCCATCACCATCGTGACTTTTCTCCCGCTCCTGCTGCTGCTGTTCGTTGAGCGCATTAACCTGAAAAAACTGATGATTGCCCTTGGGGTTGGCGTCGGGCTGACGCTGTTTAACTATGTGTTCGGCCAGTCGCTAGACCCGAGTAAATACGTCACCTCGACGATGCTGTTCGTCTACATCGTCATCATCATTGGCATGGTGTGGAGCATTCGTTTTAAAACGATTTCTCCGCACAACCATCGCAAGATCCTGCGCTTCTTTTACGTGGTCATTGGCATCGTGGTGATGATTGCCGCGCTGGAAATGATGCAAATTATTCTCTCGGGCAGCAGTAGCCTGATTGAGATGATTTCGAAATATCTTATTTACAGCAATAGCTATGTTCTGAACTTTATCAAGTTCGGCGGTAAACGTACCACCGCCCTCTATTTTGAACCGGCATTCTTCGCTCTGGCATTAATCTCAATTTGGCTCTGCATCAAACAGTTTGGTATCAAAACCCCAAAATCTGATGCTATGATTCTCGCAGGGATAATTCTTTCAGGGGCGTTCTCCGGGGTAATGACATTTATCCTGTTCTACCTGCTGGAGTGGGCATTTCAGTATCTGAATAAAGAGGCGATCCAGAAGAAATTGCCGTTGGCGATTATTTCCTTAGGCGTATTCTTTGTCGGGTTGATATTTGCCGGTCCGTATATTGCGGAACGTGTTGGCGACCTGGGAACGGAAGGGTCATCTTCATATTATCGTATTATTGGTCCTCTGGTGATGGTTGGTTATTCATTAACCAGTATTGATGGAGTGGTGCGATTCGGTTCTCTTTACGAATATGTTGCATCATTCGGAATATTTAACGGTGCGGATGTCGGAAAAACAATAGACAATGGTCTGTACCTGTTAATGATTTATTTTTCATGGTTTGCCGTAATATTAACGGCTGGCTATCTGTATCACGTTTTCAAAATGTTCATCAACGCTTTTGGGAATAATCGTAATTTCGCCGTGCAGCTGTATCTTTTTACGCCGGTGTCATTATTTTTTACCGGTTCGATATTTAGCCCGGAATATGCATTTTTAATTGTGTGTCCTTTTATTCTGCGTAAAGCGCTGAATATTGCCGACAGCAGATGAGGTGAAACATGTTGTTAAGTGTGATTACCGTGGCGTTTCGCAACTACGATGGTGTGATGAAAACCTGGCGCTCGCTGGCCCATCTGGCCAACGATCCTAGCCTCGATTTTGAGTGGATTGTGGTGGACGGCGGCTCTGAAGATGGCACGGCGGAATTTCTCGAAAAACGTAATGGGCAGTACAAGTTACGCTATGTCAGCGAGCCGGATAAAGGGCTGTATGACGCGATGAACAAAGGCATTCGCATGGCGCAGGGCAAGTTTGTTCTGTTCCTCAACTCCGGTGACAGCTTTCACCCGGATGTCTCGCAGTTTGTTCGTCAACTGCGCGCTAAGTCCGACGATGCCATGTACCTCGGCGACGCCATGCTCGATTTTGGCGATGGCACTCAGGTTCGCCGCAGCGCAAAGCAGGGGTGGTATATTTACCACAGTCTGCCGGCCAGCCATCAGGCTATTTTCTTCCCGCTGCGTGGGCTGAAAAATTATCCTTACGATGTGCAGTATCGCGTTTCATCAGATTATGCGCTTGCCGCCAGAATGTATAAATCAGGCTATGCCTTTAAGCGAATTAAAGGTCTGGTGTCGGAATTTTCGATGGGCGGCGTGTCAACCACCAATAATCTGCAACTGTGTCAGGATGCTAAAAAAGTCCAGCGTGAAATATTACGTATGCCAGCCGTACTGACGGAATTATCTTATTTGTTACGCCTGCGGACGACCGGAAAAACGAAAGCCTTATATCACAAGGCATAAGGAACCAGGATGCAGGAATTATCTGGCTTTACGGTACCCAAAGGTTTTCGCGGTGCCGGGGGCATTAAAGTTCAAATCTGGTGGGCGGTGCAGGCGACATTATTTGCCTGGTCTCCGCAGATACTCTACCGCTGGCGCGCATTTTTATTACGCCTGTTTGGCGCAAAAATAGGAAAAAACGTAGTCATTCGCCCTTCGGTGAAAATCACCTATCCGTGGAAATTAACCATTGGTGATTATGCATGGGTTGGCGATGACGCAGTGTTATACACCCTTGGTGATATTACCCTTGGGGCAAATTCAGTCGTTTCACAGAAGTGTTATTTATGCACCGGCAGCCATGATTATCAAAGCGCGCATTTTGATATTAACGCCGCGCCCATTGTGGTCGGTGAAAAATGCTGGCTGGCAACGGATGTCTTCGTTGCCCCCGGCGTCACGATAGGCGACGGCACCATCGTTGGTGCGCGGAGCAGCGTTTTTAAATCGCTACCGGCAAAGGTGATTTGCCGTGGCAATCCCGCAGTGGTCACGCGTCAACGCGTTGAGAAAGTTACTCCCTAAACGGGACTATTTGAGGAAAATATAATGTCGAAAGTCGCACTTATTACCGGCGTAACCGGGCAGGATGGTTCTTATCTGGCGGAACTGCTGCTGGAAAAAGGGTATGAAGTTCACGGGATCAAACGTCGTGCTTCCTCTTTTAATACCGAACGTGTCGATCACATCTACCAGGATCCGCACAGCAGCAACCCGAAATTTCACCTGCACTACGGCGATTTAACCGACAGCTCCAACCTGACGCGCATTCTGCAAGAAGTGCAGCCGGATGAAGTGTATAACCTGGGCGCGATGAGCCACGTGGCCGTCTCGTTTGAATCCCCGGAATATACCGCCGACGTGGATGCGATGGGCACGCTGCGCCTGCTGGAAGCCATTCGCTTCCTGGGCCTGGAGAAGAAAACGCGTTTCTATCAGGCGTCTACCTCTGAACTGTACGGCCTGGTACAAGAGATCCCGCAGAAAGAGACCACCCCGTTCTATCCGCGCTCGCCGTATGCCGTCGCCAAACTGTATGCCTACTGGATCACCGTCAACTACCGTGAGTCCTACGGCATGTACGCCTGTAACGGCATCCTGTTCAACCACGAATCCCCGCGCCGCGGCGAAACCTTCGTGACCCGTAAAATCACCCGCGCGATTGCCAACATCGCTCAGGGTCTGGAGACGTGCCTGTACCTTGGCAACATGGATTCCCTGCGCGACTGGGGACATGCCAAAGACTACGTCAAGATGCAGTGGATGATGCTGCAACAGGAACAACCGGAAGATTTCGTCATCGCCACCGGCGTGCAGTATTCCGTACGTCAGTTCGTCGAAATGGCGGCAGCACAGCTCGGCATCAAACTGCGCTTTGAAGGTAAAGGTGTGGAAGAGAAGGGGATTGTGGTCTCCGTTACCGGTCACGATGCGCCAGGCGTGAAGCCGGGCGATGTGATGGTCGCCGTTGACCCACGCTACTTCCGTCCTGCTGAAGTGGAAACCCTGCTCGGCGACCCAACCAAAGCGCACGAAAAACTGGGCTGGAAACCGGAAATCACCCTGCAGGAGATGGTCTCTGAAATGGTCGCCAAAGACCTTGAAGCGGCGAAAAAACACTCCCTGCTGAAATCCCACGGTTACGAAGTGGCGATCGCGCTGGAGTCTTAAGTATGACCAGACAACGTATTTTTGTGGCGGGCCACCGGGGAATGGTGGGCTCTGCCATCGTCCGACAGCTTGAGCAGCGCGGCGACGTGGATCTGGTTCTGCGCAGCCGCGACGAACTCAACCTGCTGGATAGCCGCGAGGTGAACGACTTCTTCGCCCGCGAAAATATCACTCAGGTGTATCTGGCGGCGGCGAAGGTAGGCGGTATTGTCGCCAACAACACCTTCCCGGCGGATTTCATCTACGAAAACATGATGATCGAAAGCAACATCATTCACGCGGCGCATACGCATAACGTGAACAAGCTGTTGTTCCTCGGTTCATCCTGTATTTACCCGAAGATGGCCAACCAGCCAATGCACGAAAGCGAGCTGCTGCAGGGGACGCTGGAAGCCACTAACGAGCCGTACGCGATTGCCAAAATTGCCGGTATCAAGCTGTGCGAGTCCTACAACCGTCAGCATAACCGTGACTATCGCTCGGTGATGCCGACCAACCTGTACGGGCCGAACGATAACTTCCACCCGAGCAACTCCCACGTGATCCCGGCGCTGCTGCGCCGCTTCCATGAGGCGGTACAGAAAAACGACGCCGATGTAGTGGTGTGGGGCAGCGGTACGCCGATGCGCGAGTTCCTTCACGTTGATGATATGGCAGCTGCCAGCATCCACGTGATGGAGCTGGACCGCAGCGTGTGGCTTGAAAACACCCAGCCGATGCTGTCGCACATCAACGTCGGCACCGGCGTTGACTGCACCATCCGCGAGCTGGCGCAGACGCTGGCAAAAGTGGTGGGCTTTAAAGGCCGCGTGGTGTTTGACGCCACCAAGCCTGATGGGACGCCGCGCAAGCTGCTCGACGTATCGCGCCTGCATCAACTGGGCTGGTATCACGAGATTTCGCTGGAGGCTGGCCTTGCCAGCACCTACCAGTGGTTCCTTGAAAACCAGCACCGCTTCCGGGGGTAACCATGTTTCTGAACGAGGAGGCGTTTGCCACCGTGGTGCAGTCTACGCCGCTCATCTCTATCGATTTGATCGTCGAGAACGCACAGGGCGAATTTCTGCTGGGTAAGCGCACCAACCGTCCAGCGCAGGGATTCTGGTTTGTCCCCGGCGGGCGGGTACAGAAAGATGAACCGCTGGCCGAGGCATTTGCCCGCCTCACCGAAGCCGAACTGGGGCTAAGCCTGCCGATGACGGCAGGCCGCTTCTACGGCGTCTGGCAGCATTTCTACGATGACAACTTTTCGGGGACGGATTTTTCCACCCATTACATCGTGCTGGGGTTCCGCCTGCAGGTGGATGCCGATGCGCTAGCCCTTCCGGACGCTCAGCATAATGATTACCGCTGGATGAGCCCTAAAGCGCTACTGGCGGCGGATAACGTCCACGAAAACAGCCGTGCCTACTTCCGGGTCGACAAAATGGCCGAGGTACCGGGCTTATGAAGATTCTGGTGTATGGCATTAACTACTCGCCTGAACTGACCGGCATCGGCAAGTACACCGGCGAGATGGTGGAGTGGATGGCGCGACAGGGCCACGAGGTGCGGGTGATTACCGCGCCGCCGTACTACCCGGAATGGCAGGTCGGGGTGAACTACTCCAGCTGGCGCTATCGCCGCGAAGAGGGCGATGCCACCGTGTGGCGCTGCCCGCTGTATGTGCCAAAACAGCCCTCGACGCTCAAGCGTCTGCTGCATCTTGGCAGCTTTGCGCTCAGCAGCTTCTTCCCGCTGATGGCTCAGCGCCGCTGGAAGCCGGATCGCATTATCGGGGTGGTGCCGACCCTGTTTTGCACGCCGGGCATGCGCCTGCTGGCAAAACTCTCCGGGGCGCGCACGCTGCTGCATATTCAGGATTATGAAGTGGACGCGATGTTAGGGCTGGGCATGGCCGGTAACGGCAAATCCGGCAAGGTGGCGAAACTGGCCAGCGCCTTTGAGCGTAGCGGACTGCACAACGTCGATAACGTCTCGACTATCTCGCGTTCGATGATGAACAAAGCCTGTGAGAAGGGCGTCCCGGCGGAGAAGGTGATCTTCTTCCCTAACTGGTCTGAAGTATCGCGTTTTCGCGAGGTGCCTGAGACGCTGGTTATCGCGCTGCGTCAGCGGCTGGGGCTGCCCGATGACCGCAAGATAGTGCTTTATTCCGGCAACATCGGCGAAAAGCAGGGGCTGGAAAGCGTGATTAGCGCGGCGGAACAGTTCCGTGAACAGCCGCTGTTGTTTGTGATTGTCGGCCAGGGCGGTGGCAAAGCGCGGCTGGAAAAAATGGCCGCTGAACGCGGGCTGGATAACGTGAAATTCCTGCCGCTGCAATCCTATGAAGATTTACCCGCCTTGCTGGCGCTGGGCGACTGCCATCTGGTTATCCAGAAGCGCGGCGCGGCGGATGCGGTACTGCCGTCCAAACTGACCAATATTCTGGCGGTGGGCGGCAACGCGGTGATTACCGCCGAAGCGGACACCGAGCTCGGACAGCTGTGTCTCGACAACCCAGGCATCGCGGTGTGCGTCACGCCTGAATCGGTTCCGTCACTGGTGGAAGGGATTGAACAGGCGCTGAGCATGCCAAAACGCAATGCGATTGCCCGCGCCTGGGCAGAACGCTCACTCGAAAAAGAGCACGTTCTTAACCAATTTATTGCTGATATTCGGGGTTAAACGATGAGTCAATCTACGCTTTTCCCGGTCGTCATGGCCGGTGGCTCGGGCAGCCGCCTGTGGCCGTTGTCCCGAGTGCTGTACCCCAAGCAGTTCCTGTGCCTGAAAGGGGACATGACCATGCTGCAGGCCACGGTGAATCGTCTGGAGGGGGTCAAGTGCGCAAGTCCGGTGGTTATCTGCAACGAGCAGCACCGTTTTATCGTCGCTGAGCAATTGCGCCAACTGAACAAACTGACTGAGAACATCATTCTTGAACCGGCCGGGCGTAATACCGCACCGGCCATCGCCCTCGCGGCGCTGGCGGCCAAGCGCCGTGAGCCGGAGAACGATCCGTTGATGCTGGTACTGGCGGCGGACCACGTTATCCAGAATGAAGATGCTTTTCGTGCCGCAGTACGTGAAGCCACGCCTTACGCTGAAAGCGGCAAGCTGGTGACCTTCGGCATCGTTCCTAACGTGCCGGAAACCGGCTACGGCTATATTCGCCGCGGCGACGTCACGCCAGGCGCGGGTGACGCGCTGGCGTTTGAAGTGGCGCAGTTTGTTGAAAAACCGAATCTTGATACCGCTCAGGCCTACGTTGCCTGCGGCGAATACTACTGGAACAGCGGTATGTTTCTGTTCCGCGCCGGGCGTTACCTGGAAGAGCTCGGCAAATACCGCCCGGATATTCTCAGCGCCTGTGAAAAAGCGATGGATGTGACCGACCCGGACCTCGATTTTATTCGCGTTGATGAAGAGGCGTTCCTGAGCTGCCCTGACGAATCGATTGACTATGCCGTCATGGAGCGGACCAACGATGCGGTGGTGGTACCGATGGATGCGGGCTGGAGCGACGTAGGCTCCTGGTCATCGCTGTGGGAAATCAGCAACCATACACCGGAAGGCAACGTGCACCATGGCGATGTGATTAGCCATAAAACCGAAAACAGCTACGTGTACGCGGAATCCGGCCTGGTGACGACCGTCGGGGTAAAGGATTTGGTGGTGGTGCAGACCAAAGACGCGGTGCTTATCGCCGATCGCAACGCGGTGCAGGACGTGAAAAAGGTGGTCGAGAAAATTAAGGCCGATGGCCGTCACGAACACCATATCCATCGCGAAGTCTATCGCCCATGGGGCAAATACGACTCTATCGACTCTGGCGATCGCTACCAGGTGAAGCGCATCACCGTGAAGCCGGGCGAGGGACTCTCTCTGCAGATGCATCACCACCGGGCTGAACACTGGATTGTGGTCGCAGGCACCGCCAAAGTGACCCTCAATGATGAAATCACCTTGCTGGGTGAAAACGAGTCTATTTACATCCCGCTGGGCGTCACCCACTGCCTGGAAAACCCGGGGAAAATTCCGCTCGACCTGATTGAAGTGCGCTCCGGCGCCTATCTCGAAGAGGACGACGTGGTGCGATTCGCCGACCGCTACGGGCGCGCGTAGCGCCGCTATTGTGCCCGGTGGCGCTGCGCTTACCGGGCCTACGGTCCTATAGGCCGGATAAGCGCAGCGCCATCCGGCAATTCACGATACGAAAATGATGACCCTCACCGGTCATGGCTAACTGCTGCCTGAAGAAAGGTAAAAACATGAAAAAATTAACCTGTTTTAAAGCCTACGACATCCGCGGCAAGCTGGGTGAAGAACTCAACGAAGAGATTGCCTGCCGCATTGGTCGCGCCTACGGCGAGTACCTGAAACCCAAAACCGTGGTGCTGGGCGGGGACGTACGCCTAACCAGCGAAGCGCTGAAATTAGCGCTGGCACGCGGCCTGCGTGATGCGGGCGTGGACGTGCTGGATATCGGCCTTGCCGGTACCGAAGAGATCTATTTCGCCACCTTCCATTTAGGGGTGGACGGCGGCATTGAAGTGACCGCCAGCCATAATCCGATGGACTACAACGGCATGAAGCTGGTGCGCGAAGGCGCGCGTCCTATCAGCGGCGACACCGGGCTTCGTGATATTCAGCGCCTGGCGGAAGAGAACTTCTTCCCGCCGGTTG
Organism: Kluyvera chengduensis; assembly: GCF_044197065.1. Lineage (NCBI taxonomy): Bacteria > Pseudomonadati > Pseudomonadota > Gammaproteobacteria > Enterobacterales > Enterobacteriaceae > Kluyvera > Kluyvera chengduensis. The sequence continues at coordinate 506,373 of NZ_JBIQOI010000001.1, forward strand.
ATGAGGCCAAACGCGGTAGCTATCAGCAGATTAACCTGCGCGATGCCTACGTTGATCATCTGCTTGGCTATATCGACGTCAAAAATCTCACCCCACTCAAGCTGGTTATCAACTCCGGTAACGGTGCGGCTGGCCCGGTGGTGGATGCGCTGGAAGCCCGCTTTAAGGCGCTGAACGTGCCGGTCAGCCTGATTAAGGTCCACAACGACCCGGACGGTAACTTCCCGCATGGTATTCCTAACCCGTTGCTGCCGGAGTGTCGCGATGACACGCGTGATGCGGTGCTGAAATACGGCGCCGATATGGGCATCGCCTTCGACGGCGACTTCGACCGCTGCTTCCTGTTCGACGAACAAGGGCAGTTTATCGAAGGCTATTACATCGTCGGCCTGCTGGCGGAAGCCTTCCTCGAGAAAAACCCGGGCGCGCGCATTATTCACGACCCGCGTCTTTCCTGGAACACCGTTGACGTGGTGACTGCCGCAGGCGGCACGCCGGTAATGTCGAAAACCGGCCACGCGTTTATCAAAGAACGCATGCGCAAGGACGACGCGGTGTACGGCGGTGAGATGAGCGCTCACCACTACTTCCGTGATTTTGCCTACTGCGACAGCGGGATGATCCCGTGGCTGTTGGTGAGCGAGCTGCTGTGCCTGAAGGGTAAAACGCTGGGACAACTGGTACACGACCGCATGGCGGCGTTCCCGGCAAGCGGTGAAATCAACAGCAAGTTGAACGCGCCGTCGGAAGCGATTGCCCGCGTGGAAGCGCATTTCGCCAGCAGCGCGCTGGAAATTGACCGCACGGATGGTATCAGCCTGGCGTTTGCCGACTGGCGCTTCAACCTGCGTTCGTCAAATACCGAACCGGTGGTGCGCCTGAACGTGGAATCCCGCGGCAATACGCCGCTGATGCAGGCGCGAACGCAGGACATTCTGGCACTGCTTAATCAGTAACAACTGCCCCTCGTCCTCTCGAAGAGAGGACGTACCCGGTTTCCTCCCTCGCCCCTTTGGGGAGAGGGTCGGGGTGAGGGGAAAACGACGAAATAGGACCGACGATGACGACTCTAAAAAAGCGCGAACGAGCCAAAACGAATGCATCGTTAATCTCCATGGTGCAACGTTTTTCAGATATCACCATCATGATAGGTGGGCTGTGGCTGGTGTGTCAGGCGGTCGCGTTGCCGTTTTTGTACCTGCATCTGCTGATGGCGCTGGTCACGCTGGTGGTGTTCCAGATGATTGGCGGGATCACCGATTTTTATCGTTCATGGCGCGGCGTGCGCATTACCACTGAGCTGCTACTGCTGCTGCAAAACTGGACGCTGAGCTTAGTCTTTACCGCTGGGCTGCTGGCGTTTAACGACGACTTTAATACCAACTTCTCCATGTGGCTGGCCTGGTACCTGCTGAGCACCATCGGCATGCTGGCGAGCCGGGCGTTCATCCGTTACGGCGCGGGCGTGTTGCGTCATCGCGGTTATAACACCCGCTATGTGGCGGTGGCCGGTGATATGCCGGAAGGGCAGGCGCTGCTGGAAAGCTTCCGCAATCAGCCGTGGCTCGGCTACGCGGTAGTTGGCTGCTACCACGATGCAAAACCAGGCGGCGTTAACACCGACTGGATGGGCAACTTTGAACAACTGCTCGACGATGCGCGTAACGGCAAAATCCACAACGTCTATATCTCCATGGCGATGCAGGAAGAAATCCAGATTAAAAACCTGGTCCGCGACTTAGCGGATACCACCTGCACCGTACTGCTGATCCCTGATGTTTTCACCTTCAACATCCTGCATTCCCGCGTCGAAGTGGTGAACGGTATTCCCGTCGTTCCGCTGTACGACACGCCGCTCTCCGGCGTGAACCGCATCCTGAAACGACTGGAAGATATCGTGCTGGCCAGCGGCATTCTGCTGCTTATCTCACCCGCGCTGTGCTGCATCGCGCTGGCGGTGAAGCTGAGTTCGCCGGGGCCAATTATCTTCCGCCAGACCCGTTATGGCATGGACGGTAAGCCTATCAAGGTGTGGAAATTCCGTTCCATGAAGGTGATGGAGAACGACAAGGTGGTGACGCAGGCCACGCAGAACGACCCGCGCGTGACCCGTGTGGGCAACTTCCTGCGCCGTACTTCTCTCGATGAGCTGCCGCAGTTTATCAATGTGCTTACCGGCGGAATGTCGATTGTTGGCCCACGTCCGCACGCGGTGGCGCACAACGAGCAGTACCGTCAGCTGATTGAGGGCTACATGCTGCGCCACAAAGTGAAACCCGGTATTACCGGCTGGGCGCAGATCAACGGCTGGCGCGGCGAGACTGACACCCTGGAGAAAATGGAAAAACGCGTGGAGTTCGACCTCGAATATATCCGCGAGTGGAGCCTGTGGCTCGATATCAAAATTGTTTTCCTGACGGTGTTTAAAGGCTTCGTCAATAAAGCAGCCTATTGAGGACGTAACATGGGCTTACGAGAAAAAACCATCAACGGCGCGAAATGGTCGGCGATGGCAACGGTGGTGATTATTGGCCTCGGGCTGGCGCAGATGACCGTGCTGGCAAGGCTGTTTGACGGCCACCAGTTTGGTTTGCTCACCGTGTCGCTGGTGATTATCGCGCTGGCGGACACGCTATCGGATTTCGGCATTGCCAACTCGATTATTCAGCGTAAAGCCATCAGCCATCTGGAGCTGACCACGCTCTACTGGCTGAACGTGGGGCTCGGGGTCGTGGTGTTTGCGGCGGTCTATCTGCTGAGCGACACCATTGCCAATTTGCTGCACAACCCGGACTTAGCACCGCTGATTAAAACCTTGTCGCTGGCGTTCGTGGTGATCCCCCACGGGCAGCAGTTCCGCGCCTTGATGCAAAAGGAGCTGGAGTTCAACAAGATTGGTTCGATTGAGACCGCCGCCGTGCTGTCGGGCTTCACCTTCACGGTGGTGAGCGCCTGTTACTGGCCGCTGGCGATGACGGCTATTCTCGGCTATCTGGTCAACAGCGCCGTGCGTACGCTGCTGTTTGGCTATTTTGGCCGCAAAATCTATCGTCCTGGGCTGCATTTCTCGCTGGCTACCGTGATGCCCAACCTGCGCTTTGGCGCGTGGCTGACGGCGGACAGCATCGTTAACTATATCAACACCAACCTTTCAACCCTGACGCTGGCGCGCATTCTCGGGGCGAGCGTGGCGGGGGGCTACAACCTGGCCTACAACGTGGCGGTGGTACCGCCAATGAAGCTCAACCCGATTATCACCCGCGTGCTGTTCCCGGCGTTTGCCAAAATCCAGGACGACAACGACAAGCTGCGGGTGAACTTCTACAAGCTGCTGTCGGTGGTGGGGATTATCAACTTCCCGGCGCTGCTGGGGCTGATGGTGGTGAGCAATAACTTTGTACCGCTGGTGTTTGGCGAGAAGTGGATGCACATCGTGCCTATCCTGCAATTGCTGTGCGTCGTGGGCTTGCTGCGTTCGGTGGGTAACCCGATTGGCTCGTTGCTGATGGCCAAGGCGCGCGTGGATATCAGCTTTAAATTCAACGTGTTTAAAACCTTTCTGTTTATTCCTGCGGTGATTGTCGGTGGGGAGATGGGCGGCGCGATTGGCGTCACGCTCGGCTTCCTGCTGGTGCAAATCATCAACACCATCCTCAGCTACTTCGTGATGATTAAACCGGTGCTGGGGCCGGGCTACCGTGACTATCTGCTGAGCCTGTGGTTGCCGTTCCGGCTCTCGCTGCCAACGCTTATCACCAGCTATGCGGTCGGGCGACTGCTGGCGGGCAGCGTGTCGTTACCGATGCTGCTGGCGTTACAGGTGCTGGTTGGCGTGCTTAGCTTTGCGCTGGTGATTGTGCTGTCGCGCAATAGCCTGCTGATTGAACTTAAAAAACCGCTCTGTCGGAGCCAGAAACTGAAGATGCTACTGCGCGTTTCTGATTAACCGTTGATGTAGGCCTGATTAGCGTAGCGCCATCAGGCAACCCGGCGCAGATTGCCGGATGGCGGCGTTGCCTTATCCGGCCTACGTTCGACAATGACGCATTTTTGAATGATTTGCTTGAAACCCCTTTGATGAGGCCATGATGAAATTATTAATTTTGGGAAACCACACCTGCGGCAACCGCGGCGATAGCGCCATTATGCGCGGCCTGCTCGATGCCATCGTCCGTCAACAGCCGGACGTTGAAATGGACGTGATGAGCCGTTTCCCTGTCAGTTCTTCCTGGTTGCAGGGGCGTGAGATTATTGCCGATCCGCTGTATCAACTGAGCCAGAAGCAGGCAGCGGCTGCGGGCATGAGCGGACGCGTGAAGAAAGTGCTGCGCCGTCGCTTCCAGCACAAGATCCTGCTGGCGAAGGTGACCGGCGAGGGCAAACTGCGTAACTTTGAGATTGCACCGGAGTTCCATGAGTTTGTGCGCTTCCTCGGTAATTACGATGCAATTATTCAGGTTGGCGGCTCAAACTACGTCGATCTCTACGGCTTGACCCACTTTGAATACCCGCTGTGCGCCTTTATGGCCAATAAGCCGATTTACATGATTGGCCACAGCGTGGGGCCGTTCCAGAATCCAGACTTTAATCAGTTAGCGAATTACACCTTTGGACGCACCAATGCGCTGATCCTCCGTGAGACGGTGAGCCGCGAGCTGATGGCGAAAGCGGAGATTGATACCTCGAAAGTGGAGCAGGGGGTGGATACCGCCTGGTTGGTTGAGCATCGTAATGACAGCTTTGAACCGAGCTACGCGGTGCAGCACTGGCTGAACCTGACCGCGCAGCGCAAAACCGTCGCCATTACATTGCGCGAGCTGGAGCCGTTCGATAAACGTCTTGGCACTACCCAGCAGGCCTACGAAAAAGCCTTTGCCGAGGTGGTGAACCGCATGATTGCCGACGGTTATCAGGTGCTGGCGCTCTCAACCTGTACCAGTATCGACCGTTACAACCGCGATGACCGCATGGTCGCGTTGCGTATGGCGCAGTTCGTGGAAAACCGCGAGCATTTCCATATCGCCATGGATGAACTGAACGACGTGGAGATTGGCAAGATTCTTGCCTCCTGCGAGCTGACCATTGGCACGCGTCTGCACTCGGCTATCATTTCCATGAATTTCGGCACCCCGGCGATTGCCATTAACTACGAGCACAAGTCCGCAGGCATCATGCAGCAATTGGGGATGCCGGAGATGGCTATCGATATTCGCCACCTGCTGGATGGTTCGATGCAGGGCGTCGTGGGCGATATCCTCAATCAGCTTCCGGCGCTGGGCGAGCGCGTTGCTGCCGCAGTGGAAGGGGAACGCCAGAAAGGCTTCACCATGATCGAATCGGTGCTTAGCCGTATCCGGGAGGGCCGATGAAAGTCAGCTTCTTTCTGCTGAAATTCCCGTTATCGTCAGAGACCTTTGTCCTGAACCAGATTGTGGCGTTTATTGAGATGGGCCATGAGGTGGAGATTGTCGCGCTGCAAAAGGGCGACCTCACTAACACCCATGCCGCCTACACCCAGTATCGGCTGGCGGAGAAGGTCCGCTGGTTACAGGATGAACCCGCCAGCACGCTGGAAAAGCTGCGCTATCGTGCCTTCAGCACGCTGCGCGGCCTGCATCGTCCCGCCGTCTGGCGGGCGTTGAATACCCGGCGATATGGGCAGGAAGCGCGTAATCTGATCCTCTCCTCGATTTGTAGCCGCACGCCGCTGCCCATCACCGCCGATATCTTTATCGCGCACTTTGGCCCTGCCGGCGTGACGGCGGCGAAGCTGCGCGAGCTGGGCGTTATTTCTGGCAAGATTGCTACCGTATTCCATGGCATTGATATCTCCAGCCGGGAAGTGCTGAACCACTATACCGATGAGTATCAGCAGCTGTTCCGTCGCGGCGACATGATGCTGCCCATTAGCCAGTTGTGGGCGGAACGCCTTCAGGCGATGGGTTGCCCGGCGGATAAAATTACCGTTTCCCGCATGGGCGTGAATATGGACCGATTCTCGCTGCGGCCGTTGAAAGCGCCGGACGACTGTCTACAGATTATCTCCGTCGCCCGGCTGACTGAGAAAAAGGGGCTGCACGTGGCGATTGAAGCCTGCCGCCAGCTCAAAGCGCAGGGCGTTAATTTTCGCTATCGCATTCTCGGTATTGGCCCATGGGAGCGCCGTTTACGTACCCTTATCGAGCAGTATCAACTGGAAGACCGCGTGGAGATGCCGGGGTTTAAACCCAGCCATGAGGTGAAAGCGATGCTCGATGAGGCTGACGTGTTCTTGCTGCCGTCCATCACCGGTGCCGATGGTGACATGGAGGGGATTCCGGTGGCGTTGATGGAGGCGATGGCGGTAGGCATTCCGGTACTCTCTACCGTACACAGCGGGATCCCTGAGCTGATTGCATCTGGTGATTCTGGCTGGCTGGTGGCCGAAAATGATGCGCAGGCGCTTGCCGAGAAACTCAAACTCGTCGGGCGGATGGATGAGCGGAGCCTTCAGCCCGTGCTCCAGCGCGCTCGCGCTAAAGTAGAAACTGATTTTAACCAGCAGGTGATCAATCGACAGCTTGCCCAGTTGCTGCACACGCTTTGCTGAGGAGGTGCCATGCGTACTTTGACTCGACGACACTTTCTAACGGCAGGCGCGACGCTTGCCGCTCTTCCATTACTGCCTGCCGTTTACGCTCGCGCTGCGGGGCAGTCCGCAACCGTGGATATTCGCGACTACTACCGTGATGGCGATTGGATCCGCGCCTTCAACGAGGCTTTCAGTCATGGTGATACGGTCTCCGTTCCTGCTGGTGTGGTTTGTGACAACATCAACGCAGCCATCACGCTGCCGCCCGGTAAAACGCTGGCGGTTGCTGGCGCCTTGAAGGGTAACGGGCGCGGGCGATTTATTTTGCAAGAAGGGTGTAAGGTTAGCGGCAGCGGTGAGGCCAGTCTCTATAACATCACGCTCGATGTTCGCGGGGGCGACAGTACGATCGAGGGGCTGACCCTGAGCGGCTATGGCCCAGTGGCGCAGATCTTTATCGGTGGCAAAGACAAACGCCAGATGAAGAACCTGACCATCACCCGCCTCACCATCACCAAAGCCAACTACGGCATCCTGCGACAGGGCTACCATAATCAGTGGCAGGATGTCAGCATCACCCACTGTCATTTCAGCTATTTACAAGGCGACGCCATTGAGTGGAACGTGGCGATTAACGACAACAATATCCTCATTTCCGACCACGTCATCGACCACATCGATTGTACCAACGGCAAAGTGAACTGGGGGATTGGTATTGGGCTGGCGGGTAGCACCTATAATAACGGCTACCCGGAAGACCAGGCGGTGAAGAACTTCGTCGTGGCGAATATTACGGGAAGCAACTGCCGTCAATTGGTCCATGTTGAGAATGGGAAGCATTTCATTATTCGAAATGTTAAGGCGAGGAATATTACACCGGAGTTTAGTAAGAAGGCGGGAATAGACAACGCCACCGTGGCGATCTACGGATGTGATAATTTCGTGATAGATGGTGTTGATATGGTTAATAGCGCGGGAATGCTGATTGGCTATGGTGTTATCAAAGGTAACTATTTGTCTATACCGCAAAATTTCCGGTTGAATAATATACGGTTAGATAATACTCAACTGCCATATAGCGTTCGGGGAGTGCAAATTTCAGCGGGGAATAAGCCGTCGTTTGTGTCCATCACCAACCTGACGATGAAGCGTGCTTCACTGGAGATTCACAACAAACCACAACACTTTTTCTTACGTAATATCAATGTGATGCAGGATTCATCTCGTGGCGCAGCGCTGCAGATCAATTTCGATCTGCGCAAGGATGTTCGTGGTAAGTTTATGGCGCGAGATGACACGCTATTCTCTATCGCTAACGTTAACGCGATTAATGAGAAGGGACTACCCTCTGTCGATATTGATGACATCGACCAACAGGTTGTAAATGTTGAAAAAGTCAACTTTCATGTTCCGCGTCGGCAATAATAGGTAGGCCTCAGGTTTGTCTGACACTTCTATACTGGATCTCATTTATCAAAAGATTATAATTGCCCGATTGATAAATAATGATGCTAGGTCGGCGAGCCTGAATGCTTTGGGAATGACCTGTCTTCTAATGATCGCGGCACGATACTTGTAAATGATGATGAATGATAAAGTTTGCTTTGTAGGGGCGTCTGGTTTTGTAGGCACCCGCCTGATTGAACTGGTGAAAGGTGATTTTCACCTCAAAAACGTGGACAAGCAGCAGAGTCATTTCTTCCCTGAACTCACTGTCCTGGGCGACGTTCGCGATCTGAATAGCATGGAAGCTGAACTGGCTGGTTTCGATACCGTAGTCCTGCTCGCCGCCGAACATCGTGATGACGTGAGCCCTACGTCACTGTACTACGACGTTAACGTTCAGGGAACACGTAACGTGCTGGCGGCAATGACCAAAAATGGCGTAAAAAACATTATCTTTGCCAGTTCAGTTGCGGTATATGGCCTGAACAAGGTTAATCCTGATGAAAGCCATCCCGAAGATCCGTTCAACCACTACGGCAAAAGCAAGTGGCAGGCTGAAGAAGTTCTGCGCGAGTGGTACAACGAGGAACCGGATGCGCGTTCTTTGACCATTGTTCGTCCTACCGTTATTTTCGGCGAGCGCAACCGTGGTAACGTCTACAATTTGCTCAAGCAGATCGCTGGCGGGAAATTCGCCATGGTCGGTTCTGGCACCAACTACAAATCCATGGCTTACGTTGGCAATATTGTCGAGTTCATCAAGTACAAACTGTTGAACGTTGAAAAAGGCTACGAAGTGTACAACTACGTCGACAAACCAGATTTGAATATGAATCAGCTGGTGGCTGAAGTTGAAAAAAGCCTGGATAAGAAAATCCCTTCCGTACATCTTCCCTACGCAGCTGGCATGTTGGGCGGTTTCTGCTTCGATTTGCTGAGTAAAGTCACCGGCAAAAAGTATGCGATAAGCTCCGTTCGTGTGAAGAAATTCTGTGCAACAACGCAGTTTGACGCGACGAAAGTACATAGCTCAGGCTTTACTGCGCCGTACAGCTTGTCCGAAGGGTTAGATCGTACGCTGAAGTATGAATTCGTCCATGATAAAAAGGACGATATTACCTTTATTACGGAGTGATTCTTCACTGCGAAAATTCGGAAATGCTGCCTCGCGTTGCACAGCCTGACAGGCTTTCCGATTCATCTGAGTCAAAATTGTTGGTTGATAGGTTGTAGTAGAGCGATACGTTTTCAGTATCTTTTTGAGTTCAAACGGATTCAGGAACTCGCTCTGACGATAACGGTCTTAGGGACTATACTTTTTCAACTGATTAAAAGTGGACAATACCATGGTTAATTTGAAAGCAGTCATTCCGGTAGCAGGCTTAGGCATGCATATGTTGCCAGCAACAAAAGCGATTCCTAAAGAAATGCTGCCGATTGTCGATAAACCGATGATTCAGTACATCGTCGATGAAATCGTTGCTGCAGGGATCAAAGAAATCGTCCTGGTCACTCACGCATCGAAAAATGCCGTGGAAAACCACTTCGACACGTCCTACGAACTTGAAGCACTGCTGGAACAACGCGTTAAACGCCAACTGCTTGCCGAGGTTCAGTCAATCTGCCCACCGGGCGTGACGATCATGAACGTGCGTCAGGCACAACCATTGGGTCTTGGCCACTCTATTCTGTGTGCGCACCCGATTGTAGGCAACAGCCCGTTTGTTGTTGTGCTGCCTGATATCATTCTCGATACCGCATCTGCTGATCCATTGCGCTACAACCTTGCCGCGATGGTGGCGCGTTTTAACGAAACGGGTCGCAGCCAGGTACTGGCTAAACGTATGCCGGGCGACTTGTCCGAGTATTCGGTTATCAAAACTAAAGATCCCCTGGATAGTGAAGGTAAGGTCAGCCGCATCGTTGATTTTATTGAGAAACCGGATCAGCCGCAGACGCTGGAATCCGATCTGATGGCAGTAGGGCGCTACGTGCTGTCCGCGGATATCTGGCCAGAGCTGGAAAAAACCGTGCCTGGTGCTTGGGGTCGAATTCAGCTTACTGATGCGATTGCTGAACTGGCGAAAAAACAGTCTGTTGATGCGATGCTGATGACTGGTGATAGCTATGACTGTGGGAAGAAGCTTGGGTATATGCAGGCGTTTGTGCAGTATGGGCTTAGGAACTTGAAGGAAGGGGCTAAGTTCCGGAAAGGGATTGAGAAACTATTTACTAATTAATGTCACACCTCGAAAATCATGTGGAGTACTAAAACGGCAGCAAACGCTATTTTTTACGTTTCTGTCGTTTCCTTGTGATGTTCTGATATTAGAGGATATATCCCTTAGCAACTATAAAGTAGATTCTTGTTGTTCAATCTGTGTATATGTTAGTAATTCAGTTTTCTAGTAACTGTTGAGCTAGGGGCGGTAGCGTGCAAAAAATAGTGAAAATGAAAAAAATACTGTTAGTCGATATTTGCGGAACTATAACCGATAAGAACACAACTCTCGATTATATATCTTTTCTCGGGAAATCCTTGGGGCGCTCTAAAATGATAATGGGTCGACTCCTATGGAAGTTATTTAGGAGCGATAAACTTCGGAAATGGAGTTTGGCACGGTTATCAGGAATGACTCGGTCAGAAATAGAAATGCAATGTGAGTTATATGTTAAAACGTTACCTTTAGATTTACATATTCTTGACTATATCAATAAATATAGGAATGAAGGTTATTGTCTTTATTTTGTTTCTGCAACGTTAGATGTAATTGCGTCATGTTTAATGGAACGATGCAAATTTAATGGTTGGTATGCATCTGTGTTGGCATTTGAAAATGATATTTGTCTTGGATTTTTAGAAAAAGACTTGCTAGATAAAAAAGAAATATTACTTGATGAATTTGATTCTCCCACTGCTGAATTGATAATGATTAGTGATAATCTCGGTGATTATGGTCTAATGCAAAAGTGTAAAAAAGCATATGCGGTTGTAAGACATGACAAAGATATAAAATATTGGGAGGAACGTTCAATTAATATAATCAAAAGGATTGAATGATGTTTTTATTTTTTTTACCGTTTTTATATACATATAAAACCCGATTAAATAGTGGTGTTTCTTTACTATCGTGGATAGCGATCTATCCCATGCTACTATTTATTTTTTGTTTCTTATTTGCGCCTAATTTATCTGCATCTGAGATTATGGTTTTTTTTATTTCATTGGCTATAATTTATAATCTATATGAGATAGGATACATATATAATGATACTGAAACTATCAAAATAGAGGAAAAACCAACATTAAGACTTTCCTCCATTCATTTGAAATATTACTATTTAAATAAAAGACGCATATATGCGTCTCGTCTGTTTTTGTCATTGTTTTTTTGCTATTTATTGACGCATTACTTCTCCGTAAGTTTATTAAATGTAGCTATTGCATGGTTGATCATCCCTGTTTTCTTTGCATACAATAAAATAAGAAGTCGTTTAAATTTAATATTGCATTTCTTTTTAGTGATGTTAAGGTATTTTGGGCCGGTGTTTATTACAATGGGTAATGATGGTTGGCTATGGAGATTATTTTATATAGCGTTACTATTCCCTGTCGCAAATTTATTTGAGCGATGTAGAGAAAAACGATTTGAATTGAGTTTTTTTATTAGACTATCATTTTCAAATATGCAGTGGCGACAGGGTTATTACTTTTTAGTATTATTAATTGCATTCATAGGTTACTTAAGAGGTTTTCCTTTCAGTGATGCTTTTCTATCTTGCGCTATCTGGATGTGTATATACAGAACATTATCACCAATATTTGTAAAGAGATAAATGAATGGGAATTAAAGTATTTTTTCTAATAAATAGTTTAACTCAAGGCGGAGCTGAAAGAATAGCTCTTAAATTAAATAATGAAATAAATAATCATTGCTTTGATGTTTCGCTCGTTACTATTTCAAATGACGACTTCTATAACGAAAAATTAAATAACAAAATAGTATTAAATGATTCTATTCATATTGGGAAAATCAAGAAACTAACAAGCCTCTATACCTTCTTCAAAGGGAGTACAGCGCCAGTACTATGCTTTTCGTTAGACTTAGCGTGTTACATGGTCATGTTAAAAATGCTGGGAATATTAAAATCACCAATTATATGTAGGTTTATTAATAATCCAGATAGCGAATTAAGGAGTGGTATTTTATCTGAACTCAAAAAAATAACCATGTTTTATTTATTGAAGAAATGTGATCAAATAATATGCCAGTCAGAGCAAATGAAAAAGATCCTTAAAGAGAAATATAAAATTAATGAGTCGAGCCTTACTCGGATATATAATCCGATAAGCAGTCCGGCGGACAATGATGTATTTGAGAAAGAATCTTCTGATGAGAAAATAAAATTATTGTTTGTTGGTAGATTAGAACACCAAAAAAATCTAGAGGACATAATAGCTATAGCCTTAATATTAAAACAACAAGGCATTGATTTTACATGGAAAATTGTCGGTCAAGGTGCTGAATTTCAAAAAATTAAGACTTTGATAGACATTAATAACCTAGAGAATGAAATTGTTTTTTGTGGGTTGCAGAATGACATTAACCGATTTTATAAATGGGCCGATGTTACGACTTTAACTTCTCATTTTGAGGGGTTGCCAAACGTATTATTAGAGTCAATTGCAAACAAAACACCATGTATTAGTTATGATTGTCCAACCGGTCCATCTGAAATTATAATCGATGGTGTTAACGGTATTTTGGTACCTTTGTATAATACCAAAGTATTTGCGGAAGCTATAATTAAGTTAAAAAAAATGGATATAAAAGATTGTCCAATTAATAATTCAATTATTGATTTTAAAGATAGTATAATAAAAGAGCAGTATGTGAACTTGATATCGAGATACACAAATAATGCTTAAGGTTTGGAAAAATTTTATTAATCTAACTGCGTTGCAATTATCAACAACTTTTGTACAAATAATTGCATATCCCTACTTGAATACTACAATTGGTAGCTATTCTTATGGTGAGATTATTCTTCAGCAGTTAGTTATATTTCATATTCAAATGATTGTTATGTTTGGTACTGATCTGTCAGCTGTAAGGTTGGCAGCTAAATACCATAATGCCAATGCAAAAATTAAGGTTATTGTTAGTACGGTCATTCTTGGAAGATGTTATTTAGCCATACCATTATGCTTGATATATTTATGTTATGTTCTCTTGTCAGGGCTAAATTACTGGTATATTTTGTTTGTTGTGTCGATATTTGAACCTGTAATTACGCTTCGTTGGTTATATCATGGTAAACAGCAATTAATTTATTTCACAATTCCTTACTGTATTATAAGGATTCTTGGTGTAAGCTTGTTTTTTATTTTCGTTAAGAATCCAATTGATTGGTACTTGGTCATTCCTATAATTGTTTTCTCATCTTTTTTAAGTGTCCTTATTTCTGCATTGAGATGCGTAATCGTTGATGGAATACAATATATAAAATTCAAATATGTATATAAACTTTTTCGTGATGCATATAGTTTATTTATTACTGGTATTGTATCCACGATAAAAGATCGCTCTGGTGGGATTTTAATTGGTTATTTTTTAGGTCCTGCGTCTGTAGTATATTATGATTTTTGTATGAGAATCGTTGGTGTTGTTTCAAGTGTTACTTCAAGTATCTCTGCGGCTTTATTTCCTTCTTTTTTGGTTAATTTTGATGACGTGAAATTTAAAAAGATAAATATGATATTATTTTTAACTTCATTAGTTCCATTGCTATTCTCATTTTTCTTTTCTGGTTATATTGTTGAGGTCGTGGATTTCATATTTAGAATGAATCTTTCGCAAATAAAAATATTATTCCCAATATTTGCATTAATGATTTTTGTGAGATCACACGGATATTTTATTGGTCTGTGCTATTTAATGGCTAGAAATGAAAAAGGAAAGTATGCAGCATCATTAATTATATCCGGGATAGTGTATGTGATAATGATGATTATTTTATTATTTTTTAATACTACAAACTTATTATCTCTTGGGGCTTTACTAGGGATTAGTTTAACTGTGGAATATGTTCATAGAGTAGTGATGTGTTTCGAAGTTAAGAAGAAACAGACAATAAATTAGAACTCTATTATTGGCTCTCGTTAATTCATTTATCTAAACATATGATACTAGGTTAGAAATGAAAATATTAATATTTAGTCATGAATATCCTCCATCAGGAGGTGGTGCAGGTGTTGTCATCGAGCAGCTAATAAAGGAGTTGCTAAGGAAAACAACATGGGTTATTGATTTTGTTACAATGAAAAGTGAATGTAATAAATATGCTCATGGTTTAAATAAGATTTTTGAGGTGCCAATCCACAAAAAAATATGGCCATTGGAGTATTTTTATTACTTCAAGAAAAATATAAATATCCAAAATTATGATTGCATTATTTGTAACGATTCATTAGCTATTTACATAGCTGGAATGGTATTTGATAAAGAATCCCTATCAAAAACATTGTGTTTTTTACATGGTTCTGAACCCGAGTATGTTTATACTCAGAAAAGCTTGGGAAAGAAAGTTCTTAACCTGAAGTATTATTTCCATCGGACAGTCAGCCATTGCAACGTAATCATAGCTCATGGTTTATTTATGAAGAGTAAATTTGAAAATACTCTTGCTAGTAATAAAGTAATGTTCGATAATTCAAAGGTTAAATCGGCATATTTTGGTTTTGATTCCGAACTTTTTAACTTAGAAAACAAGAATGAAAACAGAATATTTATTAGAGAATTATATTCTGTACAAGCAGATGATATTTTGTTGGTCACCGTTTCCAGAATTGAAAAGAAAAAAGGATTCAAGAAAATGCTGGATGCTTTTCAAACTATTGCAAATGGTAATGATAAAGTAAAGTGGATGATTGTGGGGGAGGGGGGATATAGTAGGGAATTAATATCGCTCATTGCTGAAAGAAAATTGGAAGGTAAGATTATTTTAACCGGAAAGATAAAAAGAAATGAACTGAAGAAATATTATCATGCGGGTGATTTATTTCTATTGCTATCAGAATATAAAGAGGCATTTGGACTCGTTTATATGGAAGCTCAAGCATGTGGGGTACCTGCAGTTGGTTATAATGATTCTGGGGTTAAGGAAGCCATTATAAATAATATTACAGGGTTCTTGGTTTATGATGCTGACGAAGTTGTGGATATTATTCTAAAAAATAAAATTAAAGAAATAGATATTGATCATTTAGAAGAGAACTCATTACTATTTTCAGCTTCTGAATGTGCGGGTAATATAATTAATGTTATTGAGCAGAGGCTTTTGTGATATCACATGAAGAGGGTGAAGGGTTTACTGTTTTACTTTCTTTATATAATAAAGAAAGTACATCTGCATTGAATTCTTGCCTTGAAAGTATTTACTATCAAACAATTCAAGCTAATGAAGTAGTAATTGTATATGATGGCGTTATTTCTGAGGGTCTTGATAATGTTGTCCATGTTTGGATGGACATAATGCCTATTAAAGTGTTTAAACTTTGTGAAAACAAAGGTCTCGGTTATGCCCTCAATTTCGGTCTGCAATACTGTACTAATGAATTGATTGCTCGGATGGATACCGATGATGTTTGTTTACCTAAGCGTTTTGAAAAGCAACTTGATATAATGAAAAAAGATCCTGATTTATCTGTTGTTGGTGCAGCTATTGAGGAATTTGATGAAACGATGACATCGTCATTGGGAATTAGATTTTCAAGAGAAACACACGAGAATATAGTTGCGTATTCCAAACATAGAAATCCACTGAACCATATGAGTGTTATGTTCAGAAAAAGTCATGTGCAAAAGGTAGGTGGTTATCAAGAACATTTTTTTATGGAAGATTATAACTTGTGGCTGAGGCTAATGTCTAATGGGTACCGTTTCTATAATATTAAAGATGTATTGCTCAAGGTCAGAGCCGGCGATAGCATGATTACTAGGCGCAGAGGTACTGAGTATTTGAAAAGTGAAGCTTATCTATTAAAAATGAAAATTAAATTAAAAATTGATACTCCACTACATGCTTTTTGTGTTTTTCTTTTACGATTTATACCGCGTTTGCTCCCTTTTTTTTTGCTGAGAGTTTTATATAAACTTATGCGTAAATGATTAATTCTAATATAAAGTGTCGGTATGTGCTCACAAGTTTTAGAATGCTTTATTTAAACTTGCATTCTAGGTTAGTATCACTAAACACAAAGTAATACCGTGCACCACTCGCGCGGTGACCATCCCCTGACAGGAGTATGTAATGTCCAAGCAACAGATCGGCGTAGTCGGTATGGCAGTGATGGGGCGCAACCTAGCGCTCAACATCGAAAGCCGTGGTTATACCGTCTCCATCTTCAACCGCTCCCGTGAAAAAACCGAAGAAGTTGTCGCTGAGAACCCAGGCAAGAAGCTGGTTCCTCACTATACAGTCAAGGAGTTCGTCGAGTCTCTTGAAACCCCACGTCGTATCCTGTTAATGGTGAAGGCGGGCGCAGGCACCGATGCTGCTATCGATTCCCTGAAGCCATACCTTGATAAAGGCGACATCATCATTGATGGCGGTAATACCTTCTTCCAGGACACCATTCGTCGTAACCGTGAACTGTCTGCTGAAGGCTTCAACTTCATCGGTACCGGTGTTTCCGGTGGCGAAGAGGGCGCGCTGAAGGGCCCATCCATCATGCCTGGCGGTCAGAAAGAAGCTTACGAGCTGGTCGCGCCAATCCTGACTAAGATTGCTGCAGTTGCTGAAGACGGCGAACCTTGCGTAACTTACATCGGCGCTGACGGTGCGGGCCACTACGTGAAAATGGTTCACAACGGTATTGAGTATGGCGACATGCAGCTGATTGCTGAAGCTTACTCCCTGCTGAAAGGCGGCCTGAACCTGTCCAACGAAGAACTGGCAACGACCTTCACCGAGTGGAACGAAGGCGAGCTGAGCAGCTACCTGATCGACATCACCAAAGATATCTTCACCAAGAAAGATGAAGAAGGCAAATACCTGGTTGATGTTATTCTGGACGAAGCGGCGAACAAAGGTACCGGTAAATGGACCAGCCAGAGCTCTCTGGATCTGGGCGAACCGCTGTCCCTGATCACCGAATCCGTGTTCGCACGTTACATCTCCTCCCTGAAAGACCAGCGCGTTGCGGCATCTAAAGTGCTGTCTGGCCCGCAGGCGAAACTGGCTGGCGATAAAGCAGAGTTCGTTGAGAAAGTGCGTCGTGCACTGTACCTGGGCAAAATCGTCTCCTATGCACAGGGCTTCTCTCAGCTGCGTGCCGCGTCTGACGAATACAACTGGGATCTGAACTACGGCGAAATCGCGAAGATCTTCCGCGCGGGCTGCATCATTCGTGCGCAGTTCCTGCAGAAAATTACCGACGCGTATGCTGAAAACAAAGGCATCGCCAACCTGCTGCTGGCACCGTACTTCAAAAATATCGCTGACGAATACCAGCAGGCACTGCGTGATGTTGTTGCCTACGCGGTTCAGAACGGTATCCCGGTTCCAACCTTCTCTGCAGCCGTCGCGTACTACGACAGCTACCGTTCTGCGGTACTGCCAGCGAACCTGATTCAGGCTCAGCGTGACTACTTCGGTGCGCATACTTATAAACGTACTGACAAAGAAGGTGTGTTCCACACCGAATGGCTGGATTAATCTGAATTAACCCACCGCTAAATGCAGGCCCGGAGCGCTCCTCCGGGCTTTTTTATTGCTAAAAAATGGGATTCAGTCAGGTCTGATAGGCAGCGTTGCAGTAAATCACGATATACTGACTCCATGCTGACCCGATACGCCAACCTAACGGCGACGTGTTCACCCTTACATGTTTAACCAGAAGAAGTTACACAACGAATGAAGATAACTATTTCAGGAACAGGTTACGTCGGTTTATCTAATGGCATTCTGATTGCTCAGCACCATGAAGTGGTGGCGCTCGATATCGTGCAAGCCAAAGTGGATATGCTGAATCAGAAGAAATCGCCGATTGTCGATAAAGAGATTGAAGAGTATCTGGCGACGAAATCGCTGAATTTCCGCGCGACGACTGATAAGCACGACGCTTACCGCGACGCGGATTTCGTGATTATTGCCACGCCGACCGACTACGATCCGAAAACTAACTACTTCAATACCTCAAGCGTCGAATCCGTTATCCGTGACGTCACGGAAATCAACCCAAAAGCGGTGATGATTATCAAGTCGACTATTCCGGTTGGCTTCACGAACTCTATCAAAGAGCAGCTTGGCATTGATAACATCTTCTTCTCGCCGGAGTTCCTGCGTGAAGGCCGTGCGCTGTATGACAACCTGCACCCGTCCCGCATCGTTATCGGTGAGCGTTCAGAGCGTGCCGAGCGTTTTGCGGCACTGCTGCAGGAAGGGGCGATTAAGAAAGACATCCCTACGCTTTTTACTGATTCGACCGAAGCCGAAGCCATCAAGCTGTTTGCCAATACCTATCTGGCGCTGCGTGTCGCCTACTTTAATGAACTGGATAGCTATGCGGAGAGCCTGGGCCTGAACTCTCGTCAGATTATCGAAGGCGTTTGTCTGGACCCGCGTATCGGCAATCACTATAACAACCCGTCGTTTGGCTATGGTGGCTACTGTCTGCCGAAGGATACCAAGCAGTTGCTGGCGAACTATGAATCGGTACCGAACAACATCATCGGTGCTATCGTTGATGCCAACCGTACGCGTAAAGACTTTATCGCAGACTCTATTCTGGCTCGCAAGCCGAAGGTTGTGGGCGTCTATCGCCTGATTATGAAGTCCGGATCTGACAACTTCCGTGCTTCCTCGATCCAGGGGATCATGAAGCGTATCAAGGCGAAGGGCATTCCGGTCATTATTTATGAACCGGTGATGCAAGAGGATGAATTCTTCAACTCTCGCGTCGTACGTGACCTGGATGCTTTTAAGCAGGAAGCGGATGTGATTATCTCTAACCGTATGGCGGAAGAGTTAGCTGACGTGGAAGAGAAGGTTTATACGCGCGATCTGTTTGGTAATGATTAAACGTTAGTCTCGGTGCAGTGACCGGCGGCGCTTGCCTGTCCGGGCTACGAAAGATAGAGCCCTCTGATGAGGGCTTTTTTTTATGCTTTATAAAACTCGCGGTACCAATCCACGAAGTTTTTTACGCCTTCCTTCACGGTGGTTTGCGGGCGAAAGCCCACCAGATCGTACAACGGCTGCGTTTCCGCACTGGTTTCCAGCACATCGCCGGCCTGCATCGGCATCATGTTTTTCTTCGCTTCAATACCCAAGGCTTCTTCCAGCGCCGTAATGTAGTCCATTAATTCAACCGGTGCGCTGTTGCCGATGTTGTAAACCCGATAGGGTGCCGAGCTGGTTGCCGGAGAGCCGGTCTCGACGGTCCAATCGCTATTGGCTTCAGGAATAACATCCTGTAGGCGGATAATGGCTTCTACGATGTCGTCAATGTAGGTGAAGTCGCGCTTCATTTTCCCGTAGTTGTAGACATCGATACTTTTCCCTTCCAGCATCGCCTTGGTGAACTTGAACAGCGCCATATCCGGGCGGCCCCACGGGCCATAGACGGTAAAGAAGCGAAGCCCGGTCGTTGGCATGCCGTATAGGTGAGAGTAGGTATGCGCCATCAGTTCGTTAGCTTTCTTCGTCGCGGCATACAATGACACCGGGTGATCCACGCTGTCGTCCGTGGAGAACGGCATTTTACTGTTCAGGCCGTAGACCGAGCTTGAGGAGGCATACACCAGGTGTTGTACTTTGTTGTGGCGGCAGCCTTCCAGAATGTTCAAATGACCAATCAGATTGGCTTGCGCGTAGGCATGTGGATTTTCCAGAGAATAGCGAACGCCAGCCTGAGCGGCCAGATGAATGACGCGATCAAACTGTGCCTCGGTAAACAGCGCTGCCATGGCAGTATTATCGGCGAGATCGATTTTCGCAAAATGGAAATTCGGCGATTGCAGCAAATCAAGACGCGCCTGCTTCAGACTAACGTCATAATAATCATTGAGGTTATCGAGCCCGACAACGTGATGACCAGCAGCAAGCAGACGCTGGCTGACGTGAAAACCGATAAACCCTGCGGCGCCGGTGACCAAATATTTCATAGTAATCCTTCAATCAATTCAGATGCGAGCATCCCTAATGGGCGCGATCATACCGTCTGTTAGCGAAAAAATATAATCGTTATATGCCATCAGGGTTATCGGAATACGAACTAAATGAAAAACCCGGCGCGGGGCCGGGTTAGGGGAGGGGTTACTGATGCCGTTCCCGTAAATTATCGATAACGGTGGTCAAATCCAACTCCTGATCCTGCAGCAGCACCAACAGGTGATACATCAAATCAGAAGCCTCATTTTTCAGCTCAAACTTATCGTGCACTGTCGCCGCCAGCGCAGTTTCCACGCCTTCTTCACCGACTTTCTGCGCAATACGTTTCGTGCCGCTCGCGTACAGCTTCGCGGTATAGGAACTTTCAGGGTCGGCGGTTTTACGCTCGGCCAGCAGCTGTTCAAGCTGATACAGGAACAGCCATTTGTGGCTGGTCTCACCAAAGCAGCTCGACGTGCCTTTGTGGCAGGTTGGGCCAATAGGGTTCACCAGAATCAGCAGCGTGTCGTTATCGCAATCAGGTGCGATGCTGACCACGTTCAGGAAGTGGCCGGAGGTTTCACCTTTGGTCCACAGGCGCTGTTTGGTGCGAGAGAAAAAGGTCACTTTGCCCGTTTCCTGCGTTTTCGCCAGCGCTTCCTGGTTCATGTAGCCCAGCATTAACACTTCGCCGGATACCGCGTGTTGGATAACGGCAGGCATCAGTCCGTCGGTTTTTTCCCAGTCCAGTTGTTCAGTTAACATACCCGTATCTCCACGCCCTGTGCTGCCAGGTACGCTTTTAGTTCACCAATATTAATAATCTGCTTGTGGAATACCGATGCAGCCAGCGCACCGTCGACGTTGGCGTCGCGGAACGCTTCCAGGAAGTGCTCCATGGTGCCTGCGCCGCCGGAGGCGATCAGCGGCACGTGGCAGACTTCGCGCACTTTTTTCAGCTGTTCCAGGTCGTAGCCGTTACGCACGCCGTCCTGGTTCATCATGTTGAGGACGATTTCGCCTGCGCCACGCTTTTGGACTTCCTGTACCCAGTCCAGCGTTTCCCACTGGGTGACGCGGGTGCGGCTTTCGTCGCCGGTGTACTGATTAACATGATACTTGCCGGTGTCGGCATCAAACCAGGTATCAATCCCCACGACGATGCACTGCACGCCAAAACGGTCCGCCAGGCGGGTGATCAGCTCCGGGTCGGCCAGTGCCGGGGAGTTGATGGAAATTTTGTCCGCACCGAAGGAGAGAATGCGTGCGGCATCATCGATGGACTTGATGCCACCGGCAACACAGAACGGGATATCAATGACCTCGGCAACGCGTGAGACCCAGCTTTTATCGACCACTCGGCCATCGCTGGAGGCGGTGATATCGTAGAACACCAGTTCGTCCGCGCCTTCGTCAGCGTAGCGTTTCGCCAGCGGAACGATATCGCCGATAATTTCGTGGTTGCGGAACTGCACGCCTTTAACGACCTGACCATCGCGCACATCGAGACAAGGAATTATCCGTTTTGCCAGCATTGGATGGCCTCCGTTACGTTGAATTTACCTTCCAGCAGCGCGCGCCCGACAATCACGCCGCGCACGCCGGTACCGCGCAGTGCGGCGATATCGTTAAGGTCGCCAATACCGCCGGAAGACTGGAATGCCACCTGCGGATAGCGAGCACAGACTTCTTCATACAGTGAGACGTTAGAGCCCGCCAGCGTCCCATCGCGAGAGATATCGGTACACAAAACGTGTTGCAGGCCAACCGGCAGATAGGTTTCGACCAGCTCCTCCAGCGTAACGCCGGAGTTTTCCTGCCAGCCGCTGACCGCCACCTGCTTGGTGCCGTTTTCATCAATACGCACGTCCAGCGCCAGCACCAGATGTTCGGCGCCAAAGCGTTTAAACCAACCTTTGACCACTTCCGGTGATTTTACCGCCGTTGAGCCTACGACCACGCGAGCAACGCCCGCGTCGAGCAGGGCGGCAACGTCTTCTTCAGTACGCACGCCGCCGCCAACCTGAACCGGCACCTTCACGCCGGCAACCAGCGTTTTCAGCAGTGGGATCTGCCGCTGTGCCGGGTCTTTCGCGCCGGTTAAATCGACCAGGTGCAGCACTTCTGCGCCCTGTGCTGCGTAATCTTGCAAACGTGGCAGAGGGTCATTGCCGTAGTCGCGCTGCTGGCCGTAATCTCCCTGATGGAGGCGCACCACGGTGCCGTTAATCAAATCTAAAGCAGGAATGATCATCACATCTCCAGGAAGTTTTTCAGCAGCTGTGCGCCTGCGGCACCCGAGCGTTCTGGGTGGAACTGCACGCCGTAAAAGTTATCTTTCTGCACGGCGGCGGTGAACGGCTCACCGTAGTTGCACTGGGCGATGGTGTACTCGTTGACCGGCATAGCGTAGCTGTGGACGAAGTAGAAGTAGGCACCGTCTTCAATGCCGCGGAACAGACGGTCGCCTGCTTTCGGGTAGACTCGGTTCCAGCCCATGTGCGGCAGCGGCAGGCCAAAATCAGTCATCTTCGGCACGTCTTGCTCGATGATGCCGAGCAGGTCTACACCATTTGTCTCTTCGCTACGGCGGCCGAGCAGCTGCATACCGAGGCAGATCCCCAGCACCGGCTGGGTACAGGCTTTGATTAAGTCGACCAGCTCGCGCTCACGAATCTGGTCCATGGCGGCTTGCGCCGTGCCTACGCCAGGTAGAAAGAGCTTATCCGCGCGCAGTACTACCTCCGGGTCGCGGCTCACCACTGGCTCGTAGCCATGGCGAGCTATTGCTGACTTTACCGAGTTAAGGTTTGCGCAGCCGGTATCAAGGACTACCACGTTCATCACAGCACTCCTTTCGAAGAAGGAAGGGTGTTGCCGTCTACGCGAATCGCCTGGCGCAGAGTACGGCCGAAGACTTTGAACAGACTTTCTACGCGGTGGTGATCGTTTTTGCCCTTGGTTTTCAGGTGCAGCGTGATACCCATGGCGTAGGAGAGCGAGCGGAAGAAGTGCTCGATCATCTCGGTGCTGAGATCGCCTACGCGCTGGTAGGTGAATTCGGCTTTGTATTCCAGGTGCGGACGGCCGGAGATATCCAGCGCGCAGCGCGCCAGGCATTCGTCCATGGGCAGCACAAAACCAAAGCGGTTGATACCGCGTTTGTCGCCGAGCGCCACCTTCAGCGCCTCGCCGAGCGCCAGACCGGTATCTTCCACCGTGTGGTGATCGTCGATATACAGGTCGCCCTTCACGGTGATATTCATGCGGAAGCCGCCGTGGGTGGCAATTTGATCCAGCATGTGGTCAAAGAAGCCGACGCCGGTATTAATTTTGCTGCCGCCTTCGCGGTCGAGCCACACCTCCACGTCAATCTGCGTTTCGCGGGTGTTGCGCTCAATGTGTGCGTAGCGGTCGCGGCGGGTCAGCTGTTCGCCAATCATCGCCCAGTTCAGCGTGTCGCGGTTATAGCGCAGGCCGGTAATGCCCATGTTGGCCGCCAGCTCAATATCAGTGGCGCGGTCGCCAATCACGTAGCTGTTGGCGGTGTCCATCACTTCGTTCGCCAGCCATGCGGTCACCAGCTGCGTTTTCGGCTTGCGGCATTCGCAGTTATCGGCTGGCAGATGCGGGCAGATCAGCACATCGTCAAACACCACGCCCTGAGAGGTGAAAATCTGCATCATCAGGTTGTGCGGGCCGTCGAAGTCTGCCTGCGGGAAGCTGTTGGTGCCCAGTCCGTCCTGGTTGGTGATCATCACCAGCTTGTAACCTGCATTTTGCAGCTTTAGCAGTACCGGAATAGCGTCGGGTTCGAAGGCCAGCTTGTCAAAACGGTCTACCTGATAGTCGCTTGGTGGTTCGGAAATCAGGGTGCCATCGCGATCGATAAAGAGAAACTTCTGGGTCATACGGTCTCCGCTTTCAAAGCGTCAATCACGCGCTGGCTTTCGGCACGCGTGCCGATAGTGATGCGCAAACAGCCGCTTAAAGAAGGTTGTTTATTCTGGTCTCGTAAGATAATGCCCTGATCCCACAAAGATTTAAATACGATACTTGAGGCTTTGATCCGGGCCAGTACGTAGTTGGTCTCGGAATCAAAAACCTGTTCAACGCAGTCGATGGTGCGTAGCGCCTCCACCAGGTACTCGCGCTCGCTTAAAATCTGCGCCACGCGCTCGCGCATTGCGGCAATTCCCTGCGCGCTAAGCGCCTGGGCGGCAATATCGGCAACCGGGGTGGACAGAGGATAAGGGGCGATTACTTTCATTAATAAGGCAATCACTTCCTCATTGGCGAGCGTGAAGCCGCAGCGCAGCCCCGCCAGGGCAAAAGCTTTAGAGAGGGTACGCAGAATGACCAGGTGCGGGTATTCCGCCAGCCAGCCTGCCAGCGTCGCCTGTGGGCAGAACTCAATATAAGCTTCGTCGGCAACCACCAGCGCTTTGTCGCGGGTCATCTCCAGCAGGGTACGGAAATCCTGCGGGTTGATAATCTGCCCGGTCGGGTTGTTCGGGCTGCAGACGTAGACCACTTTCACATTGCCGAGGCTGTCGGCGATGGCAGGCAGGTCGAGCTGCCAGTCGGCTTTGGCTGGCACGGTGCGGCACTCTACGCCGATGGTTTCAGCGCTAACGCTATACATACCGTAGGTTGGCGGGCAGAACAGTACCGCATCGCGACCCGGTTCGCAGAAGGCGCGTACCAGCAGTTCGATACCTTCGTCCGCGCCGCGGCTGACCAGAACCTGCGTAGGCTTCACGCCCGCGTAGGCGGCGTAGTTTTCAATCACCGCTTTCGGCTGACACTCCGGATAGCGGTTCAGCGTTTGCTGGCTCAGTTCGAATGGTACCGCCGTCGGGTATTCATTGGCATTCAGCCAGACGTCACCTTTGCCGCCAAGACGGCGGGCAGACTGATACGGGGTTAATGCGCGAACGTTGTCGCGGGCTAACTGTTCAATGCTCATGCTTGCTCCTTCAGGGCGTTTACGCGTAGGGTGACGGCATTTTTGTGGGCGGTCAGCAGTTCGGCGGCGGCCAGCGTTTCGATGGTGGCGGCGATAGCACTAAAGCCATCGCGAGACAGTTCCTGAACGGTCATCCGTTTCTGGAAGTCTGCCAGCCCCAGGCTTGAACAGGTTGAGGTATAGCCGTAGGTCGGCAGCACGTGGTTAGTCCCGGAAGCGTAATCGCCCGCAGACTCCGGCGACCAGTCGCCAAGGAAGACGGAACCGGCGCTGGTGATATCGTCAACCAGTTCACGGGCGTTGCGGGTCTGAATGATTAAGTGTTCCGGGCCATAGGCGTTGGAAATCGCCACGCATTGCGCCAGATCTTTCGCCACGATAAGGCGGCTGGCAGAGAGCGCCTGACGTGCGGTTTCAGCGCGGGAGAGCGCGGCAAGCTGGCGTTCAACGGCCTCGGCGACGCCTTCGGCAATCTTCGCATCTGGGGTGAGTAGGATAACCTGAGAATCAGGGCCGTGCTCCGCCTGAGAAAGCAGGTCAGAGGCGATAAAATCTGGCGTGGCGCCGCTATCGGCGATCACCAGCACTTCAGACGGGCCAGCGGGCATATCAATCGCCGCACCGTCGAGGCGCTGGCTGACCTGACGCTTCGCTTCAGTGACATAGGCATTGCCTGGTCCGAAGATTTTATCGACCTTCGGAATGGATTCCGTACCCAGCGCCAGCGCGGCAATCGCCTGAGCACCACCCACTTTGTAGACGTTCTCTACGCCGCAAAGCTGCGCGGCATAGAGGATCTCATCGGCAATCGGCGGCGGTGAGCAGAGCACCACTTTTTTGCAGCCGGCAATGCGCGCCGGGGTTGCGAGCATTAATACGGTAGAGAACAGCGGGGCGGAACCGCCTGGAATATAAAGGCCAACCGAGGCGATGGGGCGAGTCACCTGCTGGCAGCGCACGCCTGGCTGAGTTTCAATATCCACCGGTGGTAGGATTTGCGCGGTGTGGAAGGTATCGATATTGCGTACTGCCGCCTGCATCGCCTGCTTGAGTTCATCGCTCAGACGGCCGCTGGCCTGCTGAATTTCTTCTGCGGTGACCTTCAGCGCGCTGACTTCGGTTTTATCAAACTTTGCGCTGTATTCACGCAGTGCGCTGTCGCCGTTGGCTTTGACGTTATCCAGAATCTCCGCCACCGTACGGGTGATGCTATCGGAGGCCGAGATGGCCGGGCGCATCAGCAGCGCTTGCTGTTGTTCGGGGCTACAGCTATTCCAGTCAATCAGGGTATTGAAGCTCATGGTCGTTACTCCATCATGGGGCCGTGCCGGATGGCGGCGTTGCCTTATCCGGCCTACAAGGGCCGTAATATCAATGCGTGTGACAATTCTTGTAGGCCTGATAAGCGTAGCGCCATCAGGCATCATATCACTCCATCATCTTCTCAATCGGCAGCACCAGAATAGAGCTGGCACCCAGGGCCTTCAGTTTTTCCATGGTTTCCCAGAACAGGGTTTCGCTGCTCACCATGTGCATCGCTACGCGCTGCTTGTCGCCCGCCAGTGGCAGAATGGTTGGGCGCTCAGCGCCAGGCAGCAGGGCGATAACTTCATCCAGACGCTCGGTTGGCGCGTGCATCATGATGTATTTCGATTCGCGAGCCTGAATCACGCCCTGAATACGGGTTAACAGACGGTCAATCAGCTGCTGTTTGGCTTCGCTCATCTCGCCGTCGCGCTGAATCAGGCAGGCTTTAGAGCGGAACATGACTTCCACTTCACGCAGGCCGTTGGCTTCAAGCGTTGCACCGGTCGATACCAGGTCGCAAATGGCGTCAGCAAGGCCAGCGCGCGGGGCAACTTCGACGGAACCGTTCAGCAGGCAGGATTTAAAGCTGATGCCTTTCTGATCGAGGTAACGCTTCAGCAGGTGCGGGTAAGAGGTAGCGATACGTTTACCGTCGAGCGCGGCCGGGCCGTTCCACGCTTCATCCGCGGGGGTGGCAAGAGAGAGACGGCAACCGCCGAAGTCCAGACGACGCAGAGTAAAGTAGCGTGGGTCTTCGCCCTGGGCGCGACGGCTCAGCAGCTCTTCTTCCAGCACGTTTTCGCCAATGATGCCGAGATCTACGACGCCATCCATAATCAGGCCTGGGATATCGTCATCACGAACGCGCAGGATGTCGATAGGCATGTTCTCCGCCATCGCAATCAGGCGCTGGGTGTGGAGATTAATTTTGATGCCACAACGGGCCAGTAATTCGCGTGAATCATCGCTCAGACGACCTGATTTCTGCATAGCTATGCGTAAACGGCTGTTATCTAACATTCTCTATTCCTCATTACCCTGCTGAATTTTGTTCAAAAAAAAGCCCCCGGAAGATCTCTTCCGGGGGCTCTCTTGCGTTCATGCACCACTGGAAGATCTGAATGTCTCCCAGCACACATCGCCTGAAAGACTAGTCAGGGTGATGGTGATGATGGTGGTGTTTAAATTGAACGCGGCTCATAAATTTCTCGTTGAATGACTATTCACTTGATGTCTTTTAACCTAAACCACTTTTGTCATTGAACGCAAGCGCTTTTTACATTCATTAAATCAATTCATGTAGCGACTATAAATTGTCAGTTTTATCGTGGTGGCGTAGCCTTATTAAGGTAGTTCGGCAAGAACCAGGAGATAGCGCAATGAAGAAAGTGGCAATCGTCGGTTTAGGGTGGCTGGGTATGCCGCTGGCGCTGTCGTTGATGGCGCGTGGCTGGCAGGTGACCGGCAGCAAAACGACTGAGGACGGCGTGGAAGCAGCACGGATGTGCGGGATTGATGGCTATCCGTTGCGGCTCGAACCACAACTGGTGTGCGAGGCCGATGACCTCGATGCTTTAATGAACGTCGACGCATTAGTGATAACATTACCGGCGCGTCGTAGCGGTCCGGGTGAGGATTTTTACCATCAGGCGGTGCAGGAGATTGTGGACTCGGCGCTGGCGCATCATATTCCGCGCATCATCTTTACCAGTTCGACGTCGGTGTACGGTAGTGATGAGGGGACGGTAAAAGAAACCTCTCCGCGCAATCCCGGCACGGCGAGCGGGCGGGTACTGAAAGAGCTTGAAGATTGGCTACATCAGTTACCGGGAACGTCGGTCGATATTTTGCGCCTCGCTGGGCTGGTGGGGCCGGAACGTCATCCTGGTCGTTTCTTTGCCGGGAAATCGGCTTCTGACGGCCAGCAGGGCGTAAACCTGGTGCATCTGGACGATGTGATAGCGGCCATTACGCTGCTGCTCCAGGCACCGAAAGGCGGTCACATTTACAATATTTGTGCGCCAGGGCATCCCGCACGCGGTGTGTTTTATCCGCAAATGGCCCGTGAGCTTGGGCTGTCGGTGCCCGTTTTTAGCAACAGTGGTAAAGGGCAGGGGAAAATCATCGACGGCAATCGCATCTGCCGTGAATTAGGCTTTGAATATCAATTCCCTGACCCCCTGCGGATGCCTCTGGAGTAGCCGCCTGGGATAGTCATTCATTTATGTAACATATAAATAGATACACAATTCTTATGGTTATTGATTATTGTTGAGTCGGCTGTTTTAGCAAATCGTGCTATAAATCTGGGGCGTACTTTACAGATTGCTTGTTAATCAGCCAGTTGGATGAGAACTCGCATTATTCCTGCTCTCACCGGCTTGTGTTTTTGCATTCGTTTGGTGCAAAATATGTCGAATGTAAAAAATGAGACTAACCGACGTGATTGCCACGTCGGTTATTTTTTTACATCAAAACAACCATCCAATAAAAGAGGCCGGGCTTCGTACCGGATAGATATTTACTTAAAAAACGACAGTTGTTGTCGCTGAGGAAACAGAAAAAAAATGGGGCAATTTTTCTTTTTTGCACCGGCAGTCGCCGAACAGGGGGCTCACCGTGTCAAATAACGTTACTCCAAACACCTCTCGCGTGGAATTGCGTAAAACGCTTACGCTGATTCCGGTTGTCATGATGGGCTTGGCCTATATGCAGCCAATGACGCTGTTCGATACGTTCGGTATCGTATCTGGCCTTACCGACGGTCACGTTGCAACGGCGTATGCCTTTGCGCTGATCGCGATTCTCTTTACAGCGCTAAGCTACGGTAAACTGGTTCGCCGGTTCCCGTCAGCTGGCTCTGCATACACCTATGCTCAGAAATCCATTAGCCCGGTCGTTGGCTTTATGGTTGGCTGGTCATCGCTGCTGGACTACCTGTTCATGCCGATGATCAACATTCTGCTGGCTAAAATTTACTTTGAAGCGCTGATGCCTTCTGTACCATCGTGGATCTTTGTTGTCGCGCTGGTGGCCTTTATGACCATCTCTAACCTGCGCAGCATCAAGGCCGTGGCGAACTTCAACACGCTGATTGTGGTTCTGCAGATGGGTATCGTGGCGGTCATCGTCGGCCTTATCATTTACGGCGTGATGCACGGTGAAGGCGCGGGTACGCTGACCAGCACTCGTCCGTTCTGGTCTGAAGGCGCGCACGTTGTGCCGATGATTACTGGTGCGACCATTCTGTGCTTCTCGTTCCTGGGCTTCGACGGTATCTCTTCTCTGTCTGAAGAGACTAAAGATGCAGAACGTGTGATCCCGAAAGCGATTTTCCTGACCGCACTGATTGGCGGGATGATCTTTATCGGTGCATCTTACTTCCTGCAGCTGTACTTCCCGGACATCTCTCGCTTTAAAGATCCGGACGCGTCTCAGCCAGAAATCATGCTGTACGTTGCGGGCAAAACCTTCCAGTGGGGCGTGCTGATCTTCTCCAGCGTCACCGTACTGGCATCCGGTATGGCGGCGCATGCGGGCGTATCTCGCCTGATGTACGTCATGGGCCGTGATGGCGTGTTCCCGAACAGCTTCTTCGGTTACGTGCATCCGAAATGGCGTACCCCGGCGTTCAACGTACTGTTGGTTGGTGCGATTGCGCTGTTGGCGATTAAATTCGACCTGGTTACCGCAACGGCGCTGATCAACTTTGGTGCGCTGGTGGCATTCACCTTCGTTAACCTCTCCGTGATCTCCCAGTTCTGGATCCGTGAGAAGCGTAACAAGACGCTGAAAGACCATTTCCAGTACCTGGTACTGCCGGTGTGTGGCGCGCTGACCGTTGGCGCACTGTGGATTAACCTGGAGCAGAGCTCAATGATTCTGGGCCTCATCTGGGGTTCTATCGGCCTGCTGTACCTGGCATGCGTGACCAAGCGTTTCCGCAACCCGGTTCCACAGTACGAAGACGTCGCATAATTCGCGCGTGCTGAAAAGCGAAACCGGAGGCCATGTGCCTCCGGTTTTTTTTCGTCTGAACAACACTGAATTAATAACCATCAGGAATAATATAGAGCTTTTGGTTATTGGAGACCAAAGGCACGGTCGGGAATAATTTCACGACTGATAATATTGGGTTAATTAATTTTTATGTTGCACATGATTATAAGCGGAATTCTCTGCGGCGCCTTACTGGGATTCGTTATGCAACGCGGTCGTTTCTGCCTGACGGGCGGTTTCCGCGATATGTATATCACTAAAAATAACCGCATGTTTTACGCGTTATTAATCGCTATCTGTATTCAAAGCGTGGGCGTTTTTGCACTGATCCAGACCGGTCTGGTGCAGTACGACGCGGGCGCGTTCCCATGGTTGGGAACCGTTGTCGGTGGCTTCGTCTTTGGTATCGGTATTGTCTATGCCGGCGGCTGTGCCACCGGGACCTGGTATCGCGCCGGGGAAGGACTTATCGGTAGCTGGATTGCGCTGGTGACCTACATGGTGATGAGTGCGGTGATGCGTTCGCCCCACGCTGCTGGTCTGAATAAGTTCCTTGGTGAACATACCACGGCGCACAACGGTATCGCGGAAACTCTGAATATCTCCGTCTGGCCGATTATTGCGCTGCTGGTAGTAGTCACGCTGTGGTTTGTACGTAAAGAGCTGCGTAAGCCAAAGCTGAAAGTGGCTTCGTTGCCACCGCGCCGTACTGGTCTGGCGCACCTGTTGTTTGAAAAGCGCTGGCACCCGTTTTTCACCGCGGTGCTGATTGGTCTGATCGCGCTGCTGGCGTGGCCGATGAGTGAAGCGACGGGCCGTATGTTCGGTCTGGGGATTACCTCGCCTACCGCAAATATTCTGCAGTTCCTGGTGGGCGGTGACAGCAAATTCCTTAACTGGGGCGTATTCCTGGTACTGGGTATTTTCATCGGTTCCTTTATTGCTGCGAAAGCCAGCCGTGAATTCCGCGTACGTGCCGCCGATGCGAGCACGACGCTGCGCAGTGCCGGTGGCGGTGTGCTGATGGGCTTTGGCGCCAGCATTGCCGGTGGGTGTTCTATTGGTAATGGCCTGGTCATGACGGCAATGATGACCTGGCAGGGCTGGATTGGCCTGGTATTTATGATCCTTGGCGTGTGGTGTGCGTCTTGGGTGTTATATGTTCGCCCGCAGCGGAAAGCCAAACTGAAATCCGCGACGGCATAAGGAGTTTGATATGGTTGTGAAGAAACTGGATGTGGTCACCCAGGTGTGCCCGTTCCCACTCATTGAAGCGAAAGCGGCAATGGCTGAACTTGCCAACGGCGACCAGCTGGTGATTGAATTTGACTGTACCCAGGCGACGGAAGCGATCCCTCAGTGGGCGGCAGAAGAGGGCTATACGGTGACGGATTACCAGCAGTCTGGCGATGCGGCCTGGACTATCACTGTACAGAAGTAAATAAGTCGCCCGGTTGGGCGACTATTGCTGAATGAACAGTAGGCCTGATTAGCGTAGCGCCATCAGGCAATTCGGTGCAGATTGCCGGATGGCGGCGTTGCCTTATCCGGCCTACAAATTACACAATCTCCTGTGCGTACTGATACAGTGCCTTCAGCAGCGATAGCTTTTCCGCATTCCCTTCATATTGCCCATAGAGCATTTCCAGCTCCTGCGCGTAAGCCTGCAAAAACTCCGGGGTAAAGATTTGCCGACGGTGCTCTAACCAGCGCTGTTGCTCGCTTTCATCCAGCGTGCCGGGAAAGTTGCGCGCCCGATAGTTAAACAACAGCTTTTCAATGCGTTTATCAGCGAAGGTGATATCCAGCGCGGGAAGATTGCGCGGCTCGGTCTCCAGCACGATTTTCATCGCCGCTCTGTCGGCGTCGCTAAAGAAACCGTTATAAAGCTGGGCATCGACGTTCTCCGACGGCACAAACGGCTCGGCTTCGGCAAAAATCGCCACCGCTTTCTCGCGTACCTGGGGATTCTCACGCAGCGTTTTCAGATTATCCAGACAGTGCTGGCGGTTAATCCCCAGACGGTCGGCATCTTCCGGGCGCAGGGTGTTGGCCTGGGCCAGCACCGGGCACTTATTCAGGTGAACCAACTTAATAGGAACCGGAGCGCTATCGCCAAGGTCGGCTTTCGGCGTATACAGACGCTCGCGCAAGGCATCCACATCAAGATCCAGCAGCGGGCTGATATCGCCAGCAAGATCCACCATGATCACCGCGTTGCGGTTGTCCGGATGCCACGCCAGCGGTGCGACCCAACTGGTGTTACCGCGCCATGCGCCGAACATCCCGGAGACGTGCACCAGCGGCTTCATCTGTGGCACGTCTATCAGCGTCATTAGCTTGTTTTTACTGCGATAGGCATAGAGATAATCAAACAGCTTCGGCTGCTGCGCTTTCACCAGTTTCGCCATGGCGATGGTGGCGTAAACGTCGGCCATCGCATCGTGGGCGTTACTGTGTTCTATGCCGTTGGCTTTGGTTAAATGCTCAAGGCGGAAGCTTGGCAGGCCGTCATCGTTTTCTGGCCAGTTGATACCTTCCGGGCGCAGGGCGTAACAGGCGCGCATCACATCGAGCAGATCCCAGCGAGAGTTGCGGTTTTGCCAGCTCCAGGCGTACGGGTCGTAGAAGTTGCGGTAGAAGATATTGCGGGTGACTTCATCGTCGAAGCGAACGTTGTTATAACCCACCACGCAGGTATCCGGGACGGTGAAAATATCGTGGATACGCTTCGCAAATGCGGCTTCGTTATCGCCTTTTGCCCGCGCTTCCTGCGGCGTAATGCCGGTAATTAATACCGCTTCAGGTTGCGGCAGATAATCCTCGGCAGGCTTGCAGTAAAAAACCTCAGGCTCACCGATTATCGTGAAATCTTTATCGGTACGAATGGCGGCGAATTGCGCAGGGCGGTCGAGGGAAGGGCTGGTTCCGAAGGTCTCGTAGTCGTGAAACAGGAATCCCGGCGCGCTTGAAGTTTCTTGCATGGCGTTAACAGTGTCCGTCTATGGCTTTGATACTCATGGTAAACGATTTAGCGGTGCATCAGAAGGGCGTTAACCGAATCTGGAAGCGGTCGCGCAGGGTATTTTTTCATGTCCGAAGAGAGGTATGTCATATTTTCTTGCAATTTAAGCCTGTCACAAAGCACGAACTTCCGTAAAAAGGACAACGAATTTGTGAATGTTGAGGATTTACCGTTGAAAGCCCGTTTTCTTATTGCCGTTTCTTTGCTCGCTTCGAGCGTTTCCTGTGCCTTTGCTGGCGAATCCGCGATACCTTCCGTTACCCCTCCGCCGATTAAAGCCGGCGCCTGGGTCCTGATGGATTACACCACTGGGCAAGTCCTGACGGCGGGTAATGAACACCAGCAGCGCAATCCCGCGAGCCTGACCAAGCTGATGACCGGCTATGTAGTGGACCGTGCCATCGACAGCCATCGTATTACGGCAGATGACATGGTGACCGTGGGCCGCGATGCCTGGGCGGCGGGTAACCCGGTGTTTAACGGCTCTTCACTGATGTTTCTTAAGCAGGGCGACCGTCTGAGCGTTCGCGATCTTAGCCGCGGGCTGATCGTCGACTCCGGTAACGATGCCTGTGTGGCGCTTGCCGATTACGTTGCGGGCGGACAACCGCAGTTCGTCAAAATGATGAACGACTACGTGCAGAAGCTGAACCTGCGCGATACCCATTTTGAAACCGTCCACGGCCTGGATGCGCCGGGTCAGCACAGCTCAGCCTACGATCTAGCGGTGCTCTCCCGTGCGATTATTCACGGCGAGCCGGATTTCTATCATATGTACAGCGAAAAGAGTCTGACGTGGAACGGCATTACCCAGCAAAACCGTAACGGCCTGCTGTGGGAGAAATCGATGAATATCGATGGCCTGAAAACCGGTCATACTTCCGGCGCGGGCTTTAACCTGATTGCCTCCGCGGTAGACGGCCAGCGTCGTCTGATTGCCGTGGTGATGGGGGCCGACAGCGCAAAAGGACGCGAAGACCAGGCGCGCACGCTGCTGCACTGGGGCCAGCAGAATTTTGATACCGTACAGATATTGCAAAACGGCAAGAAAGTGGGGACCGAGCGTATCTGGTACGGCGATAAAGAGAACATCAACCTCGGCACGGATCAGGATTTCTGGCT
The DNA here is from genome assembly GCF_044197065.1 of Kluyvera chengduensis. Lineage (NCBI taxonomy): Bacteria > Pseudomonadati > Pseudomonadota > Gammaproteobacteria > Enterobacterales > Enterobacteriaceae > Kluyvera > Kluyvera chengduensis. Next base: position 540,969 of record NZ_JBIQOI010000001.1, read on the forward strand.
GGCGCTGCCTAAAGCCGAAGTGCCGAATATCAAGGCCAAATACGTGCTGGATACTAAAGAGCTGGATGCACCGATCGCCGCGCACCAGCGTGTCGGCGAAATACAGCTGCTCGATCGCGATAAAGTCATCGCGCATTGGCCGCTGGTGACGCTGGAAAGCGTTGGCAAAGGCGGGTTGTTCTCGCGCATGAGCGATTATTTACATCACAAAGCCTAACCAGGCCTCGCGTTGTTAATTATCTGTAGCCCGGACGAGGTGCTTTATCGCCGACTCCGGGGCAGCTCGGCGTAAATCCCGGCACCGCCTTGATCGGCCGGGCTACTTTCTTCATGCAGGAGCAGGTACAATTCGCGCTTTAGCCTTGTCGGAGAGTGGGTGTGCGTCCGGATAAGTCACTCAGTCCTTTTGAAATTCGTTTATATCGTAATTACCGTACCGTGCACGGGGCGCGTATCGCGCTAGCCTTTGTACTGACCTTTTTACTGGTCCGCCTGCTGGATATCCCTGACGGCTCCTGGCCGCTGATCACGCTGGTGGTGGTGATGGGGCCAATCTCTTTTTGGGGTAACGTGGTGCCGCGTGCGTTTCAACGTATCGGTGGCACGGTGCTTGGCTCGGCGCTCGGGCTGATAGCCCTGAAGCTTGAACTCTTCTCTTTGCCGCTGATGCTTATCTGGTGCGCCGCGGCGATGTTCCTGTGCGGCTGGCTGGCTCTGGGCAAGAAACCCTACCAGGCACTGCTTATCGGTATTACCCTCGGTGTGGTGGTTGGCGCACCGGCGGGCGATATGACCACCGCGCTGTGGCGAAGCGGCGATGTCATCTTTGGTTGCCTGCTGGCCATGCTGTTTACCGGTATCTGGCCTCAGCGCGCGTTTATCCACTGGCGAATCCAGATGGCGTCGTTCGTGACCCAGTTTAACCGTATCTATCAGGCGGGACTGTCACCGAATCTTATTGAGCGCCCGCGTCTGGAAAAACATCTGCAAAAAGTCCTGAACGACGTGGTGAAAATGCGCGGTCTTATCACGCCTGCGAGCAAAGAAACGCACATTCACAAGGGGATTTTTGAGGCCATTCAGACCGTGAGCCGCAACCTGGTGTGTATGCTGGAGCTGCAAATTAACGCCCACTGGGCATCGCGCCATGGTCACCTGCTAATGCTCAACGCCCATACGCTGCGGGAAACGCAGCTCATGACGCAAGACACGCTGCTGGCGATTGCCCACGCGTTGTATGAAGGCAATCCACGTCCTATCAAGGCAAACAGCGAAAAGCTCAATGAAATTGTCGCAGAACTGCGTCAACTGGTGAACGAATACAAAGACGACAATCTGGCTGAGACCTCCATTCATGGCTACGTTTGGCTAAGCATGGAGCTGGCGCGTCAGCTGGAATTATTATCCAGCCTGATGTGCCGCGCGTTGCGTAAATAAAAGACAGATGCACGCGCTTTTGCGCCAGGTTGTTTCGATTCAGCTAGATTTAGGGTTATGATGAACCCAAAGTAAAAATGATTGTTTGCTACAACGGCAGTACGAAAAATCATACAGGTTGAAGGGTATATGACTAATGTGTACCTTATCGTGTAGCCGTTGTTTAACGAATCCGACTCTCAACATATCAGGGGTATAAAAATGGAAACCACGAAACCTTCGTTTCAGGACGTACTGGAGTTCGTACGTTTGTTCCGTCGTAAGAACAAGCTGCAGCGTGAAATTCAGGACGTTGAGAAAAAGATCCGTGACAACCAAAAACGCGTGCTGCTGCTGGACAACCTCAGCGACTACATCAAACCAGGCATGAGCGTTGAAGCTATTCAGGGCATCATCGCCAGCATGAAAGGCGACTACGAAGATCGCGTTGATGATTACATCATCAAAAATGCCGAGCTGTCCAAAGAACGCCGTGACATCTCCAAGAAACTGAAAGTGATGGGCGAGCAGAAAGGCGAGTAACCGTCATTAACGGGTGGTGACCACGTCGCCACCCGGTCTTTGTTTTATCCCTTCCAGTACCTCTCCTCTTCGACAATCCAGTGACATCGCGAGCAATGCGGAGTATAAAGCTTTCTGTTTGATATATTAGCCACGGTTATGTGGGAACGTATTGATATCAAAGGATCTCGCCTACAATGCAGCAACATCTGGAAGCGCAATCATGATTCTGGTAACCGGCGGCGCGCGCAGCGGAAAAAGCCGTCACGCTGAAACGTTACTCAGCGGCTCACCTCGAGTTTGCTATATCGCCACGTCGCAGATTTTCGATGCCGAAATGGCCGAGCGCATTCAGCACCATCGGGACGACCGTCCTGCACACTGGCGCACCGAAGAGCGCTGGCAGCACCTTGCCGACATCATCACTCCACATAACGATCCCGCAGAAGCCATTCTGCTGGAGTGCATCACTACGCTTGTGACCAACATTCTGTTTGCCTCGGGAGGCGAGCAGGAGATCGATAATTGGGACTTCACGGCGCTTGAAGCGAAGGTCAACGAGGAAATCGATGCGTTGATAGCTGCCTGCGAGCGCTGCCCATCGCCAGTGGTGTTGGTGACCAACGAAGTGGGAATGGGCATCGTGCCCGAAAATCGTCTGGCCCGGCATTTTCGTGATATCGCCGGGCGTGTGAATCAAAAGCTGGCGCAGGCGGCAGATGACGTCTGGCTAGTGGTTTCAGGGATTGGAGTCAAAATAAAATGAGTCGACTGTTTTTCGCCACACTCTCTTTTATGAGCCGTTTGCCGGTACCACAACGCTGGTCGCAGGGGTTGGATCTGGACCGCTACGTGAGCGGTGTTATCACCTTTCCGGTGATTGGCCTGCTGCTAGGTGCGATCAGCGGCCTGGTGTTTATGATTGTTCAGGCCTGGTGCGGCATTCCTCTGGCCGCGTTCTTTACCGTGCTGGCGCTGGCACTGCTGACAGGCGGTTTCCACCTCGATGGCCTGGCGGATACCTGTGACGGTATTTTCTCCGCGCGCCGCCGCGAGAAGATGCTGGAGATTATGCGCGACAGCCGCCTGGGCACCCATGGTGGGCTGGCGCTGATTTTCGTTCTGCTGGCGAAAGTGCTCACCTTAAGCGAACTGGCGCTGCGTGATGTCCCTATGCTGGCGGCTATCGCCAGCGCCTGTGTTGCTGGCCGCGCGGCGTCGGTGCTCATGATGTACCGTCACCGCTACGCGCGCGAAGAGGGGCTGGGGAACCTGTTCATCGGCAAGATTAGCTTCCGCCAGACCTGGGTCACTCTGGTGATTGCCGGCGCGTTGGTCGCTGCCATGCTCGGTATGCACGGCCTGCGGGCGCTGCTGGTGACCTTTATCGCTATCTTTATCCTGGGCCAACTGCTCAAACGTACGCTGGGCGGTCAAACCGGCGATACGCTGGGGGCAAGCATTGAGCTGGGCGAAGTGATTTTCTTGCTGGCGCTTTTGTAAGCCAGCGAATGACAACGTGGGAATAACAATGCAAACACTGGCTACACTGCTGGCTGCCATCCCTGAAATGGATAGCGCCGCGATGGCGCATGCACAGCAGCATATTGATGGGCTTTTAAAACCAACGGGCAGCCTTGGACGTCTGGAAGCGCTGGCGGTACAGCTCGCGGGAATGCCCGGGCTTCAGGGGACGCCGCGCGTCGATAAAAAAGCGATTCTGGTGATGTGCGCCGATCATGGCGTATGGCATGAAGGGGTGGCAATTTCACCGCAGGTAGTGACCGCCATTCAGGCTGCCAATATGACACGCCACAATACCGGTGTCTGTGTACTCGCTGCGCAAGCGGGTGCGGACGTACATGTGATTGACGTCGGCATCGACGCCGATCCAATCCCCGGCCTTATCGATATGAAAGTCACCCGCAGCAGCGGCAATATTGCCCAGACCGCAGCCATGACGGCCGAACAGGCGCAAACTGTGCTGCTGTCGGCGATCAACTATACCCGCAGTCTGGCAGAGCAGGGCGTTACCCTGTTTGGTGTGGGTGAACTCGGCATGGCCAACACTACGCCAGCGGCGGCGGTGGTCAGCGTGCTGACCGGCAGCGAGCCGGACGCGGTCGTGGGCATTGGCGCTAATTTGCCGCATGAGCAGTTGACGCATAAAGTTGAGGTTGTCCGCCGTGCGATTGCGGTAAACCAGCCAGATGCGGCAGACGGGCTTGATGTGTTGACTAAAGTGGGCGGTTACGATCTGCTTGGAATGACCGGCGTGATGCTCGGCGCGGCCTCCTGTGGCCTGCCGGTGGTGTTGGATGGCTTCCTGTCATACGCTTCCGCGCTGGCGGCTTGCCGAATTACGCCTGCGGTAAAACCTTACCTGATTCCTTCCCACTTCTCGGCGGAGAAAGGCGCGCGTATTGCACTGGAACATCTGGAGCTCCAACCGTATCTGCATATGGAGATGCGTCTGGGGGAAGGAAGCGGTGCGGCTATCGCGATGCATATTGTTGAGTCTGCATGCACCATGTACAACCGTATGGGCACCCTTGCTGGCAGCAATATTGTGCTGCCAGCGTAAAGGTTACTCTCCTGCCATCTGTCGCAAAAGCCATTCGCGTAGCGCCGTAATATCCTGGCGCTGCGCGTTCTCTTCGGTGGTCATCAGATAATAATTTGCGCCAGATAATGACATGTCGAACGGCATCGTCAGTACCCCACGTTGCAGTAAATCCCTTGCTAGTAGTTCGCTGGCAATCACCGCGCCTTGCCCTGCCACTGCCGCCTGTAGTGCATGCGTTTCATCGCTGAAGGTTAACCCTGCTTGCAGGTTTAAGGCCTGGGGCCCATAGCGCTTTTTCCAGTTAGCCCAACTCGGTTCATCCGCAGGGACATGACGATTTTCGACGTGGAAAAGGGTTACGCCGCACAAGTCCTCGGGCCGTTTCAGCGCCAGGGCAGGACTTGCCACCACGATAAACCTGTCGGCATGCAGAAGCGTGCAGTGCAGCGAGGACTCTGGCATTTCACGATAGCGGATCGCCACGTCCACGGTACGCTGGCTGAGATCGACACGCTCAACGCTGGTATGCAGCCGCAGGTCGATGGCCGGACATTCAGCTTTAAACTCCGCCAGTCTCGGCACCAGCCAGTGGGTGAGGAAATTGGAGGTGGTGGTCACCGTCAACGCGGGTGGCTGCTGGGCCTGAAGCACCTGCGCGGTGGCTTCTTCAAGCGCGCTGAAGGCGCGTTGAGTTCCGGCATAGAGTATTTTTCCGCTCTCGGTCAGGCTAACACCCTGCGCGCTGCGCTCGCAGACCCGACACTCAAGCACCGACTCTAGTAGCTTTATCTGGTGGCTGACCGCTGTCGCACTTACGCCGAGGACGTCTGCGGCGCGTTTGAAGCTCAGTTGTTCAGCTAGCGCATGAAAGGCGCGCAGCGCGCCGAGTGGTGGCAATCTGATTTTTCTCATGGCTGAATTTATCTCATCTATTGATGAAAACTATGTGTTTGTTTTACCCGTTAACAGGGCAGTAGTCTACACGGTATGTGAAAGGTGATGAATTAATCTCATGGTCGCGTAAGGAGCGAGAAATGAACGTATGGGTAAACGGCAGCGGGCCGAGAACCGAAAAACGCGCAGAACGGGCGATAGCGCTAAGCACCGCCATTGCCGCTGCGGGACTGCTGATAAAGCTGTCGATACTGGCGAGTGTCACAATGTGCCTGACACAGCTTGCTGCGCTGGGCGTGAGTTTTGCAGCCGGCGTAATGCTGGTCAATAAAGGCGGCATAACGCGCTATGGTTTTATGCTCTCAGCAGCGGGCTGGCTGCTGGTGCTGTTGACTTTACTGGGTGGGCAAATAGGGGCAACCCTATTGCCGGGCATCGTCGCAGGCGGCCTGGGGTTAGGGATGGCTCATGGCCGATTTCATTCCAGAGAGCGAAATATCAGCGCGTTGAGCAGCGTAGCGGCGCTGGGAGTGGCATGGTTTATACAGGTCAATTCGGCACCGGGGGTTAATGGCTACGGGTTTGCCTTTGCGCTGTTGATTGATTTGGCGTTACTGGGGGCGGTACTGGTTAGCATTGCTGAACGTGAGAAAGCTTAAAAGCAAAAAGCCTGCTTAGCTTCCTAAGCAGGCTTCTTAAATGTGGCTCCTCTGACTGGACTCGAACCAGTGACATACGGATTAACAGTCCGCCGTTCTACCGACTGAACTACAGAGGAATCGTTGTGGAGTCGTATCTTAGCGGCGAAAAAACTTTTGTCAAACACCAATTCTCGTCTTGTGATGCAATTGCCTATTCCATCAACAATTTGTCGTCATTCCCAACAAAAATTAAGGAAAAATGCTTTGCAGGATCGGCATTTCTCAATCATCATTTGAAATGGAGTTTCAACTTTCTGATCTAAGGCCCATTTTGAACGTCACCGCCGTACTTCGCCAGGCAGTCACACGTACGCCCTGGTACAAAAAACGTAAAAGTTATCGAGTGCTCTTCTGGCGTGAAATCACCCCCCTTGCCGTACCTATTTTTCTGGAAAACACCTGCGTTTTATTGATGGGGGTGCTAAGTACCTTCCTCGTGAGCTGGCTGGGAAAAGAAGCGATGGCGGGCGTGGGCCTGGCCGACAGTTTCAACATGGTCATTATGGCCTTTTTTGCCGCTATTGACCTTGGTACCACGGTGGTCGTGGCGTTTAGCCTCGGTAAGCGTGATCGCCGCAAGGCGAGGGCGGCAGCGCGGCAATCTCTGGTTATCATGACCATTTTTGCCACCATTCTGGCGGCGGTGATTCACTATTTTGGCGCCGGGATCATCAATATTGTGGCCGGTGATGCCACGGAAGAAGTGAAAGGGCTGGCGCTGACCTACCTTGAACTGACCGTATTGAGCTATCCGGCAGCGGCGATTGCGCTGATTGGCAGCGGTGCGCTGCGCGGGGCTGGGAATACCAAAATCCCGCTGATGATCAACGGCGGGATGAACATCCTGAATATTATTATCAGTAGCTTCCTGATTTACGGCGCATTCTCTTGGCAGGGAATGGGGTTTGCCGGGGCAGGGCTCGGCCTGACGATTTCCCGTTATATTGGCGCGGTGGTGACCATTATTGTCTTAATGGTCGGTTTCAACCCGGCGCTGCGTATTCCGCTCAAAAGCTATTTCAAGCCGCTCAACTTCGCCATTATCTGGGAAGTTATGGGGATCGGTATTCCGGCAAGCGTAGAGTCGGTGCTGTTTAACGGCGGTAAATTGCTAACGCAGATGTTTGTGGCCGGAATGGGAACCGACGTGATCGCCGGTAACTTTATCGCCTTCTCCGTGGCGGCGCTGATTAACCTGCCGGGGAACGCCCTGGGGTCGGCATCGACCATTATCACCGGTAAACGTCTAGGCACCGGGCAGCTTGCTCAGGCGGAGCGTCAGCTACGCCATGTGTTCTGGATGTCGACCATCGTGCTGACGTTGATTGCCTGGGGCACCGCACCGTTTGCCGGGCTGTTTGCCTCGTTCTATACCCATGAGCAGGACGTTAAAGACGTGGTGAAGATTCTGCTGTGGATGAATGCGGCGTTTATGCCTATCTGGGCCGCTTCCTGGGTACTGCCAGCAGGCTTTAAAGGGGCTCGAGACGTGCGCTTTGCCATGTGGGTCTCCATGCTGAGCATGTGGGGCTGTCGCGTGGTGGTGGGCTACGTACTGGGTATTCTGTTGGGCTGGGGCGTGGTCGGCGTCTGGATGGGGATGTTCCTCGACTGGGGCGCGCGTGCGGTGCTGTTCTACCGTCGCCTTATCACCGGACGTTGGGCATGGAAATATGCGCCCGCGAAGAAAACAGACACGGCGTAACGACCTGATTGTGGGGAAAATCGGCAAGAAAAGTCAGTTTTCAACCGAATCGAAGAATTAATCGGCAAACGATTTATTTTGTGCAAATCAGGCTTTGACAACCATGGGGCACATCGATAATATGCGCCTCGTTCAAACGATTCCTCTGTAGTTCAGTCGGTAGAACGGCGGACTGTTAATCCGTATGTCACTGGTTCGAGTCCAGTCAGAGGAGCCATATTTAAGAAGCCTGCTTAGGAAACTAAGCAGGCTTTTTGCTTTTCTACGTCTGGTAAAAAAAGCCGGACGAGCGTCCGGCTGGCGTTGGCTTAACGGAACGGCGGTTCGTTGAAGGTTCGCAGCTTGCGCGAATGCAGGCGGTCGCCCTCGGCGCGCAGCAGGTCGATGGCCCGAATGCCAATCTGCAGGTGCTCGGAAATCGCCCCTTCATAGAAACGGTTTGCCTGACCGGGTAGCTTAATCTCCCCGTGCAGCGGTTTGTCGGATACGCACAGCAGCGTGCCGTACGGCACGCGGAAGCGGTATCCCTGCGCGGCAATGGTCGCACTCTCCATATCAATCGCCACGGCACGGCTCAGGTTGAAGCGTAACGCCGACGCGGAATAGCGCAGCTCCCAGTTACGATCGTCCGTGGTGACCACTGTCCCGGTACGCAGCCGCTGTTTGACCTCTTCCCCCGGCATACCGCTAACCTGCTTGGTTGCGTCATAGAGCGCGCGCTGTACCTCGGCAATACTCGGGATTGGAATATCCGGCGGCAGCACGGCGTTAAGCACGTGGTCGTCACGCAGATACGCGTGTGCCAACACATAATCACCAATCGACTGGCTTTCGCGCAGACCGCCGCAGTGGCCGATCATCAGCCAGACGTCCGGACGCAGCACCGCCAGATGGTCGCAGATGTTTTTGGCGTTAGACGGACCCACGCCGATGTTGATCAAGGTGATCCCTTGTCCGTCTTTGGTGAGCAGGTGCCAGGCCGGCATCTGATGCTTCTTCCACGCGAGGTCGGAAATGGCCTCTTCCGGCGCTTCGGTGTCGGCGGTAATCCAGATTCCTCCCGCGCAGGAGAGTGAAACATACGGGCTGTCCGGGTCGAGGATCTGGCTGCAGCCCCAGCGCACAAACTCATCGACGTAGCGGGTGTAGTTGGTGAACAGGACAAACGGCTGGAAATGTTCGACTGGTGTGCCGGTGTAGTGGCGCAGGCGCGCCAGCGAGAAATCCACGCGGCGGGCGTCAAAGTGTGACAGCGGATAAAAATCAGTGGAATGCGTCAGACCATCCGCGGTCTCATCGCCAATCTGCGATAGTTCGGTAGTGGGGAAGAAGCGCGTCAGATCGGCGCTCATCGAACGATCGAGATTGAGGCCGTCAATCACGTAGGGATAGGGAATTTCATGCTGCGACAGGCCGACTTCAATATGCGCGTCGTAATCTTCGTGCAGCAGACTGAGCTGTTCGAGCAAATAGCTGCGAAACAGCGTTGGGTGCGTAATGGTTGTGGTGTAACAGCCAGAGTGGGTAAAGCGACCGAAGGCGCGCGTTTTTTGCGCCTTGTGCGCGTTGCCGCTCCAGGAAACGGAAAGCTGCGGGTAGACAAATAATCCATTCGCGCGCGCTTCGGCGCTGGGTAATGAGCGGTCGTCAATAAACAGACGAATAGCATCACGTAATGCACTTACCGATTGATCGTACAGCGCCTGGAGTTTCTCCAGCGCTTGTTCTGGGGTCAGACTCACGCCCGTATTACTCATCGTTCGCTCCTTGTGTGCGGCTTTTACCGATAGTATGTCAGCCGATGATGAAACAAAAGCGTAAGCCCGCTTCCATATAACAACTGATTAACCTTTAACCGGGTGATTTCTGATACAGCTAAACGCAACGCCGTGGGGCAAAAAAGCTATAATCAACCCATATCTGCCGTGAATAGAGGAAAGGGAAATGAAACCTCGTGTAAAACTCTTGTGTGCGTTAGCGCTGGCCTTTAGCAGCCAGAGCGCGCTGGCCGTGACTTATCCGCTCCCGCCGGAGGGCAGCCGTCTCGTGGGCAGCACGCTAAATATCACGGTGCCACAGGACAATCACCTGCCGCTGGAGGCCTTTGCTGCCCAGTATGGGCAGGGGCTCAGCAATATGCTGGAGGCGAATCCGAATGTGGATGTTTTCCTGCCAAAATCGGGCTCCGCGCTGGTGATTCCACAGCAATTGATTTTGCCAGACACGGTGCGGCGGGGGATTGTGGTGAACGTCGCTGAGATGCGGCTGTACTATTATCCGCCTGAAGGGAATACCGTTGAGGTACTGCCGATTGGTATCGGCCAGGCAGGGCGAGAAACGCCACGCAATTGGGTTACTTCTGTTGAACGTAAGCAGGAAGCACCGACCTGGACACCAACGGCAAACACCCGCCGCGAATATGCCAAACGCGGTGAAAGTCTGCCGGCTTTTGTTCCCGCAGGGCCAGATAACCCGATGGGGCTCTACGCCATTTATATCGGCCGGCTTTATGCGATTCATGGCACTAATGCGAACTTCGGTATTGGTCTTCGCGTCAGCCAGGGCTGTATCCGCCTGCGCAACGACGATATTAAATATCTGTTCGACAACGTGCCGGTAGGAACGCGGGTGCAAATTATTGATCAGGCGGTGAAGTACACTACCGAGCCCGACGGCAGTCGCTGGGTGGAAGTCCATGAGCCATTGTCGCGCAACCGCGCAGAATATGAATCCGATAACAAAGTTCCGTTGCCTATTACGCCTGCACTGCGTAGTTTTACTCAGGGTGAAGGCGTGGATGGCAATCGGGCAAGAGGTGCGTTGGATAGACGTTCCGGTATGCCTGTGAACATCAGCGCCTCGCATAACGCGTTATAAGTCTGCTTGTCTTCAGCGCCAGAAGCCCGCCATTGCGGGCTTTTGACTTTTTAACCAGGGTTGGCGAAAGGAGCATTGAATGAGTGATGTAGTGAACTGGGGCGTGCTTGGCTATGCCCGAATCGCGAAGAATTCCATTATTCCTGCTATTGCGCGCGCCGATAACGCCCGCGTCTACGGGGTGGCTTCCCGCCATCAGGATGCGCTGCCGGTCGGTGAATGGCAACAAAGCTACGGCGACTATGCCGCGCTGCTGGCTGATGATGCGATCCAGGCGGTCTATATTCCTCTGCCGAACTCGCTGCACAAAGAGTGGGTTATCCGGGCGCTGGAAGCGGGTAAGCACGTGCTGTGCGAAAAACCGATTGGTCTGACCGCCGATGAAGCGCGTGAAATGCATCAAGTGGCAACGCAGCACAACCGCCTGCTGATGGAAGCTTTTATGTATCAGTACACTGACCGGGTGCGGGTTATCAAGCAGGTGCTTGAGAGCGGCGAACTGGGCGAGCTACGCCATATCAACGTTTCGTTCCGCTTCCTGCTCGACCGACCTGGCACGATCAAAATGCAGCCTGCGCTCGGCGGCGGCGCGCTGTATGACGTTGGCTGCTATCCAGTGAACTTTATCGGTCTGGTGACGGGACGTCTGCCGGTGAGCTGCAAAGCGGTGAGCGAAACGGAGCAGGGCGTGGATACTAACCTGTCTGCACTGCTGCAATATGACGATGGTTTGATTGCCAATATCCACTGTGGCTTTAACGCTTTTGGCCGCAACTACGCGGAAATCATCGGCACGAAAGGGATGCTGGTGGTGGATAAGCCGTTCCTCGATGACGCGGGAGCACTGTATTTGCATACCAACGAAGGCGTGCGTGAACTGCCGGTAAGTGAATCAGACCGCTATCAGGCCGAAATCCGCCACTTCTCCAGCGCGATCCTCAACGAGCCATCGCGGCTAATCCCGCTGGATGAGACCATCCGTAATATGCAGGTGCTGGATATGATCCGCGCCGCGCTATAGCGTATTTGGCCCGGCGGGCGTTGTTCTGCCGGGCTGCTTTAGCGGGAAACCGTCTGTAAACCACCGCGCATAGGCTTACGCCATGTGTTCACCCGCATTAGCGAATTCATCGCTTCGTGTTACATCCGCATCTGGAACCTACGCCGCATTTCACCTAATTGGTTCTACATAATCCTTTGAACCGCAAAAATCGCTTCCTATTATCAGGCTTCGTTACGTGAAGGAAATCACCCACAATGGAATTGACTAAAAACCGTGCATCTTCGGCCAGGAATGTTATATTAAAATATAATATTTGGAGGTGCTCTATGTATACAACTCGCCTGAAAAAGGTCGGCGGCTCCATCATGCTGGCTGTTCCTCCCGCCGTGCTGAAAACGCTGGAGCTGTCGACGGACAGCGAAGTGGGCATGACCATTGATAATGGCCGCTTGATTATTGAACCTCAAAAACGGCCTCGTTATTCGCTGGAAGAACTACTGGCTCAGTGCGATCCACTCGCTGAAATGAGCGAAGAGGATCGGGAATGGATTGATGCGCCAGCAGTGGGCAAGGAGATCTTGTAAATGGACAGAGGCGAAATCTGGCTCGTTTCACTTGACCCTATTGCCGGGCATGAACAAAGCGGAAGGCGTCCAGTATTGGTTGTTTCTCCGGCGTCCTTTAATCAGCTTACCCGGCTACCTGTGGTTGTTCCCGTGACCAACGGCGGAAATTTTGCCCGCGCAGCGGGGTTTGCTGTTTCACTAGATGGAGCAGGAACGAAAACAACGGGGGTCATTCGTTGTGACCAGCCCCGAACCATTGATATGGAAGCCCGCAACGGCAAACGTCTGGAACAAGTACCTGAAGTTATCGTAAATGAAGTGCTGGCCAGGTTGGAGGCCATTCTGAGTTGAGCCTTTAGATGCGGAAGGCAAACGCAGAAAAGCAAAAAGCCTGCTTAGTTTCCTAAGCAGGCTTCTTAAATATGGCTCCTCTGACTGGACTCGAACCAGTGACATACGGATTAACAGTCCGCCGTTCTACCGACTGAACTACAGAGGAATCGTTTGAACGAGGCGCATATTATCGATGTCACCCCGGCTTGTCAAAGGGTGAAAAGCGCTAATAAGTTCGTTTGCTGACAATTTCAGCAATTAAGCGTCGATTGCTGTTTTTTTGACTGATTTGCACCGCGAAAGTGCAGAATTACCCCTTATGGGGCAGATCGCAATCTTCTGATAGCCGCCTGAAAGCGCCTGAGCCATAGGTTTACACGGATTTACTGGCAATTTTAAAACTGGCAAGCATCTTGCAACTCCTCCGATTACTTAATGCCAGCGTGGCAGTGGATGTTGAACCGGAGGCAAAAATGAACTTAAGACGGCTGAAGTACTTTGTGAAAATCGTCGATATCGGCAGCCTGACTCAGGCCGCTGAAGTGTTGCATATCGCCCAGCCCGCGTTGAGCCAGCAGGTCGCGACGCTGGAGGGGGAGTTGGATCAACAACTGCTGATTCGGACTAAGCGTGGTGTAACGCCAACGGAAGCGGGCAAAGTGTTATATACCCATGCGCGTACCATTCTGCGCCAGTGCGAACAGGCGCAGCTAGCGGTGAATAACGTTGGGCAGACGCTCAGCGGCACGGTATCTATCGGCCTTGCGCCGGGAACGGCGGCGTCATCTATTACCATGCCGTTGCTGCAGGCGGTACGCAACGAGCTGCCGGAAGTGCTGGTTTATCTGCACGAAAACAGCGGCACCGTACTGAACGACAAACTGCTGAACGGCCAGCTGGATATGGCGGTGCTTTACGATCGCGCACCACTTGCCGGGATTGTCAGCCAGCCGCTGCTGAAAGAAGACCTTTACCTGGTTGGAACCCGCGATTGCCCAGGGCAGAGTGTGGATCTCACCGCCGTGGCGGAAATGAACCTGTTCCTACCGCGTGATTACAGCGCCGTGCGTGCCCGGGTGGACGAAGCCTTCTCGCTGCGTCGCTTAACGGCCAAAATTATTGGCGAAATTGAGTCTATCTCAACGCTGACAGCGGCCATCGCCAGCGGTATGGGCGTGACGGTACTGCCGGAGTCGGCGGCGCGTTCACTGTGTAGCGCAGCAAACGGCTGGATGGCGAGGATAACAACGCCGTCGATGAGTCTGCCGTTGTCGTTAAACGTGTCGGCACGCGGTCAACTGACCCCGCAGGCGCAGGCGGTGAAAGAAATCCTGATGTCATTGGTCAGTCGCCCGATGCTGGATAACCGCGAATTACTGTTGGTGAGCTAAGCTTATATTCCATTCAGATATAACTTGCTGGTTTTTATTATTTGTTCACGAGGGCATCAGACTTTAACAATAGCTCAATGTCTGATTGACCCGGAGAGAAGCGTGAACTTCCAGCAGCTCAAAATAATTCGTGAAGCGGCGCGGCAGGATTACAACCTGACCGAAGTCGCCAATATGCTTTATACCTCGCAGTCTGGCGTAAGCCGGCATATCCGTGAGCTTGAAGAAGAGCTGGGGATTGAGATTTTTATCCGTCGCGGTAAACGCCTGTTAGGGATGACGGAACCGGGTAAAGCCCTGTTGGTGATTGCCGAACGCATACTGAATGAGGCCAGTAACGTCCGACGTCTGGCCGATCTCTTTACCAACGATGCGTCCGGCGTGCTGACCATTGCCACGACGCATACTCAGGCCCGCTATAGCCTGCCGCCGGTTATCAAAGCATTCCGGGAGATATTTGCAGACGTGCGTCTGGAGTTAATTCAGGGCACGCCGCAGGAGATAGACGCGCTGCTGCATAACGGTGGCGCGGATATCGGTATTGCCAGTGAACGTTTAAGCAATGACGCGACGCTGGTTGCTTTCCCCTGGTTCCGCTGGCACCACAGTCTGCTGGTCCCAAAGGATCACCCGCTCACAACGACCTCACCGCTGACGCTGGAGGCCATCGCCCGCTGGCCGCTGATTACCTATCGACAGGGGATTACCGGCCGCTCGCGCATTGATGAGGCATTCAACCGTAAGGGCCTTACGCCGGATATCGTGCTGAGCGCACAGGACTCCGACGTGATTAAAACCTACGTTGAGCTGGGGCTGGGGATTGGCCTGGTGGCTGAACAGTCCGGAGATGCGCAAGAGTCCGGCAACCTGGTGCGACTGGATACGCATCATCTGTTTGATGCCAATACGGTCTGGTTGGGGCTTAAGCGCGGTCAGCTTCAGCGCAACTACGTCTGGCGTTTTATCGAGCTCTGTAACGCAGGGCTGTCGCTGGAGGAGATCAAACGCCAGGCCATGGAGCTGGAAGAATCGGTACTGGATTACCAGATTTAACGCCCACCCTTTATCCCTTTCCCCTGTGCCCACCAATATCGGGTAGCCATACGCGCATAAACACTCACCTTTTTCTTAACAGGGTGGGTGCTAAGGGTGTAGGGCTACGTGATTACTAGTAAAATAGAGACATAATTAGAGTATCTATTTTAACGGGATGGCGATGATGCGTTTTACCCGGCTTCTGAATAAGTCTGGCCTGACAATGCTCTCGTGGGCGAAAAAGATTCTTTTTGGTCTGTTAGTGGTCGTGATTGTCTTTTTTATTGGTCGCGTATACGAATCGCAGCGTGGCCCGGCTCTTCACCGCTGGCATACCTGGACGGCGGACGAAATGACCGCCAGTGAGATAGACCATGCGACGTTTGCCGATTATCAGGCGCGAGAAGCGGCCATTTTTCGCGATCTGAAAAGCAAAGTGACGGATACGCTGAACGACGATGAAAAAACGCCGATTAACCGTTTTTACAGCCAAAGTCTGGTGTATCCGGGCAAGTTTCAGCCTGACTGGAATCGCTCTTTTGTTTTGCTGCCGCAAGGCAAGCCGCACGGCGTGGCGGTGTTGCTCCATGGCCTGACCGATTCTCCCTACAGTGTGCATTATCTGGCGCAACGTTATCAGCAACAGGGATTTATTGCCGTCGTCCCGAGACTGCCTGGGCACGGCACGGCGCCGGGGGCGTTAACCCGTGTTGACAGGGAACAATGGATAGCGACAACCCGCATGGCCGTGCGTGAAGCCACGCGCCTGGCGGGAGACAACGTACCGTTACATATTATCGGCTACTCCAATGGCGGGGCGCTGGCCCTGAAATATGCGCTGGATAGCCTGAGCGATAAATCGTTACGCCCGCCGCAACAGGTTATTTTGCTGTCACCGATGATTGGCGTCACCGCCTTTGCCCGTTTCGCCGGGCTGGCTGGATTACCGGCGATATTTCCGGCATTTGCGCGCGCAGCGTGGCTCAACGTGGTTCCGGAGTTTAATCCGTATAAATACAACTCGTTCCCGGTCAAGGCTGCACGCCAGTCGTGGCTGTTATCTCAGGCGTTACAGCAGCAAATTATGCAGGAGGCGCAGAGCAAACGGCTAGCGGCGCTGGCCCCGATATTAACGTTCCAGTCCATTATGGATTCAACGGTGAGTACGCGAGCAGTGGTGGATTCGCTGTATCGCTATCTGCCTGATAACGGCAGTGAACTGGTGATCTTTGATATTAACCAGGCCGCCAATTTACGCGCGTTGTTCCGACCTGGATTATATTCCGCCGTGAACACGTTACTGCCGCCCGTACCGCGCCCTTACCGGACCACGGTTATTACCAATACCGACTCTGGCACCAACGACACGGTGGCCCGCACGACGGCTGCCGGGGAGCAGGATGAGACCGTAACACCATTGCATATCGCCTGGCCGCAGGATATGTATTCGCTGTCTCATGTGGCGGTGCCGTTCCCATTGACCGACTCGCTGTATGGCCGCGAGCCGGCGGAGAAAAATCGCTATGGCATCAGCATTGGCACCATTTCGCTACGCGGAGAGACCGCGACGCTAAGCGTTGGTCTGGACACGCTGATGCGCGTGACCTCCAATCCCTTTTTCCCCTGGATGATGACGCGCATTCAACGGCACATTGATTGTAGCCACCAGACTGACATGGTGGCCTGCCTTCGGTCAGAATAGCGTGATATGCAAAATAGTGCGGATGATAATCCCCGCAAGGGCGCCCGTCGCCGCAAACCGGAACAGGCGAACGAAGCGGGAGCTGACGCCTAAAAAGATACCGATGCCGGGAAGATCAAAGGTCTGAATTAACAGCCCGGCAGAGGCGTTAATCTGGCTAACGGTGACTTTTCCCTGCTGTACCATCTCCGAGATGACGCCGAAGTAGGCGGTGCCGCCAGCAACGCATTTGACCAGCGCAGGTAGCACGAAGTTAACCGGAATATTCAGCCACAGCAGCAGCGGCATCAGCAACTGCTGGAGCATCTCAATCAGGCCCGCTTTCTGCATGACGCCAACGATAGCCAGCGACAGAATGAGCATCGGGACGGCACCAAGCGCCAGGCGAATGGCATCGGAGCCCGCGCTGTTAATCACCGAAATGATCCCCTGGTTATTCTTCTCGGCGTCAGGCAGCGCCTCGGCGCGGGCATTCTCAACCATCGAGAGTCGGCGACCGGTCACGTGCCAGGTGACCGCAGCCGCACACAGCCCACCGACAATCGAAATGACGATTGAGGCCAGCCAATGCAGGCCAAAAGGGGTCAATGGATAGAAGACGTTGCCCTGGCCCATCGCAAAGAGCATTGCCAGCGTAGCGGCCATCTGCCGGTCTGAAACGCCGCGCTTGTCCATAATGGCGAGGGTGGCAAGCGGTGCGGCAAAGCTCACAAAGTTCATCTGAATCAGCGCAAAGGCGCTCATCCCGGTCAGGCCAAACGGCTTGAGCAGCGGGGCAAGCCAGCGCACGATAACGTCCAGTACGCCGCGCACTTCCAGGTATTTCATGACAATGAGCATAACCACCATAATCGGCAGCAGCGTATAAAGCGCTACGTCGACGGAGGTTTTCCCTGCCGACATAATAATGCTGATGAAGTCCATCTAATTCTCAATCACTGCGGGAAGTAAGGATAGTTAGCGCCATCATAATACCAGCCGCAAGGAAGTGAAATCGCCGCTGCGTATTTCTCTGTCCCAAAATAGGGCGCTAACTGTACCGATCATCTCGCGCAGTCAAAGCGTAATGACTTTTTTCATCACCGAATGGGATAACACCAGCATTGAAACGGCGACGGAAAGAATAAACGTCAGCACAATCAGCATTAATTTTGTGCTTAGCGAGTTAATGGGGATAAGCGCCGTCAACAGGTGAAACACCGAATAGTGCAGGATATAGACACCGGTCATTGCTTTGCTGATGGTGGCCAGAATGGTCTCTTTAAGCTCACTATTTTTACGAAATTGCACGCCGTTTGCGGCAATCACCAGCGCTAAGACCAGAATATAGATTTGTGAACCGGTAAGAATGAACGCATTTCTGTCGGCCTTAAACAGAGCGAAAAAGAAATGACGCTCATAAAACCAGGTAAAGAGGTAAATAAACGGGATGGCGATCATCGCGCCCCTGACGACTTTTTTCCTGCTGAGCCACTGGGTGACCATGGGGTCGCTGAACAGCTGACCGGTCAGGTAAAAGAGTAACCAAGTCCACAGACGGTACTGCGGCGCGAGACTCAGTGCGTGAACGTCGGGATAGAGCGCGGCCAGCAGGTCGTAAGCGTAAGAAAACAGCAGCAGCGAAAATACCGTAGCGAAGAACAGTTTACGTCTTTGGCTGAGCCACTCAATCAGCGGATGAAAGGTGTAAATCACAATAAAAGAAAACACAAACCACGGCTGAATGAGATAGCCGCGCTGGTAGGGTTCCCACAGGTAGTAAATCGTCATCCAGAACAGGAAGACGATGACCACGCTTTTAATTTTTCCCATTTGCCACTGTGAATTATGCCGGGATTGAGAATCCAGATACCCGGCGACCACAAAAAACAGCGGTGTGGCAATGGTTGAAATAAACGTCAGAAACCCGAGGATCCAGTGATAGTCATAATCATAGTGATCCCAGGTGTTATAGATAGTAAAGAACGTTACTGCCGTCATGCATCCCAGCGTTTTTATGATGTTTAATCCGGTCGTGTTCATTGTTGTGGCTTTATATCCTTATGATGGAAACAGGCGTAAATCACCGGCAGCACCAGTAACGTCAGGATGGTCGCAAATCCGAGTCCAAACATAATAACCACCGCCATGCTCTGGAAGAAAACATCCAGCAGTAAAGGTGCGAGACCGAGCACAGTGGTAAACGCGGTCAACAGAATAGGGCGCAGGCGCGACGTCGCGGCATAGATAATGGCTTCCTGCTGCGCTTTTTCCTGTTTCTGCTGCTCAATTTCTTCAACTAGCACGATACCATTACGAATCAGCATCCCACTCAGGCTGAGCAGGCCTATTAGCGCCATGAAGCCGAAGGGGATGCCAGTAATTAAAAAGCCCGGCGTGACGCCAATCAGTGCGAGCGGAACGGTAAGCCAAATGGCCACCGCATTTTTCAGCGAACTGAACATCAGTACGGTGATGACAAACATGACCAGGTAGCCCAACGGTAGCGTCGTGAACAGCCCCTGTTGTGCTTCGCTGGAGCTCTCGGCATCACCACCCCACTCAATGCTATAGCCGTGGGGAAGGGCAAGCGCATCAATTTTTGGCTTCACGCGGGCCAGGATATCGCCTGAGGTTTGGTTGCTGAGTGGGTCTGGATCGGTCTGCACCGTCAACACGCGGCTGCGGTCGCGGCGCAGAATAAGCGGATCTTCCCATTCAAGGTTAAAGCCGCTCACCACGTTGCTGAGTGGAATGTACTGCTGACGGCTTTGGCTCCAGACCAGAACATTATTCAGATGGTTGGCATCCTGACGTTCGGCGGCGGGTGGGCGCACAATCACCGGTAGCAGGTCGGCCCCTTCACGATAAAGTCCCGCGCGGCTACCGGAGAAATTCATCTCCAGCGCGTTATCGATATCCTGTTTATCCACGCCCAGTTCGCGGCCTAACGCGGCGGAATATTGTGGGCGTATCACTTTGCTGCGGTTCTGCCAGTCGTTACGCACGCCATCAGTGGCCGGGTCAGCTGACAAAATATCGCTCACCTGACTGGCAAGCAGGCGAAGCCGGTCGGGGTCTGGGCCTTTGATACGGACTTCAATCGCGCTATCCCCGGAAGGGCCGAACATGACCCGCTTGGTACTGGCGTTAACCTGCGGGTAGTTGCGCGCAATGTAGCTATCAACGTGCTGCGTCAGCGCGGAGATTTTGCGCTGATCGTCCATCCGCACCATGATCTGCGCGTAGTTACTGTACTGCCGTTGGCCGCTGTAGGTGAGAATGAAACGCATGCTCCCCTGGCCCACGGTGGCAATCGTAGTGACAACGCCCGGCTGACCGTTAATTGAGGTTTCAATATCGCTGGCCATCCTTTCGGTTGCGGCAATATCGGTGCCGTAAGGCAGCCAGAGATCGACGAAGAATATCGGCGTATTGGAGGAAGGGAAGAAGTTCTGCCGTACTGAACCGAATCCCCATATTGAAGCCGCCAATAGCACAACCATCACCGCCAGGGTAAAGGCTTTGCGCATCAACAACGTGTGCAGGATCTGCTGATAAATGCGGTAAAAACGGCCCGCGTACGGGTCGGTATCGACCTGCTCTGCGGGCTGGGGCTGGCTCCTGGATTGCCACCATTTAATCAGCACCGGCGTAATGGTCAGCGCGGAGAACCAGCTCAGCATGAGCGAAATCAGCAGAACCTGGAACAGGGATTTACAGTACTCCCCGGTCGAGTCCTGCGACAGGCCAATGGGCGCAAACGCAAGAATAGCAATCACCGTGGCCCCAAGCAGCGGCAGCGCCGAGCGGCGAATAACGTAGTTAATGGCCGCAAGCTGCGTCGACCCCTGCTGACGGGCAATCATCACCCCTTCAACGATAACGATAGCGTTATCGACCAGCATACTCAGCGCAATGATGAGCGCACCCAGCGAAATACGCTGTAGCTCAATGCCCCAGAGGTACATGATAAGCAGCGTACCCAGCACGTTGAGCGCCAGCGACAGGGCGATAATGATACCGCTGCGGATGCCCATAAAAATAAGCAGTACGCCGACGACAATCGCCAATGCCATCAGGAAGTTAGTAATAAAACCGTTCACCGAGTGGGCGACTTCCGCCGCCTGGTCGTAGAACAGGTCAATCTTAATGCCCGCCGGTTTTTCCGCCGACATCTGCTCAAGTTTCTGCTCAAGCGCGCGACCAACATCCACCACGTTAACGCCGGGAATAAACGAGACCCCCATGGTGACGGCCTGTCGCCCGTTGGCGTGATAAATGCTCGACGGCGATTCACTGAGCCCGCGCGACAGCGTGGCAATATCGCGTAGCCGTGTTGCGGCACCGGAGCCATGCGGGCTGATGAGTAAATCGCTAAGCTCATCGATATTTTCGAACTCGCCCGTAGGGTGCAGACGAATGGACTCGCTACCGGATTTTATCTCCCCGGCATTCGATACGACGTTCAAACGGCTAAGGGTGGCGGCTAATTGGTTAAGCGTAATACCGCGAGCGGCCATTTTTGCCAGCGAAATATCAATATTGATTTGTTGGGGAATGGCGCCGCCGATAGCGACTTTGCCTACGCCGGGGACCAGTACCAGTTCGCGCCTGAGCTGTTCGGCGTAGCGAACCAATTCAGGATTGCTGTAGCTATCTCCCGAGAGGGCAAAGAAAAAGCCGAAGACATCGCCAAAATCATCGTTCACAAAGGGAGACGCCACGCCGGGTGGGAACAGGCGCGAGGCGTCGCCCACTCGACGGCGCAGTTCATCCCAGATTTGCGGCAGCTCGCTGGAGTGGTAATTCGAGGCGATATTGACGGTGATTTGCGATAACCCATTGGAAGAAATTGAGCTGACGTTATCCAGATAAGGCAACTGTTGCAGCGCATTTTCCAGCGGTAGCGTCACCTCTTCTTCAACCTGTTGTGCCGATGCGCCAGGATAGTGGGTGACCACCACCGCGGTTTTAATGGTGAACGCCGGATCTTCAAGGCGGCCAATGTTCAGCAGGGCGAAAATGCCGCCGATGCCTAGCAGTAAGATAGTCAGCCAGACGCGAACGGGGTTGTTAATAAATTGGCGAGAGATATCCATTACAAACCTCGTTCACGCGTCCAGATTCTCACCGGCTGCTGCGCATGCAATTCGCTGACGCCTGCCGCCACGACACGATCGCCGACGCTGAGCCCATCGGTAATCACCACGCCCTGTGAGGTCACCTGGCCTACGCTAACTCTTCTGTCTTCAAGGTGGAGCGCTTCACCTTCACCTTCACCTTTAACCAGCCAGACGTGCGGCTCATTGCGCTGGCGATTATCGGGATTAAACACGGCTTCAACCGGCACTACCACGGCGTGTTCGCCCGCGCTGGCGGGAAGATTTGCCAGATTCACCGTGACGGTGCCGCTAACGCCGCCGACGGAGGGGAAATCGTCTGGACGCGGCATGGTCAGGATAATTTGCCAGGTCAGGGTGCTGGCATCGCTGCTGCCAGTGTGCTCTTTGTATTCGGCAGTAAACTGCCGATCCGGCATGGTGTTAATTTTGACGACCGGCCGGTACTGCGCGTTACGGATATCAAGGGTGGTAAACAGGTTTTCCGGAACGCTAAAAACAACGTCCAGTAGATCGGTTCGCGTCAGGGTGACGATAGGCTGCCCGGCGGCCACCACCTGGTGGTTTCTCACCGGTACGTTGGCCGCCACACCGCTGAACGGCGCGGTCAGCGTCATTTGGGAGAGTTCTTCCTGGGCGATTTTTAGGGCGGCGTTGGCGGAGTCGCGGCTCGCGCGCTGGATGTCCATCTCTGCTTTCGAAATGGCCTGGCGGCCTGCCAGCGTCTGGAAGCGGTCGAACTGCCGCTGGGCGAGCGTTGCGGCGGTTTGCCGTTCATTCAGCCGCTGCTGCGCCTCTCGGGCATTAAGACGGGCAAGTGCCTGCCCCTGAGTAATGTTGGCTCCCTGGCGCACGTCGAGCGCTTCTATCTGACCGCCCCGTTTGAACGACAGGTCGGTAGCGTCGCCAGATTCAATGCGGGCAGGGAAAATACGCTGCTGCGAAGCGCCTATGGCAACCACTTCCGCGACCTTCACCATCTTCGGTTGTGGCGCAACTTGTGGCGTTTTCTGATCGCAAGCCGTTGTTATTAAAATAACAACGGGGATGAGAGAAAAATAACGGTTCACAGTATTCCCCTCGGAATCAAAGGCTATATTTTACATATTCTTCACAATCGCTGATTTTAATTCGCTAGCGCAGAAACCACGACATAGGTGAATAGGCCTGAAGCGGTGCAGGCAATTATTGCTAGCGCAATAAACAGAGCCAGACGAAATAGACTGTAGCCGAACATTGTCCCTCCTTCAGCACCAATCGTTTGATGATTACATTCTTATCTACATAATTAATGGGTGTTTTTCAGAAGACGCAGTGGCGCCTCTTAATGAGCATAGCCGCAGAAAATCGAAAATGTTAAAAAGAGCAAAATTTGCGGTGATGTCGACGATTTGGCGGGTTTTTTAGTTGAATTGACTGGCGCGTGCTGTTGCTATGATATTTTTCAATATATTAATTGGTGTCTTAATTGTATCGCACTGCGTGTGCTACGTTTAGTAATGCCCTCATACCTCAATTCGAGATGTCTTTATCAGCGCCTTTCCTGGGCCATTTTTTTCTACCTGACATATTGGTTTATAAAAGGATTATCTATGTATAAAAATATTCTCGTGCCGGTTGATGTGTTTGAAACTGGCCTCGCCGATAAAGCGTTATCCCACGCCCATTTTCTCGCAAACAGTTCCTCCGGGAAAATTCATCTGTTAAACGTTATCCCTCCTTTTTCTCCCGCACTGACGCGCGGATTTATCGCCGATGCGAGAAAAATGGAAGAGTATCTGATTAAAAATTCTAAAGAAAAATTGGCCGAACTTATTAGCAAACTCTTGCTGAAAGAAGACGAGGTGCAGATTCATGTCCGCAGCGGCAACGTTCGCGATGAGGTGACAAAACTGGCCGATGAACTGAAGGCCGATGTGGTCATTGTTGGTTCGCGTAATCCCAATATTCAGACCCACCTTCTGGGATCAGAGGCCTCCGGTATCGTGCGTTATGCCCATGTACCGGTATTTGTGGTGCGTTAAGAACAGCCAATCGCTGTCCTGATTTCCGTTACAGGAGTGAGGAGATACGAATGAACACAGACAAACCGGGCAGCCCGTACTACCAGCTCTCCGTTGATGAAACCCTGACCAGCACCAATAGCGCACCGGAGGGGATTAGCAGCGCCGAAGCCGCCGCACGCTTGCAGCAATACGGCGAAAATGCGCTGCCGCAAAAAGCGGGAAAACCGGCGTGGCTGCGCTTTCTGGCCCACTTTAATGATGTGCTGATCTACGTCCTGCTGGCGGCAGCGCTGTTGACCGCCGTGATGGGGCATTGGGTCGATACGCTGGTTATTCTGGGCGTGGCGGTTATCAACGCCTTGATTGGTCATATTCAGGAGAGCAATGCGGAGAAATCGCTTCAGAGCATCCGCAATATGCTTTCCAGCGAGGCGGTGGTTATTCGACAGGGGAATCATGAGACCATTCCCACCACGGCATTAGTGCCTGGCGACATTGTGGTTATCCGCGCCGGTGACCGTATTCCCGCTGACCTGCGAGTGATTGAGGCGCACAACCTGCGGGTGGAGGAGGCTATCCTCACCGGTGAGTCGACGGTGGTAGAGAAAAATACCGATGCGCTCAGCGGAGAGTTGCCGTTGGGTGATCGTACCAACCTGCTGTTTTCGGGCACGACGGTGAGCTCCGGCGGCGGTAAAGGTCTGGTGGTGGCCACCGGGGGGGATACCGAGCTTGGTCATATTAACCAGATGATGGCGGATATTGAGAAGCACCGAACGCCGCTGCTGGTGCAGATGGATAAGCTCGGTAAAGCGATCTTTATCATCATCCTGGTGATGATGGCGGCGCTGTTTGTCTTTAGCCTGCTGTTCCGCGACATGCCGGTTTCCGAGCTAATGCTGTCGCTGATTAGCCTGGCAGTGGCTTCGGTACCGGAAGGGCTGCCGGCTATTATTTCGATTATTCTGTCGCTCGGCGTACAAACGATGGCACGGCAGCAGGCGATTATTCGCAAACTGCCAACGGTGGAAACGCTGGGAGCCATGACGGTGATTTGCTCGGATAAAACCGGGACCCTGACCATGAACGAAATGACCGTTAAAGCCGTTATCACGGCGGATACGGTCTATCGGGTTGAGGGGGACAGCTACGAACCGGTGGGAAATATTCATCCGGTTGATAGTGACGAGCCTATCGCCGTGGCGCCGGATACGCTGCTGGCTCGCTATCTGCGAACCATCGACCTCTGTAATGACAGCCAGCTTATCAAGGATGAAAGCGGGCTATGGAAAATCACCGGCGGCCCAACGGAAGGGGCGCTGAAGGTGCTGGCGGCGAAAGTGACGCTACCGGCCGTGGCGACCGAATTGCGCAGTAAAATTCCTTTCGACTCGCAGTACAAATACATGTCAACGCTCTATCGCATTGGCGATGAGGAGTCGATTCTTATCACCGGCGCGCCGGATGTGTTGTTCCGCCTGTGCCAGCATCAGCAAACCGACCATGGGCTCGAGCCGCTTAACCAACCTTACTGGGAAGCGAAGATTGAGGAGTACGCGCGGGAAGGGCTGCGTATGGTTGCTGCGGCATGGAAACCGGCCGCGGATGGGCAAACGGAGCTCACCCATCAAGATCTGCAGCAGGGCGTTATTCTGCTGGGGATTGCCGGGATGATGGACCCGCCACGGCCTGAAGCCATTACCGCCATCGGCGACTGTCTGCAGGCGGGGATCCGCGTGAAGATGATAACCGGCGACCACCCACAAACGGCGATGAGTATTGGCAAAATGCTGGGGATCGGCAACGCGGGTAACGCCATTACCGGGCGCGAACTGGAGGTGATGGACGATATCCAGTTGAGCGAAGCGGCGCAGAAATTTGATATTTTTGCCCGTACCAGTCCAGAGGATAAATTCCGTCTGGTCCAGGCGCTGCAAAGTAAAAAAGAGGTGGTCGGGATGACCGGTGACGGGGTGAACGATGCCCCGGCGCTGAAGCAGGCCGACGTCGGTATCGCCATGGGGATTAAAGGCACCGAAGTGACCAAAGAGGCCGCAGATATGGTGCTGACCGATGATAACTTCGCCACGATTGCCAGCGCGGTCAGGGAAGGGCGTCGGGTTTACGATAACCTGAAGAAAACCATCCTGTTCATTATGCCGACCAACCTGGCGCAAGGGTTGCTTATCATTATCGCGCTGTTGGCGGGGAATTTAATCCCGCTCACGCCGGTGTTGATTCTGTGGATGAACATGGCCACCTCCGCCACGCTGTCGTTTGGCCTGGCATTTGAAGCCGGTGAAAAGAACATCATGCGACGTCCACCGCGCGATCCGAAGCTGCACGTCATGGACGGATTTGCCATCTGGCGCGTGATTTTTGTTGGCTCGATGATTGCCGTGAGCGCCTTTGTGCTGGAGGCCTGGCTCCAACCGCGTGGCTACTCACCTGAGTTTATCCGTACCGTGTTGCTACAAACACTGGTGACCGCGCAGTGGTTCTATATGCTGAACTGTCGCGTGGCGGATGGCTTCTCGCTGAGTAAAGGTCTGCTGGCAAACCGCGGGATTTGGATAGTGAGTGGCGTACTGCTGGTGCTGCAATTACTGATTATCTACGCACCGTTTATGCAGATGCTCTTTGGTACCACCGCGCTGCCGTTCCGCTATTGGGTTATCACCTTTATTATCGGGTTTGTGATGTTCCTGATAGTGGAAGTGGAGAAACCGCTGACGAAGAAATGGCGTACGGCCTGATGCGTTAATTTCTGAAGTGCAGAAAAGCAAAAGCCTGCTTAGTTTTCTAAGCAGGCTTTTTCAATTAGCTGCTTTTGTTAACTGTTCGAAATTTTATTTATAGATCTCTGCAACCCCGTGCAGCCGGTTATTCCCCGTGGTTGACAGAATTTTGAATGACGTTGCGCCTTGCTCATCAGCCTTACGAGAGAGCGCGTTCGCTAAATCATCAAGCGTATAGGCATTGCTGGCTGAGATGACACCGATCTTTTCTTTGCCGTCGGTATGATTAATTTCCTGGGCAGCAGAAGCGGCATTCACTGAAATAAATCCGATGACCAATGTCGTAATAAGTAGCGCTTTCATATCGAATACCTCTTTTAAAATCTATGTTTGCAACTGGACTCGTATCAGGGGAACTATCCCCGTCGATATACTCAAATATACAGATCTAAGCTGTCATGATGCTGACCGCTATATGACAAAATGGTCAGGGTTGTCGGTCAGTTAATTTTTTTTGAATACAGGTTCAGCTCGTTAATAATGCATTCTGGTTCTTCCTTGAGCGGCATATTGTCGATGTCCAAAACCCCATTATTGTTTTGCGGACTATCAGCCTGCAGGTCTGCAAACAGCGGGGTAAGATCCTGCGGTGCTTCACCGCGTTCAGCTACCAGCTCGAAGGTTTTATTTTTTGCCGCATCGTTGCTCAGAGCATCAACCAGCACGCGAGCGATTTGCTCCCGGGATATCACGCCATCTTCCGGCGTTCCCGCATGGCGCCTGTCTCCTTGAAGCATAACGATTCTGTGTTCATCATCATTGTTGTAATCAAACCAGCCGGGCCTGACGATGATATAGGGATGGCCACTTGCTCTCACCAGACGCTCGGCACGTCTTTTCCAGTCATGAACCTCAGTGCGTTGATTCCAGGTACTGAGTCGTTCAGTTACCCCAATCGTGGTCATCAGGCTAATACGAACAGGCGTATCCTTGAATATGCGTAAAATATTCCGCACGCCGCCGTAATCGACCGCGCGGGCGCCAATACGACCCTGACCATCGGAACCGAGGGTAAAGATGATGGCATCAATATCTTTCGGTAATTCGGTGAGGGTTTCAGCCATTGAAACGTCGGCGTAAAAAACATCCGTTCCGCGAGGAAGCAATTTAACTTTACGTTTATTTCTGACCAGTGCGATGGGCTGATGGCCCATTTCAATAGCGGTACTCACGACGTGAAGACCAATACTTCCCGTCGCGCCTGCAACCAGTATTTTCATGATAAACCTTCCGATAATTCGGACTTATTTCGATACAGTCAGAATATCAATTATCATTATTGTCAGTAATAGGGCTAAAATGATTGTGTCTATGAATACCCTTCATGAGTGTGCGATGAAGGGAATACCTCCATAAGGAAATCGCCGGTGCTTAAAGAAAACTTCAACGAACTGCAAATCTTTCTGGTGGTAGCAAGGGAGCGTAGTTTTACCAAAGCAGCAGGGAAACTGGGGGTTTCGCAGTCTGCACTCAGCCACGCGATGAAGGCCCTGGAGGAGAGGCTGAATATCCGCCTTCTGACCCGCACCACCCGAAGCGTGGCCCCTACGGAGGCCGGTGAGAGAATTATTGCCTGCCTTGAACCGCGTATTGCCGACCTTGAACAGGAGCTGGAATCGCTGGTTCAACTGAATGGCACCGCCTCCGGCAATATCCGTTTATCTGCCGGGGAGCATGCCGCGCGAAGCCTGGTATGGCCGAAGCTAAAACCCTTCCTCAGGGAATATCCGGAAATTAATCTCGAACTGGTGGTGGATAACGGCTTTGTCAATATTGTTGAGGGGCGTTTTGATGCCGGGATCCGTCTGGGTGAAAGCGTGGACAAGGACATGATTGCGGTAAGAATTGGGCCGGACATGAGAATGGCCGTTGTGGGGGCCCCATCGTATTTCGCGGTAAATCCTGCCCCTGAAACGCCGCACGAGCTACAACATCACCGGTGTATCAATATGCGCCTGCCGACTGCTGGTGGGCTTTACCACTGGGAGTTTGAGAAGGATGGGAAGCCGTTACGAGTCAGAGTGGAAGGGCAGGTCACGTTTAACCTACAGGCGGAAAGAATTGATGCGGCGTTATCCGGTTTTGGCATCGCCTGTATACCGGAAGACAGGGTGCAGGATCATATAAAGTCAGGAGCGCTTATTCAGGTTCTGCAGGACTGGTGTCCGACTTTCCCCGGCTATTATCTTTACTACCCGAGCCGTAAGCAGCATCCGCCCGCTTTTGCGCTGATGATCGATGCACTTCGCTACCAGGAATAACGGGTCCCCCATTCGCTGAGGACCCGTTCGGGTATTAACGGCCTACTCGGGCCTGATGCTCGGGAGAGTAACGTTCGCCGACGATCTTAATCGTTTCAAGCGCCTGGGTTATCTGCCGTGAGTCATCCTGCGAAAGAATGATGTCGGCAGCCCCCAGGTTCTCCTCCAGCCGGTGTAGTTTAGTGGTGCCCGGGATAGGAGCAATCCACGGCTTTTGTGCCAGCAGCCATGCCAGTGCGATTTGCGCAGACGTCACGCCTTTCTCTGCCGCCAGTTCGCCCAGCAAGGAAACCAGCTTTTCATTGGCTTCAATCGCCTGCTCGGCGAAGCGCGGTACGGTGCTGCGATAATCATCTTTCCCAAACGTCGTTCCAGGCTTAATCGATCCCGTCAGGAAGCCTTTGCCTAATGGACTGAAGGGCACAAAACCGATGCCCAGTTCCTCCAGCAGCGGCAGGATCTCCTGCTCAGGCTCGCGCCACCACAGGGAGTATTCGCTTTGCAGCGCCGTGACCGGTTGTATGGCATGCGCGCGACGAATAGTTTGTGCGCCCGCTTCAGACAGCCCGAAATGTTTGACTTTGCCTTCAGCAATCAGGTCTTTCACCGTACCCGCAACGTCTTCAATCGGCACATTCGGATCGACACGGTGTTGATACAGCAGATCAATAACATCAGTCTTAAGACGGCGTAATGAGCCTTCCACCGCTTCACGGATATGCTCCGGGCGGCTGTTTAAAATCTGCTGCTTGTTGTCCGTACCGAAGGTAAAACCAAACTTGGTGGCGATGACCATGCGGTCACGAAACGGTTTTAAGGCCTCGCCAACAACCTCTTCATTAAGGAAGGGGCCATACACTTCAGCGGTATCGAAGAAGGTGACGCCACGTTCAACCGCGGCGCGAATAAGCTCGATTGCCTGACGGGTATCGGTTGCCGGGCCATAGCCGTGGCTTAAGCCCATGCAGCCGAGCCCAAGCGCGGAGACTTCGAGTCGGGATTGACCCAGATAACGTTTTTGCATTGAATAAATACCTCTTTTAACGCGACTTAAACATCAAGTTTGCGGCCAGTCAGCCATTCCACCATTGCCGGGTCGCGGTGAGAGAAGAACGCGCTGGTTGCGGTGTCGAGGGCGGCAATGTGCAGCATATCCTCAGCGCTGAGTTCAAAATCCAGAATGTTGATGTTCTCTTCCATGCGCTCTTTACGCACCGATTTCGCCAGTGAAACGATGCCCCGCTGGAAGATCCACCGCAGCACAACCTGACCCACGCTTTTGCCGTATTTCTGGCCAATCGCCGTTAACACAGGATGCTGGAACAGGCCATTTTTCCCCTCAGCAAACGGTGCCCAGGCTTCCGGCTGAATGCCATGGCTCTGGTTCCAGGGAACGGCGTGAAGCTGTTGGTTGAACGGGTTAACTTCAATCTGGTTTACCGCAGGGGCAACGTTGTTGAAGGCGATAAGGTCGGCCAGTCGGTCTGGATGGAAGTTGCTGACGCCAATGGCGCGAATTTTGCCTGCCTGCTGCAGCTCTTCCATCGCACGCCATGCTCCATGGACATCACCGTAAGGCTGGTGAATCAGATACAGGTCAACGTAATCAAGCTGCAGTCGGTTCAGAGAGCGTTCGAACTGGGCTTTCGCGCCTTCATAATTAGTATCCTGCAGCCACAGTTTGGTGGTGACAAACAGTTCATCACGGGCGATGCCGGTCTGTTTCAGCGCGTTCCCGACCTGGGTTTCATTCTGGTAAGACGCGGCGGTATCGATCAGACGGTATCCCGTATCAATGGCATCAATAACGGCTCTTTCGCATTCCGCGGCATCAGACATCTGAAACACACCAAAGCCCAGCAGGGGCATTTCAATGCCGTTGTTCAGTTTTACAGTTTGCATGACGTTATCCTTTGGTCGTTGAGTAGGAAGAGGATAGCGCGAAGTGATTTATTTGATTAGATGGGGTAATTAGCTAGGGTTTATTAGATGTGTTCATTAATTTTGGGGAGACGGTCGGACATGCACCAAGGGGGACATGATGAAAAGAGTAATGAGTCATTTCGAGTAAGAGCATTAGTACTCAAATGAAGCTCCAGTCATAGCTTTTAAGAACTTACAAGGGTTATCTTATTGGTGTAAATATTACAGTGATCCAACGAGGGACAAAGCGTTCTATGCCGGGCGTTGTAAGCCCAAGGCGTGCTGAAATGCGACAACTCCGTGAGGGGCCATAAACTTCAGCGGTATTGAAGAAGGTGACGTCACGTTCAGGAGGCAAAGAAGAAAGATATGCTTACCGTTGAAATCATAGCCAGTGATTAGACGGCCCTACAGGGGGCCGTCGGCAGGCCTATTTGTTCGGCAGATTATCGTACGCATCCAGAGCGCGAGCGGTATACGTTAATGCTGCGCCGGTATTCAGGTTAATGGCAACGGCCAGCGCTTCGGCTATCTCTTCACGCGTGGCGCCGTGCTTAACCGCAGCGTCCACGTGTACGGCCAGGCAACCGTCACAGCGAGTGGTTACGGCCACGGCCAGTGCAATCAGTTCGTGTGTTTTGGGATCAAGGTGCTTGTTTTCTGACGCCCCTTTATCCATCTGCTGAAAGCCCTTCATAAACTCTGGCTGTAGTTTGGCAAATTTTCCGATGGTGGCGAGCAGGCCACTGCGATATTCATTCCAGTTTAAGAACATGCAAAACTCCGGTTATTTTCTGTCTCAGAAAAGTCATTACATGACGTCGTAAATACGTACGTCAGGCGCGCTGTTTAAATAGGGTGTTAATCCGGCAACGACATCCTGCGTGAACAGCGGACTGCTAAGGTATGCCTGCGCCTGTGCCACTGTCGTAAAGCCGTGCAGTACCTGGACGTCCTCGTCACGGACAAGCAGCTCTTTTGAGGTGGCGCCCTCGATGATGGTCAAAAACGGGGTTTTGTACTTCTGGTATACCCCCGCGGCAGCCGCACGATTTTCATTACTGATATCCAGGGTGATTTGCAGATAAGCCATCGTTCTCTCCTTTGCTCAGGGTTGAGGTAACACGTCCGGTTAAAAAACCGGCCTGTATTACCTTTCGTTGAGAGCGATTATCAGAAAGCCAGACAGCGTCAACAAATCAGATAATCTTGCAAAGCAGAGAAGAAATTCTATGTCGCAGTGTGTTCGGCAATAAGCGTCACGCGCCCGGCGTGATTGACGGGGCAACGTAATACCTGAAGGGGCAGTTTATGAACGATCCGAGACGACATCCTGAAGAAGCCAGTCGTGGAAAATTTTTACTTCATCACGCATGACTTTTTGCTGCGGGGTAACCAGATAATAAGACCACTTGAGCGGCCACTGATGGTCGGGATGCAGCTGGACCAATTGCCCGGTTTCGATAAGCTGTTTCACCAGAGCGTACCGGACAATAGCTACGCCCCTGCCGCTCAGGGCCGACAGGATCACGGCCGAGGTGGAGTTGATATGCAGCCCGCTTTCCAGAGCTTCGGGTGCGCCGACCGCCATCAGGACATCATTCCATGACGGAAAATCCGCCCCGGGATGCGGCGTGTCATCGTGAATGAGTTTTTGCGTGGCGAGCCATTCACGGCAGGCTATTTTTTCGGGCGGCACCAGGCGCGGGCTGCAGACCAGCACCGCTTCCTCATCCATCAGCCAGGTTTTATTCACGCCTGGCCAGTCGCCCTGGCCGCAGCGAATACCGATATCCGCCTCGCCATGCGACACGTCCATCAGCTTTTCCGTAACGTTAAGCCGCAAATCGATATTTTCGTGCGTTTCCGAAAACCGGTTCAGGCGATCCATCAGCCAGTTCATCATCAGTACCTGCGATGCCGTCACCACCACTACCGAGCGTGAGCGGCGACCACGAAGCTTGTTTAATCCGGTTTCCAGTTTGTCGAGCCCCTGCGTGATGTCCAGTAGCGCCTCCTGCGCTTCGTCAACCAGCGTCAGTCGCTCTTTTCCTGAGCGGGTGCGGTGAAGAAGTGGGTGTCCGACCCAGTCTTCCAGCGAGCGTACCAGCTGGCCCACAGCAGCGGGCGTAACGCCCAGCTCCTGTGCAGCGCCGGTAAAGCTGCCATGCCTGGCGGTGGCTTCAAAAGCATGCAGCCATTTAAGTCGGTTTAGCGATCGCATTGTGGTCATCCTGATGCATTATTTTCCTCAGTATACGCCAGCGAGAAAGATTTTCTTTCCTGGGTAGCAATTTCTTCTCAGTCGTCAATCAGGGGCGCGGGTGGCATTCTGATTTCACACGATGAGGAGCGCGGCTTTTCATCTATGACAACCATATGAATTTAAAGAGGTTAGCGATGAACGCATCTTTTGCCGGTAAAAAACTGTTAGTGGTCGGCGGTACAAGCGGTATGGGTTTCGAAACGGCGAAGCTGGTTCTGAAAAACGGTGGTAGCGTTGTACTGGTTGGCAACCGCCAGGACAAAGCCGAGCAGGCCCGCCAGGCGCTGGCTGCAGACGGTCAGGTTTCCATCATCGTTGCCGACCTGATGAAAGAAGAAGGTATGCAGCGCGTGGTGGATGCCATTAACGCCGAACACAAAGATATCAGCCTGCTGGTCAATGCGGCTGGCGTATTTTTCCCGAAACCGTTCACCGAACATGAATCGTCAGACTATGACATGTACATGAGCATTAATCGCGCGACGTTCTTTATTACCCGTGATGTGGTGCGCAATATGGTCGAGGCCGGTATCAAAGGCTCCATCGTTAATATCGGCTCCATGTGGGCGCAGCAGGCCATCGGTGCCACACCGTCGTCAGCTTACTCAATGGCAAAAGCGGGTTTGCATGCGCTGACTAAAAATCTGGCCATTGAGCTGGGTGAAAAGGGGATCCGCGTGAATGCTGTTTCACCGGCCGTTGTTCACACGCCTATTTACGAAGGCTTCATTGCGAAAGACGACGTGAAAGACGTAATGAACAGCTTTGACAGTTTCCACCCGATTGGTCGCGTGGGTACCCCGGTCGATATCGCGGAAACCGTTGCTTTCCTGCTTTCTGACAAGACGGGCTGGGTCACCGGCGCTATCTGGGATATCGATGGTGGCGTGATGGCTGGCCGTAACGCCTGATGACCATGCCGCACGCGCTTACCCGCGTGCGGCACTGGCATAATTATGCAAATCCAGACCGCGCATTATGACCTTGTCACCTCATGGCTGGGGGGGCCGGTTACCCGCAGAAACCGTCCGAAATCTAAGCTGATTTATAACGTGCTTCTAGCTTATTAAGGAATTCAAACAGTACCTGATTCATTTCACTGTAATCATGCGCACGGAGTTCATCAGGGGTGTTAACGAAGCGGTATTCTGCTGCGCGGCTGAGGTCGTTGTCTGAATGGTCTATCAATAACTCAACCACTTCCGGCGTGAGTTCCATATGGCACTGGAAACCAAATACGCGATCTGAATAAGACACTATCTGCCGCGGGCAACCTTCGCTATAAGCAATAATTTTTGCATCCGGGGTCAGGCCCGGCATGTCATTGTGCCAGTGTCCCACTTCCAACGTCCTGGTAAAGTGAGAGAATAATTCATCCTTGCTGCCGTCTTCGGTCAGCGTAATCGGGAATTTGCCAATCTCTTTTTCAGGGCTGTGTGCGAACGGGGCCCCCAGCGATTCACCGATAAGCTGCGAACCGAGGCAAATCCCAATAACGACTTTCCCGGCGTTAACCGCAGAGGCAATCAGGTTCTGCTCACCTTTAGAATCGAAGTGTGGACACATTTCCACTGTTGTCGCTGGATCTTGCGGGCCGCCCATAACGATGAGGAAATCGATGTCTTCGGCGTCTACCGGTAACTTATCACCGAGATATACGCGTGAGTAAGTTACGTCATGACCGTGATGTCTGGCCCATGTTTCATAAGCGCCTGGTGCTTCAAAATATTCATGCACGATAAAGTGTACTCGCATTGGAATAGGTTCCTTTAATCTCTAAGTTGCTGCATTTTTGTATCATCTTTGCAGATGAAGCTAAGTCGGTTTATGCGGTAATTTTTTTGCTACAGTAACCCGAAAGCTGATATCCCTGTTCACCGGGCCCTGTCATCAGGGTAATCATAAACGCAGGACTTTAATCTTAAATGCCAAACAATATAGATAAAGCGCCAAGGCATGATGAAGCGATAGGGTGGTCAACGCTGGCAAAAACTTACAGACGAGGAGAGATTGATCCCCCACATTATCATGTCGAGGGGCAGCTTTTGTTTGCGACGCAAGGCGTTATGTTGGTTGAAACAGAAGAAAAACGCTGGGTCATTCCTCCGCAGCGTGCGCTCTGGCTTCCGCCGCTTCAAGAGCATAGCTACAGCCTACTTTCGCATACTGAACTTCGTACGGTTTATTTCAGCCGCAGTCTTATTAAGGCGTGCGGTCGTTTTTCCAAAAGTAATGATGTCCATGTCATCACAGCAACTGCGCTGGTAAAAGAGCTAATCGCTGGGTTATTCAGTGTGGAATATCAGGCCGCCAGCCAGCGGACGATGGCGTTGCTGTTAATGGAGATCCTCAGCGAAGCCGAGCAGCTGGCCTCCGATCTTCCGATGCCTCGCGACGAACGTTTGTCCCGTGCTGCCGCTGAGCTCGTGGTTAATCATCGTTGGGAAGCCTCAATGAGCGATCTCGCGGACATCGCGACCATGTCAGAGCGAACGTTTTCCCGATTGTTTATTCGGGATACCGGCTTCAGTTTCAGAAATTGGAAGCAAAGGGCCAGGATTTACGTATCGCTGGATCTTCTGTCCGCAGGCGTTTCTATCAAACAAGTCGCCTACCAACTCGGTTTTTCGTGTCCGGCTGCTTTTACTGCGACCTTTCGTTCTGTATTGGGCGCAACGCCGCGTGATTTTTTGACCTAGAATGTCCCGGCTTGCCATTGCTGCGCCGGGCCCATGAGTACCCCCGGTGATAACGGCGACGTTGTCGCGGACAATGATATTGTCAGGCATGATGGCTCCTTTTCGATGCGATTACGGATAACACCATGAAAACTACTCCGCCTGATGCCAGAGCCGCGCCAACCCAACCCGTGGCCGCCCAACCGGCTCCGCCAGCAATCGCCATGCCACCTAATGAAGCGCCAATGGCATTAGAGAGATTAAATGCGCTGTGATTAAGCGAAGCAGCCAGTGTTTGCGCATCGCTGGCGACGGTCATCAGACGACTCTGGAGAGCGGGAACCAGGGCAAAGCCGTTTCCCAACAGGAAGAGAGCAAGCAGGACGGCCCATTTCCACTGAGCGACCAGCGCAAATAGCCCCAGACAACCGATGTTCCAGAAAAGCATGACAAAGATAGCGGGGATAAGCGATTTATCGGCCATCCAGCCGCCAAGTATATTCCCACAGACCATGCCCATTCCCCACAACACCAGCACGGCCGGAACTTCTGCTAACGAAAAGTGAGAGACCTGCGTCAGAGTTGGCGTGATATAACTATAAACCGCAAACATTCCACCAAAACCGACGGTGGCTACGGCCAGCGTAAACCAGACCAGAGGCTTTGCCAGGGCACTCAATTCTCTCAAGGGGGAAGCATTATGGTCCGGCGCGGATGAGGGGATAAAGAAATAAAGCATACATGCGGTAATCGTGACGCCGGCTGCGACGAACGAGAACGCCACCCGCCAACCCAGCTGTTGTCCAAGCCATGTCATTGCAGGAACCCCGGCCACATTGGCAGCAGCAAGGCCCAGCATCACATATCCGATGTATTGCGTGCGTTGGGAGGCCGGTACCATCACAGAAGCGGCAAGCCCGGCAACGCCGTACCATGCGCCGTGGGGCAGGCCAGAAATGAAACGCGCGACCATCAGTGATGAGTAGTTCCACGCAAGGGCGCTAAAGATATATCCCAGCAGAGCGATAAAAAGCAGGCAATAAAGCAGCCATTTCCGTGGCCACCGTGCCCCAATAACCGCCATCAAGGGTGCCCCAATCACCACGCCAGCGGCATACGAACTGATATATTGTCCTGCGACGGGGATTGAAACCTGGGTCGCATTTGCCAGAGAGGGAAGCAAACTCATTGTGGCAAACTCACCGGTACCAATAAAAAGGCCGCCCAGCGCTAACGTCAGGATAGCCGCAAACACGCTTATCGGCGGCTTCACCAGATTATCTTTGTCGAAGATATCTTCATTATTCAGCGTTTCGGAATTATGCATAAATCAACCTGAAAGCACGGCGGCACGATGATGACCTGGGACCAGCAAAGGTCCAGGGTTCTGTAGGAAAAGATATTAATCGCAAATGCAGGTTTATCTGATGATTTAACCTGGATGGTTTGTTGAATTTTACTCAACGTTGGCAAGCGACCCACTAAATTGAATGCAATGAGGCCGGCTTCTATGGCACATTATTGAATGCAACGAGATGTATTCATGAGTCATGTTCAACAATTTGAGGTGTCACTATGCCTGTGCGACCGATAGCCCGTTTATCTCGTAGCGATCTTGCAGACCTTAATGCTTTCCGGGCGGTAGAGCGGTTGCGAAGCTTTACTCAGGCCGCTGTTGAATTAGGGATCACCACATCTGCCTTGAGTCATGCCGTCAGAAACCTTGAAGGCAGACTCGGCGTAAGGCTGCTTAACCGAACCAGTCGAACCGTTTCGCCGACAGAGGCTGGTGCGAAGCTGTCGGCCCGTCTGAACGTCGGCTTTGAAGAAATCATTGAAGCCTTAGACGAGATTAATGCATCCAGAGAAAAACCTGTCGGGCGCCTTCGACTCAATGTCCTCCGTGACGGTGCAAAACTGATTATTGGACCTCATCTTCCCGCATTTTTAAAACGTTACCCGGATATGCAGATTGATATCACTGTTGATGACCGCATGGTCGATATCATTTCAGAGGGCTTCGATGCGGGGATTCGCTATGGCGGAACCGTACCTGAAGATTTTATCGCGGTAAAATTAGGTCAGGAATTACGATGGGTTGCCGTGGCGTCACCACGGTATCTTTATCACCATCAGCCTCCATTTATGCCGGAAGACCTTATGGCGCACTCTTGTATTCAAATTCGTACGGGAGCAGGAACTATCTATAAATGGGAATTTAGAAAAGATAACGAATACCGTGAAATCGATGTTCCGGGACAGGTATGCGTTGGTGACACCATCACGGGCATCGACCTTGCTCTTGGCGATGTAGGGATCACCTACTGCCCGGAAAAAAGGGTTGAAAAGTATATTAAAAATGGTGAGTTAAGGGTTGTCTTACCTGACTGGTCGCCCGTAGAGCCTGCTATGTATCTTTATTATCCCCGTAACCGTCATCATTTACCGGGACTACACGAGCTTATCTCTGTGTTGCGAGAAAGAATGCCTGTCTAATTTCTCATACAGGACGGTGTCGCGTCTCTGCAAAACGAACCCTACATTTTTTGATTTATTGCGATATAGGATTCATGTACTCAAAAGTGAACTTCCGTTTTCGCTCAAATTTTCAATGTCTCAATGACCATCCGCAGGGCGGGGGAGACGTTGCGATGCGGATAATAGAGAAACAGCCCGTCCATTCGCAGGCTGTTACGCTGCAACACCCTGATAAGCTTACCGTGTTCTAAATCATCCGCGACCAGTTCAACAGGAACATAGGCTAACCCGAGGCCCAGCCGGGCGGCTTCTGCTTCCATGTAGCTGTCAGATAAGGCCCATTGTCCTTCAGGCCGATGGGTAATTTTTTTATCCTCCTGATTGAGTTCCCACTGGTATACGCTGCCGTCGGCAAACTGATAGGCGATACAGGGATGCGCCTTTAAATCTGCTGGGGTTCGCGGAAAACCGTAGCGACGAAAGTGTTCGGGAGTACCCACAATTGCCATCTCCATATCGGGTGTGATGCGCACTGCGACCATACCCTGGCCGACTTCAGGCCCCAGGCGGACGCCGGCATCGAATCGCTCTTCGATGATATCGACGAACCGGCTCTCATTCATCAGTTCAAGCCGGATATCAGGATAACGCTGTTTAAATACCGCCAGCTTTGGCAGCAGGCATTTATCAATCGCGTGCTGGCTG
This sequence comes from Kluyvera chengduensis, assembly GCF_044197065.1. Classification (NCBI taxonomy): domain Bacteria; kingdom Pseudomonadati; phylum Pseudomonadota; class Gammaproteobacteria; order Enterobacterales; family Enterobacteriaceae; genus Kluyvera; species Kluyvera chengduensis. The sequence continues at coordinate 579,897 of NZ_JBIQOI010000001.1, forward strand.
GCATTGATACGCACCGTGCCGGAGGGCGTCTCCCGATAATGCGCCAGAGTGGCAAGCCCACGATCTAACGTATCAAATCCCGATGCCGTCTTCTGGTAGAGCTGCTCGCCTGCCTGCGTCAGCGACAGTTTACGCGTGGTGCGCACCAGCAGCTGGACGCCCAGCCTTTCTTCAAGCTCGCGAACAGAACGGCTGACTCCTGACTGAGCAAGACCCAGCCGCTGAGCCGCTGCGGTAAAGCTGCCTTCTCGTACCACCTGCATAAACAGATACAGCTCGTTGTAGTTCTCCCTTTTCGCCATTGAAATATCCCCCCTTGATGCCAACAAATTCAGTGTTGATTTATAACAATATGGTATCAATCTTAGCAGCAATCGCCCCCTAATCAGCACTAATCATGCTCACTATAATGACCCCATCCAAGCAAAGCACCGCAGCGTTGTCCGTCGGAAACCTGTATCTCTCTGTTGTTTTTTATGGGGACTTTTATGAAAGCCTTCACCCGAACGCTAAAAACCGCGATGCCGGCCATGCTGTTATTCGCATCATTAAGTGGAGTCACGACAATGAGTTATGCTGATTCAACTCATCCGAATGCCCCTGTGTCCATGACAGATAAATGGGATAAAACGTTCGCTGAAAGTCAGAAAGTCGAACATCGTAAAGTCTCGTTCCCAAACCGCTATGGCATCACCTTAGTGGGCGATCTTTACCTGCCTAAAGACCGTGGCGATCGCAAGCTGGCGGCGATTGCGGTCAGTGGGCCTTTTGGCGCGGTGAAAGAGCAATCCAGCGGTCTGTATGCGCAGACACTGGCGGAACAAGGGTTTGTTACCCTGGCGTTCGATCCCTCTTACACGGGGGAAAGTGGCGGCTATCCGCGAAACGTCGCCTCACCGGATATCAACACGGAAGATTTCAGCGCGGCTGTGGATTTCTTAGGGCTGCAAAAAGAGGTGGATCGAAACCGTATCGGGCTGCTCGGTATTTGTGGCTGGGGCGGCATGGCGCTGAACGATGCCGCGATGGATACCCGCGTTAAAGCGGTGGCTACCAGCGTGATGTACGACATGAGCCGGGCGATGGGCCATGGTGTGGGGGATGGCAAAGACCGTTATTCCACCGCCGACCGTCGTGCTGTTCTGCAATATCTGAATGAACAGCGCTGGAAGGATGCGCAGAGCGGCACGTTCGCACACGGTGCTCATGATATTAACGTCGACAGCAACGGCAAGGTCAGCGCGGGCGAGCGCGTTCTGCCAGAAACGCTGCCGGCAAATCCGCATCCGGTACTGAAAGAGTTCTTTGACTACTACCGCATGCCGCGCGGCTTCCACGAACGTTCCGTTAACTCGACCGGGGCGTGGACGGCAACGATGCCGCTGTCATTTATGAATATGCCGCTGCTGAGCTACGCCAGTGAAATCACCATCCCGACGCTGATTGTGACCGGTGAGAAAGCGCATTCACGTTATTTTGCTGAAGATGCTTACAAGGCAGTCGGCAGTAAAGACAAAGAGCTGGTGGTGGTACCAGGGGCAAATCACGTGGACCTGTACGATAACGTGGCCGGAAAAATACCTTTCGCGAAATTCGAACAATTTTTCCAGACCAAACTGAAATAAACCCTCTCCTGAATTGATGCAAAGCCACCGGCCATAGGCCGGTGGCTTTTATCCTGATCTTCGTGAAATTTCACTATGTCGATGCTAAACCAAACACCATCATCTCATCATCAGCGCGCGTACTGGGGCGGCATTTTTGCCATGACCCTGTGCGTGTTTGTGCTGATTGCTTCTGAATTTATGCCCGTCAGCCTGCTCACACCGATTGCCCGTGACTTGGGCGTGACGGAGGGGCTGGCAGGGCAGGGGATTGCAATCTCCGGTGCGCTGGCGGTCCTGACCAGCCTGACGCTTTCAACGCTGGCCGGAAATGTGAATCGTAAGTTCCTGCTATTGGGAATGACGGTTCTGATGGCCGTATCGGGGCTTATTATTGCGCTGGCTTCCAGTTATCTGATGTATATGGTCGGTCGCGCGATGATCGGTATGGCGATCGGCGGATTCTGGTCGATGTCTGCGGCAACGGCAATTCGTCTGGTGCCACAGCATCAGGTCACACGTGCGCTGGCGATTTTCAACGCCGGTAATGCGTTGGCGACGGTCGTCGCCGCGCCGCTGGGAAGCTATCTGGGTGCCACGGTCGGATGGCGAGGCGCTTTCTTGTGCCTGGTGCCCATCGCGGTGGTCGCCTTTATCTGGCAGTGCATCAGCCTGCCCAGTATGGATGCGAATAAAAGCCACACGTCACCTGGCGATGTATTCCGCATACTTAGCCGCCGCGTGGTTGCGGTTGGCATGCTGGCCTGCGGCCTGTTTTTCATGGGCCAGTTTACGCTCTTTACCTATGTGCGCCCGTTCCTGGAGACCGTGACGCGGGTTGATTCCTCAGGTTTGTCGTTGATTTTGCTGATTATCGGCGTAGCCGGTGTTATAGGCACGCTGGTTGTTTCGACATTCCTCAACAGAAAATTCTACCCTACGCTCGTGGCCATACCCGGACTGATGGCCGTCATTGCCATCGGCTTGATGCTGACCGGGCATCAGGTCTGGACGGTTTCACTGTTGTTAGGGCTCTGGGGCATGCTGGCCACTGCCGCGCCAACCGGATGGTGGACATGGATTGCGCGTACGCTGCCCGACAACGCGGAAGCCGGAGGCGGGCTCATGGTCGCGGTGATTCAGTTCTCCATCGCCCTTGGATCAACGGCAGGAGGCATCGTGTTTGACCACCTCGGTTGGCAGAGCACGTTTGCTATGAGTAGCATGCTGCTCCTTTGCACGGGCGTACTGACCATTTTCACCGCCCGCCAGAAGGCCGGTGCGCGTTAATCTGGCGAAGGTCCGCGCTCCAGAAACGTGGACAGCGCAATATAGCTGCGGACGGAGCGTACGCCTTCAAGACTTTGAATTTCCATCAGGAAATTTTCCAGCGATTCGGTATCGGCGGCGCGGACTTTGATAAAGACGCAGCCGTCGCCAGCAACGGTATGTAATTCTTCCACTTCTTTGCGGCTGGTGAACTGCAAAAGGGCGCGCGTTGCCTGATAGCTACTGGTATCGATAACCAGAAACGTTAACAGCGTCCGTCCCAGCTTGCAGCCATCCAGGACTGCCACGGTACCCTTGATCACCCCATCGCGCTTCAGTCGTTTTACGCGATCGTGAACCGCCGGGGCCGATAAATTTACAATCTCACTCAATTCCGTGTAGCTGCGGCCTGCGTCCTCTGCCAGGGCACTTAATATTTTTCGGTCAATGGCATCCAGTTCCGCCGGTTTATGTCTTGTCTGCCGAATACCATCTTTTTCTTTATCAAATGCGCTCATAGGGCTTCTAAATCTGAATGAAAATATGAATATACTTAATTCTACCTAATATTATTAAGTCACAAAACGAATAATGGAGTTGCAATGCCTATCGCACTTTTCGCCCTCGCCGTGGGCGCTTTTGGTATCGGCCTGACGGAATTTGTCATCGCCGGGATCCTCCCACAAATCGCCGCAGAATTTAGCGTCAGTATCCCGAAGGCGGGAATGATGGCGACGTCATACGCGCTGGGCGTATTTATTGGTGCACCGCTGTTAACGATTCTTGGCGCGAGGATCCCCCGCAAGGCCATGCTGATTACGCTGGCGGGTATTTTTACGGTCGGTAATATCATTACGGCCATCGCGCCGACAATGGAGATAGCGATTGTCGGCCGTATTATCACCTCTTTTAATCACGGGGCCTTTTTTGGTATAGGCTCGATTATTGCCGCATCGCTGGTGGCGCCCGGACGCCAGGCAAGCGCCATTGCCTTTATGTTTTCGGGGCTGACGCTGGCTAATCTGCTTGGCGTTCCGGCGGGGACCTGGCTTGCGCAAACCTTTAGCTGGCGGCTGGTATTCTGGATCATTGCCGGTATCGGGGTGCTGACGATGGCAAGCGTAGCCGTGCTGGTTCCGCATATTGCGAAAGGCAAAGCGATTGCTTTACGTAACGAACTGAGAGCCTTTGTTGACCCGCAGGTGCTGCTGGTCATGGGGATCACGATTTTCGGCCCGGCTGCCTTTTTCACCTCGATTACCTACATTGCGCCAATGATGGTGCAGGAGGCCGGTTTCACCGCAGGCGGCGTGGCGGGATTAATGGTGCTGTTTGGTCTGGGGCTTGCCGTCGGCAACTGGATTGGTGGACGCTTCGCTGACCGTTCTCTGTTTGGCACACTGTTCGTTACCCTCGCGGCTCAGGGGGCGGTGCTGCTGGTCTTCTGGGCGGGTGTTGAAAGCCAGTGGGTTGCCAGCATCTCAGTCTTCCTGATGGCGGCCTTCGGCTTCGCGACGGTCTCACCGATTCAGAAACTGGTGATGGAGCGTGCCAGCCATGCGGGAGCCCCGACAATGGCGGCCTCGGTCAATATCGGCATGTTTAATCTTGGAAATGCGCTGGGGGCATGGGCCGGTGGGGTAACCATTGCTGCGGGGTTTGGGCTGGCTTCTCCGAACTGGGCGGGCGCGATTCTGTCCTTCATTGCGTTGGGCCTCGCGGTTCTTGCGTGGCAAAGTGCGCGTAAAGGTTATATTTTGCCGGTACTTGAATAAGTGGCATAAGGCGATGAGCGCCCATGATGGGTTGGGCGCTCTTTTAAACGATTTAGGTGATTTTCTAAAACGGCTACTGCAGATTTTTCTCTTTCAAAAACTGGCTCACCAAATCAGCAATCTGCACATTATTGAGATCAGAGAACGGGAAGTGGGTATTCCCTTTGATTCCCACTTCTGGCAGATGCGTCACCGTCACATCTCCGCCATGCTTGTTCACCACGTCACGCCATTCACGAGCCATCGCCAGACGTACGCGCCAGCTGTCCTGCGCGGGCATGGCGACAGGTTTATCCGGAATGTTATCGCCGTAAATAATCAGAATTGGGATTTTGGTTAGGGCCATAAACTGCGCCATTGGCACAGGTTCACCTTTCAGCGTGTCGAACGCGCTTGGCATCGGGGCAGGGAGTTCTTTTTCAGGGAAGACAAAGCTGCTGCCGGGCTCAAAGGCGACAATGGCTTTGACCTTGTCGTTTTTCATCGCCGTGTACCAGCCTGGTCCACCGCCCTGAGAGTGGGTGAAGAGGATTGCCGGGCCGGACTTATCCACGACGGCGGACATCGCATCAGAGATGACATTGATATCAAATGGCCCGGTATTCGGGGTCATCTGACGGAAATACTGATTCAGTGCTTCTTTGTCGTGAGAAAACTGAACGCCTTTAAAATACTCAGGCCACACGCCAACGCGAAACTGGTTGAACCACATCTGTTCATCCGGTTTAGGTGTAACCGTACCTTCTACCGTCGTGCGCCCGGCGCTGCCCCGGCGGGGTTGATCGACAAGATAGGTTGAGAATCCACGCCGCAGGAAGATGTTCTGGAACCCTTCGCGACCATCCGGCGTGCTTTCCCAGGTTCGAGAGAACTGACCCGCGCCGTGCAGCATGACAATAGGGTATTTATGCGGATTTTCCGGAATTTGGTAGAACACTGAGGCATGATCGCCATGGTAGGTTTGGCCAGCTGAATCCAGCGGCTTTTTCGCATTAAATGTTCCAGGCGCGGTGATGATAGTGCCACCAGCAGAAAAGCTTCCCTGTTCCTGAATGACCAGCGGCTCGGCGTATACAGACTAAGCCACCAGGCCACCCGCCATGACGCAGATGGCCAGCGTTTTTAAGATTGTCGTCAAGATTACATCCTCCGTTATGTTTGCCGTTCAATCATATCTGAGTTGTCAGCATTCATTATTTAGCACCCCTGATTGCCCTTATTTGGCAAACTCATGAATGCGGAGGATTAACTGCGTACCTCCTATCACCAACTGACCTTATTTGCTACTGAGCGCCTGCTGCAGCGCCTTTTCAGCTTGCGTTGCTGCATCACTTTCGCCATGTTCGCGCAGAACCTGTGCCAGCTGGCGTAGCTGCGACGCCGTCAGGCCGACCCGCATGCTTGCTCGCGTATGCGATAGAAGCTGTGATTCGACGCCCGGCGTGGCCGCTAATGCGCCAACCGTTGCCAGCTCGCGGCTTTGCCAGTCGAGGTTATCGCGGGCGAAAATGTCGCCGAAAAGATGCGTTTGCAGGAACTGGTTAATCACCGGGGCAAAATCAAACAGCGGGCCCTGGACGGGAGCGCCTGAGATTATTGTCTGGTTTGCGGTACCGACACGGCGAAGCTCATCCCCGACAGGGATAGGGGCAACCGGCTTTTTACCCTCAACGTCTTTGATACCGCGTTGTTGACGTGCTTCGACGACCTTCATCAGTTCGCTAAGCGCGTTCAGGCTACGGGGGAAGCCCGTGTAGGCATAGAGCTGGACGAGAATCTCTTTGGCTTCGTTTATCGTAAGTCCGGCGTCAAGACCCTGATTCAGGGCGGCATTCAGCTTATCCATCTGGCTGCTGGCCATTGTTGTGGCAATCAGCGGAATGGCCTGCTGGCGGGCTGACAGCGTATCTGAAACCGTGTGTTGGTGGTTCATTTCTGAGGCTCCTTGATTGACGGGCGCAGCATGTGCCGCGAGACCAAAACCAAAGGTCAGCAGTACCGCTGCCGCTAATGCCTTAATGGGCGTGGTATTGTTCATCTGTCACTAACTCCTTCCAGTTAACGCTTTTGCCATCCACAACCCCGGTTATCGCCAGATGCGTCATCGCGCTGCCGGGTGCCGCTCCGTGCCAGTGTTTGACCCCTGCCGGGCAAGAGACAACGTCACCCGCGCGGATGACCTGCACCGGCTGGCCTTCTTGTTGGGTGAGCCCAACGCCCGAAGTCACAATCAGCCGCTGACCTGCCGGATGCGTATGCCAGGCGGAACGGGCACCTGGCTCAAAGGTGACATAAGCCCCGGAAACACGGATGTCGTTATCCGGTTTGAAGAGAGGATCAACCCTGACGCGACCAGTAAAGTTCTCGGCTGGCCCGAACACCGCGTTCTGACTTCCCGCTTGGGCGATATGGACAGCGGAATTTTGCTCCGCTGCCCAGGATGAAAATGTAATAGGTAGTAACAGCCCGAGGTAACGTAAATGTCCGGTCATGCAAAGCGTCCTTATCAATGAAGAGGGGATTGCCTGCCATGATTTTATCGAGAGGGTGATGACGTCAGGCTGACGCCCCCCTGACAATTCTGTCAGCTAAGCCGAGTCCCGGCTCAGTGCCGGAGTGAGCATTGCCAGACGTTTTATCCGCTTGTATCGCAAAGGTGAGGCCAAAAGTATTGATGCCAGCATCACTACGGGCAAAGACATCTCCCCGGTGCATAATGGCGACGGCGCGGACGATCGACAGGCCCAGCCCATGGTGGGTATCACTCCTGGCCCGGGAGGTGTCAACGCGATAAAAACGCTCGAAAAGCCGGTGTAAGTGCTCTGGCGCTATCGGCTCGCCCGGATTTGACACTTCAACACAGGCTTGATGACCTTTTTCGCTTAAGCGCACCGTAACCGTGCTATTGGACGGTGAATGTCTTGCGCTGTTTTCCAGTAAATTAGCCAGGGAGCGGTGGAAAAGCCGCCGGTCGATATGTGCGGTGACGTTGCCCTCTATATCCAGAGAAAGCTGTTTTTCAGCAAAAGAAGGTTCAACGTACTCCGCTGTTTTCAGGGTTTCTTCCCGCAGAGACACCTGCGTAAGCTGGGAAGCATGCTCACCCGCGTGAGCATGGGACAGGAACAGCATGTCGTTTACTATCGAGGTCATGCGTTCAAGTTCTTCCAGGTTGGAGCCCAGTAACTCTTCCAGTTCATCCTGCGAGCGTCGGCGTGAGAGACCTAACTGCGTCTGGCCAATCAGGTTAGTTAGTGGGGTTCGAAGTTCATGCGCAACATCGGCATTAAAGCTTTCGAGTTGTCGCCAGGCGACCTCTTGCCGTTCCAGCACGCCATTAAAAGAGGATGCTAACTGCTGTAATTCGTCAGGTAATGCTTCGGTATTCAGGCGCTGACCATGGTCCCCGGGAGCGAGTTGCCGGGCCTGTTTACTGAGCGCCCCAACGGGACGAAGACCGATCCTTGAAACGGCGTATCCCAGTAAGGCGACAATCACGACGCCCAGTGCGGTAATGATCAGCAGCGTACGCGTGAAGGCATCGAGTGTGCCCATGTACGGCGTGGAGTCGATGGCAACCACATAGCGCAGCTCAGGCCTGTCACCGTTGGTGGGTATAGTTTTCACTAACAGGAACAGCGAGCATGCACCTTCTGATGCACCTGGCACTTTATTAAAGCCTTCCTGTAACGAAGACCACTGAACACCCACTGGTGGTGTTCCCCCCATGCTAAAGCGTGGGTTATCGCTCACTATCCAGTAGCGAACGCGTTCGCCTTCAGAATTGGTTAATACGGTGAATTTATTGGCCAATGTCGACCAGCCGTCAGCCGAGGTTCGTGCGGTGATCCACGGGCTCATTAATGATTCGCGGAACAACAATTCGTTGTGCATCTGCTTTTGCAAAGAGTCATGCAAGGAGCTTCTGAGCAGGATGCCGATAACGGACACAATCAGCAGCGCGGATAAGGCAAACATCAGCGCCAGGTGAACGGAGATGGAACGCTTAGGCATGCTTATCCCCTTTATTATTCTGACCGGACTTCGAGGACATACCCCATGCCTCGAACGGTATGCAGTAGTTTGATATCGAACGGCGCATCCACTTTGGCTCGAAGCCGTTTAATGGCCACTTCAACCACGTTGGCATCACTGTCGAAATTCATGTCCCATATCTGCTCAGCTATCATCATTTTTGACAGAATCTCTCCCTGATGCCGGGCCAAAAGGCTCAGCAGAGAAAACTCTTTCGCAGTCAGTTCCAGTCGCGTTCCGGCGCGAAATACGCGACGAGCCAGCAGGTCGAGATGCAGATCGTGAATTTGCAGCTGGGTGATGTCCGCGCCATCTGTAGCGCGGCGGCGCACCAGGGCCTGAATACGCGCCACCAGCTCAATCAGCGAAAAGGGCTTGGGGAGATAATCATCCGCGCCAAGACGCAGCCCTTTGACGCGTTCATCGACCGAGCCACGAGCCGAGAGCATCAGCACCGGCGTCTGTTTGGCTGCTCGCACCCCCTCAAGTACTCGGTAGCCATCCATCCCCGGCAACATCACATCCAGGATTATCGCGTCGTAGTCGAATTCCAGCGCGTAATGAAGACCTTCAGCACCGTCTGCAGAGACATCTACCGTAAATCCGGACTCACTCAACGCGCGGTTGAGATAGGTTGACGTTTTTTCTTCATCTTCAACTAACAACAGGCGCATGACGGGACTTCCTCTTAACTTTTCAACGGTGCATCAATACCTGAACAACCCTGTGACTGAGACTATTTTGCCTCCTGGTTGCCAACATAAAGCTGACAGTTACCTGACAGCATTGTCAGAATCGCTGAGACATCTCGGCCCATTTCCTGACAAAAATGTTATTCCTCTGTCACCTGGCTGACAGTCCTCTCGCCCTAATCTGAGCCTGCACATTTAAATCCGCGAGCCTGCATAACCAGGCCGACACTCATCGGGAGAGACCATGAAATTCACGCTTATCAGTGCAATGCTGCTCACGGCAATGGCCGGAGCGACTTCAGTCAATGCGGCTGATTACAAAAAAAATCCATTCACACTCGTTTATGACGGTGCCATTACTGAGAACGTCAAAGGCAAGGTCAACATTCACCCCGTGAAATACGATCTGCATGGCATCCAGATTGCTGCGAATGTCTATACCCCTGCTCACTACGATCCCGCCAAAAAATACCCTGCCGTGGTGGTGGCCCATCCTAATGGCGGCGTAAAAGAACAGGTCGCCGGGTTGTATGCCCAGCGTCTCGCCGAACAGGGCTACATCACGATTACCGCCGATGCGGCGTATCAGGGCGCCAGCGGTGGGTTGCCGCGCAGCGTGGATAAACCCGCTAATCGCATTGAGGATATCCACGGTATGGCTGACTACATCAGCCAATATCCTGGTGTCGATACCGCCCGCCTGGGTCTGCTGGGTATTTGCGGCGGCGGGGGGTATTCACTCGTTGCCGCTGAGACGGACAAACGGTTCAAATCGATTGCCACCATCAGCATGTTTAATTCAGGCCTGGTGCGCCGCAACGGTATGCAGGATTCGCAATTGGATACTATCCAGCAGCGTCTTCAGCAGGCTTCTGACGCACGTGCTCAGGAAGCTGCCGGAGGCGAAGTGCTTTACTCCGGCGATGCCAACCTGACGGATGAACAGATTGCTAAATTACCTTTTGCCTTGTATCGCCAGGGCTACGAGTACTACTGGAAAACTCACGCCCATCCGAACTCTACGTTTAAATACACCACCAGCAGTCTGCTGGATTTGATGAGCTTTGACGTAACGGACCATATCAATCTCATCAATAAACCGCTGCTGATGATTGCCGGTACAAAAGCGGATACGCGCTATATGACGGAAGATGCATTCGCAAAAGCTACCGGTACTAAGGACAAAGAACTCTTCCTGATCGATGGCGCTACCCATATCGAGACATATTGGGTGCCAAAATACGTTGATGAGGCAATGCAAAAGTTAGACGTTTTCTTTGACAAAAATATCTAGTTAGCCACAGATGAAACCCCAGCCTGCGCAGGCTGGGGGATGGCGAACAGCCGTATCTCATGTTGCGTATTCAAGCGATATACCCAGAATAACGAAATTGCGGCTAAAGATAATTACGCGGATTAAATAGATGCTATGAGTTAAATTCATAACTGTGGTGGATATGTGATAGTCATTTTTTAACTGCCGAAAATGCGCTCTATGAGGCACCACCGTCGAAGGTTGATTTTATTTTATATATTATCCCATGTCCATTATTGGACACGTAAAGATATACAGTAAATTCCTGGTGCTAATGTATTATCGATTAATAATGTCTTATTTGACCGTGTCGTTAATACTGGGCTCCAATCATTATGAATAGTAACAGACTAAAGAATATAGCTAATTTGTCTCGAATTAGCCTGGCAATTTTATGCCCGCTCTGTAGTTATAACGCGATAGCTGACAGTAATCACAATAACGAATCTGGAGATCAAACGGTTGTTATGAATGGTGTTGATATTCAGAACGACTATTACAGCCTTTATACTGATGGCAACATTGATATGACGTTCACTGATGCTGTTATTGATGCAGGAACTTACACGCAGGCGTTGATTGCTGACACGGACCAGGGCAGTGTGAATTTTAATGCTGATAATCTGACTACCCAAGGTGGCGGTGAAGTTGAACTCATTGGCGGTGGTGATGTAACAGCAACGATTTCTAACAGTCATTTTGGCTCTATGGATTATAATGACGCGGACTCTCTCTGGCTTGATTCGTATTATGGTGATGTCTCTGCGAGCGTTGAAAATTCGGTGTTTACAGGACGCCTGGACATTACTGCCGCGGGTGATATTAACGCGATAGTCAGTGATTCTGAAGTGGATCAAACCATCAATGCTAAAAGTAACGGCGCAAATTCTAAGGCGACGGTATCCATTGAAAACAGTACCGTGACGACAGATAACGCGAGCAATACGCATAGTGCGGCGGTTCATGTGGAGGGGGGCAGTGCTGGCGCAACGGCCTACATTGACGACAGCACCATTGGCTTAGCGACGAATTCGTCTCCTGCGATTTCACAGGATGTTGAAGTGTTTACCCATGATGGTGGGCAGGCCAGTGCAATTGTTAGCGGTTCTAGCATTGAGGATGGCATTTATACCTATGCTGAGGACGGTGGCGATTCACTGATTCAGGTGAATGACAGTCAGGTTGGTACCGAACAAACCGCCGATGATGTGAGTTACATGTTGGTCGCACAATCTGCGAGAAATACCGTCGGTGAAGGGAGCGCGGCGTTATACCTTAATGATAGCCAGATTGACGGTAATATTTCTGCTCAGTCACAAGGTGATAGCGATGCGCAGATTACTCTCACTAATGGCTCCACGGTAAATGGTAACGTCCGCCTTGTCGGCAGCGATATGATGATGAATATTAATGGCTCGACGCTAAACGGTAATATTGAAGCCAGTAGTTATTCTGAATCTGATATTGGTAGTGAGGGGACAAATATGACCCTGAATCTCTCAAATACGGCCTACCGCGGTAATATTGACTCCAATGATGATGACATCAATGAAGCGCTTACAGTCAACATTAATAATGGGGCGGTAATTGGCGGTGAATCTATTGATAGCGCGATGCAAATTACCGGCTATGATACGGTTAATTTCAACGTTAATTATCTTGATTCTTCCTTAATCAATACGGGCAAAGTCTCCTATTTCTATCTGGACGATGGCGAGCAGGTCAGCGTAGATAGCAGCGTGGCAAACGGTACGTTATCGCCTATACGTAGCGGTTCTTACATTATGGATAATGTTGTTTATCAAGCGACAGATGTGAGCGACCAGACGGGAAAGGCTGACGATGGCAACACATGGGGCGTATCTTTTTATAGTAATGGCCCAACGCCTTCCGATGAAGATGTTGCCGCGGATATCCAATCGGCTCAGGCGGGTTTGATGGCCAGTGATGACATGATCCATCGCATTGCTGATGGTATTACCCATCAGATGGATAGCGCTAAAACGGATGAGCGCAGTCATTTGTGGATGCAGGGGATCTACGCCAGTGGCGATAGAACAGCGGGGGTAACCCAGTACAGTAATGATATTACCGGGATGCAGATTGGTGGCGATGTATCTCATCGGATTACGGATGATAACGTTGTTGGTGCTGGCCTTGCGCTTGGTTACCTGAATAACGATTTGTCGTTAAATGGCCCATTGGATGGCCATAATAATATTGATGGCGCCTACTACAGCGTCTATGCCAACTGGAAGCAACTGCTTTCGCATAATAAAAACTGGGGCTGGTTTGCCGATACCGTATTTACCTATGGTGATATGTCATACAGTACCGATGGCCATGATGGTGGTATTGCCGCCGGTAGTGATTATGATGGGCGCAGTTGGTTAGTTCAGGGAAGAGTGGGGGCGCAGATAAACGCGACTCGTCAGTTCTGGTTAAGACCTTATGTGACGTTAGGCTATGACAACATTCATACGGATGGTTTCAACGATGGCTACAGCGATATCAGTAGCGGCAAACAGGACGGTGGTTTTACGGGAGCGGGTATTCAGGCTGGGACGAACTATCAATTGCATAATGTTGAATTGAAACCCTACGTTGAACTGGCCTATCTCGCTCAGTTTTCTACGGATACCCAATTCCACACTGATGACTATGATTTTTCTGGTCAGAACCTCAATGGGGGCGATACTGGTGTAGGCCTGGAAGCGAAGTTCTCCAATAAATGGAGTGCGGATACTCGAGTGAATACCGAATTCGGCCATGATGTTGATAATGAAGTGAATGCTTATATTAATGTGAAATACCAGTTCTGATATGTTCTGGTTGTTTTCAACGCATAAAACGCCTGGTGATTGTCATCAGGCGTTTTATTATTCCAGAAGTGGACGGGTATGCGGCCAGGATTAAAATTCTTGATAACCAATCGGTTAAAGCCGGTGATTTACTCGTGCAGCTTGTGACCGGGATTACTGGATTTGGCACAGGCTGAGGATGAAGTTTCCGCATAGCGATGTTAGTGAGTGCCATAGCAGAGGACTCCATTCGTTCAACGAACCGCCATTCCGTTAAGCTAACGCCAGCCGGACGCACCAGATGCAGAAAAGCAAAAAGCCCGCTTAGTTTCCTAAGCAGGCTTCTTAAATATGGCTCCTCTGACTGGACTCGAACCAGTGACATACGGATTAACAGTCCGCCGTTCTACCGACTGAACTACAGAGGAATCGTTTGAACGAGGCGCATAGTACTGGCACCCGATATTTGTGTCAACACTAAATTTAACTTGCTGATTCAAATGAATGAATTTAGCGCAAGATGCCGTTTTAGTGAACTACTGGCGAGTTTTCACCCTGTTCGCTGTTATCACGCAGCCGCTGTAGTGGGTCCTGACGGTAGAAGCTGCAGAAACGTTGCCACAGGGCAGGGAAGCGTGGGGCGAAAAGTTCTGGTGCGCTGAAAAAATACTCAGACAAGACGGCAAAACATTCTGCGGGGTCGGTCGCCGCGTAGGCATCGATGCTGGCAGCATTTTCGCCAACTAAATCAATCTCATCCTGAATGTTGTTCATGGCTGCATGAAGGTCGTGTTCCCATCCTGCGACCTCGCGAAGCGGGATAAACGGCACGCCGCTGGCGCGGTCACCATTGCGAGTATCGAGCTTATGCGCCACTTCATGAATAATCAGGTTAAAACCGGAGGCATCGAAAGAATCCTGAATATCGAGCCAGTTCAGCACAATCGGCCCCTGTTGCCAGCTCTGACCGGACTGCACCACGCGCTGGCTGTGGACCAGGCCAATATCGTCTTCCCACTCATCGTCCACGATAAAAGGAGCCGGGTAGATGAGGATTTCATGGAATCCATCCAGCCATTCAAGCCCAAGTTCGAGTACGGGCAGACAGAAGAGCAGGGCAATACGCGCCTCGATAATCGGCTCAGCCGTCAGCCCTTGCAGAAACACCAGCCGTTTTTGTTGCAAAAAACGGTCGGCGAGCTGCACCAGCTTGAGCTGCTCGTCGTCGGAGAGATTGGCTAATAGCGGAATAGCCAGAGCTTGCGCCCATGGCATATTGCTTATTTCGACGGTATCACTTGCTTTCCAGGGCCATTTAATCATCGTTTTGCTCGCAAACTCGTCACTTGAACGCAATTGAGGAGACTGGGTCTGTTAAAATGCCAAATAACCTGGCATGATGGCAACCATCAAAACGGAGAGATGCCAGAGCGGCTGAATGGACCGGTCTCGAAAACCGGAGTAGGGGTAACTCTACCGGGGGTTCAAATCCCCCTCTCTCCGCCAATTTTCAACAAGTTATACTCCTCTCGTGCCCGTCAGACTTCCCTTTTTTAAAACGTCCACAGGATATTTTCGTAACCGTCGATCGTCACTTCATTATGTCTGCAATTGTGACATTGAACACAGGAATATCGGATTTGCGACCTATTTACCGTGCCTGATTACCGGCGCTGTCCTGCGTGGCGTCTGCCTAGCGCAAAGCACATCATCGGCAGCGGTAGCGTGACAATCAGCAGCATCCACAGCAGCGTATAGACGGCATCCACGCCATCATTTTGCAGATTGGTGTAGAGCTTGACGGGAATTCCCTGGGGGAAATAAGCGAAGATCATGACGATGCCAAACTCACCGACGGCACGAACCCAGGCGAGCGTGACGGCGGAAGCCAGGCCGGGAAGGGCGATAGGCAGGGTCAGATAGCGAAAGCGATTCCATCCTGATGCGCCAAGCGTCTGGCCGGCTTCAAGAATGTCTTTCGGCACGGTAGAAAACGCCGAACGCGCCACCACAATGAAATAGGGCAGCGAACCGTAAATCTGCGCCAGCACAAAGGCCGCCGGGTTGTTGACCAGGGTGAACCCTATTTTTGAGACCCAGGAGCCAACCAGACCATAGGGCCCCAGTGCGGAAACCAGCAAGATCCCCATCGCCAGCGGTGGGGTTAGCAGTGGGATCATCACCAGCATCTCGGCAATTAACCGCCGTCGACCCGTCGCCTGTGAAAGCCACCAGGCAACAGGCAAACCAATGGTGACCGTGATACACAGCGCGAGCCCGCCCAGACCCATTGATACGGCAATTGCGTTATCGTCACGCCACGCCAGCTGTAAATGCTGCCAGGGCGTGACGCTGAGCAGCGTCACAAACGGAATGCAGAGTAGAAGAATAGCGGGCAGCGAAAGCCAGCCCGCTATTTTGCCAGGACGGCTTAGCGAGCGTATAGCACATCTCCTTTCGGTTGTGCATAGCCATACTGTTTAAACAGCGCCTGACCTTGTGGGCTTTGCATAAATTTGACGAACTTCTCGCCTTGTTCAACACCGTTAGGCGCATTTTTCAGCACCGCAGCGTAAAACACCATCGGCTGAGTATGCAGAACCTGATCATGGCCCTTGCTGTCTTTAATGGTGAAGCTGACGGTGTCATACCACTGCTTTTCCATCGCCGGGTTACTCAGGTTAATTTCGTCCGGCAGCGCAACATACGGCAGGTGCGCGGAGCGAATTTCGCTCTCATATGCCGCGGCGGCATCGACCTGACCACTTTCGAGGCGGGTTAACAGACCGCCTTCCTGGTTGGTTTGCTGTGGGTTCTGCAGGCTGCCCAGGATCTTCATCGCGATACCTGGTTGCTGATAATATTTTTCAGCCAGCATCAGGGTGAAGACAATATTCTGGCCTTTCGGATCGACATACGGGTCGGTACGACCAAAGCTGATATCTTTTTTCGCCAGCAGGTTTAGCCATGAGCCATCGTTCTTCTTGCTGGCTTCGGCAAACTGCTCGCCATATTTACCTTTTGGGTTGTACGCCAGCACCATGCTGGTGCTGGCCACAGGCACAGCATCGTCAATCAGCCCTGCGTCCTTCAGAATTTGCATCGGACCTGGGTTGATAGAGACAAAAACATCGGCCTCAATCTTGTGGCTGGCGAGCAGACGAGCCATCCCGTAGGCCCCTTGGCCTTGCCCCTGATATTCACCGTTATCTGCCTTGCTGAACGCCGGGCCCAGGCCCTGATCCATCACTTTGCCCATCGAACCGGCATAGGTGACGCGGATGTCTTTGGCGAACACCGCCGGGGTACACACCATCAGCGCTAAAACCCCGTACTTCATTTTTCCTGAAACCATTGCCCTGCCTCGTTATGTATTTTTTTACATATCGATTTTTCACGAAAAGAAGAGGAGTGACAATGCTGATGAAACGGTCGTTGAGCTTAAATTGAAAAAATACTCACTCTGGGGTAAATCCTGTATGTATCTGTTTCTGAATATTAAGGATTGATGTTCTGACCCGGCTAACGATAAATTTTTTCTGCTGGGTTTATGTTGTAAACGATGATTCCTGGTTATGGTTGTATAGGGTGATGGCGCAAAACGCTAACGCTGCACTCCTGAAGCCACAAAGCGGTCTACGGGCCACTTTTGTTTGTTTGAATTTAAACAACATTGTGCTTTATGACGCGCCGTCGGCGTGCGTAAATGCAACGTTGTACAATTTTTACAGGTAAGACTATGCAGAATTTACCGCCAATCCGTCCGGAGCAGAGCATCCGGCGACTGACGGCGTTGCTTGAGCCCATCGCTGAAAAAATGAAAGTGGTCCCGCGTAAACGTATGCCGTGGACGTACAAAAACCAGCCGCAGCTATTTCTCTTCCTTGAAGGTGAACTCTCCATTCTGCGGGCCTCAGACGGCCTGCTTATTGTGACCGTTTATGACCCCCATCTGTTTGGCATTGCTGAGATGATTCAGCCGGTGCGTGGTCATCTGCTGCGTGCGGAAGTCGAGTCAACGATTTTACGGGTGGATGCGCAAACCGCCATGCAGGTGTTCCGTGATGAAGGGGTATGGGAAGATGTAGCCTCCGTGCTGTCGTACCACACGGCCTATCTTTTCTATCGCGATGCGCTGGTGGTACAACAGCGGACCTACTCGGTGATTCGCAACCATCTTCAGGAGATGATTTTGCTGCCTGAAGAGACGCGAATGAAAATATCGATTCTTGAATATATCCAGGAACGCACGCACTTATCGCGCAGCAGCGTATTGAACGTATTATCGGCATTGAAAAATGGTCAATATATTGAATTCAAGCGCGGTGGATATCTGCTGTCGATATCGAATTTACCTGAGCGTTTTTAACACGGAATGAAAAGCATAACGTTTATTAGCAATAATGATATTTTTGCCGGTCCGAAAAAAAGAAAGCCCACTCATTAATGATGCGTGGGCTTTTTTTTTACCCTGGTGCCAATGTTTGCAACGAGCCGTTGACGCGACGCAGACCGTCGACGTTCCGTTCTTTCAGGTAATAGCCATTGATAAGCCGCATCTGATCGAGTTTTGCCAGGGCGTTATAAACCTGATGCGCCTCGCTATGAACGTTGAAAATCTCCCTGGTTTTCACATTTTGCAGGTAGTTTGTCTTCAACTCAGCGGTAACGTTGTCAATGATACGTTCATTCTGTTGATACAGCGAAGTGAGTTCAGCGGGCTGGCCTGGGGCATGGCTTTGCGGGACGACGGGGATCTGAAGCCTGTCGATGTGGTTTAGGGTTTCCGGTTTCTCAGAACTGCAGGCAGTCAACGTGGCGACAAGAAGAATAACAACGACTTTATACATGGGATGACCTGATTCAGTATTTAGGCCGCCTATTATCTTTTTTAGCAGATACCTGGCGAGAAACGATTCATTTATTTTTAAATATAATTGGATCTTGCAGTGCAAATTTAAATTTAAATGGTTATTGTTTTTTCAGACCACTCGCTCGATGTTAATCTTATCCCATCGTTATTCAATATCCGTATCTCAGCCGCCGCTTATATCAATAAGCAAACTTCTTCGCGGCGCAATGTAAGAAATAGAGGCTTTATGAAACTCAATAAATTAGTGGGCTATATGGCTGTCGCTGGCGTGTGCTCTGGCGCATTGCTGTCCCCTTTGGCAATGGCACAGGAAGCGGGAAAACCGGCAACTGCACAAACCAAAGAGGCGAATGACGCGCTGTATTCGCAACTTCCTTTTGCCGATAAAACCGATTTCGCCAATGCGCACAAAGGATTTATTGCGCCACTGCCGCAAGAGCTCATTAAGGGCGAGCAGGGCAATGTGGTCTGGAACCCACAGCAATATGCATTTATTAAAGAAGGCGAGAAAGCGCCGGATACGGTGAATCCAAGCCTGTGGCGTCAGTCTCAGCTCATCAATATCGGCGGCTTGTTTGAAGTCACCGACGGTGTTTATCAGATTCGTAACCTGGATCTTTCCAACATGACCATCATGGAAGGTAAAGAGGGGATTACGGTTATCGACCCGCTGGTCTCTGCGGAAACGGCGAAGGTCGGGATGGACCTTTACTATAAAAATCGCGGCAAAAAGCCGGTGGTGGCGGTGATTTATACCCATAGCCACGTTGACCACTACGGCGGCGTGCGCGGCGTGGTGGATGAAGCCGACGTGAAATCGGGCAAAGTGAAAGTCTATGCGCCTGCGGGCTTTATGAAGGAAGCGGTATCGGAAAATATCATGGCCGGTAACGCCATGAGCCGCCGCGCCAGCTATATGTACGGCAACCTGCTTAAACCGGACGCCAAGGGCCAGGTGGGTGCCGGTTTGGGTACCACGACTTCAGCCGGTACGGTCACCTTGATCGAGCCAACCAATTACATCACCCATACCGGGCAGAAAGAGGTGATCGACGGGCTGACCTACGATTTCATGATGGCGCCGGGCTCAGAAGCGCCGTCTGAAATGCTGTGGTACGTTGAAGAGAAGGGCATGATTGAAGCCGCAGAAGATGTCACTCATACGCTGCACAATACCTACTCGCTGCGCGGCGCGAAGATTCGTGACCCGCTGGCGTGGTCTAAATACGTCAACGACGTGATTGACCGCTGGGGCGGAAAAGCGAAGATCATTATCGCTCAGCACCACTGGCCGACCTGGGGCAATGAAAATGTGGTTAAGCTGATGAAAGGTCAGCGTGATATGTACCGCTATATTAATGACCAGACGCTGCGTATGGCTAACCAGGGTCTGACCCGTGATGAAATCGCCGCAAACTTCGCGCTGCCGCCAGGGCTTGCCAGCGCGTGGGCCAGCCGTGGCTATTACGGTTCGGTCAGCCACGACGTGAAAGCCACCTATGTCTTCTATCTCGGCTGGTTTAACGGCAACCCGGCGACGCTGGATGAACTGCCGCCGTCTGCGGCAGCGAAGAAATACGTTGAATACATGGGCGGCGCCGATGCCATTATGCAAAAAGCGGAAGCCGATTTTACTAAGGGTAACTATCGTTGGGTTGCTCAGGTGACCAACCAGGTGGTGTTTGCCGATCCGAGTAATAAAGCGGCCCGTAGTCTGGAAGCCGATGCGCTGGAGCAGATGGGTTATCAGGCAGAATCTGGACCATGGCGTAACTTCTACCTGACCGGGGCGCAGGAGCTGCGTAACGGCGTGGTGAAAGGACCAACGCCGAATACGGCAAGCCCGGATACCGTGAAGGCGATGTCACCGGAAATGTTCTTTGATTATCTGGCTGTGCATATTGACGGCGAAAAAGCGGCGAATGCGAAAGCGGTCTTTAACGTGGATTTAGGCAGCGATGGTGGGAAGTATAAGCTGGAGCTGGAAAACGGCGTGCTGAACCACAGCGCCAACGTGCAGGCTGATGATGCCGATGCGTCTATCACGCTTAACCGCGCGACGTTGAACAAGATTATCCTGAAGCAAGAGACGTTGAAGCAGGCTGAAACACAGGGCGATGTTCGTATCACCGGGGATCATCGCAAAGTTGATGAGCTGCTGAGCTATATGGACAAATTCGAGTTCTGGTTCAATATTGTGACGCCATAACCGTTGCCCTCCCGGCGGCGCTGCGCTTGGCCGGGCTACAGGGAAAGTAGCCCGGGCGAGGCGTTCGCGCCGACCCCGGGTATCAGGCGCCAGAGCTACGCCGCACCACCAATTCCACCGGCAGCATCACGTTAGCCTCCATTCGCTCATTGAGCAAAATATCCAGCGCTTCTCTCCCCAGCCGTTCTTTATCCACCGCCAGCGTGGTCAACGGTGGCTGCGACCATGCCGCCGGTTCTATATCATCAAACCCAACCAAAGCGACATCCTCTGGCACCCGCAGTTGCCGCTCGGCGCAAACCTGCAAAACCAGCAGCGCGGTGGCATCGTTGTAAGCAAAAATGGCATCTGGAGGTTCGGCGAGACTGAACAGTTCGTTAATCGCCCGCAACAGTGACTGCTCGGTATCAAGCTCGGGCAATGCGATGGCTTCATACTCAGGTGGCATCAATAGCTGCGCGTCGTACAGCGCCTGACGATAGCCTTTTTCACGCTGGCGAATGCTGTAGTGGCCAAGCGTACTGGCCAGAAAGGCAATGCGCCTACGACCTTGCTCCAGAAGATGGCGGGTCGCCAGATACCCGCCCTGCAGGTTATCCGGGTTCACGCAGGGAAGTCCGGAAGACCAGAGGTCGATGAGCACCATCGGCAGCTGTAATTGCTCCAGTACCGCAAGCAGCTCAGGCTCGAAGAAGCCCGCGCACATCAGCGCGTCGGGCTGGTGGAGCATGACCTGCTCAGCGATGGCGTCACCGGGGCCAACGGACAAAAAACTCAGCGCGATACGCTGTTCGCGACAGGCTGACTCCAGCCCTAAAAAGAGCGGAGAATAGAACGGCAGCGCTCGACTGATATTGTGCTGACGGTGCAGGAGGAACAGCACCCGCTTTATTTTGTCGCTGCGCAGTCGGGTAAAATCGTAACCCTGCCGCTCAGCTTCGGCGATGATCCTCTGCCGCGTCTCGTCACGCAGACCTGGCTGACCCTTCAGGGCGCGAGATACCGCCCCCGGCGATACGCCGCAGGCGGTCGCAATATCCCTGACTCTTGCCGCTTTAACCATTTTTCATCCTGTGTTGTTATCTATTTACGCTGTGCGCCGAGCCAGGCTGCACCGCGTACGCCGCTGCTGTCACCGTGATGTGCTTGTAAAACGGGCGTGTTACATTGTCTACCGAAAACGTACTGTGCGATACGCGCCTGCAATCCGTCGTAGAGCTGCGGAATATTCGATACGCCGCCACCGATGACGATAGCGTCTGGGTCCAGGGTATTTACCACGCCCGCCAGCGCCCGAGCAACCTGATCCTGATAGCGTTCCCACAGTGAGATGACACGGATATCACCAGCATTCAGTTGCGCAATAATATGCGGCACTTTTTCGTGTTTACTAAACTCTTCGGCGTACTGTCGTTCGAGGCCGCTTCCTGAAATGAAGCTTTCAATGCAGTTGGTCTGGCCGCAGTAGCATTGCGCTGACTCACCGTCTTTCTTCGGATGATAATGGGGAAGCACATTATGACCCCACTCGCCGGCGCAGGCATTTGGCCCGGTTATCAGCCGGTTATCCACGCACAGCCCGCCGCCGCAGCCGGTTCCGAGGATCACGCCAAAGACGACGCCATAGCCTTTACCTGCACCGTCGATGGCTTCTGAGAGCGTAAAACAGTTGCCATCGTTGGTTACCGCAACGGGCATATGAAAATGCTGTTCAAGGTGCTGGGCAAAAGGCTGCTGGTTTAGCACCAGAATATTGGAGTTTTTGATGAGGCCGTCTGCTGCGCTGGCCCCTGGAATACCGAGCCCTATAGAGAGTGAGTCCGTGGTGGCGTTTCTTGCATCGTTTATTGCGGTGACTACGGAGTCAAAAAATGCGTTGTAGCTCTGCTTTTGTGTGCCATAGCGCTGGCGGTAAAGGGTGGCGCCCTGGTCATCTAATACCACCGCCTCAATTTTTGTTCCACCAATGTCCAGCCCTAATCTCATTGCCGTCTTCCCGTTTGTCTGTAAGTTGATGGGAAAGCAGTCTAGATATTTTGTTTACTATACAAAATTGAGATGACGTGAATTTGTGATGCAGGTAGAAGAAATAAGCGGGTTTGAATGCGCGGGCGGCTTTTTAATCCGTAACGATAAGAAGCCGCGCCTCGGGGAGTATCAGAAACGATAGCCTACGCCGATGTTAAAACCGTTGATGCTGTATTTGTCTTCGATATCGGCGGTGGTCCCTTCGTAACCGACGTTCACGGTCAGGTTTTCGATTGGGTTAATGATGATACCCGCGCCGTACGCGAAAGAGGTTGAATCACGGGATTCGCTTTCACGATAGACTTCGTTGTTGCTTGATTCCAGCCATTTGACATCGATATCGGCTTTGGTGCGCGCCGCGCCGCCCAGTGCATACAGGGAGACATATTCGTTGATACGGTAGGCGGGGCCAACTAACAGCGAGTAATATTTGACGTCGATATTGGTGTTGACGGAATCAGAGTCGACATAATAGTTTTGGTCCTGGCTGCCGCTCATATAAGTAAATGAACCTACGACGCTGAATGGAGAATCGAATTCATAGCGGTATTGCAGGTTAACGCCGCGGATATTTTTGAAGTCCTGTACGTCAGCTTGAGCATAACCAATGGATACGCTCTGGCTATCCGCGATTGCCATTCCACTTGCCAGACTCCCCAGGATCAATACTGCCAGAGATAGTTTTTTCAATTTATAAAATCCTTTAAAATTATTGTGTTGTGTTAATCAATGAGTATGAAAAGCGCGGGGATTATATCGGGAATGTTTTTTCTGATGAACTACCTGAATTTATGGGATAAAACGAGAATTATGCTCTGACGGTATTTTGGGAAGGGCTGATGGGATTATTTGTTGAGTTAGGACATTTCTTAAAATAGAAATCCCCCGCCGTAGCGGGGGAATAAACTTATCGCTGAGGACAGCCAGCACACTGCTTGTTCTGAATTTGCTGGAAGAAATCATTCCCCTTATCATCCACCAGAATAAACGCCGGGAAGTTCTCCACTTCAATTTTCCAGATAGCTTCCATACCCAGCTCAGGATAGGCCACACACTCCAGGCTCTTAATGCTGGTTTGCGCCAGCACCGCCGCCGGGCCGCCGATGCTGCCGAGATAGAAACCGCCGTGCTTATGACAGACATCGGTCACTTGCTGGCTGCGGTTGCCTTTTGCCAGCATCACCATACTGGCGCCGTGAGACTGCAATAGATCAACGTAAGAGTCCATACGCCCCGCGGTGGTTGGGCCTAAAGAACCCGACGCGTAACCTTCCGGCGTTTTGGCCGGGCCTGCGTAGTAGATGGGGTGATCTTTCACGTACTGTGGCAGCTCCTCACCGTTATCCAACAGCTCTTTCAGCTTAGCGTGCGCAATATCGCGGGCCACGATAATGGTACCGTTCAACGACAGACGCGTGGACACCGGGTGTGCCGAAAGCTGCGCTAAGATCTCGCTCATCGGTTGGTTGAGGTTGATGCTGACCGCAGCGCCTTCACCCTGCTGACGCAGCGCTTCAGGGATGTACTGCGCCGGGTTGTGCTCCAGTTTCTCAATCCAGATACCGTCGCGGTTGATTTTGGCTTTGATGTTACGGTCAGCCGAACAGGAAACGCCCATGCCGATCGGACAGGATGCGCCATGACGCGGTAGACGGATAACGCGGATATCGTGGGCGAAGTATTTACCGCCAAACTGCGCGCCGAGGCCAAGATTCTGCGCCTCGATCATCAGCTCTTTCTCCAGATTCACGTCACGGAACGCCTGACCGTGTTCGTTGCCTTCGGTTGGCAGACCGTCGTAATAACGGGTTGAAGCCAGTTTGACCGTTTTCAGCGTCACTTCAGCAGAGGTACCGCCAATCACGAACGCGATATGGTACGGCGGACAGGCAGCAGTACCCAGGGTACGCATTTTTTCCACCAGGTAGTTTTTCAGCTTCGCCGGAGTAATCAGCGCTTTGGTTTCCTGATAGAGATAGGTTTTGTTGGCTGAGCCGCCGCCTTTGGCGATGCACAGGAACTTGTACTCGTCGCCGTCGACGCTGTAGAGGTCAATCTGAGCGGGCAGGTTAGTTCCGGTATTCACCTCTTTGTACATATCCAGCGCGGCGTTCTGCGAGTAGCGCAGGTTGTCGGAGATATAGGTGTTATAGACGCCCTGCGACAGCGCGGCTTCATCGCCGCCGCCGGTCCAGACGCGCTGGCCTTTTTTACCCATGATGATGGCGGTGCCGGTGTCCTGGCAGGTAGGCAGCACGCCTTTGGCGGCGATTTCGGAGTTACGCAGGAACTGCAGGGCGACGTATTTGTCGTTTTCGCTGGCTTGCGGGTCATTCAGAATGGCGGCCACCTGTTTCTGATGAGAAGGGCGCAGCATAAAAGCGGCATCGTGGAAGGCCTGCTGGGCAAGCAGCGTTAGCGCTTCAGGCTCAACTTTTAACACGTCCTGACCGTCAAACTGCGCCACGGAAACGTGCTCGCGGCTAAGTAGGTAGTATTCGGTATCGTCGTGAGACAGTGGGAAAGGGTTCTGGTAGAAAAACGGTTTGTTCGACATAGCTCTTCACTCCATAAAAATAAAACCGCCGGAGGTTGCCCGCCGACGGTTATGAATCAGAACATCATAGACATCCATGGGTAGCCGATGACCAGCAGCGCCACCAGGAAGATGCCCCCAAAGATGGTGCCGAGGCGCCAGTAGTCTTTGGTCGGCAGATAGCCACTGCCGTAGTAAATTGGGCTTGGGCCAGTACCGTACGGGGTGATGATCCCCATGATACCCAGCGAGGTCACCATCAGCAGTACGAAGACGTTCATGTTCATACCCGGAATGGTTGATGCGATGGTCAGCATCGCTGGCAGCAACGCGGTGGTGTGCGCGGTGGTGCTGGCAAACAGGTAGTGCAGCAGGTAGAACGCCAGCAGCAGGACGATGGTCGCCACGCCCGGAGAAATACCGCTCATCAGCATGCCGCCTTCTTTACCCAACCAGCCGATAAAGCCGGTAGAAGAAAGGCCGTCGGCGAGGGCCACCAGGGTGGCAAACCACACGAAGGTGTTCCATGCGGCTTTATTACCGGTGATGTCGCTCCACTCCAGCACGCCGGTCCACAGCATCAGGCCGATAATCAGCAGAGCGGCCATGGCTGGTTCAATCCAGGCGGCGGCGAAGATCCACATCATCAGTGCACAGCACACGAAGACCAGCAGCAGAATTTCGTTGCGGGACAGTTTGCCGAGTTTTTCCAGCTCACGCGCAGCCCACAGCGGCACTTCGTCATTCACCTTAACTTCTGGTGGGTAGAACCAGTAGGCCAGCAGCGGCATGGTCAGAATCAACAGCAGGCCCAGCGGCAGGAAGGCGATAAACCAGGTGCCCCAGGAGATGTTGATACCGACGATGCTTTTTACCAATGCCAGCGCCAGCAGGTTAGGCGCCAGAGCAGAAAGGAACATAGAACTGGTGATACAGGCGGCGGTGATCGCCACCCACATCAGGTAAGAGCCAATTTTACGTGCGCTTGGGTCGTTAGGTTTTGAACCGTACAGCGGCGGCAGGTTGGCGATAATTGGGTAGATGGTCCCGCCGCTACGCGCGGTGTTGGACGGCGTAAACGGTGCCAGCAGCAGGTCGGCCAGGGTGATAGCGTAGCCGAGCGTCAAGCTGCGGCGGCCCAGATATTTCACCAGAATCAGCGCCAGACGGCGACCAAAGCGGGTTTTATCGTAGCCAGCGGCAAACATAAACGCGCCGAAAATAAGCCAGACGGTCGAGTTGCCAAAGCCGCTGACCGCCCATTTAAAGGAGGCGCCCGCCAGTTGGAATTTCGGTGCTGCCATCTGTTCAGGGCTGAACAGCACCCACTGGCTGCACAACGCGATGGCGACCACCCCGGTCAGGCCGATAACGGCACCTGGCAGCGGTTCAAAGATAAGGCCAACAATCACGCCGACAAAGATAGCGAAGTAGTGCCAGGCATACGGTGGAAGCCCGTCAGGAACTGGGACGAAGAGGAGAAGCACGGCCACGATAATAGGCAGTGCCATCATCAGAAGACGGTTTTTCTTACCATCCTTTGGTTTACTCACCGGGGTCGGTGAGTGCGATGTCGCAGATTTCTCGTTCATATTACGCTTCTATAAGTAGTTAATAATTCGATTGACTAAAATTGCCGCTTTGCTTTTTTTAGTTTTTTTACTTTATTTATATTTCAAAAGTACGGCTGGCAATTTCAAAAATTAGGTGCGTGACGCTATTTTATTTAGCGCTAAGTTTAAAAAATCTTATATTCATATAATGCGCTTTTGGATGCCATTGCAATTGATCGGGATCAAAAAAGCACAATCGCGGTATTATTTTAACGCAATGTGTAATAACCCTATTGGCTTATTGGGTATTAATGGTGTTAAGTTAAATTAATTTTTATATTTAATGATATTTCACCTCTGATTTGTTTAATTAACTAACTGTTTTATAAGTAGTTAATCATAGTGAAGCACTGGTTTGACCACTGTTAATAAAGTTGCATTTGTATCGGTATTTATTAAATTATTGTGAATAAAACGAAATTAAATTAGTAACACCATGGGGGTATGTGTGTTATTTAAGGGATTAAATAGTTTTATAACTAACGTAATGACTTTAGTAACTAAAATTATCGTTATATTAATACCATGATATCGGCATAACAAATAACTCAAATACAGCCCGATCCCGAATTCTTAAATTTTAATTTTTAAAAGTTTGGAGTTAACCCATATGAACAATCAACATCGCGTACTGAGTTCTTGTACATTACCGAATGGTACCGAGCTTAAAAACCGCCTCTTTATGGCACCGATGACAACCTGTTCAGGTTATTACGATGGTTCCGTCAGCAGCGAGCTGGTGGAGTACTATCGCGCCCGCGCCGGTCTTATCGGTACTATCATCGTAGAATGCTGTTTTGTTGACGATTTAGGTCTGGCTTTCCCGGGCGCGCTCGGCATCGACAGCGATGACAAAATCGCCGGGCTGGCGAAAATCGCTGAGGCCATTAAATCGAAAGGCTCTAAAGCGCTGCTGCAAATCTACCACGGCGGCCGTATGGTCGACCCGAAACTGATTGGCGGGCGCACGCCGGTTGGCCCAAGCGCCGTCGCGGCACCGCGTGATGGTGCAGCAACGCCGGTCGCCCTGACCGCTGACGAAGTGGAGGGGATGATCGGTAAGTTTGGCGACGCCGTACGTCGTGCTATTCAGGCCGGTTTTGATGGCGTCGAGATCCACGGTGCAAACACCTATCTTATCCAACAGTTCTATTCACCAAACTCCAACCAGCGTGACGATGAGTGGGGTGGCAGCCGCGATAATCGCGCGAAGTTCCCGCTGGCGGTGTTAGATATCACCCATAAAATGGTGCGCCAGTATGCGGACGACGCCTTCATCATCGGCTATCGTTTCTCGCCTGAAGAGATGGAAGTGCCGGGGATCCGCTTTGACGACACGATGTATCTGCTGGAAAAACTGGCTGCTCGTGGGCTGGACTATCTGCACTTCTCCGTAGGCGCTTCGCTGCGTTCCTCCATCGTGGACACCACCGACCCGACACCGCTGATTGAAAAATACGTTGCCATGCGTTCCGAAACGTTGGCGCAGGTGCCGGTGATGGGGGTGGGCGGCGTGGTGAACGACAGCGATATCGATAGTGCGATGGAGCACGGCTACGACCTGATTGCGGTGGGTCGCGCCTGTATCGCGTATCCGGACTGGGCGGAACGTATTGCCGACGGCCAGACGCTGGATCTGTTTATCGACAGCACTCAGCGCGAAGCGCTGAACATCCCTGAACCGCTGTGGCGTTTCTCGCTGGTTGAAGCGATGATCCGCGATATGAGCATGTCGGTGTCTAAATTCAAACCGGGTGTGTTCGTTGAAACCGTGCAGGATGAAGCCGGTGAGCTGGTTATCAACGTCAGCCTCGAAACCGACAGAATCGCCGACATTGAACTGACCGGCGGCGTGGATCAGGACGTAGAGTTCGTCACCAGCTTTGAAGAGATTCGCTCACGGATTCTGGATGCGAACACGCCACACGTGGATGCCATTTCCGGGGCAACCAGCCAGAGCGAAGCGGTGAAAAAAGCGGTCTCTAAAGCGATGATAAAATCCAGCAAAGCGCTGGTCGCGGAAGAGGGCGGCGATACCGCTGCACCGAAATCTTATGATGTGGTGGTGGTCGGGAGCGGCGGTGCCGGTCTGGCGGCGGCTATTCAGGCGCACGATGACGGTGCTCGCGTGCTGATCGTTGAGAAAATGCCGACCATTGGCGGCAACACCATTAAAGCGTCCGCCGGGATGAACGCCGCGGAAACGCGCTTCCAGCGGGTAAAAGGCATTCAGGACAGCAAAGAGCTGTTCTATGAAGAGACGCTGAAAGGCGGTAAAAACAAGAATAATCCGGCGCTACTGCGTCGCTTTGTCGAAACGGCCCCGCAGGCTATCGAATGGCTGGCGGATCGCGGCATCATGCTGAACGACATCACCACCACCGGCGGTATGAGTATTGACCGTACGCACCGTCCAAAAGATGGTTCAGCGGTGGGTGGATACCTGATAAGCGGCCTCGTGCGTAACGTCACAAAACGCCAGATTGATGTCATGCTCGACACCTCCGTGGTCGATATTGTCATGGAAGGGGGCGAAGTCGCCGCCGTACGTCTGCTGACCGACGAGCAGGAAACGGTCACCATTCAGACCCGCAGCATTATTGTGGCGACCGGCGGCTTCAGCGCCAACAGCGAAATGGTGGTGAAATACCGCCCTGACCTGGCGGGCTTTGTCACCACTAACCACAAAGGGGCGACCGGTGGCGGTATCGCGCTGCTGGAACGTATTGGCGCAGGCACGGTAGATATGGGCGAAATCCAGATTCACCCAACCGTTGAGCAGAAAACCTCTTATCTGGTTTCTGAATCTATTCGCGGCGGCGGGGCTATTCTGGTGAACCAGAAGGGTAACCGCTTCTTCAACGAGATGGAGACCCGCGATAAAGTATCTGCCGCAATTATTGCGCTGCCTGAGCACTATGCTTACATCGTGTTTGATGAACATGTACGTGTAAAAAACAAAGCGGCGGATGAGTATATTGCGAAAGGGCTGGTCACCAGCGCCAGCACCCCTGCGGAACTGGCGGCGAAACTGGGGCTGGACGCTGAAGCCTTCCAGGCAACGCTGACGCGCTATAACGGTTTTGTGGAAAAACAGGACGACGAAGAGTTTGGTCGTAAAACCGCACTGCGCGCACCATTGAATGAAGGGCCGTACCACGCGATTCAGATTGCGCCGGGCGTACACCACACGATGGGTGGCGTGACCATCAACACTGAAACCTGTGTGCTGAACGTCAACAAACAGGCTATTCCTGGCGCCTATGCTGCCGGTGAAGTGGTTGGTGGTATCCACGGCGGTAACCGTATTGGCGGGAACGCAGTGGTGGATATTATTATCTTTGGTACGCTTGCCGGTCGTCAGGCCGCACAGCGTGCGCAGCAGGTACCCTGGGCGATGCTTGAATCCGCATAATTAACCCATGGCACCCTCCCGTAGCCCGGCCGAGCGTAGCGACGCCGGGTTGTTACCATCAGCAGAGGGGATATCGATGTCAGACAGTACAAGGGTTTATAGCTATTCTGCCATTCTGATGGGGTCACCCATCCTGCTTAAGCTTTTCGCGCATAACGAACCGCTCGCCTCACGCGTTTTCCGCCTTATCAAACAATATGAAGACCTGCTCACCGTCAACCGCGCCCAGTCGCAGGTGATGGATATCAACCATGCGGCGGGTCAGCACCCGGTCGTGGTCAGCGCTCCTGTTTACACCCTCATCAAATGCGCGAAAGCGGCAAGCCTGCTGCCGCAAAGCGCCTTTAACTTCGCCATTGGCCCGCTGGTTAAGCGCTGGCGCATTGGTTTTAAAGGTGACAGCGTGCCACCGGCTGATGAAATTACCCAATTGTTAACGCTGACCAATCCTGAGCAGGTATTGCTGAACGACGACGACATGAGCGTGTTTCTGGCACAACCCGGCATGGAAATCGATCTCGGTGCGATTGCCAAAGGCTTTATTGCCGACCGTGTACGTGACTATCTGCGTCAGGAAGGGGTGGAGCAGGGGTTAATTAATCTTGGCGGTAACGTTCAAACGCTGGGGACGCCGGAAGGGGGCTGGTCAATTGGTTTGAAAAAACCGTTCTCAACCTCTGGCGCGATGATTGGCACCCTGGAAATTGAGAATAAATCGGTGGTGACTTCTGGCGTGTACGAACGCTTTTTCGAACAAAATGGCCAGCTTTATCACCATATTCTTGACCCACGCACGGGGTATCCGCTGGATAATGAGCTCGATAGCGTCACTATCATCAGCGCGGATTCAATCGACGGCGATATCTGGACCACGTTGATGTACGGCATGGGTGTGGAGAAAGGATGCGCGGCGCTGCGGTCGCGCCCGGATATTGAAGCTATTTTTGTCACCAAAAACAAAGAGGTGGTGCTTTCATCGTCCCACCTCTATCGTTTCACGCTGCTGGACCACGATTACCGGCTTACTGACAGTACTGTTTGAGCAGGCCGTATTGCTCGGCCTGAAGGCGATAGCGATAAACCGGGCGGCCGGTAGCGCCATAGTGAATGCTGGTAAACAGAATATTAATTTGTGCCAGCCAGATAAGATATTTACGGCAAGACACGCGTGAGATATTCACCGCCTGGGCCAAATCATCGGTGGAAAATTCGGTCTCCGGGTGAGCATCAATCCACTGGCACAGCGTACGTAGCGTTTGCGGCGTTAATCCCTTCGGCAAGCGCTTGGTATCCGCCAGTTCAGGCGTACCACCGTGCAGCAGACGGTCTACGTCAGCCTGCTCGTAGTAGGCGTGGCTTCCCATCAGCTGCTTTTTCTCGCGCCAGCTCAGCAATGCCTCTTCAAAACGCGGGAACTGGAACGGTTTAATGAGGTAATCCACCACGCCGTAGCGCAGCGATGTTTGTACGGTGGCGGCATCAGAAGCGGATGAAATCATAATGACATCGATAGCGCGGCCCGAATCGCGCACGATGGGCAGCAGATCCAGACCGTTATCCTGCTGCATATAAACATCCAGCAAAATCAGGTCGATAGAGAGCGTGGCATCCTGCACTTTCTCTTTTGCCTGCTGGAGCGTAGAGGCAATGCCGCAGCAGACGAACCCATCGACTCGCTCGATATAGCAGCGGTTAAGGTCGGCCACCATGGCATCATCATCGACTATCAATACATTCATCACGCGCTGTTCCTCTCGCTATCCCAGGGAATTTGTACAAAAAATTGCGTAAACACGCCAGGCTCAGACTCGACGGAAAGGGTGCCGCCAAGATTTTCCGTTTGCTGGCGGGCCAAAAATAGCCCAACGCCTCGATTCTCGCCTTTGGTTGAAAATCCTTTATTAAAGATGGCATCGATGCGATCGGGGGCGATGCCGGGGCCATCATCGCTGACCTCGCCGCTGAGCCATCCATTCTGGTAGTGCAGCAGCAGGCCAATCTCGCCTTCGCCCTGATCCGCCATCGCATCCAGCGCGTTCTCTATCAGGTTACCGAGCACCGTCACCAACACCGCGACCTGCTCTTCATTAGGGTTATCCGGGATCAGACTTTCTTCGGCCAGCGTCAGGGTAACGCCTGCGTCGCTCGCACGGTTAATTTTACCCAACAGAAACCCGGCAATGATCGGTGATTTGATTTTATGCTGCAACATGCCGATATCTGTTTGATAGTTCTGCGCGGTCTGTAGGATATAGCCTTCCAGCTTGTCGTAGCGCTTCATGTGCAGCAGCCCCAGAATCACGTGCAGTTTGTTCATAAACTCGTGGGAGTGGCTGCGAAGGGCGTCAACGTAGTTCACCAGCCCGTCCATACGCTGCATCAGTTGACTGATTTCCGTTTTGTCGCGGAACGTACTAATGGCGCCGATGACCCGCTTATTGTTGAGCACCGGGACGGTGCTGCACAACAGTAGACGCCCGTTACAGCCAATCTCACGATCCTCAATAGGCGTTCCGCTGACTAATACCTCTTTCAGGCTATCCAGCAAAGGGGCGTGCTGCACGGCGCCAAGGGCTGGCGCATCGACGGAAAACAGTATCTGGCGAGCCGTCTGGTTAATGAGCGTCACCCGGCCTTTGCCATCCACCGCAATCACCCCTTCGCGAATCGATTGCAGCATGGCCTGGCGTTGCTCAAATAAGCTGGAGATTTCGTGGGGCTCGAGACCAAAGAGGATATTCTTGAGCACTCGGACCAATCCCCAGACCCCGAGTAGGCCAACAATCGCGCTAAACAGCACAAACCAGACGGCGTTCCAGCGCGCGGCGCTGATTTGCTCATCGACCTTTTGCAGTGAAATGCCCACGATCACGACGCCAATCTGTTGATGCTGGCTGTTATAAATTGGCGTGAAAACGCGCATCGCTTCAGCCAGTACGCCGTGGTTGATGAAGAGGTTCTCTTTACCCTGCAGCGCGGGCTTAAGATCCGCACCGATAAAGTGCTGGCCTATCAAATGTGCATTGGGGTGTGAAAAGCGGACCGCGTCCATATTGGTGATGACGGCATAAAGCAGATCGTTTTGCTGCTGTACCGCGCTGGCGATAGGTTGAATGATGTTGCTGTCAGGCGATTGCGTCAGCCCGCGTTTTATCTCGGGCGAGTTGGCAAGCGTGCGGGCGATGGCAAACGCCGTATCTTCCACGCCTGCGCGTGTGGCTTTGGTTATCTGCACAAAGTAGAAGGCGTAGACCACCAGTAACACGGAGGCAATGACGCTGCAAACCATCAGCGTCACCAGCGTACTGAGCTTCATGGGGCGCTTTGGTTGGGGCTGATTGTGCGGCATGCGGGCGTTAATACCTTTTGTTATCGGAGGTCAAAACACCATTATCGCCGATGTGCCTGATTTCATAAAGCTATCCTCCCTTACAAAACCAAACCTCTCTTTGTGACCATCCTCGCAGAGCAACCCATACAAAACACTTTAGTATTGCTTAAGAACCCATAATAAGGAGTCCGTTTATGAGCATTAAGCTTACCGGTTCAGTCATGGAACGACGCAATTCAACGACGGCTGAGATTGATAGACTGCCTACTCGCGATATGTTGAGCGTTATTAATCAAGAAGATAAACGCATTGCTGATGCGATAACCCCTTGTCTCGACAACATCACCCAATTGATTGATAACGCGGTGGCGACGTTAAGCCACGGCGGGCGCGTGGTGATCGTTGGGGCCGGAGCCTCTGGGCGTAACGCGGTGATCGCGGCGAATGAGTTTTCTCCGGACGACAAGCACCCGGTAATAGGACTGATTGCCGGTGGGGCGTTGGCCATGCTGCATGATATGACCAGCGCAGGGCAGGATTACGATCGCGGGGTACTTGATCTTCAGGCTATCGGGTTCACCGCAAAAGATATGCTGGTGGCGTTAACGGTGAGTGGGAAAACGCCATGGCTGTGGGGCGCTTTACGCCACGCGTGGTCTTTGGGGGCGATGCGGGCAGTGATTACCCGCAATCCGCACAGCGAAGCGACCGACCTTGCCGATATCGTGATTTCGCCACAAACGGGGGCTGAGGTCGTGGCTGGCTACGGCGATCCTAAGGCGATTGCCGCGCAGAAAATGGTGCTCTCTATGCTGACAACCGGGCTGGCTATTCGCAGTGGCCGGGTTTATAGCAATATGCGCGTGGATATCCGTGACACGGATACGCGTATGGCTGAGCGGCAAATTGCGATAGTGATGGAAGCAGGCGGGTGCAGCCGCGCGGTGGCGAAAGCGGCGCTGGAAAGCTGCGATCACCAGTGTAAGACGGCGGTGCTGATGGTGCTTACCGGCCTGGATGCCTGGAAGGCACACGAGCTTCTGGCGCAAAATAATGGCTTTGTGCGGGTGGCGCTACAGGAAGCGCCGTAATTCTGCTCAGAAAGAACAAAGCCCGCATCGCGGGCTTTGTTCCAGATACAGATTAGAACTGATAGGTTAAACCAATGCCGACGATATCATCGGTAGAGATGTTGTTAGCACGGTAGAAGTTGTCGTCGTCCAGCATGTTGATTTTGTAATCAACATAGGTGGAGAAATTCTTGTTGAAGTAGTAATAAGCACCAACGTCAATGTAGTTCACCAGATCTTGATCGGTCAGGTAAGAACCGTGGTTGTTGTGATGAACACCGACGTCAACGCCTTTAGAATAGACCCATGCCAGTGATGGGCGCAGACCGAAATCGAATTGATATTGTGCTGTAATTTCAAAGTCTTGTGTTTTGTTGGCAATACCGTCGTCGCCGAATGGAGTCATGTTGCGAGTTTCCGCATACATCATCGCCAGATAGATATCGTTGGCATCATATTTCGCACCGATGGTCCAGACGTCTGCTTTATCGCCGCCAGCAGCTACGCTGCCGTTTTTACCGTTGCCATAGCGATTTTTAACCTCTGCATAAGCCACCTGATCGTTGGCACGGTCAGAGCTCGCGTAGGCTGCACCCACGCTTAAACCTTGTAATTCCGGAACTGCGTCGCTGAAATCAAAGGTGGTTGACATGCTGTAGCCGTCACCGTTCTGGAAACGAACGTCATTGTGCCCGTTTTTCGTTCCTTCCTGGTTGTTGGAACCACTTTCATTGGCCCCCTGATACTGCAGCGCAAAGTTCCAGCCATCGACCAGACCAAAGAAGTCTGAGTTACGATAAGTGGCGACGCCGTTGGTACGGCCAACCATAAAGTTATCGGTCCAGGTATAGGAGTCGCCACCCTGCACCGGCAGCATATCTGTCCAGCCCTCAATGTCGTATACCGTACCGTAGTTACGGCCGTAATCGAAAGAGCCGAGGTTGGCGAACTTCAGACCGGCGAACGCCAGGCGGTTGAAGGATTTATCACCAGCGCCTTCGGTATCGTTCGCGTAGCTTTTGTATTCCCATTGACCGTAGCCAGTCAGTTCACTGGTAATCTGAGTTTCGCCTTTGAAACCAATTTGTACGTAGGTTTCATCGCCATCATCGCCAGAGTTATCAGAGAAGGTATGACGAGCATCGACCTTCCCGTACAGATCCACTTTATTACCGTCTTTATTATACATTTCTGCCGCATTGACTGCGCCAGCCATAAGTAAAGCAGGAACTAACAGTGCCAGAGCTTTTATTTTCATTATATTTTCCTTTGCATTATTACGCATGTGAATATAAGTAACGCCATCCGGTGTTACTGCGCTGGATAATATAGTGAGAGTTCAATTTATTTTAAAATATAAATGTAATTAAATTATATTAAATATTTCATAATGTTTCTGTTATATTCAATTTTATATGTTTTGATATGTTGTATTTATAATGTACATTGTTTTTATTGGTTTTATTTTCTTTGCTTATAATTTTATGAATTACCATCCGTTAAATAAATGGCTATGCATAAGGCAAAAAAATCCCGACCGTACTGGCATACGATCGGGAAGGTCAAAAACAGCAAATATATTGATGCATAACAAAAGGCTAATAACGAGAAAGATAATGGCATGATTGCCATGAAAAATAAAGATACAGAAAAATACTTTATGTATATTTATTTTGTGAATTTAAAATGGCAGTTATTATAATATTCTTATTATTCAAATATCGTGGTTGACCCCTTCCCTGTAGGGAAGGGGCAAAGGAATCTGCCGCGAATCAACGGTCTCTCTGTGGACGTAGATGTCATCTGACAAAATTGCCGGAGATCAAGCTAACGGTGATTTGTTACCGGTAACGTCGCGCAAAGCTACCTCACATCATTTTAATCGTTATAATGTGACCGATATCACATCAATTGCCAGCGTGATGTCGTGGCAGTGAACATGAATAGCGTAATGAGAGTGTTTTTATGGAAGAGCAAATGGAGCGCGGCCCAGGCGGTAAACTGGCACTGTGGGTGTTTTACGCGTTTTGCGGATACTTTGTCTGGGCGATGGTGCGTTACCTGTGGGTCATCAGCGATGTGCAGAGTATCCCCGGCGCGACGATCGATGGCGAAATAGGGTCAGCCATGGGGAAATGGATTGGCGCGCTGCTAGGCTTTCTGGTG
Organism: Kluyvera chengduensis; assembly: GCF_044197065.1. Classification (NCBI taxonomy): domain Bacteria; kingdom Pseudomonadati; phylum Pseudomonadota; class Gammaproteobacteria; order Enterobacterales; family Enterobacteriaceae; genus Kluyvera; species Kluyvera chengduensis. The sequence continues at coordinate 616,629 of NZ_JBIQOI010000001.1, forward strand.
CTTAGCATTGTCGGTGCATTGCTTGGCGGGATAGCCTGGTATACCCGTCCTCGTCGGTTAGAACAGGAAGAGCAGCGTTAATATTGCTATGCTGGGGGTCAATGTACTCTCATCCGCGGTGAAGGAATGGATCTAACAGCATGGCAGCAGGACGTTGAACGTTGGTTTGAAATTCATTATGTCGGTAGCGATGCAGCGCATGATATCGCCCATTTTCGCCGTGTCTGGCGCACTGCCAGGCGCATTGCTGCCGACGATCCCGTCGACCTCACGGTGATATTGCTGGCGAGCTATTTTCACGACCTCGTTAGCCTACCGAAAAACCATCCCGATCGCGCCCGTTCCTCGCAGCTATCGGCGCAGCAAACGCTGCTGATTTTACAACGCGATTTCCCGCATTTTCCCGCTGAACGCTATGGTGCCGTCGCCCACGCCATTGAAGCGCACAGCTTTAGCGCGCGCATCACGCCGACGACCCCAGAGGCCAGAATCGTTCAGGACGCCGACCGACTGGAAGCGCTGGGCGCAATCGGCCTCGCGCGGGTGTTTGCCGTTTCCGGGGCGCTGAACGCGGCGCTGTTTGACGCTGACGATCCCTTCGCTGATAACCGTGAGCTGGACGATAAAACCTACGCCCTCGACCATTTCCAGACCAAGCTGTTGCGACTACCTGAGACCATGCAAACCGAAAAAGGGCGCGAGCTGGCGCAGCATAACGCCGATTTTCTGGCGCACTTTATGGCGAAGCTGAGCGCCGAACTGGCGGGCGATCCGCTCTCTGTTGACGCTCAGGTTCTGCGGAGATTCGCAACGCCAGACTCGAGTAACTTATGGTAACCTCGGGTTTATTTTTCTTTTTCTGTATCTGGTCAAATTTATGCAACAACGAGTCTTATCACATGAGGGCGCATCGTTAGATGCACCGGATGCTCAGACGCTGCTTGAGCATATTCTGGAGATTTACGATCTAAAGACCGTTGTCGCTGAGCTTAGCGCTGTGGGGGAACAGCACTGGAGCCCGGCTATCGTCAAGCGCGTCGTGGCCCTGTCGCGCGCCAATACGCGTCTGAGTGAAAATGAGTGTGCCCATCTGGCCGCTTTGCTACCGCGACCGTCTAAGCATCATCCGAAATATGCGTTTCGCTTTGTCGATCTTTTTGCCGGTATCGGCGGCATTCGTCACGGCTTTGAGGCGATTGGCGGTCAATGCGTGTTCACCAGCGAGTGGAACAAACACGCGGTGCGTACCTACAAAGCGAACTGGTACTGCGACCCGGTAGAGCATCGGTTTAATGCCGATATCCGCGATGTGACGCTGAGCAATCAGCCTGAAGTCAGCGACCGTGAAGCCCAGGAGCATATTCGGGCGTCGATTCCTCAGCACGACGTGCTGCTGGCGGGCTTCCCGTGCCAACCTTTCTCGTTAGCCGGCGTATCAAAAAAGAATGCGATGGGTCGCGCGCACGGCTTTGCCTGTGATACCCAAGGGACGCTATTTTTTGACGTGGTGCGGATTATTGATGCCCGCCGACCGCCTATCTTCGTGCTGGAAAACGTCAAAAACCTGAAGAGCCACGATAACGGCAAAACGTTCCGCATTATTATGCAGACACTGGATGAACTGGGCTATGAAGTCTCCGATGCCGCGGATATGGGCGCAAATGACCCGAAAATAATAGATGGTCAGCACTTCCTGCCGCAGCACCGCGAGCGCATTGTGCTGGTCGGTTTCCGTCGTGATTTAGGGCTGCACGAAGGTTTTACCCTGCGTGATATTCCGTCGCTCTATCCGGCTCAGCGCCCGACCTTTGGCGAACTGCTGGAGCCAAGTGTTAACCCCAAATTTATCCTCACCCCGGTACTGTGGAAATATCTCTATCGCTATGCGCGCAAGCATCAGGAGAAAGGCAACGGTTTTGGCTACGGGCTGGTTGATCCGACAAAGGCCAGCAGCGTGGCGCGAACGCTGTCGGCGCGCTATTACAAAGATGGCGCCGAAATCCTTATCGACCGAGGCTGGGATCTCGCACTGGGGGAGAAGCACTTTGACGACCCGCAAAATCAGCTGCATCGCCCGCGTCGCCTGACGCCGCGAGAGTGCGCTCGCCTGATGGGCTTTGAATCACCGCAGGGCTATCGTTTTCGTATTCCGGTGTCGGATACCCAGGCGTACCGGCAGTTTGGCAACTCGGTGATTGTGCCGGTGTTTGCCGCCGTTGCGCGCCTATTACAGTCGCGTATTTTGCAGGCGGTTGCGCTGCGCGATTCGGAAACCGGCGATGGCGGACGTTCACGATAAGGCCACCCGCAGTAAAAATATGCGCGCCATCGGCGCGCAGAATACCGCGATTGAAAAACGAATGGCGGTACTGCTGGACGGCCTGGGTCTTCACTGGCTCGCGCAGGACACGCGCCTGCCGGGCCGCCCGGACTTTACCCTCGACGACTACCGCTGCGTCATCTTCACGCATGGCTGCTTCTGGCATCACCACGATTGCTATCTGTTCAAGGTGCCCGCGACGCGCACCGATTTCTGGCTGAGTAAAATTGGCGCGAACGTCGCACGCGATGAGCGGGATATCCGCCAGCTGATGGCATCAGGCTGGCGCGTGCTGGTGGTGTGGGAGTGTGCACTACGAGGGCGGGAGAAGCTCACGGATCTTGCGCTAAGCGAGCGGCTGGAAGAGTGGATCTGCGGCGGCGAGGGCAGCGCGCAGATCGGTATTCACGGAATTTCCTGCCTGAGATTTATTTCTCCGTCGGACAAGGAATAGCGGTGGCTTTTGCCGGGAAGAGGTATTTTCCCAACGTTACCAGCACGACCGCAGCGATGATAATCGCCAGCGCGACCCATTCGGTGCCGGAGAGGTGCTCACCGTTAAAGCCGGTACCTAACAGCACCGCAACGACCGGGTTCACGTAGGCATAGCTGGTGGCGACAGCGGGCGTGACGTTGCGAATCAGGTACATATAGGCGTTAATGGCGATAATTGAGCCGAAGATGGCGAGATAACCTACCGCCAGGAAACCGTGCAGGCTGGGGAGGGTTGTCAAACGCTCGCCGCTAAACAGCGACGCCGCCATCAGGACAATCCCGGCGGCCAGCATTTCGATGGCACCGGCCATCATGCCGGTGGGCAGTTCAATGCGTGAACCGTACACCGAGCCAAATGCCCAGCTCAGTGAACCAATCAGGATCATCAGCGCGCCCCATGGGTTGCCGCTCAGGTTGCCGCCGCTGTTGAGCAGCACAATGCCCGCGAGGCCAATCGCAATCCCCAACCACTCCAGTTTACGCGTGGCGATACCAAAGAAGCGGCTGAAACAGAGCGTAAACAGGGGAACGGTCGCCACCATGACGGCGGCGATACCGGAAGGCACGTTCTGGTGTTCGGCAACGGTCACCATGCCGTTACCGACGGCTAGCAGTAGTACGCCAATAATAGCCGCATTGATCAGGGGTTTTCGCGCTGGCAAACGGTGGCCGGTTGCCAGCAAAAATATCATCAACACCACGCCCGCCGAGAGGAAGCGAATGCCTGCCATCATTAAAGGGGGCCAGCTGGCGACGCCGATGCTAATGGCAAAATAGGTTGAACCCCAGATGATGTACAGCGCGAACAGCGCGCCAATCAGGGGTAACAGTTGTTTAATACGCATACTTCCTCACGGCAAAATAGCAAGCAGGCAGATAGTAAACGCCAAAACTACCGTGCTGGCGAGTGCTTTAATTCAGGGGTTGATGTTGTTTTTATGTTATAAATATGTATCTCTTACGCCCCGCGCGATTTTGCTTCATACTTTGTTATCAATACAAAAAATAAAGGATGTGGTTCGTGGCAGGAAGTAGCTTATTAACCTTGTTAGATGATATCGCCACTTTACTCGATGATATCTCGATGATGGGCAAACTGGCGGCGAAAAAAACGGCTGGCGTGCTGGGGGATGATTTATCGCTGAACGCCCAGCAGGTTTCAGGCGTGCGCGCGAATCGCGAGCTGCCGGTGGTGTGGAGCGTGGCGAAAGGCTCGTTGCTTAATAAAGTCATTCTGGTCCCGCTGGCGCTGTTAATCAGCGCTTTTATCTCCTGGGCGGTGACGCCGCTTTTGATGATTGGTGGGGCATACCTCTGTTTTGAGGGCGTGGAAAAAGTGCTGCATACGCTGCATGAGCGTAAGCATAAAGGCGATGACGATGCACGTCAGCAGCGCCTGGAGGCTATCGCGCAGCAGGACCCTGGCAGCTATGAGCGAGATAAAGTGAAAGGCGCTATCCGCACCGATTTTATTCTCTCTGCGGAAATTGTTGCCATTACCTTAGGCATCGTCGCTGAAGCGCCGTTGCTGAACCAGGTGCTGATTTTATCCGGCATCGCCGTGCTGGTGACCGTTGGCGTCTACGGCCTCGTGGGCGTGATTGTGAAGCTCGATGATATGGGCTATTGGCTGGTCGAGAAGCGCAACGCGCTGGCACAAGGCGTCGGTAAAGGGCTGCTGGTGGTCGCACCCTGGCTGATGAAAACGCTGTCTGTCGTGGGGACGCTGGCCATGTTCCTGGTGGGGGGCGGTATTGTGGTTCACGGCGTTGCACCGGTGCATCATGCCATCGAGGCCTTCGCCGCGCAGCAGGCATCCTGGCTTGCCACGCTGGTGCCGGTGTTCGCCAATCTGGTGCTCGGTTTTGTGATTGGTGCCGTTGTGCTGGCCGCGGTGAATGTGATCTCACGCTGGCGTCAGTCTCGCGCATAAAAAATGCGGTTCCGGTACGCAAACCGTTCGTGGATCGGCTAAGGTGAAACTGTTTCACCCTGATACCGGAGGCAACAATGGTCTTTTTGGTCAGTGATGAAGTCCGGCCCAAAAATGGTGGGCCGCGAATGGTCGTAACGGGATACGCCAGCGGGATGGTGGAGTGCCGCTGGTACGATGGTTTTGGCGTTAAGCGGGAGGCATTCCGTGAAGAAGAGCTGATTCCAGGCGAACTATCCCCACAAGAGCAAACGTAATCTTTGCCTTTGCGCCCGGCAAACGCCGGGCGGTTTAGGGCCGTTATTCCGGCCCTTTGTCGTAGCGCGTTGTCGTGGAGCAGCATGAATTATCAGCAGCAATTACATCTGGAACGATTCTGGGTTGTCGAACCAAACAGCCGTTTGGGAGGGCAACCGTGCATCCCCTGAAGGCGACGACAACGACTTCCACTGGATGGTGGCCTAAGCTGACGCGCCGGGTGAAGCCTGAGCGGGTCGTCAATATCTGTTTTCTGGTGGTTCTCTTCTTTTCAACGCTGCTGACATGGCGTGAAACCATCGTACTGGAAGATGCCTATATCTCAAGCCAGCGTAATAACCTGAAGAACGTGGCCAATGATATGGACGCGCAGCTTCAGTTTAACACTGACCGTTTGCTGTTTTTCCGCAATGGGATGCAGTCGGCTCTCCAGGAACCACTGGCATTTGAAGCGTTGCGCATCGCCGAGCAGCAGTTCGAGCGCCAGCGTGCGCTGCCTGACTGGCAGATCTCTCTCAACAATAACCGAACGCTGCCGCTGAACGGCGTATCCGACGCGTTCGTTGAGCATACTAACCTGCTGTCCCGCGACAACCCGCTGCTGGGCAACGAGTTCATGGCTACCATTGAACTGGGCTACCTGCTGCGTTTATCCGCGGTGACCCGTCAACACCTCGCGCGTTTTGAAACCCATATGCTGTACGTCTCGCGTGCCGGTTTTTACCTCAGCACAGAGGCTACCCAGCAGGACAGCATCACCGAATATTACTATCGTCTGGCAACCAGCTCCTGGTTTACCCAGCAGTCGCAGCGTGACAACCCCGAGCGCGGCGTCAGGTGGCAGACTATCTTTAGCCGGGATAAAACGCCTATCGCCCAAACCGTCACTGCCGCCGTCCCGCTGGACTATGAACAGTATTGGTTCGGCGTGCTGGCTATCCAGCTGTCAGTCAACGAAATGACACAGTTTCTGACGCAATCGGTAGAAGGAGAGGAAGAGGGCGAATACCAGCTTTACGACCGTCGAATGAACCTGATTGCCTCTTCTGAGCCGGAAGCATCTAAGCGCACTGTGCTCTCGCAAGAGATTCAGGCCCAGCTGGCTCATGCCTACGAAAGCGAAAACGAAGGCAGCGTGCGCCAGCTTTCGCGCTATATCAGCTGGGAGAAGCTGCGAAATTTTGATGGCGTACTGCTGCGCATTCATAGCCTGGAAGAGGGGGTGCGCGGAGACTTCGGCAGTATCAGTATTGCGCTGACGCTACTCTGGGTTCTCTTTACCACAATGCTGATTATCTCCTGGCTCGTGATCCGCCGCATGGTGCGCAATATGTCCACGCTGCAGGATTCGCTAGCATGGCGCGCGTGGCACGATATGCTGACCCGCCTTTATAACCGCGGCGCACTGTTTGAAAGAGCGGGTAAGTCCCTCGCTGACTGCCAGAAGGCAGGTCAGTCGCTGGCGGTCATTCAGCTCGACCTCGACCATTTTAAAAGCATTAATGACCGCTTTGGTCACCAGGCGGGTGACCGGGTGCTTATTCATATTGGTCGGGTGATCCTCAATAAGATTCGCAAGGAAGACATCGCTGGCCGGGTAGGCGGTGAAGAATTTTGTCTGGTGCTGCCGGGCACTTCGCTCGCTCAGGCCAGGGTCATTGCAGAACGCATCCGCGAAAGCATTAACAGCAGGGAAATCCTTGTGTCCCGTAATCAGACCATTCGGGTGAGCGCCTCGCTCGGCGTCTGTAGCAGCGATGAACTGGAACAGTATGATTTCCAGCATTTGCAATCTATCGCCGATAAGCGACTCTATCTGGCGAAAACGGGTGGGCGAAATCGTGTGTGCGCAGAGGACGGCGAGGGCGGGGAAAAATAGCGTCTTAAAACATAAATTTAACTTATGTTAAGCATGTTTGTTGAGAAAAATCTTAAAGGCGTGATGGCGATAGTCTGAAAATAAAAATGTCATCTTCCTGATTTATCATCAGGTTAGCGAAGCGTCTGCGTAAGCATGACTACGCTGTCATGTTTATTTCTTAGGTGAATAATTCTTGTCATTTTAAATAAACGACGATAATGTTTCACCCACGTCAGGTTTCCTGATGTAACGAATATTTCAATGCTTCTTGCTTCGGCAAGGTTGATCCCGACGCTTACGTGTCGGGATTTTTTTACCCCTCTAGCGCGTCACTTCCGTTACGCTGAAATCATGAATATCCAACTCGAAGGCTTCAGCTAACTCGTGCCAGGTATGGTATTCGCGGCCATCTACGCTCACGTGATGTGGGTCCTCCGTCGCGCGGTGGATTTCGCTTTCGCTGATTTCGTTAATCGCTGCGAGCAGCGCATCAATGTTAACCCCTCGGGGGTCGCTTGCTATCTTCATCACAGACACCCTTTGTTTCGGTCCCTGTATAAGTATACATCTAATGAATGTTTTTGCTCAAAAAATGAGCAATACAACGATAGTGATGGATAATTAAGCACTTATGCAACGGAGCGCTGTCAGCGCGGCAATTTTGTTCTAAACTGGGCTAAACCACTCAGGAGATGACGTTTATGCAAGTTAACGATCGTGTGACGGTCAAGACAGATGGGGGGCCGCGTCGCTCCGGCGTCGTGCTGGCAATTGAGCAATTCAATGAAGGGACGATGTATCTGGTGTCGCTGGAGGATTATCCTATGGGGATCTGGTTCTTCAACGAGTTGGGCCACGCAGACGGTATTTTCGTTGAAAAAAGCGAATCGTGATTTAGTCATCTGGCGGTAGCGATACCGCCAGTTTCCCTGCTGTCGTTGTCCTAACGCATATTGACGAAAATGCCTGATGTGACATTCTCAGCCAGACGAACAACATGATAGATAACCTGTTTGTTATGCGTTTTTATTTTCTTTTTAATATTACCCTTATGTGACGATACGGTTTTAGCTTTAATATTCATCTGATCGGATATTTGTATCGTTCCCTGGCCCGACATCCACATTTTCAGCATGCTGGATTCCGTACGGCTTAATGACAGGGTGGAGATATTAGTTTGCTTTACTTCTGCTGTTTCTTTTTTCAGATAATTACCCAAAATGATATCGAGCGTTTCAGGTTTTATCGATTTAGAACTAATTAGCAGATTACTCCTAACCATCAGATATTCGTCAAAATGAATATTGGCAATCGCCATAAAAACAATGAACAACGTCCTGGGGTGTTGATTAATGATCTGCTTAATATGCAGACTACTCTGCACATCATGAATGAAGCAGTCCTCATTAATAAACACGACAGCTGGATGGCGAACAGCGCATATCTCAGCGAGCCCGTCAACGTTGTCTACATTGTCAATATCACGTTTTTTTACCCCACGACTGGCCAGGTATCCGGTTAACCCTAGCCGCGTATAACTGCATAGATCCATAATAATCGTTGACATGGCATACCCTCACTCAATGCGTAACGATAATTAACCCACTGCCTTCGAACTTCATCGCCGCAACGAACCTGGTGAAAATAAAAAACAAGAGGATGAAGACGAACAGGCGGCATCAACTATCCCGTAAAGTTACGTATAATTTGCCAGGAATCATCTCAAAGTAAAGTAAATGTTATGTTGTGTGAATCACCTAAAAACAAATAACCCGCGCCAGCGATATGCTGGTAGATGTTTTTACAATTTTACTTTAGGAATTTCCTTATAATAACCAGGGGGAGGTTATGGAGAATTTATACGTGGTAACTCACTGATAATATCTGCTAATAGATCAAATATCTCACTAAATAAGTGCTCGCAGAACGGGGCGATCAGCGGCATTAATGCCGCCATTAATAGAATGCCGACGGTGAGAGTAATCGGAAAACCGATAACGAATACGGAGAGCTGCGGCGTCATACGGTTGAGCATACCCAGCGCCAGGTTGACCGTCAGCAGCAGCGTGATGATCGGCAGGGCCAGCATCACGCCGTTGAGGAAAATCATCCCTCCGGCGCGCGTTAGCGCTAAAAACGCGTTGCTGTTAATGGGTTCACCGCCGATGGGAAGGGTGTGAAAAGTATCGACCAGCAGCGAAATAAGCCATAAATGACCGTTAAAAACCAGGAACAGCAGCATGGCGAGCATGTCCATGATTCGGGCCAGCACCGGCATGTTGAGGTTGCTTCCTGGGTCGACAAAGGTGGCAAAGGAGAGGCCCATCTGCAGGCCGATAACCTCGCCGGAGTAGCGAACGGCCGCAAAGGCGAACTGCATGGTGTACCCCAGCGCGATGCCGATAAGAATCTGCTGTAGCGCCAGCCAGAGCGCATTTGCCGAGAAGATAGGCACTTCAACGACCGGCAGAGAAGGGGCGATAACCACGGTGATAATGATCCCCAGCCCCACCTTCACGCGTTTCGGGATGGTGCGCTCATTCAGAATGGGAGCGGTCGTTATCAGCGCCAGTACTCGCAGCATGGGCCAGAAATAGAGGCTGAGCCAGGAGAGCCACTGGTCGCTGGTGAAATGGATCATCGTGCTTAGCCGATGATATAGGGCAAGTTGTTGAACAGCGTTCGCACGTAATCCAGCAGGAGATTGAGCATCCACGGCCCGGCAACGATAATGGCGATAAACACCGCGATGATTTTTGGAATGAACGACAGCGTCATTTCGTTAATCTGCGTCGCGGCCTGCAGGATGCTGATAATCAGACCGGTCACCAAAGAAACCAGCAGCAGCGGGGCGGCCAGCGCCAGCGCGACTTTCATCGCTTCGGTGCCCATCATCATGACGGATTCAGGGGTCATCGGTACTCCTTAACTGTAAAAACTCTGCGCCAGCGAGCCGACCAGCAGCTGCCAGCCATCCACCAGTACAAACAACATTAGCTTAAACGGCAGCGCGATGGTGGCCGGGGGCACCATCATCATCCCTAGCGCCATCAGGACGCTGGCGATCACCAGGTCGATAATCAGGAACGGAATAAAAATGGTGAAACCAATCTGGAAGGCGGTTTTCAGTTCGCTGGTGACATAGGCCGGAAGCAGAATACGCATGGGAACGGCTTCTGGACCTTGCATCGGCTGGCTGTTGGCGAGTCTGGCAAACAGCGCAAGATCGGCTTCGCGGGTCTGGCGCAGCATAAATTCACGCAGCGGCTGCGCGCCTTTTTCCAGCGCATCCTGCATGGTGATTTTATCTTCGCTAAATGGCTGATAGGCGTCGGTGTAAACTTTGTCGATAACCGGCGACATAATGAAAAAAGTCAGGAATAGCGCCAGCCCCAGCAGCACCTGGTTAGGTGGCGCCGACGGTGTACCCATAGCGCTTCGCAGCAGGCCGAATACGATGATGATGCGGGTGAAGCTGGTCATCATCAGCAAAATAGCCGGGATAAAGGTCAGCGAAGTAATAAAAACCAGGGTCTGAATCGGCAGCGACCAGCTCTGGCCGCCGTTGGCCAGCGGCTGGCTGATTAGCCCTGGAAGTTCGGCAAAAGCGGAGGGCGACAGCAACAGCAACCCGCTCAGCGCAAGGGAATAAATACGACGCATCAGGATCTCCCGGGACGCTTAAGCATGTTTTTCATCAGTGATGCAAATTCAGGCGCGGCAGCCTGCGGCGGCAGATTCTCCGCTGAGGCTGGCGGCAGCTTATGCAGCAACGTCACCTGCTGTGCGGTGACGCCTAGCACCAGACGCGCATCTTCCACATTAACAATCACCACGCGTTCACGGGCGCCCAGCGAGGCGCTAGCGCTCACCTTTAACCCGCTTGCCGGCTGATTTCTCATGGCGCCCGGCATGACGCGCTTCACCACCCATGCCGCCGCCAGGATGAGCACGATAATGCCCAGCAGGGCGCCGCTAACCTGAATGAGCGGCGACGTCACCGGCTCATTAACGTGCGCAACGGTCACCGGCGTGGTGGCTGTTGTGGCACTATGACTTGTCGCCGCCACGCCGTGGACAGACGGCGTAGCGCTATGAGAGACCGGTGCGGGTGGCACAGCGTGGTTGGCGCTCATCTTAACGGCTCAGGCGACGCATACGCTCTGATGGCGTGATGATGTCGGTGATGCGTACGCCGTACTTGTCGGCGACGACCACGACTTCCCCCTGGGCAATCAGATAGCCGTTGATCAGGATATCCAATGGTTCACCCGCCAGACCGTCCAGCGCCACCACGGAACCCTGCGTCAGGCGCAGCAGCTCTTTAATGGTCATCCGGGTACGACCCAGTTCAACGGTCAGCTTGACCGGAATATCCATGATCAGGTCGATATCCTGCAGCGTGCCGCTGACGTCACCGCCGCCCAACTGCTGGAAGACCGCATCGGCAGCGCTTTTGCTGCTGGTGGTTTTCTGTTCGTTCAGCGCTTCAGCCCACAGATCGTCCACGGATCCGCTGTTGTCATCGGGTGGAGTATTCATATCACTCATTTGGGCTGTTCCTCGTTCAGCGAATTCAATATCGGGTTGATCAAATGTTCTACGCGCAGCGCATATTGTCCGTTAACCGTGCCGTACTGGCTGGTTAACACCGGCACGCCGTCGACGTGCGCAATAATGCGATCGGGCTTCTCTATCGGCAGCACATCACCGGGTTGAAGTTTGAGTATTTGTGACAGTCGAAGCGAGATATCGGCGAAGTTCGCTATCAGTTCGAGCTCGGAGTGCTGTACCTGACGCACCAGATTTTCACGCCAGTTCTGATCTTCATTGCGTGAGTTTTCCAGCGGCGGGTTAACCAGCAGCTCGCGCAGCGGCTCAATCATGCTGAACGGCAGGCAGATGTTAAACTCGCCGGTCAGGTTGCCTATTTCTACATGGAACGGGGTGTTGACCACGATGTCGTTCGGCGAGGTGGTGATGTTGGTGAACTTCACCTGCATCTCCGAACGGACATATTCCACTTCCAGCGGGTTGATCGCTTTCCATGCGTCGCTATAGCCTTCCAGCGCCAGCTTCAGCATGCGGTTGATGACCCGCTGCTCGGTATGGGTGAACTCACGACCTTCTACTTTGGTCGGAAAACGCCCATCGCCGCCAAATAGGTTATCTACGGCGATAAACACCAGGCTTGGGGAAAAGACCACCAGGCCCGTACCGCGCAGCGGCTTCAGATGGATCAGGTTAAGGTTGGTCGGCACCGGTAGGTTACGAGCAAACTCGTGGTAAGGCTGAATACGAATCGCCCCCACGGTGATGTCCGGACTCCGGCGCAAGAGGTTGAACAACCCCATACGGAAGTGGCGGGCAAAACGCTCGTTGATGATCTCCAGCGCCTGCAGACGTTCGCGAACCACACGTCGTTGGGTATTGGGGTCATAGGGGCGAATGTCATCTTCGCCCGTTGCGCGTGCCTGCGGTTCGTTAGGGTTGTCGCTGTCGCCGTTCAACAGCGCGTCAATTTCGGCCTGAGAAAGAATGCTATCGCCCATAGTCCTACCGCAAAATAAAGGCTGTATACAGCACGTCGGTAATGTTCTGTTTTGGCTGGCCAGCAATCAGCGGCGCGCTCAGCGTCTCTTTAATCTCGGTAGCGAGCTGCTTTTTACCGTCATCAGTTGCAAGCTTAGTCGCATCCTGGCGTGACAGCAGCAGGAGCATACGGCTGCGGACTTCCGGCAAATAGTCATTCAGACGCGCGCGGTCGGCCTCAGATTTCATTCGCAGCGTTACGCCAACGTACAGCACGCGGTCGGCATCGCCGAGATTGACGGTAAAGGTATCCAGCGGGAAGAAGACCGGCGCAGCTGGCGGCGGCGCTTCTTTTGGCGCGGCGGTCTCTGCTTTGTTGGTTAAACGCCAGTAGCTGTAGCCTGCGGTGGCGCAGGCGGCGAGCGTTACCAGCACCAACAAAGGGATCCAGAGGGAGCGTTTGCTCTTTTTATTGATAGCGGTGTCAGTCATTTGATGCGGTCTTCCTTTTAGAGCCTATCCAATGATTATCCCGCCTCCCGCGCGGGTCAAAGCGTGGAAAAGACGGGAATAATCGTGTTACCTCGGGCGTTTAAGCGAAGATATCTACCGCATTATCCCCGCGAGCCGAAGATTGCAGGGCGGCAGGGATGGCGAGAAGTTCGGTATCGTCCTGGTTTTCACCGCCGTCAGCGTTATGACGTGCGGCAAACGACTGCTGAGATGACGGTTGCTGCTGTTGGCCTGCAAAGCCGTCGCTGCTGATATTGCTTTGTCCCAACTGAATGCCATTTTCTTCAAGCTGTGTGCGCAGAACCGGAAGCGCAGCCTCCAGCGCAGCACGCACGTGGCTGTGCGGTGAGGCCATCTGGATTTGCGCCAGGTTATCTTCCACCTTCAGCGTAATGTGTACCTGGCCCAGCGATTCCGGGTGCAGGCGCAGTTCGGCGGTTTGCTGGCCCGAGCGGGTAAACAGCGTGATGTGCTGGCTCACGTTCTGCTGCCAGTCCGCGGTGCCCAGTTGGGCGCGCACGTTGGCCGTCGCGGCGGCTGGAAGCACCGGCGCGGCGTTATTCTGGTTGGCGACCGGTGCCAGTGCGGCGGTGGCGGCGGTGGGGCTCGAGACGCTTTCTGATTCCGCTTTCTGGGTTGGGATCACAAAGGCGGAGTCGGCAGGCAGCGCGCGGGTATCAACGCCGGTTTGCGTGGTCGGCGTGCCTTTCACATCCACAAAGCCCTGAGATTTCGTGTTACCGCGACCGAGTGCAGTGGTCAGCGAGCTGAGGGTGTCACTATTTTGCGCAGGTGCAGTGGCGGTTGCCGTCTGCTGAATCTGCGGGGTGACCGGCAGCATCGCCATCAGCGCGCTAAGACTTTTCAAATCGTCGTCGCTCAGTTTGCTTTCAGCGGAATCGTCATCGCTTTTCGCGTCCGCTTTACCGGTGGTCAGTTCACTTTTCAGATGGGCAGCCAGCGAGCTTAACAAGGTCTGGGCATCACTCGAGGTCGCTAAGTCAACGTCGCTCCCGACGCTGGCATTGGCCTGAGAGGCCTCCTGCTGCACCAGCCACTTGGTCAGCGACTGACCCTGAACTTTGATATCTTTAAGACCTTTCACATCGGCAAGACCTTTGACATCACCGTCGGCGAGCAGCGCGTTTTTTGCGCCCGCAGGGTCGGCGGTCTGGGTCAGTGCGCCAGCCAACAGCGCCAGGAAATCCTCGGGTGACCCCGGGGTTTTTGCCGTCGCGTCTGCGCCTGCAATATTGGCCTCGCTGACGGCAAGGTTAGGCAGAGTAATCATTCGGGTTTCCTCAAGGTTGCGCGTTGGGCAAACTCATCCATTTTTTTCTGATCAAGCCGGTTCTCCGCCAGCAGCGCGGCGGATTCTTGCCGATCCTGTAGCGTTTGCCATGCCTGCAAACGCTGCTTTTTCTCGCGCCAGAAATTCAGCGCCTGTTCCACTTTGTTGTTCCACTGAATCAACTGCTGACGGTGCTGGTCGATGGCTTTCTCCAGCGTTTGAATAAACTGCTGGTAGTTCTGCCATCGCAGACTGGCAATGCCCTGCGTCATGTCGTTGTTCAGGCTGTTCTGATATTCGAGTTGGTAGTCCATCAACATCTTGAGCTGTTCTTCCGCCTGCTGGCATCCGCGCCGCATTTCACCCAAAACCAGGGCGGCGTTGTCCACGTCAGTTTCTGCCAGCTCTTTCAGCGTGGCTAATGCACCGTGCTGCGCCATATTTGTGATCCTCTTGCTTCACTATGACGATGGGAAAATCATTTCCAGGGCCTGGATGGATGATTCCCAGTCTGCTTTTTCAAGAATGCCTTGCTGTAAAAATGCTTCCAGATGCGGCCAAAGCGTAATGGCTTTATCCAGCATCGGATCGCTGCCCTTGGCGTAGGCGCCGACGCTAATCAGGTCGCGGTTACGCTGGAAGCTTGAGAGCAACTGCTTAAAGTTGCGTACCCGCGCGTAGTGCTCTTCGCTGATGAGCGCGGTCATCGCACGGCTGATCGAGGCTTCGATATCAATAGCCGGATAGTGCCCGGCTTCCGCCAGTCGACGCGATAGAACAATGTGGCCATCAAGGATGGCGCGTGCGGAATCGGCTATCGGGTCCTGCTGGTCATCACCTTCGGTCAAGACGGTATAAAACGCGGTGATCGAGCCGCCGCCGGTGATGCCGTTACCGGCACGTTCAACCAGCGCTGGCAGCTTGGCGAAGACCGAAGGCGGGTAGCCTTTGGTGGCCGGCGGTTCACCGATGGCTAGCGCGATTTCACGCTGCGCCATGGCGTAGCGGGTCAGGGAGTCCATGATCAGCAGTACGTGCTGACCGCGGTCGCGGAAATCTTCCGCCACGCGGGTCGCATAGGCGGCGCCCTGCATACGCAGCAGGGGAGAGACGTCGGCTGGCGCCGCAATCACCACCGAACGCGCGCGGCCTTCGGTGCCGAGAATGTTCTCGATAAAGTCTTTGACTTCGCGCCCACGTTCGCCGATAAGCCCGACGACAATGACATCGGCGCGGGTATAGCGCGCCATCATGCCGAGCAGTACGCTCTTACCGACGCCGGAACCGGCAAACAGCCCCATACGCTGGCCGCGCCCGACGGTGAGCAGGGCGTTGATAGGGCGTACGCCGGTATCCAGCACGTGCTCAATCGGCGTGCGCTGTAACGGGTTAAACGGCGCGGTAATCAGCGCACCGGTTTCGGTGGTATCGGGGGCGGGCAATCCATCGAGCGGCTTACCGCTACCGTCCAGCACGCGGCCCAGCAGCGCCGGGCCAAGCGGTAGCTGTTTGCCGCTTTGCAGGCCATCACCGGCGGTGTTACGCGCATAAACGCGCGCGCCAGGCAGAATGCCCTCGACTTCTTCGAGCGGCATCAAAAACAGGCGGTGACCGTTGAAGCCAACGACTTCGGCTTCCACTTCCTGCATCTCTGCGCCCTGTTGACGTTCGATAATGCAGGTCGCGCCGAGCGGAAGCTGTAGCCCGGTGGCTTCCAGCACCAGCCCCGTTGCGCGGGTGAGACGACCATAGCGACGTACGGCAGGAAGCTGCGCGATGCGCGCCTCTAAATTGTCGAGCGTGTTGAGCCAGCGGGTCAGGCGCACGGTCATCAGCAGGCTCCCGGTGCCGCCAAACGGCACAGTTCCTGCCAGCGCGTGGCGACGCTGGCATCCAAATCGCCTTCATCAGCGGAGACTTTGCAGCCGCCGGGATGCAGAGTAGGGTCGCCCCGCAGCCGCCAGCCGTGCAGGTTGAGCGTGGCGCCGAGCATCTCTTCGACGCGCGGTAAATCTTCCGGGCTAACGCGAAGCTGCGGCTTGCCGGTGAACAAGGGTTCTTGCTGAAGCAGGGTTTGAATCTGCTTTATCAGCGCGGTGTTATCCACCACCGGCACCTGCCCGACAATCTGCCGCGCCGCTTCCAGCGCCATCTGCATCAGGCGCGAAGCAATGACGCTGTCGAGGGTATCCAGCGTATGCTGAAATTCGCTCGCCAACTGCTGCATACGGGCGTGAATTGGCGCTTGTTCCTGTTTGGCCTGCGCCAGGCCCTGTTCGAGCCCTTGCGCCAGACCTTCCTGATAACCCTGCTGCTGACCGGCGGCGTGACCTTCACGCAGCCCGGCCTGGTAGCCCTGTTCATGAGCCTGAATCTGTAGCTGAGCCAGCTGCTGCTGTTGCAGCTGCTCGGCGGAAATCTCTTCTTGCTCTTCGTCCATTTCGTCAACGGAAAGCGGGGTAAACTCCATTTCCATCGGCGGAGAGAGATCGTCTGGCTGCCAGACTTTCCACGGCGTGGTATCAGACATAGGTGTCGTCTCCGCTGCCAATCACCATCTCCCCGGTTTCGGCCAGACGACGCACAATAAGCAGGATGGCTTTCTGTTCGTTCTCGACCTGAGACAGGCGTACCGGGCCGCGGTTGGCCAGGTCGTCGCGCAGAATGTCGGCCGCACGCTGGGACATATTGCGCAGGAACTTCTCGCGCAACGGTGGCTCGGAGCCTTTGAGGGCAATGAGCAGCGACTCGGAGTCCACTTCCTGCAGCAGGCGTTGGATGCTGCGGTCGTCCACGTCGACCAGGTTCTCGAACAGGAACATCTCGTCGATGATTTTCTGCGCCAGATCGCCGTCGAACTCGCGCACGGCGGTAATAACCGCTTCTTCCTGCTGCGTTTTCATCAGGTTGATAATCTCGGCTGCCGTTCTTACGCCGCCCATTTTGCTGCGCTTGAGGTTCTGGCCGTCGAGCAGGTTGTTCAGCACTTCGGTCAGTTCCGCCAGCGCCGCTGGCTGCACGCCGCCGAAGGTGGCAATACGCAGCATCACGTCGTGACGCAGACGTTCGTCGAACAGCGCCAGAATATCGGCCGCCTGACCGCGTTTGAGGTGCACCAGAATAGTCGCGATAATCTGCGGGTGCTCTTCGCGGATAATATCGGCGGCGCTCTGCGGCTCCATAAAGTTGAGCGTTTCGAGGCCGCTGGTGGTTTCGCGGGTTTCGAGAATATCTTCCAGCAGGCTGGCAGCACGCTCTTCGCCCAACGCTTTGACCAGCACCGTACGCAGGTAGTCGTTGGCATTGACGCTCAGTGCCGCAAACTGCTCGGCTTCTTGCTCGAACTCCGCCAGCACGTCGGTCAGCTGTTTATTAGAGATCTGCTTTACGCCCGCCATGGCGGTACTGAGCTGCTGTACTTCGCGGGTGCTGAGGTGCTTGAACACCTCGGCCGCGCGGTCTTCGCCAATCGTCATCAGCAAAATGACGCTTTTATCGATTCCAGTCAGGTTACTCATGGTCGTTATTCATCCATTGGCGAATGACCAGCGCTACCACGCGCGGATCGTTATCAGACATTTCACGAATACGCTGGCTCATGACTTCAGCGCTCAGGCGCTGGTTAGCACGGCGCTGCTGCGTTTGTTCATCTTTGCTGAGGCGAACCTCAACGGCGTCCTGCGCTTCCTGCTGAACTTTCACCTGTTCGGCGGTCGCCAGCGCGATGGCTTCACGGCGTTGGAGCTGCGGCTTAATCGCTTTACGCCACAGCAACCAGGCGACAATCAGCACCAGTAACCAACGACCGGCGGTCATCAGCTGATCGATAAATGACTGCTGCTTCCAGAATGGCAGTTCACCACCGCTTTCATCGGTATCGTTAAACGGTGAATTGACCACGTTCAGGGTATCGCCACGGGTGGTGGAGAAGCCCATCGCTTCGCGGGTCAAATCTTCAATCTGCTTCATCTGATCGTTCGTAAGCGGCAGCGGTTTGCCATCCGGCAGATTACGGTAGTTGACCACCACGGCCACCGACAGACGTTGAACATCGCCAACGTTTTTCTTGGTGTGCATGATGGTGCGGTCAAGCTCGTAGTTGCTGGTTTCATTACGCTGCGTATTGCGCGGACCGGTGGTGGTAGTGTTGCGGTTCGCGGCGGTCTGACCGTTGGCCTGGTTTGCCGGCGGCGTACTGATAGGTGCCGATGGCGCAGGGGCAGGGGTGTTTGACAGCGCGCCCGGAACGCCGCCCGGATAAGGGCTGCCGATCTGGTCGCTCTCGCTAACCTGACGTGAACGCACCGCCGCCTGGCTGGCATCGCCGTTTGGACGATACTGCTCGTCGGTTTGCTCTTTGTTATCAAAGTTGATTTGCGCGGTGACCTGCGCATGGACGTTGCCGTTGCCGACAATCGGCCCGAGTATTGCTTCGATGCGGCGCTGAACGCGGCCTTCAACGTCGGCGGCATATTTCAGCTGCGCGTCGTTCAGGTCGCGGGCGCTGGTATTTGACTGCGTCAGCAGGTGGCCGCCCTGGTCGACAAGCGTGACGTTGCCCGGCGGTAAACCGGCGACGGCGCTGGAGACCAGATGCACAACGGCAGAAATTTGCCCTTCATCGAGCGCGCGGCCGGGTTCCAGATTGACGGTTATCGAAGCGGAAGGGGATTTTTGTTCACGGACGAACAGCGACGGTTTCGGCATTGCTAAATGCACGCGCGCGCTTTTTACCGGGCCGAGGGTTTCAATAGTACGGGCCAGTTCGCCTTCCAGCGCACGCTGATAGTTGACCTGCTCGCTGAACTGGCTGATGCCAAATTTTTCCTGGTCGAGCAGCTCAAAACCGACCGAGCCACCTTTCGGCAGGCCAAGCTGAGCCAGACGCAGGCGCAGCTCGTGAACTTTATCCGCAGGAACTTCCAACGCGCCGCCGTTATCGGCAAAGCGGTAAGGGACGTTCATCTGGGTTAACTGCGTGACGATAGCACCGCCGTCCTGGTCAGACAGGTTGCTGAACAGCGTGCGGTAGTCCGGGGATTTTGCCCACAGCACCATCGCCACAAGAACGGCCACAGCGGCCGCACTGGCGACCATCAGTGGGATTTTAGGATTCGCGCGCAGGCGGTTGACCCACTCTAAGGTTTTATTTTGTGGTGTAGCCGTAGCACTCGCGCTCATTGCGCACCTCGTCGATCCTGATCAATGGCGTTAAACGTTAACGAAAACAAAGCAGACTCCCAGGTCAGAACTCATAAAGATAGCTATGCCATTATTTGTTTCTTTAGGATTTTTGATGGGCCAAATAACCCATTTTTATGGTGCTATTTAGCGCCTTTATCTTATTGACAAACTGGTAAGCTCGTTCCCAGGTTAAATACAATCCAGGAGTTCATATGGCGATTCAGGGTATTGAGGGTGTTCTGTCACAGCTGCAAGCCACGGCGGCAATGGCACGCAACCAGAGCGTGGATACGCAACCAAGCATCAGCTTTGCCGGGCAGCTTCACGCCGCGTTGGATCGCGTGAGCGAGACGCAAAACAGCGCGAAAGCTCAGGCGGAGAAGTTTTCGCTGGGTGAGCCAGGCATTGCGCTGAACGATGTTATGACCGATCTGCAAAAAGCGTCGGTGTCGCTGCAGATGGGGATTCAGGTGCGCAATAAGCTGGTGAGTGCGTATCAGGAAGTGATGGGCATGCAAGTCTAGTGTGTCTAACTATTTGATTGTGTTTGCCTAATTACATCCGATCCTATGGCGTGGGGCATGGACGGGGCAAACTCACTCAATTTCTGGTTCAGAATGAGTACCTGGTCCTGGTTGTTTTCGGCCATCCAGGATCCGTAAACTAAAAATAAAATGCGAAATTTAGCTATTGATTACCTTAAGGTGGGTCTGGCCTACTTAGTTCTTGTTCTGCATTCAGGAATATTTATGCATGATATCCCCGTATTGGGGTTTATGTTGATAAATGGCGTGTGCAGAATTGCTGTGCCGATATTTTTATTAATTAGTGGCTATTACTTTGTTCATATAGCAACCCCAGATAAGTTGCGGGGGTGGCTTGTTCGGTTGGTAGTGCTTTATCTGTTGTGGATGATTATTTATTCTCCATTCTGGTTCGATGAAAGGCACCTGAAGTCTCTCGTGAATCTCGCAATCGGATTCTATGCACTATGGTATTTTCCTGGTGTAATCATTGCTGGGGTGATGCTATACCTGATGCGAGGAGTAAGGGCATCAGTTCTTCTGGCGGTAGCCTCAGCGCTATACCTTACAGGCTTTGCAATACAGTTAGCTGGCAATACGCACGTAATGACTGGAAAACTTGATACGCTATTTAACTGGTATCCATTTTACAGAAATGCTGTTTTCTATTGCTTCCCCGTTCTTGCTCTTGGTTATGTTATGAAGCGAGATGGTTTGTGGTCAAAACTGCGAATCCGAAAATGGCATGCTGTTGCAGTTATTGCTCTTGTTGTTGCTGAGTCATTGGCGAATTATGCTATTGTTGGTAATGAACCATTAGATCTGATGCTGGTTCTCCCACTTGCTTCAGTAGTAATATTTCTCTATGTGAAAGATCAGAACCTGCATGGTGTAGGAAATAACGCTGCCATGTTCTCAGTTGCGGTCTTCCTAATCCATCCGATGTGGTATTTGTTATACAGCGAACTAAATGTCAACATGCCAAAGATCGTATTTACATTGGTCATGACAACTATATCAGCGATGCTTTTAGTTGCAGCCAATAAAAGATTGAAATATATCCTGTAGAAAATATTCACAGAATCCATATGAGCCCTGAAAAATAATCGGGGCTTTTTTGTATCTGCAATCCGGTCAGGGCTTTTGAGTGAATACGTGCTGCACGACACGTTGAAGCTCATACGCGAGAGCCCTGAGCCAGATTACAGAATCCCGCCAGCTAGGGAATCAAGGCCAATAGAGCCTAAATGCCTCACTCCCTCATTGCCCTACGCCCGGGCAATTTTTTAAAGCGCATTACCACCAAGAACCAGACCCAACCAACTCATTGCTGAATATCTGTGGCTACGGAGTTAGTGCGCTTCAAAAAAGAAAGCCCAGCGCAATGGCTGGGCTTCGTGAAGATGGGCGGCAAGAGACTGCGTCAACAGCCTCCTGCCTGATCTGCTCATGCTATTAGTCACGAACAAACCACGTTACCGAAAAATGTATCCTGGATTTGTTCACCCAGCAATTGCATCAAATCTTAAACAGAACAAATCCCCCATTATTTGGGGTCGCAAATTTGCGCCCTGGTAGTCTCATGCCAGATCGCTTCAACAGGCCACCGCATGGTGGAGACTACGCAATGGCAAATGGAACGGAATTAATTCCGGCCTTGCTACTCGCGCTCATCATGACGCTGGCGGGTTCGTTGGCGAAGTATTCGTTGACGAAGCATTCGAATAAAGCGCCGGAAGACCCGGTACCTTTTCTTAGTCATGTTGCCGTGTCGCTTTTCGCCGGAATGATGATGTGCCTTCTCGGGCTTACTAATGGCTGGTCACTCTATGTTGTAGGCATAGGCTGCGGCTGGGCTGGATGGCAAGGTGCATCGGTAATCAAACAAATCAGGCCGCCTGGATTTAGTTCCGGGAACGGTGACGACAATGAACGATAAACTTCTCATTAAGTTGGGGCGGTACGTAATAAATGCCGTCCCGGTTCTGTATATCTGCGCCATGGTAGGTTTCTGCTATAGCGTGCAAAGCATGATCAACACCACCATCCGAGAGAATGCATCGCTGACAAAGCGACTTGCTGCGTCAGACTTAAAGAAGTCTGAGCTACAAAGGCAGTTGGCTGTCAATCAGATTTCTCAGCAGCCTCCAGAGGTTGTCATTATTTCCCCAAACGGTTCGAAAGTTCAGCCAATGTAAAACTCACGCGACCTTTCAAGCTTCCAGAGAGAAGTCGCTTTTTGATAAGGAGAGGTGAGTGAGCCAGATCATCCCTTTACTGAATTATGAAGAAGGCTACAAAGAGAAGCCCTATATCGATACTGAGGGCTACCCGACTGTTGCCTGCGGCATCAAAATTGGACCCAAATCTGCGTCTATTAGCAACTACACATTTACAGTTCCTCGAGATGTTGGGGATGTCTGGCTTGAATCATTTGTGAAATCAACTATCGCAAAAATGAATGCCAATCCATCGATCACTGCGGCTATGAAAGCATGTAACGAAGCACGCAAAGACATTCTGGTTAGCATGGCTTATCAGATGGGCGTTAATGGCCTGGCTGGATTCAAAAATACTCTCGCCATGGTTTCTGCTGGGAACTTTGCCGGCGCAGCAAATGGGATGCTTTGCAGCCAGTGGGCCAAGCAAACTCCTAACCGAGCCAACCGGCATGCAGAAGTCATGAGAAGTGGTGAGATGACAGCATATTCAGGGCTACTCAAATGAAGCTAGTCGATGACTGGAAAAAATGCTGGAAGTGGTTCAGCGTCCATGCACTGGTTATTGCTGGGATTCTGCCTACTGTCTGGCTTGAATTGCCGCCGGATTTAAAAGCATCCATTCCCCCAGGCACAATGAGCACCATTACGGCCGTCATAGCTGCATGTGGTGTGATTGGCCGCCTGGTAAGCCAGGAGAAAAGAAAATGACATCATTTCTTGCAATGGCATGGGAATACATTTTCGGTGCGATTGGCATTGTCGCTACACTGTTCCTTACTTGGCAATCCGGGAAATCAAAAGGACAGACAGAGACGCAAGCAAAAGCTGATGTGAAAGAGGCTAAGGCTGCACAAGCTCAGGCCGCAGTTGATAAGCAAGTGGAAACCACAAAGGCGGTAAAAGATGTCGCACAAGCTATCTGCCAGTACTAAAACAACGATAACCATTAGCCACTTCGGAGATAACACTCCTGTAGTGGCTAACTGGCGCATTATCTGTAACTAGAAGAGAGGGAAAGCATGCGTTACTCACCATCTACCAACGGCTTTTATCCTGATAACTTTAAGTATCAGGAGATACCTGATGACATTATCCAAATTGATGATGATTTATACACTGAATTGATTGAGGATCAGTCTGAAGGGAAAATAATCACGCCGAACGGCTCTGATGAACCGTACCTGTCAGACCCACCAGTTCAGGAAGTTGTTATTGATGACGCGACGAATGTTTAGTGGCGGGGATAATCAGCAGGGTGATAGGGCAAAAAATTAGCGCAAAACAACTCAGCCCCGTGAAGGCGGTGATTCGTCTTGCGCTAATGCTCTGTGGGGCATGGGTGGGACACATTCTTGGTGATAATCTTGGGTGATTTTGGTAACTGCTCGTGATGTTCGACCACAACCATCTGTTTTGTGGTGCGCTCTTGGACGATCTTAGTCGATTATGGAAAATACATGCTCATATGATGGGCATGCAAGTGTAATATTTCGTCCGTAGGCCGGATAAGGCGTTTACGCCGCCATCCGGCAATTTTCTCGGGCTATGTCGGATGGCGCTTCGCTTATCCGGCCTACCGCTGATTTATGTTTTTCTTCACTTTTCTCTTCCTATCCCCAGCGTTCGCGCTTTTTATCGCAGCACGCCCACTGCAATGGTCAATTACCGTGAAACGGTCATCGGTTTAACGCTATAATGTTTCTGTTTTTTTCTCCCGGAACAGGACGAATAATGAAAAAATTAGCCATTGTGGCGGCGCTGTTAACGTTGGCGGGCTGTGCGCAAATCACCGATTACTCCGCCGTTGTAAAAGCACCGGCTCCGGCGGGGCTGGCTGGATACTGGCAGTCGGTTGGGCCGCAGCGTGCGCTGGTGAGCCCGGAGGCGATAGGCAGCCTGATTGTGACTCGTGATGGCGATACGATGGACTGCCGCCAGTGGCAGCGAGTGATTGCACTTCCGGGGAAACTGACGCTGAAAGATAACGACGTTTATAACGTGACGAATAAGCTGGACGTTTACGCGGTTGAGCGCGACGGTAACACGCTGAAATATGACGGCATGACGCTGCAACGCGTCGAACGCCCAACGGTGGAATGTGCGGCTGCGCTGGCGAAAACGCCGCTGCCGTCAGTACTGCCATAAAAAATATTCACTCCGGCACGCCGCGTGGCGGAGTGAATATCATCAATGGTTAAGGTCGGCATTATCCTGGGGAACCAGCACGTGGCCCCCCTGTTTACCGTAGGTCGACATCACCGACTTTTGTATCGACGATTGCCCCACCAGTTTTGCCAGCTCATCCATGCGCGCTTGTAGCAGACGTTTTACGGTGTTTTCATTATCCAGTACCTTGCGCAGCAGGGGACGAAGCTGCTCCTGAACCGGGTCGGACGGTTCACTTAGCTGGGTTAACTGAGCAATCTTTTGCACCGCATTAACGTATTCCATTTCACTGGCAATCAGTTCGTCCCACAATCCTTCCGTGGCAAGTCGCAGCATCCTGTTGCTTTTTTCAACCAGCTGTTGATACGAGAGATAAAGATGCGGTGCATGGCTCATTAGACGGCGTCCTGAATCAAATTAGGCGTAAGGAGAGATTCCTTCCAGGCATCGGCGATATTGCGCATGAGGTGTTCAACCTCTTCAACGGCGCCAGCGTCATTGCGCAGATTAGCCTGTAAAAGTCGTCTTACCATATAGGCGTAAAGCGCTAACAGGTTCTGCGTCAGTTCATCATTACTCTTTTCATCCAGCCCCATTTTCAGGCCGTTTTCGATGATATTAATTGCCTTCGACAGAGAAAGACCTTTTCCCTGCAGATTGCCGTCCTGCATAAACAGGCGGGCGCGGATAAGCGCGCTCAGCGCGCCGTCGAACAGCATGCTGACTAGCTGCTGCTGGCTGGCGCTCATCACTGCGCTTTCTACGTCAATCTGTGCGTAGGCTTTTGTTGCTTGGGCCCCGTACATGATGTTTCTCCCGATTAAGAATAATTACTTGGAACTGCTGGTGGATTCAAACTGCTGTGTTAAATAGCTGCTTGTGCTGTTTAACGACGTCATTAATACGTCCAGTTGGGTAAATTGTTCTTTATAACGCGCGACTTTCTGATCGATAAGGTCGCTGGCGTTGTTGTAGTCTTTGGTCAGTTTATTCAGCGTTTTACTGACGCCATCTTTAGCAGCCTGAATGATCCCGGTGCTGGAGAGCCAGCTGGTCATGTTGGTGCCAAGTGTGGTGGTGATACCGGTTTTTTTGCCGTCACCGACGATAAGGTCGCCAACAGCAGATGAATCTTTTTTCAGTGCGGCGCTGAGTTTGTCGTCATCGACGTCCAACTGACCGGTGCTTGGATCTGAGGTGATGCCAATCTGGGCCAGCGTTTTATAAGTTGAAGAACTCAGCGTGTTGCTCAACGCGCTTTTTAACTGGGTTTGAATGGTGCGCAGCGTGGTGTCGCCAATCAGTGCACCATTGCTGGTATCCTGGCTGTCGGCTCCTGGATCAACCGCGGTGTATTTGGTCAGGCTGCTGAAGGTATCCTGCAGGGCGTTATAGGCCGTCACCCAGTCTTTGATTGCACTCTGGGCTTTGGTTGTATCCTGAGTAATCGTCAGCGTCTGGTTACCGCTTGTTACATCGTTCAGGTTCAGCGTAATGTCTTCTAACGCATCACTGATGGTATTGCTGCTGTTCTCAATGGCAACGTTGTTTACGGTCAATTCGGCGTTTTGCGCCGTCACGCTCTCGGTCATGCCGTTGCTAGTATCACCACTGGTGCCGTTGTAGCCCATAAAGCTTTTCAGTGCGCTGTCGCCGCTGACGCTCAGCGTCATGCCGTTATCTTTACCGGTATCGTTAGAGGTAATTGATAGACGGTAGGCTCCTCCGACATTAATGATACTGGCGCTGACGCCTGCTTTGGCATTGTTAATAGCATCGCGGATCCCTGTTAAGGAGGAGTTCGCCGCGCTGATATCAATTGTCACTGGCTTTTTATCGCCGCCCTGCTGAATGGTCAGGACGCTGTCGCTGGTGGCAATGGCCGTTTTGTTGTCTGCCTGCGTTGCTTTAGTGGTCAGCGTTTGTGCTTGGGCCAACTGAGTCACGCTGATGGTGTATTTACCTGCAATGGCGCTACCGGTGGTGGTGGCGCTAAATGCGGTGGTAGAGCTGGCTGTTGTGGTAGCAGTAAACAGGTCCGCTTTTGACAACGCCTTATTGGCGGTCTGGAACGCTTCCAGTGAACTTTTCAGCGTGCCGTAGGCGCTAAGCTTGGCAGTGTAAGAGCTTTGTTGAGTGGTAATTGGCGTCAGCGTGGCTTTTTCCGCTGCCGTCAGGCTGTCCAGAATGTCGCTCAGCTTCAGGCCCGATCCGATTCCCAATGAAGAAATGCTTGCCATTTTTATTCCTTAATGTGTCGACACGTATAATGAATGTCTGGGTTATCGGCCTGAATGCGTCAAAGTTTACGCTTAATTGTTTTTTTTTAATGGCGAGAATAAGCGCAACAGAAAAGAGTATTTCGACGGCTAAAAAAATGCGGGATTGGTAAAAAAAATTCTAAAGGTTGTTTTACAGCAGACGATAACAAGTTTGACGGCGATTGAGCCGACGGGTGAAAACCCATTACGTAATCAACGACTTGAAATATAGGATAACGAATCATGGCACAAGTCATTAATACCAACAGCCTCTCGCTGATCACTCAGAACAACATCAACAAGAACCAGTCTGCTCTGTCCAGTTCTATCGAGCGTCTGTCTTCTGGCTTGCGTATCAACAGCGCGAAGGATGACGCAGCGGGTCAGGCGATTGCTAACCGTTTCACCTCCAACATTAAAGGCCTGACTCAGGCAGCACGTAACGCCAACGACGGTATCTCCGTTGCGCAGACCACTGAAGGTGCGCTGTCTGAAATCAACAACAACTTACAGCGTATCCGTGAACTGACCGTACAGGCTTCTACCGGTACTAACTCCGATTCTGACCTGTCTTCTATCCAGGACGAAATCAAATCCCGTCTGGACGAAATTGACCGTGTATCCGGCCAGACCCAGTTCAACGGCGTGAACGTGTTGGCTAAAGACGGCAAAATGAACATCCAGGTTGGTGCGAATGATGGGCAAACTATCACGATCGATCTTAAGAAAATTGATTCAAGTACTTTGAATCTGAGTTCATTCGATGCCACTAAACTTGGTAGCAGTGTTGCAAATGGCAGTACTATCAATGTAAAAATTGCCACTGCTGATGCCACCTTTACCGATGGTGGAACTGCATCCACGTCCACCACTTTATCGCTTACGACATTAAATGGTAAAGATTACGTATTCGATTCAGCTGCAAATTCAGGTGCAGGTGAATACTATGATGCGAAAGTTGACAGTACTAGTGGTACCATTAGTTTCGACTCAGCGGCAGCTACTACCGACGATGTAACCACTACAGCACCTACAACTGTAGCAACTGTAGGTAAAGACTTGAAGGTTGATACAAGTGCGCTGAATTCGAATCAGTCCTTAGTTCAGTATAAAGATGCTAGCGGCAACGCTGCATACATAGTAAAAACGACGGACACAACCACCAATACTTCTACCTACAATACTGCTGATATCGATGGTTCCACTGGTAAATTGTCTGTAGGTACTGATACAGCAGCACCGAGCAATCTCACCGCAGATCCGTTAAAAGCACTTGATGATGCAATTGCATCGGTTGACAAATTCCGTTCTTCTCTGGGTGCCGTGCAGAACCGTCTGGATTCCGCAGTAACCAACCTGAATAACACCACCACCAACCTGTCTGAAGCGCAGTCCCGTATTCAGGACGCCGACTATGCGACCGAAGTGTCCAACATGTCTAAAGCGCAGATCATTCAGCAGGCCGGTAACTCCGTGCTGGCAAAAGCGAACCAGGTTCCACAGCAGGTTCTGTCTCTGCTGCAGGGCTAATCGCTCTCAATCTGACAAACCCCGCCTCGGCGGGGTTTTTTTGTTGCTGAAATTTCACTTACTCCGCAAATAACCCCACATTTCTCCCACTGTTCCATCGATTAAAATGGCTATAGAAACGGATAATCGTGCCGATAACTCATATTAATGCAGGGCTGTTTATCGTGAATTCAATGTATACCGCTGAAGGTGTAATGGATAAACACTCGCTATGGCAACGCTATGTGCCGCTGGTGCGACACGAAGCGCTGCGCCTTCAGGTGCGTTTGCCGGCGAGCGTGGAACTGGACGATCTGCTCCAGGCGGGCGGTATCGGCTTATTGAACGCAGTTGAACGCTATGACGCTCTGCAAGGTACGGCATTTACGACTTACGCAGTGCAACGCATCCGTGGGGCGATGCTGGACGAATTACGCAGCCGAGATTGGGTACCGCGTAGCGTCCGGCGGAACGCGCGTGAAGTTGCACAGACGTTGGGACAGCTAGAGCAGGAACTGGGACGAAACGCGACCGAAACCGAAGTCGCGCAGCGACTGGGGATCGCGATTGAAGAATACCGTCAGGTGCTGTTGGATACCAATAACAGCCAGCTTTTCTCCTACGATGAGTGGCGAGAAGAGTATGGCGACAGCATCGAGTTGGTGACGGAAGAGAATCAACACGAAAACCCACTGCATCAACTACTGGAAGGCGATCTTCGCCATCGCGTGATGGAAGCTATTGAGGCTCTGCCAGAGCGCGAGAAGTTGGTGTTAACCCTCTATTACCAGGAAGAGCTGAACCTCAAAGAGATCGGCGCGGTACTGGAAGTCGGGGAGTCGCGCGTCAGCCAACTGCACAGCCAGGCCATTAAGCGTCTGCGCATAAAGCTGGGTAAGTCGTAGGTTGGAGTAACGTTAAGTTTCGCCAAAAATGCCGCATTATGTAATGAGAACCCGGAGTTATCATAATGATGCAGGTAAAAAGACGGCCATTAAGCCGCTATCTCAAAGACTTTAAACACAGCGAAACGCATTGCGCCCAGTGTCACAAACTGCTCGACCGTATCACCTTAGTGCGTCAGGGCGTGATCGTGAATAAAATCGCTATCTCCCGCCTGGATACGCTGATGGATGACAACGCGTGGCAGCAGGAACGTAGCGCCTGGTCAGCGCTATGCCGCTTCTGCGGCGATCTGCACTGTAAAGAGCAGAGTGCCTTCTTCAATATCATCGGCTTTAAACAATATCTCCTCGAACAAACGGACATGAGCGCGGGTACCGTCCGCGAATACGTCGTGCGCCTGCGTCGTCTTGGCAACCATTTCGTCGACCAACAGGTTCCGCAATCGATGCTGCTTGAGCGTCATGCGGATGAAAAACTGGAGGCCTGGCTGCCGGATACCAGCACCAACAATTATCGTATTGCCTTGCGTAAATACCTGCGTTTTCAGCGTCACCTACCGCTGAACAGCGAGCAAAATTTCGCAGACTGTGAAACCTCTGATATATATTAAATTGGAATAAGATGTATCTCATGGGTGTTTGTCATTGAGGACGAACAGTTTACACTACGAAAAAAGTGATGCTTTTCGGGGGTATAATGAAACTGAAGTTTCTGGGTCGTCAGGCGCTGATGGGCGTAATGGCCGTGGCGCTGGTTGCTGGCGCAAGCGTACAGGCGTTCGCTGCTGAGAATTTATTAAACCAGGTGAAAGAACGCGGCACGCTGCGCGTTGGCCTGGAAGGCACTTATCCTCCGTTCAGTTTCCAGGGCGATGACGGTAAGTTGACCGGCTTTGAAGTGGAGTTTGCCAATGAACTGGCAAAACACCTGGGCGTTAAGGCTGACCTCAAACCGACCAAGTGGGATGGGATGCTGGCGTCGCTCGATTCAAAACGTATCGACGTGGTGATTAACCAGGTGACGATTTCTCCTGAGCGTCAGAAGAAATATGACTTCTCCACTCCGTACACCATCTCCGGTATTCAGGCGCTGGTGAAAAAGGGCAGTGAAGATACCATCAAAACCACGGCTGACCTGAAAGGTAAAAAGGTCGGCGTGGGTCTGGGGACCAACTACGAAGAGTGGCTGCGTAAAAACGTCCAGGGCGTCGATATTCGTACCTATGATGATGACCCAACAAAATACCAGGACCTGCGCGTAGGCCGTATCAACGCGATTCTGGTTGACCGTCTGGCAGCGTTGGATTTGGTGAAGAAAACCAACAATACGCTGGCTGTTGCGGGTGATGCATTCTCCCGTCAGGAATCTGGTGTGGCGCTGCGTAAAGGCAACGAAG
The DNA here is from genome assembly GCF_044197065.1 of Kluyvera chengduensis. NCBI lineage: Bacteria > Pseudomonadati > Pseudomonadota > Gammaproteobacteria > Enterobacterales > Enterobacteriaceae > Kluyvera > Kluyvera chengduensis. The sequence continues at coordinate 647,000 of NZ_JBIQOI010000001.1, forward strand.
ACCTGCTGAAAGCGATTGATGGTGCCATCGATGCCATGCATAAAGACGGTAGCCTGAAAGCACTGTCTGAAAAATGGTTCGGGGCAGACGTGACAGAATAATCGTCATGCTTTAAAAAAGGCGCTGATAGAGCGCCTTTTTTTATTTAGGGCGCATAATAAAAACAAGACTAAGGAGATGCTATGTCACTACAAAATTTAACCCGTTTTCCACGCTTGGAATTTATTGGTGCGCCGACGCCGCTGGAATATCTGCCGCGCTTCTCTGATTACATCGGGCGCGATATTTTTATCAAACGCGATGACGTCACGCCGATGGCGATGGGCGGGAACAAGCTGCGTAAGCTGGAATTTCTTGCCGCCGATGCGCTGCGCGAAGGCGCGGATACGCTGGTGACTGCCGGGGCGATTCAGTCTAACCATGTGCGTCAGACGGCGGCGGTCGCGGCGAAGCTTGGCCTGCACTGCGTGGCGCTGCTGGAAAATCCAATGGGCACAACGGCGGAAAACTACCTCAGCAACGGCAACCGCCTGTTGCTGGATCTGTTTAACACTCAGGTTGAAATGTGCGACGCGCTGACCGACCCCAATACCCAGCTCGCCGAGCTTGCTACGCGCCTTGAAGCGCAGGGTTTTCGTCCTTACGTCATCCCAGTGGGTGGGTCAAACGCACTGGGAGCGTTGGGCTACGTTGAAAGCGCGCTGGAGATTGCCCAGCAGTGCGAAGGGGCGGTTTCCATTTCATCCGTGGTGGTAGCCTCCGGCAGCGCGGGGACGCATGCGGGTCTGGCGGTAGGGCTGGAACAGCTAATGCCAGAAGCTGAGCTGATTGGCGTGACGGTCTCACGCAAAGTGGCGGATCAGCTGCCGAAAGTGGTAACGCTCCAGCAGGAAATTGCCCATAGCCTTGCGCTGACGGCCAAAGCGCCTATTACGCTGTGGGATGACTATTTCGCGCCAGGCTACGGCATTCCTAATGATGACGGCATGGAAGCGGTCAAGCTGTTGGCACGCCTGGAAGGCATTCTGCTGGACCCGGTTTATACCGGCAAAGCGATGGCCGGGCTGATTGACGGCATTAATCAGAAGCGCTTTAAAGACGAAGGGCCGATTCTGTTTATCCATACCGGCGGTGCGCCTGCACTCTTTGCCTATCATCCTCACATTTAAATAGAACGCGCTCATGCAAGAAAGTATTCAACTGGTTATCGATTCCGCGCCGTATCTGCTCAAAGGTGCGGTCTTCACGCTACAGCTTAGTATCGGCGGGATGTTTTTCGGCCTGATCCTGGGCTTCATTCTCGCGCTGATGCGCCTTTCATCCATCGCCCCCATCCGCTGGCTGGCGCGCTGCTATATCTCGATTTTTCGCGGTACACCGCTGATTGCGCAGCTGTTTATGATCTACTACGGCCTGCCGCAGTTTGGTATTGAGCTGGACCCTATTCCATCGGCGATGATTGGCCTGTCGCTCAACACGGCGGCCTATGCAGCAGAAACGCTGCGTGCGGCCATATCGTCGATTGATAAGGGACAATGGGAAGCTGCGGCCAGTATCGGGATGACGCCATGGCAGACCATGCGTCGTGCGATTTTGCCGCAGGCCGCGCGCGTGGCGCTGCCGCCGCTGTCGAACAGTTTTATCAGTCTGGTGAAGGATACGTCTCTGGCGGCCACCATTCAGGTGCCGGAACTGTTCCGTCAGGCGCAGCTGATTACCTCGCGTACGCTGGAAGTGTTCACCATGTATCTGGCCGCGTCGCTGATTTACTGGGTGATGGCGACGGTGCTGTCGGCGCTGCAGAACTATTTTGAAAACCAGCTTAACCGCCAGGAGCGAGATCCAAAATGAGTGCAATTGAAGTCAAAAACCTGGTGAAGAAATTCCACGGCCAGACGGTGCTGCACGGGATCGACCTGGAAGTGAAAGAGGGCGAAGTGGTGGCGATTATCGGGCCGAGCGGTTCGGGAAAAACCACGCTGCTGCGCAGTATCAACCTACTGGAAGTGCCGGAAAGCGGGACGATCCGGGTCGGTGACATGACCATTGATGCCGCACGACCGCTTAGCCAGCAAAAAGGGCTGATTCGTCGTCTGCGTCAGCACGTGGGGTTTGTGTTCCAGAACTTCAATTTGTTCCCGCATCGGACGGTGCTGGAGAACATTATTGAAGGACCGGTGATTGTGAAGGGCGAAGCGAAAGCGGAAGCCATTGCCAGAGCGCGCGAGCTGCTTGGCAAAGTGGGGCTCTCTGGTAAAGAAGAGAGCTACCCGCGTCGTCTTTCTGGCGGGCAGCAGCAGCGCGTTGCCATCGCGCGGGCGCTGGCGATGCGGCCTGATGTTATTCTGTTTGATGAGCCAACCTCCGCTCTAGACCCTGAACTGGTCGGCGAGGTGCTGAATACCATCCGTGCGCTGGCTGAAGAGAAGCGCACCATGGTTATCGTCACACACGAGATGAGCTTTGCCCGTGATGTGGCTGACCGCGCCATCTTTATGGATCAGGGCCGCGTGGTTGAGCAGGGGGAAGCGAAAGCCCTGTTTGCCAATCCGCAGCAGGCGCGTACGCGCCAGTTCCTGGAAAAATTCCTCATGCAGTAACGTTAACCGCACGTGTTCATCGAGAATGTGAACACGTGCGGAATGACTTTTTTTTCGTCGCAAATGATGAATGCGAACGATTAGCGCCGTTTTAATGAAAAATTTTACTTAAGTGTACTTAATCAATAGGTAGATTTTATGTCGCCTGTTGAACGTGAAAATAGCCTGGCAGCAGTAATTCTGCGCCATCCGTTGCAGAAATAGGGCAAATTAGGATTATTTTGCCGAAGCGTGATATTTTATACATATAAATAAGATTTATGTGTTAGGTTTCTGTATTCATAAAAATGATTATTGATCAGGGGGTTTCTCGTAGTTATGGGAGACGATGATTTTTTCAGCTGGCGGCGGGAAATGCTGCAACTTTTCCAGGCAGCCTCGGCAAGCGACCAGATATATGCGCTCTTACAGCAGCAAACTGAATATCTGGAATATGATTTCTTCGCCTTGTGCGTTCGCCATCCGGTACCTTTTACCCGGCCCAGAATATCGGTGTTCACCACCTATCCTGATGCCTGGATGTCGCATTATAAGTCGGCAAACTATATGGCTATCGATCCGGTACTGAAGCCGGATAACTTCTCACTGGGCCATCTGCGCTGGAATGACGAGCTGTTCAGCGATGCTCAGGAATTGTGGAATGCCGCGCGTAATCACGGCCTGCAAACCGGTGCGACACAGTGTCTGATGTTACCAAACCATGCGCATGGTTTCCTGTCGGTATCACGTACGCGCGTGGCGCGTCATCCTCGTGATGAAGATGAAATAGCGCTACGATTGCAAATATTGCTGGAAATGAGCCTGCTGGCATTATTACGCGTCGAAGACGAAATGGTCATGCCGCGGGAAATGAAATTCAGTAAACGGGAATTAGAAATTCTGAAATGGACGGCAGAAGGAAAAACGTCAGCGGAGATTTCGATTATTCTGGCGATATCGGAGAATACGGTAAATTTCCATCAGAAGAACATGCAGAAGAAATTTAATGCGCCTAATAAAACGCAGATTGCCTGCTATGCGGCGGCGATTGGATTGATCTGATTCGTTCCTGCGTTCTGCGTGCCAGACGGCAAACCGGCTGTAAGCAGTGATGCTACAGCCGGTTTTAGATTACTGGCGGTAAGCTTGTTTAATTTGCTTAACGGTGCTGGAAAATACGGCAGCCTGAGCTTCATCTTCTAACTGCGCAATTTGCTTTTCCATTTTAATAATCACGCGTCCCGCGTCCGCTTGACCCATCGCTTGCAGCATCAGCGTCAGCATTGCCTTCAGGCAGGACAGCTCCTGGGCCAGATTTTGATTATTTTCTGCAGTGGAAAAATCAGGTGTGCTCATTTATTGCCTCGTACAATTTCTGCGCATTATGCGCGATCCGGATGATGAAAGCGGCGCAGTATACCACAAGCGAAGAGAAAAAAAGGAGTGCCTGTTTTTTGCGCGCTGCTCAGAGCTGATATTAATTATTATTTAAAGTTTTGAAGACAGTCGGTTAGCGACGAATTGTTTAAATATGGTTCCTTCGTCGTTAATTGTTGTTACATATTATAGGGGCTATTTATCAAATATACGACAAAGCGCCTGTTTACTCCGTTTATTGTTACCGACATACTGATTTTGACGCAGGGCATCCTATTGTTTTTTAGGTCTTTCCAGTGTCTGTACACGAATATTTCCAAAAACGAGATCGAAATCCATGCTCTGGCATTTTTAGACTTTCACAGTTGATATAAAACCCGGTAGTATGGACAAATTAAGATGTAGTAGCGTTATCCCTATTCTGGAGATTATTCCTTTGATCAACGTCCTTCTTGTTGATGACCACGAACTGGTGCGCGCAGGGATACGACGCATTCTCGAAGATATAAAAGGCATTAGAGTGACCGGCGAAGCCAACTGTGGGGAAGATGCGGTGAAGTGGTGCCGTGCCAACCCGGTAGACGTTGTGCTGATGGATATGAATATGCCGGGCATCGGTGGCCTGGAAGCCACGCGCAAGATTGCGCGTTCCGCCGTCGACACCAAAGTCATCATGTTAACCGTACACACAGAAAACCCACTACCGGCAAAAGTCATGCAGGCGGGGGCCGCTGGCTACCTGAGCAAAGGTGCTGCACCGCAAGAGGTGGTCAACGCCATTCGTTCCGTGTTCTCCGGGCAGCGTTATATTGCTTCGGATATCGCCCAGCAGATGGCGCTGAGCCAGATTGAACCTGAAAAGACCGAATCGCCTTTCGCCAGTTTGTCTGAACGTGAATTGCAGATTATGCTGATGATCACTAAAGGCCAGAAGGTGAACGAGATTTCAGAACAGTTGAGTCTGAGTCCTAAAACGGTCAACAGCTATCGCTATCGTATGTTTAGCAAATTGAACATACACGGTGATGTTGAGCTGACGCACCTGGCAATTCGCCATGGCCTTTGCAATGCGGAGTCGTTAGCAAGTCAGTGAGTGATGTTTTTGATTCAAAAGCCTTTCTGAAAACTGTAACCAGCCAGCCCGGCGTTTATCGTATGTATGATGCCGGCGGCACGGTTATTTACGTTGGCAAAGCCAAAGACCTCAAAAAACGCCTTTCCAGCTATTTTCGTGCCCAGGTGGCCTCCCGTAAAACGGAAGCGCTGGTGGCACAGATTGCCCAGATTGATGTCACCGTTACCCATACCGAGACGGAAGCGCTGCTGCTTGAGCATAACTACATTAAGCTTTACCAGCCTCGCTACAACGTCCTGCTACGTGACGATAAATCGTATCCCTTTATTTTCCTGAGCGGTGACGCGCATCCGCGTCTGGCTACGCATCGCGGAGCAAAACATGCGAAAGGGGAATATTTCGGTCCTTTCCCGAACGGCTACGCCGTGCGAGAAACGCTGGCGCTGCTGCAAAAGATTTTCCCCATCCGCCAGTGCGAAAACAGCGTTTACCGCAACCGCTCGCGTCCCTGCTTGCAGTACCAGATTGGTCGCTGCCTGGGGCCATGCGTGAAAGGTCTGGTGAGCGAGGAAGAGTACGCGCAGCAGGTTGACTACGTGCGCTTGTTCCTCGCCGGGAAGGACGACCAGGTGCTGACGCAGCTGATTGCGCGTATGGAAAAAGCCAGCCAGGCCCTCGCGTTTGAAGAGGCCGCGCGCATTCGCGATCAGATTCAGGCCGTTCGTCGCGTGACGGAAAAACAGTTTGTCTCCAATAACGGCGATGACCTTGATGTCATTGGCGTCGCGTTTGAAGCGGGTATGGCCTGCGTCCACGTGTTGTTTATCCGCCAGGGCAAGGTGCTGGGGAGCCGCAGTTATTTCCCGAAAGTACCAAGCGACACTGAGCTGGGTGAAGTGGTGGAAACCTTCGTTGGCCAGTTCTATTTCCAGGGCAGCCAGATGCGCACGCTGCCGGGCGAGATCCTGCTCGACTTCACGCTCAAAGATAAAACCCTGCTGGCCGATTCGCTATCGGAGCTGGCCGGGCGACGGATTCAGGTGCAAACCAAACCGCGCGGCGATCGCGCTCGCTATCTGAAGCTGGCGCGAACCAACGCGGTGACGGCGCTGTCGACTAAGCTTTCTCAGCAGTCTACCGTTCATCAACGTCTGCAGGCGCTTTCCGCCGAGCTTAAGCTGCCTGCCATCAAACGTATGGAATGTTTTGACATCAGCCACACCATGGGGGAACAAACCGTTGCCTCCTGTGTGGTGTTTGATGCTAACGGTCCACTGCGTGCGGAATATCGCCGCTATAATATCACCGGGATCACCCCGGGCGATGACTATGCGGCGATGAACCAGGTGCTGCGCCGTCGTTACGGTAAAGCGATTGATGACAGCAAAATTCCTGACGTGATTTTGATAGACGGCGGGAAAGGGCAGTTGGGGCAGGCGAAAGCGGTATTCGCCGAGCTTAACGTGCCGTGGGATAAAAACCATCCTCTGCTGCTGGGCGTGGCAAAAGGGAGCGACCGTAAGGCCGGTCTTGAAACGCTGTTCTTTGAGCCGGAAGGCGAGGGCTTCAGCCTGCCGCCAGATTCACCGGCGCTGCACGTCATTCAGCATATTCGCGACGAATCACACGATCATGCGATTTCCGGGCACCGTAAGAAACGCGCTAAGGTTAAAAGCACCAGTTCGCTGGAGACCATCGAAGGCGTGGGGCCAAAACGCCGTCAGATGCTGCTGAAATACATGGGCGGACTACAAGGTTTGCAACAGGCAAGCATTGAAGATATTGCAAAAGTGCCGGGAATCTCGGTCGGGCTCGCAGAAAAGATCTTCTACTCGTTGAAACATTAGGGGCTCTGTAGCAACATAGGGCTAATATTTACTGACAACAGATAGTTACCTCGCCATGCAATATAATATTCCTACATTGCTTACGTTGTTCCGCGTCATCCTGATTCCATTTTTCGTGCTGGCGTTCTACCTTCCGTTCGTCTGGGCGCCATTTGTTTGTGCGCTGATCTTCTTCATTGCGGCGGTAACCGACTGGTTTGATGGCTATCTTGCGCGCCGCTGGAACCAAAGTACCCGTTTCGGCGCCTTCCTCGACCCTGTCGCCGATAAAGTGATGGTGGCGATTGCGATGGTGCTGGTGGCCGAGCACTACCACACCTGGTGGGTGACCTTACCGGCGGCGACCATGATTGCTCGTGAGATTATTATCTCTGCGCTGCGTGAGTGGATGGCAGAACTCGGTAAACGCAGCAGCGTGGCGGTCTCTTGGATTGGCAAGGTTAAAACCACCGCACAGATGGCAGCGCTGGTCTGGATGCTGTGGCGTCCAAATATCTGGGTTGAGTGGGCCGGTATCGCGTTATTCATGGTTGCGGCGGTGCTGACGCTGTGGTCAATGCTGCAATATTTGAACGCTGCACGCGGTGATTTGCTTCAAGAGTGATCGTTTCGGCGTAATTTTCAGCAAACGGCACAAAGTTGCGAAAAATACCGTTGACTCACCGCGTCAGATAAGTAGAATGCAACGCATCGAACGGCAGCACTGATTGCCAGACGATAGCAAAATCAAGTGGTTAGCAAATCAACTTGATAATGCGGGAATAGCTCAGTTGGTAGAGCACGACCTTGCCAAGGTCGGGGTCGCGAGTTCGAGTCTCGTTTCCCGCTCCAAATTAAAAGCATCGGCAATTGCGGGTGTTTAAGATTCAAAGGCGCGTTAGCAAAGCGGTTATGTAGCGGATTGCAAATCCGTCTAGTCCGGTTCGACTCCGGAACGCGCCTCCACTTTTTTCCCTGGCCGGATGGTGGAATCGGTAGACACAAGGGATTTAAAATCCCTCGGCGTTCGCGCTGTGTGGGTTCAAGTCCCACTCCGGCTACCATGGGAAACAAAAGAATAATCAAAGCAATAAGCAGTGTCGTGAAACCACCTACGGGTGGTTTTTTTGTTTTTGTCTCTGGCTTTCGCCATTGTTTCGCCATTCGACTTCGCCATAAAAAGAGGGCATTACTGCCCCCCGACTACCGGTACTACAGTTATCTTTCGATTATATCTGGCAGTCTGTGATGCATTTTTATGACCTGCTATTTCCTGCTTCTCATTCAATGACCCACTAAGATCAGAGATACCTTTTGCTTTAAGATCATGGAAGGTGAAGTTGAAATCCATCTCTGGAAATTTCTCACATGCTGCCTTCTTGGCTTTCATCCAATGAGCATTGAATGCATCTCTTGTGAACCGGGAACCTGACTGCTGGTGGAGGACGAAAATGCTACTAACACCAGGGTGAAGTGGGGTTGAGTCAGCTAGATTGATTGCTTCATGTAGTCGTTCTGTCCAGGCCTTAATTTGCGGTACGGACGTTTTACTCTGAACAATTAGGATCCCTTCGTCGAGTAACTGTGCTTTCTTCAAATCAAGCACATCACCCTGACGCGCGCAGCATAAGTATGCTAGTTCCATTCCAACCTTAACCACATCGTTCGCGACGGTAAGAAGTGCATTATATTCCACGTCTGTGACATATCTTGTGCGAGCTTTTTCCTTAAACTGCTTCACCCCTTGGCACGGATTCATTTTTACCTTCCCTCGCTCATAATGAAGTGGTTTACTGAATTTGGCCACCTGAACAGAGGTGATATGCTCACCTCAGAACATTACAGGTGCCTCAATGAAAAAAAGAAATTTCAGTGCAGAGTTTAAACGCGAATCCGCTCAACTGGTCCTTGATCAGAACTATACCGTTGCAGCTGCGGCCAGTGCTATGGATGTGGGTCTTTCTACCATGACGCGATGGGTAAAGCAGTTGCGGGATGAACGACAGGGCAAAATACCTAAAGCCTCCCCTATAACCCCGGAACAGATTGAAATACGCGAGCTGAAGAAAAAGCTACAACGCATTGAAATGGAAAACGACATATTAAAAAAGGCTACCGCGCTCTTGATGTCAGACTCCCTGAACAGTTCTCGTTAATCGGGAAACTCAGAGCGCAGTATCCTGTGGTCACACTCTGCCACGTGTTCGGGGTTCATCGAAGCAGCTACAAATACTGGGAAAAAAGCCCCGAAAAGCCAGATGGCAGGCGAGCTGTGTTACGTAGTCAAGTTCTGGAACTGCATAACATCAGCCATGGCTCTGCTGGCGCAAGAAGCATCGCGATTATGGCAACCATGAGAGGCTTCAGGATGGGACGCTGGCTTGCCGGCAGGCTCATGAAAGAACTGGGGCTGGTGAGTTGTCAGCAGCCTACCCACCGGTATAAACGTGGTGGTCATGAACACATCGTTATCCCGAATCGCCTTGAGCGACAGTTCGCAGTGACAAAGCCTAATCAGGTATGGTGCGGCGATGTGACGTATATCTGGACAGGCAAGCGTTGGGCTTACCTCGCTGTTGTTCTCGATCTGTTCGCAAGGAAACCGGTGGGCTGGGCAATGTCATTCTCGCCGGACAGCAGGCTGACCATCAAAGCGCTGGAAATGGCGTGGGGAGCTCGCGGTAAACCAGCCGAAGTGATGTTCCACAGTGACCAGGGTAGCCACTATACAAGCAGGCAGTTCCGGCAGTTACTGTGGCGTTGCCGGATCAGGCAGAGTATGAGCCGACGAGGAAACTGTTGGGACAACAGCCCGATGGAACGCTTCTTCAGAAGTCTGAAAAACGAGTGGGTGCCAGTGACTGGTTATACAAACTTTAGCGAAGCTGCTCATGCGATTACAGACTATATCGTCGGGTATTACAGCTCGTTAAGGCCGCATGACTATAACGGTGGATTACCACCAAACGAATCGGAAAACCGATACTGGAAAACCTCTAAAGCCGTGGCCAGTTTTAGTTGACCACTACAAAGCGAACGTTCCTGATACTGGGATGTGCGCTGTGGGGAACTCATCACCCTTAAAACCGCAACAGAACATTTATCGCTCAGGTATCCATGTGTCTGCTTCGCTGTCTTCAGGATAATAATAACCATTAGGTATTGATTGCAGTTCTATCAAGCTGCCCCATGGCGCCTTAAAGTATACGCTGGCATTACCATCGGTATCTTCATGACGCGAATTTCCATGAATTTCTGAAAGGAACTGGCCTCCCGCAGCCTTGACCCTTTCCACCGCGTAATGTATATCATCCACATAAAGTGAAATGTGGTTCCAGCCAAAGTCCTGTAGCCTTACCGGCTGCGCCTGTTCTCTGCTTACTATCTCAAAAAGTTCCAGATTTGGACCATTACCAATTCTTAGCAACCGTTGTTTGATAATCATTGAGCCTTCTGTCAGGCCCAACTGCCTTTCAGTATCAGCCCCTTCTCTTGGGGAATCGCTATCGGTCAGGCCGTCATAAACAAATCTGGCATCCAATGCCTTTTGCAAAAAATCGGTTGCCTGCTGCAGGTTTGGAACCGTGAGACCCACATGATTTATGCCCCTGCTAACGGTACGTTTTTCTTTATTTATCATATGCATTCTCTGGTGAAAAATTTGAATCAATCAAACAGAGTCTAGTACAATTTTCACTTAAGGAGCGCTATGTCTGATATTGTGTAAGTTTTCTGCCGCTATAAAAGAACGTGCATAGTTCGCTCATAGCTGCTGGTCAAATATCTCGTATTCAGCATGTGAGATGACAGTATCTGGCTGATCGGCCGCTTTACCGGGCAGCTCCGGGACGACATTTCCGGGAGATAATCAACAGAAAACATTTTAATGTGAGAGTTAGGCTGGTCACAGCGTATGTATTACCACATGCCATTAGAAGAATTATTCAAGCCACCTGCGAGTGTGGAATAACCAAAAGCCTACTACACCTGAGGATGTCTTGCCATGTTGACCGATCTCAGCAGAGATGAAAGTAAAAGACTTGCGGCAATCGACTTGTTGAAAAATCCTGACAAGGGTCGGGATGATGCGTTAGAAAAATATATTCATCTAATATGCCACTTGTTGAGCATGCCGATGGGCTTTGTTTCTATTCTCGATGAAGAAAAACAATACATCAAATCCGCCCAGAATTTTGCCGTCACGGAAACCAGCCTGAGCGAGGCATTTTGCGTACAGACTCTGAAACAGAGTAAGACATTCATTTGTCATGACACTCATCAGCACCCTATCTTTCGTGACTATCATGCGGTAAAAGAAGCTCCATTCATTCGCTTTTATGCAGGATGTCCACTTAAAACCCAGGATGGAGTACCCGTAGGTACCTTGTGTATTCTCGATACTCAACCAAGGGAACTTTCAGACGAGCAGCTCGATCTTTTTGAAAAGATGGCAGGGCTTATAGCGGATTTTTTGGCGTCCTGGCACTCCGTCGGTTACCTCGATATCGTCACGCTATTGCCAAACCGACAGCGACTGTTGAAAGATATCGAGGTTTCAGCTGAAGGCGCATTCAGGCTCGTCATTATTGATTGTATTGATATGCCATTAGCCTACGAAATGGCTCGCTCGCTCGGTATGACTGCCGTAGAAAATCTACTTTGTAGTATGGTCGCAGAGTTGCAGCTCCGCCTACCTTTAACAGGGCTACTCTACGCCGTGGCAGTCGGACGATTTGCCTTTTTTACCCATAAGCAAAAAGCCCTGGCACTAGAAAATATCTCTCAAAGCCTTCAAGGGATACAGGCCAGGATCACCCCGGAAGTTACTCTTGATCTGGATATTCACATGGGGGACTCCGGGCTTTGTGATAACTCTCTGACATCGAATGAAATTCTGCGCCGTGCTGTCAGCGCCTTGCACGAAGGGATAAGTCAGGGACGCCGGTTTACAGTCTATGATGATGCACTGGATACCCGTAAGAAGACGGATTTCAGTCTTCTTACTGAAGTGAGAAAAGCGCTACATGAAAATCAGGGCTTATACCTGGTTTATCAGCCAAAAATCTCACTGCTGACAGGACGTGTGATGGGGGCTGAAGCTTTGCTTAGATGGCAACACCCTAAAAACGGTGAAGTGTTGCCGAGTGCGTTTATTCCTCTGGTCGAAAAGACCAGCCTGATGCGTGAACTCACAACGTGGGTTATTGATCACACTATTGCGCAATTAAGTGACTGGCAAAGCCGCGGGCTTTCTTTGCCCGTGTCGATAAATCTGGCCGCCAGTGATTTTTCAAGACCAGGTTTTGCCGATGAGTTAGAAGAGAAAATTCTGGATGCGAATCTGGATCCCGCCCAGCTGGGGGTGGAGTGCCTGGAAACAGAGAAGATACTGGAAAGCCCCGCTGCACTTATCGGCCTGGCTATGCTCAAACTACGCGGATTTAAAATATCGCTGGATGATTTTGGTTCCGGATACAGCAACATTAACTACCTACGACAAATCCCGATGGACATCATCAAACTTGATCGCTCAATTGTAAGTAATGTTGGTCACGACAAGACCAGCCGCATCATTGTTCGCAACGTTATCACTCTCCTCAAGCAGCTCGACTATATCGTTCTGGCCGAAGGAGTCGAGGACGCCAGTACCGTTGATATTTTAAGAACTCTGGGTTGCGATGAAGTTCAGGGCTATTTTTTTGCCAAACCGATGACCGCAGATGTTTTTGAAACCTGGTATCATGGCAGAGACGGAGCCTTAAAGTGAGCGAGTATTAAATAAATACGTATGCTCGCCTGCCCGTAATAAATGAATAAGAAGGGAGCTATGCAACGGGGCAGTATGCCAGCACTTCTGCGGCTTGGCCGCTGCCTCGATGCCCGAATGTGCCAGCACATCTCAGCCTGGCGCAGATGCTGTTGACCGAATGCCAACAAAACACATGACATTTTGGCACATACAACATTATGCTTGTTATATGTGAAGGCTAAGTTTGCTACGAGATAATCGGACACAAGGTTTGAATAATAGGAAAAGTAGTTCATGCAATATCTTGATTGGTCTTATTGATTGCTGGAGTTATCTCTACTTTGCGGTTGGCTTTTTATGGTAAACATTAAAATTAATATAATGCGTGGATTGTTTTTTATATTTACATTGATTATATTAATGCAAATTATAAATTGTAATCCAATTCATTGAAAACAAGGGGGAATTTTGAAAAGAATAGTAACGGGGCTCATGTTGGTCGCTTTTTCGGGTGCGGCAATGGCATGGACTCATCACGAAAATAAAAATGGCCATTACTGGGACGTCGATGATGCTGTGAATTCTAAGAGTTTTTTGGCTCTTACATGTAACGATGATCAGTCGTCAAATGTTATTTTTTATGCTGATGGGACGTTATACCAGGTGCCTAAAATTAGTGCTTATAAGTCAATAAGATTATTGGTCGGGCATTCAACGAATAATGATTACACATTGATAGATGAAAAAAAAGACCCAGTGAAAGGAAACCCACATCGCTATACAGGTAAAGGTTTTGCCAAAATTTTTAACATGTCAGATTCATTCAAAATAATCACATCTGATGGTAAAGAATATAAATTTACCCCTAGTGATAAAAACGAAATAGATTTCAGTATTTGTTATTAAATATCTCACTGAACTGGTCATGATTCATTTATTTCTATCCATGTGAATAATAAATCAATACTCATCATGCTTGAACGTTCAAACTACGGTGAGTATTGCAATCTAAACCGTTGACTGATTCTTTTTTATTTTGTATCACAAAAGCTGATTTTATGTGAAGGGAATAAAATAGAGGTATCACTATGTCACTTTCTGAGACTATGACATGGCGATTATTGACTGCATCAGTATGTTTAAAATATTTTATTATGATATCTTTTGAACAGCAACATACTCATGATTTTAAAGGTTTTGTTAGAAAAATTTCATTATACAATTGGTATCAAGTTACTATTGTAGTTATAATTGGCGGTTGGGGTAAATTTTTATATGGATAAAAATATAATCACGATACTCAAGAGTACCGTGATATGATATTCTTATTCTAAGTTGGTAAAGGTATTAAACATTATATCAGTGGCGATCTGGTATTTTTGAATTATCTATACCACTGAACCTTTCCATTTCTACATACAACGGCTGTTCTTAATAATGCAGGGGCAAACATTACTAATAAAAAAACAATAACACCAGAAACCCAGCCTAAAAATGCCACAGTTTTCATTCCAATGGAAAATCCTATAAGAAGGCCTAATATAATACCTACCATACCAAACATGCCAAGAATTGGGCGCATTGCTTTAATAGAGTGATCAAAATTACCACGGAATGTGGTTACTTTTTCTGCGTTGCAAGAGCTACATATATCTGCTTGATCATGAACATGTGATCTACAGAAAGGACATACAGCCATAGTTTTTATCCCCATAAATATTTAATGTAAAATATGTTAAATCTTAAGGCAGTCCGCAATTCTACCTAAATAAAAATAACAAGAAAGGGAGAATTTTGTAGTGGCGCTGTTCGTGGAATTCTGATATTGAATTCAGGCTTGGAGAGGATTGTTTGGGATTTGTCCACGATCGTGGTATCCACGATAAGAAGTTATTTATCACAGGGAAAGCCGACTAATACCCGGTACTTCAGTCACTGATATCAACGACCACCCTGAATCTGAAAGAGAACGAAACTCACTGGCGTGAAGTGCTACGTCTGACAACCTAGATAAAGCAGGGAATGGTTACGGCATACTTGATGCTGAAAAAGCTTGTCAGAGACTTTAAACAAAACGGTCGTGCCAAAGCATTGAGGAAAATTGGTCGTATTGAACAAACGCTGTTTATGTTTGACTTGTTACGAAATCAGGCATTGCGTACGGGGATACAGGCGGATGGGGTTAGTTCAGACACGCACGCTCTCCGCTCATTGTGGACCTTAGAGGCTGTAAATCCTTCACCATTGGAGTGGTTGGTAATCGGTAACCCTCTGAATAGATTAAATAGTAATTTCAGAGTGAATGGCGAGAAATCAAAGTAACTTATTGATTAGTATAGATAACACGCATGATTTAAAATCCCTCGGCGTTCGCGCTGTGTGGGTTCAAGTCCCACTCCGGCTACCATGGGAAACAAAAGAATAATCAAAGCAATAAGCAGTGTCGTGAAACCACCTACGGGTGGTTTTTTTGTGCCTGCAATTCACGCCCTGTTCATATCCTGTGCTCACGTAGTGCATTAAGTTGCAATCTCCAGCCTGTCAACGTCGAATCGAACGTGCCGCTTCTGGCATAGAGAACCTGGCCGCTATGCCATATGCTGAGCAATGTCATTAAGAGTGGGTAGGGGATAATAAAAGGACCAGCCGCTGCTGGCCCTGACACCCTAAGGATGGCTGTTAAAGCGAGACAGCCGCTGGCGCAGCAGGCGGTTTTCCTGACGTAACTGCGCATTCTCCTCCAGCAACGTTAGCGCAACGGCAATTCCCGGCCAGTCAAGTTCCAGCTCCTGACGCAGGCGCACCGCGCGACGCATTACGGTCAGCGCATGGTCGTCAAACGTCTGGTTTTCATGAGGCTCAATCACCCCTAAGCCGATAATCTCATGGAGCTCCTCTTCTGATACACCGGTGTACAGACAAAATTCGGTAATGGTAAAGGTGACGGTGACGTTAGCCATTATGCTTTCCCCCACTCTTTGCGTGGATCAAAGGTCTTTTGTGCATCCGCCAGCTGTTGCCACAGGGCGGCGCTGGCATCGTCAGGTTTCGGCGGCATGACTATTTTGATCACCGCATACAAATCGCCGGTATGTTTTTTACTGACCAGACCCTTGCCCTTAATGCGTAGTCGCTGCCCGGCCTGGCTTCCCGCCGGAATGGTCAGCAGGATGCTCTCTTTTAGCGTCGGAACGGTAACTTTCGTGCCCAACGCGGCTTCCCATGGCGCGAGAGGAACGACCACTTCCAGATCCTGATTAACGATATCGAACAGCGGATGCGGCGCAATATGGATAACCAGCCACAAATCACCGTTTGGCCCACCGTTTTCGCCGGGGGTACCCTGGGCTTTCAGACGGATACGCTGACCGTTACCGACGCCAGCCGGAATTTTCACATTTAGCGTTTTGGGAATTTCACGTTCAACCATGCCGAATGCATTGTAGACCGGCAGGTTGTAACTGATAGTGCGGCTATGCTCAGCAAGCGTTTCTTCGAGGAATACGGCAACTTCAATTTCGATGTCGTGCCCGCGGCTGGCAGGGCGCTGGCGCGACTGGTGGGCATGCTGACCAAAAATGGAGGAGAAGATATCGTCGAACTCTTCGGCACTGTAGCTTTGATTCTCTCCTTGTTGGAATTGACGGCTGAACTGTGGATCGTTACGGTGCTGCCACAGCTGGTCGTACTCGGCGCGTCGCTGCTCATCACTCAGTATTTCCCAGGCTTCAGCAACCTCTTTAAACCGGGCCTCCGCGTCAGTCTCTTTACTGACATCAGGATGATATTTACGGGCAAGTCGACGATAGGCGGTCTTGATTGTCTTGAGATCGTCTGTCGGTTTCACGCCCATAATGGCGTAATAATCCTTTAATTCCATAGCGTTCTCTCGTGTAAATCAACACTTGCAGAAGGTGAACCGTGACAACAGGTATCACCGCTTAGTTTAGGGTAATCCTGATAATAGCGAATGCCAACCGGGAAGCAGGGATATTGCTATAAACGATGCGGTTGTGCACCACCAACAGCGCTTTTGACGTTATGTTGCGACCAGGACGGTAAACCTGAGCGGACTGACAACGGGGACGATGAACGTTTACGCTGGCGGGTTCGAATTGCGTTCCAGACATTGATTTTCATATTAAAATCGCACGGGTAAAATCCTGGAGCTGCGTTATGCTTATCAGGTTTTATTCCGTGGGACATCCCGCGGACTGATATCGTTCAGGAATAAATAATGGACTCCACACACATTGGCTTTCCAGCCGAAACAGTTCTGGTATTTGTCGCGTTATCGGTAGGGGCTATTGCTATCGATCTGTTTATGCATCGCCATGACAAACCGATATCGCTGAAGAGCGCCGCGCTTTGGTCCATTTTCTGGGTCATTGTAGCCATGGTCTTCGCCAGTTTCTTATATTTTCATCATGGTGCCGAAGTCGCGAGCCTGTTTATCACCGGATACGCGCTTGAGAAGGTGCTCTCGGTGGATAACCTGTTTGTCATGATGGCTATCTTCTCCTGGTTTGCCGTTCCGGACCGTTTCCGACACCGTGTGCTCTACTGGGGGATTGTTGGGGCGATTGTATTTCGCGGCATTTTTGTTGCTATTGGTACCGGCCTGCTTAGCCTCGGGCCGTACGTCGAGGTGGTGTTTGCGCTGATCGTGGCGTGGACGGCAGTAATGATGCTTAAAAGCAAAGATGAGAGTGATGAAATTCAGGACTACTCACAGCATCTGGCGTATCGCCTTGTGAAACGGTTTTTTCCTATCTGGCCGAAGCTGAAAGGGCATGCCTTCTTGCTGAATCAAAAAGAAGTGGATGAGGAACTGGCCAAGCCGGAAAACCGCGACGTGATGATGGGGCGCGGGATGAAAGCCGCGCGTTATGCCACGCCGCTGCTGCTGTGCGTCGCGGTTGTTGAGCTGTCTGATGTGATGTTCGCTTTTGACTCTGTGCCTGCGATCATTGCCGTCAGTCGCGAACCCTTGATTGTCTATAGCGCGATGATGTTCGCCATCCTCGGTCTGCGTACGCTCTACTTTGTTCTCGAGGCGCTGAAGCAGTATCTGGTGCATCTGGAGAAGGCGATAATCCTGCTGCTGTTCTTTATTGCGATTAAGCTGGGGCTGAACGCCACCGACCATATCTGGCACCACGGTTATAGCCTGAGCGCGACAACCAGCCTTTATGTAGTGCTGGGCGTATTGGCACTGGGTATCCTTGCCAGCGTGCTGTTCCCGGAGAAATCGGGCGAAGACGAAAAGAATGGATGAATGCGCCCCGGTGATTTCACCGGGGGGAAATCAGGTTAACTCTTTCATAAACTCGCTGCGAAACCGCGCAATTGGGTTTTTCTTACGCGACCAGCTTGATTGGAAATGCTGCCAGTGAGCATCGCTGGCCGTCGCCAATAGTTCATAGTCCCCGCGCGTATCGCCCCATGCGCGGATATGATACTGATTGAGCGGACCGTAAACCGCTTCAAGGCGGTTAATCTTATGAATACACCGGCAGTTATGCCCGACGATCCGCCCCGTCAATACACCGTCTTTGCTTTCCAGCTCGGTGCCAATCAGCTTAATGCCCAGCTTATCAGCGAAAGGTCGCAGGACAATCATCGGCGAAGCCGAGCACAGCGTCACCTCGGCACCGGTTGCGACCTCTGCGGCAACCGCCAGAAGCCCCGCTGGGCGCATCAGCTTTTTCCACGACTTCTGGCAGTAGGCTTCCGCTTTATCCTGCACCCATTTTTCATCGCGGCCAGCCAGGAAAGTGGTGATTAACACTTCCTTGAGCTCATCGCGGGTGAGGCGACGACGGAAACACTGCAATGAAGGGATCACGAGGCGCAGCATCTTGCGGGCAAACTGACGACGACCGAAGGCAAATTTTAAAAAAGGGATAAAGCTGTCGTGCCGGGTCAGCGTTCCGTCAAAGTCAAAAACGGAAAGGATCTGTTTATCGGCCTCGGTTATCATCATCATTTTTCACGCCATTATTGTGTAAAAACAAAATATTAAAACAAAAGATTGCGGATGCAAAATGTATCTGGAGTCATTCCTTCGTGTGCTTTCTATTAGCGTAGAACAAGAAAAGCGCCGATATCAATGAAGATACGCGCTAATACTGCAACGACAAGACAACGGGTTAGGCTGAATGCTTTTATTCCCGTTGCCCCATAAAAATCCCGCGTTGCACCATCAGCTAACATAACCCGCCCATTTTGCTACAAAAATGCACAAAGCGTGACTATTGCATTATTTATGTACTTTATTGTTAAGGAGATGTGATCCCCGCCGTAATTTCACCGCGCCGAGGCAGAGGCCTTATACGCGCACTCTATACTCAAAATTGTCTAAATCCGAGCAAGGGTGCGCAAAGTTGGCAACCATTTTGCTTAATGATTTGGCCTGAAAAGCGTAAGGAAACCTCGCCGTTATCAGCAGGATATTGTCAGGATGTCGTTGTTTGGTGCTCGCGCCAGCCGTTCGGCTTCACACCGCTATGCATAAACCTCTTTGCTAAGGTAGATAATAATGTCGCTGAAATTGATAAAAAGTCCGCTTTCTCTTGTGTTGGCAGGTTGTCTGGTGACGGCGTTTTCCGCCCAGGCCGATATCGTCATCGGTGTTGCGGGGCCATTCACGGGTCCTAACGCCACCTATGGCGATCAATACTGGCATGGTGCCACCCAGGCGGCAGCGGATATCAACGCTGCCGGTGGGATAAACGGCGAAAAAATTAAGCTGGTGCAGGGGGATGATGCCTGCGAACCCAAACAGGCCGTATCGGTTGCCAACCGGCTGGTCGATCAGGATAAAGTGCAGGCCGTCGTCGGTCATTTCTGCTCTTCTTCCACCATGCCCGCATCAGAGGTTTATAACGACGCAGGTATTCTTGCCATTACTCCAGGCTCAACCAATCCACTCATTACCGAACGCGGGATGAACGACATGTTCCGCATGTGCGGCCGCGATGACCAGCAGGGCGGCGTCGCCAGCGATTTCATTATTGATAAGCTGAAGGCCAAGCGCGTGGTGATCATCCACGATAAAGACACCTACGGTCAGGGGCTGGCCGATGCCACTCGTGCCGCGCTGGCAAAACGTGGCGTCAAGGATGTGATGTATGAAGGTCTGTCGCGTGGGGAAAAAGACTTTAACGCCCTCGTGACCAAAATTAGTGCGCAGAAGCCGGACGTAGTGTTCTTCGGTGGCTGTCACCCGGAAGCCGGCCCGCTGGTGCGTCAAATGCGTGAGCAGGGTGTGCAGGCGAAATTCTTCTCCGGTGACTGCATCGTCAACGAAGAGATGGTCACCGCCGCGGGCGGGCCGCAGTACACCAAGGGCATCTATATGACCTTCGGCAAAGATCCTCGTCTGATCCCGGACGGCAAAGCGGTTATCGAGAAATTCCGTGCCAATAAATTTGAGCCGGAAGGCTACACCCTCTACTCCTACGCCTCTATTCAGGCCATTGCCGCCGCGTTCAAAGCCACCGGTGGTGCTGATTCTGCAAAAGCCAGCGCCTGGCTGAAAGCCAACCCGGTTGAGACGGTGATGGGTAAAAAAGCCTGGGACAGCAAAGGGGACCTGAAGGTCTCGGATTACGTGGTCTACCAATGGGATGACCAGGGCAAGTACAAGGAAGTCGAGTAACGAGACGGAATCACGCTCAGCGCCGGGATGCTCCCATCCCGGCGCTCAATAATAGATGGCACAACATGAGTGAGCGATGATGGAGACATTCTTCCTGCAACAGTTAGTCAATGGATTGACGCTAGGTTCCGTCTACGGATTGATAGCCATTGGTTACACCATGGTTTACGGCATTATCGGCATGATTAACTTCGCGCACGGCGAAGTGTATATGATATCGGCCTATCTCTGCGCCATCGGTCTGGCGCTGCTCTCCTTTTTTGGTCTGCACTCTTTTCCATTGCTGATCCTGGGCACGCTGGTGTTTACCATCGTGGTGACGGGGGTTTACGGCTGGACGATTGAGCGCATCGCCTATAAACCGCTGCGCAACTCGACGCGCCTGGCACCGCTGATTTCCGCCATCGGGATGTCGCTCATCCTGCAAAACTATGCGCAAATCAGCCAGGGGCCGCGTCAACAGGGCGTGCCGACGATGCTCGACGGCGTGCTGCGTCTGCATATTGGCGAAGGCTTTGTGCAGATAACCTACACCAAAATCTTTATTCTGCTGGCCTCGTTTGCGGGCATGCTGCTGTTGACCTGGATAATCGGCCATACCCGCCTTGGGCGCATGTGCCGCGCGGTGCAGCAGGATCGCAAAATGGCGTCCATCCTCGGCATCAATACTGACCGGATTATCTCGCTGGTGTTCGTTATCGGCGCGGCAATGGCGGGGCTGGCGGGGGTGCTTATCACCATGAACTACGGCACCTTTGATTTCTATGCCGGGTTTATCATCGGTATTAAGGCCTTTACCGCCGCGGTGCTGGGCGGCATTGGTTCGCTGCCGGGAGCGATGCTCGGCGGGCTGCTGCTTGGCGTGGCCGAAGCGCAGTTTTCGGGGCTGGTGAACACCGACTACAAGGACGTCTTCTCCTTTGGTCTGCTGGTGGTGATTCTGATTTTCCGTCCGCAGGGGCTGCTTGGCCGCCCGATTGTCGCCAAAGTGTAGGAGCCGAAAATGACGCATTCAACGGCCGTACACGACGGTTTTTCTCTTAAGCGCTGCGTGCTGGATGCGATTTTCGCAGGCCTGGTGGCGCTGATTATCTTTGGCCCCATTGTGGGCGTGGTGCTGGACGGCTACAGCTTCAACTTTAACGGCCAGCGGCTGGTGTGGATTGTCGCGGCGGTGATGATCGGGCGCTTTGCCTTAAGCGCGCTGTTGATGACTGCGATAGGCAGGCGCTTTAGCGCCCGCTTTGAGGGGGATAGCGCCGGGGTGTACGTCCGCTCGCCGGACTATAAAAGCAGCCTGCGCTGGGTTATCCCGCTGATACTGGCGCTGGCGGTTTGCTTCCCGTTCGTGGCGACGAAATATGTGCTGACGGTGGCGATCCTCGGGCTTATTTACGTGCTACTTGGTCTGGGGCTGAACATCGTGGTTGGGCTGGCGGGGCTGCTCGATCTGGGCTACGTCGCCTTCTACGCCATTGGCGCTTACGGGCTGGCGCTGGGGTATCAGTATCTTGGGTTGGGCTTCTGGTCAATGCTGCCGATTGCGGCGCTGATGGCCGCCGCCGCCGGCGCGCTGCTTGGCTTCCCGGTGCTGCGAATGCACGGTGATTACCTGGCTATCGTGACGCTAGGCTTCGGGGAGATCATCCGTCTGGTGCTCAATAACTGGTTGAGCTTTACCGGTGGCCCGAACGGCGTATCGGCACCGCCGCCAACGTTCTTCGGCCTGGA
Source organism: Kluyvera chengduensis (assembly GCF_044197065.1). Classification (NCBI taxonomy): domain Bacteria; kingdom Pseudomonadati; phylum Pseudomonadota; class Gammaproteobacteria; order Enterobacterales; family Enterobacteriaceae; genus Kluyvera; species Kluyvera chengduensis. Next base: position 669,000 of record NZ_JBIQOI010000001.1, read on the forward strand.
GTTTGGCCGTCGGGCGAAAGAGGGCGGTGTGCCGTTCCACGAGTTTTTCCATCTCACCTATAACCCTAATCTCAAGTTTATCTTTATCTATGCGGTGCTGGTTCTGGTGGTGCTGCTGGTGCTGTACATCAAACATCGTCTGACGCGAATGCCGATTGGCCGCGCGTGGGAAGCGCTGCGTGAAGATGAAATTGCCTGCCGTTCAATGGGGCTTAACCACGTGCTGGTGAAGCTGTCGGCGTTTACGCTCGGCGCTTCCACGGCGGGTATTGCCGGGGTGTTCTTCGCGACCTATCAAGGGTTCGTCAATCCGACCTCGTTCACCTTTTTTGAGTCAGCGCTGATCCTCGCCATCGTGGTGCTGGGCGGTATGGGCTCGACCATCGGCGTGGTGCTGGCGGCATTTGTCTTAACCGTCACCCCGGAACTGCTGCGCAGCTTTGCCGAATATCGCGTGCTGCTGTTTGGCGTATTGATGGTGGTGATGATGATCTGGCGGCCGCGCGGCCTGATTCGTATTAACCGCAGCGGTTTTGCCGTGCGTAAAGGAGTCGCGCCATGAGCCAGGACGTGATTCTGAGCGTCGAGCACTTAATGATGCATTTTGGCGGCATTAAGGCGCTGAACGACGTTAACCTTGAGGTTAAGCGCGGGTCTATCACCGCGCTGATTGGTCCGAACGGCGCGGGGAAAACCACGGTATTTAACTGCCTGACCGGCTTTTATAAGGCCTCCGGCGGCAAGATTCTGTTCAATACCCGCAATAAAACCACCAACGTGATTCAGATCCTCGGGCAGAAGTTTCAGCCCGGTGACTGGATTAACCCGGCGCAGTTCGGCCAGCGGTTGTTCTACAAAATGTTTGGCGGCACCCATCTGGTTAACCGGGCGGGGCTGGCGCGAACGTTTCAGAATATCCGCCTGTTCCGCGAAATGTCGGTGATTGAAAACCTGCTGGTGGCACAGCATATGCAGGTCAACCGCAACCTGATTGCCGGGGTGCTCAATACGCCAGCCTATCGCCGAGCGGAAAGCGACGCGCTGGATCGCGCCTTTTACTGGCTAGAGGTTGTCGATCTGGTGGACTGCGCTAACCGGCTGGCGGGGGAGATGTCCTACGGCCAGCAGCGTCGTCTGGAGATTGCGCGCGCCATGTGCACCGGTCCGGAGATGATTTGCCTCGATGAACCGGCGGCGGGTCTGAACCCGGTTGAAACCCGGGCGCTGAGTAAGATTATCCGCTTCCTGCGCGAGCACCACGCGATAACGGTGCTGCTGATTGAACACGATATGGGGATGGTGATGGAAATATCGGACAACATTATCGTGCTCGACCACGGCGACGTGATTGCGCAGGGAAGGGCGGAGCAAATTCAGAACGATGAAAAGGTGATTGCCGCTTATCTGGGCACCAGCGAAGACGAGGTGAGCCTATGAGCGAGCCGATGCTGGAGTTTCGCGATGTCGACGTGTTTTATGGCGTGATTCAGGCGCTAAAACAGGTCTCTTTGCAGGTCAATAAAGGCGAAACGGTCTCACTGATTGGCGCCAACGGGGCGGGGAAATCCACCCTGTTAATGTCGATTTTTGGACAGCCGCGCATTCGCGGCGGGCAAATTCTTTTCTGTGGGGACGATATCAGCCATAAATCGACCCACTACGTGGCCTCGGGCGGTATTGCGCAGGCGCCGGAAGGACGACGCATTTTCCCTGATATGACCGTCGAAGAGAACCTGCTGATGGGCACCATCCCAGTAGGAACGCAGTATGCGGCGGAAGACCTGCAAACCATGTTCGACCTTTTTCCCCGCTTAAAGGAGCGGCGCAAGCAGCGGGCAATGACCATGTCCGGCGGCGAGCAGCAGATGCTGGCTATTGCCCGGGCGCTGATGAGCCGCCCGAAGCTGCTGTTGCTGGATGAACCGAGCCTTGGCCTCGCGCCGATTGTGGTGAAACAAATCTTCCAGACGCTGCGCGAGCTGGCGCGCAACGGCATGACGATTTTTCTTGTGGAGCAGAACGCGCACCATGCGCTGAAGCTCTCGGACCGCGGTTACGTGATGGTCAACGGCCAGATTCGCCTTAGCGGCAGTGGCGAAGAGCTGCTTGGCAATCAGGAGGTGCGCAAAGCGTATCTGGGCGGGGCGTAGCGTGCTATAACAGAGTATCTTTAACTGTGCTGCTTACAAAAATCATGCCTACGCTCGAAACCTTTTTAACCTTCCTTGCCGCGCTAGCGCTGCTCGAAATCTCACCCGGCCCGGACATGATGCTGACCATCGCGCGCGGTATCGGTCAGGGTCGGCGCATTGCGCTGCTCTGTGTACTGGGGAACGTCTTTATTGCCGGGTTTGTGCAAGTCTCGTTCCTGGTCTTAGGACTGGTGACGGTGGTCCACGCCTGGCCGATGGCGTTGGATATTCTACGTTGGGTCGGTGCCGCCTACCTTATCTGGCTCGGTATTAAGATGCTGGCGACCTCCGGCACGGATACCCGGCTGAAGCGCACCGTGCGCATCTCCGGCAAACAGGCGCTGAAAGAGGGGGCTATTAACAGTCTTACCAATCCAAAATCGGTGCTGTTTATGTTTGCCTTCTTGCCGCAGTTTGTCGACCCGGCGGTGGGGCCAATCTGGATACAGCTGCTTATCTTTGGTGTTATCCAGAAGCTTGCCGGTATCTTCTCACTGGGTAGCGTGGCGATGGCCTCCGGCAGCTTTGGGGAATGGCTCGGTAAGCATCCGGGTTTTCTGAAGTGGCAGGAACGTTTTACCGGCGTGGTGATGATTGGTCTTGGCCTGCGCATGCTGCTTGGCGGTAGCGCAATGTCGTCGGGGAAAGGGCAATGACGCTGGAGTTCAACGCCAAACTCCTGCATCATTGCGCCTTAAATGATATGCCTCATCAACAACGATAGAGAAAGAGTATGAAAACGGGACCGTTAACCGAAAGCGAACTGGAATGGCTGGACGAGACAATTGCAAAGCATGCTACCGATGCGTCAATTATTGATGTGTCTGAACTGGACGGCATGCTGACGGCGATTCTGTCGTCTCCACTGGAGATTGAACCCGCCGAGTGGATGTTCGCCGTATGGGGTGGGGCTGACCACGTGCCGAACTGGGCAACCGACCGCGAGCGCGATCGTTTTGTTAACCTGACGCTGCAGCATATGAGCGACATCGCTGATCGCCTGAACGACTACCCGGATCAGTTTGAACCGCTGTTTGGTACCCGTGAAGAAGAGGGCCAGGAGCTGACCATCGCTGAAGAGTGGTGCTATGGCTACCTGCGCGGTGCGGCGCTGACCGATTGGTCCGGCCTGCCAGAAGAACAGCAGGCGGCGTTTGACGCTATCGCTCTGCACGGTGACGAAGAGAAAACGACAGCGCTGGGTGCCTTTACCGCCGACCAGTATCTCGACAGCATCGATAACATCAGCCCGGCGGCGCTGGCGCTGTTCGACTACTGGATGGATAACCCAAAAGAAGCGCCGGTCAAACAACCGATTAAAAACGAGCAGAAAGTGGGACGTAACGATCCATGTCCCTGCGGCAGCGGCAAAAAATATAAGCAGTGCTGCGCAAAATAATGTTGTAGCCCGGACGAGGCGTTTACGCCGACTCCGGGTCATTCCCGGCGTCGCTTTGCTCGGCCGGGCTACGCATCATTACCCCACCGACGGTAACAGCCCCATCGCAATTCCCGCCTGAATCAAAATCACCGCAATCCCGCAGGCAAAAACCAACCACAGCACCGGCTTGCCGCCGGCAACACGGTATCCACCTTCCGGGTGATGCTTACGACTTTGCATTGTCAGCAGTGACGGAATAATCAACGCCAGTACCGCCAGCGCGACGCCCGCATAGCCGAGCGCCATCACGAAGCCGCGCGGGTAAAACAGCGCAAAGGCCAGCGGCGGCAGGAAGGTGATAGCCCCGGTTTGCAGTCGCCCGCGCACGCTGTTTTTGCGCTGGAACAGGTCGGCCAGATAGTCAAACAGCCCTAAGGCGACGCCGAGGAATGAGGTTGCCAGCGCCAGGTCGGCGAACAGATGCACCGCGAGTTCAACGTGCGGTGAGGCCACCACTTCACGAATGGCCAGCAGCAGACCGTTCAAGCCGGTGTGTTGCTCCATCAGCGCGCTAAACACCGGTGAGTCAATGCTGCCGAGCGTGGCAAGCTGCCAGAACAGATAGGCGACCAGCGGGATGGCGCTGCCGATAACAAACACGCCGCGCAGTTTACGAATATCGCCGTTCATGTAGCTGACAATACTCGGCACGCTGCCGTGGAAACCGAACGAGGTGAAGATCACCGGGATGGCGGAGAGCGCCAGCCCTTGCTCCAGCGGCAGCGTCATCAGATTGATTTTATGGATGTGCGGCAGCAGCAGTATCAGCATGACGACCAAAAAGATGATTTTGGCGCTGAATAGGAAGCGGTTAAACAGATCGACCAGCGAGGTGCCGATACAAATCACCAGACCGCCGACGGCGGTAAACAGCAGTACGCCGAGCGATGGCGGCATATCCATACTGAACCACTGGCTCAGGCTGGAGGCCAGCAGTTCGCCCGCGCCGCTGATGTAGGCTGCGGTCAGCGCATACATCAGGAACATCATGCTAAAACCGGTCGCCCATTGGCCATAGCGACCGAGGTAGCGTAATGCCAGCGTTCCGAGGCCCGTGTCGGCAGGTACGTGCTGGTAAACTTCCAGCAACAGCAGGGCGGTGTAGCACATCAGCGCCCACAGGCCAGCCAGCAGCAGCACGGTAACGCCAAAACCGACGCCTGCGGATGCCAGCGGCATCGCCAACATTCCTGCGCCAATCGTGGTGCCGGCTACGATTAAAATACTCCCCAGGGTACGGTTTTTCACGCTTTCCTCTACTTCAGAACAGATTAACGACTAAAGATGCCGCGCAGAGTATGTGAAACCTCTCGTTTCGTCAAATCTGAATTACAGTGGGTGTACAAAATTATTTACGTATTCATTCAGCGCGGGAAAAGCTGCGCTAGCGCAAAACATGCAAAGTAAATGCAGTTTATGGTGACGTTTTTACAGGAGGAATAATGGAATCTATTCACGGTCATGAAGTGCTGAATATGATGATTGATTCAGATGAACAGTACAGTATTGAAAGTCTGGAAGCGGCCATCCATGCCCGCTTTGGCGAGCAGGCGCGTTTTCATACCTGTTCAGCAGAAAATATGAGTGCTGCCGAGCTGGTCGCATTTCTGCATAAGAAAGGAAAATTTATTCCGCGGGAATCGGGCTTTACGACGGCCGAAAGTAAAATTTGCCGTCATTAATCGGCAGCGGCGTGTAATACGCCGCTGCACGAGTATTAATTTTGTGTATCGAGCGTGGCCAGCTCTTTATCAATAAAGTACAGGCCTTCACCGCTTTTACCCGCCAGCGTCAGCTTATCGATAACGGATTTAAACAGTTTCTCTTCTTCGTGCTGCTCAGCCACATACCATTGCAGGAAATTAAAGGTCGGGTAATCCTGATTGGTCATCGCCGCATGCGCCAGCTCGTTGATTTGAGCGGTGATCAGCTGTTCATGTTCGTAGGTGACGCGGAACAGTTCGTCCAGTGAGGCGTACTCGGCAAACGGTGACTGAATGCTATTAATGCGTGGCAGGCTACCGGTATCGGTCAGGTAGTCAAACAGACGCTGCATATGCGTCATCTCTTCCTGCGCGTGGCGGCGTAAAAAGGCAGCTGCGCCTTCAAAACTGTTGAAGCTACACCAGGCACTCATCTGCTGATACAACAGAGAAGAATAGAGTTCGAGATTCATCTGCTCATTTAATTTCTCGATCATTGCCGCTTTAAGCATGTTTTCGCTCCAGGAATAATACGTTACGAGTTAATTACAGCGGCACTATAAATTGTTATTAATTTATTTGCAAAAGGTAAATATAAAAACATTTATATAATAATGCGAATGGGAATAACACGCATTGGCATAAATATAACGATTAAATTATTGGTAATAATAACGCCGGAATAAACCGGCGTGAAATTAATAATAGGCGGCTGAAGTCGGTACGTTGGCGATGCCACGACACTGGTATTGCAAGGTGACATGCTCGTTCAGGCACAGTGAGCCGCTGGTGGTGGTACAGGTGGTGATGGGCTGGCCGTAGGAGAAGGCGGTGGCGTATCCTATCTGCTGGCAGGCTTTATTGGCTTCAGATTGAGCCAGATAGTTATCGGTTTTTGCATTTTGCAAAATGGCCTGCCCGTAGGTCAGGCGCACGATGCCGCTGTTGGCATCCACTTCGCTTACGCTCGCCGCACGGGGAATGGTACAAGCCGTCAGGGCCAGGAGGGCGGGAATAAGAAGGAGGCTTTTCATTAATTCGCTCTGCGCAATCAGTCGTGACCTCATTGTAGCCATCGTCTCGGCAAGCAATCCTTTGAATAGTCGCTATAACCTGGGGTTAATCCTTCTGTGACTCATAAATTTCCTTAAACTGCAGGTGTAGCGCGCAAAAATGTTTCACCAGCGTCGGGTCAAAGTGCGTTCCGGCGCTGTTAACAATAATTTCATAGGCGCTTTCATGGGAAAAACCTGGCTTATAAAAGCGCTTTTGCCGCAGGGCGTCGTAGACATCGGCCAACGCCAGAATACGCGCCTCCAGCGGGATCTCTTCACCGGCGAGCCCTTCTGGATACCCGGTGCCATCCCATTTCTCATGATGATAGTGAATCAAATTTTCGGCCACTGAACCGAGCACCAGCCCCTGGACAATGCGCCATCCTTTAGTGGCATGTTGTTGAATCTGCTTGAATTCGTCGTCCGTAAGTTTTCCCTTTTTACGCAGGATATGCTCGGGTACGGCAATTTTTCCGATGTCGTGTAGGGAGGCAAACGTCTCAATATCACGGGTTTGCTTCGGCGGCAGCTTGAGCGCGCCGGCAAGCAGGCTGCAGTAGGCGGCCACGCGACGAATATGGCAGCCGGTTTCATCATCGTGAACGTGATTAATCTTCTCCATCGCTTCAACAATGCTGCGGTTAATGGCCCGGTTTTTATTCATATGTCGCCACATCATCAGCATCAGGCTGAGAATAAAGAACAACAGGGCCAGAAGCCCGGCGCTGATAATTTGCAGCGCGTTTTTGCTTAATGACGCGGGCTGCACCACGCTGGCTGGCGGAACCTGTTGATAGCGGTAGCTGGAGATAAGATGTACCTGAGAGAGCAGGGCGTACAGCGGATGGGCAATGTTCACCCAGGTGCCAATCTGGTAGCTGGAGTGGGTCATCCCAGCGACTTTTAACGCGCCGCGGAAAAGATCGCTGCCGCGCAGCGCCTGTTCCAGCGAGCTTAAATCGCCAAGGATGTAGTCGATATGGTTGCTGTCGATGGCATCAAGCAGTTCGTCGATTGAGGGGCGGGCGATAAGCGTGACGTCGGTACCGAAGCGCTGGCGCAAATAGTAGGCGGCAAACGAGCCGCGAATAACGCCGACCCGCTGATGGCGAACCTGCTCTTCGTCGAGAATAAAGGGAGCGCTTGCTTTGTTGTAATAGGCGTTGTACCAGTTGACCAACGGGCCAATTTGCCCCTCCATCTGCGCGCCGTTGCGAACGTCAAAAATATCCGCGAGGCGGATGGGCCAATCTTCATTCTGCATTTTTGCCATATAGTTATCGACGAACTGTACGTCGACATGAATATTCAGCAGCTCGCGAAGATCGTTCACCAGACTGATCGCGCTGCCGTGATAACCCTGACTATCCCGCCAGATAATCGGCGCGAAGTTTTCGTTTTTCGGCAACCACAGGGTGAGTCGGTTTTCGGCCATCCAGGCGCGCTCGTCGGGGGTGATGGTCAAGCGCTGACGGAAATAGGCAATTCGGCTTTGCTCCTCCAGCGCCTGAAGCTTGCCGTTCTGCTGCCATTCGTTAATCAGTTGGTTGATATTGTCACGTAGCGAAATCAGCTCGGGGCTAATGCCGAAAGAGGCGGTGATACGCAGCGAGTCAAACGGTCGGGAAATCGTGAAATAGTACTGAGGCCCGCCAATTTCACGGTTCTCATTGATGTAGAAATCCGCGCCGCCGCTGCGAAGTATCTGCAACGCCTCTTTACTGCTATCGACTTCAATGATCTGTTGGAACGTTAACGCCGGATACGCCTGCTTCACCAGTCCCTGAGTCGGGTCGCTACGCCGGAAAATGACCCGCGTGTTATTGATATCACTAATGGATTTTGCCTGGCGGGTGATACTGGCGGTAACGATGGGATTCTCAAGCAACCGCGACGATAAGATGGTGTTCTTGAGGTGCTCTCGCGTTTGCAGCACGCTGGCGTAGAGCCCAAAGTCATGATGGGTGAAGCGCTGCTCAAAGGTGGTGCCGTCGATGGGGCGCAGCGTAAGGTTGTAACCGTAACGCGCGTTGATGGCGTGCAGCAACTCGGGGTAGAAACCCTGAAATTGGCCGTGATTATCGCGCCAGAACTCAAAACTATCCGCATCGAGGATCCATACGGGGATAGGTGCCGCCGCGCGAATTTTTTGCGGTGGCACGGCATGAGCGCGGGGCGCACAAAATAGCATAAGGGTCAGTAGAACAAGGAGACCCAGCGCGTAGCGAAGTCCTCGGTAGTCCTGTGTCACAAATCAGTTCCTTTGTAGTGACGCTTTCATCCATTGAAACGCTGACAAACAGCAGGGGCTTTCTGCCCACTCACCCAGTCTAGTCGACCATTCACCCGGGTGATAGTAAATAATTAATGGTTTATGTAAGGTTTTATCTACACGGCAAAGGCAAAAATGTGACCCCATCAGTAAAAATTAAAACTACTTTTCATAAAATTTGAAAGTATGTTTGCCTGGTAGTAAGGTGAGGATACTAATCGAACGACTGCGGATAACCCCGCTTAGCTTTCAGGAGAGGAAAGAATGAAAATTGCACTGATGATGGAAAATAGCCAGGCCAGCAAAAACGCGACTATTCATCATGAGTTAAAAGCCGTTGCCGATGAAAAAGGCTTCCCGGTCTATAACGTGGGCATGAGCGATGAGAACGATCATCATCTGACCTACATCCATCTGGGTATCATGGCCAGCATCCTGCTGAACTCCAAAGCGGTCGATTTCGTCGTGACCGGTTGCGGTACCGGTCAGGGCGCGATGATGTCTCTGAACATTCACCCGGGCGTGGTGTGCGGTTACTGCCTGGATCCAGCAGACGCCTTCCTGTTTGCTCAGATCAACAACGGTAACGCACTGTCTCTGGCCTTTGCGAAAGGCTATGGCTGGGGCGCTGAGCTGAACGTTCGCTATATGTTTGAAAAAGCGTTCACCGGTCGTAACGGCGAAGGCTATCCACCAGAGCGTAAAGAGCCACAGGTTCGCAACGCCGGCATTCTGAACCAGGTGAAAGCGGCCGTGGTGAAAGAAAACTATCTGGATACTCTGCGTGCTATCGACCCGGCGCTGGTGAAAACCGCCGTTTCCGGTCAGCGTTTCCAGGAATGTTTCTTCGAAAACTGCCAGAACAAAGAGATCGAAGCCTTTGTTCGTGAGGTCCTGGCGTAAGCCTGACGCTCAACGGATAAATAAAAACCCACGCTCAGGCGTGGGTTTTTTGTTGGTGCGGCCAATGGTTTCACTTTCATCGATACCGCGCCATCCGGCAGAACCCGAGAACATTGCCGGATGGCGGCGTAAACACCTTATCCGGCCTACCGTTCCTTGCGCGGGTGGTTTACTGCTTCACTTTCTTCGACACCGAACTGCCTGCGTCCCTCGTTAAGTGCAGCGTATCAATCATCCCCACCAGACAAATCAGCGCGATAAAGATGAACGCCAGACGGAAGCTGATGCCTGGCACATCGCTGAGGCTCAGTACGGCGCTGACTTTCTCACCCAAACGAATACCGATAGCGCCAAGCGTAATGCCAAGGCCGATAGCCAGCTGGCTGGCGGTGCTGAATAACGTGTTGGCATAACTCATCTGTGTGGACGGTACGTCGGCAAAGGCCAGCGTACTGACCCCGGTGAACTGAATGGAACGGAATACGCCGCCAAGGTAGAGCACCAGCATGATCACCCACACCGGTGTGTGCGGCGTTAAGAAGGCGCAGGCAACCAGCGCTATGACGTTTAACGCGCCATTAATCAACAGCAGGCGGCGGAACCCTAGCTTGCGAATGAGTGGCGTGGTGGCCGGTTTAATCGTCAGGTTACCCACGAATACCGCCAACACCAGCAGGCCGGAATGGAACGGGTCCATCCCGAAGCCCACCTGAAACAGCAGCGGTAGCAGGAACGGCACGGCGCTGATGGAGGCGCGAAATAGCGATCCCCCGTACATGGTGACTTTAAACGTCGGGACCTGTAGGGCGTCCATACGAATCATTGGCCATGGGCTGTTGCGGAAGTGGCGCAGCGCGTAATAGAAGGTGACACCACCAAGTACCAGCAGGCCAACGATTAACCCACCTTGTAATTTTTCAGCCCCCAGCAGTTCCATGGCATAGACCAGGCTCACCATTGAGACCGAGGTTGCCACAAATCCTGGCAGGTCAAAGGGTCTTCGTTCATCGTCACGGATATTGGGGATTATCTTCAACGCCAGAAGAATGGCGATGATGCCAAGTGGGACGTTAATAAAGAAAATCCAGCGCCAGTCGGCAACTTTGGTGATGAATCCGCCGAGCGGTGGCCCAATGATGGGGGCGATTAACGCGGGCCAGGTGAGCGTGGCGATGGCGGTAATCAATAGGTGCTTGGGCGTGGTGCGTAGCACAGCGAGTCGCCCGACCGGCACCATCAGCGCACCGCCGACGCCTTGCAAAATACGCATGGCCACAAAACTGTGCGCGCTGGTGGCCAGGCCACAAAAGACGGAAGAGACGGTGAAGATTGCCAGCGCAAGGCTGAAGATGGTTCTGGCGCCGAAGCGATCCGCAATCCAGCCGCTGGCGGGGATGAGTACGGCGAGGGTGATCAGATAGGCGCTGATGCCGATATTCAGGTCGACGGCTTCAACGCCAAATGTTTTCGCCATATCAGGAAGGGCGGTGGCAATCACCGTACCATCCAGGAACTCCATAAAGAATGCACCGGCCACAAGCAGCGCAGCAGGGGATACCCCGCGACTCGCCTGGGCCTGGAGAGGCTCACTCATGGTTGTTTTACCCTATCAAAATAATTTTTAAAATTTATAGCTTTTGTAGTTTTGGTAAGTGGTCGATTTCTATAACAAATTTTTTATAAATTTAACGCAATCGATAAAAATAATGTGATTTTTGTCGCAAAACGGTTGATTTTTGTGATGGTGGTCATATTATGTGCGTAAAGACAATAACACCTGCATAACAAAACCGGAGCATCAACATGAAACAGCGCATGCGTAAAATCCTCAAAAGCATGTTTGAGAACTACTGCAAAACTTTCAAAGACGTACCGCCAGGCGCTATGTTCTGATAAAAAAACCTGCCACGGCAGGTTTTTTTATCTTCTGCGAAAGTAGGGTACTATTACGCTCCGCAAAATAGGAGCAAAAAATGTCTCAGAACCTGACCCCGAACGATGAACTGGTTTCCGATGTGGTAGCCTGCCAGCTCGTTATCAAACAGATCCTCGACGTTATCGACGTTATCGCCCCGGTTGAAGTCCGTGAAAAAATGGCGAGCCAACTGAAATCCATCGATTTTACCACCCACCCAGCAGGGGCTGACCCGGTGACGCTGCGCGCGATTCAGAAAGCGATTGCACTGATTGAGCTGAAGTTTGCGCCACAGGATGCAACGCACTAATACGCGGTGAGGTTTCAGGGCAAGCGGCCCAGAATACCCATAAAAGAAGGGCGGAGATGCCGCCCTTCTGAAATCAATTAATGATGCTGTTGAGTCACGATATTCAGCAGATGCTGGTCGGTTTGTTGAATGCAAAGACCCGCTTTTCGTGCGCTGCGAACTTCATCCAGAATTGTCTTCAGCAAGATACCATCCTGTTCCTGCTCTTCTTCCAGGGCGCTCAGGAACGTCAGGGTGCTATCGTCATGAAGCACTTTGGCTTGTTCAGTTAATTCTGACAGTGTAGAAGCTCGTTGGTCGTGGTCTTCAAGGGTTTTCAGGAAAAGATCTTCAAGGGTTGCGCATTTATCTTCGTTAGTTTCAAAAGCTTTAACCACCGGATAAGCGCCAGATTTCTTCATATAGTCGAACACGCGCATCATCTGCGTGACGCTGGACTGAGCTCGTGAACGTAGAAACGTCGCGGTCCCATTCAGCCGATGTTCTGAGCACCACTCGCTCAAACGCAAATAATGATTAGATGCAGAAAACTCAAGATTCATCTGTGCATTAAGCTTTTGAACCATTCCTGGAACTGCCATACAAATATCCTTATTACTGGTAGGAACGATACGCGTTAAATCGCATAGTTCGTAATAGCCGCTAACCATGCGCTATTTCCGCGTTAGAGTGTGACTACATATTACCTGTAGTCCTTGCGTCTGACTTTGGGATATTAATTCCCCTCGTCAGATAAAAGAATACTCTTAGTATGGATATAAGAAAAGTCTCACGGGTTCCTTTTTACGTTTCGTTACAACCTATATTAGAATTAACGCTTTAGGCAGAGATATATGTTCTTAACGCGATGATTAGTAGTGAATATAACGAGTTTGTATAGTCTCCGTAAGGCTTTGTTAACATGGGCTTTGCTAGAGTGTCGTTTGCATTTAAAAATGTGATCGCGATCTTGTTTTCCAAGGAATAGTAAAGTTATCGCGAAATTAATACGTATTATTTACGATGAATGGCATTTTACGAATAATGTCTGCCAGACAAAGTATGTATTTTTAAGTGGCTGTCTTGAATATTAAAACAAGGTTGAGTTTGTTTTAGAACATTTTTTCTATTAGACAGTCTGTAGATGCTTTTCGCCGTAATTAAGGGTACGCAAGTTCTTCCCGTTTGCGCCTCAGGGAAGTTGCGTTGATTAAAATGACAGGAGTTAAAATGAAACAGGTTGCTGTACTGCTGGCCCCAGGCTTTGAAGAAGGGGAAGCGATTGTCACGATTGATATCCTACGTCGTCTGCACATTGGCGTTGAACTGGTGTCCTGCGCTGAGTCCCGTGCGGTTGTCAGCTACCACGATATTCCGATGGTTGCAGACGCGACGCTGGCAGAACGCCTTGATACGCTGTACGACGCAGTTGTCCTACCAGGCGGCCCTCAGGGAAGCGTGAATCTAGCGGCGAATGCCGATGTCATTAAGTTCGTTGAAGCCCACGATGCAGCGGGTAAGTTTATCTGCCCAATCTGCTCTGCGGCGGCACGCGTATTAGCAGGTAATGACTTGCTGAAAGGACGCCGTTACGTTTGCTCTGGGGATTTATGGCAGGATGTAAAAAATGGCGAATATGTTGATGCGCCGGTTGTCGAAGATGGCAATCTGATTAGCGGCAAAGGCTTTGGTCATGTCTTTGATTTCGCCTTCACCGTTGCCGCTCGCCTGTTGGGTGATGAAGCACCGGTACGCGACCATGCCGATCACATCTATTACCGCTGGTAATTGTTAACAAATTCCGGCTAAAGGGATTTTCCCACTCGTTATATAGATAAATCTGCTACCCCCTGGCGTGAATTGTCAGACAATTCACGCTTTCTATATGTACTTATTTGCTGAATATATGCATCACCCTACTGTAATTCAGCGGTGTGATGCCGCTCTCTTCTGGAAAACGCATTCCGGGCTATTAATGTTTCAACAACGTTAACGCTGTTAATAATACGGCTAATACTTTGTTTTATGTCTAATTTAAATCACCTATTTGATTTTTCCCTACATAAAAGAACATTAAGGCTGGAGTTAACCATGCACAAATTTACCAAAGCGCTGGCGGCCATTGGTCTGGCAGCGGTTATGTCACAATCAGCTATGGCTGAAAACCTCAAGCTCGGTTTTTTAGTTAAACAACCCGAGGAACCCTGGTTCCAGACGGAATGGAAATTTGCCGATAAAGCCGGTAAAGACCTCGGCTTTGACGTAATTAAAATTGCCGTGCCCGACGGAGAGAAAACGCTGAATGCGATCGATAGCCTGGCGGCTAGCGGCGCGAAAGGGTTTGTTATCTGTACCCCCGACCCAAAACTGGGGCCAGCCATTGTGGCGAAAGCGCGCGGCTATGACATGAAAGTGATAACCGTCGACGATCAGTTCGTGAACGCCAAAGGTAAACCGATGGAAGATGTGCCGCTGGTGATGATGGCGGCGAGCGAAATTGGCGCGCGTCAGGGCCAGGAGCTCTACAAAGAGATGCAAAAGCGCGGTTGGGATGTGAAAACCACTGGCGTGATGGCCATTACCGCGAACGAACTGGATACGGCGCGTCGTCGTACTACCGGTTCAATGGACGCATTGAAAGCGGCGGGCTTCCCGGAAAAACAGATCTATCAGGTTCCGACCAAATCTAACGATATCCCCGGTGCATTCGATGCCGGTAACTCCCTGCTGGTACAGCATCCGGAAGTGAAGCAATGGCTGATTATCGGCATGAACGACAACACCGTGCTGGGTGGCGTGCGTGCGACGGAAGGCCAGGGCTTTAAAGCGGCCAACGTCATCGGTATCGGCATTAACGGCGTTGATGCGGTCAACGAGCTTTCTAAAGCACAGGCCACCGGCTTCTTCGGCTCTTTACTGCCAAGCCCGGATATTCACGGCTATAAAACCAGCGAACTGCTCTACAACTGGGTACAGAAAGGCGCTGAGCCACCGAAATTTACTGCGGTGACTGACGTAGTGCTGATTACCCGCGATAACTTCAAAGAAGAACTGGCGAAAAAAGGCCTCTGAGTCCTGATAATTCTCCCTTCGCGACAGCGGAGGGAGACGGGTCGTGTCATTGTGGAGGTTGTGATGCAACAGTCTACCCCTTATCTCTCTTTCCGCGGTATTAGCAAAACCTTCCCCGGCGTAAAAGCGCTGTCCGATATTAGCTTTGATTGCTATAGCGGACAGGTGCATGCGCTGATGGGGGAGAACGGCGCGGGCAAATCCACGCTGCTGAAAATTCTCAGCGGCAACTATGCGCCAACCTCCGGGTCATTGGTGCTGCGGGGAGAAGAGATTTCTTTTGCCGATACCACGGCGGCGCTGAACGCCGGTATCGCGATTATTTACCAGGAACTGCATCTCGTCCCGGAAATGACCGTGGCGGAAAATATCTATCTTGGGCAATTACCGAGCCGCGGCGGCTTCGTAAACCGTTCGCTGCTGAACTATGAAGCCCGGCTGCAGCTGGAGCATCTGGGTCTGGATATCGACCCCGACACGCCGCTGAAGTATCTCTCCATCGGCCAGTGGCAGATGGTGGAAATTGCTAAGGCTCTGGCGCGCAACGCCAAGGTCATCGCCTTTGACGAACCGACCAGCTCGCTCTCCGCCCGCGAAATCGACAATCTGTTCAGGGTCATCCGTGAACTGCGTAAAGAAGGCCGGGTGATCATCTATGTTTCACACCGCATGGAGGAGATCTTTGCCCTCAGCGATGCCATTACCGTGTTCAAAGATGGTCGCTATGTTTGCACGTTTGACGACATCAAAGCGGTCAGCCATGACCGTCTGGTGCAGGCCATGGTCGGGCGTGAAATCGGTGATATCTATGGCTGGAAGTCACGTGAGTATGGCGATGAGCGTTTACGCCTGGAGAACGTGAAGGCACCAGGCGTACGCACGCCGATATCGCTTGCGGTGCGCAGCGGCGAAATCGTCGGGCTGTTTGGTTTAGTTGGGGCCGGGCGAAGTGAATTGATGAAGGGGATCTTCGGCGGCACGAAGCTCAGCGGCGGGCAGATATTTATCGACGGCCAGCCGGTGACTATCGATAAACCCGCTCAGGCCATTCGCGCCGGGATGATGCTGTGCCCGGAAGACCGTAAAGCCGAGGGGATTATTCCGGTCCATTCGGTACGCGACAATATCAATATTAGCGCCCGGCGTAAGCATATCCACGCCGGCTGTCTTATCAATAATGCGTGGGAGTCCACCAACGCCGAACATCATATTAAATCTCTGAATATCAAAACGCCGGGGGCGCAGCAGCTGATTATGAACCTCTCCGGGGGAAATCAGCAGAAAGCGATTCTTGGGCGTTGGCTCTCTGAGGACATGAAAGTCATCCTGCTGGATGAACCCACGCGCGGGATTGACGTTGGGGCCAAACATGAAATCTACAACGTGATATACGCGCTCGCGGCCTCGGGCGTAGCAGTGCTTTTTGCCTCCAGCGACCTGCCGGAAGTATTAGGCGTTGCTGACCGCATCCTGGTGATGCGGGAAGGGGAGATTTCCGGGGAGCTGCTGCACGACAGCGCCAATGAACAACAGGCGTTAAGCCTGGCTATGCCTAAAGTTAGTCAGGCTGTGGCCTGAGGAAGGAGGTTACGATGTCATCTGTTACTACACCAGGCGCACGCCGCACGTCGCTGAGTTTTGGCCGTATCTGGGATCAGTACGGCATGCTGGTGGTCTTTGCCGTGCTGTTTATCTGCTGCGCCATTTTTGTGCCAAATTTTGCCTCATTCATCAATATGAAAGGGCTGGGGTTGGCGATTTCTATGTCGGGAATGGTAGCCTGCGGAATGCTCTTCTGCCTGGCTTCCGGCGACTTTGACCTGTCGGTAGCGTCGGTGATTGCCTGCGCGGGGGTCACCACGGCGGTGGTGATTAACCTCACTGAAAGCCTATGGATTGGCGTATTTGCTGGTCTGCTGCTCGGGGCATTAAGCGGGTTGGTCAATGGTTTTGTGATTGCGAAACTGAAAATCAACGCCTTGATTACTACGCTTGCGACGATGCAGATTGTGCGAGGCCTGGCCTACATTATCTCCGACGGAAAGGCGGTGGGGATTGAAGACGAGCGCTTCTTTACCCTTGGCTATGCCAACTGGTTAGGGCTGCCGGCGCCAATCTGGCTGACCGTTGGCTGCCTGATTATTTTCGGTTTACTGCTGAACAAAACCACCTTTGGGCGCAATACCCTGGCGATTGGTGGTAACGAAGAAGCGGCGCGCCTGGCGGGGGTTCCCGTGGTGCGTACCAAGATAATCATTTTTGTCCTTTCCGGGCTGGTGTCCGCGGCGGCGGGCATTATTCTGGCCTCGCGTATGACCAGCGGCCAGCCGATGACGTCTATTGGCTATGAGCTAATCGTTATCTCGGCGTGCGTGCTGGGCGGGGTGTCGCTGAAAGGTGGGATCGGTAAGATCTCTTATGTGGTGGCCGGGATCCTGATTCTGGGAACGGTAGAAAACGCCATGAACCTGCTGAACATCTCTCCGTTCTCTCAGTATGTGGTGCGCGGGTTGATTCTGCTGGCAGCAGTAATTTTCGACCGCTACAAACAGAAGGCGAAGCGTACCGTTTGATGGGGTGATGTTTGTCCCGGCGTCGCTGCGCTCGGCCGGGCTACAAAAAATAGCTATCTGTAGCCCGGCCGAGCGCAGCGACGCCGGGTTTCACCATTTGTTACAGTGTCACTAATAGCACGTCTACGCCACAGCTCCCGGCAATTGCCTTGGCCGAACAGGTGGCACGTGAGAAGAAGCTTTGGTTATGGTTACCACAGATAACCAGGTCAACCTGGTGATTCCGGCAGAAGGCTTTGACGTGGTCACACAGTTCACCCGAGGCAATTTGGCTTTTCCAGATAGGGTAATGGGTGGAGTCAGCGAGGTTTTGCAGAAATTGATGCGTTTCTTCCTGCATCAGTTCACGCAGATTTTCCAGCATCGGTGCCGCCAATTGGTTGTACATCTCCGGGTCAGTTGACAGCGTTATCAAACTAATACGCGCACCCGCGGGCTCGGCGATTTCCACGGCTTTCCTTAGCAGCTCATGACTCTCTGGGGTAGGCGCGACGGCCACCAAAAGATGTGAGTAAGACATCAGACCTCCTTGCTTGAATTACACGCACTCAATCTTTCATCTCTTACTCTTTTTACCGCATCGCTGCAAGCGTTGGGGGGAGTATCGCTGCCTATAACTTAACCTAATACATTAGCAAGGTTTATGCGAATTACGGTATGAAAGGTGCGCAAATTGCATAAGCCCCACTGAATATATGATGTAATCAGTACGGCAGATAAACATTTAATTTTTGCTGAAATATTGTTAATAAAAAGTAAATAACATGCAAATTAATTAGTGGTAAATGATTAGATGTTTCAATTTGTTGAATTTAAAATGAATTTTATTTATTAGATGAAAGCATGATCTGTGATAATTTTTTCGCATCTGGCTCGCGTAAAGTCCCTCGTCCTGAATCTTTGTTAAATACTTTCGGTGAATGAATATCCGTTAGGCTGGAATAAAATAGCGATTTTTTTGCTTAAATAATACCCAAAGTACAATTGAGACTGATGGATAGAGGGGCTAAATTTGATTTGATTTTGTGACGGCGATCACATAAATTTCAAATTAACAGCGAGGTAACATTGTATGTGTCACATCTGGCGAGTAAAGTTGCGTCGAATTAGGAAAAATCTTAGTAAATTGTAAGAAATGTTTAGGTTAGTCGGGCGAGAGGTTAACGCGCCGACCGACAACCCTGCAGAAAGATTCACCTAATCGGCTATGCATTTCGACCGATTTTTTTTATCGGGCCTTGCCCGACGACATCACGGGGTATGCGGTTTGACCGCATAAAAGTACTAATTGGTTATTCGGGATGGGGAAAATGCATACATCCGAGTTGCTAAAGCACATTTATGACATCAATTTGTCTTACTTGCTTCTTGCACAGCGTTTGATTGGTCAGGATAAGGCTTCTGCTATGTTCCGTCTCGGCATCAACGAGGCCATGGCGAAAGTTCTGGGTGAACTGACTCTTCCGCAGATGGTGAAAATTGCGGAGACCAACCAGTTAGTTTGTCAGTTCCGTTTTGATGATGCTCAAACCATCACCCGTCTTACGCAAGAGTCACGAGTTGACGACTTACAGCAGATTCATACCGGTATTCTGCTTTCCACCAGACTGCTGAATGAAGCCAGCCAATCAGGCGAACCTGCACGTAAGAAAAGGGCCTGAAAATGAGCGAAAAAAGCATTGTTCAGGAAGCCCGCGATATTCAGCTTGCTATGGAGCTGATAACGCTAGGCGCGCGTTTGCAGATGCTGGAAAGTGAAACCCAGCTTAGCCGTGGTCGTCTGATTAAACTGTACAAAGAACTGCGTGGCAGCCCGCCTCCGAAAGGAATGCTGCCGTTTTCCACGGACTGGTTTATGACATGGGAACAGAATATTCACTCTTCCATGTTCTGTAATGCCTGGCAGTTTTTACTCAAAAGCGGACAGTGCTCTGGCGTGGACGCCGTGATTAAAGCCTACCGTTTGTACCTCGAACAATGTCCACAGCAGGATAACGGGCCGCTTCTGGCGCTGACTCGCGCATGGACGTTAGTCCGCTTTGTGGAAAGCGGAATGCTCGAACTCTCCAGCTGCCATTCCTGCGGCGGCAATTTCATTACTCATGCGCACCAGCCAGCGGGCAGCTTTGTTTGCAGCCTTTGCCAGCCTCCATCTCGCGCAGTAAAAAGACGTAAACTTTCCGACAATCTTGCCGATAGTAATCCACAACTGCTGGATGAACAGATAGAGCAAGCTGTTTAACCCACACGGTGTGGATAAAACACTCCAGCAGCGGTCTTGATGACCGCTGCTTTTTTTTACCCGTCGGTTAGCGATATTGCTCATCTGTCTCCACTCATGGTCAACGGTGGAAGGATGATAACGTGCTTATCTTAATAGGTTACCTGGTTGTTTTGGGGACAGTTTTCGGCGGCTACATGATGACCGGCGGACACCTTGGGGCACTGTATCAACCCGCTGAACTGATTATCATCGGTGGGGCGGGTGTCGGGGCATTTATCGTCGGGAACAACGGCAAGGCAATCAAGGGCACGCTTAAGGCGCTGCCGCTGTTGTTTCGTCGCTCGAAATACACCAAAACGATGTACATGGACCTGCTGGCCCTGCTTTATCGCTTGATGGCGAAGTCGCGTCAACAGGGGATGTTCTCGCTCGAACGCGATATTGAAAACCCAAAAGAGAGCGAAATTTTTGCCAGCTATCCGCGCATTCTTGCCGATAAAGTGATGCTGGAATTTATCGTCGACTATCTGCGTCTGATTATCAGCGGCAACATGAATACCTTCGAAATTGAAGCGCTGATGGACGAAGAAATTGAAACCCATGAAAGCGAATGTGAAGTGCCGGCGAACAGCCTGGCGCTGGTCGGCGACTCGCTGCCGGCCTTCGGTATCGTCGCGGCGGTAATGGGGGTGGTTCACGCGCTGGGTTCTGCCGACAGACCTGCGGCAGAGCTAGGGGCGTTGATTGCCCACGCGATGGTAGGCACATTCCTTGGCATCTTACTGGCCTACGGCTTTGTTTCGCCTTTAGCCAGCGTGCTGCGCCAGAAAAGCGCAGAAACGACTAAAATGATGCAGTGCGTCAAAATTACGCTGCTGTCGAATCTCAATGGCTATGCGCCGCCAATTGCCGTCGAGTTTGGCCGTAAAACCCTTTACACCAGCGAACGTCCTTCGTTTATCGAGCTGGAAGAACATGTGCGCGCGGTGCGCAACCCGGCTGGCCAGCAGCAGACCACGACCGAGGACGCATGAAAAACCAATCGCATCCTATTGTCGTCGTAAAGCGGCGCAAACATAAATCACACGGTAGCGCCCACGGGTCGTGGAAAATTGCCTATGCGGATTTCATGACCGCCATGATGGCCTTCTTTCTGGTGATGTGGCTTATCTCCATCTCCAGCCCGAAAGAGCTTATCCAGATTGCGGAGTATTTCCGTACCCCGTTGGCGACGGCTATCAGCGGTGGGCCCCGGATGGCGAACAGCGATAGCCCGATCCCCGGCGGCGGTGATGACGTTACCCAGCAGCAGGGGGAAGTGCAGAAACAGCCGAATATTGACGATCTGAAAAAACGGATGGAGACCAACCGTCTCAAACGAATTCGCGGTGAACTGGATCAGCTGATTGAAGCCGATCCGAAACTGCGCGCGCTGCGCCCGCATCTGAAGATTGACCTGGTTCAGGAGGGGCTGCGCATTCAGATTATCGACAGCCAGAACCGCCCGATGTTTAAAACCGGCAGTGCCGAAGTGGAACCTTATATGCGCGATATTTTGCGCGCGATCGCCCCGGTACTGAATGAAATACCGAACAAAGTCAGCCTGTCAGGGCACACGGATGATTACCCATACGCCACTGGCGAACGGGGCTACAGCAACTGGGAGCTGTCGGCCGATCGCGCCAACGCCTCGCGCCGTGAGCTGGTCGCCGGTGGGCTGGATGATGGCAAAGTATTGCGCGTAATCGGGATGTCTAACTCGATGCGTTTATCAGAGCACGGTGGGAACGATGCGATTAACCGTCGTATCAGCCTGCTGGTGCTGAATAACCAGGCTGAGCAGGCCATTCTCCATGAGAATGCCGAGAGCCAGAATGAACCTTTAAGCGTAATCCAGTCGCCGAATACCTCTTCAGCAGCGGCAGGGACTACGCCGCCACAACCCGACTCGAGGTGATAGCGTGAGCATGGATATCAGCGATTTTTATCAGACATTTTTTGATGAGGCCGATGAACTACTGGCCGATATGGAACAGCATCTGCTGAACCTGGTGGTGGACGACCCTGATGCTGAACAGCTGAATGCTATTTTCCGCGCTGCGCACTCGATTAAAGGCGGCGCGGGAACCTTCGGCTTTACCGTGTTGCAGGAAACCACGCACCTGATGGAAAACCTGCTGGACGAGGCTCGTCGCGGGGAAATGCAGCTCAGCACCGATATTATCAACCTGTTTTTGGAAACCAAAGATATTATGCAGGAACAGCTCGACGCCTATAAAAGCTCCACCGAACCGGACGCTGCCAGCTTCGAATATATCTGCAATGCACTGCGCCAATTGGCGCTGGAAGCGAAAGGTGAAAGTGTCCCTCCCGTGGCGGGTGGTGCGCGCTTAAGCGTGGTAGACAACGCAACGCAGCTGACTGAAGCATCGGCTAACGCTGATGCGTCGGCAGCCGCCGGGAAAAAGCAGATTACGCTCTCGCGCCTGAAGGCAGGCGAGCCGGATATGCTGGAAGAAGAGCTGAACAACCTGGCGACCTTAAGCCAGGTCAGCAAAACGGCCGATAGCTTAACCGCTGTGATCGAAGGTGGCGTGGACGAAGATGATATCGTCGCCGTGCTGTGCTTTGTCATTGAAGCCGATCAGATTGAATTCACGACCGCGCCTGCCGCCGAGGTAAAAGCGCAAGCCGAGCCTGAGGTGGTGGAAGAGGTGGTCGCTGAACCGGCTGCGGTCGCCGTCGCGGCGGCTGCCACACCAGCTCCGGCCGCACCGCGCGCAGAGCGCGAAAAACCGGCCGCCCGTAGCAGCGAATCAACCAGCATTCGCGTCGCGGTAGAGAAAGTTGACCAGTTGATTAACCTGGTTGGCGAACTGGTTATCACCCAATCCATGCTGGCGCAGCGCTCAAACGCGCTGGATCCGGTATCGCACGGCGACCTGATTACCAGCATGGGGCAGTTGCAGCGTAACGCGCGCGACCTCCAGGAATCGGTGATGTCGATTCGTATGATGCCGATGGAGTATGTCTTTAGCCGCTTCCCGCGCCTGGTTCGCGATCTCGCGGGCAAGCTTGGCAAACAGGTTGAACTGACGCTGATGGGCAGCTCAACCGAACTCGATAAAAGCCTGATTGAACGCATTATCGACCCGTTAACGCACCTGGTGCGTAACAGTCTCGACCACGGTATTGAACTGCCGGAAACGCGCCTGGCCGCCGGGAAATCGGCCGTCGGCAACCTGATTTTGTCCGCGGAACATCAGGGCGGCAATATCTGTATCGAAGTCACCGACGACGGCGCCGGGCTGAACCGCGAGCGTATTCTGGCGAAGGCGATGTCGCAGGGGATGGCGGTCAATGAAAGCATGACCGATGAAGAAGTCGGGATGCTGATTTTTGCGCCGGGCTTCTCAACGGCAGAGCAGGTGACTGACGTCTCCGGGCGCGGCGTGGGTATGGACGTGGTGAAACGTAACATCCAGGAGATGGGCGGCCATGTTGAGATCCAGTCGAAGCAAGGGTCTGGTACCACCATCCGCATCTTGCTGCCGCTGACGCTGGCGATACTTGATGGTATGTCGGTCAAAGTCAGCGAAGAGGTCTTTATCCTGCCGCTTAACGCGGTCATGGAGTCGCTGCAACCGCGCGAAGAAGATCTGCATCCGCTGGCGGGCGGCGAGCGCGTGCTGGAAGTCCGCGGTGAATATCTGCCGCTGGTAGAACTGTGGAAAGCGTTTGAGGTTCAAGGGGCGAAAACCGAAGCGACGCAGGGCATTGTGGTTATCCTGCAAAGCGCCGGGCGTCGCTATGCGCTGCTGGTGGATCAGCTGATTGGTCAGCATCAGGTGGTGGTGAAAAATCTCGAAAGCAACTATCGCAAAGTGCCGGGTATCTCCGCAGCCACCATTCTTGGCGACGGCAGCGTCGCGCTGATTGTCGATGTCTCTGCCTTGCAGGGGCTCAACCGTGAAAAACGTCTGGCGAGCACCGCCGCCTGATACGCAGAAATAAGGGAACAACATGACCGGTATGACGAATGTAACAAAGCTGGCGGGTGAACCGACTGGGCAAGAATTCCTGGTATTTACGCTGGGCAATGAAGAGTACGGCATCGATATTCTGAAGGTGCAGGAGATCCGTGGCTACGATCAGGTGACGCGCATTGCGAACACCCCGGCCTTTATTAAAGGTGTGACCAATCTTCGCGGCGTGATTGTGCCGATTGTCGACCTGCGCGTGAAGTTCAGCCAGGAAGACGTCGAGTACAACGACAATACGGTGGTTATCGTGCTGAATCTTGGCCAACGTGTTGTGGGTATCGTCGTAGACGGCGTGTCCGATGTCCTTTCTCTGGCCGCCGAGCAGATTCGCCCGGCGCCGGAGTTTGCCGTAACTCTGTCTACTGAATATCTGACCGGGCTTGGCGCACTGGGCGACCGTATGCTGATTCTGGTGAATATTGAGAAGCTGCTCAATAGCGAAGAGATGGCATTGCTGGATAGCGCGGCAAGCCACGCCGCATAATGGCGACAGGGTTCATCGTCATGAAACGGTGAACCCTATTTTATCGCTGAAGTTTGAATATTTAAATTTTGTGATTTTAATCCCTACCTGGTTCTCAATTCCTGATAACACCCGCTTTATTTTATTTATAATTTATGCATCCCAGTAAAATATAAATATTCTCAGAGTGAATGACGTGATCAAACCAATAAAGTTATTGTATTAATAACGTTAATTATTATCTCCTCGATATATCACGAATTTATTCAGCTTAAATAAAAACAACCTGAATTGACGATAGATTAGCGCGCTATGAAAAAATTATGTTAATGCAATGGTTGGTATTGGTGGCTGATGTTATTTTTTAATGTTTTGTAATTATGAATAAAAGGTTTCTCATTTATAGTTTGCAATATTTATATCGATGTTTGAATTATTTTATTAATAAATTGAATTTTAAATTCACCAAAGTGTAAAAATATAATCATTGTGTGATTACAGGAAAGAAAATAATTCTTAGTGATCGCCATCTTATTTTTTATTGTTTCGCGTAGAAAATAGATTCTCTCTGCAATTAATATTTCCCTCGTGGAGAGAACGCTTTCTTTCCCATTTATAAATTCAACGTTATCAAAAAACATAATCTTAAATATTGATTAAGGGATTTCTATGCGCGTAAAAACAGTAATGATTAAACCCTCTATTATCGCTCTGGCTATTACCGCAGCGGTAGGCGCTCCGGCTTATGCACTGGCTGCCAGCGGAGACTTCGCCTCACCAGCCTATACGGCGACGCAAACCAAAGGTGAGATGGTTTATCAGGGCGACGATACGGCGATTGCTATTATGGGTTCCGTTCGTCTGTATGCCAAAGACGATTCCGCGCATAGCGTAGAACATAATATTCAGAACAACGACTCGCGTCTGGGCGTCGCGCTGCGTCAGAAAATTAATGATAAAGGCTATTATGCCGCCGGTTATTACGAAACCGGTATGCATGGTCTGGATTCCGCCACTGACGATCAGGGTAACGATGTTTATACCCGCCAGGCCTATGCCGGTATAGGAAATGATGAATACGGCGTGATTACCTTCGGTAAACAATATGCGCCAACCGACTGGGGATTGGGTATTGATACCACTTACGCCTATGGCGGTAAGGCAAAACATGATACCGCCGGGATGTCGACCGATATTATTAACTCTGCGGCAATTTACTATTACAACACGAAAACATTTACCGTTGGCGTGATGGGCCAGGGAAATGATGACGTGGATAGTATTGGCTTCGGCAGCGGTTACGGCGATGGCCCGGATATGCACGATGCCTATCATGATGGCTCTGCTACCGTACACGGCGGCGCGGCGCTGGCGGCGCAGTATCGCTTCGATAACGGCTTCTCCGTTTCGGGTGCGGCGGCGTATAACAACTACACGGTGAATCAGGGAACGGAAACAATTGATGAAGGTTATGGCCCGAATGGGGGAACCGTACCGGTAACGTATGTGACGGGACCATCCTACGACGGTAATACCTACTCAATGGGGATGAACGCGAAATACACCGCCAACTTCGACGGTTTCACCTGGTATAACGGTGCGCAGGCTACGTATTACATCAACAAAGTTGATGATGTTAATGCGGCTAGAAGCGGTACGAGTAATGCTACCGACGACCAGGAAACGATTCTTGGTCTGGAATATGCGTCCCAGTTTAAAATTACGCCAGAGTGGAGCGTATACGCCAACTTTGACTGGACCGAAGGTGGTGACGCAATGGACGGCCAGCACTTCCAGTCCACGACGTTGGGGACCGACTACTGGTTAGGTAAAAAAGCCGTGACCTATATTGAATACGGCTATGAGAAAGCCAGCGGCAATACGGATGACACCTATAACGTTTCCGATCACCTTGCGGCGGTGGGTCTGCGCGTCTTTATCTAAACCCTGTTTTACCCCGTCTCTGGCCAGTGAGGCGGGCGTTTTTCATTGCGCTTGAGTATTGCTTTTGGTCGTCGGGGGAGGGGAGTTAACTTCAGGGCGGCGGTGAAAGATTTTTGTTGGATTTAGCCAGACCCTGGGGTCTGGCTTTTGTTTGGGTGCTATTCCCGGCGGCGCTTCGCTTGGCCGGGCTACCCAAGTATGTAGCCCGGCCAAGCGAAGCGCCGCCGGGAACGGCTCAAACCTTACATATTTTGCTGCACAACCTCTGGCTCAACTTCAGCGAGCTGACCTTCGTTCTGCGACAGCATCGCCGTCGCCACGCCGTTACCCAGCACGTTGATAGCCGAACGACCCATATCGAGGAAGTGGTCGATACCCATCAGCAGCAGGATACCCGCCACAGGAATGTTAAAGCTTGGGATGGTCGCCGCCAGCACGACTAGCGCAGAGCGCGGCACGCCCGCGATTCCTTTAGAGGCCAGCATCAGCGTCAGCATCAACACGGCAATCTCAGAGAAACTCAGGTGGATGTTATACGCCTGAGCGATAAACATTGAGGCGAAGGAGCAGTACACCATCGAGCCGACGAGGTTAAATGAATAACCAATCGGTAAAACGAACGACACGATATTGCGCGAGCAGCCGAATTTGGTCAGCTGTTCCAGCGTTTTCGGGTAGGCCGCTTCAGAGCTGCTGGTGGTGAACGCCACCAGAACCGGGTCTTTCAGCATGCTGAGCAGACGGAAAACGTCTTTCTTCAGCACCATATAGCCCAGCGCAACCAGCACGCAGCAGGTCAGCAGAATAGCCACATAGTAACCGCCGATGAACGAAGCGTAGTTCAGCAGGATACCCAAACCTTCCGTCGCAATCACGGAAGAGATGGCGGCGAAGATAGCCAGCGGCGCAACGTACATCACGTAGCCGGTGACCTTCAGCATGATATGGGAAACCACGTCCAGTGCGGCAACCAACGGGGCGTTGAACTTCTGGCCCAGCGACGCGCCGCCGATACCGAAGAACATAGAGAAGACCACAATCTGCAGGATCTCGTTATCCGCCATTGCGCCAACGATACTGGTTGGAATGGTGTGGGAGAGGAAGCCCTTCAGGCTCATACCGCCCACGGCCAGACCGGTTTCTACCGCGTCTTTTGGCACCGACAGATTCAGGCCGCTACCCGGATGCTGCAAGGTGACGATAAACAGGCCCACCAGAATAGACAGCACCGAAGAGCTGATAAACCAGACCATCGCTTTACCGCCAACGCGACCAATCGTGGAGGTCTCGCCGAGCTTCATAATCCCCACGGTCAGGGTACTGAAGACTAACGGTGCGATAACCATTTTGATTAAGCGTAAGAAGATATCGGTAAGCAGGGTGATGTTACTGGACCAGACTTGAATGGTGGTTGCGGATGCGTAGGAATGGATCATTGCGCCGGTCAGAATGCCTGCCAGCATGAAAATCACGATAAAAACCGTGAGTTTATTTGCGTTTGCCACGAAAAAATACCCCGTCAGATTACAAAAGTGTCGTGCGATGAAAAATGCTTTTTTAGTTATGTAATGTCATTAATCATTCACCACATAAATTGTATGAAAGTGAGGTGATTTACAACTTTTTTTTATGATTTATAAAAATCGTTGTTATTCAGTGACTCGCGTCAGCACCGCATTACCCCTCAGATTTTTACTCGCCCGGCACTTAAGTTTCTTTTTGGGATGCCGATAACAGCCGTAACAAGTCATAGAGAAGGTGCTGTATGTTAAACCGTATCCGCGTTGTCACGCTGCTGATGTTGGTGCTGGTCGTCTTCGCACTTTTGCAGCTGGTCTCCGGGGGCTTTCTGTTCTCCTCGTTGCACCAGAACCAACAAAGCTTTGCATTATCTAATACGCTTCGAACTCAACAGGCGGAACTCACCAAGTCGTGGGATCTGTTATTGCAAACCCGTATCAACCTGAGCCGTTCTTCGGCCAGGATGATGATGGATACCGCTAATCAGCAGAGCAGCGCAAAAACCGAACTGCTGAAAAATGCGCGTACCACCCTTGAGCAGGCGGCAGGTCATTTCGCGCGTTTCAGCGAAACGCCCGTGCTGCCATTGATGAGTGATACCAGCCAGCAGGTCGCGAAAACCTACCAGAACTACTATGCGGCCTTAAAGGAGCTGGAGGGGTTCCTGGAAAACGGCAATATGGATGCCTACTTCGCGCAGCCAACGCAGGGAATGCAAAACGCCCTGGGTGAAGCGATGACTCAGTATGCGACCCAAAGTGAAGGCCTCTATCAGCACGCGTTTACCACCAGCAGCCGCGATTACCAGATTGCCCGCTGGCAGTTACTGGCGCTGGCGGTGGTACTGGTTATCGTGATGGTGGCCGCGTGGTTTGGTATTCGCGCCATTCTGCTTAAACCGTTGGCATTGGTGATGGGCCATATCCGCCATATTGCGGCGGGCGATTTGACCCAGAGCCTGACGCTGCACGGACGCAACGAAATCACCGAACTGGCGGGAACCGTCAGCCATATGCAGGACTCGCTTATCAGCACCGTGACGCACGTACGGGAAGGGGCCGAGGCGATTTATCACGGCACCAGCGAAATCGCCGCCGGGAACAACGACCTGTCAGCACGAACCGAGCAGCAGTCTGCTTCCCTTGAAGAGACGGCGGCCAGCATGGAACAGCTGACGGCGACTGTGAAGCAGAACGCCGAAAACGCCCGTCAGGCTTCGCATCTGGCGCAAAGCGCCTCGGAAACCGCCCAGCGCGGCGGCAACGTGGTTAACGGCGTGGTGAACACCATGCACGAAATCGCCGCCAGTTCGCAGAAAATTTCCGATATTACCGGCGTTATCGACGGTATTGCCTTCCAGACCAATATTCTGGCGCTGAACGCCGCCGTTGAAGCGGCTCGTGCGGGTGAGCAGGGCCGCGGCTTTGCGGTTGTTGCCGGTGAAGTGCGTAATCTGGCAAGCCGCAGCGCGCAGGCAGCAAAAGAGATCAAAGCCTTAATTGAAGATTCTGTCTCCAGGGTCGATACCGGTTCTGTACTGGTAGAAAGCGCGGGCGAGACCATGACCGATATTGTGAATGCCGTCACCCGCGTGACCGACATTATGGGCGAAATCGCCTCTGCTTCCGATGAACAGAGTCGCGGTATCGACCAGGTGGCGATTGCCGTCGCAGAAATGGACAGCGTCACCCAACAAAACGCCGCGCTGGTGGAAGAGTCGGCAACGGCCGCCGCCGCGCTGGAAGACCAGGCGGAACGCCTGAACCAAGCCGTTGCGGCTTTCCGTCTGAACGTCGCTTCCGCACAGCAGGCGACAAAAGCAGCTCAGGTACCGACAGCGGCGAAACGCCTCGCGTCGAATACCGAACGCAGTACCGATACTAACTGGGAAACATTTTAATTTTATCTGCGGTCTTTGCCGCCTTTAGGAGTGTGGTGATGCTTTATCGTATTCGAATCTCTACCACGTTGTTTCTGATTTTGATTCTCTGCGGCATTTTGCAGATTGGCAGTAACGGACTCTCTTTTTGGGCTTTTCGCGATGGGCAGCAAAATATTTATCAGATAGACCAGAGCAGCCAGCAGCTGAATACCTTAACGGAATCACGCGCGGCAATGCTGCAGGCCAGCACCATGCTGAACAAAGCTGGCACGCTGACGGCGCTGAGCTATCCGCCGGATGAAGTGCGCGACATCGTTGCTGACGTGAAACAGAATCTGTCGCAGGCCGACGCGCTGTTCCAGGGCTTTATGGCGCTGCCGCTGATGAGCGAGCACGATAAAGAACTCCAGGCCCAGACGGCGAAGACCTTTACCGCCTGGCATGAAATGTTAGCGCACCAGACGGCGTGGCTTGAGAACAACCAGCTGTCTGAGTTTGTCGCGGCACCGGTGCAGAAAGCGCAGGACCAGTTTGATAACGACTACGAAAGCTGGCGCAAAAATATCGAGAACTATGTATCTGCCGCGGAGCGCGAGAGTCAGAGCGACTATCAACGTTCGACCATTATCTTTATTAGCATGGTGATTATCTCTGTGCTTATCACCGTCGGTGCGCTGTGGTGGGTGCGCCATATGGTGGTCAAGCCAATGACCATCATCAGCAGCCATTTTGACAATATTGCTCATGGCAATCTGGCGCGTCCGATTGCCGTCTACGGTAAGAACGAAATCAGCGCCATTTTTGCCGGTCTGAAAGCCATGCAGCAGTCGCTGCGCGATACCGTCGGCCAGGTACGCGAAGGCAGCTATGCGATGCATACCGGCATTTCGGAAATTGCTGCGGGTAATAACGATCTCTCCTCACGTACCGAACAGCAGGCGGCGTCGCTGGCACAAACGGCGGCCAGCATGGAGCAGCTCACGGCGACGGTCAGCCAGAACGCCGATAACGCCCGCCAGGCCTCTAACCTGGCACACGGTGCGGCGGATACGGCGAAGCGCGGTGGTGAACAAGCGTCCCACGTGGCTCGTACTATGCAGAACATCGCTACCAGTTCGCGCAAGATTAGCGACATTATCAGCGTAATTGACGGCATTGCCTTCCAGACCAATATTCTGGCGCTGAACGCGGCGGTGGAAGCGGCGCGTGCCGGTGAACAGGGGCGCGGCTTCGCCGTGGTGGCCGGTGAGGTAAGGAACCTGGCGAGCCGCAGCGCACAGGCAGCGAAAGAGATTAAAGGGCTGATTGAAGAATCGGTTGCCCGCGTGCAGGAAGGGTCCGCACTGGTGGAAACCTCCGCCAATACCATGACCGAGATTGTGCAGTCCGTGACCCGCGTCAATGACATCATGGGTGAAATCGCCTCTGCCTCTGACGAGCAGCGTCGCGGGATTGAACAGGTCGCGCAGGCGGTAACGCAGATGGACCAGGTCACCCAGCAGAACGCCTCGCTGGTGGAAGAAGGTGCGGCGGCTACCCAGCAGTTGGCCGATCAGGCCGACCGCCTGACCAGCGTCGTCTCGGTATTTTCACTGGAAGAAATCAAAGCAGCGGCACCGCGTGAAAGC
Organism: Kluyvera chengduensis; assembly: GCF_044197065.1. Lineage (NCBI taxonomy): Bacteria > Pseudomonadati > Pseudomonadota > Gammaproteobacteria > Enterobacterales > Enterobacteriaceae > Kluyvera > Kluyvera chengduensis. Next base: position 700,120 of record NZ_JBIQOI010000001.1, read on the forward strand.
GTAGAGCTGGCTGCGGTACCCGCAGTTTCCTGAATGATGTGATGTAAGAAGGCGCTATGACTGTATCTCTGCCAAATGGGCAATCGCAACTACTGAGCCAACTGACACAGCGCCTGACGCTCACCGACGGACAATTCCGTCGGATCTGTCAACTGATCTACCAGCGCGCCGGGATCGTGCTGGCCGATCATAAGCGTGACATGGTTTACAACCGTCTGGTGCGGCGTTTACGCACGCTGAACCTTGACGACTTTGGTCATTACCTCAGCCTGCTGGAGGCCAACGGCGACAGCCCTGAGTGGCAGGCATTTATTAACTCGCTCACCACCAACCTGACGGCCTTTTTCCGTGAGGCGCACCATTTTCCGACGCTTGCCGAGCATGCGGCGCGTCGGCAGGGTGAGTATCGGGTGTGGAGCGCAGCGGCGTCGACGGGGGAGGAACCTTACTCCATCGCTATTACCCTCGCCGATACGCTGGGAACCGCGCCGGGCCGCTGGAAAGTGTTTGCCAGCGATATCGATACCGAAGTGCTGGAGAAAGCGCAAAGCGGTATTTACCGCATGGACGAGCTGAAAACGCTCTCCCAGCAGCAACTACAGCGCTATTTCATGCGCGGAACCGGGCCGCATTCGGGCCTGGTACGTGTGCGTTCTGAGCTGGCGAACTACGTGGATTTTTCCACGCTGAATTTGCTGAACGCTCACTACAACATACCCGGGCCGTTTGATGCGATCTTCTGTCGCAACGTGATGATCTATTTCGATAAGACCACGCAGCAGGAGATCCTTAAACGCTTTGTCCCGTTGCTGAAACCGGACGGGCTGCTGTTTGCCGGACACTCGGAAAACTTTAGCCATCTTGCCCGTGAGTTCAGCCTGCGTGGACAAACGGTCTATGCGTTAAGTAAGGGAAGAACATGAAAAAAATAAGGGTCCTCTCTGTCGATGACTCCGCGCTGATGCGGCAAATCATGACGGAAATAATCAACGAGCATGACGACATGGAGATGGTCGCGACCGCGCCCGACCCGCTGGTGGCTCGTGACCTGATAAAAAAATTTAATCCTGATGTATTAACGCTGGACGTGGAAATGCCGCGCATGGATGGCCTCGATTTCCTCGAAAAACTGATGCGTCTGCGCCCAATGCCGGTGGTGATGGTCTCTTCGCTGACCGGGAAAGGCTCGGAAGTCACGCTACGCGCGCTGGAGCTGGGGGCCGTGGATTTTGTCACCAAGCCACAGTTGGGTATTCGCGAAGGGATGCTGGCTTACAGCGAAACCATTGCCGAGAAGGTGCGTGCCGCTTCGCGCGCGCGTATTAGCGCCCATAAGCCGCTGCCTGTACCGGCGACGCTCAAAGCCGGCCCGCTGCTGAGCTCTGAAAAATTGATTGCCATTGGCGCCTCAACCGGTGGTACCGAGGCGATTCGTCATGTGCTGCAGCCGCTGCCGCTTTCAAGCCCTGCGCTGCTGATAACCCAGCATATGCCACCGGGTTTTACCCGCTCGTTCGCCGAGCGTCTGAACAAGCTGTGTCAGATAACGGTAAAAGAAGCTGAAGACGGCGAGCGCGTCCTGCCTGGCCACGCCTACATTGCGCCGGGCGATAAACATATGGAACTCGCGCGTAGCGGGGCCAACTATCAAATCAAAATTCACGACGGGCCGCCGGTTAATCGCCATCGCCCGTCGGTCGATGTGCTGTTTCATTCGGTTGCGAAGCACGCGGGGCGCAACGCCGTAGGGGTCATCCTCACCGGCATGGGCAACGACGGTGCGGCCGGGATGCATGCCATGTTTCAGGCGGGCGCCTGGACCATTGCGCAGAATGAAGCCAGTTGTGTGGTGTTCGGCATGCCGCGTGAGGCCATCAATACCGGTGGCGTCAGCGAAGTGGTCGATCTTAGCCAGGTAAGCCAGCAGATGCTGGCAAAAATCAGTGCCGGACAGGCAATACGTATTTGATCAGGAGAATTATTTTATGGCGGATAAAGAGCTTAAGTTTTTGGTTGTGGATGACTTTTCCACCATGCGTCGCATCGTACGCAACCTGTTAAAAGAGCTGGGATTTAACAACGTTGAAGAAGCGGAAGACGGCGTGGACGCGCTGAATAAGCTGCAGGCGGGCGGGTTTGGCTTCGTGATTTCTGACTGGAACATGCCAAACATGGATGGTCTTGAACTGCTGAAAACCATTCGTGCCGACGGTGCAATGGCGGCCATGCCGGTACTGATGGTGACGGCAGAAGCGAAAAAAGAGAACATTATTGCTGCCGCGCAGGCAGGGGCCAGTGGCTACGTGGTGAAACCGTTTACCGCTGCGACGCTGGAAGAGAAGCTGAACAAAATCTTCGAGAAACTGGGCATGTAAGGTGACGAACATGATGCAATCTTCCATCAAGCCCGGCGATGAACACTCAGCCGCGGATATTATCAGCCGTATTGGCAATCTGACCCGTATGCTGCGTGACAGTCTGCGCGAGCTGGGTCTGGACCAGGCGATTGCGGAAGCGGCAGAGGCGATACCCGATGCCCGCGATCGTCTCGATTACGTGGTACAGATGACCGCGCAGGCGGCTGAACGCGCGCTCAACAGCGTTGAGGCGTCGCAGCCGCATCAGGATGAAATGGAGAAGGGCGCAAAAGCATTGACCAAGCGCTGGGATGAGTGGTTTGAAAACCCGATTGAGCTTGCCGATGCCCGTGAACTGGTGACCGATACGCGCAAATACCTTGGTGATGTGCCGGGTCATACCAGCTTTACCAACGCGCAGCTGCTCGACATCATGATGGCGCAGGATTTCCAGGACCTGACGGGCCAGGTTATCAAGCGCATGATGGATGTGATTCAGGAGATCGAGCGTCAGCTGCTGATGGTGCTGCTGGAAAACATCCCGGAACAGGGCGCTCGCCAGAAACGTGAAAATGACAGCCTGCTCAACGGACCGCAGGTCGACACCTCCAAAGCGGGCGTCGTTGCCAGCCAGGATCAGGTGGACGACCTGCTGGACAGCCTCGGCTTCTAAGCCTATATATCCTGGACGCCGGTTTTTGCCCGGCACCGCCCCGGAGTCGGCGTGACCGCCTCGTCCGGGCTACGCCTCGTATGTAGCCCGGCCGAGCGAATGCGACGCCGGGGACATTCTACGTCACCCCCCTGCATTTCCCGAAAATGAAACCAGCGTCACGCTGGCTTACGCCTGAGTGCCACCCCGATATATAGACTTGTCATAATTATTACGTTTAAATAGTTATCAATGAGACCTGAAACAATATTTATTTTTCAATCCTTGCTATTAGTTAAGGTCGGAATGTTATTGCCCAAATAAAATCGGGAGTGCTCATGCGGATATTACGAGATAGTGATTTCTTTCACTCTGATCAACATGCATTTTGTCTTTTCACCATGAATAATCAGCTAATGGAAGGTGTGCATGGGCATGAATTTGATGAGCTGGTGATTGTCCGCGATGGCAGCGGGTTTCATATTATTAATGATATTGTCCACTTTATTTGTAAGGGTGATTTCTTTCTCGTTACAAAAAATGATACGCATAGCTACGTTTCCACTAATCATCTTTCGGTGATTAATATATTAATTCGTAGGAATCACAATTTTCATTTTTTACAGCATATCGACATCCTGCTGCAATGCGTGAAAACGCAGTTGCAGTCTCGCAACGACCGCACCCTGACTTCGGGTGCGCTTGCCAATATCGAGGCCTGGAGCGAACAGATCGTTGCGCGTAACGAAAACGACTACGACGCGCTCTATTTTTCGCAATGTGAAGCGGCATTCCTCAACGTGATTACCACGCTCTGTCAGTGTGGATACCAGGCGGAGGCGCTTAACGCGGAAGAGAGAGGACGGGCGAGCCTTATCAGGACGCTCAAATCTCACAGTCTTCGACAACTCGATTGGGCCGCGCTGAGCGATGATAGCGGCGTCGCGCGACGCACCATGTTTCGCTTTATTAAACGCATTACCGGCTATACCCCGGTAAGATTTCAGATGCTGTTTCGGGTTCTTAAAGCTCAGGAGTTGCTACGCACCACCGATAAAACGGTGAGTGAAATAGCCGCACGCTGCGGTTTTATGAATGGCGTCCGATTAACCGAATCATACCGACGATATTTTAATTATTCACCGACTCATGAACGGGAACTGCATTCTCGCGTGTTAACGCAGATCTGATTTTCGGCTAATAACAACAATAAAACTGCTGCAATTTTATCTCAACAATCGTCGTGAGAGGGGATTCTGCACGCTTCTCCTTTCGCTCTCAGCATTAAGGGATTCGTCATGGCAAAAAATAATACGCCCGGCCCCTGGTATATTGGGGTGGTGTCAGGAATGGCATCGTATATCGATTCGGCGGCCATTGTTTCTAATGGTACCGCGCTGGTTATTTATCAAAAAACCATTGGCCTTACCGCACTGGAAATTGGCATTTTATCCGGCTTGTTAACCCTCTGTATTGCCGCCGGCGCGTTCTGCGGCGGCCGTCTTGGCGACCGTATTGGGCGACGGAATGTCTTTATTATCACGATGGCGATGATCGTCTTCGGTACGCTGGCGTTAGCCTTTGGACTGAGCTTTCATTTCCTGCTGCTTGGTACCCTGCTGGTGGGGTTAGCGACGGGGGCTGATTTACCGGTTTCGCTGGCGACGATCTCGGAAGCCGCCTCTGACGACAATCGCGGCAAGATTATCGGACTCTCGAATCTGCTCTGGCTGGTGGGTATCGGCGCGACGATGGGCATCTCGGCGGTGGTAGGCGACTGGGGGCAGATTGGCGCGCAAATTATGTATTTGCACGTCGGTCTGGTGGCAGCAGTGTTGCTGATTCTGCGCTGGTCCATTCCCGAATCACCGCTGTGGCTGGCCGCGCGCGATGAACAGCGGCGGGGCGTGGCGACCGTGCGCGCCCAGAAAAGCGGCTGGCGCGACCTGCTTGACGCGAAATATCTATGGCCGTTTCTCTCGCTGTGCGCCTTTTACACTTTTACCAATCTGGCGGCTAACACCGGCGGGCAGTTTGGCACCTTTGTGGCCGTCAACGTTGTCGGCATCTCGGTCAGTACCAACTCGCTGTGGGGGCTGCTTATTTTGCCCGTGAGTGTGGCATCGGGTCTGCTGTTTATGCGCATTGTGGATACCGACAAACGTATTCCCTTTTTCATCTTCGGCGCGGTGATGATGTCCGGCGGTTACTTCGTGCCTGTGCTGCTGAATTTTTCCCCGCTCTCCTGGTTCTGTTGCCTGCTGTTTACCAACATCGGCACCGGTTTTGCCTTTGAAGGGATTATGAAGGTGTGGGCTCAGGAGTCGTTTCCGACCATGCTGCGCGCCACCGCACAAGGGGTTATTGTCGGCGTGGCCCGTTTGACCTGCGGGCTGCTGGCCTTCGTGACACCGGTGCTGCTGAGTGCCGGACCGATAGTCCTTTATTGCCTGCTGACGGCAGTTGTGGTGGCCGGAATGGTTATCGGCTGGCTCTGCTTCCACGGCAGGCAGCGCAATGAATTTAATGCAGAAACGGAAATGGTCGCCGCGCCTGGGGCCACCGTTTCTTCACGCGACACTATGCGGGCAAAAGCCTGAAAAATGAAGTCATTGAGGAAATCACTATGTTGGCCGTAGAAAAAGTCACGCTCAATTATGAAACCACGCTAGCGGGTTGCGAAACGCTTCCGGTATTTGGCTGGATTATCAGTAGCGCGCTGCGCAACGTGGTTCAGCGCAGTTGGCGGTTACAGCTGTCGACGTCGACGCAGTTTAAGGAACTGCTGTATGACAGCGGCGAAATGCACGACGAACGTTCCAATAACATCGTCCTGGCGGATATTGAATGTGCCCCTTCAACCCGCTACTACGTGCGGGTGAAGATTACCGATAATCACGGACAGGCAAGCGACTGGAGCCCGGAAGCGTCCTTTATTTCCGGGCTGCCTGCCGCGGCGTGGCAGGGCGATTTTATCTCAGCGGAAACGCCGCAGGAGAAGGAATCCTCAAAAGGGACGTTGCTGCGCCATGATTTTAGCGTGCCGCAGGACAACGACATTGTCTCGGCGGTGGTTCACGCCAGCGCATTGGGGCTGTATCAATTGTGGATCAACGGCGAAAAGGTAGGGTGCGATGAACTCGCGCCGGGCTGGACCAGCTATCACCATCATCTTCTGTATCAGACCTGGGACGTTACTGAGCATCTGCGCCGTGGGGACAACACCCTTGGCGCGATGGTGGGTGTCGGCTGGTATAAAGGTGATATGAGCTTTAACCGCTACCGTAATTACTACGGCGAGCAGACCGGTTTTATTTGTCACCTGGTGGTGACGCTGCGTGACGGGAGTCAGCGGGTGATCGCCAGCGGCGCTGACTGGCAGGCGAGCGATTCGGCAGTCCTGTTCTCCGAAATTTACGACGGTGAAATTTACGATGCGCGCCGCGAGCAGCGCGGTTGGTGCGAACCTGGCTTTGACGCCCGGGGCTGGCGCGCGGTGAGCGTACTTGCCGCAGACCGTGCGGTGCTGAAACCCCAGACCGCTTGCCCGGTAAGGGAAATAGAGCGGATCGCGCCGTGGTCACTGTTTACTACGCCGAAGGGGGAAACGGTGCTCGATTTTGGCCAGAACCTCAGCGGCTGGGTTGAATTTAGCGTGCGAGGAGCCGCGGGTGATAACGTATCGCTACGCCATTTTGAAGTTCTCGACGCGGAAGGGAACGTTTATCTGGCGAACCTGAGAACGGCAAAACAGCGGGTTGACTATACCCTGCGCGGAGGGGAGGAGGAGCGATATCATCCGCACTTCACCTTCCAGGGTTTCCGCTATGTGATGATTGAACGCTGGCCGGGAACGCCGAAGCTCGACGATTTTGTGGCAGTGGTGCTGCATTCCGCGATGACCCCAACCGGTTCAATTGAAACCTCAAATGCTGAACTTAATCAGCTGCATCACAATATTCTCTGGGGGCTGAAGGGTAACTTTGTCGATATTCCGACAGACTGCCCGCAGCGAGACGAACGCCTTGGCTGGACCGGGGACGCGCAGATTTTCTGTCGTACCGCCAGCTATCTGATGCAGACCAGAACCTTCTTTGCCAAATGGCTGGAAGACCTGCAACACGATCAAACGCCGGAAGGCGGTGTGCCGCACGTCATCCCGGATATCCTGACGGGCAAATGCGATAACGACCGTTTTCTGTCGCACGGGCGTACCCATTCCTCGGCGGCCTGGGCGGATGCGGCCGTCATCAACCCCTGGACGCTCTATCTGATGTATGGAGATACCCAAACGCTGGCGCGCCAGTACGGCAGCATGAAGGCGTGGGTGGAGTTTATGCAGGCGAATGCGGTCGACAATATGTGGTCGTGGAAGCTGCAGTTTGGTGACTGGGTGGCGCTGGATGCCCGCGAGGGGAGTTATTTTGGCGCAACGCCGAATGAACTGACCTGCATGGCTTACTATGCGTTATCAACGCTGCTGCTGGCGAAGTCGGCGAAAGTCCTTGGTCATGTGGAAGACGCGGAACGCTACGCGGCGCTGCATGCGTCGATTGTTGACAGCTTCCACCGCGAGTTCTTTACCCCGAACGGCAGGCTGGCGGCGAGAACGCAGACCGCACACATTCTGGCGCTTTACTTCCAGCTGGTGCCGGAGGCCTACCGTGAACGCACGGTGCAAACCTTGCTGACATTATTGGAAGAGCAGGATGGGCACCTGGTGACCGGATTCGTCGGCACGCCTTATTTCTGCCATGCGCTCAGTGAGAACGGCCAGGCTGATGCGGCGTGGCGGCTCCTGATGAAGGACGATTTCCCCTCCTGGCTCTATCAGGTGAAAGCTGGGGCCACGACCATCTGGGAGCACTGGGACGGCGTGAAGCCGGACGGCACCATGTGGAGCCCGGACATGAACTCGTTCAACCACTATGCCTACGGCGCCATCGGCGAATGGCTGTATCGCGCGGCGGCGGGCTTCAATACCGCAGAGGATGCGCCAGGCTTTAGGCACTCGGTGCTGCACCCGATTCCCGGCGGTGATTTGGCCTGGCTGAAAGCGCGCTACGCCTCGGTATATGGCGATATCAGCGTGCACTGGACGCAGGAGACGGCGCAGGAAGGCCAGACGATAACCCTCGAGGTGGAGATCCCGGCGAATACCCGCTCGACGCTGGTGCTGGATCGAGCGCATACGCTGCTGGAGACGGATGGCCTCGACTTTACGCCATCATCGGCGGGCTATTGCGCTGAAGTGGGCTCAGGCCGCTACCGGGTTATCTTCCTGCGCTAATCATGTAGGCCGGATAAGGCGTTTACGCCGCCATCCGGCGCTCTGCACGGGTTCTGCCGGATGGCGCTTTGCTTATCCGGCCTACAAAACCCATAAACGCTCGAATTCCTTCACTTTCGTTCCGTTATTCGTCCTATTGGCAACGCGCTGCATCGAGATAATACTCGCGACCGTAATTGCGAGAGTGAAGCCGTGGCAGAAGAAAGCGACGACGACAAAACAGAAGACCCCACACCCCAACGACTTGAAAAAGCGCGTGAAGAGGGGCAAATCCCGCGTTCCCGCGAGCTGACATCCGTGCTGATGCTGCTGGTGGGCGTTTGTGTGCTCTGGCTGGGCGGGGAGTCCCTTGCGCGTCGGCTGGCGAATCTCTTGTCCGGCGGGCTGCGTTTTGATCACAGCATCGTGAACGACCCTAATCTGATTCTCGGGCAGATAATCATGCTGCTCAAAGAGGCGATGCTGGCGCTGCTGCCGCTGATTGTCGGCGTGGTGACGGTGGCACTGGTGGCCCCGATGATGCTCGGCGGCCTGGTGTTCAGCACTAAATCCCTCGCACTCAAGCTCGATAAACTTAACCCGCTGCCGGGCATTAAACGCATGTTCTCCGCACAAACGGCGGCGGAGCTGGCAAAAGCCATTATGAAAGCGGTGCTGATGGGCACCGTCGCGGGCTTCTTTATGTGGTTGCACTGGCCGCAGATGATGCGTCTGGTGAGTGAATCGCCGCTGTCTGCCATGGGCAACGCGCTGAATATGGTTGGCCTTTGCGCGCTGCTGGTGGCGCTTGGCATCATCCCCATGGTCGGTTTCGACGTCTTCTGGCAGATCCACAGCCACCTGAAAAAACTGCGCATGTCGCGTCAGGATATTCGTGACGAATTTAAACAGAGCGAAGGCGACCCGCACGTCAAAGGCCGTATTCGCCAGATGCAGCGCGCCGCCGCGCGCCGCCGCATGATGGCGGATGTCCCGAAAGCCGACGTTATCGTTAATAACCCGACCCACTATTCGGTGGCGTTGCAGTACGACGAAAACAAAATGAGCGCGCCGAAAGTGGTCGCCAAAGGCGCGGGGCTGGTGGCGCTGCGCATTCGTGAAATTGGCGAAGAGAATCGTATCCCGATGCTGGAAGCCCCGCCGCTGGCGCGTGCGCTGTACCGTCATGCGGATATTGGTCAGCAGATCCCCGGCCAGCTTTATGCGGCGGTGGCGGAAGTGCTGGCCTGGGTCTGGCAGCTTAAACGCTGGCGGCTCGCGGGCGGTCAGCCGCCGAAAAAACCGGATAACTTACCGGTGCCAGAGGCACTGGATTTTTTGAACGAGAAGGACTCTGATGGCTAATCTTGTCGCAATGCTGCGTCTTCCCAGCAACCTGAAATCCACCCAGTGGCAGGTGCTTGCCGGGCCGGTGCTGATTTTGCTTATCCTGTCGATGATGGTGCTGCCGCTGCCGGCCTTCGTCCTCGACCTGCTGTTTACCTTTAACATTGCGCTGTCGATTATGGTGCTGCTGGTGGCGATGTTCACCCAGCGTACCCTGGAGTTTGCCGCGTTTCCGACCATTCTGCTGTTTACCACTCTGTTGCGCCTGGCGCTGAACGTGGCCTCGACCCGTATCATTTTGATGGAAGGGCACACCGGCGCGGCGGCGGCGGGGAAGGTGGTGGAAGCCTTCGGTCACTTTCTGGTGGGCGGTAACTTTGCCATCGGTATCGTGGTGTTTATCATCCTCGTTATCATTAACTTTATGGTTATCACCAAAGGTGCCGGGCGTATCGCGGAAGTTGGCGCGCGTTTCGTGCTGGATGGAATGCCAGGTAAACAGATGGCGATTGATGCCGACTTGAATGCCGGGATCATCGGTGAAGATGAAGCGAAGAAACGCCGTTCTGAAGTGACTCAGGAAGCCGACTTCTACGGTTCGATGGACGGTGCGAGTAAGTTTGTTCGCGGTGACGCCATCGCCGGTATTCTGATCATGGTCATCAACGTCATCGGCGGTCTGCTGGTGGGCGTATTACAACATGGGCTGGATCTCGGTAAAGCGGCGGAGTCGTATACGTTGCTGACCATTGGTGATGGTCTGGTTGCGCAGATCCCGGCGCTGGTCATCTCCACCGCGGCGGGCGTTATCGTGACGCGCGTGAGTACCGAGCAGGACGTGGGCGAGCAGATGGTCGGCCAGCTGTTCAGCAACCCGCGCGTCATGCTGTTGAGCGCCGGGGTGCTGGGTCTGTTGGGCCTGGTGCCGGGTATGCCAAACCTGGTGTTCTTGCTGTTCACCGCTGCGCTGTTAGGGCTGGCCTGGTGGATCCGCGGACGCGAAATGAAAGCGCCGGAGCCGCAACAACAAGCGAAACCTCAGGAAGCCAGTACTCAGGCGGTGGAAGCCACCTGGAGCGACGTACAGCTTGAAGATACGCTCGGCATGGAGGTGGGCTACCGACTGATTCCGATGGTGGATTTTCAGCAGGACGGCGAGCTGTTGGGGCGTATCCGCAGTATTCGTAAGAAGTTTGCGCAGGAGATGGGCTTTTTGCCGCCGGTGGTGCATATCCGCGACAACATGGATCTCGCGCCCGCCCGCTACCGTATTTTGCTCAAAGGGGTGGAGATTGGCAGCGGTGAAGCCTATCCGGGACGCTGGCTGGCGATTAACCCCGGCACTGCCGCCGGTACGCTGCCGGGCGAAGTCACCACCGACCCAGCCTTTGGCCTGGCCGCTATCTGGATTGAAAGCGCGCTGAAAGAGCAGGCGCAAATCCAGGGCTTCACGGTGGTGGAAGCCAGTACCGTGGTGGCAACGCATCTTAACCATTTAATTAGCCAGCACTCTTCAGAGCTGTTCGGTCGCCAGGAAGCACAGCAGCTGCTGGATCGTGTATCACAGGATATGCCGAAGCTGACGGAAGATCTGGTGCCGGGCGTGGTGACGCTGACCACGCTGCACAAGGTGCTGCAAAATCTGCTTGATGAGAAAGTGCCGATTCGCGACATGCGTACCATCCTGGAAACGCTGGCGGAGCATGCACCGATTCAGACCGACCCGGGCGAGTTAACCTCCGTGGTGCGCGTGGCGCTGGGCCGGGCGATTACCCAGCGCTGGTTCCCGGGTAACGATGAAGTGCAGGTGATTGGCCTGGATACGCCGCTCGAGCGTCTGTTGCTGCAGGCACTGCAGGGTGGCGGTGGTCTGGAGCCGGGTCTGGCCGACCGTCTGCTGGCGCAAACCCAGGAAGCGCTGTCGCGTCAGGAGATGCTCGGCGCGCCTCCGGTGTTGCTGGTGAATCATGCGCTGCGTCCGCTGCTGTCGCGCTTCCTGCGTCGTAGCCTGCCGCAGCTGGTGGTGCTGTCAAATATGGAGCTTTCCGACAACCGCAATATCCGCATGACGGCGACCATTGGAGGCAAGTAATGCGTAAAGTGCTGCTATTACTTTGCCTGCCGCTGATGGCGCAGGCGGCGGGTGAGGGGGCCTGGCAGGCGAGCCGCATGGGCATAACCCTTAATCATCGTGGCGTGGCCGCCTCATCGGCACCCCTGACCGCGTCGCAGCCCGTTCAGGGGGCAACAACGCTGGTAGCCTGGCGCTATGAACTAAATGGCCCAACGCCTGCGGGATTACGCACCCGGCTGTGTTCGCTCACCCGCTGTACTGAACTTGATGCCCAGAGCGGTACTACCATGGCATTCAGCCAGGTATCGGCGGCGGAGCCTTTTCGCTTTATCTGGGAAGTTCCCGGCGGAGGGCGATTAATTCCAGCTTTGAAGGTGCAAAGCGTACAAATTATCGTTAACTACCGCTAACCGCCGCACATTTCACCAATCGCCACCGTAATCCGGTGGCGATGTCGCATTTCTGGTCCTTCCTTTTGATCGTAAAGAAACGTTGTTTTATAAATCAGTGACGCATATGCCACGACTCTTTGCATTTTTGCCAATCCCACGCCTGTGCTGGCAGAAATAGGAAGGTATCCCTCTACGCATACTTTTACTGTAGCCGTGTCAGTACTCCTTTTGGTGAAACCTACCGAAGGAGTTCCAATAATAAAAGGCACAGGATTGACGGCAATGAATAGAACGCGAAAAATAGGACTGGTGAATTACTTCGCCTACGGTTCGGGCGATTTTCTCGGCGCAGGCACCACTGCGCTGACCGCCGCATGGCTCCTCTACTTCTACACCACCTTCTGTGGGTTATCTCCCATCGAAGCCACCTTTATTTTTGCTACCGCTAGGGTTCTGGATGCAGTGGTCAGCCCGCTGATGGGCTTCTTAACCGATAACTTTGGCTCGACCTGGTTCGGTAAACGCTTTGGTCGCCGTAAGTTCTTTATTCTGCTCGGTATTCCTTGCGTATTCAGCTACTCCTTTATGTGGATAGGGGAGATGAGCTTCTGGTACTACCTGGTGACCTATCTCATCTTTGATGTGGTGTACACCATGATTCTGGTGCCATATGAAACGCTGGTGCCGGAAATGACCGACGATTTCAAACAGAAAACCAAATTCTCCGGCGCGCGTATCGGTATGGCGCAAATGTCGGCGATTCTGGCGTCCTTCCTGCCGGGCATCCTGCTGACTCACTTTGGTAAGGACAACGCGGTTTCCTTCTTCTATGCCAGCCTGGTGTTCTCCGTGCTGTGCGCGCTGATGCTGACCTTTGTCTGGTTCTTTACCTGGGAACGCCCACGTGAAGAGTGGACCGCGGCGGCGCTGCAGGCTGAAGCTGAGAAAAAGCATCTGACTTTCGGGCAGAGCATGAGCCGCCTGTTTGTCGAACTTTCCTCGACGTTGCGCATTAAGATCTTCCGCCAGCATCTCGGGATGTACCTCGGCGGCTATATCGCCCAGGACGTATTTAATGCCGTCTTTACCTACTACGTTGTGTTTGTGCTGATGCAGGAAGCCTCTGTGGCCTCTAACCTGTTAGGCACCATGGCTATCTTCCAGTTCATCGCCGTCATTGCCATGATCCCGCTGTGTATTCGTTTCGGACCCGCGCCGTCTTACCGCATGGTGGTGATACTGTTTGGCCTGGGCTCTCTCTCTTACGCCGCGCTTTACTATGCTGGGCTGAGCGATATCTATTCGCTGCTGCTGCTGATTTCCGCCATTGCGGGTCTGGGTCGCGGTGGCATCAACTACGTGCCGTGGAACACCTACACCTATATTGCCGATGTTGATGAAGTGGTCACCGGCCAGCGCCGTGAAGGTATCTTTGCGGGCATCATGACCCTGACGCGTAAAGCGTCTCAGGCGGGTGCCGTGATGCTGGTGGGGATCATCATGCAGCTTTCTGGTTTCGTGTCCGGGCAGAAAACACAGCCTGCCGAGGTGAGCCATACCATTCTGATGATCCTCAGCGTGGGTACCATCATCGTGCTGGCGCTGGGCTTCATGGTTTCTCTGCGCTTTAAGCTGAATCTGACCACTCACGGTGTGCTGCGTGAAGAAACGGCAAAAATGCGTGAAGCAGGCCATGTGGTACCAGAGGGCGTCACACCGCAGGCGCGTGCCACCGTCGAGATGCTCGCCGGTATGCCGTATGAGTGCCTGTGGGGCAACAACAATATTGGTTATCTGAATCGCAATAAACCTGCTGCGCCTTCGCTGAAGCAGGCTGCAACATTGAATTCGACTTACAACAGAGGTTAAAGATATGAAAGTTTGGCCCGTCAAACATAGCCCATTATTACGTCAACCGGAGCGTTTTATCTCCCGGGAAGAGCTGAAAGCCTTGATTCAGACGGTGACGAACAATCTGGTGAATATCAAGGATGAGACAGGTCAATTTCTGCTGCGCCTGGACGACGGTCGCGTCATTGATACCAAAGGCTGGGCAGGTTGGGAGTGGACGCACGGCGTGGGTCTGTACGGTATCTATCAGTACTATCAGCAGACTGGCGATGTGGCGATGCGCGACATCATCGATAGCTGGTTCGCCGACCGATTTGCCGAAGGCGCGACCACCAAAAACGTCAACACCATGGCGCCGTTCTTGACGCTCGCCTATCGCTACGAAGAGACGCGCAATCCGGCGTATCTGCCTTGGCTGGAAAGCTGGGCCGAGTGGGCGATGAACGAGATGCCGCGCACCGATCACGGCGGCATGCAGCACATCACGCTCGCCGAAGAGAATCATCAGCAGATGTGGGATGACACTCTGATGATGACCGTTCTGCCGCTGGCAAAAATTGGCAAGCTGCTGAACCGTCCGGACTATGTTGAAGAAGCGGTATACCAGTTCCTGCTGCACGTGCAGAACCTGATGGACCGGGAGACCGGGCTGTGGTTCCACGGCTGGAATTACGAAGGGCACCATAACTTTGCCAACGCCCGCTGGGCGCGCGGTAATAGCTGGCTGACCATCGTGATTCCGGACTTCCTTGAGCTGGTGGACCTGCCGGAAAACAACGCGGTGCGTCGTTATCTGGTGCAGGTGCTGAATGCGCAAATTGCGGCGCTGGCGAAATGTCAGGACGACAGCGGCTTGTGGCATACGCTGCTGGATGACCCGAACTCTTATCTGGAAGCCTCGGCGACCGCTGGTTTTGCCTACGGTATCCTGAAAGCGGTGCGTAAGCGCTATGTCGGCCAGGAATACGCAGAAGTTGCCGAGAAAGCGATTAAAGGGATTGTGAAGCACGTATCGCCGGAAGGGGAGCTGCTGCAAACCTCCTTTGGTACCGGAATGGGCTCCAACCTCGATTTCTATCGTGAAATCCCGCTCACCTCTATGCCGTATGGTCAGGCAATGGCGATTCTGTGCCTGACGGAATATCTGCGTAAGTTCTTCTAACTATTGCGTCTTTAAAAACCCGGCTATGCAGATAGCCGGGTTTTTTATTGCGTTATTTCTCAAAAAAAGTTTAAAAGTATACTTTTAGTTATAAAAAAATTTTAACCCGATCGCATTCTTTGCGTATGGGTAATAGCCGCAATGACAATGGTGATATAGCTCACATTTCAAACGACGTGATAAGAATATAAAAACAGTGTTTCAAAATTATAAAACACGAGGTTTATTTTTATGGCAAGAAATGCGGCTTCAGCCCCCCACGGGCTGCAGGGAAGACCTGTCAATCTGCGCCATCAACTGGCATACGGAGGCGGAAACCTCCTGGGGAGCGGCGCGCTGGCAATTAGCGGCGCGTGGCTTCTGTACTTCTATACCACATTTTGTGGTCTGACGCTGATTGAGGCAGCGTTCATTTTCTCCGTAGCCAGCGTCATTGACGCCATCAGTAACCCGCTAATGGGTTATCTCACCGATAATTTTGGTAAAACCGCGCTGGGTAAGCGCTTTGGCCGCCGCCGCTTCTTCTTGCTTATCGGCATTCCATTAATGATGTTCTACCCACTGCTGTGGGTGGAAGGTCTGAGCTTCTGGTACTACCTCGCCACCTACGTGATGTTCGAGATTATCTACACCTCGGTGATGGTACCCTATGAAACGCTGGCCACCGAAATGACCGACGATTTCGCGCTGCGCTCGAAGCTGACCGGCTATAAGGCCATTTTTGGCAAGCTGGCCAACTTCCTCGCGGCGTTCATTCCAGGGCAGTTTATCCTGATTTACGGAAAAGACTCCGCCACGCCGTTCTTCCTGACCGGCCTGACCTACGGCGCGATCCTCATCGCGGCGGTAGCCTGCCTGTGGTACAACAGCTGGGAGCGTCCGCGTGAAGAAGAGCCGGAAGCTCAGACCAAATCGACCCTTCTGCAAACGCTGGTGTCGCTGGCGAAAGACATGCGATCTACCTTCTACCTGCGCGTATTCCGTAAGCACCTCGGCATGTATCTGTGCGGTTTTGGCGCCGAGTGGCTGTTTGCTTCCATCTTTACCTACTTTGTTATTTTCGTACTGCAACACGACCCGGCGATGGTGGCAGGGTTGAATAGCCTGAACTCTATCCTGCAGCTTATCTCCACCGCGCTGTTTATCGGCCTGTGCGTGAAAAAAGGCTTCAGTAAGCCGTACATTATTGCGCTCTGCATCGTGATTTTCGCCGTGTTCCTCTATACCTCACTGTGGTTCTTCCATCTGCCGGTACATCTGGCGACCATTCTGATGTTTGGGATAACGATTATTTTTGGTTTGGGTACCGGTGGCGTGTACTACATTCCGTGGACGGTCTACACCTTCCTCGCCGACGTGGATGAAGTCTATACCGGTCGTCGTCGCGAGGGGATTTTCGCCGGGGCGATGACCTTCTCCGGTAAGATCCTGCGCTCGATTATCGTGTTCGTGATGGGGGCTATTCTGAGCTACTACGGCTTCCAGTCAAAAGCGCACGTGCAACCAGAAAGCGCGGTAAACGCGATTGCGGTGGTCTTCTGCGGCGGCGTGGCGCTGCTGGCGCTGATGGCGATAGTCTTCAGTAAACAGATGAAGCTGGACCGCGAAACCCATAAAGTGGTGCTTCAGGAAGTGGCGCGTATTAAAGCGGGCGGCAGACTGGAAGATATCACGCCGGAAGTGCGTGCAGTGGTCGAAGACCTGGTAGGGCATCGCTATGAAGAGTGCTGGGGTAACAGCCCACTGTTCAAAAAAGACGAATCTCCGGTTGTTGTCGAAGCGGTATCCGCCGGGCGCTAACAAACGCACCCGACGTGCACGTCAACTTACCCCTGGGACGGCGGCAGCTGCGGGCCGTCCTGGGGGACAAATAAATGGTCGAGGATCTGGCGCATGACCGGGGCCGCGACCACGCCATCACTCCCCCCGTTTTCCAGCACCAGCGCAACGGCCACCTTCGGATTTTTATACGGTGCAAAAGCGGTATAGAAGATATGGTCACGCAGGCGCGTTGGGATCATCTTCGCGTTATAGGTCTGGTTCTCCTTCAGGCTGAATACCTGTGAGGTGCCGCTTTTTGCGGCAATCCCGTAAGACGCCGTATGGAAGAACTTGTAGCCGGTACCGTTTGGCGCGTTGGCCATGCCGAACATCGCCTGACGGACCAGATTCCAGTACGGCGAGGCGGCGCTGGCAATCTGCGGCTCATTGGCTGGCTGCTGATAGGGAATAACCGTCCGGCCAGACTCTTCATCTTTCAGCAGGTGCGGCGGAATTACGCGGCCGTTGTTGATCAGGGCCACCATCGCTTTCACCATCTGAATTGGGGTGGCAATCCAGTAGCCCTGACCGATGCCGACGGAAATCGTATCGCCCTGGTACCAGGCTTTCTTATGCACTTTCTCTTTCCAGCTGCGGCTCGGCAGCAGCCCGTTGTACTCTTCGTCCAGATCGATCCCGGTCGGCTTGCCGTAGCCGAACTGGCTGAGCATATTATTGATGCGGTCAATTCCCATCATGTACGCCACCTGGTAGAAGAAGGTGTCGGCGGACTCTTCAATCGCTTTGGTGACGTCCAGCATCCCGTGGCCGGATTTTTTCCAGTCGCGGTAGTGGCGCTGGGTGCCCGGCAGCGTCCAGGTTGGCGCCCCGAAGAAGCTGGTTTGCGGGGTGATCACACCGTCGAGCAGCGCCGACATCGCCATATACGGTTTCACCGTGGAAGCGGGCGGGTAGAGCCCTTGGGTGACGCGGTTAATCAGCGGTAGGTCTTTATCCTGCAGCAGCGAGTTGTAATCTTTGTAGCTTATCCCTTTCACAAACGGGTTCGGGTCATAGCTGGGATTGGAGACCATCGCGAGCACGGAGCCATCGTGCGGGTCTTCAACCAGCACCGCCGCGCGCTGGCCGACCAGCAGGCTTTCAATGTACTCCTGTAGGTGCAAGTCCAGCGTCAGGTGAATGTCTTTACCGGCGACCGGCGGCACGTCTTTCAGCAGTCGAACGATACGCCCGTGGTTATCAACTTCCACTTCCTGGTAGCCGGTTTTGCCGTGCAGTTCGCTTTCGTAGTAGCGTTCGATGCCCTGTTTGCCGATGTTATGGTCGGCGGCGTAGTTCTCGGCAATACCTTCTTTATCGAGCGTTTTGAGATCGCTATCGTTGATTTTCGACACATATCCCAGCACGTGCGCCAGTTCAGCGCCGTACGGGTACTGGCGGTCTTCATAGCTGTCAATCGTCACGCCGCTGAAGCGGAACTGATTTACGGAGAAGCGGGCGATTTCAACATCAGAGAGCGCGTTTTTTAAAACCACCGGGCGGTAGCGACTGCTGGACTTGAGCGCTTTATGAAACTGGTCAATGTCGTCGGGGGTTAGGTCAACGATGGGGGACAGTTCGCGCAGCAGCGCGTTCATATCGTCGATTTTGTAGGGGGTAACGGAGATGTCGTACCAGGTGACATTCTTCACCAGCGGAATACCGTTGCGGTCATAGATAATGCCGCGCGTCGGCGCAACCGGCAGCATCTTGATATCGTTGGCATCAGAACGCGTGGTGTAGTAGCTATGTTCCTCAACCTGTAGGTGGTAGAGGTTGAAAATCAGTATGCCAAAGCAGACGACCACCAGGCCAAAGGCCACGAGCGCGCGGCGCAGGAAGAGCTTTCGCTCCGCTTCATAGTCTCTAAAAGTCATTACGGTACCCAGTGTTTAAGCCGCCTAATGATACGGAGCGGTCACCGGCATAACAGATAAAAAATGTACCATCCCTCTGGAAAAATGTGTCATTCCTTGTGATTTGTAACAAATTGCAGTGAACGTAGGCCGGATAAGGCGTTTACGCCGCCATCCGGCAAGGTGCGCTGGACCGCCTGATGGCGCTTCGCTTATCAGGCCTACGAGGGGGCATTCGGGAAAATAAAAAAAGCCCGCGACATGCGCGGGCTTTTTTATACCACTCGAGGAAATTACATACGTTCGACGGTTTCGATACCCAGGGTATCCAGACCCAGCTTCAGGGTTTTCGCCGTCAGCAGCGCCAGCTTCAGGCGGCTGTTACGCACGCTTTCGTTCTCAGCGGAGAGGATAGGGCAGTGCTCGTAGAAGCCAGAGAACAGACCCGCCAGGTCGTACAGATAAGCACACATCACGTGCGGCGTACCGTCGCGAGCGACAACGTTCAGCGTCTCTTCGAACTGCAGCAGACGCGCCGCCAGCTGCGCTTCGCGATCTTCAGTAATCGTTACCGCGGCGTTGATGATAGCGCTTTCTTCCAGCTCCGCTTTACGGAACACGGACAGCACGCGGGTATAGGCATACTGCATATACGGTGCGGTGTTGCCTTCGAAGGCCAGCATGTTGTCCCAGTCGAACACATAGTCGGTGGTACGGTTTTTGGAAAGATCGGCATATTTCACCGCGCCGATACCGACGACGTTGGCCAGCGTTTCCAGCTCGTCTGCTGGCATATCCGGGTTCTTCTCTGCGACCAGGCGACGCGCGCGCTCCAACGCTTCATCCAGCAGATCCGCCAGTTTAACGGTACCGCCAGCACGAGTTTTGAACGGCTTGCCGTCTTTACCCAGCATCATGCCGAACATGTGGTGCTCCAGCGGCACGGAGTCTGGCACATAACCCGCTTTACGCACGATGGTCCACGCCTGCATCAAGTGCTGGTGCTGACGGGAGTCGATGTAGTAAAGCACGCGGTCGGCATGCAGGGTTTCGTAACGATATTTCGCACAGGCGATATCGGTGGTGGTGTACAGGTAGCCGCCATCCTTTTTCTGGATGATGACGCCCATAGGCTCACCTTCTTTGTTTTTGAACTCGTCCAGGAACACCACGGTTGCGCCTTCGCTCTCCACCGCCAGACCTTTGGCTTTCAGGTCCGCAACGATACCCGGCAGCATTGGGTTGTACAGGCTCTCACCCATCACATCATCACGGGTCAGGGTGACGTTCAGACGATCGTAGGTCAGCTGGTTCTGGGTCATGGTGATGTCGACCAGCTGGCGCCACATTTTACGGAAGTATTCGTCGCCGCCCTGCAGCTTCACGACGTAACTACGCGCGCGCTCGGCGAAGGCTTCGTCTTCGTCGTAGTGTTTTTTCGCTTCGCGGTAGAAACCTTCGAGGTCGGCCAGCGCCATCTCACCGGCGTTTTCCTGCTGCTGCTTTTCCAGATAGGCAATCAGCATACCGAACTGGGTGCCCCAGTCGCCAACGTGGTTAGCGCGGATAACGTTGTGGCCCATCAGCTCCAGCGTACGGACGGCAGCGTCACCAATGATGGTGGAACGCAGGTGGCCGACGTGCATCTCTTTTGCCACGTTCGGCGCGGAGTAGTCCACCACGATAGTCTGCTTTTCTGGCTGCGCGATGCCCAGACGGTCGCTTTTCAGCGCCTGGCTAACGTGCTCGGCCAGGAAGGCTGGGTCGAGGAAGATATTGATAAAGCCTGGCCCGGCGATCTCGACTTTATTAGCAATGCCGTTCAGATCGAGATGAGACAGGACCTGCTCTGCCAGTTGTCGCGGTGCCATGCCCAGTTTTTTGGCCACTGCCATCATGCCGTTAGCCTGATAGTCGCCGAACTGTACTTTTGCTGACTGACGAACCTGTGGTTCGCAATCGGCAGGCGCGCCTGCCGCAATCATGGCCTGACTGACTTTTTCTGAGAGAAGAGCCTGAATATTCACCGGAATACCTTACGTTTTAGACGCTGCAACCTGCACGGTTCAGCGCCGGGTGTGGATAAATTAAGGCGGGAGTATACTGCATTTGCCTGATGCCGTCAGCACCGGGGCAACCTCTCGCGCCTTGAAAAAACGCTGCCTGAGCAGGGATTAATCGCTCATTCGCCTGAACGGTTGGTTCAGAGGGAACAACAGGGTAGATTAGCCTTTTCATGTAATAAGAGTAGGGCTGAAATGGCAAACTGGCAGACTATCGCGGAACTGCAGGATATTTCTGCAGATCTCCCTCGTTTTACTGACGCACTGGCGGCGCTTTCCCAACGTTTGGGGCTGAACTTTGCGCCGCTTCATGCCGATCATATTTCTCTGCGCTGCCATCAGAACGCCACCGCCGAACGCTGGCGTCGCGGCTTTGAGCAGTGTGGCACGCTGCTGTCGGAAAACATCATCAACGGCCGGCCGATTTGCCTGTTCAAGCTTGAGGATCCGGTGTGCGTGGCCCATTGGCAGTTTACGGTGATTGAACTGCCGTGGCCTGGTGAAAAGCGCTACCCGCACGAAGGCTGGGAACATATTGAAATCGTCCTGCCGGGCGAGCCGGAAGGACTGAACGCCCGGGCGCTGGCGCTGCTCTCCGATGACGGGTTGAGCCAGCCGGGTATTTCGGTGAAAACCAGTTCACCTAAAGGCGAGCGGGAACGTCTGCCGAACCCGACGATGGCGGTCACCGACGGCAAAGTGACGGTGAAGTTTCACCCCTGGACGATTGAAGAAATTGTTGCCAGCGAGCAGCCAATGTAACAATGTGAACTAACGCCGGGTCTGCGGGCGGGAACGGTGGCATGATCTTTCGCTGAATCAAACGGAGAGAACTATGGCATTGCTGGAAATCTGCTGTTACAGCACGGAATGCGCGGTTACCGCGCAGCAGAACGGGGCGGATCGTATTGAACTGTGTGCGGCACCGCTTGAGGGCGGCCTGACACCTTCTTACGGTGTGCTGAAAGCCACGCGTCACCGGGTGACGATACCCGTGCACCCGATAATCCGGCCCCGAGGCGGTGATTTCTGTTATACCGACGGCGAGTTCGCCACCATGCTGGAAGATGTGCGTCAGATTCGCTCGCTGGGTTATCCCGGTTTTGTGATTGGCGTGCTGAATCCTGAAGGGCAGGTGGACATCCCGAGAATGCGTCAGATTATGGTCGCGGCTGGCCCACTGGCGGTGACTTTCCATCGTGCCTTTGATATGTGTGCGGATCCACAGCAGGCCTTTGAACAGCTTGCGGAATTAGGTGTTGCGAGGGTGCTCACCTCCGGCCAGCAGCCGTCGGCGGAAAAAGGTATTTTATTAATTCGGGAACTTATTGGTAGGGGGGATACTCCAACCATTATGGCAGGTGCAGGTGTAAGAGCGAGCAACCTTGCTCTGTTCCTCGAAGCCGGTGTTAAAGAAGTACACAGTTCAGCCGGGCAATGGGTGCCCTCCGAAATGCGCTATCGCCACTCCGGACTTTCAATGTCAACGGATCCTGAAGCTGATGAGTATTCTCGCTATACCGTCGATGGCGCGGCGGTAGCAGCAATGAGGGAAATCATTGAGCGCCATGTGTAGCTAAAAGTTTTTTACCGCGTGTCATATTCGCCCAATATGATGCTTGCTTGTACCAGGCCCCTGCCCATTAAACAGGGGCCTTTTTTTCGCCGTCATATTTCCCCGGCGTTGGGTACGAACCTGTAGCCCGGCCAAGCGTAGCGCCGCCGGGAAGGGCTCAACCGCTACGGTTTACGCGCAATCAACACCGCGCGCAGCGGGGCCGGATAGCCTTCCACCGTTTTACTCGGATCGTTCGGGTCGAGGAAATCGGCCAGCGACTCGGTAATCATCCACTCGGTACGACGCTGTTCTTCGGTAGAGGTCACGCTCATATCGGCGATACGCACGTCAACGAAGCCGCACTTCTCCAGCCAGTTTTTCAATGCTAGCGCTGACGGAATAAAATAGACGTTACGCATCTGCGCGTAGCGGTCACCCGGTACCAGCACCGTGTTTTCATCGCCTTCAACCACCAACGTTTCCAGCACCAGTTCACCGTCGTTGACCAGCTGATCTTTCAACTGCCAAAGGTGTTCCAGCGGTGAACGGCGGTGATACAGCACGCCCATAGAGAAGACGGTATCAAACGCTTTCAGCGCCGGAAGCTGCTCAATGCCCAGCGGCAGTAGATGCGCGCGCTGATCGTTACCCAGCAGTTTACGCACCGCTTCAAACTGGCACAGGAACAGCTGGGTTGGGTCGATACCCACCGCCAGATGCGCCCCCGCGCCAATCATGCGCCACAGGTGATAACCGCTGCCGCAGCCCACGTCGAGAATCGTGCGCCCGCTGAGGTCGGACAGGTGCGGCAATACGCGCTCCCACTTCCAGTCGGAGCGCCACTCGGTATCGATGTTGACGCCATACAGCGAAAACGGCCCTTTACGCCACGGCATCAGGTGGCGCATCAGGGTATCGATGCGTTTCACCTGGCCTTCGCTGAGCGGCGTTTCGCTTTCGGCGGTCACGCTGTGCAGCAGGTCGAGCTTCCACGGTTTAATTTCTGGCAGGAATTCCACCGCGTTGGACCACTGCTTAAACAGACCGTGCTGATCGCGTTGCCAGGCGCCAATCTGTGCAGGCAGCGTTTCCAGCCAGTGAGAGAGAGGGCTTTTAGCGATTTGCTGATAAAAATTGCCGAACTCGATCATGCCGGGGTTCCTGCTTTCAGTGCGACCAGAGAGCCGAAGTTAAAGCACTGGAACCACAGTTCGCTGTGTTCGAAACCGGCCTGATGCAGTCGGGCTTTATGGACTTCAACGGAGTCGGTCAGCATCACGTTTTCCAGCATGCTGCGCTTCTGGCTGATTTCCAGCTCGCTGTAGCCGTTGGCGCGTTTAAAGTCGTGGTGCATGTTGAACAGCAGCTCGCCGACGGTGTCGTCTTCGAAGCTGAATTTTTCGGACAGTACCAGCGCGCCGCCGGGGTTCAGCCCCTGATAAATTTTGTTCAGTAATGCCTGACGCTCTGCGGGTTCAAGGAACTGCACCGTAAAGTTCAGCACCACCATCGAGGCGTTATGAATCTCGATATCGCGAATATCGCCCTCAATGACATCAACCGGCGTCGGCGCTTTATAGGCGTCGATATGGCGACGGCAGCGTTCAATCATCGCCGGGGAATTATCGATAGCGATAATCCGGCAGCTGTCGTGGGCAATGTTGCGGCGAATAGAAAGGGTTGCGGCCCCCAGCGAGCAGCCCAGGTCGTATACCTGAGTATTTGGCTGTACAAAACGCTCGGCCAGCATGCCAATCATTGAGATGATATTTGAGTAGCCAGGGACGGAACGCTGGATCATATCCGGGAAAACTTCAGCTACCCGTTCATCGAAGGTCCAGTCGCCGAGGCGGGCAATCGGTGCAGAAAAAAGCGTATCGCGGTCAGACATAAGGTTAAATCCGGAAAAATAAAAACGGCGTATTGTGCGCTAACGCAGCGAGAAAACCAACTCCCACGGCATATACCACAGATTCATCAGCACCATTAGCAACAGCGAGAGGTAGGTGGCTATCATGCCAGAGCGACGCCAGCGGAACAGGCGATGGTGAAAACCGTAGTAGTGCATGAGGCGTCCGGCGAGCAGCATCAGGCCACAGATATGCACCATCCAGGTTTGTGCGCCGTTCATCTCCATAAACAGCAGCAGGGCGACGCCAATCGGAATGTATTCCACCGCATTACCGTGAATGCGAATGGCGCTTTGCAACTCGCTAAAGCCACCGTCGCCGTAGGCCACGCGATACAATCGGCGCAGGCGTACGACGTCGAAGGAAAATTTTATCAGCAACAACGCCGCGAGCACGGCGTACAGCGCGCTAACCATACAAACTCCCTTTATGTTGGCAGAGGCTACTCATTATCATAGGTATGAATGTCAAAAAAGAGAAGATTGTTGTGGAATCGACGGTGCGGAACCCAGTTCGGGAAGGGCGGAATGCAGCGCATCCCAAAGTGAATGTACTAGTTCAGGGGCTTGGGCGATATCCGGCGTATGAAGAAAAAGATAGGGCGTGGAAGACTTATTCCATTCTGCCAGCTTATCTAACCAGGGGGCAAACATGGCATGATTCTGCGCCATGTCATCACTGCCGATAAATCTCACCATGGGTTGATCCGCGGTGACCACCGCATGCACCGGCACTTTTGGTTTTTTGCGCAGGGCTTCCCGAACCGCTTCGTTGTGAGGTTTAGCCGCATGTACCGGTCGGCTATCGAGGATCACGCGGTTCACCCCGCGCTCGTGCAGGCCGCGATTAAGCAATCGTTCACTGTCGCTCTTATCGAAAAACTGCGGGTGACGGACTTCAACGCCATAATGAAAAGCTTTCGGTAATCCGTCGAGAAAAGCCCACAGAGCGGGAAGATCACGCGGGCCAAAGGTAGCCGGAAGCTGGAGCCAGTATTGTCCAATTCGCCCGTCAAGCGGCGACATCCGTTGGAAAAATTCGAGGGTCAGTTCGTCGCAATGACGCAGGGCGGCCTGGTGCGAAATGGTAGACGGAAACTTAAAGCAGAAACGAAAATTATCGTCGGTCTGCGCCAGCCAGCGGTCGACAATTTCGGCCTTCGGCAGAGCGTACAGCGTAGTGTTGCCCTCCACGCAGTTAAAGTGGCGGGCATACTCTTCAAGGCTGGTAATACCCAGGCGCACCCATTTCGGGTGCGACCATTGGGGAAGCCCAAGATAAATCATAGCGCCGCGAGGATCTCATCGGTGCTGCGCACGCGAGCAATGCGCGGGAAGATATAAGAAAGGCTGCTTTGGTGCTGATCGTTATTGAACGCGCTGCAGGCATCTTCGGCAATAATCAGGTTAAAGCCCAATTCCCACGCATTACGGGCGGTGGACTCAACGCCGATGTTAGTAGAAATACCGCACAGAATAATGGTGTCGATACCGCGACGGCGCAGCTGCACTTCAAGGTCGGTACCGTAGAATGCGCCCCATTGACGTTTGGTCACTTCAATATCGCTGTCCTGTTTACCCAGCTCAGCCGGGTAGGTCCACCAGTTTTCCGGCAGCGCTTTGGCCGGTGCAGGCGCATCAACCGGCTGCTTCAGCGCTTCTGCAAAGTCTGCTGACCAACCTACGCGCACCAGGACTACAGGTGCGGACGCTGCGCGGCATTTGTCGGCGAGACGAGCGGCGCGGGCAACAACGTCGGCGGCGGTATGCGGCCCACCGGCAAACGGCAGAATGCCTTGCTGCAGGTCAATCACGACAAGGGCGGTTTTTTTGGCGTCTAAATTCAGCATGGTGGTTCCTCTGTAAACGGGCTGTCGGGGGCATACCTTACAATCGACGTCTGGTGATTGAACTGATAATTATTGTTAATTTTTGTGAGCGTATGCAATAAGCGTTCAGCAAACAGTCGTATAAGCTGCTCCGGGCTTATCGCGAGCGAGAATTTCCAGTATAATAGCCCCCTTTTTTCATCCAGTAGTGACATTCAGCCAAAGCTGCGACAGTAACGCCTGCACGGCAGGCGACAATCCGCCGACGGCTAAGTTAAGGGATATCTCATGCGTACAGAATATTGCGGACAGCTTCGACAGTCCCACGTTGGGCAGCAGGTGACTCTGTGTGGTTGGGTCAACCGCCGTCGTGATCTCGGTAGCCTCATTTTTATCGACATGCGCGACCGTGAAGGCATTGTACAGGTGTTCTTCGATCCGGACCGTGCGGATGCCTTGAAGTTAGCCTCTGAACTGCGTAACGAGTTCTGCATTCAGGTAACCGGCACCGTTCGTGCGCGTGACGAAAAGAACATCAACGCGGATATGGCGACCGGCGCTATTGAAGTTCTGGCCTCCGATCTGACCATCATCAACCGTTCAGAATCACTGCCGCTGGACTCCAACCACGTCAACACCGAAGAAGCACGTCTGAAGTACCGCTACCTCGACCTGCGTCGTCCGGAAATGGCTCAGCGCCTGAAAACCCGCGCTAAAATCACCAGCTTCGTACGTCGCTTTATGGACGATCACGGTTTCCTCGATATCGAAACCCCGATGCTGACCAAAGCGACCCCGGAAGGCGCGCGCGACTACCTGGTACCGTCTCGCGTACATAAAGGTAAATTCTACGCGCTGCCGCAGTCTCCTCAGCTGTTCAAACAGCTGCTGATGATGTCCGGCTTCGATCGCTACTATCAGATTGTTAAATGCTTCCGTGACGAAGACCTGCGCGCTGACCGTCAGCCAGAATTCACCCAGATCGACGTCGAAACCTCCTTCATGACCGCACCACAGGTGCGCGAAGTGATGGAAGCGCTGGTGCGTCAGCTGTGGCTGGAAGTGAAAGGCGTAGATCTGGGCGACTTCCCGATCATGACCTTCGCTGAAGCAGAACGCCGTTACGGCTCCGACAAACCGGACCTGCGTAACCCAATGGAGCTGGTTGACGTTGCTGACCTGCTGAAGTCCGTTGAATTCGCGGTGTTCTCCGGCCCGGCAAACGATCCGAAAGGCCGTGTGGCTGCGCTGCGCGTACCGGGCGGTGCTGCACTGACCCGTAAGCTGATTGATGAATACGGCAACTTCGTGAAGATTTATGGCGCGAAAGGCCTGGCTTACATCAAAGTCACCGAACGTGCGAAGGGCGTGGAAGGTATCACCAGCCCGGTGGCCAAGTTCCTGACCCCAGAAATCATTGAAGCGATCCTCGAGCGCACTGGCGCGCAGGACGGCGACATGATCTTCTTCGGCGCGGACAACAAGAAAGTGGTTGCCGATGCGATGGGCGCGCTGCGTCTGAAGCTGGGTAAAGATCTGAACCTGACCGACGAAAACATGTGGGCGCCGCTGTGGGTTATCGACTTCCCAATGTTTGAAGAAGATGGTGAAGGCGGTCTGACCGCAATGCACCACCCGTTCACCTCGCCGAAAGACATGACTGCCGAAGAGCTCAAAGCAGCGCCGGAAGATGCGGTAGCGAACGCCTACGACATGGTTATCAACGGTTACGAAGTGGGCGGCGGCTCCGTGCGTATTCACCGTGGTGACATGCAGCAGACCGTATTCGGCATCCTCGGCATCAACGAACAAGAGCAGCGCGAGAAGTTTGGCTTCCTGCTGGACGCGCTGAAGTACGGTACGCCTCCGCACGCAGGCCTGGCATTCGGTCTTGACCGTCTGACCATGCTGCTGACCGGCACCGATAACATCCGTGACGTTATCGCCTTCCCGAAAACCACCGCGGCAGCCTGTCTGATGACCGAAGCACCAAGCTTCGCTAATCCGGCATCTCTGGGCGAACTGGGTATTCAGGTTGTGGCGAAAGACAAAAAAGAGTCACTGGAGAACGAGTAACATGTCATTCAAGCGGCCCGTTTCTATTCTGGTGGTCATTTACGCCCAGGACAGTAAACGGGTGCTGATGCTACAGCGACGCGATGACCCTGATTTCTGGCAGTCGGTTACCGGCAGCCTGGAAGAGGGGGAAACCGCGTCGCAGGCCGCCCTGCGTGAAGTAAAGGAAGAGGTCACTATCGACGTTGTTTCTGAGCAACTGACCTTGATGGACTGTCAACGCACGGTGGAGTTTGAAATTTTTCAACATTTACGTCATCGCTATGCGCCGGGCGTTGAGCGCAATACAGAATCCTGGTTCTGCCTTGCGCTGCCCCATGAGCGGGAAGTTGTGTTCACCGAGCACCTGACCTACCAGTGGCTCGATGCGCCCGCCGCGGCTGCACTCACCAAGTCGTGGAGTAACCGGCAGGCGATTGAAGAATTTGTCATTAACGCTGCCTGAAAGGGCATAGTTTTTTGGAGATATTTTTATGGCAGGTCATAGTAAATGGGCCAACACCAGACATCGTAAAGCGGCGCAGGATGCTAAGCGCGGCAAAATCTTCACCAAGATCATTCGTGAACTGGTGACGGCGGCCAAACTGGGCGGCGGCGATCCGGATGCGAACCCACGTCTGCGTGCCGCGGTTGATAAAGCCCTGGCCAACAACATGACGCGTGACACCCTGAACCGTGCTATCGCGCGCGGCGTGGGCGGTGATGAAGATTCCAACATGGAAACCATCATCTATGAAGGCTACGGTCCTGGCGGCACTGCGGTGATGATCGAATGTCTGTCCGACAACCGTAACCGTACCGTTGCTGAAGTGCGTCACGCGTTCAGCAAAACCGGTGGCAACCTCGGTACCGACGGTTCCGTTGCTTACCTCTTCAGCAAAAAAGGGATTATTTCTTTTGAGCAGGGCGACGAAGACACCATCATGGAAGCCGCGCTGGAAGCTGGTGCTGAAGACGTTGTGACCTTCGACGATGGCGCGATCGACGTGTACACCGCGTGGGAAGAAATGGGTAAAGTGCGTGATGCGCTGGAAGCGGCTGGCCTGAAGGCTGACGCAGCAGAAGTCTCTATGATCCCGTCTACCAAAGCGGACATGGATGCCGAAACGGCGCCGAAGCTGATGCGTCTCATCGACATGCTGGAAGACTGTGACGACGTTCAGGAAGTTTACCATAACGGCGAAATCTCTGACGAGGTTGCAGCAACCTTAGAATGAGGTGGCTGTATCGCAACCTGACAGGAGGTGCGTGATGTCTATTATTCTCGGCATTGACCCGGGGTCGCGCATCACCGGTTATGGTGTCATTCGCCAGGTCGGCAGACAGCTGACTTATCTTGGCAGCGGATGCATCCGCACCAAGGTTGACGATCTTCCGTCGCGCCTGAAGCTGATTTATGCAGGTGTGACGGAAATTATCACCCAGTTCCAGCCGGACTATTTTGCTATTGAGCAGGTCTTTATGGCGAAAAACGCCGACTCGGCGCTTAAGCTGGGGCAGGCGCGTGGGGTGGCAATTGTCGCCGCCACCAATCAGGAACTCCCGGTTTTTGAGTATGCCGCCCGTCAGGTGAAACAGACCGTCGTGGGTATTGGTAGTGCGGAAAAAAGCCAGGTTCAGCATATGGTGCGCACGCTGTTAAAGCTTCCCGCCAACCCTCAGGCCGATGCTGCCGATGCGCTGGCTATCGCCATTACCCACTGCCACGTTAGCCAGAATGCCATGCAAATGAGCGACTCTCGGCTGAACTTAGCGCGTGGGCGATTACGATAACCACAAATCAGGCTGGATAAACATCCAGCCTTTTTTTATGATAGTACATTACTCTTTTAGCCCTTAACGCAGGAGCGTCACGTGATAGGCAGACTCAGAGGCATCATTCTCGAAAAACAACCCCCGCTGGTTCTTCTGGAAACGGGCGGTGTAGGCTATGAAGTGCATATGCCAATGACCTGTTTTTACGAGCTGCCGGAAGCCGGGCAGGAAGCGATTGTCTTCACCCACTTCGTCGTCCGTGAAGACGCACAGCTGCTTTACGGTTTTAATAACAAGCAGGAACGTACGCTGTTTAAAGAGCTGATTAAGACCAACGGCGTTGGGCCGAAGCTGGCGCTGGCGATTCTCTCCGGCATGTCGGCGCAGCAGTTCGTCAACGCGGTGGAGCGTGAAGAACTGGGGGCGCTGGTTAAGCTGCCGGGCATCGGCAAGAAAACGGCGGAACGTCTGATTGTCGAAATGAAAGACCGCTTTAAAGGTCTGCATGGCGATCTCTTTACGCCAGCCGCCGATCTGGTACTGACGTCTCCTGCAGGACCGAGCGGCGACGATGCCGAGCAGGAAGCGGTTGCTGCGCTGGTGGCACTGGGCTATAAACCTCAGGAAGCCAGCCGAATGGTAAGCAAAGTTGCTCGTTCGGATGCCAGCAGCGAAACATTGATCCGCGAAGCGCTCCGCGCGGCGCTATGAGGTAGAGGATGATTGAAGCAGACCGCCTGATTTCATCAGGCAGTAGCATGGCGGAAGAGGTGGCGGATCGCGCTATCCGCCCTAAGTTACTGGCCGAATATATCGGCCAGCCGCACGTTCGCTCGCAGATGGAGATCTTTATCCAGGCGGCGAAGCTGCGCGGTGACGCACTTGACCACCTGCTTATTTTCGGCCCGCCGGGGCTCGGGAAAACCACGCTCGCCAATATCGTTGCCAACGAAATGGGCGTAAACCTGCGCACCACGTCAGGTCCGGTGCTGGAAAAAGCGGGCGATCTGGCGGCGATGCTGACCAACCTCGAACCTCATGACGTGCTGTTTATTGATGAAATCCATCGCCTTTCACCTGTGGTGGAAGAGGTGCTCTATCCGGCAATGGAAGATTACCAGCTCGATATCATGATTGGGGAAGGCCCGGCCGCGCGTTCAATTAAAATCGACCTGCCGCCGTTTACCCTGATTGGCGCCACCACGCGCGCGGGCTCGCTGACGTCACCGCTGCGTGACCGTTTCGGCATCGTGCAGCGTCTTGAGTTTTATCAGGTACCTGATTTACAGCATATCGTGGGGCGCAGCGCGCGCTTTATGGGGCTGGAGATGAGCGATGATGGCGCCCTGGAAGTGGCCCGCCGCGCGCGGGGAACGCCGCGTATCGCCAACCGCCTGCTGCGCCGCGTACGTGACTTTGCGGAAGTGAAGCATGACGGAACCATTTCGGCAGATATCGCCGCCCAGGCGCTGGATATGCTCAACGTCGATGCGGAAGGCTTTGACTATATGGACCGCAAGCTGCTGCTGGCGGTAATCGATAAGTTCTTCGGTGGGCCGGTTGGGTTGGATAACCTGGCGGCAGCAATCGGGGAAGAACGTGAAACCATTGAAGACGTGCTGGAGCCGTATTTGATTCAGCAGGGGTTCTTACAACGTACTCCACGTGGGCGTATGGCGACGAGCCGTGCGTGGAACCACTTTGGGATTACGCCACCGGAAATGCCGTAACCTTTGAGTATTCCCGGCGTCGCTTTGCTCGGCCGGGCTACGGTGCATTGTCGCCCGGCCGAGCAAAGCGACGCCGGGGAAATCAGGCGGCTGCCTTCTTCGACATACTCAAAATAAACAACATTGCCGCACAAAGCACCACGGATGGCCCCGCTGGCGTGTCATAAAACGCCGAGAAGGTTAATCCGCCCGTCACCGCTATCATCCCAATACCGACCGCAATTGCGGCCATCTGTTCAGGCGTACGTGCAAAGCGACGCGCCGTGGCCGCCGGGATAATCAGCAGCGACGTGATAATCAGCGCGCCGACAAACTTCATCGCTACGCCAATGGTGAGCGCCGTGACCAGCATCAGCAACAGCTTCACCCGCTGTAACTTCACGCCGTCGACAAAGGCAAGATCCGGGCTGATGGTCATCGACAGCAAATTACGCCACTGCCAGAACAGAATCGCCAGCACCACCACCACGCCCAGCGCAATGGAGATAAGATCCTGCGGCGTGACGGCGAGCAGATCGCCGAACAGATAAGCCATCAGGTCAACGCGAATATTCGACATCAGGCTGACCACCACCAGACCCAACGACAGCGCGCTATGCGCCATAATACCCAGCAGGGTATCCACGGCGAGGTGAGGGCGTTTTTCAAGCCATACCAGACCGCCCGCCAACAGCAGCGTTACAAAGATAACCGCATAGAATGGATTAACGTTCAGCAACAGGCCAAATGCCACGCCTAGCAGAGAAGCGTGTGCCAGTGTATCGCCAAAATAGGACATCCGTCGCCAGACAACAAACGAGCCCAGCGGGCCAGCAGCGCACGCCAGCATCATTCCGGCAAGCCAGCCGGGAAGTAAAATTTCAATCATGACTGCCCATTTCCCCGACGTAAAACGATACGGCCCTGTAAATCATGGCGATGATTATGCTGATGGCGGTAAATACCCAGCTGTTCTGCCCCGCGAGGGCCGAACATCGAGATAAATTCCGGATGCATAGAAACCACGTCCGGCGTACCGGAGCAGCAGATATGGTGGTTAAGGCACAGCACGTCGTCGGTTTTCGCCATCACCAGATGCAGATCGTGAGAGACCATCAGCACCGCGCAGTCGAGTTCCTGGCGAAGCTGGTTGATAAGATCGTAAAGCGCGACCTGACCGTTCACATCCACGCCCTGAGTCGGTTCATCCAGCACCAGCAATTGCGGTTTATTCAGCAGCGCTCGTGCGAGCAGCACACGCTGGGTTTCCCCACCGGAGAGCTTCTGCATGGGGGCGTCCTGCAGATGTCCCGCCTGAACGCGCTTCAGCGCGGGCAGGATATCTTCTTTCCGCGTCGCCGGATGTAAACGTAAAAATCGCTTGACGGTCAGCGGCAATGTGGCGTCGAGGTGTAACTTTTGCGGCACATAACCAATGCGCAGATGTTTATCGCGGATGACAACACCTTCGCTAGGTGCTACGAGGCCGAGCACCACGCGTACCAGCGTCGATTTGCCCGCGCCGTTCGGACCAAGCAGCGTCAGAATGCGGCCTGGCTTGAGATTCAGCGAGATGT
This sequence comes from Kluyvera chengduensis, assembly GCF_044197065.1. Lineage (NCBI taxonomy): Bacteria > Pseudomonadati > Pseudomonadota > Gammaproteobacteria > Enterobacterales > Enterobacteriaceae > Kluyvera > Kluyvera chengduensis. Next base: position 733,377 of record NZ_JBIQOI010000001.1, read on the forward strand.
CAGCAAGCACCCGGCGCTGGCCGAAGGTGACGGAGACATTTTCCAGAGATACAAGATTCGTCATAGCAATTAGGGGTTGCACAAGATAGTGAATGTTATAATATCACACTTCACTTACTCATTTCGATTAATAGACGCATTATGTTACAGAAAAATACGCTTCTTTTCGCAGCTTTATCCGCTGCACTTTGGGGAACGACAGCACAGCATGCTGATGCAGCCGTTGTCGCATCGCTTAAGCCGTTAGGCTTTATTGCTTCAGCCATTGCAGATGGCGTTACCGAGACGCAAGTATTACTGCCAGACGGTGCGTCTGAACATGATTATTCACTGCGTCCATCTGATGCAAAACGCTTACAGAACGCGGACTTAGTCGTATGGATTGGTCCTGAGATGGAAGCATTTATGGACAAGTCATCGCAAAGCATTCCTGACAATAAAAAAGTCACTATCGCTCAGCTCGACGGCGTGAAACCGTTGCTCATGAAAGGGGCAGATGACGATGACCATGATGCCGCTGACGGAGATGATCATGACCACGCTCACGGCGAAAAAGGTGACGCGCATCACCATCATGGCGAGTACAACATGCACCTGTGGCTCTCCCCAGAGATAGCGCGGCTGTCGGCGGTTGCAATCCATGACAAATTAGTGGAACTTATGCCCCAGAGTCGAGCCCGACTCGATGCCAACCTGAAGGATTTTGAGGCCAATCTGGCCGCAACCGATAAGCAGGTGGCGAACGAGCTGGCACCGGTGAAAGGAAAGGGGTACTTCGTTTTTCATGATGCCTATGGCTATTACGAAAAACACTACGGTTTGACGCCGCTTGGGCACTTCACCGTTAACCCCGAAATTCAACCCGGTGCGCAGCGTTTACATCAAATAAGAACACAGTTGGTTGAGCAAAAAGCAACCTGCGTTTTTGCTGAGCCACAATTCAGGCCCGCCGTCGTTGAATCTGTTGCGCGGGGAACGAGCGTTCGCATGGGAACACTCGATCCTCTAGGCACGAACATTAAGCTGAGTAAAGAGAGCTATCCAGCGTTTCTTACTCAACTGGCGACCCAGTATGCGAGCTGCCTGAAAGGAGATAAGTAAGGAAGTGAATACGTGCAGCAGATAGCCCGCTCTGTCGCTCTGGCATTTAACAATTTGCCGCGGCCCCACCGCGTTATGCTGGGGTCACTCACCGTTCTCACGTTGGCCGTCGCTGTCTGGCGGCCTTACGTTTACCATCCAACCTCTTCATCCCCTGTCGTCCGCACGATTGAGCTGGAGAAAAAAGAAATTCGCTCGCTTCTGCCAGAGGCCAGCGAGCCGATTGATCAGTCCGCACAGGAAGAGGAAGCCATCCCTCAGGATGAGCTGGACGATAAAGTCGATAATGAAACGGGTGTGCATGAGTATGTGGTATCCACGGGCGATACCCTAAGCAGCATCCTGAATCAGTACGGCATCGATATGGGGAACATCAGCCAGCTCGCCTCGGTTGATAAAGACCTGAAAAATATGAAAGTGGGGCAACAGCTCTCCTGGACGCTGAATGACGATGGTGATTTACAGCGTTTAACCTGGGAGATGTCGCGCCGCGAAACCCGCACCTACGATCGCGTTGCTAACGGTTTTAAAATGAGCAGCGAGTTGCAGAAGGGCGATTGGGTTAATAGCCTGGTGAAAGGCACCGTCGGTGGAAGTTTTGTGACCAGCGCCGTCAACGCCGGTTTAACCAGCGCGGAAGTGAGCGCGGTGATTAAATCGATGCAGTGGCAGATGGACTTCCGTAAGCTGAAAAAAGGCGACGAGTTTTCGGTGCTGATGTCACGTGAAATGCTCAACGGCAAGCGTGAACAGAGCCAGCTTCTGGGCGTGCGTTTACGTTCCGATGGTAAAGATTATTACGCGATTCGCGCTGAAGACGGTAAGTTCTACGACCGTAACGGTACCGGGCTGGCGAAAGGCTTCCTGCGCTTCCCAACCGCGCGCCAGTTCCGCGTGTCGTCTAACTTTAACCCGCGTCGTCTGAACCCGGTAACCGGTCGTGTAGCGCCACACCGTGGCGTAGACTTCGCCATGCCGCAAGGTACCCCAGTGCTGGCCGTCGGTGACGGTGAAGTGGTGGTGGCGAAGCGCAGTGGCGCGGCGGGTTACTATGTTGCCGTTCGTCATGGTCGTACCTACACCACTCGCTATATGCACCTGCGTAAGCTGCTGGTGAAACCAGGTCAGAAGGTGAAACGTGGTGACCGTATTGCGCTCTCCGGTAACACCGGTCGTTCTACTGGCCCGCACCTGCACTATGAAGTGTGGATCAACCAGCAGGCGGTCAACCCGCTGACGGCGAAACTGCCGCGTACCGAAGGGCTGACCGGTTCGGATCGTACCGATTACCTGGCTCAGGTGAAAGAAGTGCTGCCACAGCTGCGTTTCGACTAATTTCGCCTAAGAAGTATCCGTTCAGAGCCGGTGCCTATACAGCACCGGCTTTTTCTTTTGTGCGAAGCACCCGGCCTCGCTACACTATCTGATTATCCACATGACCCGATGATTCGACCCTGGAATAGGCATGGAAACGAAAAAAAATAACAGTGAATACATTCCCGAGTTTGAGAAATCTTTCCGCCATCCTCAGTACTGGGGTGCCTGGTTAGGCGTGCTGGCGTTTGCGGGAATCGCTTACGTACCGGCCAAAATCCGCGACCCTATTCTGGGGAAGCTCGGTCGCCTGGCGGGTAAATTTGGCCGCAGCGCCCGCCGTCGCGCGCAGATCAATCTGCTGTACTGCTTCCCGGAAAAAAGCGAAGCCGAGCGAGAAGCCATTATTGATGAGATGTTTGCCACTGCACCGCAGGCAATGGTGATGATGGCCGAACTGGCGCTCAAAGGGCCAGAAAAAATTCTGCCACGCCTCGACTGGCAGGGGCAGGAGATTATCGAGGAGATGCGTGCCAACGGCGAAAACGTGATTTTCCTGGTACCGCACGGTTGGGGCGTTGATATCCCTGCGATGGTGATGGCGTCGCAGGGCCAGAAGATGGCAGCGATGTTCCATAACCAGGGTAACAAAGTCTTCGACTACGTCTGGAACACCGTTCGTCGTCGTTTTGGCGGTCGTCTGCATGCTCGTAACGATGGTATCAAGCCGTTTATCCAGTCTGTCCGTCAGGGTTACTGGGGCTATTATCTGCCCGATCAGGATCACGGCCCGGAGCACAGCGAGTTCGTGGATTTCTTTGCTACCTATAAAGCGACGTTACCAGCGATTGGCCGCCTGATGAAGGTGTGCCGTGCGCGCGTGGTGCCGCTGTTCCCGGTTTATGATGGCAAAACGCATCGCCTGACCATTCTGGTGCGCCCGCCGATGGATGACCTGCTGGAAGCAGACGACAACACCATTGCGCGTCGCATGAATGAAGAGGTGGAGATTTTCGTTGGGCCGCATACCGAGCAGTACACGTGGATCCTGAAGCTGCTGAAAACGCGTAAGCCGGGGGAAACTGAGCCGTATCAGCGCAAAGAGCTTTACCCGAAGAATAAAAAATAGCTCCGTAGCCCGGCCAAGCGTAGCGCCGCCGGGAAGGCTCGGAGCCACTCGGCGTCGTTTCACTCGGCCGGGCTACGCAGGCAAAAAAAAACCGGACAGCGTCCGGTTTTTTTATATCGACAATAACTTATTCGACGGTCAGGATACGCGTGGTGTTAGTTGAACCCACGGTGCTCATTACGTCGCCCTGGGTGACGATAACCAGGTCGCCTGACATCAGATAGCCTTTATCACGCAGCAGGTTCACCGCGTCGTGTGCCGCGGCAACGCCGTCGCATTCGCTGTCGAAGAAGACTGGGGTGACGCCACGGTACAGCGCCGTCAGGTTCAGCGTACGCTCGTGACGAGACATCGCGAAGATAGGCAGCCCGGAAGTGATACGGGAGGTCATCAACGCGGTACGGCCAGACTCGGTCATGGTGATGATGGCGGTCACGCCCTTCAGGTGGTTAGCCGCATACATTGCCGACATGGCAATGGCTTCTTCCACGTTGTCGAACTGCACGTCCAGACGGTGTTTAGAGACGTTGATGCTTGGGATCTTCTCTGCGCCCAGGCAAACGCGCGCCATGGCGGCCACGGTTTCAGAAGGGTACTGACCCGCAGCGGTTTCCGCAGACAGCATCACCGCATCGGTGCCGTCCAGTACGGCGTTCGCCACGTCCATGACTTCCGCACGAGTCGGCATTGGGTTGGTGATCATCGACTCCATCATCTGGGTCGCGGTGATCACGGAACGGTTCAACTGACGAGCGCGACGAATCAGCGCTTTCTGGATACCAACCAGCTCAGGGTCGCCGATTTCAACGCCGAGGTCGCCACGGGCAACCATCACGACGTCGGAGGCCAGAATGATGTCATCCATCGCGTCCTGGCTGCATACGGCTTCCGCACGTTCCACTTTGGCAACGATTTTGGCATCGCAACCGGCTTCACGCGCCAGACGGCGAGCGTAGTTCAGGTCTTCGCCGCAGCGTGGGAAGGAGACGGCCAGGTAATCAACGCCAATTTTGGCTGCGGTATGAATATCCGCTTTGTCTTTATCGGTCAGCGCTTCAGCCGAGAGGCCGCCGCCTAACTTGTTGATGCCTTTATTGTTGGACAGTGGGCCACCGACGGTCACTTCGGTGAACACTTTCATCCCCTGGATTTCTAGCACTTTCAGCTGTACACGACCATCATCCAGCAGCAGGATGTCGCCAGGCACGACGTCGGCAGGCAGACCTTTATAGTCGATACCCACTTTCTCTTTGTCGCCTTCGCCTTTACCAAGGTTGGCATCAAGCAGGAATTTGTCGCCGATATTGAGGAAAACTTTACCTTCTTTGAAGGTAGAAACGCGAATCTTTGGTCCTTGCAGATCGCCAAGAATAGCTACATGGCGGCCCAGTTTTGCAGCGATTTCGCGTACTTTGTCAGCGCGTAGCTGGTGATCTTCTGGTGTACCGTGAGAGAAGTTCATGCGTACGACGTTAGCACCGGCGGAAATTACCTTCTCGAGGTTGTTATCGCGGTCGGTTGCTGGGCCTAACGTGGTGACGATCTTGGTTCTGCGAAGCCTTCTGGACATGTAATACTCCGTTGACTAATACAACTCAGGTGTTGCGTGAACAGGGATCCGGTATCAATCATTACCGAATGTTTAAATCGATTACACCGTTATTATCGGTTTTAGTGATTATCGCTGTGTGCGGAAAGCTCTTTATCAAACCGCGATTCTTTTAATGCTTCCTTGACTCGCTTCAAGTTATCCCTGAATTTCGCCCCTCGACGTAAGGTAAAACCGGTTGCCAGGACATCGATCACGGTTAGCTGCGCAAGTCGGGAAACCATCGGCATATAGATGTCGGTATCTTCGGGAACGTCCAGCGTGATAGCGAGGGTCGCTTCTCTTGCCAGCGGCGTGCCGGCGGAGGTGATGGCGATAACCATAGCATCATTTTCCCTCGCCACTTGCGCGACCTCGACCAGGCTTTTGGTTCTGCCGGTATGGGAAATCAGCACCACGACGTCATCGTCGCTGCAATTCATACAGCTCATACGTTGCAATACGATGTCATCAGAATAGATGACCGGGACGTTAAAGCGAAAAAACTTGTTCATCGCGTCATGCGCCACGGCGGCGGAAGAACCTAAGCCGAAGAAGGCAATCTTCTTGGCCTGTGTGAGCAGGTCTACGGCACGATTTACCGCCGACATATCGAGCGACTGGCGAACGTGTGCCAGGCTCGCCATGGCTGATTCGAAAATTTTCGCCGTATAAGCTTCAACGCTGTCATCTTCATCAACATTACGATTAACATACGGTGTACCGTTGGCCAGACTTTGGGCAAGATGGAGTTTGAAGTCGGGGAATCCCCGAGTCTCCATACTGCGACAGAAGCGGTTAACGGTGGGTTCGCTGACCTCGGCTTCAAGAGCGAGTGCGGCAATGCTTGAATGGATTGCCTGTTCTGGCGCGGCCAGAATAACTTCCGCCACTTTTCGCTCGGATTTGCTAAGGTTTTCCAGTTGGGTCTGGATTCTTTCCAGCATGTTCATCGTGACAAGTTGCTCATAGATTGAAACGATTCCATTAATGGGTGAAATCTGCAGGCGTTTTAGCAAGAATATACGCCTGAAGCCGAGTGAAAAGCGAAGAGGAACGGCAAAAAATGTTGTTTTTTTTCATAACATGATCAGCGTCGTATTTTAACCGACGAGGCTCAGGCGAAAGAACGAACAAAACTGGCGGATTGCCTAATGCCGCAGCCGCAATGGTTCCGAATTGTGCGATCGGGAGCGGTGAAAGGCGTTAAAGGGTTTCGGCAATTTCGTAAACACAGTACAGTGCACCGTAAGAAAATTACAACGATATCCGTCGCTTTTCGGCAAAAGCTGAACGGTGACGGGTAGATAGCCTGGCATAGAACCGGGTATATAAACTGAGGAGAATGACATGGCGGTAACGCAAACGGCCCAGGCATGCGATCTGGTCATTTTCGGCGCGAAGGGCGACTTGGCCCGCCGGAAATTGCTGCCTTCCCTGTATCAGCTGGAAAAAGCGGGCCAGATTAATCCGGACACCCGGATTATCGGTGTCGGCCGTGCCGATTGGGATAAAGCGGCATACACCAAAGTTGTCCGCGAAGCGCTCGAAACCTTCATGAAAGAGAAGATTGATGAAGGTTTGTGGAATACCCTCAGCGCACGCCTTGACTTCTGCAACCTCGATGTCAACGATGCGCCAGCATTTTCGCGTCTTGGTGAGATGCTCGATCAAAAAAATCGCATCACCATCAACTACTTCGCTATGCCGCCAAGCACCTTTGGCGCCATCTGCCGCGGCTTGGGTGAAGCGAAGCTTAATGCTAAACCGGCACGCGTCGTCATGGAAAAACCGCTGGGTACCTCGCTGGAAACTTCCCGTGAGATTAACGACCAGGTGGGCGAATATTTCGAAGAGTGCCAGGTTTATCGTATCGACCACTATCTGGGTAAAGAAACGGTTCTGAACCTGCTGGCGCTGCGTTTTGCCAACTCCCTGTTTGTGAACAACTGGGATAACCGCACCATCGATCACGTGGAAATTACCGTTGCTGAAGAAGTCGGGATTGAAGGCCGCTGGGGTTACTTCGATCAGGCCGGCCAGATGCGCGATATGATCCAGAACCACCTGCTGCAAATTCTGTGCATGATTGCGATGGCGCCGCCGTCCGATCTGAGCGCCGACAGCATTCGTGATGAGAAAGTGAAGGTGCTGAAGTCGCTGCGTCGCATCGACCGCAGCAACGTGCGTGATAAAACCGTGCGCGGCCAGTATACCGCTGGGTTTGCTCAGGGGCAGAAAGTCCCAGGCTACCTTGAAGAAGAGGGCGCCAACAAATCCAGCAGCACCGAAACCTTCGTTTCTATTCGCGTGGATATTGATAACTGGCGTTGGGCTGGCGTGCCGTTCTACCTGCGTACCGGCAAACGTCTGCCGACCAAATGCTCTGAAGTTGTCGTTTATTTCAAAAACCCTGAACTGAACCTGTTCAAAGAAACCTGGCCTGAGCTGCCGCAGAACAAGCTGACGATTCGTTTGCAGCCGGATGAAGGCGTGGATATTCAGATCCTCAACAAGGTTCCTGGTCTGGAGCACAAGCATAACCTGCAGGTGACCAAGCTGGATCTGAGCTACTCAGAGACCTTTAATCAGACTCACCTGGCCGATGCCTATGAACGTCTGCTGCTGGAAACCATGCGTGGTATTCAGGCGCTGTTCGTTCGCCGCGACGAAGTGGAAGAGGCCTGGAAGTGGGTCGACTCCATCACTGAAGCATGGGCAAGCGATAAAGACGCGCCTAAACCATACCAGGCTGGCACCTGGGGACCAGTTGCTTCGGTCGCGATGATTACCCGTGATGGCCGTTCCTGGAACGAGTTCGAATAAGGGACCGCGATAATCCGGAAGGGTTATTTTACCGGTAACATGATCTAACACAGCATGTAGTGCTATTTTTGCGCATTTAAGCCCCAGGTGGATTCACCACCGGGGCTTTTTTTATTACACTACCGGTAGACCTTTGCCTCTGAGCTGCGCTATACGGTGATTTTCGATAAATCTGACCAATGATTTATCCGTGTAAGATAGCGGCCTGGACAGAAAAATTTTAAGGAGCCTTTATGAACTCTGCAATGTTACGGGTAACAAATCGAATTATTGAACGCTCGCGCGACACGCGTGAAGCCTATCTGGCGCGTATCAATCAGGCCAAAACTGAAACGGTTCACCGTTCTGAACTGGCCTGCGGTAATCTGGCACACGGTTTTGCTGCCTGCCAGCCCGACGATAAAGCATCGCTGAAGAGCATGCTGCGTAACAATATCGCGATCATTACCTCCTATAACGACATGCTTTCTGCCCATCAGCCGTATGAACACTACCCGGATGTGATCCGTAAAGCGCTGCACAGCGTGAACGCGGTGGGCCAGGTCGCGGGCGGTGTGCCAGCCATGTGCGACGGCGTCACCCAAGGACAGGACGGCATGGAACTTTCTCTGCTGAGCCGCGAAGTGATTGCCATGTCTGCCGCAGTAGGCCTGTCTCACAATATGTTTGATGGCGCGCTGTACCTTGGCGTGTGTGACAAAATCGTCCCGGGGCTTGCTATGGCGGCGCTCTCCTTTGGTCATCTGCCATCTGTCTTTATTCCGTCGGGCCCGATGGCGAGCGGTCTGCCGAACAAAGAAAAAGTGCGTATTCGTCAGCTTTATGCTGAAGGCAAAGTGGATCGTAACGCGCTGCTGGAGTCTGAAGCCGCGTCCTACCACGCACCGGGTACCTGCACCTTCTACGGTACTGCCAACACCAACCAGATGGTGATTGAATTTATGGGCATGCAGCTGCCGGGCTCCTCTTTTGTTCACCCGGATGCGCCGCTGCGTGCTGAACTGACCGCTGCCGCTGCGCGTCAGGTGACGCGTATGACCGGTAACGGTAACGAGTGGATGCCGCTCGGTAAGATGATCGACGAAAAAGTGGTGGTCAACGGTATCGTGGCGCTGCTGGCAACCGGCGGTTCGACCAACCACACTATGCACCTGGTGGCGATGGCGCGCGCGGCAGGCATCATCATCAACTGGGATGATTTCTCTGATCTGTCTGAAGTCGTGCCGCTGATGGCGCGTCTTTACCCGAATGGTCCGGCGGATATCAACCACTTCCAGGCGGCTGGCGGTGTACCTGTGCTGGTCCGCGAACTGCTGAAGGGCGGTCTTCTGCATGAAGACGTCAACACGGTAGCCGGTTTTGGTCTCTCGCATTACACCATGGAACCGTGGCTGAACGAAGGCAAGCTCGACTGGCGTGAAGGCGCAACGGCTTCGCTGGATGGCAACATCATCGCTACCTTCGACAAACCGTTCTCTAAACATGGCGGCACCAAAGTGCTGAGCGGCAACCTGGGCCGTGCGGTCATGAAAACCTCAGCCGTCCCGGTTGAAAACCAGATTATCGAAGCGCCAGCGGTGGTCTTTGAGAGTCAGCACGATGTGCTGCCATCCTTCGAAGCGGGCTTATTGGATAAAGATTGCGTGGTTGTTGTGCGCCATCAAGGGCCAAAAGCGAACGGCATGCCAGAATTACATAAACTTATGCCGCCACTTGGTGTATTATTGGACCGCTGTTTCAAAATTGCGTTAGTCACTGATGGACGACTGTCCGGAGCATCCGGTAAAGTGCCGTCAGCGATCCACGTAACCCCTGAAGCCTATGACGGTGGGCTGCTGGCGAAAGTGCGAGATGGCGACATGATTCGCGTCAATGGCCAGACCGGCGAGCTGACGCTGCTGGTTGATGAAGCTGAACTGGCCGCACGCCAACCGCATATTCCCGATCTGAGCGCTTCGCGCGTGGGGACAGGCCGTGAACTGTTTAGCGCATTACGGGAAAAACTGTCCGGTGCAGAGCAGGGCGCAACCTGTATTACCTTTTAAGATGACACGTTTTGTAGATCTGGCGAGAGAAAATTTCTGATGAAAAACTGGAAAACAACTGCAGAAGCAATCCTGACCACTGGCCCGGTAGTACCGGTAATCGTGGTTAACAAGCTTGAGCACGCCGTACCAATGGCGAAAGCGCTGGTTGCTGGTGGCGTACGCGTACTGGAAGTGACGCTGCGTACTGCCTGTGCGATGGACGCTATCCGCGCTATCGCAAAAGAAGTGCCGGACGCTATCGTGGGTGCGGGTACAGTGACCAACGCTCAGCAGCTGAAAGAAGTGACCGAAGCTGGCGCGCAGTTTGCTATCAGCCCAGGCCTGACTGACAACCTGCTGAAAGCAGCTACCGCGGGCACCATTCCACTGATCCCAGGTATCTGCTCCGTGTCTGAACTGATGCTGGGTATGGAACACGGCCTGAAAGAGTTCAAATTCTTCCCGGCTGAAGCGAACGGCGGCGTGAAAGCGCTGCAGGCGATCGCGGGTCCATTCTCCCAGATTCGTTTCTGCCCAACCGGCGGTATCTCTCCTGCGAACTACCGTGACTACCTGGCGCTGAAAAGCGTTCTGTGCATCGGCGGCTCCTGGCTGGTTCCGGCTGACGCGCTGGAAGCAGGCGATTACGATCGCATCACTAAACTGGCACGCGAAGCCGTTGAAGGCGCGAAGCTGTAAGGTGTTCGCTGCACTCGGCCTGATAGCCGGGTAAGCAAAAAAGGGCGGGTATGCGTAAGCAGCCCGCCTTTTTTCTTATCCCTGAACCACGACTGCCGCCGCGGCGATTTTGGCGCGTTCCACGGCTGCTTCAACGCTGTCTGCCGTTGCCAGCGCGACGCCCATGCGACGAGAACCCGCAATATCCGGTTTGCCGAACAAACGCAGCTGTACGCCAGCATCCAGCGCATTTTGTACCTTATCAAAGGTGACGTTGCGGCTGGTCAGCGTCGGCAGCAGTACCGCAGAAGCGGACGGGCCGTACTGGCGAATGGCACCAATCGGCAGGCCAAGGAAAGCGCGGACGTGCAGAGCAAATTCCGACACATCCTGCGAAATCAGCGTCACCATGCCGGTATCGTGTGGGCGAGGGGACACTTCGCTGAATACCACATCATCACCACACACAAACAGCTCGACACCGAACAGACCGTATCCGCCCAGCGCCAGCACCACCTCGCGGGCGATCTCCTGCGCGCGCGACAGCGCCAACTCGCTCATCTGCTGCGGCTGCCAGGATTCACGATAGTCACCATCCTCCTGACGGTGGCCGACAGGGGCGCAGAAGTGGACGCCATCGACGGCATTAACGGTCAGCAGTGTGATTTCGAAATCAAAATTAACCACGCCTTCCACAATTACCCGGCCAGCACCGGCGCGACCGCCTTCCTGCGCATACTGCCAGGCCTGCGCCAGCTGATCTTCACGGCGAATAAAGGTCTGGCCCTTGCCGGATGAACTCATCACGGGTTTCACAATGCACGGCAGACCAATATCGGTGACTGCCTCGCGGAACTGCGCTTCGCTATCAGCAAAGTGGTAGGCGGAGGTTGGAAGCTTGAGGGTTTCCGCCGCCAGACGGCGAATGCCTTCGCGGTTCATCGTCAGTTTGGTCGCCAGTGCGCACGGCACTACCTTCTGGCCCGCCTGCTCAAGCTCAATCAGCGTATCCGTGGCGATGGCTTCGATTTCCGGCACGATAAAGTGCGGTTTTTCCTGCGCAACCAGCGCTTTCAGTACGTTGCCATCAAGCATATTGATAACGTAAGCGCGGTGCGCGACGTGCATCGCTGGCGCATCGGCGTAACGATCGACGGCGATCACTTCGATGCCTAAGCGCTGGCATTCGATCGCCACTTCTTTCCCTAACTCACCTGAACCCAGAAGCATTACGCGCGTCGCAGCGGGACGCAAAGCTGTTCCTAATAACGTCATTACCCATTCCACCGTCTATCCAAAGTTTGGCGCATTATAAACGAAAACGTTTGCGTCTGTCTTGCGAGTGGCGAAAAAGGCGGATGAAACGTAGGATGAGGACAGCGGTTAAGTTGGCAATGAGCGCGACTTTTGCCAGGCTTAATAATGAATTAACACAACAAGAAGAATAACGAGATGCCACCTAAAGCGAAACGGATACCCCACACCATGACATTGCATGGTGATACGCGCGTCGATAACTACTATTGGCTTCGCGATGACACCCGCACCAAACCGGCGGTGCTTGACTATTTACAGCAGGAAAATACCTACGGGCGTGAAGTGATGTCCTCCCAGCGCAGTCTGCAGGATCGCGTGCTGAAAGAGATTGTCGACAGGATCCCCCCGCGTGAGGTCTCCGCGCCTTATATCAAAAATGGCTATCGCTACCGCCAGGTTTTTGAGCCGGGACGCGAATATGCGATGTATCAGCGTCAGGCGTTAGACAGTGATGAATGGACATTGCTGATTGATGAAAATAAGCGGGCGGCGCACAGCGAGTTTTATACCCTGGGCGGGTTGAACGTGGCGCCGGATAATAACCTGCTGGCGGTGACCGAAGATTTCCTTTCCCGCCGTCAGTACAGTCTGCGCATTCGTCATCTGAAAAATGAAACCTGGCTGCCGGAAGTGATTGACGAGGTCTCACCGGGCGTGGTGTGGTCAAATGACTCCCGCGTGCTTTACTACGTTCGTCAGCACCCCACGACGCTGCTGCCGTGGCAGGTCTGGCGGCATCAGGTTGGGGCATCTACGGAACAAGATGAACTTATCTATGAGGAGCAGGACGAGACCTTTTACGTCAGCCTGCACAAGACCTCTTCGCGCCAGTACGTGGTGATTGTGCTCTCAAGTACCACGACCAGCGAAATGCTGTTGCTCGATGCCGACCAGGCAAACGCCCAGCCGCGCGTCTTTGCGCCGCGTCGTAAAGACCATGAGTACAGCCTCGATCATTATCAAAATCAGTTTTACCTGCGTTCTAACCGCGATGGCAAAAACTTCGGTTTATATCGCAGTGAATCCTGGGAAGAGGCTGACTGGCAAACCCTCATTGCGCCACGCGATGCGGTGATGCTGGAAGACTTCACGCTGTTTCGTGACTGGCTGGTGGTAGAAGAGCGGCAGCGTGGTTTAACCAGCCTGCGCCAGATCCATCGTCATCGCCAGCAGGAAACGGCCATCGCCTTTGATGACCCAGCCTACGTGACGTGGATTGCCTACAACCCGGAACCGGAAACGGCCTGTCTGCGCTATGGCTACTCGTCGATGACCACCCCTGACACGCTGTTTGAGTTGGATATGGACAGCGGAGAACGCCGCGTGCTGAAGCAGCAGGAGGTGAAAGGTTTTGATGCCAGCCGTTATCGCAGTGAGCGTCTTTGGATTACCGCACGTGACGGCGTAGAGGTCCCGGTTTCACTGGTTTACCGCCATGAACATTTCCGTCGGGGTAAAAACCCGCTGTTGGTTTACGGCTACGGTTCTTACGGTGCCAGCATGGACGCCGACTTCAGCAGCAGTCGATTAAGTCTGCTTGACCGCGGCTTTGTCTTTGCCATCGCCCATATTCGCGGCGGCGGTGAACTGGGGCAGTTATGGTACGAAGAGGGGAAATTCCTTAAGAAGAAAAATACCTTCAACGATTATCTTGATGCCACTGAAGCGCTGTTGGCCAAAGGCTACGGCGACCCCTCGCTGTGCTATGGCATGGGCGGTAGCGCGGGTGGCATGTTGATGGGCACGGTGATAAATGAACGTCCCGACCTGTTCCACGGCGTCGTGGCTCAAGTGCCGTTCGTTGATGTCGTGACCACCATGCTGGACGAGTCGATTCCGCTAACCACCGGCGAATTTGAAGAGTGGGGCAATCCGCAGGAAGAAACCTACTATCACTATATGAAATCCTACAGTCCATACGACAACGTGAGGGCGCAGGTTTATCCGCATTTGCTGGTGACATCGGGGCTGCATGATTCCCAGGTGCAGTACTGGGAACCGGCAAAATGGGTCGCTAAGCTGCGTGAGCTGAAGGTAGATGACAATCTGTTGCTGCTGTGCACCGAGATGGACTCCGGTCACGGCGGGAAGTCCGGACGCTATAAAAGCTATGAAGGCGTGGCGCTGGAGTTTGCGTTCCTGATTGCCCTGGCGCAGGGAACGTTGCCGGGGCAATCCGAGCGTTAATTACTGCTCGAGATAGTGTTTAAGCGTTACGCGCAGTTCCGGGCTCATGCGGTCGAGGTTGTTAAACAGCCAGCGCAGGTAGCCCGGATCGTTTTTCGCCACTTCCGCCACTTCCTGCCCGCGGTACTTGCCGAAGGTAAAGGTACGCAGTAGCGCTGGTCGGCCGGTGACGTCTACCATTTGATCCGGCGTCCAGCCTGACACCTGCATAATATCAATCAGCAACGACGCGGTGATATAGCAGTCGTACAGCGCGCGGTGATGATGCAGGCCCGGCGGTGTCGCCACGCTCAGCTTGCGTGATTTATACAGCGCCATATTGCTGTACTTGATGCCCGGCCACAGGCGGCGGGCCATCTTCATGGTACAGATCCACTCGCCGTTCATTTCAGGCAAGACGCGGCGGTCGAAGCTCGCATTGTGGGCGACATACCACGGGCTTCCCTGGTAAAACGGCACCACGTCTTCAATCCACGGTTTGTCGGCCACCATCTCTTCGGTGATCCGGTGGATGGCCATCGCCTGCGGGCTGATAGGGCGGTCCGGGCGAACCAGATGACTCATCGGGTTGACGATTTTACCGTCAATGACATCGACGGAGGCTATCTCGACGACGCCTCCTTGTAGGTCACAGGTTTCTGTATCGATTACGCGCAGCATGGCAAACTCCGGCCTAAAACGTTTAGCGTAATGGAATGATCTCGCCTTGCCAACCCTGGGCGCTCTTTCTGCCGGTCAGCAACAGTTCGCCACCGTCGGCGCGGACGATAAGCTGCCCGTTTTCATCCCACAGCGCGCTGCCGCCCGAAAACGTACCGCTGGCATAGTTGGATTTCAAAACGGCAATGGCGTATTTATGGGCGAAACGCTGAAGCCGCTGGCTGGTGCGCTGCTGCTGCGGCTCCGCCATGGAGCTGACGGTTGCCAGCACCGAGGCTTGCGCCGAGAGTTCACAGCCCTCATGGTTCAGCTCAAAGACGCTGATTTGATCTGACTCGGGGGCGAGGCAGGTTCCCTGGCCTTGATGCTGTTTGATCGGGCTTGCGGTATGCGGGGCAAAAATGACAATGCCCTTGATGCGCTTACCATCGTTGTCCATCGGCAGGCCTGCAATAATGGTCATCTGATGGCGATGAGCGGCTTCGCTTAACGGCAACAGCTGCGTATCGTCCGGCGGTGCAGGTAACGTCTGTTCGTCGTCAGGTCCGGTAAGGGAGAGCTCCGGGAAGATTAATACTTTACAGGCCTGCTGGGCTGCGACATTGATAAACCGCAAATGGTGGGTAATGTTCTCCGCAACATCTCCCTTACGGGGAGCATATTGCGCTGCTGCAATAGTCCATGTCAGCATAGTTGCATCCTTCAACACGTTGTCACTGGGCTTTTATTCCAGTTTATAGTATCAGGATTGTCGTAAGGAACTGTCACTAAGCGTAAGCTTTACTTGGATTTAGGCTCGTACGGCAGTCGGGAAAGATTAACCGAGGCTAAACGGTGCGTAATCAGCCGCTCGCGGAACCAGTCTCGCAGATGCGCTGGCTGTTCACGTTCAACCACTTCGGCGACGACCGGCATGTTATAGCGCTCTTTAAACGCTACGCCAGCGGCAGCCAGATCAACGTTCACTTTGTCCATCTCGTCTTGAGGTAGGGTTGCCAGATTGGTATGCATGGTTTTCTCCTTGGAATAACGCGCAAAAGTTACTAAGAGTATCGCAAAATGGCAAGTACAGAGGGCGCTTATCTCGACGAGAACATTATACAGAGTTATTCTTTGTCATATATCGATAACAAAAGGGAATGATGGAAATGAAATTCACCGCGCCTCGCGCACTCGGTGCCATGTTGTTTGTACTGGGTTCACTCAGTGCGTCATCCGTCTGGGCTCATGCCCATCTTCAGCAGCAAATCCCGGCAGCAAATTCAGAGGTCAGCCCTGCGCCTCACGCATTGACGCTTAATTTTTCCGAGGGCATTGAGCCGGGCTTCAGCGGTGTGACGCTGACGGGACCAGACAAGCGTATTGTTCCCGTTGGTAAAGCGACGCGCAGCGAAAGCAATAAAGCGCAGTTGGTGATTCCGCTGAACGAAACGCTGGGTGGTGGACTGTACACCGTCGAATGGCACGTCGTTTCCGTCGACGGGCACAAGACCAAAGGTCAGTACCAATTTAGCGTGAAGTAATATGTTGGCGGCTCTCTACGTTGGCTTACGTTTTGCTCACTTTGCCGCGCTGATGGTGGCCTTTGGCTGCACGCTTTATGCGGGATGGTGGGCCCCTGTAGAACTCCGGCGTCTGCTGGCCCAGCGTTTTTCTCGGTTGCTGCGAAGTGCATTAACGGTAAGCGTGCTTTCCGCCATGTTGATGTTGGTGGCGCAGGGCGGGCTGATGGGCGACGGCTGGGCAGATACCTGGCGACCGGAAGTCTGGCAGGCAGTGATACAGACTCACTTTGGCAGCGTCTGGCTGTGGCAGATTGTACTCGCGTGGGTCACCTTAGGTGTCGCCTGGGTTCAACCGCGACAGATGATGCGGCGGCTTTTGCTTCTGGGCGTTGCACAGTTTATCCTGCTGGCGGGCGTAGGGCATGCCGCCATGTATGATGGCGCGTTCGGCGTGTTGCAACGTATCAATCATGCGCTACATCTGCTTTGTGTCGGCGCATGGGTTGGCGGGCTGGTGCCGTTTCTCTATTGCCTGCGTCTGGCAAAAGGGCGCTGGCGTAGCGCAGCGATTGACACCATGATGCGCTTTTCCCGTTACGGGCACCTGGCGGTGGCGGGGGCGATTGCAAGCGGCTTGGTTAATGCCTGGTTGATTCAGGGTGGGTTTAGCGTTGCGACACCCTATGGAGTCGCGCTGTGGGTGAAGTGCGGCTTCGTGGCGCTAATGGTGATGGTCGCGTTGGCAAACCGTTATCTGCTGGTGCCGAGAATGTCGGCAGCAACAGAACTGACGCAGCGTATTTTCCTGCGAACCACGCAGGCGGAAATTGTCCTGGGGGCTCTGGTACTGGCGTGTGTAAGCTTGTTTGCCACCTGGGAACCTTTTTAACTGAACTGGCGAATTATGAAAAAGATTATTCTCTCTTTGTTGTTACTTACCACCACCGGGTCAGCGCTGGCCGCGCAGATTATTACCGTAAGCCGTTTTGAGGTGGGTAAGGAGAACTGGGCGTTCAACCGCGAAGAGGTCATGCTAACCTGTCGCCCTGATAATGCGCTGTACGTCATCAACCCGAGCACGCTGGTGCAGTATCCGCTTAATGATGTGGCTGAACAGCAGGTGAAAGCGGGCAAGACTCAGGCGCAGCCGATCAGCATCATCCAGATTGACGATCCTAAACAGCCGGGTGTTAAAATGAGCCTGGCGCCGTTTATCGAGCGGGCGAAGAAACTCTGCTAATTCACAGAATATCTGTTTAAAAATCAATAAAAAAACCGCAATCATTCTCACGAAATGGCTGCGGTTTTTTTATCTTATGCCGTTTATTCAACGAAATTTTTCAGCTCACAGGGGTTGTGGACTGGAAAACCTGTCACGGTCATCTATTCTTATAAAGCAAGGCGACTTAGCCTGCATTAATGCCAACTTTTAGCGCACGGCTCTCTCCCAAGAGCCATTTCCCTGGACCGAAAACAGGAATCGTTTTCGGTCTCTTTTTATCTGTCGCTTCCATCCAACAGGGCAAGTACGGGACACAACTCGCGTGCTTGTTAAACCAATGTAAACAGATTTTCTGCCGCATCCAAGTACTTTTATGTCATTTCGCAAAAAAAAAATTTCTGTGAAAATGTGATGCAGGAAATGGAACGGCTGAAAAATGCAGAAGAATCATTTCACTCACTAAAATCACTACTGTGCTAATTATATTTATGCTCAGTATTAGAATAATTATTTCAATGCGTGAATAAAAATCGCTATTTTTTTTAAAAGAAAAAGCGCATGCTTGCCGCGAGTTAAGCCACAGCCTGCCACGCCGTATCACACCTCCGTTTTCTGCCGTTTTGTAAATAAACGTCCGGACAGTGAATTTGTCGAATGCAGTACTGTCAGATACTCATACGTATCGCGTTAAGACGGATGAATGGACCCGTTTTTTTCTTATGCGTTACCTTGTGCAGTGCTCCACGTTATCCGGAAATAATGATGTTCCAGAATTTTGATGTTCGTTTGCTTCACCCCCGTAATGGGTTGAAGTGGTTTGCGCTTGCTCTCTTATGGCTAGTGGTCCAACTCCCTTATCCGCTTTTACACCAGCTTGGCACCTCCGTTGGCAAAGCGTCGCGTCGTTTTCTGAAACGCCGTGAGCAAATTGCTACGCGCAACATTGAGCTGTGCTTCCCTGATATGACAGCAGAAGAGCGCGAAAAGCTGATTGAACAAAACTTTATGTCTCTGGGCATGGGGCTTATCGAAACCGGTATGGCCTGGTTCTGGAGCGATGCGCGCGTGCGCAAATGGTTTGATGTTGAAGGTTATGCCAACCTGATGCGCTCGCTGACAGAGCAGCGTGGGGTGATGGTGGTTGGCGTGCACTTTATGTCGCTGGAATTAGGCGGCCGCGCGATGGGGCTGTGTCGTCCGATGATGGCAACCTATCGCCCGCACAACGACCCGCTGATGGAATGGGTACAAACCACCGGGCGTCTGCGTTCAAACAAAGCGATGATCGATCGTCGCAACCTGCGTGGCCTGGTTCAGGCGCTGAAAGCGGGAGAAGCGGTGTGGTTTGCGCCGGATCAGGACTACGGCCCGAAAGGCAGCGTATTTGCTCCGTTCTTCTCGGTAAGCGAGGCCGCAACCACCAACGGTACTAACGTATTGTCACGTCTTTCCGGTGCGGCGATGCTGACTGTGACCATGGTGCGTAAGCCTAATATGAAAGGCTACACGCTGCACATTAGCGAAGCGATGAGCGATTATCCTTGCGGGGATGAAGTGTCGGCGGCGAGCTACATGAACAAGATTATCGAACGCGAGATTTTACGTGCGCCGGAGCAGTATCTGTGGGTGCACCGTCGGTTCAAAACCCGACCGCGTGGAGAAGCATCGCTCTACAAAGTGGCGCCACACACCAAATAAATAACCCGCCTATGGGCGGGTTCCTTTTGGGTTAGACAAGCCGCATAACCCAGGCATCAGACGGTTGATCGTAATGTTTGCGATAAAGAACTGAATGTTCGCCATCAAGAAGGGCCGGGATGCTGATATCGGCATCCCAGGCATCTAACTGCATGCACAAATCGGGATCGGACTTACAAGGGATGCTTAACGTTCGCTCGCCGTGTTGCTCGGCGTGCAGCACGGCATCATCAATCTCGAATGCGCCGATGCGTACGCTGGTTTTGCTCATAATGCTCTCCGTTAATCTGCTGGCTGGTGTGGTACGACCAGTGGCCGTACCTTTTCATCCTAGTCAACGCAGAGCATTTCGCCAATCAAAAAATGCGCTTTTTTTGTGCGCTACTCCGACCTGTTAACAAAAAGTTTCCCATCGCGCACCAGTTCGCGCGGATAGCTGTTCTTCAGGCGTGAACCAATACGTTTCGCCAGACCAAGCGGGAATCCCTGGAACGTGACAATGACATCATCCTGAGAGGGCGCGTTCTCGGGATAGATATCGCGTCCGCGATACCATTCCTGCGCGTTAGCGGATGTCAATTCGTGGCCGAGTTCAGCGGTGTTGGCCAGCGCAATCACCGCCTCATGCTGCCAGCGGAACCCTTTATTGTGGGTTTCAGCAAGCTTAATACCAATGCGTGAGAAACGTACTTTTCCCAGCAGCGGCTCGATCTCTTTCGGGAACAGCCAGACTTCTTTGTCACGCTGCCAGAGAGCCAGCGACGCATTCCATTCAATACCGACGCGACGCGCCGCATCAATGACGGTATTGGATTCACGAGTTTTCATCGGTGCGAATGGGAATTTACCCACTTTGTAGCCCGGCGCGGGCAGCGGGTCTATCGCCGCGGTTTTATGCAGGCGGGCCACGAAGAACCCCTCGCAGTCGTAAATCTGTGGGAAAACGTGCAGGTAACCTTCCGCAGTTAGCGCCTGGTCCGCGGTAGGGAAAAGGTCGCCTAACGGTAGAATCTGTACCGCCTCTGGATAGCGCTCGAGTAGCCAATTCACCACCGATTCATTCTCATCACGGTTGAGCGTGCAGGTGGAGTAGACCAGCGTACCACCGGGGCGTAGGGCGTGGAATGCGCTGTCGATAAGCTCACGTTGGGTGCTGGCAATCTCCTGATTGCTGGCAAGCGACCAGTTCTTCAGTGCGTCCGGGTCTTTGCGCACCACGCCTTCGCCAGAGCAGGGCGCATCCAGCAAGATAGCGTCGAAACACTCCGGCAGCGCCGCGCCGAATACGCGACCATCAAAGTGGGTCAACGCCGTATTGGCAATGCCGCAGCGGCTGATGTTGGCGTGCAGTACCTTGACCCGGCTGGCGGAAAATTCGTTAGCCAGCAGCATGCCGCGGTTATTCATTCGGGCGGCAATCTGAGTGGTTTTTGAGCCAGGTGCTGCGGCGACATCCATCACTCGCGCGGGCGCTTCACCATCGGCAAACAGGGCCGCCACCGGTAGCATGGAGCTCGCCTCCTGAATATAAAACAGGCCACTCAAATGTTCGGCGGTACTGCCCAGCGGAAACTCGTCATCGTTATCGCGCTCAATCCAGAAACCTTCGGCGCACCAGGGCACCGGCGTTAACTGCCAGCCGTAAGGCGCAACCAGCGCCAGAAAATCATCGACGGTAATTTTGAGCGTGTTGATGCGAATACTGCGGCGCAGCGGGCGCTGGCAGGCATCAATAAATGCGTCAAAGGGGAGATTCTTCGGCATGGCCTCGCGCATTTGCGCAAGGAATTCATCGGGGAAAAAGACTGCGTTTTGAGCCACTGGCGAATACCACAAGGAGATAAAGAGCGCGCAGTTTACCATAAAAATGCGCCGGTGACGGGCACCGGCGCAGAGGTCGTTAACGTGGCAGGGCGGTGCCCCATTCTCGCCATTCTTTTGGCTCCGACTCCAGCAGCAGGAAGTGTTTTCCTTCCTGGGCTTTCGGCGCCAGCGGAATACCCGGTGGAGTGGCAAAGGCAATGCCGCCGCGAATGAACTGATTAAAGGTGCCGGTTTTGACGACGCCGCCAATCAGCCCGAAGTCGAGGCTGTAACCAGAAGCCAGCCAGAACACCGAGTTGTTGCGTACCAGGTGCTGATAACGCTGGCCGATGCGCATTTCGATCATCACGCGGTCGGAGAGGCTACCCAGGCGCAGACCGGTGACGGTCCCGACTTCCAGACCACGGAATAATACCGGCGTGCCGATGCTCAGTGAACCCGCTTCCGGTGCTTCGACGACGATGTTCAAGCCGTTGAGGTAGCGCGAGTCGGAGATGGTCGCTTCCTGCAGCTCAAAATCACGACGCATCTCACCGTGGCCCGGCTCGACGTTAACGTACGGCTGCAGCAGGGTATCCAGATGTTCAACGCCTGCCGCCGAAATTTGCGGCGTGATCACCGAGAAGCGGGTGCCGCGGCGGGCGAACGTTGACACATACTCAGGGTAGAGCACGGCGCTGGCCTGGACTTCGTTGCGTGAGGCGTTCAGCTCAAGGCTTTGCACCTGGCCGATGTCGATACCGAGGTAGCGAATCGGCATGCCGGAGGAGAGCTTATCGGCATCAAAGGCGTGCAGCGTAATCTGCCCGCCGATAGCGCGTGCAGCGGTTTCTGATGCATAGAGCAGGCGTTTATCCCCCTTACGTGCGCCAGCGGCATTGAGATTATCGAAGCTGATAGCGCCTTTCAGCGCACGTGAAAGCGGTGAGGCTTGCACCGTTAGCCCGCTGCCGTTCAACTGCACTTTCGCACCGCCTTCCGCCCAGAACACGCTATTAGGGGTCAGCAGTGAGCGGTATTCCGGTTTAATGTGAACTGCGATATCGAACGCGTTAGCGCGCGGCTGCACCGAGGTGACTTCGCCGACTTCAAACTTACGATACAGCACGACAGAGCCGGTCTGAATGTCTGGCAGGGTATCGGCGGTTAGCATCAGGGTGGTGGTAGGGTAGTCGCTTAAATTGTTCTCCTGCGCTTTCTCGAGATTAGAGAACAGCGGGTAGCTCGCTTTCATTGGCCCTTTTTCGCCAGGAAGAATGCGAATGCCGCCGCTTAACCACTCGTTGGCGCTGGCACCTAAGAATTCAACGCCGTCGATGCCTACTTTGACATCCATTTTGCTGTTAACCACAAATTTGCTGTCGCCGTGGATCAGGTCGCGGTACTGCGGGTCGATGGCCACCGCAAAGCTAATACCTTTCGCGCTCAGCGTGCGTTCCATCACCTGACCGATTCTGACGCCGTGCAGCATGATAGGCTGCCCGGCATCAATACCGTAGCTTTCCGGTGCGGTTAGCGTTAGCGTCAGGACGCCTGGCTGTTGCAGCAGCGTTTTGTCTGAAGCCAGCACGGTAAAGCGGTCTTTCGGCCCGCCGTCACCGGGTACCAGCTCAAACGTACTGCCGGTTAGCAGGGTGCTCAGATTTGGATTATCCAGCGATAGCTTAGGCTGATTTAGTTCAATTCGGGTCTTTTCTCGCAGCAGCGAGACGACGCTCGGGTCAACGGTCATTTCACCGGTAACGGAGCTATCTGGATTTAACGTCAGTTTGGTCAATTGACCCACTTCCAGCCCTTGATAGAGCATTGGCGTTGAGCCCGCTTTCAAACCGTCGCCGTTCGGCAGTTGAAGCTGGATCAACACGCCGCGTTGGCTGTGGGCGAGGTCTTCATACAGTCCATACTCATCGTTCTGCGCAGCGGCCTGCGAGCCGGGAGGTGAATCAAAGGCGATAGCACCGTTGACCAGCGCAGCGAGGCTTTCGAGCTGCACTTTGGCACCGCTCAGGCCGACATCGGCTTTAATGCCCGACACGTTCCAGAAGCGGCTGCCTTTTTTAACCAGATTGGTGAAGCGACGCTCAATCAGGACATCAATGGTTACGCCCTGATTATTTGGATTAATGGCGTAATCGTAAACGCGTCCCACGGGGATTTTGCGGAAGTAGACCAGCGAGCCGCTGTTGAGCGAGCCTAAATCCGGCGCGTGCAGGTGGATCATCAGTTCGCCGTTGTTCAGGCGATATTTTGGCTGGGTGTCCAGTGCGGTGAAGTGATCGCGCGCTTCACCTTTGCCTGGCATCATGCCGATATAGTTACCGCCAACCAGCGCATCAAGCCCGGACACCCCAGCGAGGGAAGCCTTCGGTGTCACCAGCCAGAACTGGGTTTCGTCACGCAAGGCGTCTTCCATATCGCTTTTAATGCTCGCACGTACTTCAATCTTGCTGCGGTCCTCGGCGAGGCGTATATCCTGAACCGTACCGACCTCGACGCCCTGGAAGCGCACAGGGGTACGACCCGGCACAATACCGTCTGCCGACATGAAGTCGATAGTAATGGTGGTACCGCGATCCTCGTAGCTGCTCCAGATTAGCCAGCCAGCAATCATCAGTGCGATGACCGGCAGGAGCCAGAACGGAGAGATGCGGCGTTTGGTTTTAATTCGCGCCTCAGTCTGTGAAGCGGGCGTTTCCTGACTCATGTGCGTCCCAAAGTATGCGGCTGTCCAGCCATTCAACAGCAAGAATAGTTAATATTACCGCAGCGCCGAAATAAAACGCAGCGGGGCCCATCGTAAAGGCGAGAAGCTGATCACGATTGATGAGCGACATGGTTAACGAAATGACAAACAGATCGAGCATCGACCAGCGGCCAATCCAGGTGACAAAACGCAGCAGCAGTATACGCGTACGCAGCCCCTGTTCACATTTAAAGTGGATACTGATGAGTAGCGTCAGCATCACGATGATTTTGGTAAACGGCACCAGAATACTGGCGATAAAGACCACCGCCGCGACCGCAACGTTACTGTTCGCCAGCGACATGATCCCGGAAAGGATGGTGTCGGTCTGTCGTCCACCGTTGACGTAGATAACGGAGATGGGCAGCAGGTTAGCCGGGATCAGAAAAACAATGGAGCTGACGAGCGCTGCCCAACTTTTTTGCAGGCTCTGCCGACGCCGATAACGCAGCGGTGTATGGCAACGGCGGCAGCGACCACGGGCATCGGCATGCCCGGTGTAGCCGCACTCAATGCACACCCGAAGGTTGGCATCAGGTCGCGTTGAGGGGCGCTGCGGATAAAAACGCTCCCACAGCTGTTCAACGTTAAGGTGAATCAGGGTCAGGATGCTGAGCACCACCAGTGAGATAAAGGCGAGCAGACCAATGCCCGGCTGCAGGAAGGCATAGTCCTGGACTTTGATCGAGGCGACAGCGATGCCAACCAGATAAATATCCAGCATCACCCACTCTTTAAGTTTATCGAGCATCAGCAGGACAGGGCGAAGATTCATTCCCAGAATATTACCGAGCCACAGATAGGCGATGGAGACGACCAGCACGGCAGGCGCGCCGACGGTACAAAAGAAGACCATTGCCGCGGTAATCGGAGCGCCCTGGTCAGTCATCTGCCAGATACCCGACAACAGATTGGCGTCAATACGCACACCCAGCAGATGAAGGCGCAGTAGCGGTTCACTCCAGGCGAACGGCATCAGCAACAGCATGGTAATGGCCATCGCGCCAAGGCGAGTCAATGACCAATCGCGCCCGTCGCGCACTTTGGCGTGACAGCGCGGGCAGTAGGCACTTTGCGATGATTTTACGACCGGTAACCGAAAAAGCATATCGCACTGCGGGCAACGTTGGTAATGTGCCCACGGCAACGGTGCATCAATCTTGTGAATATGTATTTTTTTCGACGGCGTTATGCGTGATGTTTTAAGTGCCATTTATTACATTGAGAAATGAATGTATAACTCTATCTTAACCTAAGTATCGATTCATCTTGAGCCCGAACGCACTTAATGCGTATTTTATAAGGCTATAAGTTGAGTATCGCATCAGTAACACCGTAAACAATAGTGATTAGAAAATGAGCAAAACAGAATTTTACGCGGATCTAAACCGCGATTTTCAGGCATTGATGGCAGGTGAAACGAGTTTCTTAGCTGTAATCTCCAATACCAGCGCGCTACTGTATGAGCGTCTTTCTGAGGTGAACTGGGCGGGATTTTATCTGCTGGAAGGTAAAACGCTGGTTCTCGGGCCGTTCCAGGGCAAAATTGCCTGCGTGCGTATTCCGGTTGGCCGTGGTGTCTGCGGTACTGCCGTGGCAGAAAATCGCGTGCAGCGCATTGAAGATGTTCATGCCTTTGATGGTCATATTGCCTGTGATGCGGCCAGCAATGCCGAAATCGTACTGCCTCTTGAGGTGAACGGTCAGGTTATTGGGGTGCTGGACATCGACAGTACGGTCTTCTCCCGCTTTAGCGAAGAAGATGAAAAGGGCTTGCGTGAACTGGTCGGCCACCTTCAAAAAGTGCTTGAAGCGACCGATTATCAAAAATTCTTTGCCCCCGTCGAAGGATAATCAACGGATAACGTAGCATTTACGGATTGCGTCATTATAATGTCGCCTGTTCATGCCTGCGGCTTGTTGGCTACGTCCGTTGTAATCAGGAAATTTCATGGAAAATCAACCTAAGTTGAACAGCAGTAAAGAAGTTATCGCATTTTTGGCCGAACGTTTCCCGCAGTGCTTTAGTGCGGAAGGCGAGGCTCGCCCCCTGAAAGTCGGTATCTTTCAGGATCTCGTAGCGCGTGTTGAAGGGGAAATGAACCTCAGCAAAACTCAACTGCGCTCCGCATTACGTCTTTATACTTCAAGCTGGCGCTACCTCTACGGTATCAAAGCGGGTGCCGTACGCGTTGATCTCGACGGCAACCCATGCGGCGAACTCGACGAACAGCACGTGGCGCATGCGCGTCAGCAGCTTGAAGAAGCGAAAGCTCGCGTTCAGGCGCAGCGCGCTGAACAGCAGGCGAAAAAACGCGAAGCGGCTGCTGCTGCGGGCGAACAGGGTGACGCGCCACGTCGTGAGCGTAAACCACGTCCTCCAGTACGTCGTAAAGAAGGGGCCGAACGTAAACCACGCGCCGCCGCAGCTAAACCTGCTGCTAAGCCAGTTCGCGAAGTTCGCGAAGAGAAGTTTACCCCGGTATCCGATCTGTCCGCGCTGACAGTCGGCCAGTCCCTGAAAGTTAAAGCCGGCAATAACGCCATGGATGCCACCATCCTGGAAATCACCAAAGATGGCGTTCGCGTTCAGCTTACTTCTGGTATGTCAATGATTGTACGCGCAGAACACCTGGTGTTCTGAAACGGAGGCCTGGCCAGGCATGAACAAATTTTTTAGGCTCTCCGCGCTTGCTGGTCTGTTATTGATAACAGGCCAGGTCTTAGCGGTGGAAGATATTACCCGTGTTGATCAGCTTCCTATCCTTAAGGAAGAGACTCAACACGCAACGGTGAGCGAGCGCGTAACCTCGCGCTTTACCCGTTCTCATTACCGCCAGTTCGATCTCGACGAGGCTTTTTCAGCCAAAATCTTCACCCGCTATCTGAACCTGCTGGACTATAGCCATAATGTGCTGCTGGCCAGCGACGTTGAGCAGTTCTCAGCGAAGAAAGGGCAGATTGGCGATGAGCTGCGTTCTGGCAAACTCGATGTCTTTTACGATCTCTACAATCTGGCGCAAAAACGCCGTTTTGAGCGCTATCAGTACGCGCTGAAGGTGCTTGAGCGCCCGATGGATTTCACCGGCACCGATACCTTTAATCTTGACCGCAGCAAAGCGCCGTGGCCGAAAGATGAAGCAGAACTGAATAAGCTTTGGGATGGCAAGGTCAAATTTGACCAGTTGAGCCTGAAGCTTGCGGGCAAAGACGATAAAGAGATCCACGACACGCTGGCGCGTCGCTATAAGTTCGCGATCCGCCGCCTGGCGCAAACCAACAGCGAAGATGTGTTCTCGCTGGCGATGACCTCTTTTGCGCGCGAAATTGACCCGCACACCAACTACCTCTCTCCGCGTAATACCGAGCAGTTTAATACCGAAATGAGCCTGTCTCTGGAAGGTATCGGCGCGGTGCTGCAGATGGACGATGACTACACCGTGATTAACTCCATGGTGGCAGGCGGTCCAGCGGCGAAGAGCAAGGCGATAAGCGTTGGCGACCGTATCGTTGGTGTTGGCCAGGCCGGTAAAGGCATGGTCGATGTCATCGGTTGGCGTCTCGACGATGTGGTCGCGCTGATTAAAGGACCGAAGGGCAGCAAAGTGCGTCTGGAAGTCCTGCCAGCAGGCAAAGGTTCGAAAACCCGTATCGTGACCCTGACCCGCGAGCGTATTCGTCTTGAAGACCGCGCGGTGAAAATGTCGGTGAAAGGTACAGGTAAAGATAAAGTTGGCGTACTGGATATTCCAGGGTTCTACGTTGGCCTCACAGAAGATGTGAAGGTTCAGCTGCAGAAACTGGAAAAACAGAACGTCAGCAGCGTGATTATCGATCTCCGTAGCAACGGTGGCGGTGCGCTGACCGAGGCGGTTTCGCTCTCCGGTCTGTTCATTCCTTCCGGCCCGGTGGTACAGGTTCGTGATAACAACGGCAAAGTTCGTGAAGACAGCGATACTGACGGCGTCGTGTATTACAAAGGCCCGCTGGTGGTGCTGGTCGACCGTTTCAGCGCTTCGGCGTCGGAAATCTTTGCCGCGGCGATGCAGGACTATGGTCGTGCGCTGATTGTCGGTGAACCGACCTTCGGTAAAGGCACCGTTCAGCAGTACCGTTCGCTGAACCGTATCTACGATCAGATGCTGCGTCCTGAATGGCCGGCGCTGGGCTCCGTCCAGTACACCATTCAGAAGTTCTACCGTATCAACGGCGGCAGTACCCAACGTAAAGGGGTTACGCCAGATATCATGATGCCTACCGGCACGGAAGAGACCGAAACCGGTGAGAAGTTTGAAGACAACGCACTGCCGTGGGACAGCATTAATGCTGCCACCTATGTGAAGTCTGGCGACATGAAACCGTTTGAACCAGAACTGCTGAAGCTGCATAGCGATCGCATCGCGAAAGATCCAGAGTTCCAGTACATCGCCAAAGATATTGCCCACTTCAACGCGTTGAAGGATAAGCGCAGTATCGTGTCTCTGAACTACGCCCAGCGTGAGAAAGAGAACGAAGAGGACGATGCAACCCGTCTGGCGCGAATTAACGATCGCTACAAGCGAGAAGGTAAGCCAGCGCTGAAGAAACTGGAAGATCTGCCAAAAGACTACAAAGAGCCGGATCCATATCTTGACGAGACGGTGGATATTGCCATCGATCTGGCAAGACTTGAGAAGGCTGCCCCAGCAGAACAGCCGGCGGCGAGCAAGTAAGACACTAACAGGCACAAGCAATTGTGCCTGTTTTTTTATCTCTCTCTTCTTCTCGTAAACAACTATGCTACAAAATGTAAAGTTGTGTCTTTCTCGTGACTTAGCCTAACGTAATCGTTGAAAATTCCCGGATTGCCCCTACGATATGGGTAATCGCATAGTGCGTTTTGTTAAAAAGAGGTTAAAAGTAAATTATGATGCGAATCGCGCTCTTCCTGATGACCAACCTGGCGGTGATGGTTGTGTTTGGGCTGGTGCTAAGCCTGACAGGAATTCAGTCGAGCAGCATGACCGGCCTGCTGATTATGGCGCTGTTATTTGGTTTTGGCGGTTCCATTGTGTCATTGATGATGTCGAAATGGATGGCGCTGAAATCCGTCGGTGGTGAGGTGATTGAGCAGCCGCGTACTGAACAGGAACGCTGGCTGGTGGATACCGTTGCACGTCAGGCGCAGCAGGTGGGCATTGCGATGCCACAGGTTGCGCTGTATCACGCGCCGGACATGAACGCTTTTGCTACCGGCGCACGTCGTGATGCATCTCTGGTGGCCGTGAGCACCGGTCTGCTGCAAAACATGAGCCGTGACGAAGCCGAAGCAGTCATCGCCCATGAAATCAGCCACATTGCTAACGGTGATATGGTGACCATGACGCTGATTCAGGGCATCGTGAACACCTTCGTTATCTTTATCTCTCGCGTTATCGCACAGCTTGCAGCCGGTTTCCTTGGCGGCAACCGTGATGATGGTGAAGAGAGCAGCAATGGTAACCCGCTGATTTACTTCGCGGTGGCCACGGTACTGGAGCTGGTGTTCGGTATTCTGGCGAGCATTATCACCATGTGGTTCTCACGCTACCGTGAATTCCACGCCGATGCGGGTTCTGCAAAGCTCGTGGGTCGCGAGAAGATGATTGCTGCGCTGCAGCGTCTGAAAACCAGCTATGAGCCGCAGGAAGCCAGCAGCATGATGGCATTCTGCATCAACGGTAAATCTAAATCGTTGAGCGAAATGTTCATGACTCACCCACCGCTGGATAAGCGTATTGAAGCGCTGCGCAGCGGCGAGTACATGAAATAATCCCTCGGGGTTTCTAAGAATGCCAGTCGGTAACACGACTGGCATTGTTGTTTTTACGCCTCATCAACCTCCAGCCGATTAATCTTTAAATCAATAATGCGGCCAATTCCATCGTGATAGACCGTGAGCAGATTATTGCGACTCATCTCCGAAATGATTTGTGGCTCGACCTCAAAGCTTCTTGCCAGTTCGTCCCGCGGCAGCGCCAACAGCCGGGTATGACGGCGGGCGTGGGAGCGCCGTCGGTTGTACTGGTACCAGATAATCAGCAGCCAGCCGTTAAGCGCGGCAATCAGCAAATAGGCCAGCACTGCATTAAACGAACCGGTAATCGCATCCCAGCTGCCATATTTCTGCTCGGTAAACTGCATCAGCAGATTGGCGTAAAGAAAAAACAGAAAACCGCACCAGGCGAGCGCCGTGAGCACGGCATCAAAAAGCCGGGGAAACGGTCGGTGCTCGGTTAAAATTAACGTACTCTCGTTCATCAAATGCTCCTTTTTCCACGATCCGGACTTACCCAGCGCGCTCTTGCACGCTGGCGTTTCAGCATGACTTTGGGAAAGGCAACGACGGTGGTAAATAGCCCAATCATCCAGTAAACCATCGGGAACCAAATGACCCAGAACAGGGCCCCTGCGACCTGTTTTTCATAGCGCCGCTCAATGTACAAACTGACGACGAATTGCAGCAGACACATGACCCCTAGCAGCATGCCGGTAAAGCCCGGTGGGAAAAGACTCTCCACCGTCAGATTTTCCGGAAGCGGGGCGAGATAGCTGAGGATAAACAGCAGCACCGTTGTTGCGTAGGCAAAGGCCCAGAATGTTGAAAGGGCGTACTCGGCAAACAGCGGCCACATGCGGTGATGCTCCCAGCGGGTCAGAATGCGTAGATTCACCAGAAACACTTCTGCGCCGCCCTGTGCCCAGCGAAGCCGCTGTCGCCACAGGCCTTTTAAGGTTTCCGGCATTAGAATCCAGCACAGCGCCCGCGGTTCGAAGAAGATGTCCCAGTGATGAAGCTGGAGCTTCCAGCTGATATCGATATCTTCGGTTATCATGTCCGGGCTCCAGTAGCCCACCTCGGCCAGCGCCTGTCGGCGAAAGGCGGCAATGACGCCGGAAACGGTAAATACGCGGCCATATATCCGCTGCGTACGTTTGATAAGCCCGATAATGGATGAGAATTCCCCCACCTGAATGCGGCCGATAAGCGTAGAACGTGTGCGAATGCGTGGGTTGCCGGTGACCGCGCCGACGTGGGGATACTGAATCAACGGCGCCACCAGATAGGCAGCAGTATCGCGGTCAAGCAGGGCATCACCGTCAATACACACCAGCAGGTCACCCCTGGCCGCTGCGGCGCCCGCTTTCAGGGCTACCGCTTTCCCCTGGTTTTCCGCCAGATGAATAACCCTCAACTCCGGATGTTCTTGTGCTATTTGCGCCAATACGGCAGCGGTGTTATCGGAAGAACCGTCGTTAATGGCGATAACTTCAATATTGGGGTACCGCTGGGCCATGGCGGCCGCGATGGTTTCGCGAGCGTTCTGAGCTTCGTTAAAACAGGGGATCAGAATCGACACCATCGGGTTACCCGGCAGTGATGGCGCAGGCGTGTCGTGACTCCACTGCCAGTGTCGTTCCAATTGAAACCAGAAATAGAGCCCGCCGGTTATCCATAACACCGACATAAACAGCGGCCAGAAAAAGACGAAATCCAGAATCAGTTCACCGGTAAACACGGCGGCGACGCCAAACGGTAGCCCGAAAACCAGACATAAAATACAAAAAGCGAGTAGACGATCGGTCATTTGTTTGGGTACCAGTACGATGAAAATTCAGGCCTGATTTGTGAAATATCAGGTTGGTTATGGATAAAGTCGTCGGGGTAGTAGCCGTAATTTTTAACGCCCTGCAGCTGAAGCAGACGCATCCATGCCACCATCTGCTTATCCGCAATGGCGCTATGTTGGTTCCAGTCCCTGGCCTGTAGCTCGAAAATGGTTTTGTTAAGCGCCCCTGGCCGCTGTGCGACGGCGTTCACCACCCGCGTCAGCCACTGTTCGCTGTATTTCGCGGGTACGGACTCCATCAATGGCATTGCCATCGGTACGGTCCAGTCGTAGGCCTGGAGAAAATCATCCAGATTTTGCGCAAACCAGGCTTCGCTTTCAGGCGAAATAAGCGGCAGCGCGAAAATATTGCGTGCCGTTTTAATTTGTGGACCGCGAATCGCTTTAGTGGCCAGGCTCAGGCGATGGGTAAAATCGATAAGCTTCTGGCTTTTAAAACGAGTCCAGGCGTGCAGGGCAGACGAATTTTGCTGAAAGCGATGCATATCGAACGAGCGACCTGTGCTTTGCCACGCTTGCAGGGCATCTGGGCTGATATCCTCGTAATCCGTCAGCACGGCGTCATCATGGAACAGGATGCCGTTGAAGGGGGCGTACCGGGCGAGATCCTGATAGATATCGATGATCTGCTGCTGCGTTTGCGCATTCCACGGCGAGAGCCGCACGTAGGGTTCGGTTGATATCAGCGCGCGCTGGGTTTTCGGGTCCCAACGCTGTACGCGGGGAAGTGAAGCGGAGAGGTTGAAGGAAAGTACGGGCATCCAGGCGAAGACCTGGACCTTCGCGCGGGTTTGCAGTTGCCAGGCGACAAAGTTAAACAGGTCGGCGCGCATGGGGAGATGGCGATTGGGGAAATAGAGCGCGTTAATTTTGCCGTCGCCAGCCGGGTCAGAAAACGCCTGCAGAAATACGTGGGTGATTTTCATGTCGTAGACGCGCTGCACCAGTTTATCGAGGTTGCGGGTTTGCTGCGCGGTATCGCGGTCGTATACATAGTCGAGGTCAACGTGCATCACGCGGACGGGGTCCTGCTCCTGAACCTGTGTGACCGTACTGGCAAACGTCTTGATAGACGGATTTCCCGAGATAAGCAGGCGAGGAATATTATCAAGATGGCGCACGTCGCCAAGCCCATCGGCAAGCGTAAAGGCCAACTGATAGCCCTGGCGTTTTGCGATGGCAAGTGACGTACCGTTTGCCT
Organism: Kluyvera chengduensis; assembly: GCF_044197065.1. Lineage (NCBI taxonomy): Bacteria > Pseudomonadati > Pseudomonadota > Gammaproteobacteria > Enterobacterales > Enterobacteriaceae > Kluyvera > Kluyvera chengduensis. Next base: position 766,046 of record NZ_JBIQOI010000001.1, read on the forward strand.
CGCCGTAAGGCCACACCCAGGCGCGCGGTGCTTTGCCGGTTACCTGTTCGATTTTATCGGTCACCTGGCGTACGTCTTTGCTAATGCGCTGGTCGAACTGGGCGTCGGTTTCATAACGCCCGGTTGTTTTGTCGTAAAATCGATTGGCGATGGCGGGTTCGAGACTACCCTGAGGGTTCGCCGGGAGACCGTAATGGGAAGCCCAGGTATGAGCGCCAATTTCGACCCGCGAAGAGTGGCTCAATTCGCGGACCATATCCCAGGTCGCAAAGCGTTCACGCGGGGTCATCAGCCCGCCGAAGTTAACCGCCTGTCCCGCTGGCGTATCAACCCAACTTCCTACCGGCGCCCACAGCGCGGGGACGTCCCAGGCCTGAAGCAACGGCCAGACGCGGCTATAAAAACTGCTGTAGCCATCATCAAAGCTCAACAGAAACGCTTTGGGTGGCAGCGTCTTACGCCCGTTATGTGCGTCCAGAATGTCCTGAACGCTGATGGCCCGATAACCGTTATGCAGCAGCCAGCTAATCTGATCGTTGAGGGCACTGGTTCGTACCGTCAAATAGCGCTGATCGGCGGCATCATCTTCGACATCGTGGTAAGCCAGTACCAGAAAACGATTGGTCGGCCACGGTTTTTCCGCCTCCAGCGGGGTTCTATCGTGTGGCGGAATAAAGGTCAGCGTTTTGGCACAGACTGCCGCGCTCAGGCACAGCCAACTGGCGAAAACCAGGCGGCAACCAAGACTTCTGTTCAACATAATCATCCTTAAAAACGTATCGTTGCATCAACGGCGATGGCGAGGTTACTTTCGCGCTTGCCGTCATAAGGGCGCTTGTCCCAGCTCAGCACCACGCCGGTATCTACGACGTTATTCCACTGGATCCGCTGACCGTAGCCGACGAGGGTTATCGCGCCGGGAGCCTGTGCTTTTTGCCAGTAGCCGCCCCCTCCGGCGAGCAGCTGTTGGCTCCAGAGCGTGTCGTAATGGCGGTACATGAGATTTTCGAGGGAAAACGTCGCGGCAGCGGAGAAATCGCGGGCTGGGTTGTAATAATCGGTATCGGTCCGGCTGTTGGTGCTGGCCGAGAATTCAGGCATCAGAGAAAGCGTCAGTACCGGTGTCTGCCACAGGCGTTCTGAACCGCTGAGGGTATATTCCTGTCGACGGTTGTTGTCAGAGAAGTCGCTTAACGCCGCGCTGAGACGATACTCGCGTCGTTCGTTCTGATACCAGCGGAGCCTGGCCTCGCCTCGGTTAGCGCTAATACCGCTACGCAACGCACGCAGCGGGGTGGTGGTGGAAATCCGTTCGAGGTTGCCGCCAACCTGCCAGCTATCGTCGAGGCTATAGCGGGTGGAAAGCCGGGCGCCCGTTTTGCGGGTGCCGTGAAACTGAATAGAGGACACTTCCGCCTCGGCCCAGAAATCACGCGGTCGCCACTCGATACCGCCAAACTGTTGACGACTTACGCCTTTGCCTTCATCAAACTGCCCCTGAGTAAAACGGCTGCCCGCAAAAGGACGCCAGCTATCGGCAATCGGTGGACCGTAAAGGGTAGCATCCCAGGAGAGGTCGTGCGAACCGCTAATGGGGTTATCGGAATGAAGACCTTTGCCCATATTCAGTTTCAGCTCTGAAAAATGGTGCAGGTTACGCACTCTTTCCAGGTCGCGAGAATCGGTGTCTCTTGGCGTTCTGGCAACGACATCGTTGGTGAGCTGTTCCATTTGTTGCCATTCATGAAGGTCCATGGCCACGTACGCCTGCTGACGCTCCAGCTCGATGTTGGTGGGCTCCAGCGCCTCTGCCATCTTTAGCGTACGCTCTGCGGCGCGGGGCAGCCCACGAGCCTGAAGCAAGGTGGCGTAATCAATTTTCAGCCCTTGATTGCCCGGCGCTGTCGATGTCAGATGCCGGGCGAGTGTCTCCGCTTCAGGCAACGAGTGGGTTTGCAGCAGATACTGAAAATAGAGGGATTGACCGGTAAGCCATCTATCGTTTGGCTGCGGCGATGGGTCTCCGTAGTCATAGCGGGCCCAGGGAGTCTGTTTCACGATGCTATCAACGTACTCATGCGCGGCCTTATAATGGCCAGTATTCAGCAGGGCAAAGAAGAGATCCTGCCGATCGTCGTCGGGATCGGGCTTATAGTGCGGATGCGGTGCCAGTAGTGCAAACGCGGCGTCAGCATTTTTTTGTTCGAGATAAGCCGAAATGACCCAGCCGATAGCCCAATCAGGAACAGGCTGGCCTTGCGCAATAAGCGATTGATATGCGCTGATGACGCCTGGGTAATCGGCGTTAGCGTACAGGGCGCCAAGTCTATCGATTTGTGCGCGATATCTGTCCGCCTGTGCATCGGGTTGGGCCTCCCAGCGCGTTAGCAGAGTGTGATAGCGGCTCAGAGTACGCTGGGGGAGTAAAAAACGCTCCTGCTCCGTGCGTGTTGGCAGCGCAGTCACGCGGACCATGCTGGCGGCATCATTCAACGCCAGGCGGCGTTGTTGTGCTGGCGACGGCGTAATTTCTCGCGAAAAGGAAAGGGCGGGGCTATCTATCCGGTTTTGTGTCAGCGCGTCGACCCATTCCTGCCGTATTTCAGGGGTGTCCTCGCCGCGGTTCAGTATTCGCGTATTAACCAAAAGCTGGTCGGCATTTTTCCCCTGACGCTGATACACATACGCGAGCGCCTGCAGATGCGCGAGACTCGGCTTTGACGCGAGCAGGCGCTGCGCCTCCTGCAGAGCGAGCGCATCCCTGCGAGCGTCGGCCAACGTTTTCACGTAGCTGATGCGATAATCATCGTTATCCGGGGCCAGAGCGATGGCTTGCTCCCAGAGCGGGAGCGCATTTTCCCACTGATGAAGATTGCGCCAGGACTGTGCCGCTGCCGCGATAGCGCGTGCGGGCATTGGCATATAAACCTGATAACGCTGCCAGAGATGAATAACGTCCCGATCTCGCCCCGCCCAGGAGGCTACCTGCAACCAATCCGCAACCTGCTGTGAGGTTAGCGAATGATGTTGCTCATAGCGCTGAACATAAAGGAGGTACGGCGCATAATTCCCGTCGCGTGCCTGTTGAATTTGTTGGTCATATATCGATTCACTGCCCAGTACTAGCCCAGGGAAAAGTAATAACAGGCTAATTGAAATCGACAATGTTGCACGATGATAAAGGTGTGATTTATTGAAATGAATTGTACTTTCCATATCTATTAGCCATTGGTGTATCAAAAGTCACTGCAAAACCTATCCGCCTTCCAGCACAGGCTGAAAGGTAAGGTAATGAACGCATTTGTCCTGATTGCACTTTGCGATGGTCGGATTATTTTATGGAAATAAGTAGTTTCCTTATTAAGGGCTGGGAGTGCCAGGTAATATACACCTGATAGGATTGTTGTTAAATATGTGCGTGGAAGGCTAATGTTTTAGGATTTATCTGTGATGATTCGGATTTTTTGTAATTTCTCATTCGAGATTTGATTTGTATGGCATTGATATTTCGTGATTTTATTGTTTTTTGATTTTTTTAAAACTCTTTTTGCAACTCCATTTTAGAATTCTTTTTCAGGCTTTTATGGGCACATTTGGGACAGTTTGTGACAGAAATTCCTAATGTCCAGAATGCTCTCTTTTACTCTGTTGCAATTTAATTATAATTAACCTCACTAGTCGTAATGATACATCTTTTTAGAGAGGGGGGTCTCATTAAATACACCTTTATTAAAGGTGGTAGAGCCCTATTGTCATAATAAAGATATTGTGAGGCGGCATTCTATCTACTTCTTCCATGGACGTTCTTGTTTGAAAATATAAAGGGATGATTGTGGCAACATCAATACTGTTAGTGACGCAGGATTGTTATCTCGTCAAAGGTATAAAAATATTTTTCCCTGACATCATCCAACTCAGTTCGATTAACCACCAGGTTTTTGAAAGTCAGGCCGACGAGTATTCTGTACTGATCGACAGCCGCTCGCCGCTGCGTTGTTATGACTACCTGATTCTGAATGCCGTTAAGGCCAGGAAACCTGTCTATTGCGTGATGCTGGATATGCGTCAGCGGGAGTCACAGCTGTTTAGTCTGAAGATGTTTTTAAACACATCACCATCATCAGCAGATATGGCAGGCCTGTTCACGCTATTTCTTAATATGAAGAGTAAACGCCTGACCCCAGTCTGGCTTGAGAATCTCGGGCTCAGTGCGCATGAACAAAATATGCTGCGCATGCTTAACGCAGGGATGACGATGGAGGAAATTGCGGGTGTATTGAAGGTGTCGGTTAAGGGACTTTACCGGGAAAGAACGGCGCTCTATGAACGTCTTGGTGCCACAAATTTTAACGAAGCCTGCCTGTTTATCTTCCGCAACCGCCTGCTGGAAGATTTGGATGAGGGTCTATAGGCAATGCGCCATACCCCTTGAGGTATGGCGCTCTAGAGGGGGTTAGCTTTGTGCGCGCGGTTGCGTGACGCGTAGCCCGCTGAACAGCGTGGCGACGACGGCCAGCGTACCGGCCAACAGCAGTGATACGTGAGTACCACCGTTGCCAAAGGTATTAAACATCAGGGCGACAAGCGCTGCACCGGTGCTTTGTCCCAGCAATCGTGCGGTACCGAGCATGCCGCTGGCGCCGCCGCTGCGGTTACGCGGTGCGGAAGCAATAATGGTGTGGTTGTTCGGTGACTGGAAGAGGCCAAAGCCTGCGCCGCACAACAGCATACGCCAGATAATATCGATATCGCTCGGTGACGATGGCAACAGCGCCAGCCCAAACAAACCGCAGGCCATAATGGCCATGCCGAGCGCCCCCAACAGACCTGCATGAACGCGCTCGATAAGATATCCCGCCAGCGGGGCCATCACCATGGTTGCCAGCGGCCACGGCGTCAGCAGCAATCCTGTCTCGACCTCGGTACGTCCGACAACCGACTGTAGGAAGAACGGCAGCGACACCATTGCCAGCATTTGCGCGCAGAAAGAGCAGATAGAGGTGCAAATGGAGAGTGAGAATAGCGGAATACGCAGCAGGTCGACCGGCAATAACGGTACCGGAAGATGTAGCTGGCGACGGACGAAGAAGAAGCCAATCACCAGCAGCGCAACGATTTCCAGCCCCACTACTTTGATGGACTGTCCTTGGGCAAACCCACTTAGTGCCGTGATAAGCAAACCAAAAGTGAGCGCATTCATCACCGCGCTCGGTAGGTCGAAGCGTTGCGACTGGCTGCGGGTACCGTTCGATGGCAGGAAGCGGACGGCCAGTAACCAGGCAATAATCCCCAGCGGAACGTTAATAAAGAAAAGCCACTGCCAGCTGGCGAGTGAAAGGATCGCCGCGGCGATAGTCGGGCCTGCGGCCGAAGAGACCGCGACTACGAAGGAGTTTATTCCCATCCCACGACCTAACTGCCGCTGCGGATAAATCAGGCGAATGAGTGCCGTGTTGACGCTCATGAGCGCGGCACCGCCGAAGCCTTGCAGAATACGCGCTAACGTCAGCATTTCCAGGGAGTTGGAGAACGCGCAAAACAGCGAAGCCAGCGTGAAGACCACCAGACCTGCTTTATAAATGCGGTGGTAACCAATCATGTCGCCGAGGAAGGAGAGGGAGAGCAGGGAGATAACAATTGCTATCTGGTAGGCGTTGACTATCCAGATGGATGCTGCAGGTGAGGCATTTAGATCTGTCGCTATAGTGGGTAGCGCGACGTTAGCAATAGCCCCGTCCAATACTGCCATTGTGATACCGATAACAATGGTAAGAATGGCCCCGTAACGTTGAGGGGTTGGAAGGCCATCAATCAGGTTTCGAGTCATGTTAGAAACTTGTTTTCGTGTAAATTATTATCCAGAGAATGATTCTAGCATCGATTATTCATTTGAATGTCGTAGATTTGTAACCAGGTCACAGAAGTTTCATTGCTACGGAGGCATTGCGAAATTATAATAAAAACCGGTTCTAATTTTTATAAAACAGTTGCGATGAGGTGATAAATGTCAGCAACGGATTTGGACAAACAACCAGATTCTGTCTCTTCGGTACTCAAGGTATTTGGTATCCTGCAGGCACTTGGCGAAGAACGCGAAATTGGTATTACTGAGCTGTCGCAACGTGTCATGATGTCGAAAAGCACCGTCTATCGCTTTTTGCAAACCATGAAATCATTGGGATACGTTGCCCAGGAAGGGGAATCCGAAAAGTATTCACTCACGCTGAAGCTGTTTGAGCTAGGTGCGCGTGCCCTGCAAAACGTCGATTTGATTCGCAGTGCGGATATCCAGATGCGTGAGCTCTCTCGTCTGACGAAAGAGACCATTCACCTGGGCGCCCTGGATGAAGACAGCATTGTCTACATTCATAAAATCGACTCCATGTACAACCTGCGTATGTATTCTCGCGTGGGTCGCCGTAACCCACTGTACAGCACCGCGATTGGTAAAGTACTGCTGGCATGGCGTGATACGGCTGAGGTTCGTCAGATCCTCGAAGGCGTTGAGTATAAATGCAGCACCGAACGCACCATCGCTAATACCGATGAACTGATTACCGTTCTGGAGCAGGTACGTAAACAGGGCTGGGGTGAAGATAACGAAGAACAGGAAGAAGGGCTGCGCTGTATCGGCGTACCGGTATTCGACCGTTTCGGTGTGGTGATCGCCGGGTTGAGTATTTCTTTCCCAACGCTGCGTTTCTCTGAAGAACGCCTGCATGAGTATGTGGCGATGCTGCATACCGCAGCGCGTAAAATTTCAGAGCAGATGGGATACAACGACTACCCGTTCTGAGTCAGCGATAAGAAAGCCCGGCGTTGAACCGGGCTTTTTTTTATTTATTTTTAGCCGTTATCGACCACGCTTGTACTTTTTCTCAGCAGCGGGCAGCTCGAACGACCGACCACACCATTGTCACCGTGCAGATAAAATGCGGTGCTATAACCTTGGGCTGTCAGATACTTACACTGTAGGCCCAGGCCGCCAGCCGTTTTCTGGCTTCCCACCAGTACGCCGTAACCGCTCAGGAGCACCCCGATCGATACGATAACCAGAAAAACGATAGTTCTGATAAACAGGCGCATAAGAATTCCTCTTCTATTATTTCTTTCATGAATACTACGTTACTGCGATAACGGATTGACACAAGTCTATGATTCCTAAAAGCGCGAGATGCCGTTACAGTTAGCCGCGGTTTAAGGTTAGCATGCTAACTTGGTTGCATCTGAATAAGAATTCATGCGGAGAGTGGAGTGAAAAAGTTTCGGTGGGTATTACTAATACTCGTGATTGCCGCCTGCCTGCTGCTCTGGACACAGATGATCAACGTAATGTGCGATCAGGATGTTCAGTTTTTCAGCGGCATTTGCAGCATTAACCGGTTTATACCCTGGTAAAACATTTTTACCGTCTATGATTTCCTTCCGCAATGTGAGTGGTAGAATAGATCGTTCCTTTTGAGGTGGTAAAATGAGTGATCTTGTAAGTTCTGGGGCATTAAATCTGGTATCTCTGGCATTTTCCTTCCTGCTGCTGTTAGTCGGTTTGGTGTTGTGGTTCTTTGTGAATCGCACCAGTTCCCGCGCTAACGAGCAAATTGAACTCCTTGAATCGCTGCTCGATCAGCAAAAGCGCCAGAATGCGCTGCTGCGTCGTCTATGCGAAGCCAATGAGCCGGAAGTAAAGGAAGAAGAGGCACCAAAGGCAGAAGAAGTTGAAGACGAAAACAAAGATGATTTTATCCGCCTGGTGGCGGAGCGATAGCATTTTTGTCAGTCAGCGCCGGGCAGCCTGATTCAGGCTGCCGGACACCGTTCGATGCACCCTCCTGGTGCGCGCTATTTCCGCTCTCCTTGCTCTCAGCCGTTACGTCACATGTCACGCTTATAGCGCAATCGACAAAGGATATATTCTCTCCCGTCAGACGGCCTAATCTATAACGTTATGTTATTGTTGCCTATAAATCATTCAATGATTCTATTCATCACGCATTGCTATTATTGTTCGTATTAACCCTGTACGAAGTGGTTAATTAATCACCCGACGGGTTAAGCATAATCTGCGGCATAATAGCGAAACGTTTTTATTGCTTTGTAATGAAGCAATGTCACGAAACTTTCATTATTTTGGTGCAATATAAGATGTGATTGTGAGTTGTATGCTCATCGTTTGGTCGACGGGTTCGAACAGGGCACTTATAACTGACGGGCTAATCGGCATGCGAAAATGTTATAGCGAAAATAATCTAACGATATAAAAAATTTTTGAGGCGATAAGGTTAATCTGGACGCTGAAAAAAAGTTGGTCTATGTTAAAAATGTCTTACGTTACCGTAAGCTAGGTCACATTTCAGATCGGCTAACATTCATTGAACATTGCGTTTCGTTGTAGGGAAATGCGCCTCGAGACAACGGAATTGTTGGGATTTGTGCGGCTGATCGAGACACCTTTAAAAATGGCTTGCCATTATTAACGTTGTATGTGATAACACGTTTTGGGTTAAACGAGGTACAGTTCTGTTTATGTATGGCATTATCAGTAAAGAAGTTCTGAGTAAACACGTTGACGTTGAATACCGCTTCTCTGCCGAACCTTATATTAGTGCCGCATGCAGTCATGTCTCAGTTTTATCTATGAAAACGCCTGCGGGCGCAGAAAACACTCTAAGGAATTTTGCAAATGGCAAAGATTAAAGGTCAAGTTAAGTGGTTCAACGAGTCTAAAGGTTTTGGTTTCATTACTCCTGCTGACGGCAGCAAAGATGTATTCGTACATTTCTCTGCAATCCAGGGTAACGGCTTCAAAACTCTGGCTGAAGGTCAGAACGTTGAGTTCGAAATTCAGGACGGCCAGAAAGGCCCAGCGGCTGTTAACGTAACCGCTATCTGATTCGACAGTCACTGATCTTGCGGCGCGTTAGCGCAACATCATCAGACATAAAGCCTCGCTAATGCGGGGCTTTATCATTTTATGTCCCTCGCTTCACCTTTCTCCTACGCCTGAATAGCGGTACACTTTCGCCCTTTGAAATAGAGCCGGAGTTGCTATGTCCTACAGTTGTCCGCTTTGCCATGCGCCGTTAGCCCGCAGCGGCAATAGTTATCTTTGCCCGCAGCGTCATCAGTTCGATCGGGCGAAAGAGGGATACGTTAACCTCCTGCCAGTACAGCATAAACGCTCCCGCGATCCTGGCGATAGCGCCGAGATGATGCAGGCGCGCCGCGCCTTCCTCGATGCCGGGCACTATCAGCCGCTTCGCGATGCCATCAGCGCTAAATTGCACGCGATTAAACCTGAACACCTGCTGGATATTGGCTGTGGGGAAGGGTACTACACCCACGCGTTTGCTGATGTTGCGCAGGTAACCTGGGGACTGGACGTGTCGAAAACCGCGATTCGTTACGGGGCGAAGCGCTATCCACAGGTAGATTTCTGCGTGGCATCGAGTCAACGTCTCCCTTTTGCTGACAACAGCATGGATGCGGTGGTGCGTATTTATGCGCCTTGTAATCCGCAAGAGCTGAAGCGGGTGGTTAAAGCGGGCGGTTGGGTTATCACCGTGACGCCGGGACCTCGGCATCTGGTTGAGCTGAAAGGGCTGATTTATAGTGAAGTACAGCTTCACGCGCCGCATTCAGAAGTGCTGGATGGTTTTACCTTGCAAAGCCACGATGCGCTGGCTTATCCAATGCAACTGACCGGTCAGGAAGCGGTGACGCTTTTACAGATGACGCCGTTTGCATGGCGGGCGAAGCCGGAAGTGTGGGAGAGGTTAGCGGAGCAGACACAGTTTGCTTGCCAGACGGATTTCGCGATTCACGCCTGGCAAAGAGAGGCGGATTAACCCATATAGTGGGCGTAGAGAATCTGCGCACCGATAGCAATCAATACAATCCCGCCCAAAATTTCGGCCCGCTTGCCAAGCAGTGGGCCGATAAAGCGACCCACCATCATGCCTAAGGTGGACATCAAGAAGGTCGCGCAGCCGATGGCAAACGCAGTAGCGAGAATATTGACCTGCAGGAATGCCAGACCTACGCCGACGGCCATCGCATCCAGGCTGGTGGCGATGGCGGTGGTGACCAACAACCAGAAGCCATGACGACGTGGCGTTTCTGCTTCATCGGCATCATCTCCACCGCGGAAACCTTCCAGTACCATACGGCCACCGAGGAATACCAGTAAAATGAAAGCGACCCAATGGCTCCACTCCATGACGAACTGACTGGCGAGCATGCCAAGACCCCAGCCGATAAGCGGTGTCAGCATTTCAATGACGCCAAAAATAAGGCCAGTACGCAGGGCTTCGGAGAATTTTGGTTTGTGCAGCGTGGCGCCTTTACCAATTGATGCAGCGAACGCATCCATTGACATACCAAGGGCGAGAAGGATCGTGGCGGTTAAGTTCATGCGAAGGTCCAGACCGGGAAGTTTCCATACGACACATTCCTGCCCCCAGTAATCAGCAGTAAATGCGTCTATGGTCTCGCTTGACTACGATGTAATCCGTACGCACCACGTTTTTCAACGAGTATGTTGACACGTACATTTCCATTTAATGGAAATTAGCTACTCCCCAACGACGGGCGCAACCTTAACATATTTTTAGAATATAAAACAACACTGGGCTTGCTTATTTCATTGTTTAATGATAACGATTTTCATTTAGATTTGTTGCGTAATCAGGAGGTTAACAAATATAGGGATATTTCGCGGAATAAACATAGCCAACGCTATAATTGATCTGCTTGAAAATAGCACAGATATAGCGATGGCTATATTATAACTTATTGAGAATTAACAAGAAGTTTGTAAATCTTTTCCAGGTCATCAATATTCTTTACGCGAACAAGAAGACGGCGCTGTTCTAATTGCATCACCAGTACACCATCTTCCGATAAATTCATTTTTTGGATTCGACTGTATTTAATCCAGGCATTTGCAAAGAAGAAACCTTCGGTTTTAAAGATAATTTTCGGGCTACGGATCCAGAACAGATAAAATCCAGTCAGCGCCAGTGCACATAATAACCATGTGGTGATTAATTCACCGTGGTTGTTCACATTGTTGTAAACCAGGATAACGATCAGTACGACGAAGATAACGCTGTCGACACGGCCAGCGCGCAGCAGTGGAACGGATAACAGAGTGGCGCCATGACGGCGGGGCATGATGAACTGGTCGTAGATGGCAAATGCCAGCATCGCAATAATAAAGAGAACCAGTACCAGATCCGTGATTGTCATTAAGCCTCCAGATAAAAAAAACCGGGGGCAGGGCCCCCGGCATACTACAGATATTACAGACCCAGCAGGCCGACAGCGTAACCTGCGATACCAATGACGAAGAAGCCAATGATGATCCACAGGGCGTTAACTTTCTTACGCAGCAGCCACATACATGCGAAGGTCAGCAGCAGCGGTACCAGGCCCGGCATCAGCTGGTCCAGGATGGTCTGCACGGTGGTAACACGAGTCTGACCATCCTGACCGGTGATGGTCGAAACCACCAACGGGATGTTCACGTGCGTCCACTTGTTAACCAATGCCCCCATGACAAACAGGCCGAGGATAGATGCCCCCTCAGTCAGTTTCTGCAGGAAGCCGCCGCCCATATCCTTAACGATATCGATCCCTTTCTGGTAGCCGTAAGCCACGCCGTAGTAACGGGTCAGCAGACGTACTGCGTTGAACAGGATGAAGAACAGCAGTGGCCCAAGCAGGCTGCCGCTCATCGCGATACCGGCACCCAGTGCTGCAAATACTGGACGTACGGTACCCCAGAAGATTGGGTCACCCACGCCTGCCAGCGGCCCCATCAGACCAACTTTGATACCGTTGATAGCACCATCGTCGATCTCTGCGCCGTTCGCGCGCTGCTCTTCCATCGCCAGCGTTACGCCGAGTACCGGCGCTGCTACGTATGGATGGGTGTTAAAGAATTCCAGGTGACGCTTGATGGCCTGTTTGCGCGCATCGTTGTTCTCTGGGTACAGACGACGAATCGCGGGAACCATAGAGAAGCAGAAGCCCAGCGCCTGCATACGTTCGAAGTTCCATGAACCCTGGAACAGGTTAGAACGAATGAACACGCCACGAATATCACTCGGTGTGAGTTTTTTCTCGGTGGTGGTAGTTTTAGTCATATCAACCATTTCGCTCACCTGTTAGTCCAGTTCGTTATCAAGATCGTTATTACCAGCAGCCTGAACTGGCGCACCGGCTACGCGGTTATATTTCGGGCTCAACTGAATGTAGAGGATGGCCATCACTGCACCAATCACACCCAGAGCAACCAGGTTGAAGTTAGTAAACGCCGCGGTAACGAAGCCGAGATAGAAGAACGGCATCAGGTAGCCTGCGCGCATCATGTTGATGACCATCGCATAACCAACTACCACAATCATACCACCGGCGATATTCAGACCGCTGGTGACCACTTCTGGCAGGGCGTTCAACAGACCCTGAACTTCGCTGGTACCTACGGATACGGCAACGATAACCGCTGGGATAGCGATACGCATTGCTTGCAGGAACAGGGAAGAGACGTGCAGCCACGAGATGGCCGTCAGGTTACCGTTTTCCGCCGCTTTATCCGCCGCGTGCTGGAAGGCAACGGTGATAGTACGAACGATGATGGTCAGAACCTGGCCTGCTGCTGCCAGTGGAATCGCCAGAGCGATACCTGCACCAATGCTTTGGTGACCGGCAATAACCAGAACGGTAGAAATAATTGAGGCCAATGCGGCATCTGGCGCTACTGCAGCACCGATGTTCATCCAGCCCAGCGCGATCATTTCAAGGGTACCACCGATGATAATACCGGTTTTCATGTCCCCGAGAACGGCACCGATCAGCGTACAGGCCACCAGCGGACGGTGGAACTGAAATTCATCAAGTACCGACTCCATACCCGCGATACATGCGACGATGAACACCAGCACAATCTGAAGAGTGGTAATCTCCATTGTACTTCTCCTATTGCGTATACAGACTTAAGTGTGAAAGCTAAAAAACGTTGCCCAAGCGGTTATTTATCCGCTTTAGCAATCAGATCCATCATTTTCAGTTTCTGATCGGTGGAGACCTTACGGGCTTCCAACTCAATACCGCGTGCGTTCAGTTTCTTGAAGGCTTCGATATCTTTTTCATCAACGGAAATGGCGTTGTTGACCTGGGTTTTGCCCTGACGGAATGCCATGCCACCAATGTTTACGCTGGTCAGTTTCACGCCACCTTCGACGATACGTTCAACGTCGGTCGGGTTGGTGAACAGCAGCATCACACGATCGCCCGCATATTTCGGGTTGTTGTAAACGCGGATCATTTTGGCGACATCGACAACGTGTGCCGTTACGCCTGGAGGAGCAACCTGAGTCAGCAGAGTTTTACGCACGGTATCGGCGGCAACTTCATCGCTGACGACAATGATGCGGGTGACGTTAGTCTCTTTGGTCCAACGGGTCGCAACCTGGCCGTGAATCAGACGGTCATCGATACGCGCCAGACCGATAATCATGTAGTCATTCGGGCCCATTGGTTTCGCCGGAGCGACGGCTTTCGGTGCTGCAGGAGCCGCAACCGGAGCAGCTTTCTCGACAGGTTTGGCTTTCAGCGCTTTTACGCCTTCGCTACCGGTTTCCACCGCCAGCGCCACCAGTTCGTCAAAGCTTGGGTTGTCGTCACGCGCCATGAAGGTTTCGACCAGCATCGGTACGTTGACGCCCGCGATCACTTCATAGTTTTCTTTATCAACCACAATGCGGCTTGCCGCGTTGAATGGGCTACCGCCCCAGGTGTCGACAAGGAACAACACGCCTTTGCTGGTATCAAGCTTAGCCAGCTGCGCATTGTATTTTTCGATTAACGTGTCTGCATTCTCGCCAGGCACGAAATCGATCCAGCCAACATTGTCCTGCTCGCCCAACAGCATTTCTGCCGTTTTCAGCAGTTGCTCTGCTGCCCAACCATGTGTGCCTATTACAATAGCAATCGTCACTTGCTACCTCCTTTATTATCGTGTGTATCAGTAGGGCTGATACATTCATGAGCCGATGCGTTACCGAATCGATTCAGACAAGGGTTAGAGACAAAAAAATAAATAACTACCGAGAATTATTTTAGACAGTGAAAGAATAATTAATGTGATGAAGATCCGTAATTTAGTTAAAGGGCCGCAATTATTTTGTGGTGTAAAAAATTACCTTACATTTTGCAAAGACTCGTAAATCTCTGCCAAAATGTCATTTGATTTTGGTATGTTAATGCTTCGTTTAATTACACAGGAGTATAGGGCATCAGCCCGATGTATGGATCGTCACCGACGCCTTTTCGCACTCGTTCGCTTTTGCGACGCACCTCCCGGCCTTTTGCGCCACGCTTTTCTATCGTCTGGTATCGTCTCGCTTAAACATGACATAGCGATGACTCGTCTCGTCTCTCGTTGGAGTGGTTTATGGAATTGCTAATGGACCCGTCAATCTGGGCTGGATTATTGACGCTTGTCGTTCTGGAAATCGTTCTTGGTATTGATAACCTGGTGTTTATCGCCATCCTTGCCGATAAACTACCGCCAAAACAACGAGATAAAGCGCGTCTGATTGGCCTGTCGCTCGCGTTAGTGATGCGTCTGGGATTGCTTTCCGTCATTTCATGGATGGTAACGCTGACCGCGCCGCTGTTCAGCGTCTGGGGGCAGACGTTCTCCGGGCGTGACCTGATTATGCTGGTTGGTGGCCTATTCCTGCTGTTTAAAGCGACGACCGAGCTGCACGAACGGCTGGAAAACCGCCAGCACGATTCCGGGCACGGTAAAGGCTATTCCAGCTTCTGGGTGGTGGTAGCGCAGATTGTCGTACTTGATGCCGTCTTCTCGCTTGATGCGGTGATTACCGCTGTCGGGATGGTGAACCATCTGCCGGTGATGATGGCGGCGGTCGTGATTGCGATGGGCGTGATGCTGCTGGCCTCGAAGCCGCTGACGAATTTCGTCAACCAGCACCCAACGGTGGTGGTGCTGTGTCTGAGCTTCCTGTTGATGATCGGCCTGAGTCTGGTTGCCGAAGGCTTTGGTTTCCACATTCCGAAAGGCTATCTGTACGCGGCGATTGGCTTCTCGATAATTATCGAACTGTTCAACCAGATTGCCCGTCGTAACTTCATTCGTCACCAGTCGACGCTGCCGTTACGTGCACGTACCGCGGATGCCATTCTGCGTCTGATGGGCAACCGTAAGCAGGTGAATGCGGCAAATGACGAAGGTCAACAGCCGACGATGCCGGTGCCGGAAGGCGCGTTCGTGGAAGAAGAGCGCTATATGATTAACGGCGTTCTGACGCTGGCCTCTCGTTCGCTGCGCAGCATTATGACCCCGCGTGGGGAAATTAGCTGGGTGGATGCTGACCTCAGTACCGAAGAAATCCGCCAGCAGCTGCTGTCATCGCCGCACAGCCTGTTCCCGGTGTGTCGGGGCGAGCTGGATGAAATTGTCGGCATCGTGCGTGCTAAAGAGCTGCTGGTGGCGCTTGAAGCCGGTGAAGACGTCCTGGCAATCGCCTCGGCAACACCGGCGATTATCGTCCCGGACACGTTGGACCCTATCAACCTGCTGGGCGTACTACGTCGGGCGCGCGGTAGCTTCGTTATCGTGACCAACGAGTTTGGTGTGGTACAGGGGCTGGTCACGCCGCTGGACGTGCTGGAAGCGATTGCTGGTGAATTCCCGGACGCCGATGAAACGCCGGAAATTGTGGCGGATGGTGACGGCTGGCTGGTGAAGGGTACTACCGACCTGCACGCGTTTCAGCATGCATTGGGGCTGGATAACCTGGTGGATGATGATATCGCGACGGTGGCGGGGCTGGTGATTGCTGTCAACGGACAGATCCCGCATGTTGGCGATGTGATTGAGCTGCCATCGCTGCACATCACGATTACGGCGGCCAATAACTATCGTGTCGATCAGATTCGGGTGGTGAAGCTGGTTTCACCGCACGATGAAGACGAATAAGCTCACTGAGTAATCCCGGCGGCGCTTCGCCTGGCCGGGCTACGAAGAGAAGTGACGCTGGGGAATTCCTGGGGTCACTTCGTTCGCCCGGGCTACGGTGTCTGCGAATTCGACGTCTTATGCTTCTCCAGCCACTCGGGAAACGCCTCCAACGGCATCGGCTGTGCGTAGAGATACCCTTGCAACAAATGCACACCGTGCTGCTGCAAATAGAGCGCCTGCTCTTCAGTTTCGACCCCTTCAGCAACCAGCTCAATATTCAACCGCTGACCCAATGCGATAATGATATCCGTCACCGCCGAGTTCACCGCATCGGTGCCAATTGCGCTGGTAAAGGATTTATCAATTTTCAGGATGTCTGGATGGAGCATTTCAAGCCAGGAGAGCGAACTGTTGCCGGTGCCAAAATCATCGATAGCCAGCTTGATCTGCTGGTTCCCCAGCTCGCTGCGTAACGGATAGCTCACGTCATTCAGCGCGTCACGTTCGGTGAGCTCTACCGTCAGTTGCTGTATGGGGTTTACGTTGAACCAATTCTGCTTTAAATCTTTCAACAATTTGCCGTTCTTAAAGTGCGGCGCCGCAACGTTGATGCCTATCTGAAAATCGCTATCCTGAGGGAACAAATGCAGACGCTGTGCCGTTTCGCTGATGACGTAGCGGGTCAACGGAATAATCAGGTTTTGCGTTTCGGCAATGGGAATAAACACGTCCGGCGCGACCCAGCCAACGCGCGGATTGTTCCAGCGGAGCAGGATCTCCGCGCCGATACAGCGCTGTGCGCGGGCGTCCATTTGCGGCTGGCAATAAAGGCCGAACTCTTTACCGGCAATGCCCATGTTAATTTCCCGGGAAAAACTCAGTCGACCTGCGGTCGCAAGCCAGGCAATCCACGTAAATAGAACGGCCATGATAAGCGCCAGCGGCAGGTCGGTGACCAGGTTAGCGAGCGCAAGCCTGTCCGGGCCTGGGCTTAGCGCTGCGACGCTAAACGGGAAGGCCGAAGACGTGCGGATATATACCTGATTGCCCGCGCTGTCTAACTGTCCGGTTATCCCAATATCGTGTTGATAATGCTGGTCAGCAACGTTCAGGCTGACGTGCGTTATTAGCGGTGGGGCGGACTCAAGAATGATATTGCTGATTAAATCGATGTTGATGGAGACCATCACGCCATCCTGACCGTCCGCTGATGCAGGAAACCACTGGACAAGAATAGGGCTGCCTACCATTAAAGAATGGTCTGTGGTGAGCAGGAGTAATGGTTTTTTATTTGGCAACTGTGGCTGAAGTGTATGGACGGCGATATGGCGTGAACCCAGCGCGCTGGAGCAATAAAGCTGGCCCGCTTTAACCAGCGCAATGGAGCGTACCGTTTGCAGCATGACGGCCTGTTTACGCAGCGGCAGATGAATGGCTTCACACGATTGGCCGACTAACTCGAGCATCGCTTCACGTTGCGTTTTTAGCGGTTGTAGAATTCGGTTGAGTCGGTCGACGGAGTGGGCGGTGAGGTCATCAATCTGATGTTGATTTATGCTGCGCTGCGAAATAAATCGTATTCCTAGCGTTAACGCAAAAGCACAGAGTGCGACAATCACACAGACGGCGATTCGCTTATGGAGATAGTGCCTGATAATTCCTTGTGCTGATTGCATATCCGATGCTCGTCGCGCTTTGAGTGGTTATGAAAATAGCAGTGACAACAGAGCAAGTGTAGTGGGTAGAGAAAATAGTGAGAAAAAATAGGGAAATAAATCGCCTACCCGTATTAGGGGTAGGCGAAATGACGTATTAGTCGCACTGCACTTTGATAGCCAGACCGCCACGCGACGTTTCGCGATATTTGGCGTTCATGTCTTTACCGGTTTCGTACATGGTTTCAATAACCTTGTCGAGGGACACGCGCGGCTCGCTGGTACGGCGCATCGCCATACGTGCGGCGTTAATCGCTTTGACCGAGGCAATGGCGTTACGCTCAATGCACGGCACTTGAACCTGGCCCGCAACTGGGTCACAGGTCAGACCGAGGTTATGCTCCATGCCGATTTCCGCCGCGACGCACACCTGCTCCGGGCTTGCACCCAGCAGTTCTGCCAGACCGGCTGCCGCCATCGAACAGGCTACGCCCACTTCACCCTGGCAACCCACTTCCGCGCCGGAGATAGAGGCGTTCATCTTGTACAGCGCGCCAATAGCACCAGAGGCCAGGAAGTAGCGAATATAGATATCAGGGCTGACGGACTCGATAAAGTGATCGTAATAGGCCAGTACCGCCGGAACGATACCGCAGGCGCCGTTGGTCGGTGCCGTGACCACACGTCCACCGGCGGCGTTCTCTTCGTTTACCGCCAGCGCGAACATGTTTACCCAGTCGATGACGTTCATCGGATCGCTGGAGAGCTTATCGCTCGACACCAGCATACGGCGCAGCGCGGAAGCACGACGCGGTACGCGCAACGGTCCAGGCAGAACGCCTTCGGTATTCATGCCTCGGTCAATACAGGCGCGCATGGTCTGCCAGACATTCTCGAAGTAGTCTTCAATCTCTTTCTTGCTGTGCAGCGCCAGCTCGTTCTGCATGACCATGCCAGAGAGCGACAGGCCGGTCTCTTTGCAGTAGTTGAGCATTTCGGTGGCTGAAGCAAACGGGTAAGGCACCTGCACTTCACCGCTGTCCGCTTTACCAAAATGCTCTGCGTCGACGATAAAACCACCGCCGATAGAATAATAGGTTTTGCTGTAGACTTCGGCGTCACCCGCCCAGGCGGTTATCTGCATGCCGTTTTCGTGCAGCGGCAGATTGCCGTTGTGGAAGCGCATACCGTTATCGGCCGGGAAATCGACCTCAACGCGGCCTTGCGCCAGCAGCAGACGGCCGCGAGCTTCAACGTCACGAATAAATGCCGGGATGGCATCAATATCGACGGTATCCGGCTGGTTGCCCGCCAGACCCATAATAATCGCGATATCGGTATGGTGGCCCTTACCGGTGAGGGACAGTGAACCATAGACGTCGACGGCAACGCGCGTCACGTCATCAATCAGTCCCTTTTCGACCAGGTCATCGACGAACTGTTTGCCAGCCTTCATCGGCCCTACAGTATGGGAAGATGAGGGACCAATCCCCACCTTAAACATGTCGAATATACTAATCACTTTAACACTCCTGACAGGGTTGCCGCGTTGTTGCGGCAACGATGTAATAACTGCGCATAGTGTATGAGGGAACCTGAAACTCAGCTTAACTATTCACATGAATTTAATTAATGTGTAGCGTTGATTTTACTAATGCTGAAAAGCCGGTTATCAGGGTAAGTATAGTCAGGGTTTAAGGCCCACTTGTAGCGCCAGCTCACGAATAATGCCGGCGGTCATGCCCCAGACAAAATAGTGCTGATACCACGAAAGCCAGACGCGATGCGCATTGCCGCGGCGGTGAATATCAAGCGGGTGATAACGCCCCAGACGCAGCGCCTCGGCAAGCGGCATCTCAAACACCGATGCCACTTCATCTTCGCTGGCGTGGTAGTGCAGATCGGGCGGGATCACCCCGAGCACCGGCGTCACCTGAAAGCCGGTCACACTATCGACCGGCGGCAGTACGCCGATGATATCCACGCACTCCGGAGGAATGGCGACCTCTTCCTGCGCTTCACGTAGCGCGGCGGCAATCAGCGAGGCATCGGTGCTGTCTACGGCACCGCCGGGGAAGGCCACCTGACCGGGGTGTTTGCGCAAACGCGCCGAACGCTGGGTCAGAAGCAGCCCCGGTTCGGGGCGGCGAACAATCGGCACCAGTACCGCCGCCTGTCGGGCGTTTAAAGCTGCCCGCGAGGTTTGCGGGCGAAGCAGCTGAAAGCGGGAGAGGAAGTCATCCAGGTTCAGCGCGGGCTCTTGCATGGTCAGGACTCCAGTTGTTGAAGGATTCTATTCACTTTATCAAATGTTTCCTGATATTCCGCATCCTCGTCGCTGTCGGCGACCAGGCCGCCGCCCGCCGAGCAGTAAAGCGCGCCGTCCGAGGCCGTCACGGTGCGAATGGTGATGCTGGTATCCATATTGCCGCAGGCACTGATATAGCCAATGCTGCCGCACCAGGCGTTACGGCGATGGGGCTCCAGTTCGTCGATAATCTCCATCGCGCGAACTTTCGGCGCACCGGTAATTGAGCCGCCGGGAAACGCGGCGCGCAGCAGATCGGTCGCGTGCAGCGTCGGCGGTAGCTGTGCGGTGATGGTGCTCACCAGATGATGTACCGCCGGGAACGGCTCAACGACGAACAGCTCTGGCACGCGTACGCTGCCCGGGACGGCGACGCGCCCGATGTCGTTGCGCATCAGGTCGACAATCATCAGGTTTTCTGCACGATCCTTCGGCGAATTGGCCAGCCGCTGAGCTTGTTCGGCGTCGGCCTCTGGCGAGTCGAGACGCGGCAGGGTGCCTTTAATCGGCCGGGTCTGAATGCAGCTCTGATCGAGCTGAATAAAACGCTCGGGAGAAAGGCTAAGAATGGCGCTCCCATCAAGGCGTATAAACGCACTAAATGGCGCGCGATTCGCGCGGTTGAGTTCCACAAAGGTCGCCCATTCATCGCCGCGATAGCGCGCCTGAAAACGTTGGGCGAGGTTCACCTGATAGCAGTCGCCGCTTTGCAGATAGGCCTGCACCCGGCGAAACTTCTCGCCGTATTGCTCTCGGGTCATATTTGACTGCCAGCCAGAGGTGAGGGAAAACGGCTCGACCACTGGGGCAACCTGCTGTTCTAGCCAACGCAAGCGGGCCTGAATATCACCGTGGCAGAGTAGCGTCACCACCTGGCGTTGATGATCAACGATCAGTGCCCAGTCATAAAGCCCAACGGCCATATCCGGCACGCCCACATCCTGCTGCGCTCGGTCGGGCAGCTTTTCAAAGCGACGGCCCAAATCATAACCAAAAAGCCCAACGGCACCGCCGATAAACGGAATGTCAGCGAGTGGCTCGACCGTGATGTTAAGCCTTTCGATGGCCTGCTGCAGCAGCGCGAGCGGGCAGTCACCGGAGACCTGCGTTTGACCCGCACGGGTGATGAGGGTGCTATCGCCGCGGGTCACCAGCGTCTGGCTGGGGTCAGCGACCACGATATCGTAACGGCTGTGCGGATGGTCCGCATAGCCGGAGTGCAGCATCATCGCCCAGGGCGACGCGTTTAACGGGGCAAAGTAGTGTTCGGCGGCATCCTGTCGCCAGGGAAGCGTCATCGTTGAAGGGGGTAGCATTGTTTCTCTGTCCAGCCTTGTTGCACTGCCACTGGCGAATGTTCGGGCAGCATGAAATAATACGCGCCCACAATGTAGCAGGAGTCAATGATGTTTGCAGGATTACCTTCACTGAGCCATGAACAGCAGCAGAAAGCCGTTGAGCGTATTCAGGAACTGATGTCGCAGGGCATGGCAAGCGGTCAGGCGATTGCGCTGGTGGCCGAGGAGCTGCGTGCTACCCATACTGGCGAACGTATTGTTGCGCGTTTTGAGGATGAAGACGAAGACGAGTAACGTCATGTCTATCCGTATAATACCGCTGCTGCTGGCGCTGATAGCCGTCCCTTCCATGGCAGCAGCGGGAAGTTCATGTCGCCTTACGGACCCCAACCTCACGCTACAAAGCTATACCGCCGATCCCCAGCGCGAACGCATTGCCATGTACTGGCTCAAAGCCAACGGTAAAGACTACGGCTCGCTGCGCGCGCTGCTGTCCGATATTAACGGCGACGGGCGCGTACGTATGGCGATGAACGGCGGCATCTACGATAAAACCTATGCCCCTCTTGGGCTGTATATTGAAAACGGGCAGCAGAAGGTGGCGGTGAACCGCGCGTCCGGTGGCGGAAACTTCTTTATTAAACCCGGCGGTGTATTCTACGTTAAGGGCGATCGCGCGGGGATAGTCAGCCTCGACAAGCTGAAATCGATCACAGGCATGAGCTACGCGGTGCAGTCCGGCCCAATGCTGATTGAAAATGGCGTGATTAACTGGCGGCTGAAGCCGTCGGCGAGCTCGCGTAAGTTGCGCAACGGCGTCGGGATCACCGCGCAGGGCAAGGTCGTATTTATGTTGAGCGAGCGGGAAACTAATTTCTATGATTTCGCCTGCTATGCGAAATCTCGTCTCAACGTGCGGCAGATGCTGTATCTCGACGGCACCATCTCAAAGATGTACCAGCAGGGGAGCGGTGTCCCCTGGCAGTACCATCCATTCGTCACTATGATAACCGTGGAAAAACGCGGGTAGCCCGGACGAGGCGCATCGCGCCGACTCCGGGTCTTGGCCTGGCATATTACTGAACGCCGGGATACGCGCCTAAGCCAACAAATAGCTCAACCCCATAAATGCCGCCATTCCCGCAATCACCGTTGCGAACAGGCTGCGGCTCAGCGCGCCAACCAGCGTAGCCACCGCGGCTGCCAGCAGTGAAATGCTGATGCCGCTGCCGGTTAACGCCGGTTTTCCCACCAGTTCGGCTGCGATAATCGCCGACATAATCGCCGCAGGAATAAAGCTCAGCCACTGCTGTAGCGTAGGCGGCATACGAAAACGCGACAACAGCAGCACCGGCACAACGCGCATTAGTGCGGTCACCGCCGCTGAGAAAATAATCGCCAACAGAATATTACGCTCCATCCTGATGCTCCTTGTGCTGAGTAAAACGCATGCCTAGCGTTGCTAGCGTCGCGGCAACTGAGGCAGCGATAATCACCACCAGGCTGGTATCGGTATGCCCGGACATGAGCAGCGTAATCATCACGGCCACCGCGATGCTGAAGGACTCCAGCAGCTTACGACGGCTGGCAAACCACAGCATCAGCACCAGGCCGATAAACATTGAGACCAGGCTGAAGCTCAACCCTTCCATTAATGCCTCTGGCAACGCCGACGCCAGCCCCGCGCCAATCACGCAGGCCAGGATCCAGTTCAGCCAGGCCGCCACGTTCAGGCCAAACATCCACGCAAATGAAACTTTATTCTGAGCGCCCGCACGCTGTATCGCGACGCCAAACGTTTCATCGGTCAGCAGCAGGCCGCTGACAATTTTCTGTAGCGTGGTCTGCTCGCGGAAATAGACGCTCATTGCCGAACTCATCAGCAGATAGCGCAGGTTAACTAACAGTACGCTGAACACCACGGAGGCGACTTCCGCGCCTGCCGCCCAGAGCGAATAGAAGAGAAACTGCGCGGAACCGGCATAGAGCAGGCTCGCCAACAGCGCGGTTTGCAGGGTGGTAAAGCCGGAAAGGGTCCCGATAGCGCCGGCGGCGAAACCAATGCTCCAGTAGCCTGGAATGGTAGGGAAGCAGGCGATTACCCCGGCGCGAAACTGTGCCCTGGCCTCATTGCGTGGTGAGGCGGCGGTATGAGTTAACATCCATCTGTCCTGTGGTTGGTGTGTCGGTCTGGCGATGGGCGCGAGTGCGCCATCTTTTATAAGAAAATCGTATGTATCAGAACGAACAGCATATTACAGGTTTGACGCCGGAGGATAAAAAAATCCACGCGGGGCGTGGATTTTAGGGACGATGCCAGAATGTCGGATTAGTTTTCGCGTTTCGCCATCATCACCGCCAGGTCGACGAGACGGTTGGAGAATCCCCATTCGTTGTCATACCAGGCGAGGATTTTAACCATATTGCCGCCAATCACCAGCGTTGACAGACCGTCAATAATGGAAGAACGCGGGTCGCCCTGGTAGTCGCTTGAGACTAGCGGTTCATCACTATAACCGAGGATCCCTTTCAGAGGCCCTGCCGCGGCGGCCTCACGAAACGCATTGTTCACCGCTTCAACCGTCACATCTTGCTCAAGGGTGACGGTCAGGTCGACGATGGAAACCACCGGGACCGGCACGCGCAGCGAATAACCGGTTAAACGGCCGTCCAGTTCGGGAATGACTTTACCCAACGCCTTCGCCGCGCCGCTGGAGTAAGGCACGATTGACAACGCGGCAGCGCGAGCGCCTCGCAGGTCTTTCTCCGGCTGATCGTGCAGCGCCTGGCTGTTGGTATAGGCGTGGGTGGTATTCATCAAGCCATGCTTAATACCGAAGTGCTGATGCAGAACCTGCGCGGCAGGCGCCAGCCCGTTGGTGGTACAACTGCCGTTGCTGACGATCACGTGTTTGTCCGGGGAATAGAGCCCGTCATTCACGCCCATCACGATGGTTAAGTCCTCGTTTTTGCCGGGAGCAGAGATAATCACGCGCTTTGCGCCACCGCTGTGGATGTGCACCGCCGCCTTGTCGCGTTCGGTAAAGAAGCCGGTGGCTTCAATGACGATGTCGACCTGCGCCTGACGCCACGGAATGTTGGCCGGGTCGCGCTCGCTGAACACCGTGATGGGCTTGCCATCGACCACAAGTCGTCCTTCACCGGCGGAGACTTCCGCGGCGAGGGTGCCGAGCAGTGAGTCGTGTTTCAGCAGGTGCGCCAGCGTTTTGCTATCCGTCAGATCGTTGATAGCCACAATCTGAATATCCGGGTTGCCCAGCGCCGCGCGCAGTACGTTACGTCCGATTCGACCAAAACCGTTAATACCGACCTTTACCATGATCCACTCCTTATCTGTTGTCTCTGGCGTTACTGTAGGCCGGTGGCGATTTGGCGTAAATGACAAAAAAGGATCACTTTACGCCAATTTGCGGCAGTGGAATCGCTGGCGATATTCTCCCGGCGTCAGGTGGAGCTGTTTTTCAAACATTCGACGCAGATTAATGCTGCTGCCAAAGCCGGTTTGCTGGGCAATGCTCTCCAGCGTGTCGTTCGTCTGCTCTAGCTTTTGCCGGGCGGCGGCGAGGCGGGCTTCAGCCACGTAGCGTGCCGGGGAGGCGCCGGTTTCCCGGGTAAAGACGCGGCTGAAGTTGCGCGGGCTCATGGCCACTTTTTCCGCCAGTTTCTCCACGCCAAGGTCGTCGGTAAGATTATCAAGAAGCCAGGCCAGCAGACTGTTTATCGGGCCAAGCGTGCTGGTTTGCTGAAGATTGTAGCGGCTAAACTGCAGTTGGCTGCCGGGGCGATGCAGGTACATCACGAAATCCTGGGCAATATCGCGCGCCAGGCTGAAGCCGTAGTCCTCTTCAACCAGCGCCAGCGTCAGGTCAAAACCGGAGCTGACGCCGCCGGATGTCCAGATATGCTCGTCCTGGATATAGAGTGGCCCGCTTTCAACGCGCACCTGCGGATATTCTGCTTGCAGGGTTTCCAGCAGCTTCCAGTGGGTGGTGGCGCGTCTGCCGTTCAGCAGCCCGCTTTGCGCCAGTAGCATGGCGCCGCCGCAGATAGAAGCGATACGGCGAGTATGAGGGGCGGCAAGACGCAGCCAGTCAACGACGGCAATGCCTTCCTGCGGATTCTGACCCCTGCCGGTAATGATGATGGTATCGAGGGGTTCTCGCGGGTCTATCTCGTGGAGGCGATGATCCGCCAGCAGATTTAACCCCGACTGGCCGTGGATCACCTGATGCGGTTGGGTGGTTGCCAACTGGACCTGGTAGCAGGTGGCGGTGGCATTTTCTGGATGCAGGCGATTTGCCTGCATCAGGATGTCGGCAATACCGGCGGATTCGAACAGCATGCCGCCATCGGGGACGATAATCAGGATTTTCTTCATGTCCTGAAAAGTAGTCTTTTTACAAAATAAGTCAACAGGAAGCTAAGGGATCAGAAACAGCCATTCCAGTTGCAGCCAGCGATGCTGTACGTCATCCCCGGTCCTGGGCTACAGACGAAGCGTGCGGTTTCGCCTGTGCGGTATTATCAAGCCGTCGGATAGCGGGCACCAGGCTCGCACAGACCGTTGCTACAACCACCGCGACTGCTGACACCATCAAAACATGGCTGCTGCCAAAACGCATGGCCAGCGGGCCAGCGACCAGTTCGCCGAAGGGGATAGCCACAAAGGAACCCACCGCATCGTAGGCGTATACCCGCGCCAGCTTTTCTGGCGGGATATGCGTTTGCAAGGAGTGCGCCCAGGAGACGCCGAAGAGCCCGAAAGCCACGCCGGTAACAAAAAAGGCCGCAATCAACCATGATGCACCGACCGTCTGGCTCAGCATAAAAATCGGTACCGCGCAGAGGATAACCAGCATCACGCCAATAAAAAGATCGCGGCGCGGACGCCAGCGCAGCGCGAGGAAGGTACCGGCGATAAGCCCAATGCTTTGCGCCGCGACGATCATGCCCCAGCGTGCGCGACCAAAAGAGGCGTCGGCAATGGCGGGGCCGAGCACCATCACCACGCCGCTGAACGCGGCATTGACGATGGTGAACTGCACAACGATAGACCATACCCAGGAACGGCTGGCGAACTCTGCCCAGCCTTCTTTAAGATCCTGCAGGATATTGCTTTGCGACTCGCTCGCTTTGATAGCATTGGCTCGTATCAAGGAGTAGAGCGGGGCGGCGGCGGCGAAGCCCAGCGCATCAATCGCCAGTCCCCAGCCCGGACCCACTGAACTTGCCAGCACGCCGCCCAGCGACGCGCCGATGACCGTGCCGCTGTAGACACCGAGCTGAATTAAGGCGTTCGCTTCACGCAGGTTTTGCGCCGGTACCGTTTGAGGAACCAGCGCCGAAGACGCCGGTAGCGCAATGCCCGCTGCCGCGCCGTTCAGCGCACCGAGGAGCGCCAGGCTGATGACGGTAGCGGAGCCATCCAGCACCGACCACGCGACAATCCCCTGGGAAATCGCGGCAATAACCGAGGAGTAGACCAGCACACGGCTGCGCGAATAACGGTCGGCCAGTACGCCGCCAAGCAGCAGAAACGCGACGTTAAAAATGGAACGTGATGCCACGACGATGCCTAAATCAGAGACTGAACCGCCGATATCCAGTACCGCAAAAGCCAGCGCAATCGGAGCAATGCCGTTGCCAAGCACGGTCAACAAGCGCGCCGTGAAAAGATGGCGAAAAACGGGGAAATGCCAGGCACGGATTTTTTTATTATGCGTCGTCATTGTTGCGGCAACTTCTGGTTTGAAAAATGGGTCATCTCAAGAGGTCGCAACAGAGTATCGGCAGGTTCAATGACGGTAAAGCGGCAGCATGAAAAAAATCCACGCGCGGCGTGGATTTAGCAGGTTAAGTATTCGGCATTAATTGAGTCTGACCGGCATTCCCGAACGTATTGCCAGCGCCTGTTTGAGCACGGGCTGCTGGATATCCGCCGCCGCTAACGTGGCGGTGAGAGAAGCCGGTATGACCGCTGCCTTTGCGGTGCTGGCACTGGATTCGGATAACGGACTGTGCACTTCGATATAACGTGCGCCATCGGGCTCCACGCTGGCTTTGACGGGCTGATTAACAAATTCAACCCGGGTACCGACCGGGACTTCGCTAAAGAGCTTTTTCAGATCGTCGGCACGTAAGCGCACGCATCCGTGGCTGACGCGCAGCCCAATACCAAAATTCGCATTGGTGCCGTGAATGGCAAATTCATTGCCAATGTACATCGCGTATAGCCCCATTGGGTTATCAACCCCGGCGGGGACGACCGCTGGCAGGATATTGCCTTCGGCGGCAAATTCAGCACGCTCGTTCGGGGTGGGTGTCCAGGTCGGTCCGACCTTTTTCTGTTTCACTGAGGTGACCCAATGTTCTGGCGTATCGTGGCCAATCTGGCCGATACCGACCGGGTAGATTTCGACGGTATGACTGCCCGCGGGATAGTAATAAAGGCGCATTTCAGCGGTGTTAATCACGATTCCCTGATGGACGGTGTCGGGCAATAGCGTCTGCGACGGGAAGGTCAGTACGGTACCTTGCGCGGGTAAATACACATCCACGCCGGGGTTAGCGTCAAGGAGATTGCTCATACCGATATGATGCTTCGCCGCGTAGGTCTCCAGCGGTGATTTTTGACCCTGCGGGATCTGTTCGTATTGGTTGCTACCGACCAGGCTGCCGCCCCCGTTGGGCAGTGAGTAGGTGAGCGCAAAAGCAGGCGAGACGGTGAAGGAAATGACCAGTGATGCCAGTAACGTTTTAACTTTCATTGAGTTGAATTGTACGACAAATATGAGTGGGGTTGATTGTACTCGCCTGTTGTCGGCAACTCCATGGTTTTCGGTGGCTAGTAGCATTCACAACCGCGACCAAATCGCCTTTGACCATTGCAGGGCGCCTGGGTACTTTAATTTAAGTCTGGTCTCTGAACTCCCAATAAAACCCTTGATGAGTAGTAAATGAATCATGCCGAGAACAAAAGCAAAATTAGATTGGGTAAAACCGGGGCGCCACGATGGGAAGATTGCACGCATTGAAGCCTATTTCAGCGGACATGGTTACGAACCCCACCGGCATGACGCCTACGCGATAGGAAGAACATTATCAGGCGTGCAGAGCTTTCATTATCGTGGCAGCAAGCGACACAGTTTGCAGGGAATGACGATGGTTTTGCATCCAGATGAAATCCATGATGGCGAAGCGGGAACGACGGAAGGATTTCAATATCGGATGTTTTACCTCGATCCGGCATTGATCCAGGGGGTTCTTGGCGGAAAACCGCTCCCTTTTATCAGTGGAGGGATCTCTTCTGATTCGCGGCTCTACCATGCAACAGAGCCACTATTAAAAGCGATGGACGCATCGATTGAGCCATTAGAAGAAGATGACGCGCTTTACGATCTCGCGCAGGCCCTCTCCCTTGTCGCGGGGCAGTGTACCCGCCGTCGGGTCATAGACTATCCATCAGCGGAGCGGGCCCGAGAGTATATCTGTTCCGAGTTTGCTCAAAACGTCACCCTGGATGCGTTGTCTGCGGTTAGTGGTAAAGACCGCTGGAGCTTATCCCGGGATTTCCGCGCGCTTTATGGCACTAGCCCTTATCGCTATGTGACGATGCGGCGCCTTGAACGCTGTCGGCAGCTCATGATGACCGGCATCTCTCTTGCTGATGCGGCGATTGAATCGGGATTTGCCGATCAGAGTCATATGACACGTCAGTTTATGAAGACGTGGGGCGTCTCACCTGGCCGATGGCAACATATCGTCAAGAAAGGGTGAGCCTGAGTTGCTCGATCGTTCAAGACGCGTCGTGTCGCGGTATTTTATCGTGTGCTCTCCTTAACCGTGCAGGAGAGTAGCGATGTATTGTCCGATTAATCTCGAAAATAAATTTTCGCAGTTTGCCGAACTTTGGCAGCCAAAATTAATTGCAGAGATGAACGATTACCAATTCAAAATAGTGAAAATAGAGGGCGATTTTATCTGGCATTCACATGCCGATACTGATGAAGCCTTTATGGTTATAGACGGTATTTTGCGTATTGATTTTCGCGATGGGCATCTGTTGCTTCATCCCGGTGAGCTCTATGTCGTGCCGAAAGGTATTGAGCATAAAACGTCTGCCGAAACGGTCACCAGGCTGATGATGATTGAGCCCAGAGGCGTTCTGAATACCGGACACGAAGGAGGGGAACGGACGGCGGAGAATGACGTCTGGATCTAGCTTATTTTCTCTTAAACCAGCCGCCAGGGCTGGTTTAACGGTATCGGCTATTTGCGCGAACAGCAGGCAATATAGTTTAGCTGGTGGCGGTTGCGGCGAAAGAAGCGAAACATCCCCAAAAATCGCGTGCGATTCTCGCGGGTGCGCAATCCGTTAAACAGGATTTTGGCGGTGCGCGCCAGCCCCTCGTCGTGAATCATTCCGGCGGGAGACATCAGGGACATCGCGCCGTGGTGGGTGTCGACCGAGCGGAAACCGCTCTCGAGAAAGAGCGTTTTCCATGCCGCCTCAGTCATCGGGCTGACGTTGGATTTCACTATCTCTTCCAGTTGCGCCTGTCCCTGTGTTTCCAGGCGCTCCTGGGTAAACATAATGTCATGCGTCAGCAGGCGTCCGCCCGGCTTAAGCACGCGATAGTACTCGTCGATGAGCCGGGTTTTAGCCTTGTCCACATACATGGTTAGCATGGCTTCGTTGATCACCACATCGAAAGTCTCATCAGCGAAAGGCAACTTCGTTGCGTTGGCTTCCATGACCGTAATGTTCTCTGCAAGGCCCGCGGCGGAGATGTTTTCACGTGCTTTAGCAAGCGCATTTTTATCCATATCGACGGCGTATATCGTGCAGCCAAAGCGCTGGGCCAGCTCGATAGAGGTGGTGCCCATATTGCAGGCGACTTCCAGTACGGTACTGTCCGATGACAGCGCGGACCGATTAAAGAGCCATTGTGTTGCATCGACGCCGCCGGGACGCAGCCGGGTTTTTCCCAGGCTTGCTAGAAAGGTGTGACCCGCTTTTTCACTTGCGCTCATGGTTTGCTCCTGTCGATAAGGTTCATTTAATATGCAACTTATCATATTTGCAGGTTAATGAGAACCATTTGCATTGATGGGCATCCATGCCGCTCTTAGCTTTGTGCTGTTCACGTTGTTGGCGGCGAGGTGGTTAAACCGTGGCTACCACTTCATTTCGCCGGTATTCACCTTAGTGCTGAGCTTAAGTGAGCTTTCATCCGCCAGGTTCGGGTAGGCCGTTTTCATCGTCTTGATGACGTCGGCAGAGCCTTTGTGATTTGCCAGCGCCTGCTCGAACGTTTGCAGATAGCGGTGGGTAAAGGTGATGGCCGCGTCTTTTGCCGGGCGCTCACCCACATAGTGACCCGGAATGACCTGCTGTGGTTTCAGCGACTGCATTTCGCTTAATACCGTCATCCAGCCCTGACGAATGGCAGGAGTCTGAGTATCGGCGGTCCAGACATGAATGCCGGAGGCAATACCCGTTCCGCCCAGAATGGCCTTGTTTGCAGGAATCCACACATACGCGGCATAGTCACCAGAATGCTTCAGTTCAAGCGTCTCACCGTCCACGGTAAAGCGCGTCGCGTTTGTCGCCTGCGGAACGATGATTTTGGTTGGCGCGCCGTCCTTCATCTGCGGGCCCCAGAAGGCCAGTTTGGCGTCCTTGGTGGCTTTGATATGCTCCACGACCGATGGCGAGGCGACGACGCTGACATCCGGGAAGGCTTTTACCAGCGGTTCAAGCCCGAAATAGAAATCGGGGTCGCCAGAGGTAATCACGATAGTCTTTAACGTTTTGCCACCGGCTTTGATCATCTCTACCAGTTTCTCGCCGTCTTTGACGCTGAACTGGGCGTCAAACAGCATCGCTTCTTTCGGGCCAGAGACCAGCGTGGAAGATACCGGGAAAATACCTTTTTCCTGTGGGTTGTAGACGTCCAGGTGCAGCGGGGCGGCGAATACGGGAGTCGCGGCCAGTGACAGGACCAGCGTGAGCGATTTCATGTTCATAGATTCCTTAGCGATGTATCCAGGTAAGTTGAGGTTTGACTAACGTGGGGTAAATCCATTCTACGGATTTTGGCTTCTGCTAGAATTCCTGAAACAATACATGCTGAGTTTCATAAAACGATCTAATGGAGTGGCGATGGATAGGATCATGGCGGCAATTACCTATAACCGCATTTGCGAACTTGGGAGCCTCAGCGCCGCAGCGCGTTCTCTCGGCATCTCTCGTCCCATGGTCAGCCGCTATCTTGATGAGATGGAGAAGTGGGCCGGCTCCCGGTTGATCCACCGTTCCACCCGGCGGTTAACCATCACCCCCGCGGGAGAAAAAACGCTGGAGAAGACGCGGCAGTTGGTGTTGTTATCGCAGGGGATTGAAGGGGAGGCGACTGGTATTACCCCGTCTGGCACGCTGCGTATCGCCTGTGCCCATTTTACGGCAATACATTTGCTGAACCCCGTTATCCCAGCCTTTCTGAGCCGCTACCCGGCGCTGCGTATTGAAGTGGATATCAACAACCATCCGGTAAGCCTGGTGGGCGAACGCATCGATCTGGCCATTCGCATTACCAATACCCCGGAGCCGGGCGCGATTGCGCGCCATCTGGGAACCTGTCGTTCCGTTCTGTGCGCCTCACCGGGCTACCTTGCTCGCGCGGGGGAGCCGACAACACTTGATGAACTCGCCCAGTATAACTGCCTGCACTACAGCCGCTTTTCTGGCCAGTCCTGGACCTTTCGCGATGGCGATAAAGGCGAGCACGCTGTGGCGGTGAACGGAAACTTCAGCGCCGGAATATCATCGTTGTTGTGCGAGATGGCGGCCGCGGACGTCGGTCTGGCGATGGTGCCTGAAATCGAGGCGAGGGCTGGGTTGGACAGCGGGCGGTTGGTGCAGGTATTACCGCAATTAGAGCCTGCACCATTGGGAATATACGGGCTTTACCAGTCCCGTGACCATCAGCATGCGGCGCTGGGGCTGTTTCTGGATGCGGTCAAAGAGTATCTGGCGGCGGGGTAAATACGGTTAAGGTAGCACGGGACCCTTCCGGTCCCGTTACCGTTAAGCCAGCGTTACTGCTCGGCAGCCAGTTCCTGCTGGCTGCTCTGCGGATGATGCTTTTTACTGAGCGTGAAGTAACCAAATATCAGCGTTACCACCACAATGCTCGCCATAATCAGGAAGATTTCATGATAGCCCACCTTATCAAACAGCTTACCGATAGGCAGCGACAGGACGATGATGCCGATGGAGCTGGCGATATTAAACCCAATCAGGTACATCGTGGATGAGAGGCGCTTATCAAAGTTCGCGACGCTGAATTTAAACACCGAGATGACGAACAGCGGCACTTCCAGCGCATGCAGCATTTTGATCAACGAAATAATATAGATATCGGTGAACAACGCAGAGCCCAGAATGCGACAGGTCATGATGGTACCACCCAGCAGCAATGCGGATTTAGGCCCGATGCGGTTAATCAGGAATGGAATCATCGCCATGCCGACGGCTTCCATAAACACCTGTACCGAGTTGAGATAGCCGTATACGCGCGGAGCCAATTCAGGATCGTCAAATAAGCTGGCATAAAACACCGGGAACATCTGCTGATCGTAGATGCTATAGAACGACCAGGTGCCGACGACAAAGATAACGAAAAACCAGAACTGTGGATCTTTAAAGATGGTGAGAAAATCCTTTCGGGTCAGCGCGTCTGGCTCGGGCGAAGTGACTGCCGCAGACGCTAGGGCCGGTGCGTCGGTTTTGAACAACACGTTAATCACCAGGAATATCACCCCCATTACCGACACGCACCAGAAGTTAATGTGTGGGTTGATGCTGAAGAAAATGCCGCCCACAAATGTCCCTGCGGCGTAGCCAAGCGACCCCCAGAAGCGGGCGGTACCGAATTCAAAGTCGAATTTGCGGCTCACTTTCTCAACGAAGCTTTCCACCAGACCGCAACCGGCGAGATAGCCAAGGCCGAAGAAAATGGCGCCCAGTATCATGCCAAGCTTGAAGCTGGAGACCAGCAGCGGTTCATAAACATAAATCAGGAACGGGCCGCTGAGCGTGATGACTATCCCCATCATCCAGATAAGAGGTTTGCGGGTACCGAGCTTATCCTGCAGAAAACCATAGCCCAACATAAACAGCATGCTGAAAAACTGGTTTACGGCATACAGCATTCCCAGCTCCGTACCTGACAGGCCTAATTTGCTTTTTAGCCATATGGCATAAAAAGACCACCACAGCGACCAGGCGGCAAAGAAAAAGAGCAGATAACCGGAGGAATACCGGTATTTATCATTACTGAACGGCATCGTTATTTTCATGTTTTTTCCAATCCAGATTAGGTCATTGTCAGGTCTTGCGGCTGCGACGTAACGCGTGCGCGGTATTACGGGGTCATCGTTCTCCGTAGTGAAGAGTGTGACTGAATAAAGCGGCTCAGTTGTGGTCCGTCGGGGAACGCGCTAAGCGCGCCACGCTGGGTGGTTGCCAGGGCGCCACAGGCGCTGGCCTGTTCGAGAAGCGAGAACAACGTCGCCGCTGACGTCGGCCAGCCATCTTCGGCGAGCGCCGCCAGCAGCCCGGCCATAAAGGCGTCACCGGCTCCGGTGGTATCGATACTGTCGACACGATAGCCGCTTAACGTCAGCCTGCTGTTCTGCCAGAAGGCGATAGCGCCATCGGCGCCGCGGGTGATGATTTTCAGGCGGGCGGGAAAATCAGCCAGGTGTTCGCAGGCGCTGCCCAAGTCATCGGCCTGTGTTAGCCAAAGCAGTTCTTCCTCGGACATTTTCAGAATGTCGCTCTGGCGGGCAAACTCGCTGACAAGGTCAAACATCTGTGTCTTATTGCTCCACATCTGTGGACGCAGGTTGACGTCGAAGCTCAGCGTGCCACCGGCCTGGCGTGCGGCCGCCATCGCCTGGGCGAGAGTGGCGCGGCAGTCAGGAGCGGCCAGCGCCAGCGAGCAGAAGTGCAGAATATCGGTGCCGAAGTTAGGCAGGCTCGCCGGGCTGAGAAACTGATCGGCAGACGGATTGACCAGAAACTCAAACTGTCGTTCACCATCAGCATCCAGCGATACCAGCACGGTACTGGTGTGTCGCTGGTTGTCTAACTCCAGGCTTCCTGTGTCCACCTGCGCCGTTACCAGCGTTTGGTGCAGAAAGCGGCCGAAGGCGTCATCGCCTACGCGACCGATAAAGCCGCTGGCATGACCGAGGCGAGCGACGCCGATGGCCACATTGAAGGGCGCGCCTCCCGCGCAGGCTTCAAACTGCATATTGTCGCGCGGTAGTAAATCCACCACGGCATCTCCGAGCGTCCAGATTGTCATTATTTTTCCCCTAAGCAGTGAGATGGGTGGTTATTTAGCGGCAAGCGGCCAGGCATGCCCGTTAGTAAAAATGGCGTGTCCGTTCTGGCTGAATAAGATCAGCTGGCGATCGTTCGGTTCAGGATAAATACGGCTGCTGAGGGTGTACTCCCCGTGATTGACAAAGACTTCTACCGAGGAGCTGTCGATAAACAGGCGCAGATCCAGCACGTCAGTGGCCGGGAGCGGTACGCTGCGATAGCCAGATAAGCCATGCTGCGGGTAGCGGCGTTCCAGCACCAGACGCTGTGACTGGCTATCAACGTAGACGCGAAGCCCATCACCCAGCGCGATACCATATTGTTCAGCCTGGCTGCGGGTGATATCGAGGCTCAGTTCGACTTCCATCGCGTGCGCCTGCTCCTCTACCATCAGGGTGCGATTGTGCAGTTCACTGACCGGCCAGACATGAAGCTCGCCGCGTAATGATTCCAGCTCTTTCACCGGGTTCATGCGCAGCCGTTGTTCCGCGTCGAGCGTCACTTCCCGGGGCAGGGTAAGCATGCCCGCCCAGCCGTCGGCCTGTTCTGGCATCGGCGACTCCCACATTGATAGCCAACCGATCACCACGCGGCGACCATCCGGGGTGGTAAATGACTGGGGAGCGTAAAAATCATGCCCGTGATCCATCTCCTGGAAGGGGTGGGTAATGTGGAATTGGTGGTCATCTTGCCATTCGCCGACCATATAGCCGCTCTGGAATAGGTTACGGTAGTTGTATCCGTCGGCGGCAATGCCCTGCGGCGAGAACATAAAGACCAGCTTATCGTCCAGCGGGAAGAGATCCGGACACTCCCACATGTAGCCCATGCCCTCGTTGGCTTGGGCGAGCGTGCTGGCAAACTGCCAGTGCTGTAGATCCTGTGAACGATAGAGTTGTACTTCGCCCACATCATCGACCCGAGCACCCACCACCATGTACCAGCGCTCTCCCTCTTGCCAGACTTTCGGATCGCGAAAATGGTGAACCCCCTGCGGGGTATCCAGAACCATGCCCTGGCGTTCGAAGTGAACCCCGTCGGTGCTGGTGGCCAGACACTGCACCTGATACAGGTTTTCCTCTTTCGCTTCGCCGTCAAATTTGTGCCCGGTGTAGAGAAGGGCCAGCTTATTGCCGTCAACCACCGCTGAACCTGAAAAACAGCCGTCTTTATCTGCTGGCCCTTCTGGTGCCAGTGCTATTGGTAAATGCTCCCAGTTGACCATATCGCGGCTGCGCGCATGGCCCCAATGCATTGGCCCCCAGACCGGTTGCCATGGATAGTGCTGATAGAACGCATGGTAATAACCATCGAACCAGCACAGGCCGTTGGGATCGTTCATCCAGCCCGCAGGAGGGGCGAGGTGATAGCGTGGATACCAGCGCGGGTTTACACGGTCTTTTTGCTGGCTTAAGGCCTCGTTGGCTTTGGAAAGTAGTGACGTCATTTGCTTGTCCCTGTAAGTAAGTTGGTAAAAAGATAACGTTAACATTCTCAGTTTTCTCGCAGAATTGATGGTAATATCGATGTTAATCACAAAAGTTAACGTTAACATTTTGCGGGTGTTATCGAGATCGCATTTTCAGGGCCCGGCAAGGTGAACGCCGTCAAAGGAGAGGGTATGGCATCTTTAAAGGATGTGGCGCAACGGGCAAACGTCTCGTTAATGACCGTATCGAGAGCGATTAACGAGCCGGAACGGTTGCGGCCAGAAACCTATAAAAAGGTGATGGAAGCGGTCGATGCGCTGGGGTACGTCTCCGATCTCTCGGCTAAAAAAATTCGTGGTGCGAAAACTACGGCTAACACTATTGGGGTGCTGGCGCTGGATACCATGACCACGCCATTTTCCGTGGAGATCACGCTCTCTATCGAAGAGACCGCGCGGGCGCACGGCTGGAATAGCTTTGTGGTCAATATGTTCAGCAATGACCAGCCGGAGAAAATGGTCGATCTGCTGCTGGCGCATCGCCCGGACGGCATTATCTACACCGCGATGGGGCTGCGTCAGGTCCCGGTGCCGGAAAAGCTGCATAAGTATCG
Organism: Kluyvera chengduensis; assembly: GCF_044197065.1. NCBI lineage: Bacteria > Pseudomonadati > Pseudomonadota > Gammaproteobacteria > Enterobacterales > Enterobacteriaceae > Kluyvera > Kluyvera chengduensis. The sequence goes on from NZ_JBIQOI010000001.1 coordinate 802,758, forward strand.
CTGCGTGCTGGCGAACTGCGAGAGCATCAGCGGCCCATTTCCCACCTATATTCCCGATGACGAACAAGGGCAATATCTCGGTGTGAAAGCGCTGTTAGCCGCAGGCTATCGTCGGTTGCTGTGCATCCACCTGCCAAAAGGCATTGTGGCGACCGATCGCCGTCGGGCGGGAATGGAGAGAGCCTGCCGTGAAGCGGGCGTCGACCCTGATGCCATGTTCCACCACTATCTTCCGCCGGGCGAGCGCCACCATATTGATGCGGCGGAGATTGCCGGGCATTACCTGAGCGGCGCGCGTCCGATGTTTGATGCGGTGGTGTGCGGTAACGACCGCGTGGCTTTTGTTATCTATCAGGTGTTGCTGGGGCGAGGGCTGCGCATTCCGCAGGATGTCGCCGTGCTGGGCTATGACAATATGGTCGGCACCGGCGAACTGTTTTTGCCGCCGCTATCAACGGTACAGCTTCCGCACTATGAAATCGGTCGTCTTAGCGCGCTGCATCTTATCCAGGAGCTCGATCACCGCGATACCGTGCGGGTAGACAGCCCCTGGCTTGCCCGTGAATCAATATAATTAATTAGCGGTTGAGCGCACGGCTTATTTCTTCTCGCTCTCCGGCATCGTTAATCAGCCGAAAGCTGATGCTATTTTCCATCTCAGGTGACGCTTGCGGCAGCGCTTTTAACCCAAAGCGCTGAGTGGCGAAGGGGGGGAGCATCAGGTCAAGCTCGGCGGTGGCCTGGTAGCGGTGGCCGCGAAAGCTGACACTGATGTCGTTATAGGAGAGAAAATAGCCGCTCGGATTACGACAGACTAAGGCGAGTGTCGCGTTATCTTCTACCGTACACGAGACGGATTTACCTGCCGCAGTAACGTTATTGCTTAAGCTTTTAGGGCGGTAAATCAGCTTTAGCTGCGTCTTCATTGACATCAACAGATACTGTTGCTGGGTAAGCCCCGTTTTGACCGCCGGTACCTCGTAGAGGTTTATCCAGAACAAACTTTCCCTGTCGGCCGCTAACTTTTTACCGTCATAAATGATTTTCACCGATTTCACTTCGTCTGCCCGGAGATTAAATATCGGGGGGATAAGGACAAATGGTGCATCGGGACTTTGGGTGAAATTATTAATGTCGCCGGTATCGACCCACACCTGCACAAAAACAGGGTAGGCGTTAATGTTCATGATGTTGATGCCCTGCGTGTCTTCACCTTCATGAAAGATGACCCGCGTTTTGTCGACCAACATCCCCGCATGCGCGTTGAACGTCAGCACCGCGAAAAATAGCGTAGCGAGTTTACGCATCATTGCACTCTCACCCAGACGTACGCTTTAGCGCTGACTTTGCCTGCGGTGACCGTCTGTCCCGGTATTTTTTGCAACGTTGCGGTCAGCACCGACTGGTAGTTGGTATATCCGGAGGCCGAGCTGCCGCTCGCGGATGCGCCGTTGAGCACGGAATACCAGCCCACATCGTTACCGCTCGGGCAACCGGTAGAGGTACAGGCTCCCCAGCCGAGGAAATTCATCGCCGTACCGGTTGCGGCGTTGCTTAACGCGATGCCGACGCCGGTGGCGATAGTAGCATCGGTGCCATAGCCATCGGATAAGAGATAGCTGACGCCGCCTGAGCTATTCACCAGTCCCAGCTTTTGCGCGGCCAAATAGCTTTCATACGGCACCTGTAGCCCTAACGCCGTGCCTCCTGATGAGACGCCGGACACGGCGGTGTTATCGCACTCAATGGAGACGGTAAAGTTGGACTGCGATGTTCCTCCGCCCTCCAGCGATTGGATGCTGATGGTGGGTAACAGCACTAATGGCGTGACGTTACGCGCCACGCAGGTCGCCGTGTGGGTTAAGGTCGAGATGGGGGACGTGCCCATGCCCATCGCTATCCAGCGTCCAGTGCCCCAGGTTGAAAAGTTATACGCTGAATCCGAACCGATGGTATCGGTGGCGATGCCGGGCCCTTTGAAGGTGACGTAACCATTCGGTTGAGTACAAGAATAGCTTGAGGTTCCCGTGGCCGACGCCATTCCCGAATAGGGGTTGCTGGAGCTGGTCGCGCCGCAATAACGGCTCGCACCGTTACCAGGAAGCCCGCTGATACGTATCAGGTCGGCGCGAATGGCGCTGAAATCCTTCACCCGGATCTGTATTTTGTTGCCGACAGTGGCGTAGCTGGTAATCGGGTATTGCTGCCAATTGCGCGTGAAGGGCATACCGGAATTGAGGTGCGTGAGCTTAATGCCGACATAGGGGAAATAGGTCGCATAATAGTCTGAATTCCCGTCATCGGCACCCAGGTCGTAGAAGCCGCCAACGCGGTCGTCACCGTTAGTGGCAAACACTTCATAGATGCTGCCCACATCGCTGGCGTCGCATTCGTATAAAACAAGATCGCCTGCGCCGCTGCTGCTGTAGCGTGAAGCGGTGGTGATGCTGAATACGGTGCTGCCGAGCGGCGTGCCCGTTGGCTGGAGATAGGCGCTGGTGATATTGACATTACCAAGGCCAATCCCCACGCCACAGCTATCGCAACCGGCATCGATCGATGATTTGCGGGTACAGGTGGCCTGTGCGGTTGCGGCAGATAACAGCAGGAGGGCTGCGCTCCATAATAATGTGCGTAACGTGGAATAGTGTATCACCGGCATTCTCCAGGCGTTTTAATGATGGTGTCGTGGCTCTGCTCATCAGTAATGTGATAATGCAAGCGGCAGGATTGCCGATTCCCCCACTGAATAGTCAGGGTGTCTTCCAGCTTGTCATTGCGAACCCAGGCCTGATTGTTCTGCCCAACCGTGCCAACGGGGCGACCATCGTTGTCATAAATGCTGGCGCCAATTGGCAGGCTGCCGCGATAGCGAATAGTAATGAGCATCGGATAGCCGTGGATGACGCTAAATTTGACCCGAACCATCGCGCCAGCCAGGGGGGCAATGCGCTGACTGCTCGATGTCAGTTCGGCATTTTTGTTTATCCCGGACGAGTCGAGGACGACATTGTTATATTGATAGGGTGCGATGGAAGGACTCAGAGCAAAGCCGAATCTGTCGATAGCCACGTTTTGACTTCCGGCAACCGTCGCACCCTGAGCGCCTTTAGCCTCCACCAATGCGAAGGTTTCGCCCAGATAAGGACCCGCGGTGACGCCATCTTTATGAATCACCACCGCGCCCTGAAGGCCTGCGGAACCCTGAGAGTAGTTTTTGCCATGCGAGAGGGTGCCCTGCAGGGACCCTACTGCCGTAGAAGTTTGCAGGGTGCCGCCGACGGAATGCGTGTTGTCGTAGTCGCGCGCGTAGGTGACGCCATAGCTTAACGGGCGTTCGCTGTCCGTAACGCCGGATAGCGTGGACTGCAAGGTTGAGCCGATGCCGTTTTGCTGTGTATAGGTTGAGCTGAGCGTCGTCTGTCGATTCTGGCCAAAGGGAATGGAAATCGAGACCGAGCTGAGGGTCTGCTGATTGGCGGAATAATAGTTATTGATATAGTTGTCGTAGCCAATTCCTCCATCAATGGTTGAGCGATAAACCTCGCTGTAGCGGGTTCGCGCAATCGACGCATTGATCGACATGCCGTTGGCAAACTGCTTGCTGTAGCCAAACTGGTATTGCTTGTCCGGGCTTCGACCGTCGCGGTAGGCCTGCGTTGAGCCGGAAAGCCAGACGCTGCCAAGAGCATCCATATCCTGAGTGACGGAGACCTCAAAGCGGGAAGACTGGTTTAAGGTTGTCGAGGTCCAGTTCTGCTTATTCTCTTCCCATGCCTGGCGTAAGCCAAAAACGTCTGAAAGATCGCGGTAGCCCGCCGTTGAGTAGCGGTAGCCGGCGATGGCGATGGTGGTATTGGTGGGTTCAATACGTTTGCTATAGCTGGCATGGAACATCCAGCCGGTTTGTGAACCGCTGGGTAAATCGGCCTGGGAGAACGTGGTGTCCAGGCCGAATGCGCCTAGCTCGGAAGAGTGCACTGCGCCCATGACGGCGGAGAAGTAGCCCTGTGCCAGGCGGCTGCCAAGGTTGGTGGTGATGTTATTACTCACGCCATATTGCAGCGTGAATTCGGTGAAGGGGTCCTTGTCCCCCACATAGCGGGAACGACCCGCGATGGCGGCGTATTTGAACATTCCTTGTCTGACGGATTCGGGACCCGCGGCGTAGGGCACGGTAAAGGTGCTGACGCTGCCATCGGCTTCGGTAACCGTAACGGCGAGATCCCCGGAATAGGAGACAGGGTACAGGTCGCTAATCTCAAAACTGCCGGGAGGAACGGTGGTTTCGTAGATAACGGCTTTGCCCTGGCTCACGGTAACGCGGGCGTTGCTCCTGGCAACGCCGCGTACGACAGGGGCATAGCCCTGCTGGGACTGAGGCAGCATTCGATCGTCAGAGGCGAGCGAAACGCCGCGAAAGGCCATACCGGAGAAGAAATTACCGGCGGTATAGCTATCGCCCACCGTCAGGCTGCTTCTGATGGGCAAAATAGGGCGCTGGAGATAGGCGCGGTTGCTTGACCATAGGGTTTTCCCCGGAGAGCTATGTGACCAGGAACCTTGCTGACGTAACTGCCATTGCCCAAAGTTTATCGCGTTATTTAAGCCAACCCAGGTCGATTGATAATCACCGCTAGCGCCGCCGCTAAATCGCGAGTAGTACTGATTCACGCTGTAATTCGACAGAAACATGGTTTCCCCGGCATTCAGATCGTCCGGCGGAACATATCCTCGAGGGGTTTTGATAAGCTCGGTTTGAGGAATAATAATATTAACCAGCATTTTGGTCATGTCGGTATCGACGGATGACTGGGCAACCACCGCGGATAAAAAATAGCAACCGTCTGGTTTTACGGCGGCTTTATCTTTTAGCGGCAGTTGCGCGATAAGTGCAGGCGAGAAGCATGGCTGTGTACTGTCTTTCGTGACGCGAAAATCGACATTCTCATGGGATAAAAATACGCCATTAAGCTGTATATCAACCGAATAGACGCCAGGTTTGATTTTATCATCAGAGATATAGTTGATGATATCATCAACCGGTAAACCACTCCCTTTTAATAGTGTTGTGTCAAAAACATAGTCGCTATCGCTATCATGTTTATCCGTGCTGCCCGAACTAGCATATACGGATAACGATAACGGGGTAACGAACAGTGTTAACACTATTATCCTTAACATTATTACCACATTTCCCGGTTATCGTGCTTTCAGCGCTTTTTCTTGCAATACGCCATAGTCATTGAGGTAACCAATGCGAATTTCTTTTGCATTCTGTACGGCATCACAGTTGGCCCCGAGTTGGACCGTTGACTCAGGTGCCAGCATGGTCATGGGGATCGTGCTCTTTGTCGCGCCTGACTGCATAGAGACACGAATACTATTGAGATAATAGGGTGACTGATTGCTGACCTCGAGATGGCAACCGCGGCTATTTTTCTCAATGTTATAATGAACGAAATCGAGCATCTGCTCGTAGGCAATGGGTAAATCAGAGGGGCGTAAAAATACCTTCACCGTACTATTAACGATAAGCACCAGCTTATTTTTGTCCTGCTGGTCTGCGGGCATCGAAGGGACTTGGGTGAAGTGAAGATAGGATACCTGCTCCTTGGTTATCTTCTGCCCCGCTTCAGGGTTAAGTAGGCTAATTACCTGATCCTGCTTCGGCTGAATTTTGAAAATAGCAGGCGACACCGCGAGCCTATTTTGCTGGCTGTCAGCTTCTTTGCCATCAGGCGTAACGGATAACCAGACCTGAACGATATAGGGGAAATTATCGTTGTTGGTAAATTTAACGGTCTTCTGCGCCTGGCTGGCATCCAGAATAACCCGATTACCTTCCATTACCACGCTGGCGCTGGCCGGTAAGCTGGCGAGATACAGTAATGGCAGAATACAGACTGTTTTTTTTAACATGGGGAATCCTGGCAGGCACATATTGCTATGCGCCTGACGGTTTAATTATAGGCAATGGAGTACTGTGCTGAGGCGATGACGGTTCCGGGCGTCACGCCTGCCGTTTCTGCGTAGTAACGTGCGGTCAGGTCTTGTGACGCGGTTGCTGAGCTAGCGGTTTTATTAAATGAGGTCGTTTTTACCGTTGAACCATTTACAAAGGTTAACGCCGTAGAGCCGTCGCTATCCAGGATCTGAATAGAAACATTGGTTGCGGTCCCTCCCACGTTGCCAAGGTTGCTATTTGTGGTGATGCTATTTCCAGCCAATACGGTGGAAATCGTTGCCGCGTCGGTGGTGTTACATCCGGTGACATTCACGGTAAATTTTGTATCGCCCGCGGTGGCTTTTGCCGTGTTAAGGGAGCCTGTTGATACCGTTGGCAGTAACACAATCGGTGCCGTCGAGTTGCCATTAATATTGACGGTACAGGTTTGCGCGTTCACTTCACCTTTAAATTGCACGGTATTTGCCGATGCCGCGAATGCGGAGGACGACATCATGGCAAGAGAGATGAAAAAGAGTTGAGCTTTCATTAAGCATCCTTGTTTTGATGATGAATCATTGTGTGTGGAAAGCGTGCAAAACCGCCCACCGTGTTTAATTCAGGTCGAAGTTAGTGTGAGGGTTATTATTTTATAGTAGGGTGGCGAGTGAATGGTTGGCACGCCAATCAGGAACGTAAAAAGTATTCTTGGTTGGGGGGTATCCCACTCGCCAATTCAGTTCTGATGATTAGACATGTATTTACCCTCACCTAACACAAACCACGAGATTTATCTTAAGGCTAATCTTATCTAACTTTAATTGTTTTCATTTTTTTTACATGATTTCAGATTTGTCCCGCTAAATTTTGATGTGAATAGGCGTTTTGGGAAAAATCCTAAAACATATGAATGGACCTATAAAGTTTGTTATTTTTTCTATGTTGCTCATAATGATTGCAAGTTAATTATTTGAATACAAAGGCTTAAGTGTGTTGCGTTGTTGTTTTATTGCACATTTTACGTGTCAAGATATTGAGTCGGATGGGGAAAAGTCGTAGTGATAAGATCGTAGGCATCATTATGTCGCGTAATACTTCTTAAGTGGGTGAGTAGGACAACTGTTGTGGTATCGCGTCACGAATGCCACGGTGGTTTAAGTATTGTTTTATTCAGTGAGTGCAGTATAAATTAATATAAATTTTTTTTTAGTAGTTTAAAAAATGAGGAAAGATAGATGTTAGCGTATTAAGATTACCGATGGTGTTTATCTGTTCCTGGAGGTTTTGCATTCTAAGTCTGTATTCAAACATGAGTTTTAAAAGCATATTTAAACATATGACCACTTAAAAACATGATAGCCAGAAAAGAGGCTGTCTCGTTGAATTTGATGCCATAGTATAAATTCTTAAACCTCGTTTTGTGTATGACAACGTCGAATCAAGGTGATTTTCAGACAAATGAGGCAAGGATGTTTGATAAAGACATAGATAGTGTCCACTGTAGACATGTTGATTATATTTTATCACCCTGCGGTATGGCTACCCATGGTCTTCTCGCGATGCTGCATGACAATAATGATGTGGCTGTTTTAGATGTTGAAAGTGAGGAAAGTATCGATAATGTGCAAGTACTTCAGAACGAAAGAATGGTTGTCTATGTCCCTAATGAACCCTATTGGATGCTTTCAACGCTTAGGTCATTAATTTCGATATTAAACCGGTCGGGACATATCTTTTGGGTGCTCATTATCAGCAAGCTGCCGGCTTCATGGCTGTGGAATGTGATTAAATCCCAGGTGGCAAAAACTAAAATTGATAATGCAGTGATCTATATTGCGCCATCCGATCTGCCCTGTGATAAATTATCTGAGCTTTTATTACCTGAGAGGAATGTTTGTCCATATTTAAAAAATGTGGTAGTAGCAGAGAATTTCTATTTAGGGAAGCATGATGATCTGCATGGAAATGATAGGAAAGATGGGCTATCAAAAAAAGAAATGCAGGTCATGGCAGGCCTGTTTCAGGGAGTTAATATTGCCGAACAGGCTGACTATCTAGGTGTGAGCAAAAAAACGCTATATAATCAGCGTCTGTCTGGGATAAAGAAAGTATCAGGAGTGATCCCCTATTTATTTTCTAATGTCCAGCAAAAGGCAGATATGGCTAACGGAGATATCACTATGCTAAGTCGTCTTTCTTCATTTGAGAGGGAGTTCGCACATGCTTTATACAGTAATGAGCTGTTTGTTGTCTTCCAGCCGGTGACGCAAGGTCCAAAAAATCTTGAAGGTTTTGAAATTCTGATTAGATGGTATAACAAAGGTCATGTCTTAACACCGAATGAGTTTTTACCTAAGCTGCATTCTACTTATGTGTGGATTATCCTGACGGCTTTTCTTATCCAGAAAACGGTCAGCTATATTAATTTTTATCAAGGCAAGTACTTCTTCTCAATAAATATTGAGTCCAGTACGATCGAAAATGATGGCCTGGTCAGGATGCTGGAAACAGCCAAAAAACAGCTGAATTCTGCAGACTGGGCGAAAAAATTTGTTCTGGAGATTAATGAACGTAACGATCTTAGCCAAAATGAACAATCGCTAGACAACCTTGCCTATCTGCAAAAGTTGGGTTTTAGCATCGTCCTCGATGATTGTTTTTCACGCAATAGCGTGAATTTCCCGGTACGAAAGTTCCAGTTCGATGGCTACAAGCTGGATATGAATGTGGTGGATGCCCTGAGTCGGGATGGTGAAGCGTTAGCGCTGGTCAAAAGCCTCTCTTATTACTGCAAGCTGACGAATCGCTATTGTATTGCCGAAGGCGTAGACAGGCCGGAGAAAATGGCTATTTTACAAGAGTCTGGCATTTCGTACTATCAGGGTAACTATATATCGGAGCCTATTACCGGCGACGAGTTGCCGCAGTTTATCAGCGAATTTGCTATTTGAAGAAAGGGCGTTGTTATCAGAATCTAACTAAATGGTGATTTTGTTGCGAGCTAACACCAGAGACTTCACCGGGGTCGTGTAGAATGCGAACCACCAGTTTAGTGTGTTACCAGATAATCACAATAGGCTGGTGGTAGCATATGCCCGATAACCTCTCACTCATCACACCTTAAGTCCTGGCAATGGTCGCGCGCCGAGTGATAGATACGCTTCGCTACTCTGAATCACGGCACTTTTTATATTGGCTGTATATCGGTCCACATAAAGTTTGAGAGGCGTTCGGCAATCAGCCATTTTCCATCCTGGAAAACATAACGGTCGTGATAGCGCACTCCGCTGGTTTGCTTGATGCGTTGCCCATTCATTTCTTTGATTAATGTCACCTGACAATAGGCAATACCGTTAGCTGTATTTTCATTAATGGAGACGGTTTGCTGACCGTTGATATGGTAAACCACCGAGAATTGAGACAGATAACCGCTGAACGCCTCAAGAATTTGCTGCTGCCCGTTTAAATCAAAAACTTCCTTACCATCCATTACCACGTTAATGTGCGCATCTGCAGTAAACAGAGGAATTTGTGCTGCAACATCTTTCTCATCCGCGAGGTTTGAAAATGTATCAACCAGTTCCCGAAGTGCCAGACGTTGGGCTATTTCAATGTTAGTCATTGCGTATACCTTAATCAGCATTGTGTTTAACTACGGTTAGTTTAATTGTTTTAAAACTCGTGCCGGATTACCGCCGACAACGACATTGGAAGCATTATCCAGCCATCATTATCTCCAGTATATGGACAGTTTTTGCTTTCAGAATTCCAGATTCAGTGATAATGAAAATGTCTTGAGGCGGGGAATGGTATCTGTTAGGAATGGCGGCGGGGGAGCAGAGGCGATAATCGCTGACGCGTAATGAAAAAAATCCACGCCATGGCGTGGATTTTATCGGCTCTTATCATCTGTATAAGATTTAGCGAAACCTCATGAGAGGATAAAGCTTATTTAGACGTTGAACAGGAAGTTCATCACATCGCCATCTTTAACGATGTAATCTTTCCCTTCAGCACGCATCTTGCCGGCTTCTTTCGCACCTTGCTCACCTTTGTAGGTGATGAAGTCTTCAAACGCGATGGTCTGTGCGCGGATAAAGCCTTTTTCGAAATCGGTGTGGATTTTACCCGCAGCCTGCGGTGCAGTTGCGCCAACAGGGATGGTCCATGCACGGACTTCTTTCACGCCAGCGGTGAAGTAGGTCTGCAGGTTCAGCAGTTCATAACCGGCGCGGATAACGCGGTTCAGACCTGGCTCTTCGAGACCCATTTCAGCCATGAATTCTTCACGGTCGGCATCGTCAAGTTCAGCGATGTCGGCTTCAACGGCGGCACATACGGCGACCACAACAGAACCTTCAGCCGCTGCAATTTCGCGCACTTTATCGAGGTACGGGTTATTTTCAAAACCGTCTTCGTTGACGTTGGCGATATACATGGTTGGCTTCAGGGTCAGGAAGCTCAGGTATTTGATGGCCGCTTTGTCTTCTTCGGTCAGCGTTTTCAGCGCGCGCAGCATGCCCGCGTTTTCCAGCTGTGGCAGACATTTTTCCAGCGCGGCCTGTTCAGCTTTGGCGTCTTTGTCGCCGCCTTTGGCTTTTTTCTGCACGCGGTGCAGGGCACGTTCACAGGTGTCGAGGTCAGACAGCGCCAGTTCGGTGTTGATAACGTCGATGTCGTCAGCCGGGTCCACTTTGTTGTTCACGTGGATAATGTTGTCGTTCTCGAAGCAGCGAACAACGTGACCGATAGCTTCGGTTTCACGGATGTTGGTCAGGAACTGGTTACCCAGACCTTCACCTTTGGAAGCCCCTTTAACCAGGCCCGCGATATCAACGAATTCCATGGTGGTTGGTAGGATGCGCTGAGGTTTAACGATTTCCGCCAGCTGGTCCAGACGCGGATCGGGCATCGGAACAACGCCTGTGTTCGGCTCGATAGTACAGAACGGGAAGTTTGCCGCTTCAATACCCGCTTTGGTGAGCGCGTTGAACAGGGTGGATTTGCCTACGTTTGGCAAACCAACGATACCGCATTTGAATCCCATGTTTAAATCACCTTAATCTTTTGATATTCAACCTGTTGTCGAAAACAGATTGTAGAAAAGTAAATAACTCCGCCTATTATACACGTCATACAGGAAAAAAACCGTACTTCATCCTGATGCGGTGGCGGCACCTGAAGACTTTTTCGTACTGCTGAAGATTTATTGCGCTTTGAAGGCGTGCAGGCGATTCGTCGCTTTTGTCAGCCCGTCTTTCAGCCAGATCTCGGTACAGCGCGCCGCTTCGTCTACGGCATCGTCAATCAGCTTCTGTTCAGCAGACTGAGGCTTGCCTAATACAAAGCCAACAACTTTGCTTTTATCGCCCGGATGACCAATTCCGATGCGTAAGCGGTGAAAATTAGGGTTATTACCCAATTTGCTGATGATGTCCTTCAGGCCATTGTGGCCACCGTGGCCGCCACCGAGCTTGAACTTTGCCACGCCGGGAGGGAGATCCAACTCGTCGTGAGCCACCAGAATTTCATCTGGATTAATACGATAGAAGGTCGCCAGCGCCGCAACGGCTTTGCCGCTGAGGTTCATAAAGGTGGTTGGCACCAGCAGACGAACATCTTCTCCCGCCATATTAATGCGCGAGGTGTAGCCAAAAAACTTACTTTCTTCACGCAGCGGCGCGCGAAAACGCTCTGCCAGCAAATCGACGTACCAGGCACCCGCGTTATGACGCGTTCCCGCGTACTCTGCGCCAGGGTTTGCCAGGCCGACAATCAGTTTAATCGTCACGTTGTTATTCCTGAGTGGGCAATCTTTCCGGCGGCTAGTTTACGTCGAGAGGGCGCGCTTGACAAAAATATGCGCCCAGAGCGGTAAAACTTGAATAATTCACTGCCGGAATAATATTGATTGAAAAGTATTTCAGTCACTTAAATGTAAAGTTTTGTTGATGAGATGTTCTTATTTGTGATCGCTAGCGCACTTATCCACAGCGGTGTTGTCTATACTTTACACACTAGGAATAGGGATATATCCCTAAACCCAAAGCCAATCTACGGAGGTGACATTATGAAACGCAAAAACGCTTCGTTACTCGGTAATGTGCTCATGGGGTTAGGTCTGGTCGTTATGATCGGCGGTGTTGGTTATTCTATTTTAAACCAGATGCCACAACTTAACCTACCTCAGTTTTTTGCGCATGGTGCGATTCTAAGCATCTTCGTGGGCGCAGTGCTTTGGCTGGCTGGGGCGCGTGTCGGTGGGCACGAGCAGGTGAGCGATAGATATTGGTGGGTGCGTCACTATGATAAACGCTGCCGCCGCAACTCTCATCGTCACAGCTAAAATACAAAATGGCTCCCGCAGGAGCCATGGATGACGCTTTCAAAGTCCTGGCCAAAAGCCGGGACTTTGTGCTTGCCGGACGGTCGAATTTATTCGAACAGTCGATGGTGCAACGCTTTGACCGCGCTGTCGGCCGCATCGCCTGGCAGCAGGAAGCAAAGGTTGTTATGAGACGCACCGTGACAAATCATCCGCACCGCATGTTCTTCCAGACGGGAGAAGACATCGTTACAAACGCCCAGCTCTTTCGTTAGCTGATTACCCACCAGCGTCACCAGCGCCAGCCCGGTTTCCACTTCAACACGACAGTGGGAGGCGAGGGCGGTAAATAATGCCGTGGTCAGCGTATGATCTTCGCCGGAGGTGGCGTTTGAAGAGTCCAGCGCCAGCGCAATGGTGGATTCTGATGTGGTTACCAGATCCGTTGCGACGTTGTGCTCAGCCAGCAGCGTGAAAATCTGCGCTAAGAAACGGTTAGATGGTTGCTCGTCCAGACGGTGAAGGCGCAGCAGCGTCTGCTTGCGGCGTACCGCCACCGCACGGTAGCGCGGCGGGTTGTCCGTTGTGCAGCAAACTAACGTACCCCCAGCGGCGGTATCTTTACTGGATCCCACAAACACCGGAATGTTCTTACGCATCGCTGGCAGCAGCGTCGCCGGGTGCAGCACTTTCGCGCCGTAGCCTGCCATATCGCTCGCTTCAGAGAACGAAATGCTGTCGATGCGTTTCGCATTTGGCGCGATACGAGGATCGGTGGTGTAGATGCCAGCAACATCGGTCCAGATATCAACGCGGCCTGCGTGCAGCGCTTCACCTAGCAGGGAGGCCGTATAGTCGCTGCCGCCACGACCAAGCGTGGTGGTACGACCGTTAGCATCACGGCCGATAAAACCCTGGGTAATCATGATTTCTTGTTCAATACGCGGGCGCAGGTGCGTTTCAGCAAGCTCAGCCACGGCGCTAACCTGAGGTTCAGCACAGCCGTGATTGGAGTCGGTGCGAATCACGCTGCGCGCGTCAAACCAACTGCTTTCTACGCCGCGCTCACGCATAACTTCCGTGAACAGCAGGCTGGACATCAATTCGCCATGACTTACCAGCTCATCGCTCAGCGCCGCCGACGGAGAAACCGTCGCCGTTTGCGCCAGGCGGCTAATATTGTCGAGGAGATTATCGATCTCTTTGCTGATAACGGTAGGCTGCTTCAGACGGGAAATAATGTTGTACTGAATCGTCCGGAGGGTATCCAGTTTGTCCAATTGCTGATGACTTTCCAGACCTTCAGAAAGCTCAACCAGTAAGTTGGTGACACCTGCGGAGGCAGACAGAACGACTAAACGAACATTTTGATCGGCAAGCACAATGCTGGCACTGCGGTTCATCGCATCAAAATCAGCAACGCTGGTGCCGCCAAACTTGGCAACGATGAATTGTGGGTAAATGCGGGTCATAACACTCTCATATCAGGGCGCCATATGGTGATGGCTAGAAAATTTTCATTCTCGGCATAAGGGAAGGTTCCTTCTCCTTACGAAATGTCCGCCCGCGAACATTTCTGGATGACAACCCAGGAGTAATCCTGTTGTCGATAACGTGTTCTGCCCGTCACACGCTACCGGGTGCTGCGCATTAGTCTATATTTACTGGGGTGTAAATAAGCGCGCCATAGTAAGTGATTTATCCCTATGGATCGACTTTTTTATTTATATCTCAGTAAATAAATGAAAAATCCCGTTTTATTCAAAATCCTCAACGGTATTAACGGTAAAGACACGTAAAAAAATAATAAATCCTTAACAATCGGGTGGCTATCATTACATCATCAGCTTTGTATTTATCTGAAGCTTTTAAAAATAAATGGTAACAATTTGGTGTTGGTGTGTTGTGGTTTTTCGTTGTTACCTTTTGATTTTAAAGTAAAAAATTGAAACCTGAAACCGCGAAAAATAAATGATTGAGTCCTTCGCTAAAACAACATATATTAGCCGCGATTTTTTACAGGTAATCCTTATAACCATTTATTCAATCAGGCGTTAATCTACACCTGGTTGTAGGAGTGATATGATGACGGATAAAGTCCGTATTGATACTTTACGTGCTAATTCATTACCACAGAGCAATGATACCTTTTTAGCAAGACAAGCTGAGTTTGAATCTAACGTCAGAAGCTATCCACGTAAGCTGCCATTAGCTATTGCGAAGGCACAGGGCGTCTGGATCACTGACGTTGAAAATAATCAATACCTTGACTGTCTGGCGGGTGCCGGCACCCTGGCACTTGGTCATAATCATCCTGATGTACTTCAAAGCATTCAAAGTGTTATCACGAGTGGCTTACCGTTACATACGCTTGATCTCACGACCCCATTAAAAGATGAATTTTCATCTTATTTACTCTCCCTGTTACCAGGTGAGGGTAAAGAGTATTGCCTGCAGTTTACCGGCCCATCTGGCGCGGATGCTGTAGAAGCGGCTATCAAACTGGCGAAAAAAGCGACCGGTCGTTCTGGTGTAATCAGCTTCTCCGGCGGTTACCACGGTATGACTCACGGCGCGCTGTCCGTGACCGGTAACCTGTCACCGAAAGAAGCCGTTAGCAACATGATGCCGGAAGTGCAGTTCATGCCATATCCGCACGAGTACCGCTGCCCGCTGGGTATCGGTGGCGAAGCGGGCGTGAAAGCGCTGACCTACTACTTCGAAAACCTGATTAACGACGTTGAAAGCGGCGTGCGTAAACCTGCGGCGGTGATCCTTGAAGCCGTTCAGGGTGAAGGCGGCGTTAACCCGGCTCCGGTCGAGTGGCTGCAACGCATCCGTAAAGTGACTCAGGAACACGGCATCATGCTGATCCTCGACGAGGTTCAGGCTGGCTTCGCGCGTACTGGTAAGCTGTTCGCCTTCGAACACGCCGGTATCGAGCCAGATATCATCGTGATGTCCAAAGCCGTTGGCGGCGGTCTGCCACTGGCTGTTCTGGGCATTAAAAAGCAGTTTGACGCATGGGCACCAGGCCACCACACCGGTACCTTCCGCGGCAACCAGCTGGCCATGGCGACCGGCCTGACCACGCTGAAGATCCTCAAAGACGACAAGATTGCCGATAAAGTTGCCGCCCAGGGCGAGTGGCTGAAAGGCAAACTGGCTGAGCTGCAGAAACGCTACCCGGTTATCGGTCACGTTCGCGGTCTGGGTCTGATGATCGGTCTGGAAATCGTTAAGCCTAACGAAGCGCCGGATCACATGGGCTGCTTCCCGGCTGACGGCGAGCTGTCTGCGCTGCTGCAGAAGAAATGCTTCCAGGCGGGTCTGATCCTGGAACGCGGTGGTCGTAACGGTTGCGTACTGCGCCTGCTGCCATCCCTGCTGATCACTAACGATGAGCTGGAAATTTTCCTCGATAAATTTGAAAACGCCCTGAATGCCGCTGGCGTGAAGCCGGTTTAAACGGAGTAGGATCGAATGTCTGACGTAAACCCGATTCTGTCCGGCTCGGCGCAGAGTATTGCTGCCTATCAGGACGCTATCGAGCAGAGTACTAAAGCAGTCGTTGAATGGTTAAAACAGCCTGAGATGTACCAGGGCAAAACCGTTGAACAGCTGCGTGAACGTATCAACCTGAACTTTACGTCTCAAGGCCTGGGCAACCAGGCCGCCATTGAGCGTGCGGTTGAATACTTTCTGAAAGACAGTCTGTCCGTTCACCATGCCCAGTGTGTGGCGCACCTGCACTGCCCAAGCCTGGTGATTAGCCAGGCGGCGGAAGTGCTGATCAACGCCACCAACCAGAGCATGGACTCCTGGGATCAGAGCCCGTCCGCGACCATTATTGAGATCAAACTGATCGAATGGCTGCGCGACCAGGTTGGCTTCCCGGCAGGCGATGCAGGCGTGTTCACCAGCGGCGGTACTCAGAGCAATCTGATGGGCCTGATGCTGGCGCGTGATGCGTTTTATGCGCGTCAGGGGCACTCTGTACAGCAAGACGGTATTACCGGCGACCTGCGAAAGATGAAAGTGTTCTGTTCTGAGAACGCGCACTTCTCCGTGCAGAAAAACATGGCGCTGATGGGCCATGGCTATCAGTCCGTCATGCTGGTGAAAACCGACGCCTTCTCTCGCATGGACATCAATGACCTGAAAGAGAAGCTGGCGCAGGCGAAAGCCAACGGCGAACAGGTGATGGCGATTGTTGCCACGGCAGGTACCACCGATGCGGGCGCAATCGACCCGTTAACGGAAATTACCGCGCTGGCAGCGGCAGAGCAGATCTGGGTTCACGTCGATGCGGCGTGGGGCGGGGCGTTACTGCTGTCTGAGAAGTATCGTCATTTCCTTAATGGGCTTGAGCAGGCTGACTCCGTCACCCTGGACTTCCATAAGCAGTTCTTCCAGACCATTAGCTGCGGGGCGTTCCTGCTGAAAGATGCGCGTCATTATGAACTGATGCGTTATCAGGCGGCGTACCTGAACTCTGATTTCGATGAAGAGCACGGCGTGCCGAACCTGGTATCTAAGTCTCTGCAGACCACGCGTCGTTTCGATGCGCTGAAGCTGTGGATGGGCCTCGAAGCGCTGGGCAAAAAGCAGTATGCCGAAATCATTGATAACGGCGTAACGCTGGCGCAGCAGGTTGCTGAGTTTGTGGCTTCCGAGCCGCACCTGGAGCTGGTCATGCAGCCTCAGTTGGCAAGCGTGCTGTTCCGTTTCCGTCCGGAAAATAACGACAGCGCGTTTGTGGCTCTGCTGAACCAACGTATTGGTGACGTTCTGCTGGCTTCCGGTAGCGCGAACGTGGGTGTGACTGAAGCCGATGGCGTAACCTGCCTGAAGCTGACGCTGCTGAACCCAACGGTATGCCTGGAGGACGTTAAAGTCCTGCTGGCGAGCGTGAAAGACACCGCTGAGAAGCTGCTGAACGCGTAAGTAATCTCGTTGCGATAAAAATGGCTCCCACGGGAGCCATTTTTTTTGCTTGTCATCTGTAACGGATAGCCCGGCCAAGCGAAGCGCCGCCGGGGAGGCTACGGTGCTATTCTCGGCGGCGCTTCGCTTGGCCGGGCTACGGTTAGAGGATGTCGGCTAGCGCGGCATCTTTGTTAGGGAAGAACGTCAGGCGTCCTGGGATTGGCTGAATACCGGCGCGCGCCATGGTGCGCAGCGGCTGGAACTCCAGGTTGGAGACGCGCAGTTCGCAGCCTTCAGGCAGTTTCTTCACGAAACGCTGGAAGGCATCCAGACCACCGGCATCCAGCACCGGTACGGCATCCCACTTCAGCACCACGATACGTTTGCCTTCAATACGCGTTTCAAGGTCGCTGAACAGACCTTCGGCGGCGGCAAAGAACAGCGGACCAATCACGCGCAGCACCAGTACATCGTCCGGCACGGTCACGTTCACGGCGGAAAGACGGGTCATGCGTGCAATGCGGCGCATAAACAGCAGAGAGGCTAGCACGATGCCGACGCTGATGGCGATAACCATATCAAACAGCACGGTCAGCGACATGCAGATGAGCATTACGATGATGTCGTCTTTCGGCGCTTTGCGCAGCAGGTAAACCACTTTGTGCGCCTCGCTCATGTTCCATGCCACCATCAGCAGCAGAGCGGCCATGGCAGAAAGCGGCAGCCAGGAGAGTACCGGGGCCAGAATCAGCAGCGCCAGAATCACCAGAATCGCGTGGATCACCGCCGATACCGGAGAGGTGGCGCCAGCACGAACGTTTGCCGCCGAGCGCGCGATCGCTGCGGTGGCGGTAATGCCGCCAAAGAACGGTGCCACGATGTTGCCGAGGCCCTGACCGACCAGCTCGCTGTTCGCTTTATGTTTGGTACCGGTCATGCCGTCGAGCACCACCGCGCACAGCAGGGATTCAATCGCTCCCAGCATCGCCATGGAAAACGCCGCCGGCAAGAGGGCGTGAATGGAGGCCCAGCTCAAGGTGAAGGTTGACCCCGGCATATCCCACGGCAGCACAAACTGCGGTAGCAGCTGCGGGATACCGTTGCCCTGTGAGCCATCCGCCAGGATGTAATGGAACTGGGAGCCGATGGTCGCGACGTGACCGCCGAGCAGGTTCACAATCAGCATCACCACGCAGCCAGCAATCAGCGCGGGCAGGTGGCCCGGCAGACGCAGGCCGAGACGCGGCCAGAGGATTAGGGTGCCGAGGGTGACGACACCAATGGCCGCATCGCCGACGTTGATGGTCGGCAGCGCCATCACCAGCGCACCCACCTTCTGTAAATAGTGTTCCGGAACGTGCGTCATCTGCAGACCGAGGAAGTCTTTAATCTGCATGGTCCCGATGGTAATACCAATCCCCGAGGTGAAGCCAAGCGTGACCGACAGTGGAATATATTCGATCAGGCGACCAAAGCGGGCCAGGCCAAAGAGGATCAGGAATATACCGGACATCAGGGTCGCCACCAGCAGGCCCGCCAGGCCAAACTGCTGCGAAACAGGGTAGAGAATAACCACGAAGGCCGCCGTCGGCCCGGAGACGCTGAAGCGTGAGCCGCCGGTCAGGGCGATAACAATCCCCGCGACGGCGGAGGTGTAAAGGCCGTACTGCGGAGCCACACCGCTGCCAATCGCCAGCGCCATCGCCAGTGGAATCGCGATGATCCCGACGGTGATCCCGGCAATCAGGTCGCGCATAAACCGCGCGGAGGTGTATTTCTCTTTCCAGCAGGCGTCAATCAGCGCGCGGAAAGGCATAACGTGAGGGGAGAGTAATTTATTCACAGTCGTGTTTCATCCATGAGCGCATCATCTACCATATGAATGATAGTTGAAGTTGGCATAAATCATACAAATTAACTACACAGACAAAAAAACCCGCCGCAGCGGGTTTTTTAACCAGATTCGATTAATGCTCGAACATGGCAGAGATGGATTCTTCGTTGCTGATACGACGAATCGCTTCGGCCAGCATCCCGGACAGAGTCAGGGTACGAACATTTGGCAGTGCTTTGATCTCATCACTTAACGGGATGGTATCGCAGACGACCACTTCATCGATAACGGAGTTACGCAGGTTGTTCACCGCATTGCCGGAGAAGATCGGGTGGGTTGCGTAGGCGAATACGCGTTTAGCACCACGTTCTTTCAGCGCTTCAGCAGCTTTGCACAGCGTGCCACCGGTATCGATCATGTCATCAACCAGTACGCAGTCACGACCGGCAACGTCACCGATGATGTGCATAACCTGGGAAACGTTCGCGCGAGGACGACGTTTGTCGATGATAGCCATGTCGGTATCGTTGAGCAGTTTAGCAATAGCACGAGCGCGGACTACGCCGCCAATGTCTGGAGAAACCACGATTGGGTTATCCAGGTTCAGCTGCAGCATATCTTCGAGCAGGATTGGGCTACCAAATACGTTATCAACCGGAACATCGAAGAAGCCCTGGATCTGTTCAGCGTGCAGGTCTACGGTCAGTACGCGGTCAACGCCAACGCTTGACAGGAAGTCAGCAACAACTTTAGCGGTGATAGGTACACGAGCAGAACGAACGCGACGGTCCTGGCGAGCATAACCGAAGTAAGGGATAACGGCGGTGATACGGCCTGCGGAAGCACGGCGCAGGGCATCTACCATAACGACTAATTCCATCAGGTTGTCGTTAGTCGGGGCACAAGTGGACTGGATGATGAAAATATCACCACCGCGTACGTTTTCGTTAATTTGTACGCTGACTTCGCCGTCGCTAAAGCGACCTACAGCGGCGTCGCCGAGAGAAGTGTACAGGCGGTTGGCAATACGTTGTGCTAGTTCCGGGGTGGCGTTACCAGCAAAAAGCTTCATATCAGGCACGAGAAGAACCTCAGGCATGCGTCCAGTGGTGGATGAAACGAGCCAAAAACTGTGCGGGCCAGGCGCGGTTTCATCCAGGCGGTGTATTAAAGAGCGCGATGCAACGTCTGGAACAGGGTGACGTTGTCACCAGAGCTCAGTTTGCCCGGCTTGGTTACTCATCACTATTCCTCTTTCGTCAGCATGACTGACGGAAAACGAATGATTCAGAGCAGAGCTTGCTTCAATGGTGAAAGGTTTACGCCTTTCGCCACAAAGCCTTGCATCCATTCCGGGGCTTGCTCAAGCACCTGGCGGGCAGCGAGTTCCGTGTCGAATTCAGCAAAGACACAGGCTCCTGTTCCAGTCAGGCGCGACGGCGCGTATTCTAACAGCCAGGAAAGCACATCATCAACCTCGCGAAAACGTTTTCTTGCGATAACCTCGCAATCATTGCCGAATTCACAATTTAATAACGTTTCTATTGACCTGATCGGGGTGTTTCGTGGCAGCTCCGGATCGCGGAATATCACCGGGGTCGGAATACTGACGCCGGGGTGGGCCACCAGATACCATTTTTCCGCGACTTCTACCGGCGTTAGCACCTCGCCAACGCCTTCAGCGAAGGCCGCATGACCGCGAACGAACACCGGCACATCGGCACCAAGCGTCAAGCCAATGGTCGCCAACTCATCTTCCGAGAGCCCGCATTGCCATAAATGGTTAAGCGCAACCAGCACGGTAGCCGCGTTAGATGAACCACCACCCAGACCGCCACCCATTGGCAGGCGTTTATCAATGCTGATGTCCGCGCCGCTACCTTCCGGCAGACGCTGGGTATCGGCGGCAGTTTTCATCAACAGGCGCGCGGCGCGAATAATCAGGTTCTCTTCATTCGGCACACCGTCCACGGGGGTGAGCAACCGCAGTTGCCCATCCTGACGCGGCTCAATGGTCAATGTGTCGCCGTAATCGAGAAACTGAAACAGCGTCTGCAACGTGTGATAACCATCCGCACGCTGCCCGGTGATGTATAAGAACAGGTTCAGCTTTGCCGGAGAGGGCCAACAGGTCATCATTTAACGATCCAGTTGTCCATTTTCAGCTTGATGCGCTGTGAACCTTCGGTCAGTTCCATGTTAGACGGCAGGGCCGGTTTAGTTTTGCTGTCATAGCCGCCATACACCACTTTCCAGGTTTTTCCGTTCTGGGTGTAGTTAAGCTCGCTCAGGCGGTACTGGTCATCGAGCTTATAGTCGGTAGCGTCGCCCGGCAGGCCGAGGATCCACTGGCGCAGGCTGTTGAGCGGAATGGGCATCCCGGTGAGTTTACCAATCATCTCTTCGCCGTCGGCGGCGGTATAGTGCTGGCCCTTATTATCGGTGAGCTGTGCGGAACCCGGCTTGCCAATCAGTTCAAGCTCAGTGCTGCCAAGTGGGTTGGTCAACAGCAGACGATAGTTGTCCTGGCCGGTTTGCTGCCAGAAGAAGCGAGCATAAACCTTTTGCTGGTCGGACAGATACGCAAACGCGCCGCGGGTCTGATACTGGCTTAATTGACGGACCTCTTGCTGGTGCTGCTTCCACTCAGGGGCGGTTGGGCTTTTGCCCGGGCCCGTTGGCGCAGTGGTGGTACAGGCGGTAAGGACCAGGGCTGCCAGCGGCAGCAGGCGAATCAGGCGGAAATCAGACATGACAATCCTTGAAGTGCGTTGCAGTGATAACGCTTAATGCTAGCGTTGCCTGCGGGCAGCGTCTACGCTCAAGTTGTCTTAAATCATAAAATTAACCAAGCTCGCCTATTACTCCAAAAGGGGGGCGTCCCTTTTATTGATCTCGCGCATCCTGTATGATGCGCTCAGACTAACCCTATCAACGCTGGTACTACTCCCGCACAATGACCCTTTTAGCTCTTGGCATCAATCATAAAACAGCCCCGGTCGCGCTGCGAGAACGTGTAACGTTTTCGCCAGATACGCTTGACCAGGCGCTGGAGAGCCTGCTGGCTCAGCCAATGGTGCAAGGAGGCGTGGTACTGTCGACCTGTAACCGCACCGAGCTCTACCTCAGCGTAGAAGAGCAGGATAATCAGCATGACGCGATCATCCGCTGGCTATGCGATTACCACGGCCTAAACGAAGAAGAACTGCGCCAGAGCCTTTATTGGCACCAGGATAACGACGCCGTCAGCCATCTGATGCGCGTTGCCAGCGGGCTGGACTCGCTGGTGCTGGGCGAGCCGCAAATCTTAGGGCAGGTTAAAAAAGCGTTTGCTGATTCCAGCCGCGGACACCTGCACGTCAGCGAGCTGGAACGCATGTTCCAGAAATCCTTCTCTGTTGCCAAGCGCGTGCGCACGGAAACGGATATCGGCGCCAGCGCGGTGTCGGTGGCGTTTGCGGCCTGTACCCTGGCGCGACAGATCTTCGAATCGCTCTCGTCGGTAACGGTGCTGTTGGTCGGTGCGGGTGAAACCATTGAGCTGGTGGCGCGCCATCTGCGTGAGCATCACGTGAAAAAAATGGTGATTGCTAACCGTACCCGCGAACGCGCACAGGTGCTGGCCGATGAGGTCGGCGCTGAAGTGATCGCGCTGAGCGACGTCGATGAACGCCTGAAAGAAGCCGACATCATTATCAGTTCTACCGCCAGCCCGCTGCCGATTATCGGTAAAGGGATGGTGGAGCGCGCGCTGAAAGCGCGTCGTAACCAGCCAATGCTGCTGGTGGATATTGCCGTACCACGCGACGTCGAGCCGGAGGTGGGGAAACTCGCCAACGCCTATCTCTACAGCGTGGATGACCTGCAAAACATCATTCAGAATAACCTTGCGCAGCGTAAAGCCGCCGCGGTACAGGCTGAAACCATCGTTGAGCAGGAAACCAGTGAGTTTATGGCCTGGCTACGCGCGCAAAGCGCCAGCGAAATCATCCGTGATTATCGCTCCCAGGCCGAAACGGCGCGTGAAGAACTCACCGCTAAAGCGATCGCTGCGCTCGAGCAGGGCGGCGACCCGCAGGTCATCATGCAGGATCTGGCGCGTAAGTTAACCAACCGCCTGATCCACGCGCCAACCAAATCTCTTCAGCAGGCCGCCCGTGACGGGGATGACGAACGCCTGCATATTCTGCGCAACAGCCTCGGGCTGGAGTAGCACAACTCTATTTATAACAAGGTGCATTTACGCCAATGAAGCCTTCTATTGTTGCTAAACTGGAAGCTCTCTACGAGCGCCATGAAGAAGTTCAGGCGCTGCTCGGAGACGCAGCAACTATTGCCGATCAGGACCGTTTCCGCGCGCTGTCCCGCGAATACGCACAGCTGGGCGACGTGGCTCGCTGTTATACCGACTGGCGTCAGGTTCAGGACGATATTGAAACCGCCCAGATGATGCTCGACGACCCGGAAATGCGCGAAATGGCGCAGGAAGAGTTGCAGGAAGCCAAAGCCAAAGAAGAAGAACTGGAGCAACAGCTTCAGGTACTCCTGCTGCCTCGCGATCCGGACGACGAACGCAATGCTTTCCTTGAAGTGCGCGCCGGTACCGGCGGTGATGAAGCGGCGCTGTTTGCCGGCGACCTGTTCCGCATGTACAGCCGCTACGCCGAATCGCGCCGCTGGCGCGTCGAGATCATGAGCGCCAACGAAGGTGAGCATGGTGGCTACAAAGAAGTGATCGCTAAAATCAGCGGCGAAGGCGTTTATGGTCGTCTGAAGTTTGAGTCCGGCGGCCATCGCGTGCAGCGCGTTCCGGCCACCGAATCTCAGGGGCGTATTCACACCTCCGCCTGTACCGTGGCCGTGTTGCCAGAGGTACCGGAAGCGGAATTACCGGATATCAACCCGGCGGACCTGCGTATCGATACCTTCCGCTCCTCGGGCGCGGGCGGTCAGCACGTTAACACCACCGACTCCGCTATCCGTATTACCCACTTGCCAACCGGCATCGTGGTGGAGTGTCAGGACGAACGTTCCCAGCATAAAAACAAAGCTAAAGCGATGTCGGTGCTGGGTTCGCGTATTCGCGCGGCGGAAATCGCCCGTCGTCAGCAGGCGGAAGCCTCCGAGCGCCGTAACCTGCTGGGCAGCGGTGACCGCAGCGACCGTAACCGTACCTATAACTTCCCGCAGGGCCGCGTGACCGACCACCGTATTAACCTGACGCTTTACCGCCTGGATGAAACCATGGAAGGTAAGCTGGATATGCTGATTGAGCCTATCGTGCAGGAATACCAGGCCGACCAGCTGGCGGCGCTTTCCGAGCAGGAATGATGACCTGGCGACAATGGCTGCAGCAGGCCATCGCTGCGCTGCAGGGCGGTGAGAGTCCTCGTCGCGATGCGGAGATCCTGCTGGGGCACGTGACGGGAAAAGCGCGCACCACTATTCTGGCGTTTGACGAAACCGAACTGACTGCGCCACAGGCTGAAACGCTGGCGCAGCTGCTGGCCCGTCGCGTGAACGGCGAACCGGTGGCCCATCTCGTGGGCACACGCGAATTTTGGTCGTTGCCGCTGTTTGTCTCTCCCGCTACGCTTATCCCGCGCCCGGATACCGAATGTCTGGTTGAACAGGCGTTGGCGCGTTTACCGTCCACGCCGTGCCGTATTCTTGACCTTGGCACCGGCACCGGTGCAGTGGCGCTGGCGCTGGCGAGCGAGCGTCCTGATTGTTCGCTCACCGCCGTGGACTATGTTGCCGATGCCGTCGCGCTGGCGCAGCGTAATGCCGATAATCTCGGTATCACTAACGTCATTATCCTGCAAAGCGACTGGTTCAGCGCGCTGGGTGAGCAGCGTTTTGCGATGATTGTCAGCAACCCGCCGTATATCGACGAGCAGGACGAGCATCTCGCGCAGGGGGACGTACGTTTTGAGCCGAAAACCGCCCTGGTGGCGGGGGATAACGGTCTGGCTGACCTGGCGCACATCATCACCCAGGGCCGGGAATGGCTCGAGCCCGGCGGCGTTATGCTGCTGGAGCACGGCTGGAAGCAGGGTGACGCGGTGCGCGAGCTGTTTCAGTCCGCGGGCTATCTTGATGCTGAAACCTGCCGCGACTACGGTGATAATGACCGCCTGACGCTGGCGAAGTGGCCGGGTAATGGGGAGGCACACGGATGAATCTGTTTCTATGGGTACTCTATTTGCACATTGGGGCGGCTATCGTCTCGGTGAGCTTTTTCGCACTGCGCTTTTGGTGGAAACACCATAATAGCGCGCTGTTTGATGCACGTTGGGTGCGCGTGTTGCCGCATGGCGTCGATAGCCTTCTCCTGCTCAGCGGCGTGGCGCTGATGGTGATGACCCGCTATTTCCCTTTCACCGAAGAAGGGACGTGGCTGACGGAGAAGCTGTTTGGCGTTATCATCTACATCGTTTTAGGGTTTGTTGCGTTGGGCCGTCGTCGGCCGCGCAGTCAGCAGAGCCGGTTTGTTGCCTTTCTGCTGGCGTTGGTGGTGTTGTGCATCATCGTTAAACTCGCCATCACTAAAGTTCCGCTGTTAGGGTAGGGTATGAAGTCACTGGCTGATTTTGAATTTAATAAAGCGCCGCTATGCGACGGCATGATCCTGATTTCCGAATTCATTCGTGATGATTTTCCATCGCAAGTGGTGCGCGAACAGCTCGAATGCCTGGTGGCGCTCGCGCGTGAAGAGATCAGCCCATTCTGGCCGTTACCGCGCCAGATGGAGCGTCTGATTGAACTCTTCTATCATGAGTGGAATTTCAGCGATTCCTCCGGAAAATATCGCCTGTCCGACGCACTGTGGTTGGATCAGGTGTTGAAGAATCGTCGCGGTAGCGCGGTGACGCTGGGCGCAATCATGCTGTGGATCGCCGGCAATCTTGATATTCCGGTGGTGCCCGTTATCTTCCCAACGCAATTACTGCTGCGCGCCGATGTCGATGATGCCGAGATGTGGCTGATTAACCCGTTTAACGGCGACACGCTTGACGAGCACACGCTGGAAGTGTGGCTGAAAGGCAATATTGGCCCGATGGCCGAGCTGTTTAATGAAGACCTTGATGAAGCAGACAACGCCGAGGTTGTGCGTAAACTGCTGGATACGCTGAAATCGGCGCTGATGGAAGAGCGGCAGATGGAGCTTGCGCTGGGCGCCAGCCAGACGCTGCTGCAGTTTAATCCGGAAGACCCGTACGAAATTCGCGACCGTGGGCTAATCTATGCACAGCTTGAATGTGAACATATCGCGCTGAATGATTTGAATTATTTCGTTGAGCAATGTCCGGAAGACCCGATTAGCGAAATGATCCGCGCGCAGATTAATACCATCTCACATAAACAAATTACGCTTCACTAATTAGCGACAAACGCGGTTATAATCGCGGAAAATTCCCTAACAAGGCGATCTTATGAAAGAAAAAGTGGTTAGCATTGGTGATATCAAAGTAGCAAACGACCTGCCGTTTGTTCTCTTCGGCGGCATGAACGTGCTGGAGTCTCGTGACCTGGCGATGCGTATCTGCGAACACTACGTGACCGTGACCCAGAAACTGGGCATCCCTTACGTATTTAAAGCCTCTTTTGATAAAGCCAACCGTTCATCCATTCACTCTTACCGTGGTCCTGGCCTGGAAGAAGGGATGAAGATTTTCCAGGAGCTGAAGCAGACCTTCGGTGTGAAAATCATCACCGACGTTCACGAGGCAAGCCAGGCGCAGCCGGTTGCTGACGTGGTTGACGTTATCCAGCTGCCAGCGTTCCTCGCGCGTCAGACTGACCTGGTTGAAGCGATGGCGAAAACCGGCGCGGTTATTAACGTGAAAAAACCACAGTTCGTGAGCCCTGGCCAGATGGGTAATATCGTCGATAAATTTATCGAAGGCGGTAACGACAAGATTATCCTGTGCGACCGTGGTGCTAACTTCGGTTATGACAACCTGGTTGTGGATATGCTGGGCTTTGGTGTGATGAAAAAAGCGTCCAACAATTCTCCGGTTATCTTTGACGTAACCCACTCTCTGCAGTGCCGCGACCCGTTTGGCGCAGCAAGCGGCGGCCGTCGTGCTCAGGTTACCGAGCTGGCGCGTGCGGGTATGGCGGTGGGTATCGCTGGCCTGTTCATTGAAGCGCATCCGGATCCGGAAAACGCACGCTGCGACGGTCCGTCCGCGCTGCCGCTGGATAAGCTGGAACCCTTCCTGAAGCAAATGAAAGCTATCGATGATCTGGTAAAAAGCTTCGACGAGCTGGATACCAGCAAATAAGTTTTGCTGATGAATAAAAAAAGCCGACCCTGGGGTCGGCTTTTTTATTGCGGTTGCCGGATGGCGACACGATGTGTCTTATCCGGCCTACAAACGGCGGGTAGCCCGGCCAAGCGAAGCACCGCCGGGAGCAGCACTCAGGCAAAAATCGTCATCAAATACGCCGCAAACAGCGCCAGATGCGCCGCACCGTTCAGCACGTTGGTTCGCCCAGTCGAGAATGAAATGTGGCACAGCACCAGGGAGGCAACCATCACAATCATCTCCGGCATGCCAAGACCAAACATCAAATCGTTCCCGGTCAGATAGGCAATCAGCGTCACCACCGGTACGGTCAGTGAGATGGTCGCCAGCACCGAACCAAAGAACAGATTCATTGCGCGCTGTACCTGATTGTTCAGCACCGCCTTCAGTGCCCCCAGACCTTCCGGCGAGAGGATAAGCAGCGCCACCAGGAAGCCGGTAAAGGCGACCGGTGCGTTCATGCTGGTCAGCAGCGTCTCCAGCGGGTTGGCGTTCATTTTGGTGACCGCGATAACCGCCACCAGATGCACAATCAACCATACCGCATGCCACAGGCTGCTGTGCGCCGATGGTTTACCGTGGTGCGGGTCATCATCGTCGCTGTCGTCTTCATGCTCGTAGACAAACAGGCTCTGGTGCGTTTTGGTCTGAATAAGTAAAAATACGCCGTACATCGCGGCAGAAATTAAGGCAACCAGCAGCGACTGACCAATCGTAAAATTGGCACCCGGCAGCGAGGTCGGGAATACCAGCACAATAATGGCGAGCGGGAACAGGGCAATTAAATACTGCTTGATGCCAAACAGGTTCATATATTGCGTGGCAAATTTACGTCCGCCGAGCAATAACGAGAAGCCGACTAAGCCGCCGGTCACAATCATGATGATGGAATAGAGCGTATCGCGCATCAGCGTTGGCGCGGCATCGCCGGTTGCCATAAGCGCTGAAATCAGGCTCACTTCAAGGATAACAACGGAAAGACTTAAAATCAGAGAACCGTACGGCTCACCCAAACGGTGCGCAAGCACGTCCGCGTGACGAACAACGCTAAAGGCGCTGCTCAGAATACCGACTAACGCCAACGCATTGATAGCAATAACCACTGGCAATGACTGACTGCTTCCCCAGAAGAACAGAATTGCCAGCGCCACCACCGGGAAAATAAGCGACGTCTCCTTATGGCGAGTTTTCACCGCCTCTTGTGCGTGGGTCATGTTTGTCTCCATATCTGCAGGTATTTATAATTATAGAAAAAATCAGCAGCATAAATTAACAAATTTTTCCGCCAGGAATGTAATCTTTTACTAAAATTTACCCATAACGCCATTTTTTCTCATAGATGGCTATAATATAAAGTACTGACTAAATATTTTTTAAATAACAGTATATTAATACGCTGATTTTCCTATTTTACCAATCGGTAGAACCCGCTTGAACAGAGGGGCGTAATGGGAGACAAATTGCATCCTGAACCATAAAGCTGGATAATATTTCATCAAAGACAGCTCCGGAGGTCGCCATCCGTTCCCGTAAGAACGCATGTGAAGCAGGGAAGAGAAGTGGCGGTGGAGGTTTAAAGTGTTAACGCGTGATTTCTTAATGAAGGCGGATTGTACAACGGCGTTTGGCGCCATTGAGGAATCTCTGCTTTGGTCTGCTGAACAGCGCGCGGCGTCGCTGGCGGCGACGTTGGCCTGTCGGCCCGATAACGGACCGGTATGGATTTTTGGCTACGGCTCCCTGATGTGGAACCCGGCGCTGAATTTTAGCGAGTCGGTAACCGGTACGCTGGTGGGCTGGCATCGGGCTTTCTGTCTGCGTTTGACGGCGGGACGCGGTAGCGCCTGTCAGCCTGGTCGTATGCTGGCGCTGAAAGAGGGCGGTCGCACTACGGGTGTGGCCTACCGCCTGCCGGATGACGAAATTGAAAACGAGCTGTCGCTGCTGTGGAAGCGCGAGATGATCACCGGCTGCTATCTGCCGACCTGGTGCAAACTGGCGCTAGACGATGGGCGGACGGTCAACGCGCTGGTGTTTATTATGGACCCGCGTCATCCGCTGTATGAGTCTGATACCAGCGTACAGTTGATTGCCCCGCTGATTGCCCGCGCCAGCGGCCCATTAGGTACCAATGCGCAGTATCTCTTCTCGCTGGAGCAGGAGCTACAAAAGCTGGGGATGCCGGACGATGGCCTGAATGAGCTGATTAACAACGTGCGGCATCTGGTGGCTGGGAAATAAGTCAATAAAAACCCCGGAAGTGCGTGCTTCCGGGGCTGGGTAGGCCGGATGTCGCTTCGCTTGTCCGGCCTACATGTCTCTATCAGGCGGCAACGTAGCTGATGGAGTGCTCAAGAGACTGACTGTGGCTATCGATAAGCACATTCCACGTCCCACTGTAAGGCACGGTCAGATACGCTTTCTCTTCGTTCTGCACGCTTAAAATATCCGAACCGCAGCTACTGGTGTTTTTCTGCGTGCTCATCAAATGAATATGGCAACGCTCTGAACAACGCACCACGACTGTATCCCCACCAAATAACGTCAAACTTGCCTTTACCATCGCCAAAATACCCCGCTGCAAATGAGTCTACGCACTCCCTACGCGTTAATCCTGCCTGTGATGTTGTTCACAAATCACTCATCGCATAACACCAAACCCTGACTGCACCGATGCTGATTTTGATCAAAAAATGCCGTAACACTTCAACAAAAATGACAATATCCCTGAATGCATTCAGCTATCGTGACAAAGCGGTGAGGAACGTCACAAAGGTGAAATAATATCCTTTAAATGGTCATGGTTTTAGCGGGCTGCGCTGATTGGGGCATTGGCGACGTCAAATCAGAAGGTCAGCACTTTGTCGGCGGCGAGCGTCCACTGAGCCAGTTCGACCAGCGTACCAATCTCAACGCCGTCAATCAGCGGCAGGGCGGTGATGCCGCGCCCGTCGGTGCAGGTCTTACACAATTTCACGGGAATACCCTGAGCGGTGAGGATTTCCAGCATCTGCTGGATGTTGTAGCCCTCGGCGGGTTTCTGTCCACGCAGACCTGCCGTCACGGCGTCAGACATCAGAAAAAGCTGTAGCTGCAGGTCGTCCTGCTGCTCGCGCAGGGCAATGGCTAAACGCAGGCTATTGAACAGCGACTCGCTGCCGTAGGCAGCCCCGTTGGCGATAATGACGATACGTTGCATCTGAACTCCTTTAAGGCATGGTTATTGCTAGACATCAGGATGGTAAGTAAAACCTCTAACGGGAGGGCGCATGATAAACCGTGAAGATGATACACCCGGCGCTATCGAGTGGTTTCGTTACGCGCGCCAGGTGCAGAAAGCACAGCTCCAGCAGCTGGCGCAGCAGGGGCAACTGGTCAGCCAGTTAAGCCACGTGGTGCACATGTTACAGTGTGAACGCGGAGCGTCCAACATCTGGTTATGTACGCAGGGGCGATTATACGCCGCCGAGCGTCGCGCCAGCGCGGCGCTGGTGGATGAACAAATTCGCCAACTGCTGGCTCATCTCCAGCCGCAGCATTTACCTTCAGCCAGCGGGCTATGCCAGCGCATCGCCCGCGCGGTCTGGTCGCTGGAGCAACTGCCTTCGTTGAGAGAGAGCGTTACCGGCCAGCAGGTCTCTGCCGAAACGGCCACCAGCCAGTTCAATCGCACGATCCGCCATTTGCTGAATATCATCCCACAGCTTAACGACAGTATTGATGACCCGACGCTCGCGGGGCGGCTGGTGGCGCTGTACAGCTTTATGCAGGGTAAAGAGCTGGTGGGACAGGAGCGCGCGCTGGGGGCGCAGGGGTTTGCCCTGGGCTGCTTTAGCAGCGAGCTGCGCCAGCGATTGGTGGATCGTATCGACGGTCAACAGCCCTGCTTTGACAGCTTTTTATCGTTGGCGACCAGCCCGCTCAAGATGCTGTTTTATACCGAATGTCAGGCGAGCATCGCCATTGAACAACTGCGGCGCATTGCCTGCACTCGCCAGCCACCGGCGGACGATGGTGCCAGCGCACTGCGCTGGTTCCAGCTACAGACTCAACGTCTGGAGCAGATGCGCGGGCTCGAAGAAGCCTTGATTAACGAACTGATGACGGCGGTGGATGACCTGCTGCTGGATGATGAAGAGCGACAGGCACTGGAACCGGCGGGTGACGATCCGGCCAGCGATAACCTGCTGCTGCATCTCGACCGTCAGCTCCTGCCGCTGGTACGCCAGCAGGCGCGAGAGCTGGAGCAGCTCTCCAGCCAGTTAGCCTCGCTCAAGGATACGCTGGAGGAGCGCCGACTGATTGATAAAGCCAAAAGTGTGCTGATGACCCATCGTCATATGAATGAAGAACAGGCATGGCATTGTCTGCGCAAAATGGCGATGGATAAGAATCAGCGCATGGTGGAAATTGCCCGGGCGCTGCTGGCGGTAAAGGCGCTGTGGCAGAACGAACCAGCATCGCCGTTGCACAATGAACGGGCATGAATGCCTTTCTCCGGTGCAAAAACCGCGATCGAGCGCACGTTTTCCCCCGATTTGGGACTGTAAAAGCTGGCATCTGAATTGCATTAGTTAAGTCAGAAAGTAAATAGTCGGTGGCGGGCCAATGGCGGCCTGTACACCACGAGGATAAAGGCGTCCTGCAATGCGTAAGCATTGCT
The DNA here is from genome assembly GCF_044197065.1 of Kluyvera chengduensis. Lineage (NCBI taxonomy): Bacteria > Pseudomonadati > Pseudomonadota > Gammaproteobacteria > Enterobacterales > Enterobacteriaceae > Kluyvera > Kluyvera chengduensis. The sequence goes on from NZ_JBIQOI010000001.1 coordinate 834,771, forward strand.
GGGCGCTTTTTTTTTGCATTCGGGAGCGAGCATGGGCGAAACGGTTTCACTATCACGGCGACGTTTGTTGCAGGCGGGTGCAGTACTCGGCGGCGCAATGCTGCTGCCTGGCATGAGTCAGGCGGTCTGGGCGGCGGGCTCCGATAAGCCGGAGCTACAGACGGTTAAGGTGGGCTTTATTCCACTGACCGACTGCGCGCCGCTGGCGATTGCCTCACTGAAAGGGTTCGATAAAAAGTACGGCATTACGCTGGTACCGAGCAAAGAAGCAAGTTGGGCGGCGGTACGCGACAAGTTGGTTAACGGCGAGCTTGACGCGGCGCATGTGCTTTACGGCCTGCTGTACGGGCTGGAGCTGGGCGTAGCGGCGAAACCACAGCCGATGGCTAACCTGATGACCCTCAACCGTAACGGCCAGGGGATCACGCTGTCGAGCGATCTGCAGGAAAAGGGCGTCACCAACCTCGCTGCCCTGAAAACGCTGGTCGGCCAAAGCGCGCCGGGCACCTATACCTTCGCCCACACCTTCCCGACCGGCACTCATGCCATGTGGCTCTATTACTGGCTGGCGAGCGGCGGAATCAACCCGTTTGACGATGTGCGCACGGTAGTGGTGCCGCCGCCGCAGATGGTGATGAACATGCGCATCGGCAATATGGTGGGCTTCTGCGTCGGCGAGCCGTGGAATGCCCGCGCCATTAACGACCGCATCGGCTTTACCGCTGCTACTAGTCAGGACATCTGGCCGGAGCATCCGGAAAAAGTGCTCGGCGCGCGCCGTGACTGGGTGGAGCAAAACCCAAATACCGCGCGTGCGCTGGTCGCCGCGCTGATGGATGCCGCCCGCTGGATTGACGCCTCTGACGATAACAAACGCGAAACCGCGCAGATCCTCTCCCACCGCGGTTGGCTCAACACCAAAGAACAGTACCTCACCGGGCGGATGCTCGGTGCTTATGACAACGGCATCGGTCGCCGCTGGCAGGATGCGCACCCGATGCGCTTCTTCGAGCAGGGTGAGGTGAGCTATCCGTGGCTTTCCGATGGCATGTGGTTCTTAACCCAGTTCCGCCGCTGGGGTCTGCTGAAAAGTGACCCGGACTATCTGGCGGTCGCCCAGCGTATTAACCGCATTGATGTCTGGAAAGAGGCGGCGCAGGCGGTCGGCGGTATTGCCGTCCCAACGCAAACCCTGCGCAGCAGTAAGTTAATCGACGGCTCTGTCTGGAACGGGTCTGACCCCGCTGGATACGCCCGCAGTTTCGCCATTCAACGTATAGGGGCATGAGATGAATACCAAAACTAAACCCATCGACGCACCAACTCCGGCGGGAGAAGTCATTGCCATGCCGCCAGTGCAGGTTCGTCGCAGACCGCCTGCGCTGCGCCGCCATCTTCGTGAACTTGCAGAACGTACGATTCCGGCGGTGCTGGGGCTAGGCCTGCTGGTGCTGCTTTGGCAACTGGCGGCGGTGAACAGCAAAGGTTTTCCGACGCCGCTCAGTACCCTGGACTCGGCGATAACCCTCTTTTCTGACCCGTTCTACAACAACGGCCCTAACGACGTTGGCGTGGGCTGGAACGTGCTGGCCTCTTTACAGCGCGTGGCGGTGGGCTTTGGTCTGGCGGCGCTGGCGGGCATTCCACTGGGCTTCTTGATTGGCCGCTTTACCTTTGCCTCGCGCATGTTTACGCCGCTGATTGCGCTGCTGCGTCCGGTCAGCCCGTTGGCCTGGCTGCCGATTGGCCTGCTGCTGTTCCAGAAAGCGGAACCGGCGTCGAGCTGGACGATTTTCATCTGCTCTATCTGGCCGATGGTAATTAACACCGCCGAAGGGGTGCGCCGCATTCCACAGGACTACCTCAACGTGGCGCGGGTGCTGAACCTTTCGGAGTGGACGGTGATGCGCAAAATCCTCTTCCCGGCGGTGCTGCCGTCGGTACTCACCGGGGTGCGGCTGTCTATTGGTATCGCCTGGCTGGTCATTGTGGCGGCAGAGATGCTCACTGGCGGGCTGGGTATCGGTTTTTGGATCTGGAACGAATGGAACAACCTCAACGTCGAAAACATCCTTATCGCCATCGTCATTATCGGCGTGGTCGGGCTGCTGCTGGAGCAGGGGCTGATGCTGATTGCGCGTCGTTTTAGCTGGCAAGAAAAATAGGAGTACATCATGAAACCATTAATTCAGGTCCAGGCCGTGAGCCAGCGTTTTCATACCGCCAGCGGTGAGTTTCTGGCCTTACAGAACGTCTCTTTTGATATTCACGAAGGGGAGACCGTCAGCCTGATTGGTCACTCGGGCTGCGGTAAGTCGACGCTGCTCAACCTGATTGCCGGCATTACCTTGCCGACCGAAGGCGGGCTGCTGTGCGATAACCGCGAAATTGCCGGGCCGGGACCGGAGCGGGCGGTGGTGTTCCAGAACCACTCGCTGCTGCCGTGGCTCACCTGCTTTGACAACGTGGCGCTGGCGGTGGACCAGGTGTTTCGCCACACCATGAATAAAGCGGAGCGCCGGGAGTGGATTGCGCACAACCTCGAGCGTGTGCAGATGGGCCATGCCATGCAAAAACGCCCGGGTGAAATCTCCGGCGGCATGAAGCAGCGGGTAGGCATTGCCCGAGCGCTGGCAATGAAACCCAAGGTGCTGCTGATGGATGAACCTTTTGGCGCGCTGGATGCGTTGACCCGCGCCCATCTTCAGGACTCGGTGATGCAAATCCAGCAATCGCTGAACACCACCATCGTGCTGATTACCCACGACGTTGACGAAGCGGTGCTGCTCTCTGACCGGGTGATGATGATGACCAACGGCCCGGCAGCCACGGTGGGTGAAGTGCTGGAAGTTAACCTGCCGCGTCCGCGTAACCGCGTGCAGCTGGCGGATGACGGTCGTTATCACCACCTGCGTCAGCAGATCCTCCACTTCCTTTACGAAAAACAGCCGAAAGCGGCGTAAGGGGTTTCTATGCGGCGACTGGTGATGATTGGTAACGGGATGGCGGCGACCCGGCTGGCGGAAATGCTGGTCACGAGCGCGCCGGGTGCGTTTGCCATCACCCTTATCGGTGATGAGCCGCATCCGGCCTATAGCCGCATTCAGCTCTCTCCAGTACTGGGCGGAGAAAAGGATTTTAACCAGACGCTGCTGCAACCGGCGCAGTGGTACCACGACCATCAGATCACGCTGTGCCTTGGTGAAACGGTGCTGGCGGTTGATGTACAGGCGCGCCGGGTGACCACCACCCAGCGCGAGCTGGAGTGGGATGAACTGGTGTTTACCTGCGGTTCGCGGCCCTTCCTGCCGCCGCTGCCGGGCATCGACCTGCCGCACGTTTTTGCCTTCCGCACCCTCGCCGACGTGGAGGCGATTCTGGCGACACCGGGCGATGCGGTGGTGATTGGCGGCGGAGTGCTGGGTGTAGAAGCCGCCGCCGCGCTGCGCTTAAGAGGTGACAATGTCACTTTAGTGCATCGCAGCGAACGACTGATGGAACAGCAGTTAGACGAGATGGCGGGTGAACTGTTGGCCCAGCGATTAGCGGAACGTGGCATCGGCTGTGAACTGGCCGCGGGTATCGCGCAGATTACGCCCGACGCGGTGGTGCTAAACAACGGGTGTGCCATTCCGGCAACCCGTGTGGTGATGGCAACTGGCGTTCGCCCCAACATTGCGCTGGCGCAGCGGGCTGGTATTCCTTGCCAGCGCGGGATCGTCGTCAACCGCCAGCTCGAGACGGGCATTCCCGGCGTCAGCGCCATTGGGGAATGCTGTGAGATTGACGGACAAACTTTCGGCCTGGTGGCGCCCTGCATGCAGCAGGCGGACGTGCTGGCAGCAAGGCTTTGCGGCAGCCCGCGCGCCGATTTCCACTGGCAGGACCGCGGTACCCGTCTGAAGGTAACGGGAATTGACTTGTTCAGCGCCGGGCGGGTTCAGGCCATCGACGGAGATAGCCAGTGGTCCTCCTATGACCCACTGACCGGGCACTATCGGCGGCTGCTGGTGGCAAACGATCAGCTGGCCGGCGTATTGCTGCTTGGCGACTGCACCAGCGCCGCCGCCTTTACCGATTTATTGCATACCGTCCAGCCTGCGCAGGCGAGCTGGATATTCGACCCCTTTACCACGCAGCCATCGGCTGCAGGAACGCAAACCATGACAAAACCAACATTAGCGGTCGTCGGGCACGGGATGGTCGGCCACCATTTTCTTGAGCAGTGTGTCAGCCACCAATTGCATGAACAGTATCAGATTGTGGTGCTGGGCGAAGAGCGTTACGCCGCCTACGACCGGGTGCATTTATCCGAGTATTTTGCCGGCCGCAGCGCCGAATCACTTTCGATGGTGGCGGGGGATTTCTTTGCTGATAACGGCATTGAGCTGCGCTTGTCGCAGCCGGTAGCGGAAATTGACCGCGAAGCCCGGATTATCCGCGACGCTGAGGGACATGAGCTGCACTGGGATAAGCTGGTACTCGCCACTGGCTCATACCCGTTCGTGCCGCCAATCCCCGGCAACACGCTGCCCGGCTGCTTTGTCTACCGTACGCTGGACGATCTCGATGCGATTGCCGCCTGTGCCAAAACGGCGAGCCGTGGCGTAGTGATTGGCGGCGGCCTGCTGGGACTAGAGGCGGCAAACGCGCTGCGCCAGCTGGGTCTGGAGACCCACGTGGTAGAGTTCGCGCCGAATCTGATGGCCGTGCAACTGGATAACGGCGGTGCCGCCATGCTGCGGGAGAAAATTACTGAGCTTGGCGTAAGCGTACACACCAGTAAAGCCACCACGGAAATTCGCCAGACGGAAGAAGGGCTCACGCTGCAGTTTGCCGACGGTGAATGTCTGACTACTGATATGGTGGTGTTCTCGGCGGGTATTCGCCCGCAGGACGCACTGGCGCGCAACAGCGGCATCCGCCTGGGTGAGCGCGGCGGCATCGCGATTGATAACCAGTGTCGCACTTCCGATAGCGATATCTTTGCCATTGGTGAATGCGCGCTGTGGGATAACAAAATCTATGGTCTGGTGGCCCCTGGCTATCAGATGGCGCGGGTGGCCGCCGGAGCGCTGGCGGGGGAAGCGAGCGAATTTACCGGGGCGGATATGAGCACCAAGCTCAAGCTACTCGGCGTTGATGTTGCCTCGTTTGGCGATGCCCATGGGCGCACGCCGGGCAGCCAGAGCTATCAGTGGATCCACGGCCCGGAGCAAATCTATAAGAAGATTGTGGTCAGCGCCGACGGCAAAACGCTGCTCGGCGGCGTGCTGGTTGGGGACGCTAGCGACTACGCTACGCTGCTGCAAATGATGCTCAACGATATAGCGCTGCCGTCGCGCCCGGAATCCCTGATTTTACCGGCGCTAGAAGGCAGCGCGCCGAAAGCGCTTGGCGTGGCGGCACTGCCGGACAGCGCGCAAATCTGCTCCTGTCACAACGTCAGCAAAGGCGACATCTGCCAGGCGGTGAGCAACGGTGCTACCGAGATGGGGGCAATAAAAAGCTGCACCAAAGCGGCGAGCGGCTGTGGCGGCTGTAGCGCGCTGGTCAAACAGGTAATGGAATATCAGCTGGCGCAGCAGGGCGTGGAGGTGAAAAAAGATATCTGCGAACACTTCCCGTACTCGCGCCAGGAAATTTATCACCTGGTGCGGGTCAACCGCATTCACACCTTTGAGCAGTTGATTGCCCGCTACGGTCACGGCGACGGCTGCGAAATTTGCAAACCGCTGGTGGGCTCGGTGCTGGCGTCCTGCTGGAATGAATACCTGCTCAAACCGGCGCATCTGCCGTTGCAGGACACTAACGACCGTTATTTCGCCAATATCCAGAAAGACGGTACTTACTCCGTCGTACCACGAATGCCGGCTGGTGAGGTGACGCCGGACGGGCTGATTGCCATCGGGCAGATAGCCAAACGCTACGCGCTATATAGCAAAATAACCGGCGGCCAACGTATCGACCTGTTTGGCGCGCGCCTGGAGCAACTTCCCGCTATCTGGCACGAGCTGGTGGAGGCCGGGTTTGAGACCGGCCACGCCTACGGCAAGTCGCTGCGCACGGTGAAATCCTGCGTAGGTTCGACATGGTGTCGCTACGGGGTGCAGGATTCTACCGGGCTGGCGGTGACGCTGGAGCATCGCTACAAAGGGCTGCGCGCGCCGCATAAAATCAAAATGGCGGTCTCCGGCTGTACCCGCGAGTGCGCCGAGGCGCAGGGCAAAGATGTAGGGGTGATTGCCACCGACAAGGGCTGGAACCTCTATTTATGCGGCAACGGCGGCATGAAACCACGCCATGCGGATCTGTTTGCCAGCGACCTTGATGACGCGACGCTGCTGCGCACCATCGACCGATTCCTGATGTTTTACATCCGCACCGCTGACCGACTGCAACGTACCAGCACCTGGATGGATAACCTGGAGGGCGGGCTGGAATATCTACGCCGCGTGATCCTCGACGATTCGCTGGGCATTGGCGAAGAGCTGGAGCAGGAGATGGCCCGCGTTATCGACAGCTATCAGTGCGAATGGCAAACCACCCTGAACGACCCGCAGCGGCTGATGCAGTTCCGCTCATTCGTCAACAGCGATACGCCAGACGAAGCGGTGCAGCGTGAAACCGTGCGCGGCCAGCCGCAGCTTGTTCCGGTCACAACGCTGCCGGGGCAGGCGGGTCATCCTAAGCCGTGGCAGGCAGTTTGCTTACTGGAGGATATTCCCGCGCAGGCCGGGATTGGCGCTCGCCTGGGTGAAATGCAGATAGCGCTGTTCCGCCTCAACGGCCACGTTTACGCGCTGGATAATCTGGAGCCCGGCAGTCAGGCCAACGTGCTGTCGCGGGGGCTGCTGGGGGATGCCAGCGGTGAGCCTATCGTTATCTCACCGCTTTATAAGCAGCGCATTCGTCTGCGTGACGGTCGCCATTCCGAGAGCGGTGAGCCGGTGGTACGCGCCTGGCCGGTGAAAATTGAAGGAGGCACCGTGTGGGTCAGCAACCAGGAGCTGGTGATGCGCGCGGAGGCCTCATGACAGAAACCCGAACAACCTGTCCCTACTGCGGCGTTGGCTGCGGGGTGGTGGCAAGCGTAGTTGACGGTGCGGTGAGCGTGCGGGGCGATGAGGCCCATCCGGCAAACTTTGGTCGCCTGTGCGTGAAGGGCTCTGCGCTCGGCGAAACCACCGGTCTGGAGGGGCGTTTGTTGCAACCCTTGGTGGACGGCCATGATGTCAGTTGGGAGCAGGCGCTGGATGTGGCCGGTGAGCGGCTAAAGGCGATTATCGCCGAGCACGGCCCGCAGGCAGTGGCGTTTTATGCCTCCGGCCAGCTATTGACCGAGGACTATTACGCTGCCAATAAGCTGATGAAAGGCTTTATCGGCGCGGCGAATATTGATACCAACTCGCGGCTGTGCATGTCGTCGGCGGTCACCGGCTATAAGCGCGCGTGGGGCGCCGACGTGGTGCCGTGCCGCTATGAGGACGTAGAGCGCAGCGATCTGGTGGTGCTGGTGGGCTCCAACGCGGCGTGGGCGCACCCGGTGCTCTATCAGCGACTGGTGCAGGCGAAGCAGCAAAACCCGCAGATGAAGGTGGTGGTTATTGATCCCCGGCGCACGGCGACCTGCGATATTGCCGACCGTCATCTGGCCATTGCGCCCGGCACCGATGCCGGGCTGTTTGTCGGGCTGCTGCACGCCATCGCCGAGCGCGGCGCAAACGTGGACGATTTTGCCGATGCGCCCGCCGCGCTGGAGGCGGCACAATGCTGGAACCTTGAGCGGGTGGCGGCGTTTTGCGGGCTGCCGTTAGCGGAGGTTGCCGCATTTTATCAGGACTTTATTGCCGCCCCCAGGGCCATCACGCTCTACACCATGGGCATTAACCAATCCTCCAGCGGCAGCGATAAATGCAATGCCATCATTAACGTCCACCTTGCCAGCGGTAAGTTTGGTCGTGAAGGTTGTGGTCCGTTTTCGCTGACCGGGCAGCCAAATGCCATGGGCGGCCGCGAAGTGGGCGGGTTGGCAACCATGCTGGCAGCGCATATGAATTTTGAACCGGACGACCTCGCCCGGGTGGCGCGTTTCTGGGGCACCGAGCGGCTGGCACAAACGCCGGGGCTGATGGCGGTGGATATTTTCGCTGCCATCGGGCGCGGTGAGGTGAAAGCGGTGTGGATCATGGGCACCAATCCGGCGGTTTCACTGCCGGACAGCCACGCGGTAAGCCAGGCGCTGAAGCGGTGCGAATTGGTGATCGTCTCTGAGATTTCGGCGCAGACCGAAACTTCGCGCTATGCGCACATTCGTTTCCCGGCGCTGGGCTGGGGGGAGAAAAACGGCACCGTGACCAATTCAGAGCGGCGGATCTCACGCCAGCGGGCGTTTTTGCCCGCCCCCGGCGAGGCCCGCGCGGACTGGTGGATTATTGCCCGTGTCGCCCAGCGTCTGGGCTTTGGTGAGGCGTTTGCCTGGCAGCATCCACACGAGGTCTTTAGTGAACATGCCGCGCTCTCCGGCTATGAAAATGAAGGTCAGCGGGCGTTTGATATCAGCGGGCTTGCCGAATTAAGCCGCGACGCGTGGGATGCTCTTGCACCCGTGCGTTGGCCGGTTAGCGGACAGGTCCAGACGTTGGATCTTAAGCATGGCTGGCGTGCCGACGCTCGTGTACGCATGGTTCCCGTCTCTCCACGCGGGATGCAGGCCCAGACTCAGGCGCTTTACCCACTCATTCTTAACAGCGGGCGTATCCGCGACCAGTGGCACACCATGACGCGCACCGGTAGCGTGCCAAAACTGATGCAGCATATTTCCCAACCTATTGTTGAAGTGGCTCCGCAGGATGCCCAGCATTTCGGTCTACAGCACGGCGGCCTCTCACGGATAAGCTCGTTGCACGGCGTGATGGTGGCCAAAGTCGTGGTAACCGATAGCCAGCGTCGCGGTTCGCTGTTTACGCCGATGCACTGGAACGACTGCTTTGCCCGCCAGGGGAAAGTCAACGGTCTGGTGGCACCAGTGGTGGACCCGCACTCCGGGCAGCCGGAAAGCAAACAGACGGCGGTACGTATCGCCCCCTGGCAACCGGTATGGCAGGGCGAACTTTATTCCCGTGATGAAGTCCCGTTAGCGGGGCATGTGACCTGGTGGCGTAAAGCCGCAACCGGGCTGCACCATCTCACGCTTTGCAGTGACCGTCATATTGAGCAGGATATTCTGGCCTGGTGTCAGCAGCACGGCTGGCAGATACAGGTGGCGAACGCCGGGGATATCTGGCATTTGCTGGCGTGGCAGGGCGACCAGTTGATGCTGGGGTTCTGGAGTAGCCATAGGCTGCCAGAAGTGGACGATTCGCTGGTGTGTCGGGCATTTAGTGAGTCGCCGCAGACGCTTACGGGCCGTCATGCGCTGCTGAGCGGCCAGGATCTGGCGCGGCCGGCGGTAGGGAAAATTGTTTGCAGCTGTTTCAGCGTTGGCGAAAAAACCATCCTTGACGCGATTGAAAAACAGGGCTGCCGCACGGCGGGCGAGCTGGGTGAACGGCTGAAATGCGGCACCAACTGCGGCTCCTGCGTGCCAGAGCTCAAAGCATTGCTGGCAAGTACGACGATAAAAGTGACGGTTTTATCACCTTCAGGCTATTCCTGAAATGAGGGGCAAAGGCTGAACCCTCTCCATAAAGGGGTTAAACTGATTAGCCTGGGGCTGGTTTTTTCCAGTCTGCTTTGAAGCTGGCTATGGGGTTGCGGTTTTGTCTTTGCGTTTTTACTCGTCATTTTTGGTGTTACTGGTACTGACTGGCGGCAGCGCGCGTGCGCGAACGTCGTTTGTCGAAGAGGCAGAACATCCCTTCGATAACTCGGCTGATAGCCTGCCCGATCTCGCTATCACCCCGGAAAATCACGACGCAGAGAAGCATTTTGCCGAGATGGTCAAAGCCTTTGGCGAAGCCAGCATGACCGATAACGGGTTGGATACCGGCGAGCAGGCGCGCGTGTTTGCGCTGACGCAATTGCAGGATAAGGTCAACGGCCAGATGAACCAGCAGTTAGAAAGCTGGTTATCTCCCTGGGGAAATACCAATATTCAACTGCTGGTGGACAGCCAGGGCAAGATGACCGGCAGCCATGGCGGTTGGTTTGTGCCGCTGCAGGATAATACGCATTATCTCACCTGGAGCCAGTTTGGCCTGACACAGCAGGACGATGGGCTGGTGGGGAATCTGGGGTTGGGGCAACGCTGGGTCGCCGGACAGTGGCTGCTGGGCTACAACACCTTTTATGACAGCCTGCTGGATGCCAATCTTGATCGCGGCGGTCTGGGCGCGGAAGCCTGGGGCGAGAACCTGCGCTTTTCTGCCAACTACTATTATCCACTGCACGATTGGCAGAACACGGGCACGACACTGCAACAGCGTATGGCGCGCGGTTACGATCTCACGGCGCAGGCCTGGATACCCGCTTATAACCATATCAACACCAGCTTGAGCGTCGAGCAATACTTTGGCGACAGCGTAGACCTGTTCCGCAGCGGCACCGGCTACCGTAACCCGGTCGCGGTCTCCCTTGGCCTTAACTATACCCCGGTGCCGTTATTCACCTTCAGTGCCCAGCACAAGCAGGGAGAGAGTGGGGTAAACCAGAACAATCTCGGCATGAAGGTGAACTATCGTTTTGGCGTACCGCTGAAGAAGCAGCTTGCTGCCGACGAAGTGGCGCAAACCCGTACGCTGCGTGGCAGCCGCTACGATGCGCCGGAACGCAACAATTTACCGGTGATGGAATTCCGTCAGCGTAAAAGCCTGAGCGTCTATCTGGCAACGCCGCCGTGGGATCTCACCAGCTATGAAACGGTGGCGCTGAAAATTCAGCTCCGCAATGAGTATGGGATCAAATCCATAAGCTGGCAGGGCGATACCGAAGCGTTAAGCCTGACGCCGCCAGCCGCGGGCAACAACACCGATGGCTGGAGCATTATCATGCCGGCCTGGGATCCAACGCAGGGTGCCAGCAATACCTGGCATCTGTCGGTGGTGGTGGAAGATAACAAGGGGCAGCGCGTCACCTCGAATGAGATAACGCTGAAGCTGACTGAACCTGTCGTCAGCTTTGCCCCGCAGGGCAATAGCTGGTTGGACATGGCGCCATAGCGGCAACGGTCAGAAAATACGTTCCTGGTGCACCCACACGGCGGCTTCGACGCGGGATTTTAGCTTCATTTTCTTCAGCATGTGCTTCACGTGAACCTTCACGGTGCTTTCCGTGATGTCCAGACGGCGGGCAATCATCTTGTTTGGCAGGCCCTGAGCGATGAGCTTAAGAATATCGCGCTCGCGCGGAGTCAACTGGTTGATGTCGCGGTCGGAGGTCGCGCGGTTGGCGCGCAGGCTGGCGGCCAATACCGGCGTTAAGGCTTCGCTCAATACCATTTCACCGGCGGCGGCCTGTTGCAGGGCTTTCAGCAGATCTTCCGGTTCCATATCTTTCAGCAGATAGCCATCAGCGCCGCGTTTGAGCGCGGTGACCACGTCTTCTTCATGGTTGGAGACGCTGAACACCACAACACGGCCAGACAGTGATTTCTCACGCAGCTTGTCGAGGGTTTCCAGACCGTTCATGCCGGGCATGTTGAGATCGAGCAGAATCAGATCGGGATCGAGGGTTTCTGCCAGTTCAATTCCTTGTTCACCATTGCTGGCTTCGCCTACAACCTGAATATCTGATGCCATACTGACCAGCTGTTTCACGCCGGTACGCAGCATAGGATGATCGTCAATTAACAGGATAGTAGCCCGTTCCTGATTACTCATGAGTATCTCCTTGGGGAGTAGAAAGCGATTGTTCGGGGACAAACGTAACCACGACTTCGGTGCCGCCGCTTTCACGACGACGAACCTGGCAATCGCCACGCAGGCTTTGTGCGCGGTCACGCATAATAATAAGGCCATAATGGTTGCTGCGTTCAGCATGCAGCGGGACGCCGCAGCCGTTGTCGGCCACCACCAGTTTGACCTGGTTGTTTTGTTGGGTAACGCTGACTTTCACTTCTGTTGCCTGTGAGTGCTTAAGCGCATTGCTTAAGGCCTCGCGGGCAATTTGCAGCAGGTGAATCGCCTGGTGCGACGGCACGTAGCGCGGCGGTAGCTGATAGTCGAGCTGCACCGGGAAGCCGAAATGGCTGCTGTATTCCTGGCAACTGTCCTCCAGCGCTGGGCGCAGGCCGGACTCGGTCAGCTTCAGGCGGAAGGTGGTCAGCAGTTCACGCAGTTGCGCCCACGAGGTGTTCAGTTCATTACGCACCTGGCTTAGCAGCTCTCGGCTTTCCTCAGACGACTGCTCTTTTTGCATCATCTGCAAACAGCTGACCTGCATCTTCATACAGGAGAGCGACTGGGCGATGGAGTCGTGAAGCTCGCGGGCAATCGTTGAGCGCTCTTCCATCACGATAAGCTGCTGCTGACGTTCAAGCTGTTTATCCAGCGCCAGCGTTGAGGTGATTTGCTCGAGTAAAGTATCAACCAACTGCTGCTGATCGTGGCTCAGCTCGCGGCCGTGCGGCAATGTCGCCAGCAGGATGCCGTACTGGTTGCGCGGGTCGGTCAGCCGCCATTTCAGCGTGATGCCGTCGTGCGCTGCGGTATCGACGTCACGCGGGCAGAGATAACAGCCCCGGTCGTCGCACTCCCAGCCGGAGTGACAGCTGAATTCCTGATGGTTATCTTCGTCTTCGGTATCGTAAACCCGGACTTCAATTTCCCGCAGCGGGGTCAGTTCCTGAAGGCCGTTCAGCACCGGAGAGATGCGTTCGCATAGCGGCACGCTGGAATGCAGGCGTCGGTTAGCCTGCCACAGGAAAGAGAGAATCGCATTTTTCTGTTCGAGCCCGGCGGTTTTCTCCTGGACCCGACGCTCCAGCGAGGCGTAGCTCTCCGCGAGTTCGGCGGACATATTGTTCAGCGCCATGCCGAGAGTAGCCATTTCGTTGCGGCCGCTGATTTGCGTGCGATGGGTAAAATCGCGATGGCTGATGGCTTCGGCCATGCGCAGGAGCTGTCGCCACGGGTGCAGCAGCCGGGTGCGCAGCCAGAAGACGGTAAAGATAAGTAATACCGCCATGAAAAAGGCCAGCAGCCGGTGCATCCACACCACATGGGAGATGCGCTGTTCGGTAGTGTGATCGAAGACGGTGACCAGCTGGTCTATGCGATTTACAAAACCGGCAAGATCGCTGGCGACTTCGTCCGGATTTTTCGCCTGACTAATATCCGGTGCCAGATGGTTCAGCCAGTATTGCTGGAGTTCGTGAAGCTGCTTCACCTGGCCATCGCGTTCGGCGGCCAGCTGTAATTCCGGGCTGAAGACCGTTTTTTGCATCTCTTCAAACAGTGGCTTGTCGTTCTTATCCACCGGAATAGCGGCCAGCAGGCGATAGCTCTGCATGCGCAGCGAACCGGCCTGGTTAATGGCGTGCGCGCTGCCCTGCACGCCGTTCACCAGGCGTGCGGAAATCATCATACTTGCCACGCCGATAAGGGTAGACAGCAGTACGATGAGGGCCAGTTGATTCACCAGCGTGAGTGGTGTAAAAAAACGTCTGAACATGGTGCGATAAGGCTCCTGACGGAAACTCTCCGGCGAGTGGCGTTATTTTCGACTATCGCCTGGAGTATACCCATACCCCTAAAGAGTTACTCCTTTATTTCCATAATAGTTGAGATGGCGGGGGTAGAGGGGTATGAGCGTAACAGCCACGTGAAAAAGCAGGTTTTTTTAACCATAAAAGCCTACCCATAAAGGGTGATGATTTATTTTTAAGCAATATAATGCCGACTTTTCCTTTGATTTATATCAACTTACCGCGCGGTGTAAACCCTAATGTGGCAGGGGTTGATATTAATAATCAGAGGTGTCTATGAGTCACTCCACTGCCCCGGAAAGGGCAACCGGCGCTGTCATTACCGACTGGCGTCCGGAAGATCCGGCATTCTGGCAGGAACGCGGTCATCGCGTCGCTAGCCGGAACCTGTGGATTTCAGTTCCATGCTTGCTGCTCGCATTCTGCGTCTGGATGCTGTTCAGTGCGGTTGCGGTCAATTTACCAAAAGTGGGCTTCCAGTTTACAACCGATCAGCTGTTCATGCTGACCGCGTTACCTTCCGTTTCCGGCGCACTGTTGCGCGTACCGTATTCCTTTATGGTACCGCTGGTGGGTGGTCGTCGCTGGACCGCGTTCAGCACCGGGATCCTTATCATTCCTTGCGTATGGCTGGGCTTTGCCGTTCAGGACACCTCCACGCCGTTTAGCACCTTCATCATTATCTCTCTGCTGTGCGGCTTCGCGGGTGCAAACTTTGCGTCCAGCATGGCGAACATTAGTTTCTTCTTCCCGAAAGCGAAGCAGGGCGGTGCGCTAGGCCTTAACGGCGGCCTCGGCAATATGGGCGTGAGCGTGATGCAGCTGGTGGCTCCACTGGCGGTTTCTCTCTCTATCTTTGCGGTATTTGGTAGCCATGGCGTGACGCAGCCTGACGGCAGCGAGCTGTTCCTGGCGAACGCGGCGTGGATCTGGGTACCTTTCCTGGCCATCTTCACCATCGCGGCCTGGTTCGGCATGAACGAGCTGGCCACGTCTAAGGCGTCGCTTAAAGAGCAGTTGCCGGTGTTGAAACGTGGTCACCTGTGGATCATGAGCCTGCTGTATCTGGCGACCTTCGGTTCGTTTATCGGCTTCTCCGCCGGTTTTGCGATGCTGTCAAAAACCCAGTTCCCGGAAATTCAGATCCTGCATTATGCCTTCTTCGGTCCGTTTATCGGCGCCCTGGCGCGCTCTGCCGGTGGGGCGATTTCCGACCGTCTGGGCGGGACTCGCGTGACGCTGATTAACTTCATCCTGATGGCGGTGTTCAGTGCGCTGTTGTTCATGACTCTGCCAACCAACGGCATGGGCGGTAACTTCGTTGCTTTCTATGTGGTCTTCCTGGCGCTGTTCCTGACGGCTGGGCTGGGCAGCGGTTCCACCTTCCAGATGATTTCCGTTATCTTCCGTAAGCTGACGATGGATCGCGTGAAAGCCGAAGGCGGTACTGACGAGAAAGCGATGCGTGAAGCGGCCACCGATACGGCGGCAGCACTGGGCTTTATCTCAGCGATTGGCGCAATCGGCGGTTTCTTTATCCCGAAAGCGTTCGGTACTTCCCTGGATTTAACCGGCTCACCGGCTGGCGCGATGAAAGTGTTCCTCGTGTTCTATATCGTCTGCGTTGTGGTGACCTGGGCGGTATACGGTCGTAAAGCGAAAAAATAACGGGTTTCGTTATTTCTGAATAAAGGCGCGAGGTTTCGCGCCTTTATTTTTTTCTCTTCTTAGTTACAACATACTATTGGCGTTTTTCACTGCTCTGGCACCGAGCCCGTCCTGGATTAGGTCTCGCAAGAAAGGCTCTACCCCTTAATACCGATAGGGCTTATTTTTACATCTTGAAATATGTGCTTTTCGTGAAAAAACCTTAATTTACAGTGTGTTAAAAAATAAGAATATATACCACCTTGGTGGTATGTGCCATTTCTACGGCATTTGTTAAGCAAAGCCACCTTGATCGTTATCAATTCCCTTCACCTTTCAGCGCGTTAACTTCGCTGCAAATTCAGCAATGTCGATTTATCAGAGAGCCGACAGGCTCCAAACAGGAGAGACCCGATGAGTAAATTCCTGGACCGGTTTCGCTACTTTAAACAGAAGGGCGAAACATTTGCCGATGGGCACGGACAGATTCTAGATACCAACCGGGATTGGGAAGATGGATACCGCCAGCGCTGGCAGCATGATAAGGTTGTGCGTTCCACGCACGGCGTAAACTGCACCGGTTCCTGTAGCTGGAAAATTTATGTCAAAAACGGTCTGGTTACCTGGGAAACCCAGCAGACTGACTATCCGCGCACCCGTCCGGATCTGCCTAACCATGAACCTCGCGGCTGCCCGCGTGGGGCGAGCTATTCCTGGTACCTGTATAGCGCCAACCGTCTGAAATATCCGCTGATGCGTAAACGCCTGATGAAAATGTGGCGTGAAGCGAAAAAACTGCACAGCGATCCGGTTGATGCCTGGGCATCCATTATTGAAGATGCCGACAAAGCAAAAAGCTTCAAACAAGCACGTGGCCGCGGCGGCTTCGTTCGCTCCTCCTGGCAGGAAGTGAACGAGCTGATTGCCGCGTCCAACGTTTACACCGTGAAAACTTACGGTCCAGACCGCGTGGCTGGCTTCTCGCCAATTCCAGCGATGTCGATGGTCTCCTACGCCTCCGGCGCACGTTACCTTTCCTTGATTGGCGGTACCTGCCTGAGCTTCTACGACTGGTACTGTGACCTGCCACCTGCTTCTCCGCAGACCTGGGGTGAGCAGACTGACGTGCCGGAATCTGCCGACTGGTATAACTCCAGCTACATCCTTGCCTGGGGTTCCAACGTTCCGCAGACCCGTACGCCAGATGCGCACTTCTTTACTGAAGTTCGTTATAAAGGTACCAAAACCGTCGCTATCACCCCGGACTATGCCGAAATCGCTAAACTCTGCGATCTGTGGCTGGCACCGAAACAGGGTACCGATGCGGCAATGGCGCTGGCAATGGGTCACGTGATGCTGCGTGAATTCCACCTCGACAAACCAAGCCAGTACTTCACCGACTACGTGCGTCGCTACACCGACTTCCCGATGCTGGTGATGCTGGAAGAGCGCGAAGGTTATTACGCGGCGGGCCGTATGCTGCGTGCTGCTGACCTGGTTGACGCTTTGGGTCAGGAAAATAACCCAGAGTGGAAAACCGTTGCTATCAATACCGATGGCGAGATGGTGGCACCGAATGGTTCTATCGGTTTCCGTTGGGGCGAAAAAGGTAAATGGAACCTTGAGCAACGTGACGGCAAATCCGGTGATGAAACTGAACTGCAACTGAGCCTGCTGGGTAGCCACGATGAAATTGCTCAGGTGGGCTTCCCGTACTTTGGCGGCGAAGGCACCGAGCACTTCACCAGCGTCGAGCTGGAAAATATTCTGCTGCACAAACTGCCGGTGAAACGTCTGCAGCTGGCCGATGGCACTACCGCGCTGGTAACCACCGTTTATGACCTGAACATGGCTAACTACGGCCTGGATCGCGGTCTGAACGATGAAAACTGTGCAACCAGCTACGATGATATCAAGGCGTATACGCCTGCGTGGGCTGAGAAAATTACCGGTGTTCCACGTGCGCAGATTATTCGTATCGCTCGTGAGTTTGCCGATAACGCCGATAAAACGCACGGTCGTTCGATGATCATCGTCGGTGCCGGTCTGAACCACTGGTATCACCTCGATATGAACTATCGTGGTCTTATCAACATGCTGGTGTTCTGCGGTTGTATTGGTCAGAGCGGCGGCGGTTGGGCCCACTATGTTGGCCAGGAAAAACTGCGTCCGCAGACCGGCTGGCAGCCACTGGCGTTTGGCCTTGACTGGCAGCGTCCAGCACGTCATATGAACAGTACTTCCTACTTCTATAACCACTCCAGCCAATGGCGTTATGAGTCGGTTACCGCGCAGGAACTGCTGTCGCCGATGGCGGATAAATCTCGCTACACCGGCCATCTGCTGGACTTCAATGTCCGTGCAGAACGTATGGGCTGGCTGCCGTCTGCACCGCAGTTAGGCACAAACCCACTGCGTATTGTCGACGATGCGAAGAAAGCCGGGATGGATCCGGTTGATTACACCGTTAAAGCGCTGAAAGAAGGCACCATTCGTTTTGCGGCTGAACAACCAGAAAACGGTAAAAACCACCCACGTAACCTGTTCATCTGGCGTTCTAACCTGCTGGGCTCTTCCGGTAAAGGTCATGAGTACATGCTGAAATACCTGCTGGGTACCGAACACGGTATTCAGGGGATGGATCTGGGCAAGCAGGGCGGTCTGAAGCCTGAAGAAGTGGAATGGCAGGATAACGGTCTCGACGGTAAGTTGGATCTGGTGGTGACGCTGGACTTCCGTCTGTCGAGCACCTGTCTGTATTCCGATATCGTGCTGCCAACGGCAACCTGGTATGAAAAAGACGACATGAATACCTCGGATATGCATCCGTTTATTCATCCGCTGTCTGCTGCTGTCGACCCGGCATGGGAATCGAAAAGCGACTGGGAAATCTACAAAGGCATAGCGAAGAAATTCTCTGAAGTCTGCGTGGGTCACCTCGGTCAGGAAACGGATATTGTTACGCTGCCAATCCAGCATGACTCTGCGGCCGAACTGGCACAGCCGTTAGACGTGAAGGACTGGAAAAAAGGCGAATGTGACCTGATCCCAGGTAAAACCGCGCCGCACATTATCCCGGTTCAACGTGATTATCCGGCCACCTACGAGCGCTTTACCTCCATCGGACCATTGATGGAAAAAATCGGTAACGGCGGTAAAGGGATTGCCTGGAACACCCAGAGCGAAATGGATCTGCTGCGTAAGCTCAACTACACCAAAGCAGAAGGCCCGGCGAAAGGCCAGCCGATGCTGGATACCGCGATTGATGCCGCAGAGATGATCCTCACCCTGGCGCCGGAAACCAACGGTCAGGTGGCGGTGAAAGCTTGGGCAGCGCTCAGCGAGTTTACCGGTCGTGACCACACGCATCTGGCGCTCAATAAAGAAGACGAGAAAATTCGCTTCCGTGATATTCAGGCGCAGCCGCGCAAGATTATCTCCAGCCCAACCTGGTCCGGTCTGGAAGACGAACACGTCTCTTACAACGCTGGCTATACCAACGTTCACGAGCTGATTCCATGGCGTACGCTGTCTGGTCGTCAGTCCTTGTATCAGGACCACCAGTGGATGCGTGACTTCGGTGAAAGCCTGCTGGTTTACCGCCCACCTATCGACACCCGTTCGGTGAAAGAGGTGATGGGCAAGAAATCAAACGGCAACCCAGAGAAGGCGCTGAACTTCCTGACTCCGCACCAGAAGTGGGGTATTCACTCAACCTACAGCGATAACCTGCTGATGCTGACCTTAGGTCGCGGCGGTCCGGTGGTGTGGATGAGCGAAGAAGATGCCAAAGAGATCGGTATCGAAGATAACGACTGGATTGAAGTCTTCAACAACAACGGCGCGCTGACCGCACGTGCAGTCGTGAGCCAGCGTGTACCGGCTGGGATGACCATGATGTACCACGCGCAGGAACGTATTGTTAACCTGCCGGGTTCAGAAATTACCGGTCAACGCGGTGGTATCCATAACTCAGTGACCCGCATCACGCCAAAACCGACGCATATGATCGGCGGCTATGCGCACCTGGCTTACAGCTTTAACTACTACGGTACCGTGGGTTCGAACCGTGATGAGTTTGTGGTGGTACGTAAGATGAAGAACATTGACTGGTTGGACGGCGAAGGCAATGACCAGGTACAGGAGAGCGTAAAATGAAAATTCGTTCACAAGTCGGCATGGTGCTGAATCTCGATAAATGCATCGGCTGTCATACCTGTTCAGTGACCTGTAAAAACGTCTGGACCAGCCGCGAAGGGACCGAGTACGCATGGTTCAACAACGTTGAAACCAAGCCGGGCACCGGTTTCCCGACCGACTGGGAAGACCAGGAGAAGTATAAAGGCGGTTGGATCCGTAAAATCAACGGCAAGCTGGTACCGCGCATGGGTAACAAAGCGCTGCTGCTGGGTAAAATCTTCGCCAACCCGCATCTGCCGGGGCTGGATGATTACTACGAGCCGTTCGATTTTGACTATCAGACGCTGCACAACGCGCCGGCTGATAGCAAGGCGCAGCCGATTGCACGTCCACGCTCGCTGATTACCGGCAAGCGCATGGACAAAATCACCAAGGGTCCGAACTGGGAAGACGACCTCGGTGGTGAGTTCGAGAAGCTGTCGAAAGACAAGAACTTCGAGAACATGCAGAAGGCAATGTACGGCCAGTTCGAAAATACCTTCATGATGTACCTGCCGCGCCTGTGCGAGCACTGCCTTAACCCGGCATGTGTCGCGACCTGCCCGAGCGGTGCGATTTACAAGCGTGAAGAAGACGGCATCGTACTGATCGATCAGGATAAATGCCGCGGCTGGCGTATGTGCATCACCGGTTGCCCATACAAAAAAATCTACTTCAACTGGAAGAGCGGCAAGTCTGAAAAATGCATCTTCTGCTATCCGCGTATTGAAGCGGGTCAGCCGACCGTGTGTTCAGAAACTTGCGTAGGCCGTATTCGTTACCTCGGCGTGCTGCTGTATGACGCGGATGCGATTGAAACCGCAGCAAGCACCGAGAACGAGAAGGACCTGTATCAACGTCAGCTGGACGTGTTCCTCGATCCGAACGATCCGAAAGTGATCGAGCAGGCGCAGAAAGACGGTATCCCGCTGAGCGTGATTGATGCCGCACAGAAATCGCCGGTTTATAAAATGGCGATGGACTGGAAACTGGCGCTGCCGCTGCACCCGGAATACCGCACGCTGCCGATGGTCTGGTACGTGCCGCCGCTGTCACCAATTCAGTCCGCCGCCGATGCGGGCGAACTGGGTAGTAACGGTATTCTGCCGGACGTCGAAAGTCTGCGCATCCCGGTTCAGTACCTGGCGAATCTGCTGACCGCAGGTGACACCCAGCCGGTGCTGCTGGCGCTGAAACGTATGCTGGCGATGCGCCACTTCAAACGTACGGAAACGGTTGATGGCGTTATCGATACCCGTGCGCTGGAAGAGGTGGGTCTGACCGAAGCGCAGGCTCAGGAAATGTATCGTTATCTGGCGATTGCTAACTACGAAGATCGTTTCGTAGTGCCAAGCAGCCATCGCGAACAGGCTCGTGATGCGTTCCCAGAGAAAAGTGGTTGTGGCTTTAGCTTCGGCGACGGCTGCCACGGTTCTGATACCAAGTTTAATCTGTTCAACAGCCGCCGTATTGATTCTGTGGATGTGAGCAGCAAAACGGAGCCACACGCATGATTGAACTCGTGGTGATTTCACGTCTCCTTGAGTACCCGGATGCTGCCTTATGGCAGCATCAAGGCGAACTCTTTGACGTTCTGTCTGAATCAGAAAAACTGGAAAAAGCGGATGCCCAGACTCTGGGCGTCTTCCTGCGCGATTTAACCGCGCAGGATCTGCTGGATGCTCAGGCTGCTTATAGCGAACTGTTTGACCGTGGCCGCGCGACGTCGCTGCTGTTGTTTGAACACGTTCACGGCGAGTCTCGTGACCGTGGTCAGGCGATGGTCGATCTGCTGAACCAGTATGAGCAGCACGGTCTGGAGCTGGACAGCCGCGAGCTGCCGGATCACCTGCCGCTGTACCTGGAATATCTGGCGCAGCTGCCAGAGAGCGAAGCGATTGGCGGCTTGCAGGACATCGCACCGATTCTGGCGCTGCTCTGCGCGCGTTTGCAGCAGCGTGAGAGCCGTTATGCGGTGCTGTTTGAGCAGTTGCTGAAGCTCGCAAACAGCGCGGTAGATGAAACGAAAGTGGCGGAAAAAATTGCGGACGAAGCCCGCGATGATACGCCTCAGGCGCTGGATGCGGTGTGGGAAGAAGAGCAGGTGAAATTCTTTGCCGACCAGGGCTGTGGTGACTCGGAAATTACTCATCACCAGCGTCGTTTTGCTGGAGCCGTGGCACCGCAATATCTGAATATCTCTAACGGAGGACAGCAATAATGCACTTCCTGAATATGTTCTTCTTCGACATTTATCCGTACATTGCGGGTTCTGTCTTCCTGATTGGTAGCTGGCTACGTTACGACTACGGTCAGTACACCTGGCGTGCTGCTTCCAGCCAGATGCTGGATCGCAAAGGGATGAACCTGGCGTCTAACCTGTTCCACCTCGGGATTCTGGGCGTGTTCGCCGGTCACTTCCTGGGTATGCTGACCCCGCACTGGATGTATGAAGCGTGGCTGCCGCTGGAAGTAAAACAGAAGATGGCGATGTTTGGCGGTGGCGCGGCTGGCTTGATGTGTCTGGTCGGCGGTGTGCTGTTACTTAAACGACGTCTGTTCAGCGCGCGCGTGCGTGCCACGACGACCGGTGCTGATATTCTGGTGCTGTCCGTTCTGGTTATCCAGTGTGCGCTGGGGCTGCTGACGATTCCGTTCTCTGCGCAGCATATGGACGGTAGCGAGATGATGAAACTGGTGGGTTGGGCGCAGTCCGTGGTGACCTTCCACGGTGGCGCTTCCGCACACCTGGACGGCGTGGCGTTTATCTACCGTATGCACCTGGTGCTGGGGATGACGTTGTTCCTGTTGTTCCCATTCTCGCGCCTGGTACACATCTGGAGCGTGCCGGTCGAGTACCTGACCCGCAAGTACCAGATTGTTCGTGCGCGCCATTAATACGGTGCTGTGACGTGCTAAACCCCGCTTCGGCGGGTTTTTTTGTTTGTGCGGCCTGTTCCCGGCCAAGCGCAGCGCCGCCGGGATATATATGGCAGAAAGGCAAGATAGCGCTCGAGGAATAACAGAAATAACTAAGAGAAATTTGAATATTTAATCGAAGGAGGTACTACCGAGAGAAGATGGTGGTGGGGGAAGGATTACTCGGCTGCGCCTCGCCCTTCGGGTCGTTGCCTGCGGCAACGCTTTCTCGCTGGCGCTCGAATCGAACCTTAGTCGAAGCTTCTTATCCTTCCCTGTTTGGGCAGGATATAGATTTTTAGCGTTTTAATTTAGTGGGGTGCTTTCAAGAAATGATGGTGGTGGGGGAAGGATTCGAACCTTCGAAGTCGATGACGGCAGATTTACAGTCTGCTCCCTTTGGCCGCTCGGGAACCCCACCACTGGGGCAATGCTTGGTTTTACTGGCCTGCTTCCTTCTCGGGAAGCGGGGCGCATCATATCAAATGACGCGCCGCTGTAAAGCATTCGTTTACCAAAAATGAACTGTTTGCGTACTTTTCATCCGTAACGGATTAAAGCTAATCAATTCATTTCTCAAGTGATTAAAGAATGATCGTCCGGTTACCGTAAACGAAGACGCGCTGCGCTAATACCTGATAAAGCGCGCGGCTCAGTACGTTTTTCTCTACGTCCCGACCGGCACGCATCATATCTTCTGCAGTGTAGGTATGATCGACGTGAATCACGTCCTGCATGATGATTGGACCTTCGTCCAGATTGTCGTTTACGTAGTGCGCCGTCGCACCCACAATCTTCACACCACGTTCATAGGCCTGATGGTAAGGACGCGCCCCGATAAACGCTGGCAGGAACGAATGGTGGATGTTGATAATCTTGTTCGGGAAGCGAGAGACGAACTCAGGCGTCAGCACACGCATATATTTTGCCAGCACCACGTAGTCCGGCTCGTGTGCTGCAATGGCATCGGCCATTAATTTATCGTGCTCTTCACGCGCTAGCCCTTCGTGGCTAACCAGTTGGAAAGGAATACCAAAACGCTCAACCAGGGTACGCAGCGTTTCATGGTTGCCGATAACGGCAGCAATTTCGACGTCCAGGCCGCCGTAGTTGGCTTTCATCAACAGATCGCCAAGGCAGTGAGCTTCTTTCGTTACCAGAATCACGATACGGCGACGGCCTGCAGGGTTTAATTCGCGAACAGAACCTTCCGGCAGCGCGCTGTCTAAGTCTGCGAGCAGGGTAGAGTCGTTAAAGATCCCTTCCAGTTCGGTACGCATAAAGAAGCGTCCGGTGCGGTGATCGACGAACTCATTGTTTTGCACGATGTTTAATTCGTGCTTGTAGCAGATGTTGGTGATGCGCGCGATAAGCCCTTTTTGGTCAGGGCAGATGGTGCGAAGAACTTTACGTTGTATGGAATGCATTGCCGGGTAAATCCTGTTGATGATGTTTGCGAAGCTGTTATTGGGTTTATTGCCCACAGCATTTTTTAAATTTTTTGCCAGAGCCGCACGGGCAGGGATCGTTTCTGCCAATGACCGGTCGTGTGCCATCAATATAGTACCACTGGCCGTTTTCTTTTAAGAATCGTGAACGCTCAATGATGGCACCATTCTTGTTATTTTCATGAAAACGGGCAATGAAGCTGACAAAACCTTCTTCAGGTGTACGGCCCGCTTCGGTTGCAAATACGGTAAGCCCAAGCCATTCGGTTTTGGAAAACCCGTTCTGAATATCGTCGCGGAACGCCGCCGCCTGACACGAAGGGTGCCAGGTTTTTACCAGATAGTCGGCATCCCGTTTAACGAAGGCGCTGTAACGTGAGCGCATCAGCAACGCTGGCTCGGGAGCGCATTCGCTACCGGACAGATAACGCTGACAACATAAGCTATACTCGAGAGCGCTACCGCAAGGGCAAAGTTCAGACAAAGACAACTCCTGAATCGATAATTAACGGCGAATTGACGCCTGATAGCACTATGTTAACCGAGCGCTGGCAATGATGCCACGCTATCAGTAAGAGGATGTTCATCGGTCGCAATGAGAAAACTTAAAATTGGCCTGGCATTAGGCTCGGGAGCTGCGCGGGGCTGGTCACATATTGGCGTCATTAAAGCGCTACAGGAAATGGGTATCGAGATTGATATCGTTGCAGGATGCTCAATCGGCTCGTTGGTGGGGGCGGCGTATGCCAGCAACCGTCTGCCTGAACTAGAAAAATGGGTCTGCTCATTCAGCTACTGGGACGTGCTTCGCCTCATGGATCTTTCGTGGCGGCGGGGTGGGCTACTGCGTGGGGAACGCGTCTTTAACCACTACCGACAGATTATGCCTAACGAGGTGATTGAACAATGCGAGCGACGCTTTGCTGCCGTTGCCACCAACCTTAGTACCGGGCGCGAACTTTGGTTTACAGAAGGCGATCTCCATATGGCGGTACGTGCGTCATGCAGCATCCCTGGGCTGATGGCGCCGGTGTTGCACAATGGCTATTGGCTTGTCGATGGTGCGGTGGTCAACCCGGTACCGGTATCGCTCACACGTGCGCTGGGTGCTGATATTGTGATTGCGGTTGATTTGCAGCATGACGCACATCTTATGCAGCAGGATCTTCTGTCTGTCAATATTCAGCCTGATACCGAGATGAATGAATCACCAGATGAGCTATCATGGCATGAGCGCCTTCGCGCCCGGTTAGGGCGAGTTGCTGCTCGTCGGTCGGTTGTTGCACCGACGGCGATGGAGATCATGACAACCTCAATACAAGTCCTGGAAAACAGGCTGAAGCGAAACCGTATGGCCGGTGACCCGCCAGATATTATATTGCAGCCGTTTTGCCCCCAGATTTCAACTCTGGATTTCCATCGAGCCTCATCTGCGATAGCCGCGGGTCAACAAGCGGTTGAAAAAAAGACAGATGAGCTTTTGCCTCTAGTACAGAGTTCAACTTAAGGCATTTTTTTCGACTACTTCAGCAAATTCTGAAAGGCGATTATCACAATAGCATGCCACTATTTACTTATCGTCGGGCAGGGGAGACATCATGACGCAGCCGTTGGCGGGAAAACAGATTTTGATAGTCGAAGACGAACCCGTTTTCCGCTCACTTATGGATTCATGGCTTTCGTCATTGGGCGCGAATACGCTGTTGGCGCAAGATGGCGTCGACGCCTTAGCGCAAATGGCTAATCAGAAGCCCGATCTGATGATTTGCGACCTTGCCATGCCGCGCATGAATGGCCTCCAGTTGGTCGAGCACGTTCGTAATGCGGGAGAGCAGATACCTATTCTGATTATCTCCGCCACCGAGAATATGGCTGATATCGCCAAGGCATTACGCCTTGGGGTACAGGATGTCTTATTAAAACCGGTGAAGGATCTTAATCGCTTGCGGGAGACCGTGCTCGCCTGCCTCTATCCCAATATGTTTAATTCACGGGTTGAGGAAGAAGAGCGTCTGTTTGAGGATTGGGATGCCCTGGTTAACAATCCTGCCGCCGCCGCTAAACTCTTGCAGGAGTTACAGCCGCCGGTACAGCAAAATATTTCACACTGCCGTATAAATTATCGCCAATTAATGGCGGTGGATGCCCCTGGACTGGTTCTGGATATTGCACCGTTGTCAGAACAGGACCTGGCGTTTTATTGTCTTGATGTTACCCGGGCCGGCGATAATGGCGTTTTGGCCGCACTATTACTTCGCGTGCTTTTTAATGGCTTGTTACAGGAACAGCTTTCACATCAGGGGCAACGCCTACCTGAATTGGGGAGTTTGTTAAAACAGGTCAATCAGCTTTTACGTCAGGCAAATCTTCCTGGGCAGTTCCCTCTATTGGTTGGCTATTACCATAGCGGATTAAAAAATCTGATCCTTGTGTCGGCTGGTTTGAATGGAACGTTAAATACCGGCGAGCATCAAATACAAATAAGCAATGGTGTCCCGTTAGGGACGTTAGGAACGGCTTATCTCAATCAAATAAGTCAACGTTGCACCTCATGGCAGTGCCAGATTTGGGGTTCAGGTGGCCGTTTGCGCTTAATGTTGTCTGCGGAATGAGCAAACGCATTTTTTTACAGGGATAGCTTTAACAGCTTATCTGCCATAGTGATACTATCTGCCAAATTGATGTGGATATACTCGTCATGTTTCAGCGTGCTGGTGCGTTAGCCAGTCTCAATAACTTTCGTTACAGCGAATAATCTGTACGTGAGTTTATGAGTGGCGTTCCCTCCTGTAGCTCTACGTCTTCGAGTATTTATCTTAATTCGAGGTCAACGCATCCTTTTCGGACCAGCCTCATGTGGCTGTGATGATATACTTAATGCGTTATTAATTAACGAGCAAGTTCAAAGTTTGAACAGTTCAGGAGATTTGAATGGCTGCCCTAAATTCGAAAGTAAGAAAGGCTGTTATCCCGGTGGCGGGATTAGGTACAAGGATGCTGCCGGCTACCAAAGCAATTCCTAAAGAAATGCTGCCTTTGGTGGATAAGCCTTTAATTCAGTATGTTGTGAACGAGTGTATTGCAGCTGGTATCACTGAAATTGTACTGGTGACCCATTCTTCTAAGAATTCCATTGAGAACCACTTTGACACCAGCTTTGAGCTTGAAGCCATGCTGGAGAAGCGCGTAAAACGTCAGCTTCTTGAAGAAGTGCAGTCTATCTGCCCTCCGCATGTGACCATCATGCAGGTCCGTCAAGGGCTGGCAAAAGGTCTTGGACACGCGGTACTGTGCGCGCATCCGGTGGTAGGGGATGAACCTGTTGCCGTGATCCTGCCGGACGTGATTCTTGATGAATACGAGTCTGACTTAAGCCGTGAAAACCTTGCTGACATGATTGCCCGTTTCGATGAAACGGGCGCAAGCCAGATCATGGTCGAACCGGTTGCTGACGTGACGGCATACGGTGTCGTTGACTGTAAAGGGGCTACCCTGAACCCTGGCGACAGCGTGCCGATGGTTGGTGTTGTCGAGAAGCCGAAAGCGGACGTTGCGCCTTCTAACCTCGCTGTTGTGGGTCGCTATGTGCTGAGTTCTGAAATCTGGGCCCTGCTTGCCAAAACCCCTCCGGGCGCTGGCGACGAAATTCAGTTAACCGACGCCATTGATATGCTGATCGAGAAAGAAACGGTTGAAGCGTATCACATGAAAGGCAAAAGCCACGATTGCGGGAATAAACTCGGTTATATGCAGGCATTTGTCGAATACGGTATTCGTCACAATACGCTGGGTGAAGATTTTAAAACCTGGCTGCAAGAGACGCTGGGCGTCGCGAAGTAATTTAACGAATGTCGCTAAAGCCGGGGAGACCCGGCTTTTTTATTTCTAAATAACACAAATGGATAAAAAATGAGCGCCAATGTGCCTGCTGGTTATCAGTTGTCACATTTTTCAGATATAAAAAATCCCGCCGAAGCGGGACTTTTTACGAAGCAGATGGATTAACCTTACAGCAGGAAATCATCCAGGGTTTTACCCTGCTCATCCATTGCTTTTTTGATGACTGCTGGAGTACGACCCTGGCCAGTCCAGGTTTTGGTTTCGCCGTTCTCGTCAACATAGCTATATTTAGCAGGACGCGCAGCGCGTTTAGCTTTAGTGCCAACTTTAGCAGCAGCCATGCTATTCAGCAGTTCGTTCGGATCAATTCCGTCTGCAATCAGCATTTCACGATATTGTTGCAGTTTACGAGTGCGTTCTTCGATCTCAGCGGCTGCTGCGTTTTCTTCTTCACGGCGCTCATTAACAACAACTTCTAATTTTTCCAGCATTTCTTCAAGCGTTTCAAGGGTGCATTCTCTTGCCTGCGCACGAAGAGTACGGATGTTGTTCAAAATTTTAAGTGCTTCGCTCATTGTAGTAATCTCAAACTTATATTGTGGGGTGGTTTGTTGAGGTAATAATAGAGCGATAAATTCAGTTGTGCAATAGGGAAGAATGTAAGGAATTCAAAATAACGTGTTATTTGGTGCGATATTTAATATGTATAAGTTAAATTGCTGATGAGCAGCGACATCTTCACGCGGCTTATTGCTAGGGGGGAATCGCGATAACACGCGGGGTGTAGGTGTGTTTTTACACGTAAATATACTCCGTATGGATAAATATCAACCTTATGTATTAGCCTGCATGCATCAGTGCAACGCACGACTTTATAAGATGATGAATGGCGCTATCCTTCCGTTCCTACGACCACTCTGCGCTTTCCGCCGCTGATTTCCTCATGGATATTCATCTATTTGACTGATAGTGAGTGGTGATAAATTGTATACTTTCGGTGAGTAAGTTCATTGCCGCGTAGTGACAATAACCGTGTGATGCTAAAGGGTGTACTGGTTTATGCCCATAGTTATGGCGATGTTATTTTGCTGATGGTTACGTTTAATTTACAGATAACAATGGTGAGCACTTCGCTACACAAATTGTGGTCGATCACATTTTCAGTGATGGACTCATTAATC
Source organism: Kluyvera chengduensis (assembly GCF_044197065.1). Taxonomy (NCBI): domain Bacteria; kingdom Pseudomonadati; phylum Pseudomonadota; class Gammaproteobacteria; order Enterobacterales; family Enterobacteriaceae; genus Kluyvera; species Kluyvera chengduensis. The sequence goes on from NZ_JBIQOI010000001.1 coordinate 863,630, forward strand.
TTTTCAACTATTAACCCCGCTAGCTATTTCTTTACTGTTCGGTAGAAGTGCGGCAGTTGGGTAGGCGTCTGAAAAACACTAAATAATTGAGTCTAATGATGATGTTACCGATGCATGTCACATAATTATGCAAGACGTTCGTTGAGGGTTTGTTTAATATTGGACGCAGCGTTGTGTCCAGCTGTACGATGCGTGCTTTTCTTGATATGTACGTATGCATAGCAGTGGGATGACACAGGAAGCTTGGGGGTAAATATGTTAGACTGCGCCCCGTTTAAAAAACGTATCGATTAGGACGCCTCAGCCAATGGCACAACTTTATTTCTACTACTCAGCAATGAATGCGGGGAAGTCGACGGCGCTTTTACAGTCGTCATACAATTACCAGGAACGGGGTATGCGCACCGTTGTTTATACCGCTGAAATAGACGACCGCTTTGGCGCTGGCAAAGTCAGCTCACGAATTGGTCTCTCTTCACCCGCAAAGCTTTTTAATCAGGCAAGTAACCTGTTCGATGAAATAAGCGCAGAGAACGCACGTGAGCCGGTTAATTGCGTGCTAGTGGATGAATGCCAGTTCTTGACGCGTGAGCAGGTCTACGCGCTGTCTGACGTGGTAGATAACCTGGATATTCCCGTATTATGCTACGGACTGAGAACCGATTTCCGTGGCGAGCTGTTCGGGGGGAGCCAGTATCTACTTGCGCTCTCCGATAAGCTGGTGGAGCTAAAAACGATTTGCTTCTGCGGCCGTAAGGCCAGCATGGTACTGCGCCTCGATCAGGAGGGCAGGCCATATAACGAAGGCGAGCAGGTGGTGATTGGCGGTAACGAGCGATACGTGTCCGTGTGTCGTAAACACTACAAAGAAGCGCTGGAAGAAGGCTCTCTGGCCGTCATTCAGGATAAGCATCGTAGGACCTGTCGTTCTTGTTAATCCTCTCCTGATGCGTTTGCTGCCGTTTTAGCGACGGTGAGTGAACGCAGAGTCTATTTATTTCGGCTTGTCAGGCATAAAAAAGCCCCATCATTGATGGGGCTTTTTTTCATGCTATTCAGCAACAAATCGGCGAGTTATTTCTTCGCTTTTTTCTCTGCTTTAGCTGGCGCTGCTTCTTTCTTCTCTTCAACTGAGCCTTCTACGAATTCACGACCGTAGAAAGTATCCAGCAGGATCTGTTTCAGTTCAGCAATCAGCGGATAGCGTGGGTTAGCACCGGTACACTGGTCATCAAACGCATCTTCAGACAGTTTGTCGACGTGTGCCAGGAAGTCAGCTTCCTGTACGCCAGCTTCACGGATAGATTTAGGAATACCCAGTTCAGCTTTGATCTCTTCCAGCCAACCCAGCAGTTTTTCGATTTTCGCTGCGGTACGGTCGCCCGGTGCAGACAGACCCAGATGGTCAGCGATTTCAGCGTAACGACGACGCGCTTGTGGGCGGTCATACTGGCTGAAAGCAGTCTGTTTAGTTGGGTTATCGTTCGCGTTATAACGAATAACGTTGCTGATCAGCAGGGCGTTCGCCAGACCGTGAGGAATGTGGAACTGAGAGCCCAGTTTGTGCGCCATGGAGTGACATACGCCCAGGAAGGCGTTCGCAAATGCGATACCCGCGATGGTTGCTGCACTGTGTACGCGCTCACGAGCTACCGGGTTCTTAGAACCTTCATGGTAGGACGCTGGCAGGTTTTCTTTCAGCAGTTTCAGAGCCTGCAGAGCCTGACCGTCGGAGAACTCAGAAGCCAGTACGGAAACGTAAGCTTCCAGGGCGTGAGTGACGGCATCCAGACCACCGAAAGCACACAGGGACTTCGGCATATCCATGACCAGGTTAGCATCAACAATCGCCATGTCAGGAGTCAGCGCATAGTCAGCCAGTGGGTATTTCTGGCCAGTTGCATCGTCGGTCACAACCGCAAACGGAGTCACTTCAGAACCGGTACCGGAAGTGGTGGTGATCGCAACCATTTTTGCTTTCACGCCCATTTTCGGGAACTTGTAGATACGTTTACGGATATCCATAAAGCGCAGCGCCAGTTCTTCGAAGTGAGTCTCTGGGTGTTCGTACATGACCCACATGATTTTCGCCGCGTCCATCGGGGAACCGCCGCCCAGCGCGATGATCACGTCTGGTTTGAAGGAGTTCGCCAGCTCTGCACCTTTACGAACAATGGTCAGAGTCGGGTCAGCTTCAACTTCGAAGAACACGTCAGTTTCAACGCCAGCGGCTTTCAGTACAGAAGTGATCTGGTCAGCATAGCCGTTGTTGAACAAGAAACGGTCGGTGACGATCAGCGCGCGTTTGTGGCCATCAGTAATCAGCTCATCTAACGCGATTGGCAGCGAGCCACGACGGAAGTAGATAGATTTCGGAAGTTTGTGCCACAACATGTTTTCAGCTCGCTTAGCAACGGTTTTCTTGTTGATCAGGTGCTTAGGACCAACGTTTTCAGAGATGGAGTTACCACCCCATGAACCACAACCCAGAGTCAGGGAAGGTGCGAGTTTGAAGTTGTAGAGGTCACCGATACCACCCTGAGAAGCAGGGGTGTTGATCAGGATACGTGCGGTTTTCATCATCTGACCGAAGTGAGCAACGCGTTCTGGCTGGTTGTCCTGGTCGGTGTACAGGCAAGAGGTATGACCGATACCGCCCATCGCAACCAGTTTTTCAGCTTTTTCAACGGCATCGTTGAAATCTTTTGCACGATACATCGCCAGGGTTGGAGACAGTTTTTCGTGTGCAAACGGCTCGCTTTCGTCAACAACTTTCACTTCACCAATCAGGATCTTAGTGGTTGTTGGAACGGTGAAGCCTGCCAGTTCAGCAATTTTGTATGCTGGCTGACCAACGATAGCGGCGTTCAGCGCGCCATTTTTCAGGATAATATCCTGAACGGCTTTCAGTTCTTTGCCTTGCAGCATGTAACCGCCGTGGCTTGCGAAACGTTCGCGAACGGCGTCATATACGGAGTCAACAACAACAACGGACTGTTCAGAAGCACAGATTACGCCGTTATCGAAGGTTTTAGACATCAGAACGGATGCAACAGCACGTTTGATATCAGCGGTTTCGTCGATAACAACAGGGGTGTTACCTGCGCCAACGCCGATTGCTGGTTTACCGGAGCTGTATGCTGCTTTAACCATGCCTGGACCACCGGTCGCGAGGATCAGGTTGATATCCGGGTGATGCATCAGTGCGTTAGACAGTTCTACAGACGGTTGGTCAATCCAGCCAATCAGATCTTTTGGTGCGCCAGCAGCGATAGCAGCTTGCAGAACGATGTCTGCTGCTTTGTTGGTTGCATCTTTCGCACGTGGGTGTGGAGAGAAGATGATGGCGTTACGTGTCTTCAGGCTGATCAGCGATTTGAAGATAGCGGTAGACGTTGGGTTAGTGGTTGGTACGATACCGCAAATGATGCCGATTGGTTCAGCGATGGTGATGGTACCGAAAGTGTCGTCTTCAGACAGAACACCACAGGTTTTTTCATCTTTATAGGCGTTGTAGATATATTCAGACGCGAAGTGGTTTTTGATCACTTTGTCTTCGACAATACCCATGCCAGATTCGGCAACGGCCATTTTTGCGAGAGGGATTCGAGCATCTGCAGCAGCCAGAGCGGCAGCGCGGAAGATTTTGTCAACTTGCTCTTGAGTGAAACTGGCATATTCACGCTGGGCTTTTTTTACGCGCTCGACGAGTGCGTTAAGTTCAGCGACATTAGTAACAGCCATAATGCTCTCCTGATAATGTTAAACTTTTTTAGTGAATCATCTGCTCGACAAGTCAGTATAGACAAATCACCTGCAGCTGGCGAAAAAGTTAAGAAAACAAGGTGTTATCCACAACTGATTCACTGATTTACTAAAAGAGCTTTAATTTAGCCAAGGAGCTCACCGGCCAGGATACGTCGTTTTTTATCAGAACGACTCCCTTTCGGTGTAAGCAGATTACTCACTTCTGAGTACGATTTGCATGATCTAAATCAAGTTTAAGCCAAGCTGACACCTTTCAGCATGGCCCTTTTAGCAAATTATTAAAGCTGTTAATCAATCGTGAGTAGAGGTGGGTTTAACATTAGCATATTTTATACAAGTGCGTAACACTCTGTTTTGTCCCTTGTTTTATGGATAATTCAGATGAACCTAAGGCCTAAAAAGGGTATTGTCAGCGAAATTTATGGTTCGCTGTTCGTCAACTACTAACTTTGAATGATGCTCTGGGGTTAACGTGATTCAAACGCTGTTTGATTTTCCTATCTTCTTTAAATTCTTTATTGGCCTGTTTGCGCTGGTCAACCCAGTAGGGTTGATTCCCGTGTTCATCAGTCTGACAAGTAATCAGACGGCGATGGTACGCAATAAGACCAACATGACGGCGAGTCTCTCCGTTGCCATCATCCTGTTAACTTCGCTTTTCCTCGGCGACCTTATTCTGCAACTGTTTGGGATCTCCATCGATTCATTCCGTATTGCCGGTGGGATTCTGGTTGTCAGCATCGCGATGTCGATGATCAGCGGCAAACTGGGGGAGGATAAGCAAAATAAGCAGGAGAAAACGGAGACCTCGGTACGAGAAAGCCTGGGCGTTGTGCCGCTTGCGCTACCGTTGATGGCAGGTCCTGGGGCGATCAGCTCAACCATCGTGTGGGGAACGCGCTATCATTCCCTTCCTTATTTGTTAGGCTTCTCGCTTTCGATTGCGCTGTTTGCTTATTGTTGTTGGGGCATTTTCCGCATTTCACCCTGGCTGGTGCGTATGCTGGGGCAGACGGGTATCAACGTTGTGACGCGTATCATGGGGCTGCTACTGATGGCTCTGGGCATTGAGTTTATTGTGACGGGTATCAAATCTATCTTCCCGGGTCTGGTCGGTTAATTATTCTACGGCGGTAGTGACGTGTTAGTCGTGATTACCGCCGTGACTATCGGAAAAACATATTCTTCAACTTTTGTTACATGGCATACATAACTAATTTGAATATTATGGGAAAATATTAAATATCAATAGCCTATAGCTCTATCTCCTTGCGCTCATCTCGAACCATCATGTTATTTCTCTCACACCATACTCTGGCGCTTGCTGTTAGATAATTGAAATGATATTAGTAATTTCAGTTTCAATGCAGAGTTATGTGCTAAAAAATAAGCAACTGTTAATTTTTTGTACAAAAAACACGCATGTGTCCAGTGCACGCAGTCACAGGACTGCTTTTTTTAGCTATCTATTTGAAAAATATTGAGTTCAGATGGCTTGATTTTGCGAATACGCTAACGACCATCGTGCAGAATGTTGAACAAAAGAGAATTGGTTAACAAATTTGCAAATTATATTGGCGGCAGTGGTAGGCATTTGGTACTTTCCGGCCAGGGTAATTCGCAAGATAAAGTTTTGTAAACGATAACTGTTTCTAGTTGTAAATAGTTATGAACGGAATAAGAAAGTCTTCCCGACAGGGGGGAGGCTTTTAATGAATCGACGTCAGGTTGCCAATAAGAGCAACCGTAATAAAAAAGTCGGTGATAGCAGCAGTAAACGACCCGGCAGACGCAAAAAACTCCTGCGCTGTACGGGAACCCGAAAGGGGACTAAACAGGCTGGCGTGAGTCAGTAATAATAATGAACGGAGTATCAACACAATGTCCATCATCACAAAAAAAAGCCTGGTTGCGGCAGGCATTCTATCCGCACTGATCGCGGGAAATGCTATGGCTGCAGATGTTCCTGCAGGCGTGCAGTTGGCAAGCAAGCAAACGCTGGTACGTAACAGTGGCGCAGAACCGCAGTCCCTCGACCCGAATAAAATTGAAGGGGTGCCTGAGGCGAATATTAGTCGCGACCTGTTCGAAGGGTTGCTGAATACCTCTCCTAAAGACGGCCATCCAATTCCGGGCGTTGCAGAAAGCTGGGATAATAAAGACTTTAAAGTCTGGACATTCCACCTGCGTAAAGACGCTAAATGGTCTAACGGCCAACCGGTTACCGCACAAGATTTCGTTTATAGCTGGCAGCGCCTGGTGGATCCGCAAACCGCGTCCCCTTATGCGAGCTATCCGCAGTACGGTCATATCGTGAATGTTGATGACATCATCGACGGCAAAAAAGCGCCGAGCGAGCTGGGCGTGAAAGCGCTGGATGACCACACGCTGGAAGTTACCCTGAGTGAGCCAGTGCCTTACTTCTATAAATTGCTGGTTAACCCAGCGATGTCTCCGGTCTACAAGCCAGCAATTGAAAAATTCGGCGAAAAATGGACCCAGCCTGGTAATATCGTAACCAACGGTGCATATACCCTGAAAGATTGGGTTGTTAACGAACGTATCGTGATGGCACGTAACCCGCAGTACTGGGACAACGCCAAAACCGTTGTTGACGAGGTGACCTGGCTGCCAACGTCTTCTGAAGTGACCTACGTGAACCGCTACCGTAGTGGCGAGCTGGATATGACCTATAACCAGCTGCCAATTGAACTGTTCCAGAAGCTGAAAAAAGAGATCCCGAACGAAGTTCACGTCGATCCGTATCTGTGTACTTATTACTACGAAATTAACAACCAGAAAGCACCGTTTACCGACGCACGTGTTCGTACTGCGCTGAAGCTGGGTCTGGATCGCGATATTATCGCCAACAAAGTGAAAGGCCAGGGCGACCTGCCTGCGTATGGCTACACCCCGCCGTATACCGATGGCGCGAAGCTGACCGAACCAGAATGGTTCAAGTGGTCACAGGAAAAACGTAACGAAGAAGGTAAGAAACTGCTGGCTGAAGCAGGCTATACCGCTGACAAGCCGCTGACCTTCAACCTGCTGTACAACACCTCCGATCTGCACAAGAAACTGGCTATTGCAGCGGCTTCTCTGTGGCGTAAAAACCTCGGTGTCGAAGTGAAGCTGGTAAACCAGGAATGGAAAACCTTCCTTGATACTCGTCACCAGGGTACCTACGACGTTGCGCGTGCGGGCTGGTGTGCGGACTATAACGAACCAACTTCCTTCCTGAACACTATGCTGTCCGGCAGCTCCATGAACACGGCGCACTATAAGAGCGAAGCATTTGATAAGATCATGGCTGAGTCCGTGAAGGCGTCTAATGAAGAGCAGCGTACCGCCGCGTATGCGAAAGCTGAACAACAGCTGGATAAAGATACCGCTATCGTACCGGTCTATTACTATGTGAACGCCCGTCTGGTGAAACCATGGGTTGGCGGCTACACCGGTAAAGACCCGATGGATAACGTTTATACTAAAGATCTCTACGTTATCAAGCATTAATGGCAATACGTGGGGCGAGTGCTGGCTCGCCCCATCGTGTCTTATTTGAGAGCAGTGCAAAGGCACATGCCAGAAGGTACGGGCAATGTTAAAATTTATATTACGTCGCTGTCTGGAAGCGATTCCGACGCTATTTATTCTTATTACTATTTCCTTCTTTATGATGCGTCTCGCCCCGGGAAGTCCGTTTACGGGTGAACGTACGCTGCCGCCAGAAGTGATGGCGAATATCGAAGCGAAATACCATTTAAACGATCCAATTCTGGTTCAGTACGGCAATTACCTGAAGCAGCTCGCTCACGGTGATTTCGGTCCTTCCTTTAAATATAAAGATTATACGGTTAACGATCTGGTAGCGGTGAGCTTCCCGGTATCGGCGAAGTTGGGCGCCGCGGCGTTCCTGCTGGCCGTTATATTCGGTGTCACTGCCGGGGTTATTGCGGCCTTAAAACAGAACACCAAATGGGATTACGCGGTAATGGGGGTGGCAATGACCGGGGTGGTCATACCGAGCTTCGTTGTCGCGCCGCTGCTGGTGATGATATTTGCGATCACGCTGCATTGGCTACCCGGCGGTGGCTGGAACGGCGGGGCGCTTCAATACATGATCCTGCCGATGGTGGCGCTCTCTCTGGCTTATATTGCCAGCATTGCGCGTATTACCCGCGGCTCGATGATTGAAGTTTTACACTCCAACTTCATCCGTACCGCACGGGCGAAAGGGTTACCGATGCGCCGAATTATTTTCCGCCACGCGTTAAAACCTGCGCTGCTGCCGGTGCTTTCTTATATGGGGCCCGCCTTCGTCGGTATCATTACCGGTTCGATGGTCATTGAGACAATCTACGGCTTGCCGGGGATTGGACAGCTGTTCGTTAACGGGGCGCTTAACCGCGATTACTCCCTGGTGCTGAGCCTGACCATTCTGGTTGGCGCACTGACGATCCTGTTTAACGCGGTAGTAGACGTGCTCTACGCCGTGATTGACCCGAAAATCCGTTACTAAGGCTGGAGTTCGCCATGATGTTAAGTAAAAAAAGCAGCGAGGCGCTGGAAAACTTCAGTGAAAAGCTGGAAGTCGAAGGGCGTAGCTTGTGGCAGGATGCGCGCCGACGCTTCATGCATAACCGCGCCGCGGTAGCCAGCCTGGTTGTGTTGGTTCTTATTGCACTGTTCGTGACGCTGGCCCCGATGTTGTCGCAGTTCTCCTACTTCGACACTGACTGGGGCATGATGTCTAACGCGCCGGATATGGCCTCCGGGCACTACTTTGGTACCGACTCATCCGGGCGTGACCTTCTGGTGCGTGTGGCCATCGGTGGACGTATTTCCTTAATGGTTGGGATTGCCGCCGCGCTGGTGGCGGTGATTGTGGGCACGCTGTATGGCTCACTGTCCGGCTATCTGGGGGGTAAAGTTGACTCAGTGATGATGCGTCTGCTGGAAATCCTCAACTCCTTCCCGTTCATGTTCTTCGTGATACTGCTGGTCACCTTCTTTGGGCAAAACATCCTGCTTATCTTCGTGGCTATCGGGATGGTGTCCTGGCTGGATATGGCGCGTATCGTACGTGGTCAGACCCTGAGTCTGAAGCGTAAAGAGTTTATTGAAGCGGCGCAGGTGGGTGGTGTTTCTACGGTAAGCATCGTGGTTCGCCATATCGTGCCAAACGTACTGGGCGTGGTGGTGGTATACGCCTCACTGCTGGTACCGAGCATGATTCTGTTTGAATCCTTCCTGAGCTTCCTCGGCCTGGGTACCCAGGAGCCGCTGAGTAGCTGGGGCGCACTGTTAAGCGACGGGGCAAACTCAATGGAGGTTTCACCGTGGCTGCTGCTGTTCCCGGCTGGATTCCTGGTTGTGACCCTGTTCTGTTTTAACTTTATCGGCGATGGCCTGCGTGATGCCCTCGACCCGAAAGACCGTTAAGGAGAGTTGCCATGAGCACAATTGAAACGGCAACGGCATCTGAGCGGTTGCTTAATGTAAAAGATTTACGCGTTACTTTTAAAACGCCGGACGGTGACGTGACGGCCGTGAACGACCTCAACTTTAGCCTGCGTGCGGGCGAAACGCTGGGGATCGTTGGTGAGTCCGGTTCCGGTAAGTCGCAGACCGCGTTTGCGCTGATGGGGCTGTTGGCCAGCAACGGGCGTATTGGGGGATCGGCGCTGTTTAACGGTAAAGAGATCCTTAACCTGCCAGAGCATCAGTTGAATAAGCTGCGTGCCGAGCAGATCTCCATGATTTTCCAGGACCCAATGACCTCGTTGAACCCGTATATGCGTGTCGATGAGCAGCTTATGGAAGTCCTGATGCTGCATAAAGGCATGGGCAAGGCTGAAGCGTTTGAAGAGTCGGTCAGAATGCTCGATGCGGTCAAAATGCCGGAAGCGCGTAAGCGCATGAAGATGTACCCGCACGAATTCTCTGGCGGGATGCGTCAGCGCGTGATGATCGCTATGGCGCTACTGTGTCGGCCAAAACTGCTGATTGCCGATGAGCCAACTACCGCGCTGGACGTGACCGTTCAGGCGCAAATTATGACCCTGTTGAATGAGCTGAAGCGCGAGTTCAATACGGCGATTATCATGATCACCCACGATTTGGGCGTTGTTGCTGGGATCTGCGATAAGGTGCTGGTGATGTATGCCGGGCGAACCATGGAGTACGGTAAAGCGCGCGATGTGTTCTATCATCCTGCACATCCTTATTCTATTGGTCTTCTGAATGCCGTTCCACGTCTTGACGCCGAGGGTGAATCGCTGTTAACCATCCCTGGTAACCCACCGAACTTACTGCGTTTGCCAACCGGTTGCCCATTCCAGCCTCGCTGTCCTCATGCGATGGAGGCATGCAATAGCGCGCCACCGCTGGAAGAGTTTGCGCCAGGCCGTTTGCGTGCCTGCTTTAGAAACGTGGGGGAACTGGTATGAGCGCCGTAACTGATGAAAGAAAAGTCCTGCTCGAAATTGCAGACTTAAAGGTTCACTTCGAGATTAAAGACGGGAAACAGTGGTTCTGGCAGCCGCCAAAAACGCTGAAAGCGGTTGATGGCGTCACCCTGCGTTTGTATGAAGGCGAGACGCTGGGCGTAGTGGGGGAATCAGGTTGCGGTAAGTCGACGTTTGCTCGTGCCATTATTGGGCTGGTGAAGGCGACAGAAGGCAAAGTGGCCTGGCTTGGCAAAGATCTTCTGGGGATGAAGCCGGATGAGTGGCGCGCCGTGCGTAGCGATATCCAGATGATTTTCCAGGACCCGCTGGCCTCGCTGAACCCGCGTATGACCATCGGCGAGATCATCGCCGAGCCGCTGCGCACGTATTATCCGAAGATGCCGCGTCAGGAAGTGCGCGACAAAGTGAAAACCATGATGATGAAGGTTGGGCTGTTGCCAAACCTTGTCAACCGCTATCCGCATGAATTTTCCGGCGGCCAGTGCCAGCGTATCGGTATCGCCCGAGCGTTGATTCTGGAACCTAAGCTGATTATCTGTGATGAACCGGTATCGGCGCTGGACGTTTCTATTCAGGCGCAGGTGGTGAATCTACTTCAGCAGCTACAGCGTGAAATGGGGCTGTCGCTTATCTTCATCGCCCACGATCTGGCGGTGGTAAAGCATATCTCCGACCGTGTACTGGTGATGTATCTGGGCCATGCAGTGGAACTGGGGACCTATGATGAGGTGTACAACAATCCGCTTCATCCGTACACCAAGGCATTAATGTCGGCTGTACCGGTTCCAGACCCGGATATGGAGAAGAATAAAACCATCCAGCTACTGGAAGGGGAGCTACCTTCACCGATTAACCCGCCATCAGGCTGCGTATTCCGTACGCGTTGCCCGCTGGCAGGGCCGGAGTGCGCGAAAACGCGTCCACTTTTGGAAGGAAGTTTCCGCCACGCGGTTTCCTGTCTCAAGGTTGACCCGTTATAATCGTCTGGGCTGGCAAGTTGCCAGCCCTTTTTATTTTGACGAGGAGATAACGTGGTGGCTATTAGCGCTTTGCGCCATCGTCTTTATCATTTCTTATTCGATCAACGTACGCGTACCGGCCGACGGTTTGAAGCCTTGTGCGGGCTGTTTGCGTTATTAAGCGTTGTCGTTATTTTTATCGAATCTGGGATTGGCACAACTTATCATCTAACGTTTGACGAATGGCACGCTTTCGTCATGTTCGAGGTCGGGTTTACCCTGATGTTTACCCTGGAGTATTGCCTGCGCGTATTTTGCTGGCCGAAACCCGCAAAATATGTTTTCAGCTTCTGGGGATTTATCGATCTTGCCACCATTTTACCGCTGTACGTCATTTTATTATGGCCGCAGATAGGTGTGGAATACCTGTTCGCCTGGCGTGCTATGCGCGTGATCCGTGTATTACGTATTCTTAAACTACTGCGCCTGATGCCCGCGTTAAATAGCCTGTGGAGTGCAATCGTTAATTCCAGGCATCAGCTTATTCTGTTCTACGCCTTCATAGGCATTGTCATGGTTGTCGCGGGTGCGCTGATGTACGGGATAGAAGGGCCAGTCAATGGCTTTACCACGCTGAGCACCTCCGTGTACTGGGCGATTGTTACGGTGACGACGGTGGGCTATGGCGATATTACGCCTCATACCGCGCCAGGAAGAACGGTGGCGTCGATTCTTATCTTAATCGGCTACTCTGTCATTGCTATTCCGACCGGGATTATCACCGCGCAGATGACCGCTGAATTTCAAAAACGCCGGCAGGAACGCGTGTGCCCGCACTGTAAACAGCGCGATCATGATCCGAAAGCACGCTATTGCAATGGATGTGGGACAGCGCTTCCCCACGATCTTGGGGCATAAAAAAAGGCAGCTTTACGCTGCCTTTAATCCATCTCGGACTTATTCACGCCACAGAATATGGCAGAGCTTGTGATCCTTTTCGCGGCAAAGCAGAATGCGCGCAAAAACATCATTCAGTTCGCCGCCATCGGTTTCTGCCAGACCAATGACCACTTCGGCGAAGAAATCTGGGTTGAGGTCGTAATCAACGTGTTCATGCCAGTCTTCAGATGGGTCGAACAGCTCAGCGCCGCCGCGTTCTTCAAACTGCAGGTTGAACAGAATTACATCGGCGGGGTCGAGATTATCGACGGCCAGCTCGAGGAAAATGTCGTAAGCCTGCTCGAGCGTTTCGTCTTCAGTAAGACGATTATTTAAATCCATATCCATGATGGCTACCTGTTGAGTTCTATTGGGCACGTTTTACAGCAACGGGCTAAAGAAGTAAAACAGACGTTCGGCAATGCGGTGCCAGAAAGGACGTTTTACCCATAACCGCGCGTCCAGTAGGCGGGAACGGGAAATATAGTCGTCCTGAACCGAGGCTAAATCGGCGCCGAATCCAGCATCATCAATCACCAGCGTAATTTCGAAATTGAGCCACAGGCTGCGCATATCGAGGTTCACGGTACCGACCAGGCTTAGCTCACCGTCAACCAGTACGCTCTTGGTGTGCAGCAGACCGCCTTCGAATTGGTAAATCTTCACGCCTGCGGCCAGCAGTTCGGTAAAGAAGGCGCGGCTTGCCCAGCCGACCAGGACCGAATCGTTCTTACGCGGCAGGATGATGCTAACATCAACGCCGCGCTGGGCGGCGGTGCAGATGGCGTGCAGCAAATCTTCGCTCGGAACGAAATAAGGGGTAGTCATGATCAGATACTCACGTGCGGAGTAGGCCGCCGTCAGTAACGCCTGGTGAATCAAGTCTTCCGGGAAACCCGGCCCCGAGGCAATGGTCTGAATGGTGTGCCCGCTGGCCTCTTCAAACGGCATAATGTTGAGGTCTGGAGCCGGCGGTAAAATGCGCTTGCCGGTTTCTATCTCCCAGTCGCAGGAGTAGACAATACCCATACCGGTGGCGATAGGCCCTTCCATACGCGCCATCAGATCAATCCATTGCCCAACGCCAGAATCCTGTTTAAAGAAGCGTGGGTCGACCATGTTCATACTGCCGGTGTAGGCAATATAGTTATCAATCATGATCATTTTGCGATGCTGACGTAAGTCCATGCGGCGGAGGAAAACACGCATCAGGTTTACTTTGAGGGCTTCCACCACTTCGATGCCAGCATTGCGCATCATCGCTGCCCACGGGCTGCGGAAAAACGCCACGCTCCCGGCGGAGTCAAGCATCAGACGGCAGTGCACGCCGCGTCGCGCAGCGGCCATCAATGATTCGGCGACTTGATCGGCCATACCACCGGGCTGCCAGATATAGAAGACCATCTCGATATTATGCCGTGCGAGCTGAATATCGCGGATGATGGCCTGCATGACATCATCGGATTCCGTTAACAGCTGTAGCTGATTCCCCTTAAGGCCAGCAATGCCCTGGCGGCGTTCGCACAGTTTGAACAGCGAAGAGGCGACCTGGCTGTTGTCTTCAGCAAAAATATGCTTGCAGGCTTTGAGATCGTTAAGCCATTTTGCTGTTGATGGCCACATCGCACGGGCGCGTTCGGCGCGGCGTTTGCCGAGATGAAGCTCTCCTAAAGAGAGGTAGGCGATGATCCCAACCAGCGGCAGGATATAGATAACCAGCAGCCAGGCCATCGCGGAAGGCACGGCGCGGCGCTTCATTAAAATGCGCAGCGTTACCCCGGCTATCAACAACCAATACCCCAGAATCGCCATCCAACTCACTACGGTGTAGACGGTTGTCATATTTCGAAAATCCTTTTGAATGCCAGTTGTTAAGAGTTTACGCATCCGAAGGCATCTGGCAAATAAAAACACCATGAGAAAGCGCTAGTCAGCTTTTAGCAAGGGGCTATAATGGTCCGTCTTTTTTTGAAAGAGCGTTAGAAATGAAGCGTAGTAGACCGGAAGTGGGGCGCTGGCGGATGCTGAGACAAGCTAGCCGTCGCAAGTCGCGTTGGCTGGAAGCTCAGTCTCGCCGCAACATGCGTATCCACTCCATCAGAAAGTGCCTGGTCGGTCGGCAGCGCAATTGCCTGCTGTTCGCCATCTACGATCTCTGATGATATAAAAAAGGGCACCGTCAGGGTGCCCTCAGTTTTTTAGCAAGCTCCAGCCCGCTTTTATCAAAATACTTTCTTATAAGGCTTTACTGAAACCTGCTGGTAAACGCCTGCGGCAACGTAGGGGTCATCCTGCGCCCATGCTTGAGCGGCTTCCAGTGATTCGAATTCAGCAATAACCGTTGAACCGCTAAAACCGGCAGCGCCTGGATCGTTGCTATCAACGGCTGGCATTGGGCCCGCGGTCAGCAGACGGCCTTCATCATGCAGAAGCTGCAGGCGGGCCAGATGAGCAGGGCGAACGGAAAGTCGTTTTTCAAGAGAGTCGGCGATATCCTGGGCGTAGATGACGTAAAGCACGGGCGGAACTCCTGTTTAAATAATTTGCGGATTACGTTAAGGGAAAGCGCTAGCGACTGCAATGCAAAGTTTTGTCGGTGTGAAAAGTTGTGTTTGGGCGAGGATTTTTTGGGCAGGAAGGGCAAAAAGTTGATCGAAGATAAGATGCCTTATTGAATATGATTGTCATTTGCATTTAAAATCAGGGTCTCATTTTTCAACTGTAACGATTATGACTGCAATGACCCTTGATTTACCTCGCCGCTTTCCGTGGCCGACGTTACTCTCTGTTGGCATTCACGGTGCCGTCGTGGCCGGTCTGCTTTATACCTCGGTACATCAGGTTATTGAACTGCCCGCACCCGCTCAGCCGATTACCATCACGATGGTGGCTCCCGCTGATTTAGAGCCCCCACAGGCAGTGGTTCAGCCGCAGCCTGTCGTTGAGCCTGAACCTGAGCCGGAACCGGAACCTATTCCTGAGGTGCCGCAGGCCCCGGTCGTTATTCATAAACCGAAACCTAAGCCAAAACCTAAACCGAAGCCGGTGAAAAAAGTTGAGCAGCCAAAACCGGAAATCAAGCCGGTTGAACAGCGCCCGCTCTCCACGGTGAATAATGATGCGCCGCCAGCGCGTTCCGTGGCAAATAACCTGCCAGGCGCAAGTGCCCCGTCTGTCAATGCACCAACTGGCCCACGTGCGCTTAATCGCCCGCAGCCAGGTTACCCGACACGCGCACAGGCTTTGCGTATTGAAGGTAAAGTTCGGGTGAAATTTGACGTTACCGCTGACGGGCGCGTCGAAAATGTGGAAATTCTTTCCGCTCAGCCGTCAAATATGTTTGAACGCGATGTAAAAACGGCCATGCGCAAATGGCGCTATGAAGCCGGTAAACCGGGCACTGGGCTCATTATGAATATTGAGTTCCGCCTGAAAGGCGTGCAGATGAACTAAAAAAAGCCCCGCAAGGGGCTTTTTTTTATGCAGCGAGAACGTTGTCTAACGCTTTCTGCGCAGTGACAAAGTGCTGACCGCCGAAAAGAATGGCGCGGTTTATTAAGGTATAAAGCTGATAAACCGGTTGACGGTCAAGGAAGTCTGCCGGAAGTGGCGACACGGACTGATAGCCGTCGTAAATTTGCGGCGGTTGATCCGGGTGCAGCGGTAACATGGCCAGGTCGCACTCCCGGTCGCCCCAGTAACAGGCTGGGTCAAAGATATAGGGGCCATTTGGTCCCAGCGCACAGTTGTTTGACCACAGATCGCCATGCAATAAAGAAGGCTGTGGCTGGTGGCTGCTCAGGCGCTGCTGGATGTGGTCAACAATGGCATCAATATCTCCGAACTCCATGCCTTTTTCTGCCGCAAGCTCAAGTTGCCAGCCAATACGCTGTTCGGCGAAAAAGTTGGACCAGCGCCGTTGCCAGGCATTGGGCTGTGGGGTGGTAGACAGATCGTTGTCGAAGTCGAGGCCAAACTGCGGCTGATCGCTCCATTCGTGCAAACGGGCAAGCTGCTGGCCCAGTAAGAATGCATTATGCGCATCCAACGGACGAGGTGGCAGGTACTCCATCACCAGAAAGCTGTAATCGCGGTCTGAACCGACGACAAATACCTCAGGGACGGACACGGTTTTACTGCGGGAGAGCAGTTCGAGTTGATCGGCTTCCGCGGTAAAGATGGGCAATAACTCTCGTTCATCGCATTTAACGAAAAAATCGCGACCCGCATAGCGCATATGCCATGCGGCATGGATCTCACCGCCGGGCAGTTCAGTACGCTGATCGATTTCGCCACTTCCAAGTTGCTCGCCTAACAGACTACTGATCGCTTGCCACATGATGTCTCTCCCCATGTTTTCTGCCATATCATAAGGTTAGCGCATAAATACCAGGTAAAAATACGAGCTATACCGCACAACGGGTAAAAAGCGTGTAGAAAGCAGGGACAAGGTCGTATGCCTTCTGCGACAGATGCATGGCGGCTCACCCGTGGCTGTCGTGCGTTAAACCCTCGCGATGCACACCATTGTTAACAATGGAGTTTGGTTAGCATAGTTGATTACCGTGATTTCGCGACTCGTAGCGTGCGCTACGAGTCCGATTCTTGAGCATTTAGTGCTGTTGCAGGTAGGCGTAAATCTTATGCGTATTTTCTTGCGAACACAGGCGCGTGCCCTGGTTAATCGTCGCTGCACTGCCAGCAGCAACACCAAAGCGAACCATTTCTTCGAGGGACGCGTTTTCAGCAAGCTTGAGGGTCATGGCGCCAACCATACTGTCGCCCGCACCAACGGTGCTCTGACTTTTGATGGGTGGCGGCACAACTTGAACGCAGCTTTGCTCGTCAATAGCCAGCGCCCCTTGCGCGCCTAGAGATACCACCACGCGCCGGGCCTTACCGCTGCGGACGATTTCCAGCGCGGCATTGCGCACATCATCAGGTTGTACAAGTTCACGTTGGACCAACGCGCTGAGCTCTTTCTGATTCGGTTTAACCAGCTCAATCTGGCCTATCGCCAGTGCAGCGGTCAGGGCATCACCGGAGCTGTCGATAACACAACGTAGGCCATGATGTTGGGCGGCTTGAATGAGTGTAGTGAACTGTTCTAGGGAAACGCCTGGTGGCAGACTGCCGCTGATGACGAGTAGCGAGCCTGGCGCAATCTGCAGGACCTTTTCCTGTAATTTCATCAGTTCGTCACCGTTGAGCGTGGCTCCGGGCATCACAAAACGATATTGCTCACCGTTAGCCGCAACGTGAACGTGGAGATTCTGGCGGGTCCACTCGTGTGCCTCGATGCTTTCAACCGGTACTTTTTCGGCCTGGAGTAGGGCGACAAGGTGTTCCCCTGTTGCGCCACCGGCGGGGAAAATAGCGGTCGCGCTGCCGCCCAGGAAGGTGATTGCGCGCGCAACGTTAATTCCACCGCCACCAGGCTCGAAAACAGGGGCACTACAACGGAGTTTCCCTTCCGGATAAATTTGTGGTGTTTGTGTGGCGCTGTCGAGTGAAGGGGCGAGCGTCAGCGTGTAGATCTTGACCATAGCGATAACCTCCCTTTTTAAGCCAATAAATGGCTTAGAACACAATTGCGTTTAAGTCTGGCACCGTATAGAGAATAAAGAAAGAATCAACGGACTGATTTTTATAGAAAAGTGTAAAGAAGCCGCGGCATTTTATTATAAATTAAAATGTGCTTTAAGAGGTCTCTTATTCAAAAAATGAAAGAAGAATAGATTGCTATGTTATACGTGCCTTTTTATAATTTGTTGCCTTTCTATGGACCACCCCGTCGTTGATCCTCGCGAAAGTTCCCGGGACGGAATTGTCTCCTATTTTGTTGTACGGACCATTAATAAATGAAGCTTTTGAAGACAGTACCGGCAGCGGTTGTGCTGCTGGGGGGCGTGTTTGCGTCTGCGTATGCAACCGCTAGTGATACCGTTTTTACTGTCATGGATGACCCGAGCACCGCCAAGAAACCTTTTGAAGGCAACGTCAATGCGGGCTATCTCTCGCAGGCTGGTAATACTAAAAGTACATCAGCGACCGCTGACTCCACGCTCACCTGGTATGGTGAATCGACGGCCTGGTCCCTCTGGGGTAACGCCAGCAACACGTCAGCAAACGATGAACGCTCTTCAGAGAAATACTCTGTAGGTGGTCGTAGTCGTTACAATATGACTCATGAAGATTACCTGTTTGGTCAAGCTAGCTGGCTGACCGACCGCTATAATGGTTACCATGAGCGCGACGTGTTCACGGCGGGTTATGGTCGTCAGTTTCTGAATGGGCCTATCCACAGCTTCCGTTTTGAATTCGGTCCTGGCGTTCGTTATGACGAATATACGGATGGCAATTCAGAAACTCAGCCGCTGGGTTATGCTTCCGCAACCTACGCGTGGCAGATGACTCAAACCGCGAAATTCACTCAGGGCGTGTCCGTGCTCGGTGCGGATGATACGACCGTCAACTCAGAAACCGCGCTGAATGTCGCTATCAACGAACACTTTGGTTTGAAAGTGGCTTACAACGTGAGCTGGAACTCTGAACCACCAGCAACGGCGCCGAATCATACCGATCGCCGTACGTCGCTGACGCTTGGTTATACGATGTAATAATTTACAGGCTGGAGAATGTCCAGCCTGTATTTTCAATTTATCGTTTTGTGTTATTATTTAAAGCAACCGCTGTTTTATTTTATTAAAAATACAAGTTCTTCATAATATCTCCACAATCGACCTTTCTGACATATATATTCAATAAATTTGACACGAATAGCTAAATATTTTGACTAGGCAAAAGTGTGATCTGGATCTAGACTATGTTCAAGGGCGGAATGATGCCTTAGTGTTCTAAAGTCTTAATCAAGTCAGAGAATAAACATTATGAAAAATATCAAAATCGCATCCGCAGCTATTCTGCTGTCAGCACTCTCTTTCGGCGTATTTGCCGCCGAACCAGTAACTCAACCTGCCAGTTCTACGAACACCACTACTGCACAGCACATTGGTATCTCTAGCGCGCACGACGTTGAAGCGGGCTCTAACATGGCGCCAGGCTCTCAGTCTACCGGCCAGTCAATGGATGATGCGTTTAATGTACACACCCTGGTTGCTGGTGGTTGGTCCTAATATTTCTGTGCTGTAATAATCTGATTTTTGTTCAATTATTTATAACGGCAGAGAAAACCGGGTAGAGTGGTACCGGTTTTTCTTGCTGCGATTTATTTCTAATTAAAATTCAGTTTTTGTATTATGTATGTAAATCTGAATCGGATTTAGTCGCACATATTGTCAATAAATCTGTGTTAACAGCATTTTTTGTATATATTCTAATGCGCTAGCCTGAATGTTAAAAATGGCTTGAAAGCTCCACGTAATTAGCTTTTACACTTCCCACATTATCCCCAAATCATCGCCGCCCATCTAAGCAGTAGCATTGCGCCACAGATAGCGATCAGTACCAACACCATTTTCCAATGTTTTTTTGCGAATCGATGAGTGGGCATATTCTGTCCTTTTTTCTTTAAGATTTAACGTAGTGTATCAGAATTGTTGGTAAAGGTAGCAGTGTGTACCCCACAGGGTAATTGCGGCTTTTATCATGTCCTGATGATGTGTAAACTAACCCACGGTGTTATCAGCAGGCGGATGTAGGCGGAGCAGGGTACACAATGTATATGCACTCCTCATTTTTTGCAGAGTGAAGCAGAAATCAATCCATAACCTGTTGATAAATTTAATCATATAGTTTTGTATGTGCTCTTTCGTGTGGGGCACCACTGCAAATAAGGACATTAAATGCCTGTAATTACTCTTCCTGATGGCAGCCAACGCCATTACGACCACGCCGTTAGCCCAATGGATGTTGCTCTGGACATCGGTCCTGGCCTGGCAAAAGCCACCATCGCTGGGCGCGTGAACGGTGAACTGGTTGATGCTTCAGATCTGATTGAAAACGATGCCACGCTGTCTCTTATCACCGCAAAAGATGAAGACGGTCTGGAAATCATTCGTCACTCGTGTGCACACCTGCTTGGTCATGCGATCAAACAGCTGTGGCCAAACACCAAAATGGCGATCGGCCCGGTAATTGACAACGGTTTCTATTATGACGTTGATCTTGACCATACGCTGACCCAGGAAGACATCGACGCGCTCGAAAAACGCATGCACGAGCTCGCCGAGAAAAACTACGATGTCATCAAGAAGAAAGTGAGCTGGCATGAAGCTCGTGAAACTTTCGTCAAACGTGGTGAAACTTATAAAGTTTCCATCCTGGATGAAAACATCGCGCATGATGACAAGCCTGGCTTGTATCATCACGAAGAATACGTCGACATGTGCCGTGGTCCGCACGTGCCGAATATGCGCTTCTGTCACTACTTCAAGCTGATGAAAACCGCTGGTGCTTACTGGCGCGGCGACAGCAACAACAAGATGCTGCAGCGTATCTATGGTACTGCATGGACGGACAAAAAGGCCCTCAATGCCTACCTGCAGCGTCTGGAAGAAGCGTCAAAACGCGATCACCGTAAAATCGGTAAGCAGCTCGACCTGTATCATATGCAGGAAGAAGCGCCGGGTATGGTGTTCTGGCATAATGACGGCTGGACTATCTTCCGTGAACTGGAAACTTTTGTACGCTCCAAGCTGAAAGAGTACCAGTATCAGGAAGTGAAAGGCCCGTTCATGATGGACCGTGTGCTGTGGGAAAAAACCGGCCACTGGGACAACTACAAAGATGCGATGTTCACCACCTCTTCTGAGAACCGTGAATACTGCATCAAGCCAATGAACTGCCCGGGGCACGTTCAGATCTTCAACCAGGGTCTGAAATCATACCGTGACCTGCCGCTGCGTATGGCGGAGTTCGGTAGCTGCCACCGTAATGAACCGTCAGGCGCACTGCATGGCTTAATGCGTGTACGCGGCTTCACTCAGGATGACGCCCATATCTTCTGTACGGAAGAGCAGGTGCGTGATGAAGTGAACGCATGCATTCGTTTAGTCTATGATATGTACAGCACTTTCGGTTTCGAAAAAATCGTGGTCAAACTTTCAACGCGTCCGGAAAAACGTATCGGTAGCGATGAAATGTGGGACCGTGCTGAAGCGGATCTGGCGGTTGCGCTGGAAGAAAACAACATCCCGTTTGAGTATCAACTGGGTGAAGGCGCATTCTACGGTCCGAAAATTGAATTTACCCTGTATGACTGCCTCGATCGTGCATGGCAGTGCGGTACTGTACAGCTGGACTTCTCACTGCCGTCTCGTCTGAGCGCCTCTTATGTTGGCGAAAACAACGAACGTCAGGTACCGGTGATGATTCACCGCGCAATTCTGGGGTCTTTGGAGCGCTTCATTGGCATCCTGACCGAAGAGTTTGCTGGTTTCTTCCCAACATGGCTTGCCCCTGTGCAGGTTGTGGTGATGAATATCACTGATTCTCAGTCTGAATACGTTAACGAATTGACCCGTAAACTACAAAATGCAGGCATTCGTGTAAAAGCGGACTTGAGAAATGAGAAGATTGGCTTTAAAATCCGCGAGCACACTTTACGTCGTGTCCCTTATATGTTGGTCTGCGGTGACAAAGAGGTGGAAGCTGGCAAAGTTGCCGTTCGCACCCGCCGTGGTAAAGACCTGGGCAGCCTGGACGTAAGTGAAGTGATTGAGAAGCTGCAACAAGAGATTCGCAGCCGCAGTCTTCAACAACTGGAGGAATAAGGTATTAAAGGCGGAAAACGAGTTCAAACGGCACGTCCGAATCGTATCAATGGCGAGATTCGCGCCCTGGAAGTTCGCTTGACAGGTCTGGAAGGCGAAGCTTTGGGTATTGTGAGTCTGAGAGAAGCTATCGAAAAGGCTGAAGAGGCCGGAGTAGATTTAGTTGAAATCAGCCCTAACGCCGAACCGCCAGTTTGTCGTATTATGGACTACGGCAAGTTCCTTTATGAAAAAAGTAAGTCTTCTAAGGAACAGAAGAAGAAACAAAAAGTTATCCAGGTTAAGGAAATTAAATTCCGTCCTGGGACCGATGATGGCGATTACCAGGTAAAACTCCGCAGCCTGGTTCGCTTTCTCGAAGATGGCGATAAGGCTAAGATCACACTGCGTTTCCGCGGTCGTGAAATGGCCCACCAGCAGATCGGTATGGAAGTGCTTACGCGCGTCCGTGACGACCTGAGTGAACTGGCAGTAGTCGAATCCTTCCCTACGAAGATCGAAGGCCGCCAGATGATCATGGTGCTCGCTCCTAAGAAGAAACAGTAAGGCCTTCAAGTAGCGGTGTTGGTGAAGTCTTAGGGCTTCACCGATACTGTTCGCCTACGTTTCGTTTATTAACAATGCGAAGTGGAAGTTATTAAGATGCCTAAAATTAAGACCGTACGCGGTGCTGCTAAGCGCTTCAAAAAAACCGGTGGTGGTGGATTTAAGCGTAAGCACGCAAACCTGCGTCATATTCTGACCAAAAAATCTACTAAACGTAAACGTCACCTGCGTCCAAAAGGCCTCGTGTCTAAAGGCGATCTGGGTCTGGTTATCGCGTGCCTGCCGTACGCATAAGCCGTTAACGTTTAATTTTTTTACTAAGAATATAGATACAGGAGAGCTCATATGGCTCGCGTAAAACGTGGTGTAATTGCTCGTGCACGTCACAAAAAAATTCTGAAACAAGCTAAAGGCTACTACGGTGCGCGTTCTCGCGTATACCGCGTTGCCTTCCAGGCTGTTATCAAAGCTGGTCAGTACGCTTACCGTGACCGTCGTCAACGTAAACGTCAGTTCCGTCAGCTGTGGATTGCACGTATCAATGCAGCAGCACGTCAGAACGGTATTTCTTACAGCAAATTCATCAACGGCCTGAAAAAAGCCTCTGTTGAAATCGACCGTAAGATCCTGGCTGACATCGCAGTATTCGACAAAGTAGCGTTCACCGCTCTGGTCGAAAAAGCGAAAGCAGCACTGGCATAAGCCAGTTGGAAGAGGGAGCTAGTCTCCCTCTTTTCATTTTAACCGTATCAATGCATTGACATTTATCAGCGTAGACCTTTCAATAAAGACTCTACGGTTATTACCACACAAGGTAACGCAAGCATGAATGCTGCTATTTTCCGCTTCTTCTTTTACTTTAGCACCTGAACTCAGGAGGCTTGCGCGTGAAAGAAGAAACGAAAAATCAGCGCCAATAAGCCTCCGGATGGAGGCTTTTTTTGTATCTGAATTCGAGATTAAGTCCACCAAACCGGTGTCTGCACCGACATAATGAGGAAAACCATGTCACATCTCGCAGAGCTGGTTGCCAGTGCCAAGGCAGCCATTAACCAGGCTTCAGATGTTGCCGCGTTAGACAATGTCCGCGTCGAATATCTGGGTAAGAAAGGGCACCTGACCCTTCAGATGACCACACTGCGTGAACTGCCGCCAGAAGAGCGTCCAGCAGCGGGTGCCGTCATCAACGAAGCAAAAGAGCAGGTGCAACAGGCACTGAACGCGCGTAAAGCCGACCTGGAAAACGCCGTGCTGAATGCCCGTCTGGCCGCAGAAACCATCGATATCTCCCTGCCGGGCCGTCGCATTGAAAACGGTGGTCTACACCCGGTGACCCGCACTATCGACCGTATTGAAAGTTTCTTCGGTGAGCTCGGCTTTACCGTTGCGACGGGTCCGGAAATCGAAGATGACTACCATAACTTCGATGCGCTGAATATCCCTGCGCACCACCCAGCACGCGCTGACCACGACACTTTCTGGTTTGATGCGACCCGCCTGCTGCGCACGCAGACTTCCGGCGTCCAGATCCGCACCATGAAAGATCAGGAACCGCCAATCCGTATCATCGCGCCGGGCCGCGTATATCGTAACGACTACGATCAGACGCACACCCCAATGTTCCATCAGATGGAAGGCCTGATTGTTGATAAGAACATCAGCTTCACCAATCTGAAGGGCACGATTCACGACTTCCTGCGTAACTTCTTTGAGGAAGATTTGCAGATTCGTTTCCGTCCATCCTACTTCCCGTTCACCGAACCTTCCGCAGAAGTGGATGTGATGGGTAAAAACGGCAAATGGCTGGAAGTTCTGGGCTGCGGGATGGTGCACCCGAACGTACTGCGCAACGTTGGTATCGATCCGGAAGTATACTCCGGCTTTGCGTTCGGTATGGGCATGGAGCGTCTGACCATGCTGCGTTACGGTGTCACCGACTTGCGTGCATTCTTCGAAAACGATCTGCGTTTCCTCAAACAGTTTAAATAAGGGCAGGATAAAATAATGAAATTCAGTGAACTGTGGTTACGCGAATGGGTGAATCCGGCCATTGATAGCGAAGCGCTATCGGGCCAAATCACGATGGCAGGCCTGGAAGTGGACGGCGTTGAAGCCGTTGCCGGTAGCTTCAACGGCGTGGTTGTTGGTGAAGTGGTTGAGTGCGGCCAGCACCCGAACGCAGATAAACTGCGCGTGACGAAAGTGAATGTAGGCGGCGAACGTCTGCTGGACATCGTCTGCGGTGCGCCAAACTGCCGTCAGGGCCTGAAGGTTGCCGTGGCGACTATCGGTGCCGTACTGCCAGGTGACTTCAAGATTAAAGCCGCTAAGCTGCGCGGTGAACCGTCTGAAGGGATGCTGTGCTCGTTCTCCGAGCTGGGTATTTCCGACGACCATAGCGGTATTATCGAACTGCCGGCCGACGCGCCGCTGGGTACCAATATCCGTGAATACCTGAAGCTTGATGACAATACCATTGAAATCAGCGTGACCCCGAACCGCGCCGACTGCTTAGGCATTATCGGCGTTGCGCGCGACGTTGCCGTGCTGAACAAGCTGCCGCTGAACGAACCGGAAATCAAAGCCGTTGCCGCGACCATTGGCGATGTTCTGCCAATTCAGGTTGACGCTGCCGAGGCGTGCCCACGTTACCTCGGCCGCGTGGTCAAAGGTATCAACGTTAAAGCGCCAACCCCGCTGTGGATGAAAGAGAAACTGCGTCGTTGCGGTATTCGTTCCATCGATGCAGTCGTGGATATCACCAACTACGTCCTGCTCGAACTGGGCCAGCCAATGCATGCGTTCGATAAAGATCGCATCGAAGGTGGCATCGTTGTGCGGATGGCGAAAGAGGGTGAAACGCTGGTGCTGCTGGACGGTACCGAAGCTAAACTGAAAGCCGACACGCTGGTCATCGCCGACCACAACAAAGCGCTGGCAATGGCCGGTATCTTTGGTGGTGAGCACTCTGGCGTGAACGATGAAACGCAAAACGTGCTGCTCGAGTCCGCATTCTTCAGCCCGCTGTCTATTACCGGCCGCGCGCGCCGTCATGGCCTGCACACCGATGCATCCCACCGTTATGAGCGTGGCGTTGACCCGGTACTGCAGTACAAAGCGATTGAACGTGCTACCGGCCTGCTTCTCGACATCTGCGGCGGTGAAGCGGGTCCAATCATCGATGTGACTAGCGAAGCCACGCTGCCGAAGCGTGCAACCATCACGCTGCGCCGCAGCAAGCTGGATCGCCTGATTGGTCATCATATTGCTGATGAGCTGGTGACTGACATCCTGACCCGTCTGGGCTGCGAAGTGACCGTGGGCAACGACGAATGGCAGGCCGTGGCACCTACCTGGCGTTTCGACATGGAAATTGAAGAAGATCTGGTCGAAGAAGTGGCGCGCGTTTACGGTTATAACAGCATCCCTAACGAGCCGGTACAGGCTGGTCTGGTGATGGGTAGCCATAAAGAAGCCAACCTGTCGCTGAAGCGTGTGAAAACGATGCTTAACGACAAAGGCTATCAGGAAGTGATCACCTATAGCTTCGTTGACCCGAAAGTTCAGCAACTGGTTCACCCGGGTGAAGAAGCGCTGATTCTGCCAAGCCCAATCTCCAGCGAAATGTCGGCGATGCGTCTGTCCCTGTGGACCGGTTTGCTATCTACCGTGGTCTACAACCAGAACCGTCAACAGAACCGCGTACGTATTTTTGAAACCGGTCTGCGCTTTGTACCGGACACTCAGGCTCCGCTGGGTATCCGTCAGGACGTGATGTTGGCTGGCGTTATCTGTGGCAACCGCTACGATGAACATTGGAACCTGGCAAAAGAGACCGTTGATTTCTATGATTTGAAAGGCGATCTGGAGTCCGTTCTCGATCTGACCGGTAAATTATCTGAAATTCAGTTCAAAGCAGAAGCGAACCCTGCGCTGCATCCGGGCCAGTCTGCGGCGATTTATCTGAAAGGTGAACGCGTTGGTTTCATTGGTGTTATTCACCCGGAACTGGAACGTAAGCTGGATCTGAACGGCCGTACTCTGGTGTTCGAACTGGAGTGGAACAAGCTCGCAGACCGCGTGGTTCCTCAGGCTCGTGACGTTTCGCGCTTCCCGGCGAACCGCCGTGACATCGCGGTTGTGGTTGCTGAAAACGTGCCCGCAGCAGATATTTTAAACGAATGTAAGAAAGTTGGCGTAAATCAGGTAGTTGGCGTAAACTTATTTGACGTGTACCGTGGTAAGGGTGTTGCGGAAGGCTATAAAAGCCTTGCTATCAGCCTAATCCTACAAGATACCAGCCGTACACTCGAAGAAGAGGAGATTGCCGCTACCGTCGCCAAATGTGTAGAGGCATTAAAAGAGCGATTCCAGGCATCATTGAGGGATTGAACCTATGGCGCTTACAAAAGCTGAAATGTCAGAATATCTGTTTGATAAGCTTGGGCTTAGCAAGCGGGATGCCAAAGAACTGGTTGAGCTGTTTTTCGAAGAGATCCGTCGCGCTCTTGAAAACGGTGAGCAGGTAAAACTCTCCGGTTTTGGTAACTTTGATTTGCGTGACAAAAACCAACGCCCGGGACGTAACCCTAAAACGGGTGAAGATATTCCCATTACAGCCCGGCGTGTGGTGACCTTCAGACCAGGACAGAAGTTAAAAAGCCGGGTCGAAAACGCAACACCCAAAGAAGAGTAATCTGAACTAACTAAAAAGGCCGCGCATGCGGCCTTTTTCTTTTCCTGGTGGCGTAACCACCGTAAAATCTAACGCTTTCCACAGGCTTACGGATAACTATGCTGGTCTATGCATCCCAACAGCAGCGGCTTCACCACCGCTGGCTCATCACGTTGTCGTTCATTCTCCTGCTGATGTTGGTTATTGGCCTGTGTGCGGGCGACCAATGGATTGCGCCAGGGGAATGGTTTACGGCAAAAGGGCAGCTCTTTATCTGGCAAATCCGCTTACCGCGCACGCTGGCCGTTATGCTGGTTGGGGCGGCGTTAGCGTTATCTGGCACCGTTATGCAGGCACTGTTCGAGAATCCCCTTGCCGAGCCGGGGCTACTTGGCGTCTCAAACGGCGCGGGTGTGGGACTCATTGCCGCAATTATGCTCGGGCAGGGGGTGTTACCTGCCTGGGGGCCGGGCCTAGCGGCCATTGTGGGGGCGTTGACGATAACCGCCATTCTGATGCGTTTCGCTCGTCGTCATCTATCAACCAGCCGTTTACTGCTGGCCGGGGTGGCGTTGGGGATTATCTGTAGTGCCTTGATGACCTGGGCCGTCTACTTTTCTACCTCGTTCGACCTGCGTCAGTTGATGTACTGGATGATGGGAGGCTTTGGCGGCGTAGACTGGCAGCAGCTTTGGCTGATGGGGGCGCTGGTGCCGGTGATGGCCTGGCTATGTCTGCAATCGCAGCCGCTAAACCTGCTGGCGCTGGGTGAAACGTCGGCCCGGCAGCTCGGTGTGCCCATTTCGTTGTGGCGTAAACTGCTGGTGATGGCAACCGGCTGGCTGGTTGGGGTAAGCGTCGCGCTGGCGGGGGCTATCGGTTTTATCGGCCTGGTGGTGCCGCATATGCTACGTCTGTGCGGCCTGACCGATCATCGCGTTCTGCTACCTGCCAGCGCGCTCGCAGGGGCCAGCACGCTGTTATTTGCGGATATTGTGGCGCGTCTTGCATTATCGGCAGCGGAGTTGCCCATCGGTGTGGTCACCGCCACATTAGGCGCCCCGGTATTTATCTGGCTATTACTGAAGTCGGGAAAATACTAAGAGGAAAGGGCCGCAGCACAGCAGCAGCTTGATCAAAAAGCCTTGGTGTCGCAGCTGCGTCTCTGGCTATTATGAAAGGCCGGGCGATAAGACCCCACACACGCTGAAAAGAGGATGCTATGCAAACCAATGTTCTGAACACCCCCGTCACCACCATCGATGGCGAAAAAACCACGCTGGAAGGCTATAAAGGCAAAGTACTGCTGATCGTTAACGTGGCATCAAAATGTGGCCTGACGCCACAGTACGAGCAACTGGAAGCGCTTCAGGAGTCTTTACAGGGCGAGGGCTTTACCGTACTGGGCTTCCCATGCAATCAGTTCCTGGGCCAGGAGCCGGGCAGCGAAGAAGAGATCAAAACCTTCTGCAGCACGACTTACGGCGTCACCTTCCCGCTGTTTAGCAAAGTCGAGGTGAACGGTGAGCAACGTCATCCGTTGTATAGCCTGCTGACGCGCGCAGCGCCAGATGCCATTGCACCAGAAGGCAGCGGTTTCTACGAGCGTATGGCGAGCAAAGGCCGTGCGCCTGCGCATCCGGGCGATATCCTGTGGAACTTTGAGAAGTTCTTAATTGGTCGTGACGGTGAAGTGATTAACCGTTTTTCTCCTGATATGACCCCTGACGACCCAATCTTGACTGCCGCCATCAAGCAGGCCATCGCTCAGGTATGATGCCATTGATGCAGCTTCAGAATGTCGGTGAAGGCGTTCGACTCCAGAGCATTAACGCCGTTGTAGAACGTGGCGACATGGTGCATCTGGTGGGGCCAAACGGTGCCGGGAAAAGCACGCTACTGACGAGAATGGCCGGACTCAGCCGCGGGAAGGGGGATGTCGCGTTCAACGGTCAATCGTTGGATACCTGGCCTGCCGCGCAGTTGGCACGACATCGAGCCTATCTTTCACAGCACCAATCACCGCCGTTCGCGATGCCGGTCTGGCAATTTCTGATGCTGCATCAATCCCAAACTCAGGATACCACGGTGTCCGTCCACGTGGCGGAGGCACTTGGGCTGAGTAATAAACTTGCACGAAACGTCAGCCAGCTTTCCGGCGGCGAGTGGCAGCGCGTCCGGCTGGCCGCCGTTATTTTACAGATTCACCCCGCGGTTAATCCGAACGGACAGCTTTTGCTGTTGGATGAACCGATGAACAGCCTTGATGTTGCTCAACAGGCTGCGCTGGATAAACTGCTTCTGGAGCTCTGTGCTGCTGGAGTTGCCGTGGTAATGAGCAGTCACGATCTTAACTACACCTTACGTCATGCGGGCCGCACCTGGTTACTGTGTGAAGGTCGGATGATAGCCAGCGGTGGTACCGAATCCGTATTGCAACCAGATCATTTAGCGGCAGCTTATAATATGACCTTCCGGAAACTGGAAATAGCCGGTCACCAAATGCTCATTTATGACAATGACGGCGAAAATTAATCCATACTCTTGTTGCCACTATCGGCATTGCTTGCTAGTCGATAGTGAATCGATATAATTTATGAGTGAATAAAAAAAACAGAGGATGCGCTGGATATGCGTTTCTGGACTCTTTTTCTTGTGGCATTCATTTTAGCAGGGTGTAGCAGCCACCGGGCGCCGCCACCAAATCCGCGACTTTCGGATTCCATCGCCGTGATTGCCGGCCTTAATGACCAGCTACAGAATTGGCATGGTACGCCTTATCGCTATGGCGGCATGACTCGCCGCGGCGTTGATTGCTCGGCGTTTGTGCTGATGACTTTCCGCGACAAGTTTGAAATGCAGTTGCCAAGGGAGACACGGCAACAGGCGAAAATTGGCACTGAGATAGATAAAGACGAATTGCTGCCAGGCGATTTAGTCTTTTTCAAAACCGGAGCGGGAGAGAGCGGGCTACATGTCGGTATCTACGATACGGATAACCAGTTTATTCACGCGTCAACCAGCCAGGGCGTGACGCGTTCCTCACTGGATAACGTATACTGGCGAAAGAATTTCTGGCAAGCCAGACGAATTTAATCAAAAAGAAAAGGAGGCGAAATGCCTCCTTTTCTTTTAATTGGCGGTGAAAGTTTAAATAAATAGCCTGCTATATTCTGATTTTTGTTAGGCGAGATCATAGAACTTAAGGTTGATTGTGTTATTCCGTGACTTTCGATTACAATCATTACGATCCAGTGACGGACCGATGAAATAAAAAGGAACCGATGAAAGGAATAGGCACAGCATCCATTACCGTAGGTTTTTTGCTTTGTGACGTCAGGAACCCGGACATGACTTTTAGTGAAGGGCAGTCGCAATGATTGTATCGCTGGATAATACATATAGTTCTCAGTTGTATTTTCTTCCCGCCCGAAATAGTGACGGGCATCTTGTTGGCTTAAAAGTGGTGTGCCAGTTTAGCGGTCTTAATAACCACGTTCGCATTCCAACTAGCCTGGTCTTACCCCGCCTTACTCAACAACAAGAAATAACCTTGTTCCAGGAGAAACTGGCGCTGTTGACCACCTGCCAGCTGTTTTTTATGCAGCATAATCTGACCGCCTGGATAATGATCCCGCCTGGCGTGGTTGATGCATTACTCAATGATGAAGTACTCGCTGCCAGCGTGCAGCGCTTGCCTTTTTTGGAGCTTGCCGTCAGTGAACAGTTTCCTGGGTTGAATGATATCGATGAGAATCACCCGCTCTGCAAGCTTAGCCATAATTTCCCGCTCGCACTAAGCGATTTTGGTGCGGGTAATGCCTCTACCAAAGCGGTTTTCGCCGGGCTATTTAAACGTATTGTGCTGGATAAAAGCTTTGTGCAGCGCCAGCTCAAATCACTCTCGTTTGAGCCTTTTATGCGCGCTATTGTGAGTCAGATACAGCCGTACTGTCAGGGCATCATGATATCGGGGATTGATAACGAAACTATTCGTCAGCGCGTCATACCTTATGGTTTTAACGGTATGCTTGGTAGTTTATGGCCAGTGGTGCCAGAATCATCTTTAATAACATTAGTGCAACAATAACCCTGCGGTTCCTCGGGTGTTTTACGTACCGTAACCCAATACACTACGGACAGGAGGAATCATGAACCTGTCATTTAACACTCGCTGGCGCGATGAGCTGCCGGGATTTTACACGTCGCTACAGCCTACGCCGCTGAGCAATGCTCGCGTTGTCTGGCATAACGCACCGCTAGCGCAGGAATTAGCTATTCCTGAAGCATTATTTTCCCCATCAAAAGGGGCAGGTGTGTGGGGCGGCGAAACGCTACTACCGGGAATGTCACCGTTGGCGCAGGTCTACAGCGGCCATCAGTTTGGCGCCTGGGCCGGTCAGCTTGGTGACGGACGCGGTATTCTGCTGGGTGAACAGCAGTTGGAAAATGCCAAAACGCTCGACTGGCACCTGAAAGGCGCGGGCCTGACGCCCTATTCGAGAATGGGGGACGGTCGCGCGGTTCTGCGTTCCACGATACGCGAAAGCCTGGCCTCTGAGGCGATGCACTATTTGGGGATCGCCGGCACGCGCGCGTTGGCTATCGTTTCTAGCGATACGCCGGTCTACCGAGAGACGGTGGAGTCTGGTGCCATGTTAATGCGCGTTGCCGAGAGCCATATTCGCTTCGGTCACTTTGAACATTTCTATTATCGCCGCGAGATGGAGAAGGTTCGTCAGCTTGCGGATTACGCTATTCGTCATCATTGGCCCCACCTGCAGGATGAACCCGACCGCTACGGTTTGTGGTTCCAGGATATGGTATCCCGCACGGCAATAATGATTGCTCGCTGGCAAACGGTAGGGTTTGCCCACGGCGTGATGAACACCGATAACATGTCGATCCTGGGTCTGACGATGGATTACGGTCCGTTCGGTTTTCTGGATGATTATCAGCCGGAATACATTTGCAATCATACGGATACCCAGGGACGTTATCGTTTCGATAATCAGCCAGCGGTAGGACTGTGGAATTTGCAGTGCCTGGCGCAGTCGCTGTCGACGCTGATTGATGTGGATACGCTCAACGCGGCGCTGGAGGGATATCAGCACACGTTATTCCGGGAATATGGCCAGCGAATGCGCCAGAAGCTAGGATTGTTTAGCGAGGAGGGCGGGGATAACGATCTGCTCAACGGCCTGTATGCGCTGATGGAGCGTGAGGGCAGCGACTACACGCGCACCTTCCGCCTGCTGAGCGATACTGAACAGCAGAGCGCAGCATCGCCGTTGCGCGATGAGTTTATCGACAGAGCGGCATTTGATGACTGGTTCACACGCTATCGCTCCCGTTTGCAGCAGGAGCACATTGATGATGCCCAGCGGCAGCAGGCGATGAAGCACGCCAATCCCGCTCTGGTTCTGCGTAACTGGCTGGCACAGCGTGCGATTGAACAGGCTGAAAAGGGCGACTATCAGGAACTGCAGCATCTTCATGAAGCGCTTCGTGACCCGTGGCGAGACCGTGATGATGATTACAGCCGCCGTCCGCCTGATTGGGGTAAACGGCTGGAGGTGAGCTGTTCAAGCTAGCCGCTATGCTGCGTTGTCGCTGGCAGCGCAGCTATTTAGTCAGAATAAGTTTTCCTGCCTGAGTCTGACGGAGCAAATACTGCTGTTCACCGTGTTCAATAATGACTCGACCTTCCTGACCTAACAGCGTACTGCTGTCGATCCGTCGATCGGTGGGGAGAGGACGAGGAGAGTTATCCTTTTGCGGTTCCACTGCTGCGCACGTATCCATTAGCGACATATTTCATAATGAAAATCAATGTAACAATGATAACCATTATCAGTAATAGCCATGTTAACCGCAAGCGTTATTTATCATTTTGTATGACAAGGTTTTATTGCCCGCTGCGTAGCAGCGGGCAGAGCGTACTACAGGCGGGTCGCGACGGCTGCCGCCAGTTTTTCCAGCAGCAGTTCGGTATCTTCCCAGCTCAGGCAAGGATCGGTGATTGACTGACCGTAGGTTAACGGCTGGTCGGCAACGATTTTCTGAGTGCCTTCGCGCAGGAAGCTTTCTGCCATAATCCCGGCAATCGCTGAAGAGCCGTTGCGGATCTGCTGACAGATGTCGTCGCAAACTTCCAACTGACGGCGGTGCTGTTTCTGACAGTTACCGTGGCTGAAATCAACCACCAGATGTTCCGGCAGGTCGAACTCGTGCAGCGTATCACAGGCTGCTGCAATATCATCCGCGTGGTAGTTCGGCTTTTTGCCGCCGCGCATGATGATATGACCGTACGGGTTGCCGCTGGTCTGGTAAATGGTCATCTGGCCATTTTTGTCCGGAGACAGGAACATATGGCTGGCGCGGGCGGCGCGAATCGCATCCACGGCAATTCGCGTATTGCCGTCGGTACCGTTTTTAAAGCCGACCGGGCAGGAGAGCGCAGAGGCCATCTCGCGGTGAATTTGGCTTTCCGTGGTACGTGCTCCGATAGCGCCCCAGCTAATGAGATCGGCGATAAACTGTCCGGTCACCATATCGAGAAATTCGGTCGCTGTCGGTACGCCAAGGGTGTTCACCTGCAGCAGTAGCTTACGGGCCTGCTCAATGCCGTGATTCACGCGGTAGCTGCCGTTGAGATCCGGATCGGAGATCAAGCCTTTCCAGCCCACCACGGTGCGCGGCTTTTCAAAATAGGTGCGCATCACGATTTCGAGTTCGCCCTGATGCTTTTCGCGCAACTGCTGTAAACGGCGCGCGTAATCCATTGCGGCATCAAGGTCGTGAATAGAACAAGGGCCGACGATTGCCAGCAGGCGACGGTCTTCACCGTTAAGAATTTTTTCAATGCGGCGACGTGAAGCGGTAACGTGCGCCGCGACGTCTGGTGATACAGGGTGGCGCTGAGCAAGTTCAGCAGGCGTAATCAGGCTCTCAATGCGAGCGGTACGCAGTTCATCGGTCTTATTCATGGATATCTCAGAAATTTGTTGCTTCGCCAGTCAATATGCTGGGAAGTGATGCACATCACGATAAACCAATCCCCGCTAAATTCAAGGGTGACGCGTAATGTGCGCTCAATCACACTGCTATGATAAACAAAT
Source organism: Kluyvera chengduensis (assembly GCF_044197065.1). Lineage (NCBI taxonomy): Bacteria > Pseudomonadati > Pseudomonadota > Gammaproteobacteria > Enterobacterales > Enterobacteriaceae > Kluyvera > Kluyvera chengduensis. The sequence continues at coordinate 897,842 of NZ_JBIQOI010000001.1, forward strand.
TTGATGCATTGTACTAGTGTATTAGTACATTCTGCGGCTCAGCCCCATGATGTCCATGATTTTAGTAGCAATTTCTTCTACGGAGTAATTAGTACTGTTCAGCCACGGGATCTGGTGCCTGCGGTACAGTGCCTCAACTTCCGCGACTTCCATTCGGCACTGGCGCATTGAGGCGTAGCGACTGTTCTCCCGACGCTCTTCGCGGATGGCTGCAAGGCGTTCCGGGTTAATCGTCAGCCCAAACAGCTTGTGCTGAAGCGGCTTCAATGACGTGGGCAGGACGAGGTTATCCATATCATCGGCAATAAACGGGTAGTTGGCGGCACGAATACCAAACTGCATCGCCAGGTAAAGGCTCGTCGGGGTTTTTCCACAGCGCGATACGCCAAGCAGGATGACCTGCGCTTGGTCGAGGTTGCGCAGTGAGATACCGTCGTCGTGCGCCAGCGTGTAATCAATGGCGGCAATACGGGCGTCGTACTTGGTCAGGTTACCCGGCGTTAAGCCGTGGGTGCGGTGGGCAATAGGGGTCGGGTCAAGCTTAAGTTCTTCCTGCAAGGGGGCCACCAACGCCTGAACGATGTCCTGACAAAACCCTTCACATTGCAGAATAATGTCGCGAATTTCGGGAATAACGATGGAATAGAAGACCAGCGGGCGAATTCCGGTTTGCTGATAGATAGCGTCAATTTGCTCCTTCACCGCCCTGGCACGGCTTTCACTTTCGATAAACGGCAGTGTGATACTGTTTATCGCCACCGGGAACTGCGACATCACCGCGTGGCCGAGGACTTCTGCCGTAATGGCGGTACCGTCAGAAATATAAAATACCTGCCTGTCGACTGCGTTATCCATATTGCTTGACTCCCATTAATTGCCTGAAAGGGTAAATTAAATTTAAACACAACCCTGTGCCATTTGTCTTAAATTTAAAAAATGAAACGGTATTTTTATTTTTAATGAAATGGTCGTTTCAATTTCCAAAAGATGCCAATAGACCGCCGGTTGTTGTGCCTTTTTAGTTGAATCAGTAGGTTATGAATAACCGGGAATCAATCCGAAAAAGTAAAAAAATAATTTGCTTACACGATTCACCGTTTTTTTCAGCCGTTTAAATATGCGAGGATAATTTAAGTAGTCAGTCGTTACTTATCACTGCTTCTTTAATCAAAAAAGGATTGTCTCGATGTCCAACAATGGCTCGTCACCGCTGGTGCTTTGGTACAACCAACTCGGCATGAATGATGTAGACAGAGTTGGAGGCAAAAATGCCTCCTTGGGTGAAATGATTACGAATCTGTCCGGAATGGGGGTTTCTGTCCCTAACGGATTTGCCACCACTGCCGATGCGTTTAATCAGTTTCTCGACCAGAGCGGTGTGAACCAGCAGATCTATCAACTGTTGGATAACACTGATATTGACGACGTTACCGCCCTGGCGAAAGCCGGCGCGCAGATCCGCCAGTGGATCATCGACACACCTTTCCAGAGCGAACTGGAACAGGCTATCCACGAAGCCTACAACCAACTGGCAGCCGATAACGCCAACGCCTCTTTCGCCGTGCGCTCCTCAGCCACCGCGGAAGATATGCCGGATGCGTCCTTCGCCGGTCAGCAAGAAACTTTCCTCAACGTCCAGGGCTATGAAGCGGTGCTGGTGGCGGTGAAGCATGTCTTTGCCTCGCTGTTTAACGACCGTGCCATCTCCTACCGTGTTCACCAGGGTTACGACCACCGCGGCGTCGCGCTCTCAGCGGGCGTCCAACTGATGGTGCGTTCCGACCTCGCGTCTTCTGGTGTGATGTTCTCTATCGATACTGAATCCGGCTTCGACCAGGTGGTGTTTATCACTTCCGCGTGGGGCTTGGGCGAAATGGTCGTACAGGGCGCGGTCAACCCGGATGAGTTCTACGTGCACAAGCCAACGCTTGCCGCAGGCCGCCCGGCGATTGTACGCCGTACGATGGGATCGAAAAAGATCCGTATGGTCTACGCGCCAACGCAAGAACATGGCAAACAGGTGCGCATTGAAGATGTGCCGCAGCAGCAAGGCGACATCTTCTCGTTGACCAACGATGAAGTGCAGGAACTGGCGAAGCAGGCCGTGCAGATCGAAAAACACTACGGTCGTCCCATGGACATTGAGTGGGCGAAAGACGGTCACACCGGCAAACTGTTTATCGTGCAGGCGCGCCCGGAAACCGTGCGTTCGCGCGGACAGGTGATGGAGCGCTACACGCTGCACTCTCAGGGGCGCATTGTCTCTGAAGGCCGCGCTATAGGCCACCGCATTGGTGCGGGCCCGGTGAAGGTGATTCATGACATCAGTGAAATGAACCGTATCCAGCCAGGCGATGTGCTGGTCACCGACATGACCGACCCGGATTGGGAACCGATCATGAAAAAAGCGGCGGCGATTGTCACCAACCGTGGCGGCCGAACCTGCCACGCGGCGATCATCGCGCGTGAACTGGGTATTCCTGCGGTAGTAGGCTGTGGTGATGCCACCGAGCGCATGAAGGATGATGAGAAAGTCACCGTCTCCTGCGCCGAAGGCGACACTGGCTACGTCTACGCCGACCTGCTGGACTTCAGCGTGAAAAGTTCCAGCGTCGATACCATGCCGGATCTGCCGCTGAAGATCATGATGAATGTCGGCAACCCTGACCGCGCGTTTGACTTTGCCTGTCTGCCGAACGAGGGCGTCGGTCTTGCGCGCCTGGAGTTCATCATCAACCGTATGATTGGCGTGCACCCACGTGCGCTGCTGGAGTTTGATGATCAGGAGCCTAAGCTGCAAAACGAAATCCGCGAGATGATGAAAGGCTTCGACTCGCCGAAAGAGTTTTACGTTGGCCGTCTGACCGAAGGGATTGCAACGCTGGGCGCAGCGTTCTACCCGAAACGCGTCATTGTCCGTCTCTCTGACTTCAAATCGAACGAATACGCCAACCTGGTGGGCGGCGAGCGTTACGAGCCGGAAGAAGAGAACCCAATGCTGGGCTTCCGCGGCGCCGGTCGCTACGTTTCCGATAGCTTCCGCGATTGTTTCGCGCTGGAGTGTGATGCGGTGAAGCGCGTGCGTAACGACATGGGGCTGACTAACGTTGAGATCATGGTGCCGTTCGTGCGTACCGTGGAGCAGGCGAAAGCGGTGGTGGACGAACTGGCGCGCCAGGGGCTGAAACGCGGTGAGAACGGGCTCAAAATCATCATGATGTGCGAGATCCCGTCTAACGCCTTGCTGGCGGATCAGTTCCTTGAGCACTTTGACGGTTTCTCTATTGGTTCAAACGACATGACGCAGCTGGCACTGGGTCTTGACCGTGACTCTGGCGTGGTTTCTGCGCTGTTCGACGAACGCAACGACGCGGTGAAAGCGCTGCTGTCGATGGCGATTCGCGCCGCGAAGAAGCAGGGTAAATACGTGGGCATTTGCGGTCAGGGTCCTTCTGACCACGAAGACTTTGCCGCCTGGCTAATGGAAGAGGGGATCGACAGCCTGTCGCTGAACCCGGACACCGTCGTCCAGACCTGGCTGAGCCTGGCTGAACTGAAAAAATAACGCCATTGCGCAGCGAAATCCCGGGCATCGACCCGGGATTTTTTTGTCCATAGGGTTGCGGAGGATCACACTCCGGAAAGAAAACCAAAAATCATAAATCTGCTGGCAATTTCTACAATTGTCCGCCACGCATCACTTCTGAATACTGATTCGCTAATGTAAATACCGTGTGCTTACCCATCATCATTAGCCAATGATTTCGGGTACTTATCAGCGACTCAGGAGACCGGCTATGACCCCGATTTATAAAGACCCTCAGCGCCCGATTCAGGAACGCGTAACAGACTTACTCGCGCGTATGACCCCCGAAGAAAAATATGCCCAGATGCACGCCTGGTGGCTGGTGCTCTCGGAAGACGGCAATCATCGCGAAAGAACGGATATGAGCGATGAGTTTGCGGGCGTAAGCGAGCAAACGTCGCTGCGTGAACGCTTAAAACTCGGCGTCGGGCAGATTACCCGTCCGCTGGGAACCCATATTGTGGATGCGAAGACCGGCGTCCGAGCGGCAAACCGCCTGCAAAAAATGATGATGGAAGAGACGCGCCTCGGTATTCCTGCACTGTTCCACGAAGAGTGCCTGGTCGGGCTTTTATGCAAAGATGCCACGCTGTTCCCGTCATCGCTAAACTATGGCTCAACCTGGGATGCGGAACTGGTCAAACGCGCCGCTCAGCAAATTGGTGAAGAAGCCCGTTCTACCGGTTGTAAGCAGGGGTTAGCGCCCGTGCTTGATGTTTCCCGCGATGTCCGTTGGGGACGCACGGAAGAGACCTTTGGTGAAGACCCATGGCTGGTGGGGGTAATGGCCTGCGCTTACGTTGAGGGGCTGCAGGGTGAAAAGCGAGACGTGCTGGCGACGCTGAAACACTATGTGGGTCACTCGTTCAGCGAGGGGGCGCGCAACCATGCGCCGGTTCATCTGGGCTTCCGTGAATTGAACGACACGTTCCTGCTGCCGTTTGAAATGGCGGTGAAGCAGGCTAACGCAGGGTCGGTCATGCCCGCGTATCATGACATTGATAATCAACCGGGCCATAGCGACAGCTTCCTGCTGACCACGGTGCTGCGTGAACAATGGGGCTTTGACGGCATTGTCGTCGCCGACTACGGCGGCGTGAGTCTGCTGCATCAGCATCACGGTGTGGCCGCAGATGCCGCAGAGTCAGCGGCGCTCGCCTTTAATGCCGGGTTGGATGTGGAATTGCCGAAAGATGATTGCGCCCGCCATCTGGCGGAAGCAGTCGCTCGCGGACTTATTACGCCGGAAAAAATTGACGAGATTGTGGCGCGTACGCTCACCGAGAAATTCCGCCTTGGCCTGTTTGAACATCCGTATACCGACGAAAACGCGATTTCGCTGCAATCCGAGGCCACTCGCCAGGCGGCGCGTGAAGTGGCTACCCGCTCGATGACGCTGCTGGAAAATCGTGATGCCTTACCGCTTACCGGTAAGCCGCGCGTGGCCGTGGTGGGCCCGACGGCGGACGATCCGCTGGCGCTGCTGAGCGGCTACAGCTTCCCAGTGCATCTGATCATCAGCGATATGATGGAAAAAACCTCACAGGTCACCACGCCGCTGGTAGCGCTGCGCCATTATCTGGGCGATGACCACGTTCGTTATGCCAAAGGTTGCCATATCATCGAACAGCGGATGGCCGGTGCGCCGGTGTTCCCTGGGGATAGTTCGGGCAAACCGATACAGGCTTCGCCGGTCTCTCACGACCTGAGTCTGATTCCAGAAGCCGTACGCGCGGCGCAAGACAGTGAAGTTGTCATCGCCTGTGTCGGCGACCTCGCCGGATTATTCCAAAGCGGCACGGTAGGGGAAGGTTCGGATACCGACAGCCTTAACCTACCGGGCGTACAGCAACAGCTTTTGCAGGCACTGGTGGATACCGGTAAGCCAGTCATCGTGGTGATGACCGGTGGGCGTCCTTACAACCTTCAAGGGTTAGAGTCGAAGGTAGCCGCGTTGATGCTAGCCTGGGCTCCAGGTCAGGAAGGTGGCTGGGCCATTGCTGATGTGTTGACCGGACGCGCCGAACCACAGGGCCGTCTGGTGGTCAGCGTGCCAAAAAGCGCAGGGGCGATGCCGTTTTACTATAACCATAAGCTCAAAAGCGGCGGTACGCCGTTCGCGTTCCACTTTGGGGCACTTTATCCGTTCGGTTACGGAAAAGGTTGGGGGGAGTTTAGTTTCGGCACTCCGCAACTCCAGCAAAGCCAGGTGGCCATTGACGGAGAGATTACGCTGAGTGTAACGGTGAAAAACAACGGTGAACGCAGCGGGAGTGAGGTCGTTCAGCTCTACGTGCGCGACAAAGTGGCATCGATGGTTCGTCCGCTTCAGGAGCTCAAGGCCTTCCAGCGTGTGACGTTATCGCCGAATGAGCAGGTAACGCTGACTTTTACCGTCCCCGTCGATATGCTCAACTTTACCCGCTACGATGGCCAACGCATCGTCGAGCCCGGCGAGTTCGAACTACAGATAGGGATGTCTTGTGCGCAGATTCATGGGCGAGCATCGGTACAGGTTACCGGTGAGACCCGCGTGCTACCGTCTGACTGGCGGATGATGAGCCGCTGCGAAGTGCGCTAAGCCCTTGCCATCCCGGACGTGGCTCGGTGAGTCGGTTCCGGGATGTGCCCGTACGGCAGGCAAAAAAAAAGCCCAACGTGGGAGTTGGGCAAAGACTACACACAGCAATTCGTTGTTTCACTCAGGGGATAGATAAATCAAGGGGTTGATCTATTACCTTAGGACTCATACTAGGCCATGCGGCGTTTTTGCGTCGATCAGATTCGTCTCAATAGTTAAAGAAATGTGAATAATTTCCGTAGCATGTCGCAGAAAGCGAGGGAAACGCGTTGGGCAAATTGGGTGAAAGGTGAATTTTGCTTAAGTAACGGCGGAGTCACCCTGCGTTGATTGGTTAGGGGATTGGTAGGCCGGATAAGCGAAGCGCCATCCGGCAATGTGTGCGGAGTTTGCCGGATGGCGCTTCGCTTGTCCGGCCTACAACGTAATATTGACTTAACTAACCAACGTGACTATCTGGCTTACTGTTTCGGATAGTTATTCTGCTCAAGCTCGGCCAGCTCTTCCAGCACCTGGTCCGGATCTCGTGACGGTGGCGGAACTTCATGCAGCCAGGCATCAAACAGACGCCAGGAGACGGCGAGCAGCACCGGGCCGATGAACAGGCCAATCATGCCGAATGCGACCAGCCCGCCAATCACGCCAGAGAGAATCAGAATCATTGGCAGGTCTGCGCCCATGCGAATCAACATTGGGCGAATCACGTTATCCATCGTCCCGACTACGCAGCTCCACACCAGCAGTACCGTGCCCCAGGTGGTATCACCCGTCCAGTAAAGCCAGATAATGCACGGCACCAACACGATCAAAGGCCCGAGCTGTACCAGACAGGAGAAGATCATCACTACGGTCAGCAGCGTGGCGTAGGGTACGCCAGAGATGCCGAGACCGATGCCGCCCAGTACTGCTTGCGTCAGCGCGGTGACCACTACGCCCAACGCCACGGCGCGAATCGCCTGACCGGCAAGCAGCACCGCCGCATCGCCGCGTTTTGCCGCAAGCCGGGTGGCAAAATAGCGCATACCGAACGCCACTTTCTCACCTTGCCAATACAGCAGGGCGCTAAACAGCAGCATCAGGGCGCTGTGCATCAGGAAACGCCCAACGTGCGCGGCCTGGCCAACAAACCAGGTGGTGGTGGTGCCAATGTATGGGCGCACTTTGGTCATCAGCGCACTGCCGCCCATGTCCAGCAGGCTATGCCAGCCGCTGTAGAGCTTCGCGCCAACGAAGGGAATGCTGTTCAGCCAGGCGAGATCGGGAGGCGTGAGCGTCCCGGTTGTGATGGCGTGCACCAGCGGTGTTGTACCGTCCACCAGGCTATTGACCAGGAGTGCGATAGGGATAACGAACAGTAAAAAGAGCAGTAGCGTCATGACCAGCACCGCCAGCGAGCGGCGACCGAAAAGCTTGCGCTGGAACCAGAGCAGAACCGGCCAGGTGGCAATAACGATGGTGGATGCCCAGGCGAAGCCCAGAATAAACGGCTGAACAATCCATAAACAGGCGATGATCATCAGTGCCAGAAACAGCACAGATAGCAGTATTTGTGGAATATCACGAGGCCGAGGAACCGTGTTCATAAATGAGTTTTACCTTCAGTTGCTTGTCAGCGTGTTGACGCAGCGTAAATCCGTTCATTGATAATAATATCAACAAATTCCCGGCGCTGATTCTGCGACAAAATCTACCGGGCGTATAAGAAAAAAATGTGATAAAAGAATAACTGCACGACGCAAACGATTAATTACTCTCTACACATCATCTTTGCCGTTTGGCTGTTCACGTAAACGGGCAAAATTTTGTGCGTACAACACAACATTCAGAAAGGGTCACAAGTAATGATCCCACAGATTTCCCAGGCACCGGGCGTAGTTCAGTTGGTGTTGAATTATTTGCAAGCACTGGAGCAACAAGGCTTTACCGGCGACACCGCCACTCGTTATGCCGACAGGCTGACGATGGCGACCGATAACAGTATCTATCAGCTTCTTCCCGATGCGGTGATCTTTCCGCGATCCACCGCGGATGTCGCGCTTCTGGCCCGCTTAGCGGCAGAAGAGCGCTTCCAGTCCCTGATTTTCACCCCGCGCGGCGGCGGTACTGGCACCAACGGTCAGTCGCTGAATCAGGGCATCATTATCGACATGTCCCGCTACATGAACCGCATCATTGAGATCAACCCGGAAGAGGGTTGGGTGCGTGTTGAAGCGGGGGTCATTAAAGATCAACTTAACCAGTATTTAAAACCTTACGGTTATTTCTTCGCCCCGGAACTGTCGACCAGTAACCGCGCGACGTTGGGCGGGATGATTAACACCGATGCCTCCGGGCAAGGTTCGCTGGTGTATGGCAAAACGTCTGACCATGTGCTGGGCGTTCGCGCCGTGCTTCTGGGCGGCGACATTCTTGATACGCAGCCAGTTCCCGTTGCGCTGGCCGAAACGCTGGCAAAAGAGCAGTCGGCGGCAGGGCGCATCTACCAAACCGTTTATGAACGCTGTCGGGAAAACCGTCAGCTGATTATCGATAAATTCCCGAAACTGAACCGATTCCTGACGGGCTACGACCTGCGCCACGTCTTTAATGACGAAATGACCGAGTTTGATTTAACCCGTGTGTTGACGGGCTCTGAAGGGACGCTGGCCTTTATTACCGAAGCGCGGCTGGATATTACGCCGCTGCCGAAGGTACGCCGTCTGGTTAATATCAAATACGACTCCTTTGATTCAGCGCTGCGTAACGCGCCGTTTATGGTTGAAGCGCGCGCGCTGTCGGTAGAAACCGTCGACTCTAAGGTCCTTAATCTGGCTCGAGAAGACATTGTCTGGCACTCGGTTAGCGAATTGATTACCGATGTTCCGGATAAAGAGATGCTGGGGCTCAATATCGTTGAGTTTGCCGGCGATGACGATGTGTTGATTGAAGGTCAGGTTAGCGCCCTTTGCCAGCGACTGGACGAATTAATCGCCCAACATGAAGGCGGCGTCATCGGCTGGCAGCGCTGTAACGAGCTGGAGGGTATCGAGCGTATTTACGCGATGCGTAAAAAAGCGGTCGGGCTGCTCGGCAACGCAAAAGGGGCGGCTAAGCCAATCCCATTTGCCGAAGATACCTGTGTGCCACCGGAGCATCTGGCGGACTATATCGTTGAATTCCGTGCGCTGCTGGATAGCCACGGTTTGAGTTACGGCATGTTTGGTCACGTTGACGCGGGCGTATTACACGTGCGCCCAGCGCTCGACATGTGCGACCCGCAGCAAGAGATCTTAATGAAGCAGATCTCTGATGATGTGGTGGCGCTGACCGCCAAATACGGCGGCCTGTTATGGGGAGAGCACGGCAAAGGTTTTCGTGCGGAATACAGCCCGGCGTTCTTCGGCGAACAGCTTTATGCCGAACTGCGCAAAGTGAAAGCGGCGTTTGACCCGCATAACCGTCTTAACCCTGGGAAAATTTGCCCACCGGAAGGCGTAGACGCGCCGATGATGAAGGTTGATGCGGTAAAACGCGGCACCTACGATCGTCAGATTCCCGTCACCGTCCGTTCATCCTGGCGTGGCGCGATGGAGTGTAACGGTAACGGGTTGTGCTTTAACTTCGACGCCAAAAGCCCGATGTGCCCGTCGATGAAAATCACCAACAACCGTATGCATTCACCAAAAGGTCGTGCGACGCTGGTGCGTGAATGGCTGCGCCTGCTGGCGGATCGCGGCGTTGATCCACTTCTGCTGGAAAGAGAATTGCCGGAAAAACGTGCGAGTCTGCGTTCGATGATCGAACGGACGCGCAATAGCTGGCATGCGCGTAAAGGTGAGTACGACTTCTCGCACGAAGTGAAAGAGGCGATGTCTGGCTGCCTGGCCTGTAAAGCCTGCTCGACGCAGTGCCCGATTAAAATCGACGTACCAGAATTCCGCTCCCGCTTCCTGCAACTTTATCACACCCGCTATCTGCGTCCTGTACGCGATCATCTGGTGGCAACGGTCGAAAGCTATGCGCCGCTGATGGCGCGCGCGCCGAAAACGTTCAACTTCTTTATGAGTCAGCCGCTGGTCCGTAAGCTTTCTGAAAAGCATATTGGCATGGTTGATTTACCGCTGCTTTCTGTGCCCTCGTTGCAAAAACAGATGGTGACGCACCGCTCGGCAAACATGACGCTGGAGCAGTTAGAAGCGCTGTCGCCAGAGCAAAAAGCGCTGACCGTGCTGGTGGTGCAGGATCCTTTCACCAGTTACTACGACGCACAGGTGGTGACGGACTTTGTCCGCCTGGTTGATAAGCTTGGCTTCCAGCCGGTGCTGCTGCCGTTTTCACCAAACGGCAAAGCGCAGCATATTAAAGGCTTTGTGAGCCGCTTTACGAAGACGGCACAAAAAACCGCTGACTATCTTAACCGTGTGGCCGAACTGGGCATGCCGATGGTGGGTGTCGACCCGGCGCTGGTGCTCTGTTATCGCGATGAATATAAGCAGGTACTTGGCGATAAACGTGGTGATTTCAACGTGATGCTGGTACACGAATGGTTGCCGCAGATCCTGGAACATAAAGCGCATACGCTGTCTTCTGGCGAACCCTGGTATCTGTTTGGTCACTGTACGGAGGTCACGGCACTGCCGACGGCGCCGAAGCAGTGGGCTGCCATTTTTGCCCAGTTCGGCGCGAAGCTCGAAAACGTTAGCGTGGGCTGCTGCGGCATGGCCGGAACCTATGGGCATGAAGTGAAAAACCACGCTAATTCACTGGGTATCTACGAGCTTTCATGGCATCAGGCGATGGCAACGTTGCCCCGTAACCGCTGTCTAGCGACAGGGTACTCGTGTCGCAGCCAGGTGAAGCGCGTAGAAGGAAGCGGCGTACGCCATCCATTACAGGCATTACTGGAGATGATGGGATGATCTGGAAAAGACAAACCACGCTGGAAGCCCTGAATGCGATGGGCGAAGGTAATATGGTTGGGCTACTGGATATCCAGTTTGACCATATCGACGGCGATTCATTGGCGGCGACAATGCCGGTGGATCATCGCACGCACCAACCGTTTGGACTGCTTCACGGTGGGGCATCGGTGGTGCTGGCGGAGACGTTGGGCTCGGTTGCGGGCTATCTGTGTACCGAAGGGGAAGATCGAGTGGTAGGGCTTGAAGTCAACGCTAACCATATTCGTTCCGCACGCAGCGGTCGCGTGCGTGGCGTGTGCAAAGCGCTCCACGCAGGTCGTCGTCATCAGGTCTGGCAGATTGAAATTTTCGACGAGCAGGGGCGTTTATGCTGCTCGTCGAGGTTAACCACAGCCGTCGTCTAAAGCCTTTGCACGGCGTTTAGGCGCCGTGCCTATCCCACATTTTCCGCATTACTGCAACAACGCATCCGGCGCAATATTCATATTCTTCAGAACCGGCCCCATGATATTGCCAAAGATGGGCGCCGCCACCGAACCACCAAAGTGGGTGCCTGCGGTTGGGTTGTTCACGACCACGACCAGCGCAACCTCAGGATGACTAACCGGGGCAACTCCGGCGGTATAGTTCACGTATCCGCCATCGTATTTACCACTGTCACCCAGCTTTTCCGCCGTACCGGTTTTGGTCGCCAGACGGTATCCTGGCACTGCGGCTCTCACGCCGCTGCCGCCGGGAAGCACATCACTTTCCATCATATGGACGACGGTTTTTACGATTCTCGGGTCGGCTACCTGTTGGCCCATTACCGGCGGTGTCACCTTAGTAATGGAAAGCGGACGGTAGATACCGTAAGAACCCATGGTGGCATATTCGCGGGCAATCTGCAGTGGTGTGACGCGTAGCCCATAGCCGAATGAGAAGGTGGCGCGTTCAATATCCGCCCACTGTTGGCGGTGGAGTGGGAAATAACCCACGCTCTCTCCGCTCAGCCCCAGATCGGTCGGTTTCCCAAGGCCAAACGCCTGGTAGGTATCAACCAGCGCCTGGGCAGGCATTGCCAGCGCGATGTGGGACACGCCGATATCGCTCGATTTCTGTAGGATGCCGGTCGGGGTCAATTGCGGCCAGTGGCCAACGTCACGAATAATGTGACCGTTCACGCTATACGGTGTGGTATTGAGTAGCGTATTTGGCTGAATGATATTCCTCTCTAGCCCTTCAATAATGACCAATGGCTTAACCGTCGAGCCGGGCTCAAAGCTGTCGTTGATGGCAACGTCGCGCATTTGCGTTTGGGTCGCGTTATCAAAGTTGTTGGGGTTGTAAGAAGGGTAAGAGGCCATGGCGAGGATTTCGCCGGTATCAATCTTAACCAGCACGGCGGCGCCGGAATCGGCTTTGTTCAGCAGCACGCCATCGCGCAACTTACTGTACAGGGTGTACTGATCGAATTTATCAATACTCAGCTGCACGGTCGGCGCTTGCTTCGGCGCATCGTAATTTAATACGCTGATAATGTCGCCATTGGCGTCCTTGCGGTAAATTTCCTTACCCGGTTCGCCTTGCAGAATATTGTCATAACCCTTTTCGACGCCGTTCAGCCCCGTATTATCCGCGCCCACGATGCCAATTAACGGCGCGGACGCTTCACCCATCGGGTAGAAACGACTGTCATCATAGATTTCGCTGATACCTTTTATATGAAGGCCAGCCACATCTTTAGCGATACCGAGCTCAACTTTACGCCCGAGAAAAAGAAAGTGACGGTGTGAGTTCTGATAAATCTTGCTCGCAATTTGATCAGGGGTGGTATTTAGCGCAGACGCAAGGTACTGCCATTTAGGGTCGCGGAAATTAGGGCTGGCTTCGACAATTTTTACCGGGTCCGCCACCACATCGCGCGAAGGAACGCTCATTGCCAGGGCTTCGCCGTTGCGATCCACTAGCGTGCCGCGGTTTGTTGGCAGCACGATGGTGCGTAACGAACGCTGATCGGCCTCGCGTGTCAGCATGGGGTGGTTGAGGAATTGCAGATCTGCCACACGCACCAGTAAAACAGCAAGGCAAAATAGAATACCCAAGCAGAGTATTATGTAACGAGATGTAATAAATGAGTCTTTATTTTGCTTTTCTGTTGATTTGTTTTTCATTTGTAACATTAAACCACATGATTTTTATTTTTATTAATAAAATGCCGATGGCCGAAGCATAAATCATGACCACAGTTATACGATGCAAATATCCATTTTTCAGGCGAGCTGGACAATCAGTTTACAGGTAATGTCATTGATAACAAACCATTAAGTTAACAGATTATTTCAAAGCTAAAGCGGTATTATTCGGCGCGAGTTGAGGCATGTTAGCGGTGATATTATGAAGGATGGCGACAGAAAAACCGCTCGTAGCTGATTTTGTCACCACCTCTTGTAGGGGTATTTTATTGTGTGGCTATGCCGTTATCGGAATTATCCGGACTTAATTGGCTTATGGGCGGTTCGGCCACGGCACGGTCTTAGGACGGGGGGCCAGTAGACAAAGCGGCTGCACTTTCCTGCCCGTAGTCTTCCAGTCAAGGGGAGGCGACCTCCACGCACCAATTGAGAGGCGATGTGAAGCGCTTAAAAACAGTCTTTGTTCTCCTTATCAGCTGCAATATTTAATACTGGATAAATCAGGCGGAGACAATATCGATTCCCTATCGCTATGATACGGCCTCAATCTAAATTGGGTTATTTTTTGTTTAATAAAGCACTCGCTCTTTTGCTGAAAAGACGCGTCGGCATGATTCCTGTTTTTTAGTCAAAAAATTGCCCACACGTTCTATTCCAGGGGAATGCAGTGAATAAAAAAATAATTATCATTTCGGGATTGCTCTTTACGACGTGCAGTCATGCGAGCGCGCTTTATTTTTATGAAATTGGTACCGAAGATACCGCATTAGCGGGTGCAGGGCAGGCGGCACGTGCTCAGGATGCCTCAACGCTATTGACCAACCCCGCGGGCATGACGCGTTTACCGGATCATATGGTTACGGGTGGATTACAAGCAATGGGGGGAAATATCCCCTATACCCTGGATAATGAATCCGCCGGGCGGCAGAGCCCCGGCAATATCATGACGCTATTTCCGAACACCAGTATGTTTTACACCCAACATCTGAGCGATACAGTTTCTGCCGGAATAGGGTTGTACGGTAACTACGGGCTGGGCATCGATTTCGGCCAGTGGGCCGGAGACCGTCTCATTAAAAAAAGTACGATGGTGGCGATGACGCTCAGCCCCGGGATTGCCTGGAAATTAAGCGATAAGGTTTCTCTCGGCGCTGGGCTCGGATTGAACTACGGCGTGCTTTCGCTCACCCGCCATGTCGACGGCAATGACGAGAAACAAAGCGACCATGACTGGGCGACGAATTACCGCCTGGGACTGTTGATGGATTTAACCGAGCAAACGCGAGCAGGGGTGAACTGGACTAGCAAGACCGACTATCAGTTTAATATCGACGGTAAGGCGCGTTTCCCTGCGTTGCCAAACGTTGAGTATGACCTGCCGATTGCCGCACAGATTCGTGCGCCGCAGCAGATAATGGTGAGTCTCGTCCATGATATTGATAAACAGTGGTCCGTGATGGGGGATCTTGGCTGGCAAGACTGGAGCCAGTTTGGGAGCCCGCAAATGACCGTTAGTGGGCATTCAAGCGATCGAAACAACCGCCTGAAGGATACCTGGCATACTGCATTAGGGGTTCAGTACCGGCCGGATGAACAGTGGCGGGTCAATGCCGGTGTAGCATTTGACAGTACGCCTTACCAATCACAAAGCGATATCGCGTTGTCTTTACCCACCGGTGATGAATGGCGGTTTGCAACCGGCGCACAATATCAGATTACGCCCGCGAGCAATATTGGGGTGGCGGTGGAATATCTGCATATGCAGTCTTCGCAGGTAAAATCAGCGGCATTTTCTGGAGAATATACCCACCCATGGCTTTGGTTTGCGAGCGTCAATTATAGCTATCAGTTTTAAAGTGAATAAAGCGGCTTATCACACTGTGGCGGTGGTATCGCGCGATTGGGCGTTCCGGTTTATCCAGAAATAAATAAATTATAGATTACCAGCACTCGTGAAAAAAACTATTGTAGCGCCACTTCTTAGATAACTCACTGACTAATAGCAATTCTATAATAGGAACATTATGAAAAAGGCGCTTATTACACTCATTATCGCAAATGCACTCACTGCCTCTACAGCTTTCGCATCCGCGGATGCAGGAACCTGGTATACCGGCGGTAAATTTGGCTGGTCGCACTATTTTGATACCAGCACCAGCCAGCAAACCAACGCCGATGGAAATCAGTTCGGTGATGTCGGTAAGAATAGCGACAATGTTGGCGGCGGCGTGTTCACCGGCTACCAGATTAACCCGTGGCTGGCCGTTGAAGGTGGCTATGATTATTTAGGCAATATGCAGTTTAATGGCCGAAATGGCGCATCAGGTTCTCAGATGAAGAGCCAGGGACTGCAACTGTCATTGAAAGCCAGCTATGGTCTGACGGATAGCTGGGACCTGTATGGCCGCGCAGGGGCGATGGGTTACCGCGCCGAATCTGATATCAAAGGCCACAACCGCTTCGATACCGGTGTGCGCCCTGTTGTCGCCGTGGGTACGGAATATGCCTTTAACAAGAACTGGGCTGGTCGACTGGAATACCAGTGGGTGAGCAATGTCGGCAACGAAAACCAGATTGGCGTATCAAGCGATGTCAGTTCGGTAACGGCGGGCCTGTCATATCGCTTTGGCCAGCATGATGATAACGCGGTTGTTGCGACGCCAGCCGTTGCTGCCGCTGCTGCACCGCAGCCACAGCGTTTTAACTTAAAATCTGATGTGATGTTTGGCTATGATTCCGCAACATTAACCCCAGAAGGCAAAGCGGCTATCGCGCAGCTGTACCAAAATCCAGGCCTGCAGCCAGCGAAAGATAAAGCGACGGTTGTCATTGGCTATAGCGATCGCACCGGCGCCGCAGGCTATAACCAGCAACTCTCCGCCGCGCGTGCTCAGGCCGTTGCCGATGAGTTAGTGACGTTAGGTATGCCAGCCGCCAATATTACCGCTGAGGGCCGTGGCGCCAGTGATTCCGTGACCGGGAGCCGCTGCGACGGACAATCTGGTCAGCAGCTGATTAACTGCCTGGCTCCCGATCGCCATGTGGTGGTTGAGATAACGGATCAGCACTAATTTAATATCAAAAAAGCCCTTCTTATCTTCGGATAAGAAGGGCTTTTTTTTAATCACAGAGTAGTGAATTTAATGAACTACTGAGTTTTTGCAATCCAGCGATATTGAGCTCTTTTAGATAGAAGTCGTTAACTGACTGGATCTTTTCTAATTTTGATAAAGATTTGTACACCACATGCGTTTGGCTTTCAGGGTCAAATATTGTTTCTACGTCAATATTGTTAAGAAACTCTTTCTTTAAGTAACAATGCAATTGCTTAACGGTGTATTTGTTTCGGTGATAAATGTAAAAGATATTGCTTTGATTCTGTGGGGGGCTTGATGTTTTTTGTTTAGAGATTGATATCTGCAACGTATCAATTTTTATCAGTATTTTTTGCGACGCTGATTCACATGGAGTTAGCGTCCCCGATAGTATGAGTGTATGAAGGGTTCTCATTACTTTTCCTCTGTAGGTATGAAACCTTAATTAATACCATGGCTTTTGCAAGATAGGGGGGTGATTTTTATTTATAAATAAATGTCCCGTGTATTTGAGGATAATCCAAAATTAAATGATGTTACGCTTAACGCTTCAAATACCGCGTGGTACGATTTTTAATCAATTTTATCTGTGCTCGATAATAACAGCGATAGTGAATAATCATGTTTATAGAATCGTTAGTTTCAAAAATCAAAACTAGACTGTGGGGTTACTTTCTCCCTCTGTTGACAGCCAAAAGTGCTAATGATGGTGAGACCTACAACTACTACGCTGTCTATTTTTCTGACGTAAAACAGGAGAAATATCAGCTGGTGAACCTGATTGGCAAAAGCGTGGTACTCGAAAAATGGAGCGCAGAGAAACAGACCTATGTTGCAAAGCTGAACGTGTCGATTAATGAGCTTGAGAAAATGAATGTTGAAATCATTCATTGGAAAAAATTCGGGCCACTTAGATTTGACTCTATCTTGTTTTTTGCCGCTAATTACGTCACGCGCATTGCCTATGTGAAGAATTTCTTAACGCGGGCTAAAAATAAGCTATTTTCCCAGATCTCGCATGACAGAGAGATGACCGGTCTTGACCGTATCATGTTGTTGAATGTACTGGTGAACGAGTATGTTCACCAATCACCAGGGAAAACGCATGCGGGCATGGCATGCAATGAGGTGGTTGATTTACTGTATGGCACGCTTTGGTATCACCATATCAAGAATGAAGATTTTAGGCGTAAGATTTTCCTGTTGTTGCAATCATTGGTTATCACCGGGGATGTCAAACTTGAAGAGGGTAAGTACTTTATTCAAGGCCAGGCGATTGCCACGATTATCGCCTGGGAGTCAGAGGAGAGAAGAGACAAACAGCAGTTGAGGATCCAGAAAAATATTAATCGCTTAATGCTGATTATCACGGCATCAACGCTGATGATTACGTTGGCTATTTTAGCGCAGGCAGGCATTGTTAACCTGCATAATCTGTGGCTGCATCTGACGCAAATGAAGCCCATTCGTATCCTGTTTAAACTCATATAATGGCAGGTGGATACATTCTGTTAAGTGCCGGTGAATGATACCTGATTTCGTCCGGCTTGTTTGGCCTTATAGAGTTCTTTGTCGGCATCTTCAGCGAGCTTATCCAATGAATACCCAGTGACCCATTCGGCCACACCAAAACTCGCGCTAAGCCAGGACGATAATTGGGAACCTTTATGTGGAATTCTGGCATCATGGATATTCTTGCGAATGCGTTCGGCGATCATGACCGCTTCCTGAATATGGTTGCAGCGACTGAGTACGATAAACTCTTCACCGCCAAAGCGAAACGCGGTATCGGTTGATTTTCTCAGCGACTGAGATAAACATTGTGATGCCTTCACCAGACATTCATCACCCGCTATATGCCCATACAGATCGTTATACTGTTTGAAAAAGTCAATATCCATGATGATCATAAATAGCTTTTCATCAGGCTTTCTGAGTAACTGAATGTTGTGTTCAAAATGCGTGCTCAGGCTACCTTTGTTCAGCAAACCGGTGAGGGAATCACGATGCGCCATTCGTGTCAGTTTTTTAATCAATACGTTTTTGGCGTATTCGCTGTTTTGTGTTCGGATATACCATTCCAATAGGATATATCGAGCGCTTATCACCACCGCAAGAATAATTAGGGAACCAGAAATCTGTAAGGGATTGAATTTATCAAGTGACATGATTTCACTCATTATCATGGATATGACAATGGGTGCGCAAAAAAGAAGCAGTATTCTGCCTGAAATATAGAATGATATTGTTGCTGGAAGCAGAATGGTGATGAGCAAAGCCAGTGAAGTAGTTGGTGTATTGTCATTCTGAATCATAAAATAGAACATTCCTGCCCACAGCAAGCCTAAAACAAAAACTAAAAGCGATAGGCTTAAGGGTTGATATTTTTTCTTTACATGCTGTCGTAAATAAAAGCTGAGCAGTGAGAGTCCGATGATTATCAAACAAAGTTTGGTGATGATATCTTTGTTAAGGCCGGTTGATGCCTGTAAAAAAAGACTCGATAGCATCCAAAGGCAAAAAACCACATTGAGGCTAAGAAACCAGATGTAACCCCATGAATGAACAATATCTAAAATTTTCTTACTATCGCTCATTACCTTCATTATCGACGGCTCATGTTTGTTAATGTCAGTGTAAGTTTACTACCTGAATATAGACGATTTTAGTGCGTAATGCTAACGATGGACGATGATGTTAGTTTAATAATAAATATTGAAAGGGTTTATTGTCGCAGAGGTTTGCTTCATCATTTATTTCACTCAGGGATTTACCTCGTGCTTGAAAGAATATAGCGGAACATTGTTCTGGAAAAGCCACCTCGCGGGCACTTCTTGAATTCGTTTAGGACTGGTCTAAGCTCAAATGAGCGCATGAAGCAAGGCTTTGCGCTCAATAATAAGAATATATTTTCTGGGTGATGGTGATGATCAGATTACTGGCTGAACAGTGTGTGTGGCCATTGAAGTGGTTAATTCTGCTGCTGCCTTTATTTTGTTGGCAGGCACAAGCTGACAGCCTGTTTGATCCCGAAGATGGCATGCTGGATATGAGCCGCTATCTGCAGGATAACCAATATGGTTTTTTGCCTATTCCCATGGTGATTACTGAACCTGCCGTTGGCTATGGCGGTGGGTTGTTTGGGCTTTTTTTGCATGGGAAAGGTCAACGTGAAGATGGCCGCTTTATCCCCCCGCCCATCAGCGCTTTTGGCGGCGGCGGCACCCAAAACGGCACCTGGTTTGTTGGCGGCGGGCATCGCCATACCTGGCAAGATGATCATATTCGATATCTTGTCGCTGGCGGTTATGCCGATATCAATCTGGATATTTACACCGGTGATGTCATAGGATTTGGCCACAACAAGGCGATCAATACCGAAACGAAAGGTTACGGCGGCATGCAAAAACTGCTTTTTCGTCTTGGAGATACGCCGGTATTTGTCGGTGCCTCGCAGTTCTGGGCCAGAATGGACATCTCCGCCAAAAACAATCCCGTTATTGATAGCGTCTGGAAGCGAGTGCTCGGTGAGAGCAGCACCTCCTCGGGTTTTGGCATCGTCGCAGAATATGACACCACCGATAACCTCTTTTGGCCTGGACGCGGCGTGTCTCTTTCTGGTGAATACCAGTTTTATGGCAGCGCCTTAGGCGGCGATTACCAATACGATTTGCTGACGCTGGACGGCAAGGTATTCCTGCCGCTCAATCCTACCTGGACGCTGGCGCTCGCCGGGAATTATCAAAGCCTTTCACACCAGGATAAACATTTACCGCCGATGGCGCGGCCCTATATCGCGTTAAGGGGGATCTCCCGTTATCGCTATCAGGGAAACCATGTTGGCACAGTACAAACGCAGTTGGCCTGGCAGGCGACGCCGCGCTGGATTATTCAGGGCTTTATCGGTGCCGGGAGCGCTGCTGATACGTCATCGGACTTATTTCACACCGCCGAGGTAGCCTGGGGCGCCGGATTCCGCTACCTGATAGCGCGCGAATATGGGTTGCATACAGGGATTGACGTCGCTTTTAGCGACAACGAACAGGCGGTTTATTTCAACGTCGGCTCAGGATTGTAGGCGGGCCGCTGGACAGATGGGGCACTCAATAATGAGATGGAAGAATAGCGTTGTGCCATTGCTGTTGATATCAGGTGTTGCAACGGCTGCCGACGGTGATGAACGTACGTTTCCTATCTGGGGTGACGAGGCCAGAGCGCGGGGCTATTCCATCCCATTGCCCTTTGGCGTGAATGTTAACTATATGAATATGCGGCAGAACATTGATGTCGACAGCATCAGTTTTTCGGGGCTGGCGCTGGGAAATCATCCCATTCCAACGGATATGTTTAATATCGATGCCGGGCACACGCGGGAAAAGAGTAAGTCAGAAACGGTACGCCTCGATATGTGGGTTTTCCCTTTTCTGAATGTGTATGGTCTAGTGGGACATTCCCGCGGGTCGTCGGTTTCAAACGTATCGGTAGATGCGGACCCAACGAGGTATACCGGCGTTGACCGTCTGATCGCCGGGGCTGTACATCGGCTTTATCAAAGCGGTGAGCTTCAGAATATTGATTTCAAACTGGATTTTAAAGGCATGACCTGGGGAACAGGGTTTACGCTCGCCGGAGGCTATGAAAACTGGTTTGCGCTGGTGGACACCAACTATACCCGTACGGACTTTGACATTCTTGATGGCAAAATCTCGGCATTAACCGTTTCTCCGCGCGTCGGGTACCGCTTTAATCTTCAGGGCCCGGCGGGCCCATCACACCTGAGCGTCTGGTTGGGAAGCATGTATCAGGATGTACAACAGGAGTTTAAAGGGAACCTTGCAGACCTGAGCATGCCGGCGTCGCTTCAGCCGTTGATTGATGCGGTCAACCAGAATGGTGAAGGGCGCTTTGATGTTAAACAGCGTCTGACGTCACCCTGGAATATGTTGATAGGCACCCAGTACGAAATTACGCCTCATTTTAATCTCCTGACGGAAATTGGTTTTAACGAGCGTAATAGCTTCTTTATTGCTGGCGAATACCGCTTCTGATGAACATCAGGCCATTCGTTCTGACGGGGTTAATGGCGCTGAGCCTTCAGGCTGAAGCCATTCCTCTCGATCAGAAATCCGTTGACGATCTCCTGGCAAAACTGGGCGCGGACAATCAATACGACCCGGCGAAAGGAATCAACTGGAGCGTACTGCCAGGCCCTTTTTATACCCCAGAATTAAAGCTCGGGTTGGGGATGGCCGTCGCTGGGATCTACCGGGTTGATAAGGCCGATAGCAAGACACAAAACTCGTCGCTGTCGTTCACCGGATTCGTGAGTTCGAGCGGTGCGTTAGGCATTGGCCTCAATAATTACACTTTTTTCTCAGACGATCGTTGGCGACTTTTTATTGATGGCTCAATAGCCAAAGTGCCGACCAGCTTTTGGGGGATTGGTTACGATGCAGCTCAGGGCGGTGAGCAGAGCTATACCAATAATTCTGTCCGCGTGCATCCGGTGATACTGCGAGAGGTGGCGGACAATCTCTATATTGGCGCGGGCTGGGATTTTTCATCTATGCAGGCGAGCATAGAGAACGCACACCCGGGAGATGTTTTCTCAACGTGGCATGCAGAGTCGTCACCGCTTTCATCCGGGGCCTCCGTGGCAGTGAATTATGATTCCCGTGATGTGGTGACCCGTCCGGAACATGGGCAATTTTTTAAAGCGGAATTTACCGTATTTGACCCCTCTCTGGGCTCGGATACGCACTTCACGGCTGCAGAACTTCAGTACGATTATTACCATCT
The DNA here is from genome assembly GCF_044197065.1 of Kluyvera chengduensis. Lineage (NCBI taxonomy): Bacteria > Pseudomonadati > Pseudomonadota > Gammaproteobacteria > Enterobacterales > Enterobacteriaceae > Kluyvera > Kluyvera chengduensis. The sequence continues at coordinate 919,978 of NZ_JBIQOI010000001.1, forward strand.
CCTCAATGAAAAAACCGTATTAGCCTTCGATCTCTGGGGGCGCTTTACACGCGGCGAGGTGCCATGGGACATGCTTTCGATGGCGGGGGATGACCGACGATTACGGGGCTACTACCAGGGACGATATCGTGACAAAGATGTGGTGAGCGGCCAGATTGAATATCGTCGCAAACTCAACTGGCGACACGGTTATGTGCTGTGGCTGGGGGCCGGGGCATTAGGCAATGATACCGGTGATTTAAGCCACCATCCTTTGCTGCCAACGGCTGGTGTAGGGTATCGATTTGAGGTGAAACCAGCGATGAATATCAGGCTCGACCTTGGTTTTGGTCGAGAGAGCGCAGGGTTCTATTTTCAGGTGGCAGAGGCATTTTGAATGGGCAAATGGCTAGTGTGGCTGCTTTTTGTCGTGGCAAGCGTTCAGGCAAATGGCGGTTTATTATCGCTGAAGCGCGCCGATAACGTTTCACCCGTAGCGGAGCATCTTAACGCCCCGGAGTCGCTTCGCCCGTGCTGTGCCTTCGGGCACGATCTTCATGTCCGTGCGGTTGGCGTGCCGATTCCTTTCTACCAGATTGGTAATGTGCTGACTCTGGATACACTGGGCAGCCATCAGTACAACGATAATGCCTTTGGAGCGGTTAAAAACCTCGTTGGGCTAAGCAAAGAAGAGAACGGGCTTATCTATACTCATCGCGGTGGTTTTATTGATATCGCGCACGTTCGTGATACCGCGGATAATACATTTTTCCTTTTCTCTCAAGTCTATCCTAGGTTAGGCCAACGCTGGCGCTATTTCTACAGCGATGAGTTGGGAGTCCGGCGCGTACAGCTCAATGCGTTTACCCCTCCAGTGGACAGGCGCTCGCGCTACACCATTGCCGCCTGGCTCGCCGGGCATCTGGCCTTTGAATTAGCGCAGTGGCACGAAATCGCGCAGTGGTACGGATTTCAGTCCGTGCCCGGCTTTTCCGAAGAAATCTCGGCCTTTTCGCCCGAAGACCTCTATTCCAATCTTCTTGGTGCCCGCATTGCGATGGCACTGATTCTGGAAGGTAAAGCCGAATCAATCGATGACTATAATGCCGCCATGACTTCAGCGCTGAGAGAGGCGCTGCTGAGCCTGGATGTCGCAACACGTACCGAAACTGAAAACAAATTTCGTGAGCTGGATGGGGACTGGTGGAACAGTAAAAGAAGGGTGCCTGATAAATTTCTGGTCTTAAAGCGAAACTATGACCTGAGTTTCAACCGCCTGCCTACGCCGGTTGCCAATGAGCGTGCCAAACCTTTTATGCTAACGTTTCCTGCCGTTGTCGAAGGGTATCAACTTTCACATTTAGGGATGTTACAGATTTATCCGGGACAGGATATGCAAGCGCTTCCGCCGCCCAAAGCGTTCTACAACCCACAGCAGTTCCAAAAGCTGGCTGATAAAGCAGAACGTTCGGATAAGCATTTACTTGAGAGGATACAGAAATAAATAAGGCCACTTGCGTGGCCTTATGCTGTCATTTTTCACACGGTTCCAGCGCAATACGCAAACGCATTAGTTGAAACCAAGACGGATCAAATCCAGCGGGCAATACACGCCATCGCAACCCTCAATTTCAACGCAGTCAGTACGGCGCATTTGCTCAGCCGTTTTACCTTCACCGTGAATTGACCGGATAACGCCCGTCGCGCCATTGTTTGCAATCATGACGCGGCTGCCGATAGTGATAGCGTTACGGTTACGATCGTAGGTTTTCATCGTCTCCTCCTTTCACATTCAAGACGGGATATATTTGCGGTGTGAATTAATACCGCTATCGAACACGTCATGTTTTGAGCTTTGTCAAAAGAGAGGTTTATCCGATGGAGGAAAAAATTTGATTATCAAAGAGGGGGATTACGATTTTCGGGAACCGATAAACCAGATGAGGAATCCTGCGGCGGCACCGGCACAGGCGATGCTGAGGTAGAGCAGGGCGTGTTCGAGAAAATAGCGCTGTAGGGTCATCCGCCCAGTCCAGACATCCTCAGATGAATCACCGACGGCAAAGTCGATGAAGACCAGCACAAAGATAAACATGAGCGCATAAGTCATCATCATGTAGCAAAGCGAGAAAAAATTGAATGAGGAATGGCTGCGCACAAGAGGAACCCAGGTTTGGTTTGAGTGGGTAAGATAGCTTATTGTGAAACAGATGCCTAGATGTGAAATGCGAGGGTAGTACAGCCGGATGAGGATAGACGCCCCTTTGCACGATGACGTTCCCTCAACCGTGAGATTTGCTGTTTGCTATCAGCGTTTACCCAAACGTTGGATAAACCGCGCGTTCGTCTAATTTGATGCAATGCTTAAGACGTTCTTCTCCGCGATAGATATAACCGAATGAGTCTGTTGAAACGCGATGAAGAAGCGTGTCGCCATTTGCGAAGGGAATGATTTCGACGTCACCTACGCGCTTATGGCCCGCGCCAGTTTCAAAATGTCCTTCCCATGCTTCCTGTGTGTGTTCATAGACGTGAAGAATAACCTCGACGAGCCCGCGTCCCTGGCAGTTCAACTTAAGAATGGTTGACGAGAAATTGAGAGCGTAGGCCTGAAAAGAGAAAAGGAACAAAAAAATCGCTAACTTCATAACATTCACTTTATTTATCGAAAAACGGGGAGCAAGGGATTGTTACGTTTTTTGAGAAGGGCAATCTTGCTGTCGATCAATGAGAGGCGTATCAACGACTATTTGCTGTGTAATTAAGGTGTTAGTTATATCTCATTGGTCAGAATCTGTTCGGCAACCCTATTTTTTTTGCACAGAATGCCATCAGTGCGAAAGAGAATTATCACAAACGAAATATTTAGATTGGTTAATTTTTCAGGCATCCATGTCCAGGATAATTATCACGAACTGTTGATTTGATTGTGTGTTCAAAAAAAGAACAGGAAACGCTTTAACGAATGGAAGAAGTGGAGGTGACCAGATGATGAATTGAAAAATATTGATGAGAATGGGCTGGTGAATAAGTATTCGAGATCAATAAACCAACATATTGCCTATGTCAGCAAAATTGACCTACATCAATTTTGCTGACAAAATTTGAATGCGTCATATTTAATTCTAAGCCTTTCATATGATACCTCATAAGTGGTATTGCCTGGTGCGAAATGGATTTACTCTCTCAAAATTTTTACTTTATCAAGTTTTATGTCTTTAATATGGTTAATTTGTAGTGATTTGTATTGATTGTTTTCCGTTTGAAAATGTAATTGTAACTCTTATTGTGCCTCGGTAATCTTGAAAACGACCATATAACAAACGGGGTAGCGGTGGATAATAATATAAAGCTTCTTGGTTATAGAATTGATAATAGACTTTATTATTCAGTGGAGAACAAAACCTTAGTCTCTTTGGATGGCAGTGAGAAAGGTATACCACTCAGAACAACCAAAGCGCGCTTGCTTGAATATTTATTATTGAAATCAGGTAGTGAGATAATTACCGATCAGGAATTGCTAATAAATATCTGGGATAAATATGGGTTGAGTTCTTCGAGTCAACGTCTATGGTTAGTTATGAGAGAATTGAAAGCCATCCTGAGCGGGTTCAATGTGTCAGACGATCTTTTTACTCGCGTAGAAAACAATGGCTACCTTGTTGATGTTGCATTTGTTCGTGAAGTTGTCGAATTTACGAGGAAAATGAAACTCGGATAAATTTAGATTGTGACAGGAAAATATTGCGAATATTTAGAGCATATTAATGGAGGGTAATAAAATAAATCCAGAGTTCAAAAGAACACAAAACAATCCAATAGTCGTCTACACGAATAACTATTGGCTTTACCAGGGGATAAAAAGTTCTCTTAAAGATTTTGATGTATTCCACCATACCGATGAACGTATCAATTTTAATCAACAGAAAATGATATTTGTAGACGGTAATATTCTTCTGGAAGGAACAGGTGAAAACGTCATCTCTTTTATATATTCGAATTGCATTGACCGGATAGTATGGCTGACGGGTCACGATACGGGAATGGTATACCCTCTTTGGGCTGCTGGAGACCGTGTCATCAATATTAATGAGAATAGAGACTGCTTCTCACCGGTTTTGCATGCAGCGGCGACGGAGGTGTCGATGGAAGGTGTCGCATACTACGCACGGCTTTCACCTACTGAAGCCCTTATCCTTAACTATCTTGCTAAGGGTTTCTCCATTACCCAGATCGCTTTTATGACGGACAGATCAACAAAAACGGTTTATCAGCACCGAGCGGTAATACTGAGGAAGTTAGGCTATAAAAACGCGGCTTTCATGCAATCTATATTTATGAAGTTCGGCAAGCTGATGTGGACTAACAGGAGACCACGCTTGGCAGATATTTCTACAGCATCGTGGGCAACTGCACCGGAAAAGGTCGCGGGAAACACGGAAATTAGTTCGTCGCTTTCCTGGAGCTGAACGATAGTTACATTGAGGTGGATTAATGGTAGGCGTCATAAGCCGATGATGGCAGCGATATAAACCTGCCGACTCACCGCAACCAAATGGGATTTTTACATGTCGGAACATTTCCCGTTAGGGGACTCTCTGTTGAGAGTTTAAACAGCATAGGTTTCGGTAAAACTCGAACGGCAAAGAAGATAGGGACGGCAGCAGGTCGGGCGGTTCCACACAGAGGTTATGCCCAGGTGATAGTTATACTCGCTCTTGTTGCAAGGGAAACGAGAAACCAATATAACCTTATAGCTAGACCGAAAGATAAAATTGCCTGGACTTATTTCTGATGTTACTACCAGATGAGCAAGAGTTTTTACAGTATGTCACCGATAACGATAGCGAGCGCAAGCGCCCTGCCCAGAAAGACTGGACTTTTAAGGAACATTTTTACTTTGTTCCCGGAAGATCTGGAAGACATGCTCATTGATCTATTTACACGATATGGTATTGAGCACGACAACTTTATCTTAGACAATTATATTGAACCAGAGATATATTGGTGGCAGTGGAAGCTCAGGCGGAAATGGTGCAACCGTGAATTAACGCTGAAGCCGCTGACACTTGGTATGATTATTGAGTCGGCGAAAGCCGGGCACTGGTTGTATGGCTAAGGGCGATAGCCCCATTATGTTTAATGCCTGTGCAATTTTTCGTTCATCCTACGCATCTGCAAAGTGATATTTCCGACACCGCGATCCTATGCGATTCTTTCATAGCTATGTTCGACGGTTTCCATGTGTTTTTCGTTAGGATTATCACCTGGGACGATAGATGAGGAAGTGATTAACCGTAAAGAATCTTACCTTTTCATTGACATAAAATATAAGTGTTTATCACTCTTATCTACCTGAATATTCATTTTAAGCATTTTGGAAATATTTTTTTTTGATAAATTCCCTTAGGTAGGATAAACGCGGCGTCGACCATTTTATATTTCTGCATATTAACAAGATAAATATCGGTACGGGTCAAAAAAACTCTATGCTTAGACATTTTAATTCAAGGCCGATGACAGGTCTCTTGAATGTCATCATTCCCCGTTCCATTCCCGGATTGCGGGGCATTTTATTCACTCCAGATTGCCTTCGTGCGGTTTTTTTAAGTATTTCATGCCCGTTCAAACCGCATGAGGAATGCGGTGACGCAGTGGGTTATGGTTGCGCAAGCATGTGGACCTCGGGTCGTATTCACGGTGTGTTGCTGGTATGAATTGCTGTCGCCAGGTCGCAATTGGCGGCGATCGCCCACCTTCCTCATAATCACTACTCTGATAATTCTACGATTGATTGTGAGGTGGAGGTTGCTGGAATTTGGCACCCGTTCACGGCATCGCCGACTGACGTTACAGAGTGGGGACCGCAGATTTATGCTGCCGCGGTTGCTGGAGAATTGGGGGGATGTCAAGGTGTACGTAGCGCCGGAATAGGGCAACAAAAAAGCACCCATCCGGGTGCTTAGCCTATAAATCCGCGTACTCCAGGATCTCTTCACCCATTAGAACGCAGTCAGTGTCACCGGGAGAGGTGTAATAGATCAGGTGCATCCTGTATTTTCCTTTGTAGATATACCCCCATGTTTCCAGAACGTCGAAATGCTGCTTTGCGTTGGCGGGATTTTTTATCTTTGCCAGCGGGGTAACATTGTCGTCAATTTCTATCCGGTCATCGTTGTCGCTATAGAATGAGAGCAGCTTCTTTGCATCTTTCAGCGCATTGGCTTTGCAGGTGAGCGCCGATATTTGCGGGGCTGCGTAGCTGGTGGCCGAAACCAGAAATGACAGGAGCGCCAAGATTTTTAACAGCTTCATTCAGTTTATCCCCAAAGCGTGTTTAGCCTTTCGGAGAGCTTCTTTTCTATCCGCCAGACCGTTATATCCACCATTTATCAGGTGAGTAACTTTGTTAATATCGTCTTGATCTGCAGCCGTGTTCACGTGGCGCATACTCCAGTAATAGCAGGCTGATTTAACTGCCACATAGGGGTTATTTGCTACGTTTTCCGGATGCGTGATGTAATCCTTTTTAAAAGCCTTTCCGAACTCGACATAGTTGGTTCGCCCGGTGAGGTCTAGCAGCCCACGACCTATGTACTTCGGCCCATCACCTTTTTGAGTGTTTCCCAGATTCTTTCCGACCTTTGTTCCAGCGTCATATTCCAGCCCGCCGTGTCTGGGGATTTCTGTCATTGCTGAGAAATTCGCGGTCTCAACGCAGGCCTGCGCCAGAAAATGAGCGATGCGCAATTTAGTACTGATATCGTAAACGGTGAACCAGTGGTTAAAGTGCGGGGCAAGCGCGTGCATGTTACGGTGCTGGGAGTTCAGGAGGCTTTTCCTATGGATGTAGTGCCGGGCAACACTCCATAGTATTTCGGGGGTCACATCAATCATGACGCCGTCGCTCTGTCGTTCCACGAGTCGGTAAACTGGACGTTACCGTCGCAATATTTCCAGGTGATTTTTTCATAACGCAGGCAGACGTGTTCGACGTGGTTAATTTTTTCGTCATTCACCATCGATGGAGAAACCGATACAACCTTAACGCCCTCCAGAAGCATGTTGAAGTATTCCGCTTCTTGGCCAGCATCGTTGATTCGATACCAGCGTATTTCGGCGGATTGCAGGCGCTGTCCGGTTGCTACAGCCTTGTACAGATAGGGACTGGACGAATCAAACTCCTTTTCGAATGTCAGCGGGCCGTGAATGCGCGTTCCTGTTAGCTTGCCCGTGTTGTCGTCCGTGGGGATTCGTAAGGAGTGACCGAAGCCGGTAATCTCAATACTGCCCTCTCGATCCCTCACATCCACCGAGCCTTTGATATCCGCGCCGCCGTCGTCTTTCAGCCAGAGGTAAGCCGGTATTGCCATTTTTATTTCCCCTTGAACATGTTTTTAATGAGGAAGAAATTAAGCCGTAATCATAGATTCTCTAAGTTAAAATGGTTCCTTTTTAGGACGCTAGACAGGAACTGTGATCGAAATGTACCAGGAAGGCTTCGTTTGTTTTTGCATCATTTTTTGGGGCGTTTTGGCGTTGGGGGCGCATTTGGGGGCGTTATAAAGTCCCTTATTGTCCATAGGGCACTTTTCCTAACCTACTGATTATTCTCTAAGTGCCTGATTCACAGAACCTCTCAAAACCGATTAAATAAATAGGCATTGGCTATGCATCTTTAGCACATCTCGCCAAACCGCCTATCATTACCGACAAACCTATTATTTTTCAAAGCATTGTAAAAATAAATCTATCTCATTCGGCGCTTGTCGTAGGGTCTATGCTTATAAAAGGCATTAATAAAGGGAAAACGGTGAATACCCCCACGCGGCGCGGGTTGAAGTGATAATCATTATCACTAACATAGCGTTATCCCTTTGTAGCTCCACTGATGAGGTAGACCTATGGATTTGCATTCTGGAACTTTTGATCCGAACGACGTCAGCTGGCGTGGCATTACGCTGACACCATCTGCGGCGGCGCATATTCGTGAGCTGGTAAAGCAACAGCCCGGTATCCAGGGCGTGCGGCTCGGGGTGAAACAGACCGGCTGTGCGGGTTTTGGCTATGTGCTGGACGCGGTCAACGAGCCGGATAAAGACGATCTGCTGTTCGAAGCCGACGGCGCGAAGCTGTGGGTGCCTTTAAGCGCGATGCCGTTTATTGACGGCACGGAAGTGGATTACGTGCGGGAAGGTCTGAACCAGCTGTTTAAATATCATAACCCGAAGGCGCAGAACGAATGTGGCTGCGGCGAAAGCTTCGGGGTATAGGCGGTATATAATGACGCGCAATACTGATGCAAGTGACGATGTCCAGACCTGGGCCGGCGGCCCGCTGAACTATAAAGAAGGGTTTTTTACCCAACTACAGACCGACGAACTGGCAAAAGGCATCAACGAAGAGGTGGTGAGAGCCATCTCGGCCCGACGCAATGAACCCGAGTGGATGCTCGAATTTCGCCTGAAGGCGTACCACGCCTGGACTCAGATGGAAGAGCCGCACTGGCTGAAAGCCCACTATCAATCGCTGGACTATCAGGACTACAGCTATTACTCCGCGCCGTCCTGCGGCAACTGCGATGATACCTGTGCCTCCGAGCCCGGTGCGAAGCAACAGCCAGGCGCTGGCAGCTTTTTGACGGATGAAGTTGAAGCTGCCTTTAACCAGCTCGGCGTCCCGGTGCGTGAGGGTAGAGAAGTGGCGGTAGACGCTATCTTCGACTCGGTGTCCGTGGCGACAACCTATCGGGAAAAACTGGCTGAACAGGGGATTATTTTTAGCTCCTTAGGTGAAGCGATTCACGATCATCCTGACCTGGTTCAACGCTATCTGGGCACCGTGGTGCCGGAAAACGATAACTTTTTTGCCGCCCTCAATGCGGCAGTGGCTTCGGACGGCACCTTTATCTACATCCCGAAAGGGGTGCGTTGCCCGATGGAGCTTTCTACCTATTTCCGCATCAACGCTGAAAAAACGGGTCAGTTTGAACGCACGATCCTGATTGCCGATGAAGGCAGCTACGTCAGCTATATCGAAGGCTGTTCGGCACCGGTACGCGACAGCTACCAGCTACACGCGGCGGTCGTTGAAGTGATCATCCATAAAGATGCAGAGGTGAAATACTCCACCGTGCAAAACTGGTTCCCCGGCGACAACAACAGCGGCGGGATCCTTAACTTCGTGACCAAGCGCGCGCTGTGCGAAGGGGAAAACAGCAAGATGTCGTGGACGCAGTCGGAAACCGGCTCAGCGATCACCTGGAAATACCCAAGCTGCATTCTGCGCGGCGATAACTCGGTTGGTGAGTTCTTCTCGGTGGCGCTGACCAGCGGCCATCAGCAGGCCGATACCGGCACCAAAATGATCCACATTGGTAAGAACACCCGTTCGACGATTATCTCGAAGGGGATCTCTGCTGGGCATAGCCAGAACAGCTATCGCGGGTTAGTGAAAATCATGCCGACGGCGACCAATGCGCGTAACTATACCCAGTGCGACTCCATGCTGATTGGGCCCGACTGCGGCGCGCATACCTTCCCGTATGTAGAGTGTCGCAACAACAGCGCGCAGCTGGAGCATGAAGCCACAACCTCACGTATCGGTGAAGATCAGCTGTTCTACTGCTTGCAGCGCGGAATTAGCGAAGATGACGCTATCTCAATGATTGTGAACGGCTTCTGTAAAGATGTTTTCTCGGAGCTGCCGCTGGAATTCGCCGTGGAAGCGCAAAAATTACTGGCAATCAGCCTTGAGCACAGCGTCGGTTAAGGATTAAGGGAAACGGTATGTTGAATATCAAAGAATTAGCGGTCTCGGTTGACGATAAAGCGATTTTGCGCGGCGTTAACCTGAATGTGCGTCCGGGTGAGGTGCACGCCATTATGGGGCCGAACGGTTCGGGGAAAAGTACGCTCTCCGCGACGCTTGCTGGCCGTGAAGATTATACCGTCACCGGTGGTTCAGTGACCTTTAAAGGCAATGACCTGCTGGCGCTGTCGCCGGAAGAACGCGCGGGAGAGGGAATTTTCATGGCCTTCCAGTACCCGGTTGAGATCCCAGGAGTCAGCAATCAGTTCTTCTTGCAAACCGCGCTGAACTCGGTGCGCGCGCATCGTGGGCAAGAGCCGCTCGATCGTTTTGACTTTCAGGATCTGATGGAAGAGAAAATCGATCTGTTGAAGATGCCTGCGGATCTCCTGACCCGTTCGGTCAACGTCGGTTTCTCCGGCGGGGAGAAGAAGCGTAACGATATTCTACAGATGGCGGTGCTTGAGCCGGAACTCTGCATTCTCGATGAAACGGATTCCGGGCTGGATATCGATGCCCTTAAAATCGTCGCCGACGGCGTGAACTCGCTGCGCGACGGCAAGCGGGCGTTTATCATCGTTACCCACTACCAGCGCATTCTGGATTACATCAAGCCCGACGTGGTGCACGTGCTTTATCAAGGGCGCATTGTGAAATCCGGCGACTTCCGTCTGGTGAAACAACTGGAGGAGCAGGGCTATGGCTGGCTTAGCGAACAACAGTAGCGCGCTGCAGCAGTGGCATGCGCTGTTCCAGTCGCGGGGCGGCAACGTGTCGCCTCAGGCGCAGCAGCACCTTCAGCAAGTACAAAAGCTGGGGTTGCCGACGCGTAAAGATGAAGACTGGAAATACACCTCGCTGGATAAATTGCTCGCCAGCACTTTCGTCGCGCCAGCACTGCCGGCGCTGACCGCAGAAGAGCGTGATGCACACGCGGTGGCGCTGGATGCTTACCGTCTGGTGTTTGTTGATGGGCAGTTCGACGCCCGTCTGAGCGACGATGTATCGGCAAGCGGGTTTGAGGTAACGGTTGATAATCAGCGCCAGTCGCTGCCGGAAGCGGTTCACGGAGAAGTCTTTCTCCACCTGACTGAAGGGCTGGCGACCAGCGTGACTCATATTCAGGTGGCGCGTAACCAACATCCGGCAAAACCGCTGCTGCTGCTACATATCACCCGTGGACTTGATTCGGATGAGATGAACACCGCGCACTATCGCCACCACCTGCGGCTGGCGGAAGGGGCGCAGGCAACGGTGATTGAACAGTATGTCAGTCTGAATGCGGCGCGCCATTTTACCGGCGCAAGGTTGACCGCAGAGGTGGCGGACAACGCGCACTTTCAGCATCTTAAGCTGAACGTTGAAAATGCTCTGAGCTACCACTTCGCCCATAACGATCTTCGCTTGGGGCGCGACGCCTCGGCCTTCAGCCACAGCTTCCTGCTGGGGGCGGCGGTCACGCGTCACCACACCAGCACGCAGTTGAATGGCGAAAACAGCACCCTGCGGGTTAACAGCCTGTCGATGCCGGTGGGTAACGAGGTGTGCGATACCCGCACCTGGCTTGAGCATAATCAGGGCTACTGCAATAGCCGTCAGTTGCATAAAACTATCGTGAACGATAAGGGCCGGGCGGTGTTTAACGGTGTCATTACCGTGGCGCCGCACGCGATTAAAACTGACGGCCAGATGACCAACAACAACCTGCTGCTTGGCCGTCTGGCGGAAGTGGATACCAAACCGCAGCTGGAAATCTACGCCGATGACGTGAAGTGCAGCCACGGCGCGACCGTAGGCCGTATCGACGATGAACAGCTCTTTTACTTACGCTCACGCGGGGTCGCGTTAGAGGAAGCGAAAAAAATCATCCTCTATGCGTTTGCCGCTGGGCTGACCGATGCCATCGTCCTTGAGCCGCTTAAGCAGTATGCGCTGGCGCGGATCGGGCTGCGTCTGGCAGGAGGTAAACAATGACTTTTTCCGTACAACAGGTTCGCGGTGATTTTCCGGTGCTGGCGCGTGAGGTTCATGGTCAGCCGCTGGTGTATCTCGACTCGGCTGCCAGCGCACAAAAACCAGAGCAGGTGATCCACGCCGAAGCGACTTTTTATCGCCACGGCTATGCCGCTGTACACCGTGGGATCCACACGCTAAGTGCCGAAGCCACGCAGCGTATGGAAGACGTGCGTCAGAAAGTGGCGCACTTTCTTCATGCCGCTAGTGCCGAAGAGATTGTCTTTGTCCGCGGCACCACCGAAGCGATTAACCTGGTGGCGAATAGCTGGGGAAACAGCAACGTTAAGGCGGGGGACAATATCGTGATCACCGCCATGGAGCATCACGCCAATATCGTGCCCTGGCAGATGCTCTGTGCGCGCACCGGCGCGGAGCTGCGGGTTATCCCGCTCACGCCTGACGGCACGCTGCAGCTAGATGCCGTAGAGGCGCTGTTTGACGAACGTACCCGACTGCTGGCGGTGACGCAGGTTTCTAACGTACTGGGAACCGAGAATCCGCTCGCTGCGTTGATGACTCTGGCTCAAGACCATGGCGCGAAGGTGCTGGTGGACGGCGCGCAGGCGGTGATGCATCTGCCGGTCGATGTACAGACGCTGGACTGCGATTTTTATGCCTTCTCCGGTCATAAGCTTTATGGCCCGACCGGGATTGGCGCACTGTACGTCAAAGCGGAAATTCTTCAGGAGATGCCGCCGTGGGAAGGGGGCGGCTCAATGATAGACACCGTCAGCCTGACCGAAGGCACCACCTGGAACAAAGCTCCCTGGCGCTTCGAAGCGGGTACGCCGAACACTGGCGGCATTATTGGGCTGGGCGCGGCGCTGGATTACGTCAACGGTTTGGGGCTGACGGCGATTGACGAATATGAGCAGACGTTGATGCGTTACGCACTGGATGCGCTGGCCACCGTGCCTGACCTGCATCTTTACGGCCCCGCTGAGCGTCGGGGGGTGATAGCCTTTAACCTCGGCAAGCATCATGCTTATGACGTGGGCAGTTTTCTCGACAACTACGGCATCGCCGTGCGTACCGGCCACCACTGTGCGATGCCGCTGATGGCGTTTTATCAGGTTCCCGCGATGTGCCGGGCCTCGCTGGCGATGTACAACACCGTAGAAGAGGTCGACAGACTGGTCGCAGGATTACAGCGCATCAGGCGTTTACTGGGTTAACAGGGAGCAACAATGGCGGCTTTACCGGATAAAGACAAACTGCTGCGCAACTTCCAGCGCTGCGCGAATTGGGAAGAAAAGTACCTCTATATCATTGAACTGGGCCAGCGCCTAGCGCCGCTCAGCGCTGAGCAACACAGCCCAGAGCATATCATTCAGGGCTGTCAGAGCCAGGTGTGGATAGTCATGGGGCGTGATGAACAGGGGAGAATAACGCTACAGGGCGATAGCGATGCCGCTATCGTTAAAGGCTTGATTGCCGTGGTGTTTATCCTCTACGATGGAATGACCGCCGCCGACGTTCAGGCCTTCGATGTTCGCCCCTGGTTTGAACAGCTGGCGCTGGCGCAGCACCTGACTCCCTCACGCTCCCAGGGGCTGGAAGCGATGATTCGGGCAATTCGTACGCAAGCAGCAAGTTTTAGCTAATATCAAATAGACAGCTTTCATTCTGTTACGAAAGGCGGGCCAGAGCCCGCCACGCTGGTGGTTCAGCTTTCTGGCACGTTGTCAGTGAATATGAATAAGGAATCCAGATATGAAGCGCGCGTCCCTCTTAGCACTCAGCATTTTAGGAGCCCTTAGCGCCATTTCCAGCGCCTGGGCCGTTGACTACCCGTTACCCCCTGCCAACAGTCGTTTAATCGGCCAGAACCAAACCTACACCGTTCAGGACGGTGATAAGAACTTACAGGCTATCGCCCGACGCTTTGACACGGCGGCGATGCTGATCCTCGAAGCCAACAACACCATTGCTCCGGTGCCAAGACCCGGTACCGTTGTGACCATCCCGTCGCAAATGCTGCTACCGGATGTGCCGCGTGAAGGCATCGTGGTGAACCTCGCTGAACTGCGGCTTTATTACTTCCCGCCGGGCGAGCAGCAGGTGCAGGTTTATCCCATTGGTATAGGTCTTCAGGGGCTGGAAACGCCGGAAATGACCACACGGGTAGGGCAAAAGATCCCGAATCCAACCTGGACGCCAACGGCGGGCATCCGCGCGCGTTCGCTGGAGCGGGGTATCACGCTGCCGGCAGTGGTTCCCGCCGGGCCGGGTAACCCGCTGGGGCTCTTTGCGCTGCGTCTGGCGTACGGCAACGGTGAATATCTCATTCACGGTACTAACGCGCCGGACAGCGTCGGGCTGCGCGTCAGCTCGGGATGCATTCGTATGAACGCGCCAGACATCAAAGCGCTGTTCGCCCAGGTGCGCAGCGGAACGCCGGTCAGGGTCATCAACGAACCGGTGAAGTATGCCGTCGAGCCGGATGGCTCTCGCTATCTGGAAGTGCATCGTCCGCTGTCGCAGAACGAAGCACAGGATACGCAAACCATGAAGATGACGTTATCCCCTGGCTTTAAGCAGTTCGTCCAGCAGGCGAGCGTGAGCGAAGATCTCGTGAAGAAAACGCTGTCGCGTCGTGCCGGTTATCCAGTGATCATTTCTACGGGGAAAGGTACGCCTTCTGCCGCTGAGCCAGTGCTGTCGGTGCAAAACAGTGCGCGGAGCGAAACGGTTGGCGCAGAAACATCATCAGGAAAGGTGACGCAGTAGAGCGGGGCAAATCGCAGGCAAAAAAATGGCGCACAATGTGCGCCATTTTTATTACCAGAACTCTTACTTACGGTAAGAGTGAGCCTGGTTGTCCAGACGCTGGTTAGCACGAGCTGCGTCGTCTTTAGCAGCCTGAACGTCGGAACGCATTGCGTTCACGTCGTTGCTCAGCTGGTCAACTTTAGCGTTCAGAGTCTGAACGTCAGAAGACAGCTGATCGATTTTAGCATTGCTGGAGCAACCTGCCAGCAGAGTAGAACCCAGGATTACCGCGCCCAGTACCAGTTTAGTACGATTCATTATAAATACCCTCTAGATTGAGTTAATCTCCATGTAGCGTTACAAGTATTACACAAACTTTTTTATATTGAGAATATTTTTTTATGCGTTTTCCCTTATTTTTGATCGTTCGCTCAAAGAAGCATCGACTTTGGGATTTTGGAGCGAAAAAGTGTGTGAAAACAGGGAACTTCCATCGGATTCATCTTAGATAATCCGAGTTTAAATAGTGACAGCCTATTTGATTTTTTATTGAGCTCAGTTATCTGAGTGTATAAAAAAAGCGCCCAGAGGGCGCTTTTTTAAGCAAACTATAATAAGTATGTAGATTATTACAGTACGTGCACGGATGCAGTGTTGGTGGTTCCGCTTGGAACCAGCGCGCCAGAAACCATGACAACAACATCACCTTTCTGAGCCAGACCGCTTTCAACAGCGACTTCTTTACCCAGACGGTAGAAATCATCAGTAGAGCTGATTTCTTTGACAACCTGAGCGATAACGCCTTTGCTCAGCACCAGCTGACGCGCGGTCGTTTCGTTGGTGGTCAGCGCCAGAATGGTGGCATCCGGGAAGTACTTACGGATAGCACGTGCAGATTTACCGCCCTGGGTAGCAACCACGATCAGCGGCGCGTCCAGTTTCTCAGCAGTTTCAACGGCGCCACGGCACACTGCTTCAGTGATGCGCAGTTTACGGCTGTCGTTGTTGAAGTCCAGACGGCTGGTCATCACGCGGTCGGTACGTTCACAAATGGTTGCCATGATGGTCACAGCTTCCAGTGGGTACTTACCTTTAGCGGATTCGCCGGACAGCATGACTGCATCGGTACCGTCGAGGATGGCGTTCGCTACGTCGCCTGCTTCTGCGCGGGTAGGGCGTGGGTTTTTGATCATGGAATCCAGCATCTGGGTCGCAGTGATAACGACTTTACGTGCACGGATACATTTTTCGATGATCATTTTCTGCGCGAAGATAACTTCTTCTACAGGGATCTCAACGCCCATGTCGCCACGAGCAACCATGATGCCGTCAGACGCTTCGAGGATTTCGTCGAAGTTGTTCAGGCCTTCCTGGTTTTCGATTTTGGAGATGATCTGGATGTTTTCGCCGCCGTGCGCCTTCAGGTGCTCGCGGATTTCAACAACGTCAGAACGTTTACGAATAAAGGAAGCCGCAACGAAGTCAACGCCTTGTTCACAACCAAAGATCAGGTCTTGTTTGTCTTTCTCAGCCAGTGCTGGCAGAGCGATAGAAACGCCTGGCAGGTTAACGCCTTTGTTTTCGCCCAGGTCACCGTTGTTCAGCACTTTACAGATAACCTTGTTACCTTCGATAGCGGTCACTTCCATACCGATCAGACCATCGTCTACCAGTACGGTGTTGCCCACGGTCAGGTCAGTGGTGAAGCCTTCGTAGGTTACTGCAACGATTTCGCTGTTGCCGATAACGGATTTGTCGGTGGTGAAAGTGAAGGTCTGGCCAGCTTTCAGGGAAACGTCGTTACCGCCTTCCAGCTTGATAGTACGGATTTCTGGGCCTTTGGTATCCAGCAGGATAGCGGCTTTCTTACCGGTTTTGCTCAGCACGTTGCGCAGGTTCTTGATGCGCTGACCGTGTTCAGCATAGTCGCCGTGAGAGAAGTTCAGACGCATTACGTTCATGCCAGCGTCAAGCATTTTGCCTAACATCTCTTCAGATTCGGTTTTCGGTCCGATGGTACAAACAATTTTGGTCTTTTTCATGACAGTCTTAGTCTTTAAGTTGAGATTGAGAAGGATTGGGAATTTGAATTCTCGCTCCATGCGCGCACGGCCATGGAGTTAAACCTGTATTACGAAAGTTGCGATGCCACGCCATAAGGATAGGTGACATAAAAAAAGCGTGCAGAGGAAAGTGTGCTAGAGGTTCAGCATAGTTAAATAGGCGATGTTTTAATCGTTTATTAATGCAGTCCAATGAGCTGAAACCATTCAAGAAAGAAACGCCGCAGATTATACGATGTAATGTTGCAAAAAGAAAATAAAAACGCCGTTTCAAAATCAAAACAGGCTAATTAACAAAATAAAAACGAATTATTTGTGAAAACGTAACAGCAAAGATGCGCAACAAATCCGCCAGAGCCGTTGTTCGCGGCGTCGTTGATTTGCTTTCTCCGGTAATAGAATCAATAATAATTTGATTATTAATGGAAATTAGCGAGCGTAAATGATGGGAAATCAGGCAAAAGACGACGTTTTATACCAGGAGATGTGCCGTGTGGTGGGCAAAGTGGTGCTGGAAATGCGCGATTTGGGCCAGGAGCCAAAACATATCGTGATTGCTGGCGTCGTCCGTACCGCGCTGGCTAATACCAAAATTCAGCGCTCCGAGCTGACGCGCGAAGCGATGCAAAAAGTGGTGACTGCGCTCTCAGGGCAGTGATAACGCCTTGAAATAGATATTATCAGGCGATGACGAAGCGCAGGATTGCTTTTACTGCCAGCTCGCTGTGGTGGGTAATGAGCGCTTCATCATCAATGTCCGGAAGCGGACCATCCAGATAAAGGCTATTGAAGCTATAAAAGTTGGAAACCTGATAAAAGCTGAAGCTACTAATGAGGCGGTGGACGTCACGGGCTTCAATTTCAGGCTGGAAAATTCCCTGCGTCTGACCGCGATGAAGAATGTGCTCAAGCAGCGAAAGGGCACTTTTGTTGAGTCGTTTCAGGTCGCCTGATGCCAGCAGCCATTTCCCGCGCTGCATGTTCTCCATACAAATAATCCGCATAAAATCCGCATGCTCGGCGTGGTAACGCACGCTCCACTTCACCAGTTGCACCAGCGCTTCTACCGGCGGTTGATTCTCCAGTCCTAACTGCTGCTCGGTTTCACGGATCCGCGAATAGACATATTGAAGAACCGCCTGGTACAGCTGCTCTTTGGTTTTAAAGTAGTAAACCACCATACGCTTGGTGGTCTGCGCTTCCCCGGCAATCTGTTCCATTCTGGCCCCCGCCAGCCCATGTTCAGCAAACACGGTAATTGCAGCGGTGAAGATGCGGTTCTTGAGCGACTGGGCTTCATCTTGAGCAATGGCGGACATAACAACTCCTGTTAACGTTTCCAAGGGCACAAAAAATACACACAATGATCACAATTTAGCAACCAAATCTGGCGTCGACGAACCAAATGATTCATATTCATCCCACCGTTACCGCATAAGCCTGGTGAAACTATGTTGCGTTCTATTGCTACCGTGTCTATTTCTGGAACCCTGCCTGAAAAACTGAGCGCAATCGCGGCGGCAGGCTATCAGGGCGTTGAGATCTTCGAAAATGATTTGCTCTATTATACCGGTACGCCTGCGGATGTCCGTAGCATGGCCGACGATCTGGGGCTTAAAATCACTTTATTTCAGCCGTTTCGAGATTTTGAAGGCGGCACTCGCGCACAGTTTGCAACAAACCTCGAACGCGCTAAACGCAAGTTTGCGCTGATGCATGAACTGGGCTGTGACACGTTATTGCTGTGCAGTAACGTTCAGGCGGATTGCTCCGCTGATGTCGAACTCCAGATAGCCGATCTGCGCGCATTAGCGACGCTTGCCGAGCAGGAAAATATCCGCATTGGCTATGAAGCGTTGGCCTGGGGTACACACGTCAACCGCTGGTATCAGGCGTGGGAGAGGGTGAAGGCGGTGGATAGCCCGGCGCTCGGTATTGTGCTCGATAGCTTCCATATTCTGTCGCTCGGAGACTCTCTCAGTCGCCTGCATGAAGTGCCGGTAGACAAAATTACTTTCCTGCAACTGGCCGATGCGCCGCTGATGAAAATGGACGTCCTCGAATGGAGCCGCCATTTTCGCTGCTTCCCAGGCCAGGGGGAACTACCGCTGGTGGAGTTTACGCGCGAACTTACGCGTGTGGGCTATCGCGGACCGTGGTCACTGGAGATCTTTAACGACGGTTTCCGCGCCTCGCCGAACGGCGCAACGGCCAAAGATGGCTATCGTTCTCTGCTGTGGCTGGAAGAACAGACGCGCAACGCGCTAGGTGATACCGACGCTGACTTGTTCCAGACCGCCAATCTACCGACCTATCAAGGCACCGAGTTTATTGAATTTGCCGCAAGCCCCGCAGAAGCCAAGAAACTGAGCGCCATGCTCAGCGGCATGGGCTTTAGGCTTGCGGGTGTGCACCGCTCGAAACAGGTGGCGCTGTGGAGCAACGGTGGCGCGAGAATCATCATCAATTATCAACCGCATAGCTGGGCGGATCATTTCTACCAGCGTCACGGCGTGTCGCTGTGCGCGATGGCGCTGCGGGTGAGCGCAAGCGCACCGATTGTGGCGCGGGCAAAAGCTTATGGCTACGCGACCTGGCAAGGTGAGGTGGGGCCAAATGAGAGTGCCATTCCTGCGGTATGCGCGCCGGATGGCAGCCTTATTTATCTGGTTGAAGGGCATCAGGATATCTATAGCCAGGACTTTAATCTGACCGGGGACGCGACCCAGGGCGCATTGCTGGGTATTGACCATCTGGCATTAGGGATGGAAGCCGACAGCCGTGATAACTGGGTGATGTTCTGCCGGGCGGTATTAGGCTTTACCCTTGAACATGAACAGACCATGCCAGACCCCTACGGTCTGGTGCGCAGCCTGGCGGTACAAAGCCCGCAGGGTAATATTCGCCTCGCGCTGAATATCTCGCAAAGCCGGGCCACGCAGATTGCCCGCTCCGTTGCGTGTTACCAGGGCGCAGGGCTCCAGCATGCCGCGTTTGCCTGCCATGACCTACCGGGACTACTGGATAAACAACCGCTGGCGGACTCGCTCTCCTTGCCTGTTCCGGCAAACTACTATGACGATCTGCTGGCGCGTTTTGGCGGCCCGGAACAGGTTGCCCTGATGCAGCGTCAGCAAATACTTTACGACCGTGATACCGCGGGCGGCGAGTTTTTACATCGCTATACCTGGCCCTTCAGCGAAGGACGCTTCTTCTTTGAATTAACCGAAAGACGCAACGGCTATGCGCAGTATGGCGCGGTCAATGCCGCCGTCCGCCTCTCGGCTATGCAGTACCGCTAGCGCATCGGGTTGAACCACCTGGTACGCTAGTGTTGCACCACAGACCATAAAAATAACATTCATCTGCACTCGACAACGACAGGTAAACACTATGAATTCACTTGGCCATAATCGCGTGGCTACCGCTGAGGCGGTTAACGCGGTCCCCCGTACCCGGCGGCGCATCGGCATTCTGGCGCTGCTGGCCGTCGGGACAATGATTAACTATCTCGACCGCACCGTGCTCGGCATTGCCGCACCGCAGTTGACCCAGGAGCTGGGTATCGGCGCGGCGGTGATGGGAATCGTCTTCTCCGCCTTCGCCTGGACCTACGCGCTGGCGCAAATTCCCGGCGGTATGTTCCTCGACCGTTTTGGCAATAAGCTGACCTATTTTCTGGCGCTGGGCTTCTGGTCGCTGTTTACCCTGTTCCACGGGTTTGCCGTGGGCCTCAAGTCGTTGTTGTTGTGCCGCTTTGGTCTTGGGATCAGCGAAGCGCCGTGCTTCCCGGTCAATAGCCGCGTGGTGAGTGCCTGGTTCCCACAACACGAGCGCGCTAAAGCGACGGCGGTTTATACCGTCGGGGAATATCTCGGGCTGGCCTGTTTTGCGCCGTTGCTGTTCTGGATTATGGATGGCTTCGGCTGGCGTACGCTGTTTATCACCGTGGGCGTAGTGGGGATTCTGTTTGCGCTGGTGTGGTGGCGTCATTACCGCGAACCGCATGAGGACGCGCGTCTGAGTGATCAGGAGCGTGAGTATATTACTGCGGGCGGCGGTATGACGACCGGTGCCGAACAGCGCAAAGTCTTTAGCTGGCCGCTGGTGCGTCAACTGTTGCGCAAACGCCAGATCGTGGGGGCCAGCATCGGCCAGTTTGCGGGTAACACCGTGCTGGTTTTCTTCCTTACCTGGTTCCCGACCTATCTGGCGACCGAACGCCACATGCCGTGGATTAAGGTGGGCTTCTTCGCCATCATGCCGTTCCTGGCCGCCGCTGGCGGTGTCATGTTTGGCGGCTGGGTATCTGACAAGCTGCTCAAAGCGACCGGAAGCGCCAACCTGGGGCGTAAGCTGCCGATTATTGCAGGCCTGTTGATGGCAAGCTGCATTATCAGCGCCAACTGGCTGACCAGCGATACGGCGGTCATCATGGTGATGTCCTTCGCCTTCTTTGGCCAGGGAATGGTGGGGCTTGGATGGACTTTGATCTCCGATATGGCGCCAAAAGGGCTGGGCGGTCTGACCGGTGGCTTGTTCAACTTCTGCGCAAATCTGGCGGGGATCCTCACGCCGCTGGTGATTGGTTTTATTGTCGCTGCATTCGGTAGCTTCTTCTACGCGCTGATTTACATCGGCGGAGCGGCGCTTCTCGGGGTCGTCGCCTATCTGTTTATCCTCGGTGACGTGAAGCGTATCGAGCTGGATCTACCCGAGCAGGAGGGCTCTCATGCAAATTAGTGGGCATACGCGGTTAATTGCTCATCTGGGGTACCCGACCGAAAGCTTTAAAGCGCCGATGATCTACAACCCCTGGTTTGAGAACCAGGGCGTCGATGTCAAAGTGGTGCCAATGGGCGTGAAGCCAGAAGACTATGCGGCGCTCATCCCAACGCTCTTTTCACTGACCAATATCGCCGGCTCGCTGGTGACAATGCCGCATAAGGTGGCTACCTGCGCGCTGGTCGACCGCATGAGTCCCACCGCGGAGATTGCGGGCGCGTGCAACGCCATTCGCCGTGAAGCCGATGGCACGCTGACCGGCGATATGTTCGATGGCGATGGTTTTGTTCGCGGTATTCAACGTAAAGGCTTTCGCACGACGCGCGCGCGCGCGCTGGTGATGGGCTGTGGCGGTGTGGGGTCGGCCATTGCCGCCTCACTTGCAGCAGCGGGCGTCAGTGCTCTGACGCTTTATGATACACGTGAAAGCACGGCCAATGCCCTGGCGCATCGCCTTCAGGCGCATTATCCGCAGCTTAAGCTGACGGTGATGTCCTGCGATCCACAGGGACACGATTTGGTGGTGAATGCCACGCCGCTTGGCATGTCTCCCGGCGATCCACTACCGATGGATATGGACCGAATTACCCCCGGTACTTTTGTCGGCGAGGTGGTCATGAAGCAGGAGTATACGCCGTTCTTGCAGGCCGCTATGGCACGGGGTTGTCCGGTACAGCGCGGCACCGATATGCTGTTTGAAATGATCCCCGCCTATCTGGATTTCTTCCATTTGCCGGTGGCCACGCCGGAGCAGCTGCAGGCGCTTGCACAAATTCGTTACTAAAGCGCTAGTCAGTAGCGTAATAGCCCGGGTAACATAACGGTTATGTTACCCGGACTTTTACGTATCTTATATGAACTCCTCGCTCACGCTGCTGGCGGCAGGCAGCCTTCGCCGCGCCTTTATTCCTCTCAAGTCACAGTTTATGGCCAAAACCGGAATTCCGGTTGAGATCGTTTTTGGCCCGGCAGGGCTACTGCGCGAGCGCATAGAGAAGGGCGAGTCGTGCTCGCTATTTGCTTCCGCTAATTACCACCATCCTAAAGTGCTGTGCGATGCAGGATTAGCGCATGGCCTGCGAATTTTCGCGCGTAACCGCTTAATTCTGACGGTCAGAAACTCCCCGCAAACGGCGGGTAAAACCTGGCTTGAGCTGTTAAGCGACAGGACGCTGCGCCTTGGTACATCAACGCCGCTGTGCGATCCTTCTGGCGACTATACCTGGCAGCTGTTTGAACAACTTGAAGCCGGTTTTCCCGGCCTTGGCGAATCTCTCAAGGGGCGTGCGAGGCAACTTGTTGGCGGACGCGATTCGCTGACGGTGCCAGCGGGCGAAATGGCAAGCAGCTGGCTTATTCGTGAAGGGATGGCGGACCTGTTTATCGGCTACGCCCATTACGCCACGGCGATGGATAAGCAGAAAGAGGTGCGCAGCGTGGTCATCCCGGAACCGTGGAATATTCGCTGTGACTATTACATGGCGATGCTGGAAGAAAGTCCCGCCGTGCAGCAGTTCTACCAGTTTATCCTCGCAGACGAGGGGCAGCGCTGCCTGCGCGAGGCGGGCTTTATGTTGGCTAGCGACGAAGGCTAAACAGCGGGGTGACGACTGCCGCAGGATAATCTTCCAGCTTTAGCTTACGTACCGTGACGCCATAAGCGCGCTGAAGGTTGGCTTCTGAAACCACCTCTGCGGTAGGGCCCGCCAGCCATTGGCTTTCAGGCAACAGCAGAAGCGTATGGCTGGCGACCTGCAGCGCATGAGTCGGGTCGTGTGTAGTGAACATCACCGTACGTGACTGGACGCGCGCCAGGTCGCTGATAAGTTGCAGCACCGTCTGCTGGTTGCCCAGATCCAGCGCTGAGCAGGGCTCGTCTAATAAAATATTCTGACTGGCGCTGACCAACGCGCGAGCAATCATCACCAGTTGCTGCTGACCACCGGACAGGTTGCTGAACAGCGCATCGGCAAACGACGTGATATTCAGCAGCGCCAGCGCCGCCATCACCTGTTGTTCATCTTCCTCCTGCGGTTGCGCGAAGAGGGCGATATGCCGGGCGCGGCCCATCAACACCACTTCGCGTACTCGCCAGGCAAAAGCAGGGCGAAAGGACTGAGGTACAATCCCAACGCCACCCGTGACGGTGATATCGCCCGCGAGCGTTGGCAACACGCCGGTGATGGTATCCAGCAGCGTACTTTTCCCACGGCCGTTAGCGCCTAAAATGGCCCAGATATCACCCGGCTCACAATGCAGACTGAGCGGCGCAAACAGCGGCGCTTTATGCCCATATTCCAACCGGGAAAGCGAAAGCGTTGGGGTCATTTGAGCAGTCCTTTTCGGCTGGCACGTACCAGCATCACGGTAAAGAGCGGTGCGCCGACCAGGGCGGTGATGATCCCAATCGGAATCTCGGCGGCGGTGAGGGTGCGCGCCAGATCGTCCACCAGAATCATAAAGCTTGCCCCCATCCAGAATGCACAGGGCAGCAGACGGCGATGATCGGCACCCGACAACATTCTCGCCAGATGTGGAATGACTAAACCCACCCAGGCAATGCTGCCGCTCACTGCGACCTGAGCGGCAACCAGTAGCGCACAGCACAACAGTACGCCGCGACGAAGCGCAGTAACACGCACGCCAAGCGCACGAGCGTCTTTATCATCAAGCGACAGCAGGTTAATGCGCCAGCGCAGCTTGTAGAGCACCAGCGCCGCTATGGTGACGGGAATGACAAGCAGCAGCACTTTGCTCCAGTTGGCGGTGGCAAAACTGCCAAGCAGCCAGAAAACGATGTTTGGCAGCACCTCTTCGGTATCGGCCATGTATTGCATCAAGCTGACCAGCGCCGCGAAGAAACCGCTGAGAATAATCCCGGCGAGGATAAGCACCAGTGTGCTTTCTCTCCCCTGAAGGGCGGCCAGCAGATAGACCAGCGTTAACGCGAGGAGACCGAAGAAGAAGGTGGAGCCCATCATCATCGGCATGCTGAAACCCAGCAGAATCGCCAGCGTGCCGCCAAAGGCGGAACCGGAAGTGACGCCGATAATGTGCGGGTCGACCAGAGGATTTTGGAACACACCCTGTAAGGTCGCGCCGCACAGGCCGAGCACACCGCCGGCCAACAGAGCCATCAGTATGCGCGGCAGGCGGACGGACCAGACAATCTGATGCGCAATATCGGCGTCATGATGCGGATGCGCAAGCTGATTAAACACATCGCCAATCGACAGACCATACTGCCCAAAGCAGAGGGAAACGACGGCAACCACCAGGGTAAGCAACATCAGCCCACCCTGTACCGTTTTAGGATGACTACTGATGTGCATTGGCCTGCCAATGAGTGCGGTAGAAACGCTGATAGTAATCCTGTGCCTGTGCGTCGACATCAACGTTTTTATAGCGCTCCGGATAGAGTTTTTTCGCCATCCACAGCTCGCCAATCGCCAGCGCTTCCGGCATCGGGTAGCCCCATGCTTTAGCGTACTCTGGCATCAGCCAGACGCGATGGTTTTTGACGGCATCAATACCTTGCCACTGTGGGTCAGCGGTAATTTGTTTCACCACTTCCGGGTAGCGGTCTTGAACGAAGATAACCTGCGGGTTCCACTGCAGCACTTGCTCCAGTGATACCTGGCGTGCGCCTTTTACCGTTGCTGCGGCAACGTTCATCGCCCCCGCATGTTCCATCATCAGACCGGTATATTTACCCGAACCGTAGGTGTTCAGGTCCGGGTTTGCCATGTAGACGCGGACTTTTTCCTTCTGTGGAATGGCGGCTACCGGGGCGTTAAATTTCGCGCGAGCGTTAAAGGTGTAGTCGATAAGTTTGCTGGCATCGGCTTGACGATTAACCACTTCACCAATCAGGCGGATACCCTGTTTCAACCCTTCGTTATAGGCGTGTTCTTCGTCCGCCATCGTCGGGTTCATCTTGTTCTTTTCACCGGCGGCATCTTCACGCAGCGACACTGCTACCACCGGAATACCGGCATTGGTGATCTGCTGGATCATCGCTTCCGGTGCATAGTTCGCAACAAAGACCACCTGCGGATGCAGCGCGAGCAAACTTTCGATGTTGACCTGCGTCAGGTCGCCCGGCATCGGCAGCTTTTCAATTCCGGGCATAAAGCGTGCAAATTCAGGGCCCAACTGCTTTTTCCAACTGCTGAGTACGCCGACGATATCGTCAGCGGCATTTAACTGGACCAGCAGGTTCAGCGTCTGGTGCTGTAAAACCACGACGCGGTTCACGCTATCCGGAAGGGTAACCTGACGACCCAGTTGATCGGTAATGGTACGGTCGGCCATCGCCGGGTTTACGGCCATTAGGCTCGCGCAAGCCAGCGTCAGCCCAAGCAGGAAGCGTTGTAATGTAGACATGAGTCACTCATTATGGAGGAGGGGATAAACGATGTGTATTTGATTATATAACGTATAAAAATGCAAACCGTCTGAGAAAATTACCCCTAAATATCTGCGGACAACGCTGAACGTAACAAGACGTTAACGAAAAGGGCCACCAGTCTTTACTCTGGTGGCCCGGTTCGGGCGCATATTGCCATTGCGGCGACACATGACGCCCACTTCAGGTTAGATATTGCAGAAGTGGCAGACTAACGCGACCACAATAGGCCCGATAATCGATGTCACAACCGCAATAACTAACGCTTCCCTGAACGTCATATAACCGCCTGTGTTGCAATGGCAACCGTACGCGGCTATCCTTGAATTGCTTAGGGTCAAGTTAGCCCCCGTTATGTTGCCAGGTTTACCAAGCAACGTGCGGGGGTTTTCTCTTTCCTGCAGCCGATGCCGCCGGGGATAAAGCCCCCGCAACATTGCGCCTCTCCCGAAATTCGGGATTACCGCAATCCTATAGCAGCCCGCACGGGGTCGCAATCCAGGAGTACTGTTTGCCTATCCAGTTATTGTGTTTTAGGAATTCTGCTCGCAATCGCTCTAATCGGTGAGTAACACTTCGCCATAAATCCTTCATCCTCTGTCCTTTCTTTTTTGTTTAACTGTCAATTCCTTACCTGGTGAGGCGCGCCTATGCATCGTCGTCATTTTCTGTTGGGTTTTGCCGCTACGCTGTTTTCGGCGCGATATGGTTCTACGCTTGCCTACGCCACGTCATATCAGCAGCAGACGATCCCGCTGTGGCCCGTTATACCGCCAGGCGGAGGTGGCCCTGTCGGGAAAATGCACGTGAGTGCGAAAGGGGCGCAAAGCCAGATAGCGATACCGACGCTCACCGTACTAACGCCACCATCGCCTAACGGCCATGGCGTGCTGATTGCGCCAGGAGGCGGGTATCAGCGCATTGAGATGGCGATGGAAGGTTGGCCCGCCGCTCTGTGGCTGGTTAATCGAGGCTATACCGCGTACCTGTTGAGCTATCGGTTGCCCGGTGAAGGCTGGAATGATGGTAATCTGGTGGCGCTGCAGGATGCGCAGCGGGCACTGCGGATTGTTGCACAGCGCGAAAGGCGGGTGAGCGCGCTGGGATTTTCAGCCGGAGGGCATCTGCTTGGCATGGCGGCGACGCGGCCAGACTATCAAAGCTATCCCGCGGTAGATGCACTGGATAAGCATCCTGCGACCATGAGCGGCGCGGCGTTCATTTACCCCATCATCACGCTTGAGCAACCGTACACCCATACCGCGACGCATAAAATTCTGCTCGGAAGAGAGGCTTCACAGGCGGCCAACGCTGCGTGGTCCGTTCAGCGCTATGTCACGCCAGAAACACCGCCGATATTCCTGGTACAGGCTGAAAACGATCCGGTGTCTGACCCGCAAAATACGCTAATTATGCAGGCGGCCTGCCTACGAGAACAGGTGCCGGTCACGATGTACCGCTATCCAACCGGTGGACACGGTTTTGCGATGGGGAAACCGGGAACCGCCACCGTTGAATGGCCTGGGCACTATGCATCCTGGCTACGTTCCCTGAGGTAAAGGTGTTCGTAGACGATGTATTCTTCCGGCATCCGTTCTTCAATCTGCTGCGTTACGCGCAGTAGCGCGCCAGCTTTTTGCATTTATGGCATAAAAAGCACAGTCATATAGGGAAAACCGTTCCTATACTGTCGGTCACATTCATCATGATGATACAGGCAGGACGTTATGACCCGTTACACTACGTTTTCCCTTGGTTCTCAATTTGTTAATCGCCTCGGCTACGGGGCGATGCAGCTGGCAGGTCCAGGGGTATTTGGTCCACCGAAAGACCGACATGCCGCCATCTCCGTGTTACGCGAAGCGCTGGCGCTCGGTGTCAACCATATCGACACCAGCGACTTCTACGGCCCACACGTGACGAACCAGATTATTCGTGAAGCGCTGCATCCCTATGCCGACGATCTGGTGATTGTGACCAAAATTGGCGCGCGTCGTGATGATACAGGCGCCTGGCTTCCGGCATTCTCCGCTGAGGAATTAAAGCAGGCGGTACACGATAACCTGCGTAATCTCGGGCTAGATGCGCTGGATGTGGTGAATATGCGCGTGATGATTGGCGACGGCCATGGGCCGAGCGAAGGCTCTATTGAAGCCAGTATCAGCGTGCTCGCCGAGCTGCAACAACAAGGCCTTATCAAGCATATTGGGGTGAGTAACGTCACGGCAACGCAGGTGGCCGAAGCGCGCATAATCGCCAATATTGTCTGCGTGCAAAATGAGTACAACATCGCGCACCGCCGTGATGATGAACTGATTGATACGCTGGCGCGTGACGGTATTGCCTATGTACCGTTCTTCCCGCTCGGCGGCTTTTCGCCGCTGCAATCCTCCGCGCTGAACAAGGTCGCTCGTTCGCTGAGCGCAACGCCGATGCAGGTGGCGCTGGCCTGGCTGCTGCACCGTTCGCCAAATATTCTGCTGATCCCCGGTACGTCGTCAGTGACGCATCTGCAGGAAAATATGGCGGCGGGGCAGTTGACCTTACCTGAGGACGCACTGGCGACGCTCGACGGCATCGCGGCTCGCGCATAACGGGAGGCTTGATGAGCGACAAACGTTCCGCCCAATGCCACTGCGGCGCGGTGGCCTTTACCGTGGTACTTAGCGATGGCCTGAATACGGCTCGGCGCTGCAACTGCTCTTACTGCCGCATGCGCGGTGCGGTCGCGGTTTCTGCGCCGTTGTTGGGGATCGAGATTCTGCGCGGTCAGGAAAAATTAACGGAGTATCGCTTTAATACCGGCGAGGCCGTTCATTTTTTCTGTTCGGTGTGCGGGATTTATACCTTCCATCAGCGGCGCTCGAACCCCCAGCAGTACGGGATTAACGTCGCCTGTCTGGAAGGCGTTTCGCCGTTTGATTTTGCCTGCGTGGAAGTTCATGACGGTATCCACCATCCAAAAGACGGCGGTGGTGGCATAGCGGGCTACCTGCGCTACGACAAAAAGTAGCCCGGACGAGGCGGTACGCCGACTCCGGGGGCCTGGAGCCGGTCCCGGCGGCGCTGCGCTTGGCCGGGCTACAAAAAACAAAACCCTGCTGATGAGCAGGGTTTTTGTATTGACTGTGAAGCGATTAGGCGACCAGGCTGTCGATCGCGGCTTTCGCATCAGAGGTCGCTTTGGTAGCCACTTCTGGGCCGTAAGCGATACCTTCCGCGAAGACCACGTTCACGTCGGTGATCCCGATGAAGCCCAGGAACACGTTCAGGTATGGGGTGATAAGGTCGGTTGGGCTATCTTTGTGGATGCCGCCGCGGCTGCTCAGTACGATAGCGCGTTTACCGGTGACCAGACCTTCTGGACCTTTTTCGGTGTAACGGAAGGTCACGCCAGCACGGGCAATCAGGTCGAAGTAGTTTTTCAGCTGCGTTGGGATGTTGAAGTTATACATCGGCGCGGCGATAACAATCACGTCGTGGGCTTGCAGCTCGGCAATCAGTTCGTCAGAGAGCTTCAGCGCTTCCTGCTGACGCGGGGTCAGTGGGGAATCGCTTGGGCGCAGCGCGCCGACCAGTTCGCCATCCAGCACCGGGATTGGATTGGCAGCCAGGTCGCGGACGGTGATTTCGTCAGCGGAGTGCTTTTCACGCCACTGCTCAACAAAATAGTCGGACAGCTGACCTGATTGAGAGTAGCCTGCCAGGATGCTGGATTTCAGAACTAATACTTTGCTCATAGGTAATTCCTTATATTTGATTGACGGGCGATGCCCTGTTGCTTGCTGACACTTTATTCACAATCCTGCCACAGAGATAGCGCAATATATCGAATTCTATATTCAGTTTTTTTGAACAAGGCTCGAAATGCGCAAGTGTGGTATGCTATGACGATTCTTTATGAGAGCTTTTCCCGGCAGTGCGCTGCCCAATAAGACTATGACAGAACAACAAAAAATCACCTTTGCGATGCTCAGTCAGCGCCTTGACGCGCTGACGCTGCGGGATAAACAGCGCTTTGCCCGCCGATTACACGGCGTTAAAAAGGTTAAAAATCCTGAAGCACAACAGGCCATTTACCAGGAGATGGCGCAGGAAATTGAACAGGCAGCCGGTAAGGTTGTGCTGCGCGAAGCGGCGCGTCCGGTGATTGAGTACCCGGAAAACCTACCGGTTAGCCAGAAGAAACAAGACATCCTCAACGCCGTGCGCGACCACCAGGTGGTGATTGTCGCGGGCGAGACCGGCTCGGGTAAAACCACCCAGTTGCCGAAAATCTGCATGGAGCTAGGGCGCGGGATCAAAGGGCTGATTGGCCATACCCAGCCGCGTCGTCTGGCGGCGCGCACCGTCGCCAACCGTATTGCGGAAGAGCTGAAAACTGAGCCGGGCGGCTGCATTGGCTACAAGGTTCGCTTTAGCGATCACGTCAGCGACAACACCATGGTCAAACTGATGACCGACGGTATCCTGCTGGCGGAAATCCAGCAGGACCGCCTGCTGATGCAGTACGACACCATCATTATCGATGAAGCGCACGAACGCAGCCTTAACATCGACTTCCTGCTCGGTTACTTGAAAGAGCTGCTGCCGCGTCGCCCGGATCTCAAGGTGATCATCACCTCAGCGACCATCGACCCTGAACGCTTCTCGCGCCACTTTAATAACGCGCCGATTATCGAAGTTTCTGGTCGTACCTATCCGGTAGACGTTCGCTATCGTCCGATCGTTGAAGACGCGGATGACACCGAGCGCGACCAGCTACAGGCGATTTTCGACGCCGTAGATGAACTGGGGCAGGAAGGGCCGGGCGACATCTTAATCTTTATGAGCGGCGAGCGCGAAATCCGCGATACCGCCGATGCGCTGAGCAAACGCGACCTGCGCCATACCGAGATCCTGCCGCTCTACGCCCGTTTATCAAACAGCGAGCAGAACCGCGTCTTCCAGTCGCACAGCGGACGACGCATCGTGCTGGCGACCAACGTGGCGGAAACCTCGCTGACGGTACCGGGTATCAAGTACGTAATTGACCCAGGTACGGCGCGTATCAGCCGCTATAGCTATCGCACCAAGGTGCAGCGTCTGCCGATTGAGCCGGTTTCTCAGGCTTCCGCAAACCAGCGTAAAGGCCGCTGTGGTCGTGTGTCGGAAGGTATCTGCATTCGCCTGTACTCCGAAGATGACTTCCTGTCGCGCCCGGAGTTTACCGACCCGGAAATTCTGCGTACCAACCTGGCCTCCGTCATTCTGCAAATGACCGCGCTGGGCCTTGGCGATATCGCCGCGTTCCCGTTTGTCGAAGCGCCGGATAAACGCAATATTCAGGACGGTGTGCGCCTGCTTGAAGAGCTAGGCGCTATCACCACCGATGAACAGGCCACCGCCTACAAGCTGACGCCGCAGGGCCGCCAGCTCAGCCAGTTGCCGGTCGACCCGCGTCTGGCGCGTATGGTGCTGGAAGCGCAGAAACACGGCTGCGTGCGTGAAGCGATGATCATCACCTCGGCGCTCTCCATCCAGGACCCGCGTGAACGTCCAATGGACAAACAGCAGGCGTCCGATGAAAAACATCGCCGCTTCCACGACAAAGAGTCAGATTTTATGGCCTTTGTGAACCTGTGGAACTACCTCGGCGAGCAGCAAAAAGCATTGTCGTCGAACCAGTTCCGCCGCCAGTGCAAGCTCGATTTCCTCAATTACCTGCGCGTGCGCGAAT
Organism: Kluyvera chengduensis; assembly: GCF_044197065.1. Taxonomy (NCBI): domain Bacteria; kingdom Pseudomonadati; phylum Pseudomonadota; class Gammaproteobacteria; order Enterobacterales; family Enterobacteriaceae; genus Kluyvera; species Kluyvera chengduensis. Next base: position 951,470 of record NZ_JBIQOI010000001.1, read on the forward strand.
GGCAGGATATCTACACCCAGCTGCGCCAGGTGGTGAAAGAGTTGGGTATTCCGGTAAACAGCGAACCGGCGGAGTATCGCGAAATTCATATTTCGCTGCTGACCGGTCTGCTGTCACACATCGGTATGAAAGATACCGACAAGCAGGAGTTTACCGGCGCGCGTAACGCCCGCTTCTCCATCTTCCCAGGCTCGGGGCTGTTCAAAAAGCCGCCAAAATGGACGATGGTCGCCGAACTGGTCGAAACCAGCCGCCTGTGGGGGCGCATTGCCGCGCGCATCGACCCGGAATGGGTGGAGCCGGTGGCGCAGCATCTGATCAAACGTTCCTACAGTGAACCGCACTGGGAACGCGCGCAGGGCGCGGTGATGGCAACCGAGAAAGTGACCGTCTACGGCCTGCCGATTGTGGCCGCGCGTAAGGTTAACTACAGCCAGATTGACCCGGCGCTGTGCCGTGAGCTGTTTATCCGCCACGCGCTGGTGGAGGGCGACTGGCAGACTCGTCACGCCTTCTTCCGCGACAACCTGAAGCTGCGCACTGAAATTGAAGAGCTGGAAAACAAATCACGTCGCCGCGACATCCTGGTGGATGACGAGACGATGTTTGAGTTCTATGACCAGCGCATCAGCCACGAAGTTATCTCCGCGCGCCACTTTGATAAGTGGTGGAAGCAGGCCAGCCGTGAAACGCCAGATCTGCTCAATTTCGAAAAGAGCATGCTGATAAAAGAAGGGGCGGAGCAGGTCAGCAAGCTGGACTACCCGAACTTCTGGCATCAGGGCAACCTGAAGCTGCGTCTCACCTACCAGTTCGAACCGGGGGCCGATGCCGATGGCGTGACGGTGCACATTCCGCTGCCGTTGTTAAACCAGGTGGAAGAGGGCGGTTTTGAGTGGCAGATCCCGGGTCTGCGCCGTGAGCTGATTATCGCGCTGATTAAATCGCTGCCGAAACCGGTGCGCCGTAACTTTGTGCCTGCGCCGAACTACGCCGAGGCCTTCTTAGGCCGCGCGACGCCGCTGGAGATGCCGCTGCTTGACTCGCTGGAGCGCGAACTGCGTCGAATGACCGGCGTCACCGTTGACCGTGAGGCCTGGCAGTGGGATCAGGTGCCCGATCACCTGAAAATCAGCTTCCGCGTGGTGGACGATAAAAACAAAAAACTCCAGGAAGGGCGTTCGCTTCAGGCGTTGAAAGATACGCTGAAGGGCAAAGTGCAGGAGACGCTGTCGTCAGTTGCCGACGACGGTATCGAGCAGAATGGCCTGCATATCTGGAGCTTTGGCGACCTGCCGGACCGCTACGAGCAGAAGCGCGGCAACTATAAGGTGAAAGCCTGGCCGGCGCTGGTGGACGAGCGTGACAGCGTGGCTATCAAGCTGTTTGATAACCAACTGGAACAGCAGCAGGCAATGTGGCGCGGTCTGCGTCGTCTATTACTGCTGAACATCCCGTCGCCAATTAAGTATCTGCACGAAAAGCTGCCGAACAAGGCGAAGCTGGGGCTCTACTTTAACCCGTACGGCAAGGTGCTTGACCTGATTGACGACTGCATCTCCTGCGGCGTGGACAAGCTGATTGACGAGGCGGGCGGGCCGGTGTGGAGCGAGGCGGGTTTCGCTGCGCTGCACGAAAAGGTGCGCGCCAATCTCAATGAGACGGTGGTGGAGATTGCCAAACAGGTTGAGCAAATTCTGACGGCGGTATTTAACATCAATAAACGGCTGAAAGGGCGCGTGGACATGAGCATGGCGCTGGGGCTGTCGGACATTAAGGCACAGATGAACGGTCTGGTGTACCGCGGCTTCGTTACCGGCAACGGTTTCCGTCGCTTGGGCGATACGCTGCGTTATTTGCAGGCGATTGAAAAACGTCTGGAGAAAATGGCCGTCGACCCGCACCGCGACCGCGCGCAGATGCTGAAAGTGGAAAGCGTCCAGCAGGCGTGGCAGCAGTGGTTGAACAAGCTGCCGCCGACACGTCGTGAAGATGATGATGTGAAGGAGATCCGCTGGATGATTGAAGAGCTGCGCGTCAGCTTCTTTGCTCAGCAGTTGGGTACGCCGTATCCGATTTCGGATAAACGTATCCTGCAGGCGATGGAACAGATCGCCGCCTGATCCCGGCGGCGCTGCGCTTGGCCGGGCTACAAAAAAACATGTAGCCCGGGCGAGGCGTACGCCGACCCCGGGTCTTCACCTCGGGCTACGCGTTCACCCACGCCAGCGTAAACCCATCCCACCCCTTAATCCCGACCGTTTGCAGCGCCGTGACCGTCAGACGCGGGTCGTTATGCATCATCTCAATAAACCGACGAACGCCCTGTACGCGAGCGTCGGTGCTGTTGGGGTTGGTGACTTCACCGTCGCGCACCACGTTATCGCCAATAATCAACGTCCCTGGGCGAGAATACTTCAGCGCCCATTGCAGGTAATAAGGGTTATTCGGCTTATCGGCATCAATAAAAATCACGTCAAACGGCGCGGCATCCTCAAGCGTCGCCAGCGAATCCAGCGCTGGGCCTTCGCGCAGCGTCACCACCTCATCAAGCCCGGCGAGGGTGAGGTTCTCCCGCGCCACGCGGGCGTGCAGCGGGTCGGCTTCGAGGGTGATTAAACGCCCGCCCGGCGGCAGTTCGCGGGCCATCCAGATGGTGCTGTATGCGCCCAGCGTACCTATCTCCAGAATCGACTTCGCGCCCACCATGCGGATAAACAGCGCCAGTAACTGCCCCTGATTAGCTGCCACGTCGTGCGCGGGCAGACCGGCACGATGGTTGTTTTCCAGCACCTGAGACAGCACGGCATCGTCGGGAATCAGGTTCTCTATCAAATAATTATCAACGTCTGACCACTGTTTTTGCATTGTGACACCCCTTAGTATTTGTCAGCCTGACAGCGAAGACCAGCCACCTCCGAGCGAGCGGTAAAGATCGATTTGCGCCAGCAGCAGATTGTTTTTCACCTGCACCACGCTTATCTGCGTTGAGAACAGGGTACGCTGCGCGTCCAGCACATCAAGATAGGAAGAGTAACCATTGTTGTATCGGTTCTGCGCAATGCGCAGCGTCTCTTGCGCCACCGCTTCTTGCCCCTGAAGTTCAGTGAGCTGCTCGCCGTAGCGGGTGATGGCATCGAGACTATCGTTGACCTCTTTAAACGCGCCGCGCACCGTTTTTTCATAGCTGTACAGCGCCTGGTTGCGCTGGGCCATCGACACATCCACCTGCGCATTCAGGGCCTGACGGTTGAGCAATGGCGCCAGAATGCTGCCGCCTAGGCTCCACAGCCGCAGCGGGTTATCGAGCAGGTCTGGCAGGGTGCGGTCTTGTAAACTGCCGGTAGCCGTCAGGTTTATCGACGGCAGCAGCTGTGCCTTTGAGGACGCCAGCGTGGCATCGGCGGCAATCAGCTGACGCTGAGCCTGGGCAATATCGGGACGGCGATTGAGCAGCGTCGAGGGCAGCTGCGACGGTAGCGAAAGCGGAGTGAGTTTATCAAACGCATTACGTTGAACGTCGCCGGGATTATTGCCAAGCAGCACGCTCAGCGCGTTCTCCTGCTGGGCTATCTGATGGCGCAGCAGCGGCACCTGAGCGCGGGTTGCGCGCAGTTCAGAATCAGCCTGCATCAGCTCAAGGCGGGAGGTATAGCCCGTTTCAAACTGTCTTTTTGCCAGGTTAAACGCCACTTCGCGGGATTTCAGCGTCTGCTCGGTGACCTGTAGCTGTTCATCGAGCGACAGCAGGGTGATATAGCCGACGGATACCGATGTGGCGACTGTTAAATCCGCGGCGGCGGCCGCTGCTTTTTGTGCTTCCAGGCTGGCTTCAGCAGCCTCGGCGGCGCTGCGATTGGCCCCCCAGAGGTCAACATCGTAACTCGCGGTTAATCCGCCTTTATAGACCGTGCTGTGAATGGGCAAGCCCGTTGCAGCAGACTGGGCGCGTGCGCGGGTACCGGTCAGCCCGGCGTCAAGGGTTGGGAACAGACTGCTGTCGGCGGCGTAGGCGCGCGCCTGGTATTCGTTTACCCGCTCGCGAGCGATCAGCACGTCGCTGTTGTAGCGCAGCGCCTGGTCAACGTACTGATTCAGCGCGCTGTCGTGAAAGTTACGCCACCAGACGCCCTCGACCGGGCTCGCCGGGCCAATATCGGCGCGCCAGGCTGCAGGAATGGTCAATGTGGGCTCGGCGCGCTGCACGTCGGCGGACTGACAGCCAACCAGCGCAAAGGCCAGCGCAAGGGCGACGGGGCGGATCATGGCTTCGCCTCCGCGCGGGTATCTATTGTGACCTGTACCGACATTCCTGGGCGCAGACGCTGCAGGTTTTTCTGTCCTTCATCAACGGCAATACGTACCGGAATACGCTGGGCGATTTTAACAAAGTTGCCGGTAGCGTTATCCGGTGATATCGCGCTGAACTCCACGCCGGTGGCCGGTGAAATGCTCTGTACGGTGCCGCTGAATTTCTCGCTGTTTAGCGCATCGACGGTAAAGGTTGCCGGTTGGCCAATGCGCACCGTTGCAAGCTGGGTCTCTTTCAGGTTGGCGATAACCCAATGCTGCGGCGGCACCAGCGGCGTCAGGTGCGTACCGGCGGTGACATAGGCGCCAAGCCGTACGGCGATTTGCCCAAGCTGGCCGTCGGTGGGGGCGATAATGCGCGTGTTTTGCAGATCGATTTCCGCCAGCTCCAGCGCGGCTTTTGCGTTCGCCACGTCGGCTTCCAGCGAATCCCGGTTAACGATGGTGGTTTGCAGATCCTGCTTTGACATCTCCAGCGTGGCTTTCGCCTGCTCGATATCTGCGGTGCCCTGGGCGGCGCTGGCACGCGCCGAGTCACGCTCGCGAATCGACAGCGAACCGTCGGCGGTCAGATCTTGTACGCGCTTTAAATCCGCCTGCGATTTCAGATTCTGCGCGCGGGCGTTTTGCAGCGCCGCTTCATTACGCGCAATCACTGCTTCGGCGCTTTTACGCTGCTGAAGGTTATTGCGCAGCGCCGCTTCCTTCATCGCCAGCTGCGCCTGTGCCTGATGCACACGCTGCTTATAGATACGGTCATCAATCTGGAACAGCACCTGGCCCTTTTTGACCTGGTTAAAGTCCTGCACGTTTACCCCGGTCACGTAGCCGTTGACCTGCGGGCTGATAAAGGTGGTCAGGCCGCGCACGTAGGCGTTATCGGTAAACTGACTGTGGCGGGTAAACGGCGGTAGCTGCCAGGCGTACAGGACAACCAGTACGCCGACGAGGCCGATCGCCGCGGCGGTAAAAATGGATACCACGCGGATATTGTTTCGGGTATTGGCCTGTTGTTGGGCCGCATCCTGCTGACTCATAACGATTCCAGATCTCTCTTGTTGTTATTTGCTGCCCGTCGCACGTTTCAGCGCGATATGGGCGGTAATACGCAGTCTTAATAAACGCCAGAACACCCACAGCAGCGTGGCGGCAGAAATAGCCGCCGTCAGCAGGTAAGTGTCATTGTAGGCGAGAATATTGGCCTCCAGCGTGGAGAGGTTTTGCAGCACGGTGCTGGCCTGAACATTCAGCAGCGCGCTGTCGCCTAGCTGGCTCTGATACTGCTGGGCATAAAGCTGTAGCCGCTCGTTAATCAACGGATTGAGGGTGGTTATCTGGTCGGCAAGCTGGCTCGAGTGAAACTTCTCTCGCCAGGTCTGAAAGGTGCCGAGGATAGCCGAACCGAGCAGGCCGCCAACGTTCTGGCTCATGCCAAACAGCACCGAGAAGCTCACCAGATTTCGCTGGTCGGCAATGACGCCGCCGATACCGGCAAGCATGGCGGGCGCGAGGAAAAAGGCGCTGCCGAAGCCGAGCAAGAACTGGCTGAACATCAGTTGGTCAGGGCGCGTCAGGCTGGTGGACTGGCTGTCCAGCAGTGAGGCTATCATGATGAGCGTCAGCGCAGTGGCGATAGGCCAGTAGAGGCGGCTTGGGTTGAGCGTCAGGCAACTGGCGATAATCCCGCAGGTAATCCCGGCAAAAATTGACCAGGCCAGCGTTGTCATCTGCTCGTTTTGCAGCCCCACGTACTGAAGCCAGCCGATAACGCCGGTGTTCTGCTCCGCCAGTACGATACGGATAAGCACCATAATCAGCCCCAGACGCAGGATACTGCCGCTGGAGAGCCATCGGATGTTCAACAGCGGATTGGTACGGTTCTGCTCAAAGATAATGGCGCTGACGATCAGCACAATCGCGGCGGCGAGCGACCAGCCTATCCAGGGGGCTTCAAACCACCAGTCCAGACGTCCTAGCGACAGCACCGCGCATATCAACGCCATACCGGGGGCCAGTAAAATAAAGGTGATAAAATCTTTCTTCTCGAACACCTTTTTACGGTCGCTTGGCGGTAGCTTAAGGGCGATAACGCAGGCAAGCGACACCAGCGCCAGGCCTAATTCGAAGAAATAGAGCCCACGCCATTCGTCAATTTGCAGCAGTTCGGTAGAGAACAGGCGCGCGATGGGAATCGCCAGCGACGAGCCGGTTATCCCGATGGTCAGCGCTTTCAGGCGATGCTTCGCCGGCCAGGCCTGCACCTGATAATAGATCCCAAGCGAGCTCAGTGCCGCCGCCACCATCCCGTGGGCGGCACGTACCATCAGCGCTGAGCTGAGGTCGTTGACGAACAGGTGAAAGAAGGTGACCAGCACGTAGAGCACCAGAAAGCCTTCGGTAAACGCCCGCAGACCAAACTGCTGGCGAAATTTCACCAGCAGCAGGTTAATGGAAACGTTGGTCATGACGTACACCGCAGGCAGCCAGGCGATTTCCGTCGACCAGGCGGCAAATGAACCCTGCAGGTTTTGCAAATTCGCCGTGACGACCGCGTTGCCGAGCGCCCCGGTGAGGCAGACCAGCAGGCCGACGATGCCGTAGGCGACACGCTTTGGCGCACTGTGAATCGGCGTTGATGGGGAGCCGAGGATCGCCGGTTTTTCGTGAGGCGCCCAGTCGTGCGGGGCGTAGGGGTCGCGGCGCGGTGGAGCCATTATTTTTTCTCCACTTCGCGCAGCAGCCGGGTGAGTACGCGCTGGGTAATCTCTTGTTCTTCTGGGGTAATCACCGTCAGAATCTCTTCACGTAGCTCATCCGCCACGGTTTTCACCTGGTGATAAAGCTCAAGGCCTTTTGGCGTCGCGACCAGCAGCCGTTTACGTTTATCACGCTCGGTGAGCACTCGCTCGACCAGTCCGGCCTCTACCAGTTTGTTAATCAGCGGCACCACGGTGGCGCTTTCTACCCCCAACTCCTGAGCCAGTTCAGCTTGCGATAGCGGCTGTTCGTTGCGCGCAATGCTGGCCACGGCGACCCACGTGGCCTGGCTCATACCAAGATCTTTCAGCCGACGGTTTATCGCCAGCCGCCAGTGGTGGGCGGTGAGATAGAGGAGATGCGAAAAATTAAGCTGACGGTTATCCATAGGCGATGTGTTCACAATCATTAGAGCTCTAATGATTTTACGTTCGCCGAAAACCATAATTCAAGTGAATGTGAAAAATAAATGTTACAGAAGGGTGATTATTTGTTTGCTATGGGATGGGTTGTAGTTGTAGGCCGGATAAGGCGAAGCCGCCATCCGGCACTGTGCTCAATGCAGCCCGATGGCGCTTCGCTTATCGGGCCTACGGGTTAAATCTGGCTGGTCTGCGCGTTTACCGAGGTCGCGTGATTTTTCCGACGGCTGGCAAAGAAAATCGCCGTCAAAGAAATTGCCACCGTGGCCGCCAGATACCAGGCCACCGGTACCCAATCGCCGTTGTATTTCGCCAGCAGACCGGTCGCAATCAGCGGTGCGGTACCGCCCGCCAGCGCAGCGCCAATCTGATAACCCAGCGTGATGCCGGTATAGCGCACGTTGGCGCTGAAGATTTCTGAGCACAGGGTACCCAGCACCGCGGTGATAGGCGACCACAGAATGCCGAAGGTAATAACCGTCGCCACGGTGATGCCCCAGGTGGTGCCGGTATTCAGCAGCAGGAACCACGGCACGATAAACAGACCCAGCAGTACGACGCTGATGGCGTACATCCGCTGACGACCGATTTTATCGGAGAGCAGGCCCATCAACGGGATCATCACCGTTGACACCAGCGCGCCAAGCGTGACGGCTTCCAGCACCTGTGATTTCTGATAGGTCAGGGTCGTGGTGGCGTAGCTCACAACGAAAGTGGAGAAGATGTAGAACGGTGCGGTTTCCACCACCTTCAGGCCAGCGGCGATAATGACTTCACGCCAGTGATGGGTCAGGGTTTCGCGCAGCGGCGCTTTAGCCACTTTGCCGGAGGATTTCACCTTCTTGAACTCCGGCGTTTCATCGATATCTTTACGGATCCACAGGCCAACCAGCACCAGCGCCGCGCTCATCAGGAACGGGATGCGCCAGCCCCAGGAGAGGAACTGTTCTTCGCTGAACAGGGTCATCAGCGAGACGATAAAGGTGGCCATCAGCATGCCAATTGTTACGCCCGCCTGCGGGATACTGCCAAAGAAGCCTTTACGCTTTTCCGGCGCGTATTCATAGGCCAGCAGCAGCGCGCCGCCCCATTCACCGCCGATGCCAATCCCCTGAATAATACGCATCAGAATGAGTAGAATGGGCGCCCAGATACCAATCATGTCATAGGTCGGCAGCAGGCCAATCATCACGGTTGCACTCCCCATCAGTGACAGGGTTAACACCAGCGTCTTTTTACGACCGATACGGTCGCCAATGTGGGCAAAAATCACGCCGCCAATCGGGCGAATAAAGAAGGTGAGCGAGAAGGAAAGGTAGGAGAGAATCAGGCCGATGACCGGGTCAACCATCGGGAAAAAAATCTTATTAAACACCAGTGCGGCGGCTGTCCCGTATAAAAAATAGTCAAACCATTCAATGGAACTGCCGGTCAGGCTAGCAATCAGGACCCTCTTATTCTTTTTCAGGATCGTGGTGCTACTTTCTTGTATTGTCATGAAGAATAACTCCCGCCACATTGGGTTAAAATCAGGTGTCACCTTTTTTGTTTGAATGGTGCAACCTGGATTGTGAAAAAGGTTGTGTGTTTGTTAAGCAACTTAGATATGAGCGTTATCTTTGGCAAGCGTGGTAATGAAATTTGTGAGTAAAAACGAGCGGCATTTTAGTTTTATTTCACTAATAATGCTTATTATGGCGGAATTAAAATCTGGTTAATACTATAAAAATAGTGTTTTATTCAGGTGCAACCGTGCTGTTTTTAGATGTTTCTGGTTATTTCATTGTTGTTACAAAATAGTGTGGTTAACGTGAAGCTATGCCGCCAAATTTGCACGACTGAGGAGAGTAGAGAAGACCATGAACCTGTCATATTTACCGCAGGAAACGCTAATGGCGGCCAACTTACTGGGTCGCTGGCTGGCGCAAAATGATTTTGCCGCCTCGCCGAAGGCTGAGGAAACGCAGTGGGTGGTGATGGCGGGAAATGCGGTGATGCCCACCATCGATGCCGCTTGCCGGTTGGTCAGCGAAAACGGCGGCTCGATGTTAATTAGCGGCGGTATTGGGCATTCGACCAACTTCCTCTATGAAGCGATGGCCCAGCACCCGCGCTATAAAAGCATCGAAACGAATGGGGAGGCGGAGGCGACGCTGCTGGCGGAAATTGCGCATCGCTTCTGGCAGATCCCGCGAGAGCGCATCGTGGTGGAAGACCAGTCGACGAACTGCGGTGAGAACGCCGGGTTTACCCGGCGGGTGATGGAAACGCGCGGTATCAACGCTGCCAGCGTGACGGTGGTGCAGGACCCGACCATGCAGCGCCGCACCATGGCAACCTTTGCCCGCGTCTGGCAAGGGGTGGAAAACGCACCGCAATGGTTAAGCTATCCGGGCTACGTGCCGGAACTGGTCAACACGGAAGAAGGCGTTAGCTATCGCCAGGCAGAAGCGGGGCTATGGCCGGTGGCGCGCTATTTGTCGCTGCTGCTCGGGGAAGTTCCACGCCTTCGTGATGATGCGCAGGGTTATGGTCCACGCGGTAAAGATTTTATTGCTCACGTCGATATTCCTGCTGAAGTGGAGGCCGCCTGGGGGCAACTTAGCGCTGACCCTCAACTTCAACAGGTATTAGCCAGTCGTACGCTGGGATAATAGCTACCCGACCGACGGAACGGTCGGATTAACGAAAACTCCACTGCACGGTAATGACAAAAATCGACGGTAAAATAATGCCGCTTTCGATGCCGAAATAGTCGGTGAAGTTGTATTGCAACCCATGATAGATGTAAGGCGAGAAGCCCACGCCAGTGATTTTTTTCGCCGTATGATAGGTGCCGGAATCCCCGCAGTGGCTGAAGGCATCAAAAAAGAATTCGCCCGTATAGGCGTAAACCCCTTTAAACGTCCAGCCTTCGGTAGAGCCACTGCCTTTCATCCAGTCCCGGCGTACGCCTATCGAAAAACAACGGTCATCGAAGCTGTTTTTCATCGTCCCGACCAGCAGGCTATATTTCGAATCCTCAGAAAATTTACGTTCGACGGAGAAGTAGTTGTTGTCGAACTCTTCAGTATATTGCCCATGGTTACCCGTCAGGTGGTAAACAAATGAACCGGTATTAACGGAGTAGAGATTAATCTCATCAGCAAAGCTGAAAGTGGCCGGCAGCAGGGCCGACGTAAATGCCAGTACGGCTGGGATTTTATGCATGATTGAACTCGGTAAAACCGAAACAAGAAGACAATATATTCAATGATAGTGCTTATGCGATAAACCGTAGTTCAATCGGCACTGGGGATGAAAAAAAATTAGCGAACTATCTTTTCGTGTTGCTTCACAGAAACGGACATGACCAGTTGGAAAAGTTGCCAAAGTGTATATGTATTTAACAATATTTTTACTTGTTAACTACCTAACGCAGACAGGAGCAGGACATGACGTCACCCGTGCAACATCCGATGTATATTGATGGTCAGTTCGTCAGCTGGCAGGGCGATAGCTGGATTGATGTGATAAACCCGTCGACCGAAGAGTGCCTTTCCCGAATTCCTGATGGTGACGCCGAGCATGCGAAGCGGGCGATTGATGCCGCTGAGCGTGCACAGCCAGCATGGGAAGCGTTGCCTGCTATCGAACGCGCCGGATGGTTGCGTAAAATTGCCGCCGGTATCCGCGCGCGCGCGGCAGAAATCAGCCAGATGATTGTGGCCGAGGGAGGCAAAATTCAACAGCTGGCGGAAGTCGAAGTGGGATTCACCGCGGACTACATCGAATACATGGCGGAGTGGGCGCGCCGTTATGAAGGGGAAATCCTGCAAAGCGACCGTCCAGGGGAGAACATCTTTGTCTTTAAACGCGCGCTGGGCGTCACCACCGGTATTCTGCCGTGGAACTTCCCGTTCTTCCTGATTGCACGCAAGCTCGCGCCTGCGCTTATCACCGGTAACACCATCGTGATTAAGCCGAGTGAATTTACGCCGAATAACGCCATCGCTTTTGCTGAAATCGTCCACGAGATTGGCTTGCCTAAAGGCGTCTTCAACCTGGTGCTGGGACGCGGTGAAACCGTTGGTCAGGAACTGGCGGGCAACCCGAAAGTGGCCATGGTCAGCATGACCGGCAGCGTCGGGGCAGGCGAGAAAATTATGGCCGCCGCAGCGAAAAATATCACCAAAGTTTGCCTTGAACTCGGCGGTAAAGCACCGGCGATTGTGCTGGACGACGCAGACCTGGAGCTGGCGGTGAAAGCGATTGTTGACTCCCGCGTCATCAACACCGGGCAGGTCTGTAACTGCGCTGAGCGCGTTTACGTGCAGAAAGGCATTTACGACCGCTTCGTCAATAAATTGGGCGAAGCGATGAAGGCGGTGGCATTTGGCGACCCGGCAAAACGCAACGATATTGCCATGGGACCGCTGATTAATGCTGCCGCGCTGGAGCGCGTGGAGCAAAAAGTCGCGAAAGCCATTTCCCAGGGGGCGCGAGTGGTACTTGGTGGCAAAGCTGTCGAGGGCGCGGGCTATTTCTATCCGCCGACGCTGCTGCTGGACGTTCGTCAGGAGATGAGCATCATGCACGAAGAGACCTTTGGTCCGGTGCTGCCGGTGGTGATGTTCGATACGTTGGATGAGGCATTGCAGATGGCCAACGACAGCGACTACGGCCTGACGTCGTCGGTTTATACCCGGGATCTCAACCAGGCGATGAAGGCCGTGCGCGGTCTGAAGTTTGGTGAAACCTACATTAACCGCGAAAACTTTGAAGCGATGCAGGGGTTCCATGCGGGTTGGCGTAAGTCCGGTATCGGCGGCGCGGACGGTAAGCATGGGCTGAATGAGTATCTGCAAACGCAGATGGTCTATTTGCAAACTCAGGGTTAAACGCTCATCCCGGCGTCGCTCGGCCAACCGACGGGTTTTGTGGGCCTGATAAGCGCAGCGCCATCAGGCCATTCGGCGCAGATTGCCGGATGGCGGCGTTGCCTTATCCGGCCTACAACTGAAAGTAGCCCGGTCGAGCAACGTGACGCCGGGAACTCACCGTTCTGCCGTCTTTTTCTCATGCTCCAGCAACCAGCGCTTACGGGCCACACCGCCGCCGTAGCCGGTCATGCTGCCGTCTTTGCCAATCACCCGATGGCAGGGGATGACGATAGCAATGCGGTTGGCACCGTTAGCGGCTGCCACGGCGCGAGCGGCAGTGGGTTTATTGAGCGTTTCCGCCAGCGCCTGATAATGGGTGCTTTCCCCGCAGGGTATCTCTGCCAACGCCTGCCAGACACGGCGCTGGAATTCACTGCCCGGCGTATCCAGCGCCAGCGTAAACCTCACACGCTTACCGGCGAAATACTCGGCGATCTCTTTTTCTGCCTGGCGGATATGGTCGTTTTGACCGGCAATAATGCGGGCGTTCAGCAGGCGCTGGAGATCGCTCAATTCGGTCTCAAGCATTCGGCGGTCAACAAATTCCAACAGACAGACCCCGCGCTCGCTGGCGCAAACGAACATCGGCCCAATCGGCGTGGTAAAGCGGTGAATGAGTAGCGTCTGCTGTGCCGTCGTAGGCGAATGGCCGGTGAGCTTTTTGTAGGTGTAGCCGAAGCCGCTCAGCGACTCGTAGCCGCTATCAAAGGCCACATCCGTGGCGCTACGGCCGCTTTTGAGTTCCTGCAACGCAACGTTAACCCGCTGCATACGCTGGAAAGCCTGAAAGGTAATGCCGTGATGCTGTAAGAACCAGCGGCGAACGCGCTCCGGGCTGATGTGGCTATCACGAAGCTGGGTATCGCTGATGCGCGCTTTAGGTGTCTGACGAACCAGCGCCAGCGCCTGTTCAATATAATCAGGCGCGCTACAGGCGTTTTCCGTTGGTCGACAAACTTTGCAGGGGCGATAGCCTGCGTCCAGCGCCGACTTAACATCACGGTAAAACTCGACGTTTTCACGTTTAGGCTTGCGCGCCCGACAAACCGCGATGCAGAACACGCCGGTAGTTTTCACCCCGACATAAAAGACGCCGGTATACTCCGAGACACGTGCCAGCAGCGCCTGGTACCAGGTATCGCATTGGGCGCTATCGGTGACTTTCATCGTCAAAGACTCCTGCAAAGGACTGCTGATGGCGAAGCGATAACAGTAGACGGTTTAGCTGGGTTTGTAATGCACTATGTACGGCATTGCCCATGGAAATTCGCCGCACGCCCAGTTCTGCCAGCGCGGCGAAATCAGCCAGCCGGGGTACGGCCATCACGTTCAGCGGCAGCGCGGTTTGCTGGACTAACGCCGCAATATCGTCAGGGCGGTGAACACAGGGAACAAACAGACCATCCGCACCGTGGTTGGCATATAATGATGCGCGTGACAGTGTCACGCTTAATGCATCTGGTATGCCGAGCAAAAAGGGGTCTGTTCTCACGTTCAGAAACAGCGAAACGCGGTGCGCTGTTAATCTCTCCCGAATGGCGCGTAGGCGCTCGGCAAAAAGTTTAGCATCCAGGAGTTCACGGCGGCCGTCGCGGACGTGGCTGTCTTCCAGATTGATTCCCGCTACGCCAAGCGCGGACAGTTGCAGCACATTATTCACGATACCGTCCACGGATACGGCATAGCCAGATTCAATATCCACGCTCAGCGGCAGCATCGTGGCGGTGCGGATGCGGCCCACAATATAGTGCAGCTCGGCAAATGACATCTCTTCACCATCGGGATATCCCAACATTTCGGCAATGGCGGAGCTGGAGGTGCCCAGCGCCTGATAACCGGCACGTTGTGCGGCGAGGGCGCTCGGGACGTCCCAGACATTCGCAATGAGCAGCGGAGCGCTTTGATGGTGCAGTTGGGTAAAGTTCATGAGGTTCTCCGGTTGTGTGTGCAAGCGGAGTGTGTCGCAGAGGGCAAAAGGGCAGCAACCGAAAATCAGACGACCATTTTTTGCGTGGAAACGGCGGGGGCGTGGTGCCGCCCGCCGATGCGTTTACATTTTGGCGAATTTTTCCAGCACGCGAATCAACTGGGTCACAAAGCCATATTCGTTATCGTACCAGGAGACCGTTTTGACGAGCTGCAGACCGCCCGCTTCGGTCACTTCGGTTTGGGTCGCGTCGAAAACGGAGCCGAAATGGGTGCCGATAATATCGGAAGAGACAATCTCCTCCTCGGTATAGCCAAACGATTCATTGTTGTGCGCGGCGTTCTTCATCACCTGGTTCACTTCATCGGCGGTGACTTTCTTACCGAGGATAGAGACCAGTTCGGTCACTGACCCTGTTTTCGTTGGCACGCGCTGCGCATGGCCCTTCAGCTTGCCGCTTAGTGCGGGGATCACCAGGCCAATCGCTTTTGCCGCCCCGGTGGTGTGCGGGATGATGTTCTCCGCCGCGGCGCGAGACGCGCGCAGGTCTTTGCCTCGTGGCCCATCAACCAGCGACTGCGTGCCGGTATAGGCATGGATAGTGGTCATGGTCCCCACCTCAATGCCGAATGCGTCGTGGAGGGCTTTGGCCATTGGCGCCAGACAGTTGGTGGTGCAGGACGCCACGGAGATAATTTTATCGCTGGCGTTTAGCGTATCGTCGTTGACGTTAAAAACCAGGGTTTTCATATCGCCAGCAGGCGCGGAGACCAGCACTTTTTTTGCCCCGGCATCAATATGCGCCTGCGATTTCTCCGTCGAGGTATAGAAGCCGGTACATTCGACAATCAGCTCTGCGCCCTGGGCGGTCCACGGAATATTTTGCGCCTCTTTTTCTGCGTAAACGGTAATGGTTTTACCATTCACAATCAGCGCGTTATCGTTGTAATCAACGCTCCACGGGAACGGGCCGTAGTTGGAGTCATGCTTCAATAAGTAGGCCAGAACTTTGGGGGAGGTCAGATCGTTAATCGCGACCACTTCATGACTGCTGGATACTTCCAGTAAACGGCGCAGAACCAGACGACCAATGCGCCCAAACCCGTTAATGCCAATTTTACTCATGGTGCTCTCCTATCAGTGATGGGAACCCGCCCAATACGCGTACGTCAGATTGATTCAATTAATAAGTGTGGATTATGTATTTCACCTGTCCAGGCTTAGTTCAGCATGCCGGGAAGAGCAACGTTGTCGCGAAAATTTAATTTGTATCGATTTGAAAAAGTTAATGAAATTTTAATGAATCGCGGCTATTTTGCTTTTTTATGTTACTTCTCAGAGTATTTTGGCGATGAACGATAAATATTCCCGCTTACAAATTGCCATCCACTGGCTGGTATTTCTGCTGGTGGTGGTAGCCTACGCGGCGATGGAACTGCGCGGATTTTTCCCCCGCAGCGACCGCCCAGTCATTAACATGATCCACGTGTCTTGTGGGATCAGCGTGCTGGTGCTGATGGTGGCGCGTCTTCTCATTCGCCTGAAGCGCCCGGCGCCGCCTATTGTGCCGAAGCCAAAGCCGATGATGACCGGGATGGCGCATCTGGGGCACCTGGCTATCTATCTGCTGTTTATTGCGCTACCGCTGATTGGGCTGGTAATGATGTATAACCGCGGTAATCCGTGGCTGGCGTTTGGCCTCACCATGCCGCATGCCGCAGAGGGGAATTTTGACCTTGTGGATACGCTGAAACACTATCACGTGTTCCTCGCGAACCTCGGCTACTGGCTGATTGGCCTGCACGCGCTTGCCGCGCTGGCGCACCACTACCTCTGGAAGGACAACACGCTGCTGCGCATGATGCCGCGTAAGCGTTAACCTGCTTTCAACTCCCTGTTCTCTGCGCTACCATAAGTCATATATTTGGCTTATGAATGGAGAGAACAGGGTGTTCGCAGATTTTGGTGTGCTTAATTACTGGACCTATTTGCTCGGGGCCATTTTTATTATTCTGGTGCCGGGGCCGAATACCTTCTTCGTGCTAAAGACCGGCGTGTCACACGGTATCCGCAAAGGATACATGGCGGCGCTTGCGGTCTTTATTGGCGATGCCGTGTTGATGTCTCTCTCGTTCGCAGGCGTTGCCACGCTGATTAAAACCACGCCGGTACTGTTCAATATTGTGCGCTACCTTGGGGCCATTTATCTGCTCTATCTCGGCGGCAAGATGCTCTACAGCACCCTTAAGCGTAAAAATGCCGAACATGATGAAGCCGCGGAGCCGGGCCACGCCATCTTCAAGCGTGCGTTAACGTTGAGCCTGACCAACCCGAAAGCGATTCTGTTCTACGTCTCATTCTTCGTGCAGTTTATTGATGTCCACGCGAAAACCCCTGGTCTGGCGTTCTTTATTCTGGCGCTGACGCTGGAAATCGTGAGCTTTACCTATCTGAGCTTCCTTATCGTCTCCGGCTCGCTGGTGACGCGCTATGTGAAAACGCGTAAAAAACTGGCAAAAATCGGCAACAGCCTGATTGGCCTGGTGTTTGTCGGCTTTGCGGCCCGCCTGGCGACCCTCCAGTCTTGATAGCATGATTGACCCGATAGCCACTATCGGGTCTCCCCGTTATTTCCCTTTCAGAATAGTATGACGGCATAAGTCGACCACGCCTTTATCTTTATAAAATCCTAAATTTGCCTATCTTGAGGATTATCTCTGTCTGGATATATTTTCCTGGTGCTATGGTGATTTTTTATGGATAGGGGACTTATAAGATGAAGAAGGGATTTCTTATCTCCATGGTTTTATTTTCGCTGTGCGCCAGAATGGCTTTTGCTGAGACAGCGTTGCCTGCTCCGGTGGGGCTGACATGGCACACCTCCGCAGTAGATTTAGTTCGAAAGTATTCAGCCGAAAAGCTTAGGGTTAATAAAAAAGACAGCACCACGCTGTATTATATTAAGCGAGCGCCTAAGAAATTAAATGATTTTGATAGTATTTACGGCGTGGTGCATAACCAACATGGTCTGGTGAAAATTATTTTATCTAAGGATTTTATCCGGGATGCCTACGGCGATGAGGGAATAAAAAATTATCTTAAGTATAAGACCATCCTAAGTAAAAAATATGGTAGAGCGGAGTCCTACGAATATACCGGTAAGATGACGTATACCGGAAAAGATGAGTTTTACCAATGTCTGGCCTATCAGGGCTGCGGTGGCTATGCCTCGTTTTATCATGGCGTGTCAATCGAGTTAGTGGGCTATTCGCGCGGATACGGGACATTAAAAATTACGTATGTCGCTGACAGTATGGACAGCATTGTTTCAGAGCAGCAGCAGGTTAATGATGAACAAGCAAAACATGCTCTCTAGATAACCCTGACGGCATAGGCCTGTACCACGGTCATCGTCATAAACGTCTAAACTTAGACCTCTGGGGGAGTAAACCCGCGTGGGGGGGTCTATGCTCTTGAGCAAAGTTAAAATTTAGAACATTTATTTTACATCAGCACAATGAACTTGATAGTATACCCCCCTATACTATCGGAGGGGCTATGCCGCATTCACTCGAAGACAAAAAACGGGCGTTAAGCCGGGTACGTCGTATCAAAGGGCAGGTTGAAGCCCTGGAGCGCGCGCTGGAGTCGGGTGACTCCTGCCTGACCATCCTGCAGCAGATTGCCTCTATTCGCGGGGCCTCTAACGGCCTGATGGGTGAAATGGTTGAGATGCACCTTAAAGATGAACTGGTGAGCGGTGAAACCACGCCGGATCAGCGCGCGGTGCGCATGGCTGAGGTAGGTCTCCTGCTTCGCTCCTATTTAAAATAATCCCCTAATGGAAAAGACAGTTATGAAATCACGTGCTGCAGTTGCGTTTGGCCCAGGTCAGCCGCTGAAAATTGTTGAAATTGACGTGGCGCCGCCGAAAAAGGGCGAAGTGCTGGTCAAAATCACCCATACCGGCGTTTGCCATACCGATGCTTTTACGCTGTCGGGCGATGACCCGGAAGGCGTATTCCCGGCGGTGCTTGGCCATGAAGGCGGCGGCGTGGTGGTTGAAGTCGGCGAAGGCGTTACCAGCCTCAAGCCTGGCGACCATGTGATCCCACTTTATACCGCCGAATGCGGCGAGTGTAAGTTCTGTAAATCAGGCAAAACTAACCTCTGTCAGGCCGTGCGCGCCACGCAGGGTAAAGGTCTGATGCCGGACGGCACCACCCGTTTTTCCTATAACGGGGAACCTATCTATCACTACATGGGCACCAGTACCTTCAGTGAGTACACCGTCTGTGCAGAAATTTCACTGGCGAAAGTTAACCCACAGGCGCCGCTGGACAAAGTCTGTCTGCTGGGCTGCGGTGTCACCACCGGGATTGGCGCGGTGCATAACACGGCGAAAGTGAAAGAAGGCGACACCGTGGCGGTCTTCGGGCTCGGCGGCATTGGTTTAGCGGTTATTCAGGGCGCGGTGCAGGCGAAAGCCGGACGCATTCTGGCCGTGGATACCAACCCGGATAAATTCACGTTAGCGCGTGAAATGGGTGCCACCGACTTTATCAACCCGAAAGACTACGATAAACCGGTTCAGGATGTGATCGTTGAACTGACCGACGGCGGCGTGGACTTCAGCTTTGAATGTATTGGCAACGTTAACGTCATGCGTTCGGCGCTGGAATGCTGCCATAAAGGCTGGGGCGAAAGCATCATCATCGGCGTGGCCGGTGCGGGTCAGGAAATTAAAACCCGTCCGTTCCAGTTGGTGACAGGCCGCGTATGGCGTGGTTCGGCGTTCGGCGGCGTGAAGGGCCGTACCCAACTGCCGGGGATGGTAGAAGAGGCGATGGCGGGCACAATCCAGCTCGACCCGTTTATTACCCACCGTCTGCCGTTAGACCAGATCAACGAAGCATTCGATCTGATGCACGAAGGGAAATCTATCCGTACCGTAATTCATTTCGGCGATAAATAATCCTCCCTCAACCAGCGGGATCCTCCCGCTGGTTTTCTGAAGTGTGACCCACCTTACGTTTCGCATCTTTCCTGATAAGAAATCAGCGTCTATGGCCGATGACTCTATTACTTACCTCAAGTACAAGAGAGTTACTCATGGAAAAAAAATCCGCGCAGCCGAATCGCTCGCAAAAGGTCAGCTTTCTGCATCATATCCGCCTGGTGCCGTTCTTCGGTTTTGTGCTGGGCGGCATTCTGGTGCTGTTTGCCTTGAGTTCAGGGCTGGCAGGCTATTTTATGTGGAAAGCCGATAACGACCAGCGTGATGTGACGCAGGAGCTGCAGGTTCGCGTTGGGCTTTCTGACAGCGCCAACTACCTGCGTGAAGCCCGTATTATGATGATTCATGCCGGGGCGGACAGCCGTATCGCCGAAATGGAGAGCATGAAGAAAAACCTGGCGGCGGCTGAAAGCAGAATTAAACACTCTCAGGACGGGTTCAAACTCTACACCAATCGCAGCGTGAAAACGGCGGCCGATGAAGCGCTGGATGCTGAAATGAATCAGCGTTATAGCGCCTATTTAGACGGCATGGCACCGATGCTGAAATATGCCAAAAATGGCATGTTCGAAGCCATCATCAACTATGAAAGCGAGCAGGCGCGCGCCCTCGACGACGCCTATAACGACGTGCGCCTGAAGGTGATTGATATTCGTACCGCGCGGGCTAACCAGCTTGCGACGTTAGCGCATGACCGTACCCGCCTCGGCGTGATGTTTATGGTCGGTGCCTTTATCCTTGCCGTCGTGATGACCATCATCACCTTTACGACCCTGCGTAGCGTGGTGATCCTGCCGTTGCAGCGAGCGGGCGCGCGTATTGCCCAGATTGCCAGCGGTAATCTCACCATGGCAGATGAACCAGTCGGACGTAGCGAAATTGGCCAGCTCAACGGCAACCTGCAAAAAATGCAGCATGCGCTGGTGCAAACCGTGGGGACTGTGCGTCAGGGCGCAGAAGAGATTTATCGCGGAACCAGCGAAATCTCCGTGGGTAATACCGATCTCTCCTCACGTACCGAACAGCAAGCAGCGGCCATTGAACAGACGGCGGCTAGCATGGAACAGCTCGCAGCGACGGTAAAACAGAACGCCGAGAACGCTCACCATGCCAGTAAGCTGGCGGAAGATGCTTCCGGCAAAGCCACTCGCGGCGGTCAACTGGTCTCGGGCGTGGTATCAACGATGGGCAGCATCTCGACCAGTTCGAAGAAAATCTCGGAAATCACTTCGGTGATTAACAGCATTGCGTTCCAGACTAACATTCTGGCGCTGAACGCCGCGGTCGAAGCGGCGCGTGCGGGCGAGCAGGGGCGCGGGTTTGCGGTGGTGGCCAGCGAAGTTCGCACGCTGGCAAGCCGTAGCGCCCAGGCGGCAAAAGAGATTGAAGGGCTTATCAGCGAATCGGTGACGTTGATTGAACGCGGATCTGATGAAGTGGTGCGCGCGGGGACCACGATGACCGATATTGTTGATGCGGTGAAACGCGTGACCGACATCATGCTGGAGATTGCGGCGGCTTCTGATGAGCAGAACCGTGGTATTCAACAGGTGAGCCAGGCGGTGACCGAGATGGATAACGTCACTCAGCAGAACGCCTCGCTGGTGGAGGAAGCTTCTGCGGCGGCGGCTTCACTGGAAGAGCAGGCGGCGCGCTTAACCGAAGCGGTTGGCACTTTCCGCTTACAGGCCAGTGAACGTGTTGAAGCGGTTAAAACCGCGGCAAAATCGACGTTTAACCCAGCTCGCCCGGCGGCGGCCACCGCAGGCGCGGATAACTGGGAAACGTTTTAAGCGAGTGCCTTGCCGGATGGCGGCGTAAACGCCTTATCCGGCCTACCAAAAAAAACCTCGCCACCGTAAAGGTGACGAGGCTGCGTAGGCCTGATAAGCGCAGCGCCATCAGGCACAATACGCGCACGATAGTTAGACTATCAGTGGCTATCCGGCAGCGCGTAGGCAATGATGTAGTCACCGCGATCCGGCGACTGGCGTGCACCACCCGCGTTAATCACGATGTACTGTTTGCCGGTTTTCGGTGACACATAGGTCATTGGGCCAGACTGGCTGCCGACCGGCAGACGGTCTTTCCAGATCTCTTTCCCGGTTGCGGTATCAAACGCGCGCAGATAGAAATCCTGGGTACCGGCGAAGAACAACAGGCCAGATTGAGTCGAGAGCGACGCGCCGAGCGTAGGCATCCCGATAGGAATCGGCATATGCATGCGAATGCCCAGCGGCCCAGTATCTTCAACCGTACCAACCGGTACCTGCCAGACGATTTTCCCAGACTTCAGATCCACCGCAGACATGGTGCCAAACGGTGGTTTCTGGCACGGAATACCCAGCGGAGACAGGAAACGCTCGCGCATTGCGCCATACGGCGTACCGTCCATCGGAACAATACCCATCTCAATGCCGCTGGCATTCTTCGCAACATTGGCGCGCGGCACCATGTAGTTCGCCAGACCCAAACGCATATCGTTAACGAACATCAGGCTGTTGTTCGGGTCAACGGATACGCTGCCCCAGTTCATCCCACCCAGTGAGCCAGGATACTGCAGGGAGCGGTCTTCGCCCGGTGGGGTGAAGATGCCCTGATGACGCATCTCTTTAAACTGAATGCGGCACAGCAGCAGGTCAATCGGCGTAGCGCCCCACATATCGGACTCTTTCAACTGCTCGTTGCCGATCATCGGCATGCCGACGGAGTAAGGCTGAGTAGGAGAATAGCGTTCGCCAGGAACGTTACCCGCCGGAACCGGACGTTCTTCGACTTTGGCTACCGGCTCGCCGGTTTCACGGTTGAGCATAAAGATCATGCCCTGTTTACTGGTTTGGACCAGCACCGGCGTTGTGCCGCCTTTACCATCTGGCAGGTCGTACAGCAGCGGCTGAGATGGCAGGTCGAAGTCCCACAGGTCGTGGTGGGTGGTTTGATAGTGCCAGCGTACTTTACCGGTGGTGGCGTCTACCGCCACGATAGAGGAGCTGTATTTATCGTCGAGCGCGGTACGCTCACCGGCCCAGAAATCTGGGGTGGCGTTACCGGTTGGCAGATAAACCAGGTTCAGCTTCGCGTCATAAGACATGGCGGACCAGACGTTCGGCGTTCCGCGCGTGTAGGTCATGCCCTCTGGTGGCAAGCCGGTCAGGTTCGGGTTGCCCGGATCCCATGCCCAGGCAAGTTTGCCGGTGTGGACATCATAGGCACGAACCACGCCCGGTGGTTCTCCGGTAGAGAAGTTATCGGCAACGCGACCACCGACCACCACCACGTTACCCGCCACTAATGGCGTAGAGGTCTGCTGGTAGTAGCCCGGTTTGATGTCGCCCATACCGACGCTGAGATCAACCACACCGTGGTTGCCAAAGTCGTCGCACACTTTGCCGTTATCGGCGTTGATGGCAATCAGACGGGCATCCGTAGTCGGCA
Source organism: Kluyvera chengduensis (assembly GCF_044197065.1). Lineage (NCBI taxonomy): Bacteria > Pseudomonadati > Pseudomonadota > Gammaproteobacteria > Enterobacterales > Enterobacteriaceae > Kluyvera > Kluyvera chengduensis. The sequence goes on from NZ_JBIQOI010000001.1 coordinate 974,261, forward strand.
GGAATAGACGACGCGGGCAGGCGGCGGGTTGCGTCGCCGTGGCTGGCGTGGTCAGTGCCTGAGTGTCCTCAAAATAACCGAGACCACGGCAGCGCTGCCAGTTTGGTGCGGTAGCTTTTGAATCGTAACGCCATTTCTCTTTACCGGAATCGACATCCAGCGCCAGCACTTTACTGTACGGCGTGCAGACGAACAGCGTGTCGCCAACCTGCAACGGGGTATTCTGATCTTCGGCACCTGAACCGTTGCTCTGTGGAATATCACCCGTATGAGCAACCCATGCGATCTGCAGCTTATCGATATTCTGCTTGTTGATCTGGTCTAACGCGGCAAAACGGTCGCCGTGAGTGGTGTTACCCCAATGCTCCCAGTTTTTCTGCGCTTCGCCTGGCGCTACCGGTTTAACCGGTACCGATTCCGTCGCGGAGACCAGCGTCTGCGGCTTGAACATACCGCCAACGCTCACCAGCAGGATAACGGCGATAATCCCGGCGAGGCTAAATGCCGGGCCTTTTTTCGCAGGCTGCGCGTGGGACATAAACGGCCATACCAGCGCACAAAGAAACGCCAGTACGCCAAAGGTAAACAGGCGCGAGAAGAGTGGCCAGAAATCCCAGCCCGCATCGCTGATAGACCAGACGATCGCCACAATAAACGCCAACGCGTACAGTACAATCCCGCCGCGACGCTGACGGGCGATCAGAATGGCGCTGACCACCATTACAATCCCCATCAGCGTAAAGAACCAGGTGCCACCGACGCTGGCGAGCTTAGCCCCCAGCGCGCCGATAGCCAGGCCGACGATCAACATCAGCGTGATAAGAAGCCACTGCAGGACCCGTGGGAATCCTCGTGGCACGTTGCCAGTTGCCATACCGTTCTCCTTAAAAACAGCAAAATGCGCACAGTTGAACCATGTGGTGTGTTTTGTGCTGTGCTTTTGTTTTGAATGAAATGTTAACGTGCTTCTAAATGAGGTATTTAGTTTGTATATGCAATCACGCATGAACCATTTGGTTAAATTATGGATATGATAGATCTGTTAAATTGCATTGCGCAATTGTTAATAAATAATTTCGCATTAATTGCGTAGAGCAAAAGTAAAATAGCGCGGAAAAGCGAAGGTACTTAGCCCGCCAGGCGACGGGCCGGTGTGAATTTTCAGGAAGGCATTGACTTGCGGACTGCGCTTAATAGCGTCTGTGCACCAGAAGAAAGCGGGGTATCCACCCGGGTCAGGATACCAATGGGCTCCCCCTGGCCCTGGGTCGCAATCGGCAGGGCGGTCAGCACGCCTCGGCGCAAATCGTCCTTCACCGCGCCGGAAGGAACGAACCAGATATAGTTGAAGTCAACCGTCAACTGGCGAGAGAGCGACGCGGAAAGCGTCTCGATGCAGCCAGCAGGCATTTTACAGCCCTGGCTTTGTAGCAGCGTTTCCGCATTCTGGCGGGGAACGGTACCTTTCGGTGAAACCACCACCGGCCATTCCAGCACGCGGCTCAGGGTGATGTTTTCGTGCAGCAGCGGGTGGTCGGGGCGGACAACCAGCTTCAACGATTCCAGGAATAACAGCTCATAGTTCAACCCGGTCATCAGTTCCGGATCGGACATGCGGCCAATGCCCAGATCGATATCGCCGGACTTTAGCGCCGCCAGCAGCATCGTATTGTTCATAGTGGCGACCTGAAGCGTCACGTCTTTTTGCTGCTGGTGAAATTGACCAATAACGGCGGGGAGCACGCCGAGCGCGGCGGTGGGGAGGGCACCGATGCGCACCACATCATTATTAACACCTTCTTTACGTATCAGCGCCTGGCCGGCGGTATTCAGCGCATCAAGCACCTTCACGGCGTGGGTTAAAAATTGTTCACCCACGAGGGTGAGCTGCGCCCCCAGACGGCCGCGTTCAAAGAGCCGTGTACCGGTGAGCTGTTCAAGTTCATTGAGCGTCTTGGAGAGCGCTGGCTGGCTTAGATTAAGGGTTTCAGCCGCTCGCCCCAAAGTTCCTTGCTGGGCGACGGCTACGAATGTGTGCAGATGGCGCAGGCGAATGCGCTGACTAAAGAGTGCGTTTTTTTCCATAAGCGATGTTAAAAACAGAGCGGCATGAGTGACAAGTAATGTTGTTTAAATTTGATAACTTGCTAGCAAATTATTATTAACATTTGTGCGGTTTAACAGACAAGTGATTTGTTGAAAATGGAGAAATTCTCGGCGTCGCAACGCGACGCCGGGTCAAAACGCACCAACCTTACAGATCAAAAAACACCGTTTCGTTCTCGCCCTGCAAATAAATATCGAACCGATATACCGTCTCGTTGCCGCGCGTCTCTTTATGCGCAATCAGCGTCTTGCGGCGCACTTCCCACTCAATCAGATTCAGCACCGGGTCTTTGCTGTTTGCATCCTGCTCGTCCGGGAAGTACATCCGCGTATTCAGGCCGATGTTGATCCCGCGCGCCACGATCCACAGATTGACATGCGGTGCCATCATGCGCCCATCACGGCCGACCGCTTGTCCTGGCTTAACGGTATCAAAACGCCAGACGCCGCTGTCGAAGTTCGAGCAGGCGCGGCCCCAGCCGCGAAAATCGTCATCCAGCGCTTTTTCGTGCTGCTGGTCTGCGACATGGTTATAACGCCCGGCGGCGTTGGCTTGCCATATTTCAATCAGCACATCGCGCACCGGCGTGCCGGAGCCATCGAACACGCGTCCCTCGATGGCAATATGCTCTCCGGGCGTGTGGCTGTTGGTGAGGGTTGAACCAAAGTTCTTCTCAAAAATATGGAAGCCAGCGGCATCCGGCGCCAGACCAATGTGCACATAAGGGCCGGCGGTTTGTGACGCCGTTTCCGGTAAATAGTCTTTCATCGAGCAGCCCCCTGAGTACGGTTTTCAAACAGCGTGGCGCGCTGGCCGCGCAGCACCAGATCAAAACGATAGGCCAGGCAGTCGAGCGGCACGGCGGCATGGGTATCCAGTTCGGCAATAAGCGTACGAACGGCATCATCGTTATTGATAGTTTTGACGATAGGGCACTGCTTGATAAGCGGGTCACCCTCAAAGTACATCTGGGTGATCAGGCGTTGGGCGAACGCTTCACCAAAAATGGAGAAGTGAATATGCGAAGGACGCCAGTCGCTCACCTGGTTGCGCCACGGGTACGGGCCGGGCTTAATGGTGCGGAAGAAGTAATAGCCATTTTCATCGGTAAGCACGCGTCCGCAGCCGCCGAAGTTAGGGTCAATCGGGGCCAGATACTGATCCTTCTTATGGCGGTAGCGTCCGCCGGCGTTGGCCTGCCACACTTCAACCAGCGTATTTTTCAGCGGGCGACCGAAACCATCGCGCACGTAGCCGTGAACGATGATGCGCTCGCCAATCGGTAAACCGTCTTTGGCATAGTTGAGGATCAGGTCGTTATCCAGTGGGCCAAGGTCCTGCTGGGAAAAGACCGGACCAGTGATTTCTGACAGCGAATTTTGCAGCGAGATAAGGGCATTGCGCGGCGAGCGCAGCACGCTGGTTTTATAGCCCGGCGCGTGGGCTGGGGGATGATTGTTGTAATCCCGGTGAATCACTTCTTGCGGTGACCATTTTGTGCTCATAGGTGGCTCCGTGTAGGGTATTTTATTATTGCCACAGACAGTGTGTGTAAATATATTGTTAATTTAAAGTGAATTTAAGGTGCATTTTTAATAACCCAAGGTTATGTAACCAGATCCCTTCACTCAATAAGTTCAGTCAGTTGCCGCGATCACAGTTTGTAAATTCTTACCGCGTAGCGTCATGGCCTTTCCTACACTGCAAATATATTCACAGGAGGCAAGGCATCATGGCGCACACCCTTTCGGCGGATGATATTCGTGAGGAATTTTCACAAGCAATGTCGGCAATGTATCAGCAAGAAGTTCCGCAATATGGAACGCTGCTGGCATTAGTGGCTGACGTAAACCTGGCCGTGCTGGAAAATAATACGCGTCTGTATGAACAGCTGGCCAATGCGGATGAACTTGCGCGCCTCAACGTTGAACGTCACGGCGCGATCCGGGTGGGGACGGCAGAAGAGCTTTCCACGCTGTGCCGGATGTTCGCCATAATGGGCATGGAACCGGTGGGCTACTACGATCTGTCGGTGGCGAACGTACCGGTACACTCGACGGCGTTTCGTCCGGTGGACGACGCGGCGCTGCAGCGTAATCCATTTCGTATTTTTACCTCTTTATTACGTCTTGAGCTTATCGACGACCCGAATCTGCGCCAGAAAGCGGCGAAGATCCTCGCCGAGCGGGATATCTTTACGCCGCGCTGTCGGGCGCTGATGAATCTGCATGATGATCAGGGCGGGTTCACCGCGCCGCAGGCGCAGGAATTTGTGAAAGAAGCGCTGGAAACGTTCCGCTGGCATCGGCATACCACCGTTGACCAGCAGACCTATCAGGCGCTCAACCAGCAGCATCGCTTGATTGCCGATGTGGTCTGTTTCCCAGGCTGCCACATTAACCATCTCACCCCACGCACGCTGGATATTGACCGCGTTCAAGAGCTGATGTCCGATTACGGCATTGAGCCGAAGGCGGTGATTGAAGGGCCGCCGCGCCGGGCGGTGCCGCTGTTATTACGTCAGACCAGCTTTAAAGCGTTGGAAGAGCCGGTGCAGTTTGCCGGGGAATCGGACGGTACGCACACGGCGCGCTTTGGCGAAATTGAACAGCGTGGGGTGGCGTTAACGCCTAAGGGCCGCGCGCTGTATGACACACTGCTTAGCGAGGCGGGGGTAGGTAAAGATAACCTGACGCATCAGCAGCATTTGCAAGAGGTGTTCAAAGCGTTCCCGGACAGCGAGTTTTTACTGCGTCAGCAGGGGCTTGCCTGGTTCCGCTATCGCCTGACGCCGACCGGTGATGCCCACCGCCAGGCAATTCATCCGGGCGATGACCCACAGCCGTTTATCGAACGCGGCTGGATTATCGCCCAACCCATCACCTATGAAGATTTTCTGCCGGTGAGCGCCGCCGGGATTTTCCAGTCGAATCTGGGCGGCGACGGGCAAACGCGCACGCAGGGGAATGCCAGCCGCGATGCCTTTGAAGCGGCGCTAGGCCGACAGGTACTGGACGAATTCAGTCTGTATGAGGAGGCGTCGCTACGCAGCAAACGGCGTTGCGGTCTGCTCTGAAACGGGTACTCTGCACAGGAGTGAAGAGAAAAAGGATGAGAATCAATGCAGAATGCCGCAATTCGGGTGGAAACCAGACAAGGGACGTTAACGGGCGTAGATGAGGGCGATACCCATCTGTGGTGCGGTATTCCCTACGCGGCACCGCCGATGGGGCCGCTGCGTTGGCGAGCGCCGCAGCCGGTAACGCCCTGGCAGGGCGAACGTCAGGCGAATACCTTTTCTGCCGCCAGTTGGCAAAGTGCAGAGTATTGCCAGGAACTGGGCGGCGGCGACCCCGGTCGCTTTTCCGAAGATTGCCTCTATCTAAACGTTTGGTCTCCTGCTAAACGTCAGGGGCCGCTGCCGGTAATGGTCTGGCTACACGGAGGAGGTTTTACTATTGGCGCAGGCGCGCTGCCGCCTTATGACGGTAAAGCGCTGGCCCGACGTGATGTGATTGTGGTTACGATCAACTATCGTTTGGGTCATCTCGGCTTCTTTGCCCACCCCGCGCTTGAGGGGGATGACGGCGAACGGCGCTATAATTTTGGTCTGATGGACCAGGTCGCGGCGCTACGTTGGGTACAGGAAAACATTGAAGCCTTTGGCGGTGACCGTGACAACGTCACGTTATTCGGTGAGTCGGCCGGTGCGCGCAGCGTGCTGTCGCTGATGACATCGCCGAAAGCCGTGGGGCTGTTTCACAAAGCAATCATTCAAAGCGGTTATACCTTGCCCGACCAACCGCGCGATGCTGCGCTGGCGCGCGGTGAGCGTCTGGCTGAATATTTCAATCTGCCGAATGCGTCAGCACAAGATCTGCGTGATATTCCCGCCGAGGCCTTCTGGCCGCTGACCGCACCCCACAATATTGGCCCGGCCCCCATCGTCGGCGACGCCGTGCTGCCGCAGCCGATGCTCGACGTTTTCTTCGCCGGTAAACAGCACGTCATGCCGGTGCTGGTGGGTTCCAACAGCGATGAAGCCAGCGTGATGGCGGTATTTGGCGTGGACCTGGCGGGCGAAATCCAAAAGCTTCGCCGTGAACGTCGTCTGGGACTGGGGCTTATCAAACTGCTTTATCCGGGCGTGAAAGGAGATGAAGAGCTGGGCCGTCAGGTTTGCCGGGATATGGCGTTTACCACGCTGGGTTATGTGGTGATGCAGGCGCAGCAGCGCGTTAATCAGCCCTGCTGGCGCTACTGGTTTGATTACGTCGCTGAAGCCGAGCACGACACCTACTATCACGGCGCGTGGCACGGTAATGAAGTGCCCTATGTCTTCGATACGCTGGGACAAATCATGCCCTCGCGCGAGTACGTCACGCCGCGCGATCTCCAGGTGGCGTCTCAGGTGGCGGACTACTGGGTCAGCTTCGCCCGTGATGCCAGCGCGCGCCATACCGTATTGACGGGGCCGGTACGCTGGCCCGCCTGCGTGCGCGGTCGTGACCGTCTTTTGCGCATTGGTTTACGCAAGCACGCCGGGTTCCGCGTGGAAAATCGCTTTATGCGTGCGCGGCTGGCGTTGTTCAAACGCGTCATGAAGCATCATGTGAGTCTGGATTGACAGATTTTGTTGCGCTAGCAATTGGATTATCAATCAATTTTGTCTAGAGTGGGCGGCAGTAACGCCGTTTTTATTTTGCAGCATTCCGACTTTAAAAGGACGCTTTGCCAGGCATGAACCGCAGACACTTTCTTAAATCTTCTATGGCTGTTGCCGCCGTGTGCGGGACTTCCGGTTTCGCATCGCTATTCTCCCAGGCCGCGATGGCAGAGGACTCCGGCATTGCCGACGGCCAGACGCGTCGCTTTGATTTCGGCGTACTGCAATCTATGGCGCACGATCTCTCCCGCCAGCCGTGGAGCGGCGCACCGCGCCCGCTGCCGGATACCCTGGCTAACCTGACGCCGCAGGCCTACAACAGCATTCAGTACGATGCTGAACATTCGTTGTGGAACAACGTCAAAGAACGCCAGCTGGACGTACAGTTTTTCCACGTCGGAATGGGCTTTCGCCGCCGCGTGCGGATGTTCTCGCTCGACCCATCAAGCCACCAGGCGCGTGAAATTCACTTCCGTCCGGAGCTGTTCCAGTACAACGATGCCGGTGTCGACACCAAACAGCTGGAAGGGCAGACCGACCTCGGTTTCGCCGGTTTCCGCGTGTTTAAAGCGCCCGAGCTGGCGCGTCGCGATATCGTGGCGTTCCTCGGCGCGAGCTACTTCCGTGCGGTAGACAGTACCTATCAGTACGGCCTATCCGCGCGCGGTCTGGCGATTGATACCTACACTGACTCGCTGGAAGAGTTCCCGGACTTCACCTCCTTCTGGTTCGAAACCGCGAAGCCGGGCGACACCTCCTTTACCGTTTACGCGCTGATGGATAGCGCTAGCGTCACCGGGGCGTACAAGTTTGTGGTGCACTGCGAGAAAGCGCAGGTGATCATGGATGTGGAAAACCATATCTATGCGCGGAAAGACATCAAGCAGCTCGGCATTGCGCCGATGACCAGTATGTTCAGTTGCGGCAACAACGAGCGCCGCGTCTGCGACACCATCCACCCACAAATCCACGACTCCGATCGTCTGGCGATGTGGCTTGGCAACGGTGAATGGATATGTCGTCCGCTGAACAACCCGCAGAAGCTACAGTTCAACGCCTATCAGGACAAAAACCCGAAAGGCTTCGGACTGCTGCAGCTCGACCGCGATTTCACCCACTATCAAGACGTTATGGGCTGGTACAACAAACGTCCAAGCCTGTGGGTCGAGCCGCGTAATCAGTGGGGGAAAGGGGCCGTCAGCCTGATGGAGATCCCAACCACCGGTGAAACGCTCGATAACATCGTCTGCTTCTGGCAGCCGGAAAAACCGATGAAGGCGGGCGATACGCTGAACTTCAGCTACCGCTTATACTGGAGCGCAATGCCGCCAGTACGTTCCCCACTGGCGCGCGTGCTGGCTACCCGCACCGGCATGGGCAGCTTCCCGGAAGGCTGGGCACCGGGTGAGCATTACCCGGATAAATGGTCCCGTCGCTTCGCTATCGATTTTGTTGGCGGTGACCTGAAAGCCGCTGCACCGAAAGGGATCGAACCGGTTATTACGCTCTCCAGCGGCGAAGCGAAGCAGATTGAGATCCTCTACGTTGAACCGTTCGACGGCTATCGCATTCTCTTCGACTGGTATCCAACCTCTGATTCCACCGACCCGGTGGATATGCGCCTGTTCCTGCGCTGCCGCGGAGACGCCATCAGCGAAACCTGGCTGTATCAGTACTTCCCGCCAGCGCCGGATAAACGTCAGTATGTTGATGACCGCGTCATGAAATAACCTCGCTGTCGTCATGTAGGCCGGATAAGGCAATGCCGCCATCCGGCACTCTGCGCCGTTATGCCTGATGGCGCTGCGCTTATCAGGCCTACGATCACTTACTGAGAATTGAGAATGACCGCCACCGAAATCATCACCGTTAATGACACCGTCACCCTTCAAGCCGTCAATGAAAGCCACGTTACCGGTCTTTTTGAACTCGTGATGCGTAATAAAGCCTGGCTCCAGCAAACGCTGAACTGGCCGCAGTACGTCAATAGTGAACAGGATTCTCGCCAGAACGTGCAGGGCAATATGATGCTGCACCAGCGCGGTATCGCCAAAATGTTCCTGATTTTTGTCGATAACACAATGGCTGGCGTCCTGTCGTTTAACCAGATTGAACCCTCGAATAAAACCGGCTATATCGGCTACTGGCTAGACGAAGACGCACAGGGAAAAGGGATTTTGTCGGCGTCACTACAGGCGTTTATTCGCTATTATGCCGAACGCGGCGAGATTCGCCGCTTCGTCATTAAGTGCCGAGTCGATAACCTGCGTAGTAACCACGTCGCGCTGCGCAACGGGTTTGCGTTGGAAGGGTGCTTGCGCCAGGCCGAGTTTCTCAACGGCGTTTATTACGACCAGAACATTTATGCGCTGATTGTTGACGACGCGGCGCTATAGCGCGCCAAACAGCGGGGTGCGGGTAATATGCTGCGCCCCGGTCATTGTTTTACGCCCGCGCAGATGAATCGCTTCTCCTGGCAGGGCTTCTACCACCACGCTATCGGTGATATCAATGTGATACTCGATCAGCACATCGCCAACCACCCTCGCATCCCCCTGAATAAGCACGTGATCGTCGAGTAAAATCGGCCCGCCCTGTAAGCGCGCGTTGCCGCCAACCAGTACGTGATGCTTCAGCACGCAATTACCTTCGACTACCGCATGTTCCGCCACCTGCGAGCTGTAGCGTATCGTCGGGATCTCATCTTCGCCGCGACCGGCGATAATGCGCGCATTGCCGTACACTTTGGCGCAGTCGCACACCCAAATGTTGTTCTCTTCGTTGCCATCCAGACGCGCGCTGTCGAAGATTTCTGCACGATGCTCAACGAAGGCATGAATCAGCATGGCTTTACCGAAAATTTGCGCCTGATGCACCACCCGGCAGTGGCGAAGCTGCGCGGCGTCGTAGATTTGCAGCAGTTGTTCGCTGTCGGCGGTTAACCCTCTGGCCCCAACAATTTGCGACTGCTCAGCAATATAGGCATAGCCGAATAGATGGCAGTGGCCGTGAACCTGGGAGTCATGTACGGCGGCATCGCCGCTAATTCGAGCGAAATGGCTGATGCGGCTGGCTTGTACCCATGCGTTGCCGCCAACCTCAGCCTGGTGGCTGATTTCGCAGGGTTGCGTAATTCTGGCGTTTTCAGTCACCCTGGCCCCGGCATACACCAGGCTATTTTGATCGTAGATCCAGCATTCGCCATCGTGGCTGAGTGACAGCTCGTTTTCTACCCAGCCTCCGAGGCTGCCGGCGCTGACATCGGCAAAATCCTGCAGGGCAATAATCTGGCGCACCACCACGCTTTCTCTGGCACCGGGCTCGCCAATTTGCACGCTGCGCGTTTCATCGCTGAGACGATATTTTTTCATGATGGCCTCACGGGTATGCGGATAAAGTAACTGTAGCAAACCATTGTGACGGTAACCACGCACGGGCAATTGCCCCATCGGGGAAACGACTGGGCATTCCGACCATCATCGTCAGTTTGTCTATACTTCTTTTTCGCGCTAGCGTGCCATTAAAGAATCATTTAAAATGCAACTTAATAGAATTTGATTAATTAAACAAAATGCATAATAACGAGAATGAAGCACGGGTCCTTAATCTGCCCGTAGGTTACTTTGGCATGGTACTGGGCACCATTGGCATGGGCTTCGCGTGGCGTTATGCCAGCACGATTATGCCGGTGAGTCATTCAATTGGCGATGCGCTGGTGGTGCTCGCCATCATGATGTGGGGCTTGTTGACGCTGGCCTTTCTGACGCGGGCGGTGCGCTTTCCGTACAGCGTCTGGCAGGAGATGCATCATCCCATTGCCAGCAGCTTTGTCAGTCTGTTTCCGGCTACCACCATGCTGGTGGCGATTGGCGTTACGCCGTGGGCAAGACCGCTGGCGCTGGCGCTGTTTTGTCTCGGGGTGGCGTTGCAGCTCGGTTACGCCGCCTGGCAAACGGCTGGGCTGTGGCGAGGGGAGCATCCTGCGGATGCGACAACGCCGGGGCTTTATCTGCCTACCGTCGCGAACAATTTTATTAGCGCAATGGCCTGCGGCGCGCTGGGTTTTAACGATGCCGGGCTGGTGTTTCTTGGTGCTGGGGTTATCTCGTGGATTACCCTCGAACCCGCTATCGTCCAGCGTTTACGCAGCGGCGGGGTACTTTCCGTACCGTTGCGTACCTCGCTCGGTATTCAGTTGGCTCCGGCGCTGGTAGCCTGTAATGCGTGGCTGAGCATCAACGGCGGTCAGGCAGATGTCTTCGCCAAAATGCTGTTCGGGTACGGGCTTTTACAGCTGCTGTTTATGCTGCGCCTGATGCCCTGGTATCTGCGCCAGGCGTTTAACGCTTCGTTCTGGAGCTTTTCGTTCGGTATTTCCGCACTGGCCTCCACCGGGCTGCATCTTGGGCACGCCAGCGGTTCTGGATTTTTCCATAACCTGGCGCTGCCGCTGTTTATATTCACCAATATCGTGATCGGTCTGCTGCTGATTAAAACGCTGCTGTTGCTGCTTCAGGGTAAACTTTTGACCCGCGTTGCGCGGTCAACACTGATGAAACCGAAGGATGAACAATGACAACTCGTGATGAAAACTACTTCACCGAAAAATATGGCCTGACCCGCACCCATTCCGATGTGCTGCACGCGGCATCGTTGATTAAACCGGGTAAAACATTAGATCTTGGCTGCGGCAACGGGCGTAACAGCCTCTATCTGGCAGCGAACGGCTATGACGTCACGGCGTGGGATAAGAACCCGATGAGCATCCAGAACCTGCTTTCGATTCGGGAGTCTGAAGGGCTGGAAAACTTACAGGCGGCGGTGAAGGACCTGAACACGCTGACCTTTGACGGCGAGTACGATTTTATTCTGTCGACGGTGGTGATGATGTTCCTTGAGGCGAGCACCATTCCGCGCCTGATCCCGAATATGCAGCGCTGCACCAAACCTGGCGGCTACAATCTGATCGTTGCCGCGATGGATACCGATGATTTCCCTTGCACGGTCGGTTTCCCGTTTGCGTTTAAAGCTGGCGAGCTGAAAAATTATTATGAAGGGTGGGAATTGCTGAAATATAACGAGGATGTCGGCGAACTTCATCGTACCGATGAAAACGGCAATCGCATTAAATTACGCTTCGCTACGATGCTGGCTCGCAAGAAATCATAATTAATATTTATATAACGGGCGCAAGCCCGTTATGCCGTGAATCATTTTTGTGAATAATGAGAACCCCCTCTATTTTTGCCGCGACAAACGCCTGATTCATTTGCTATAACTTACTGGCATTTGTGCATTTATCAGGGATTATTCTCATGCGTACTCAAGCGTTTTTCAAAGTGGCGGCCCTTGTGGGCGTTCTGGCATTAGCGGGCTGTGCGTCAAAGACCACGACTCCTCAGCAATACTCAGGATTTTTAAAAGACTATTCTGGCCTGAAGGAAGCAACAACGGCGTCAGGAAAAACGGAACTGCGTTGGATCTCTCCGGACTACAAACCGGCTAACTACGCAAACGTCGTCTACAACCCGGTAACTTACTATCCGGTACCGAAGCCGACGACACAGGTTGGGCAAAAAGCGCTAACCGATATTCTGAACTACACCAACACCGAACTGAAAAAAGCCATCAGCGAGCGTAAGCCGCTGGCAACGACCGCTGGCCCGCATAGCCTTATCTTCCGCGGTGCGATTACTGCCGTTGACTCCAGCAAAGAAGGCCTGCAGTTCTACGAAGTGATCCCAATCGCGATGGTGGTTGCGGGTACCGAAGCGGCAACCGGCCACCGTACCATGAACACCAACCTCTACTTTGAAGGCGAACTGATTGATGCGGCGACCAACAAGCCGGTCATTAAAGTGGTGCGCAAAGGGGAAGGTAAAGACCTGTCTAACTCCAACGCTCAGCTGACGCTGGATACGTTGAAACAGGTGATTGATGATATGGCGGTTGATGCCGTTAAATTCGATCCATCGCAAAAGTAATTTTACTTTGGCGTGATGAATAATAGAGGGCGACACTCAGGTGCCGCCCTTATTTTATTTATTCAGATTTTTGATTCTTTTAAAAGCGCGGCAATCGCCGCATCTTGCTCTGCATAATTTCCCTCACCGAAGAAGGTATATCGTAACTGACCACGCGCGTCGAAAAGATAGTGCGCAGGCCAGTATTGATTCCCAAAAGCGCTCCAGATTTGGTAATTATTGTCGGTGACGACCGGGTAGGTGATGTGCCATTTTTTTACCGCCTCCTGCACTGCGCTGAAGTTTTTCTCATGCGGATATTCCGGCGTATGTACCCCAATGACCTCCAGCCCCTGTGGCCGATACTTTTCCGCCCACTCATGCACGTGCGGCAGCGTGTGCTGGCAGTTAATACAGTCGAAGGTCCAGAAATCTATCAGCACCACTTTGCCCTTGAGCGATTCGCTGGAGAGAGGAGCGCTGTTGATCCAACCAGTACCCCCGTTAAGAGATGGCAGGGCGCTATCAGCGACCGGCTGGAGCTTGACCGGGGTGACCGGGAGCCAGTTCGCCAGATGCTGTTCAAGCTGCGCCGAGAGCCCCGTTGCCCCTTGCAGTACGCTGGTGGTGCCGGAGGCAATCAGTACCACCGACGCCAGCATCGTCATCCCGGCTAGCTGTTTCAGACGTTCGACCACCGCTGTCCTGTTGCGTAACCAATGCAGCACGCGCTGCCCGCCAAGCCAAAGCAACCCCAGCATGGCGGCACAGCCGCTCCCGTAGGCGGCGAGGAGCACGCCGCTGGAGACGCTGTTACCCTGAACAACACCGAGGCTCAGGATAGCGCCCAACACCGGGCCTGCACATGGCGCCCATAAAAGCCCGGTAGCAACGCCCGCCAGCAATGCCGCCATCACGCCACCACGATTCAGACTATGGTCGTTCACCTGGTTGCCTAACCGCACCACCGGAGCCATCAGGTGCTGAGCGATGCGTGGGGAGATAAGCGACAGCGCCACCGCACCGAGAAAAACGAGCGCCAGCCAACGGCCCGCCTGCGCCACCTGTACCACCCAGGCGCTGGCAACCGTCACCAACAGCGACAGCGCGGTGAACATGACGACCATTCCGGCGAGCATCGCCGCGAGATGCCGTTTTTGGCCTTTTACGCTGGCAAATAAAAAAGGAATAACCGGCAGCGTACAAGGGCTTAATAGAGTCAACATCCCGCCGAGAAACGCGATAATCATAGCCATCTGACACCTCATATCAATTAAGCCTGTCGAGCAGGCGATGAGGTGATTTAATCGCATTGATGTCGTGGGAATGTGTCGGCAACTTGCCGTTTTGTTAGCTTAATTGTCGGTAGCTGCGTCAGATACATCAGAATACAAAGGCAGCAGCAACTTCGCGGAAAGACCACCTTGCGGGCGATTACTCAGGGTGAGTTTCCCCTGTAAACGCACCGCCAGCTGAGAAGCGATAGCGAGCCCGAGCCCAGTGCCGCCTGTATGGCGGTTGCGCGATGACTCGAGCCGATAAAACGGCTGTAGCACGGCGTCCAGTTCATGGTCTGGGATACCCGGCCCGTTGTCCTCAATATCAATGGAGAGCCAACGGTCGTCGACCTGCCGTAGCGTTAATTGCGCAGATTCACCGTACTTCAGCGCATTATCGACGAGATTCGTCACCACGCGGCGTAGCGCCTGGGGGAAAGTGGTGAGCGGCATCGGCATGCCCGGAGCGCGGTATGTCACCGGGTGTCCGGTATCGGTATAGTCGCACACCAGGGTATCGAGAAACGCGTTAAGGTCGAGGCGCTGGCCTGGCTCCTGAACGCTTTCGGTGCTGCGCGCGTAAGCAATGCCTTCGCGCACCAGGCGCGTCATGGCATCCAGATCCTGTATTAGTTTGTCCTGCAACGCCGCTTCCTGCGCCATTTCCACTCTTAATTTCATGCGCGTAATCGGGGTTTGCAGGTCGTGAGAAATCGCAGCAAGAATGTGCGCGCGCTCTTTAAGGTAGTGCTGGATACGCGCCTGCATGGCGTTAAAGGCTCGTGCCGTTTGTTGAACCTCTAAAGGGCCATGTTCATTCATCGGTTGCGGGCTATTAGTCGCGGGCTCGAGGGTTTCCACCGCGCGGGTAAACTGCCGCAGTGGACGAACAACCTGGCGTACGGCAAGCCAGGCGAAAATTAGCAGCAGCAGGGGTTGCGCAACCAGTACGATAGGCAGCCAGCGGGCAAGCGCCGGAAGCTGCGGATAGATATCAATCGTTAACGGGCTGCCATCGCTAAGGCGAAGGTGTGCTTGAATATGCTCACGCGGGCCGGGGAGATGACTCACCGTCAGGGCGTATTTATTCCCTAGCGCATTGTGCAAAGTCTCGATAATGCTGCGCGTTCTCCAGCCGGTGGGTACCGGACCTGGCTCACCCGCGGTGGTCAGATACTGATAGTTGCCGCGTGCCAGGCGGGGAAGCCAGGCTTGACGTTCGCTTGTCGGCAGGCGGTCGAGGATGGCGACGCTGGTGGCAACATCGTTCTCGAGGGTATTGAGCATCACGCTGCGCGCGCTGCTCATGCGCTCGTACAGCAGCAGCGATAGCGTCAGGCTGTTGGCCAGCAACAGGCCGCCAAGCACGATGAACACCAGCCGATAAAGCAGAGATTTCGGCCATAGCCTCATTCGTGGCGTTCCCGAATTTCCACCGGCATCGCTAGCACATAGCCTTCACTGCGCACGGTTTTGATATACGCCGGTTCGCGTGCGTCATCGTTCAGCCGCTGGCGCAGGCGGCTGACCAGAAGATCGATTGAGCGCTCAAACAGCTCTGCGTCACGCCCCTGGGTCAGGCTGAGCAACTGGTCACGGCTTAACACGCGTTGGGGATGATCGACAAATACGCGTAGCAGACGGTATTCCGCACCGCTAAGCGCCACCACCAGTCCGCCGTTGTCTATCAGATGCCGAGCGGTGGTATCGAGCTGCCAATCGCCGAAGGCAATCAGACGCCCGGTTTCGGTAATCTGTAAATTGGGAGGCAGGGCGCGATAGCGGCGAAGAATCGCTTTAATGCGCGCCAGCAATTCGCGGGCGACGAACGGCTTCACCAGATAATCGTCCGCGCCCATCTCCAGCCCCAGAATGCGGTCTGCATCATCACCGCGGGCGGTGAGCATCAGCACCGGCACGTTCTGGCGATCGTTGCGTAGCTGGCGGCACAGCGTCAGCCCATCATCGCCGGGCATCATGATATCCAGTACCACCAGATCTACCTGATTGCCAGCCATATAGGCGCGCATCGCCTTGCCGTTGCTGGCCCCTGTAGCCCGGTAACCTGATTTTTGCAAATAGTCGACGACCAGTTCACGGATGTCGTGGTCGTCGTCCACGACCAGGATATTGTCGATATGTTCCATGCATTCTCCACAAAGGGCTAAGGGACCGCGGTCAATTTACAGCTTATCGGCATCAATGACCGCTGTCGTGAATTCAGTCGGATCTTCTTGCGGCGGATTATGGCCGACATGGGCACCAAAAGTACGATGCTCATACTTGCCGGTAAAGTGCGACGCATACGTTTTTGGGTCCGGATGCGGCGCGCCGTTGTTACCGCCTTCAATGGTGATGGTCGGCACGGTAATAGGCGGCAGTGTCGCCAGCTTCTGCTCATATTTATCGTATTTCGCTTCGCCCTTTTCCAGCCCCTGACGCCAGCGATAGTTATTGATCGTTATTGCCACGTGGTCCGGGTTATCCAGCGATTTGGCGCTGGTATTGAAGGTCTCATCGCTGAACTTCCAGTCCGGCGAGGCCTGCTGCCAGATAAGTCTGGCGAAGTCGTGGGTGTTTTTCGTGTAGCCCGCCTGGCCGCGCGGTGTGGCGAAATAGAACTGATACCACCACTGGAGCTCTGCCTTCGGCGGCAGCGGCTGTTCGCCGATTTTCTGGCTGCTGATGAGATAGCCGCTCACGGAAACCAGCGATTTCACGCGTTCCGGCCACAGTGCTGCAACAATATCAGCGGTGCGTGCGCCCCAGTCGTATCCGGCGAAATCCGCCTGCTTAATGTTTAGCGCGTCCATCAGCGCCACAATATCGGCCGCCATCGCGGAAGGCTGGCCGTTACGCGGGGTGCTGGCTGAGAGGAATCGAGTGGTGCCGTAGCCGCGAAGATGGGGAACAATCACGCGAAAGCCTTTGCTGGCGAGCGCCGGGGCAACTTCAGCGTAGCTGTTGATGTCGTAAGGCCAGCCGTGGAGCAAAATGACCGGCTGCCCGTCGCGGGGGCCAATATCGACGTAGCCGACGTCGAGCACGCCAGCATGAATCTGGTGCACCGTTTTAAAATCGTTAGCGTAGTCGGTTGCGGCAAATGCAGGTAATGCGGATGCCATTAGCAAAGCAGCAAGACACAGACGAAAGCGGGATACGGAAGAGGCTGAAGCGTTCATGAATTTCTCCTGGACAGAGGCGTGAGATCATCAAATCAAAAACGATAGCGAACGAAGTATAGGCGGCTATCGCGACCTGATAATAAAAACAATCGCAAGTGTCGAGGATGTGTGGGAATTCGTGAATTTTGCCAGCCACTGTATCCGTGAAGGGGCCGGATACAGTGTGATACAAACAAACTGCTGGGCGACATGCGATATTGTAGCCCGGCCGAGCAAAGCAACGCCGGGATTACGCCCGACTTAAAAACGGTACTCGCCACATCTCTGGTTTGGCAAACATCACCAGATTCCCCAGCAGAATCAGTACCAGTCCGAGCACGGCGTTCGCGTGCCACTGATAGCCTTCGTACATCGTCGACAGCGTCAGCGCGACCAGCGGGAACAGCAACGTACTGTAGGCGGCATTGCTGGCGCCAATGCGCCCGACCAGCGTGAAATAGACGCCAAACGCAATCACCGAACCGAAAATCGCCAGATAGAACAGCGCGCCCATGTAGCTGACCGTCCACTGCGGGGTGAAATCATCGCCGCGCAGCAGGGCGATAACACCGATGATGAGGGTGCCATACAGCATCGCCCAGGTATTGGTGGTGAGCGTTTCCAGCCCACGTCGCTGGTGGCGCAGGCTCAGCATGTTCCCCAGCGAGAAACCGTAGGTGCCGAGCGCGCTGAGTAAAATTCCGGCCAGCAGCGTGCTGCTCATGCCGACCGCCTGTAGATCTTCCCAGAAGAGGGTGATGATGCCGCACAGCCCTAGCAGAGCAGCCAGATAAAAGCGCTTTGGTGGCGTCTGGCGGAAGAAGATAAAACTATTGATGGCGTTAAACAGCACCGCCATGGAGAAAATCACCGACTCCAGCCCGGTATTTATCCACTTTGCTGCTGTGTAGAAGCACAGAAAGTTGAAACCGAACACACAGCAGCCTTGCAGAATACAGAACAGATGATCGCGTAGCGCCAGTGGGCGCAGACGACGCAGGCACAGCAGAATAGTCATCATGGTGATGCTGGCAATCGCAAAGCGCCAGAAAATCGAAACCGCCTCAGGCACAGGGCCCTGCTGTAAAAAGATGGCAATCCAGGTGGTTCCCCAGATAACAACGACCAGGGCATAGAGCAGCGCGTTCATAGTTCCTCGCATCAATAACAATAAAAAACAAGTGTGACGCGGTACGCATTCCGGCGCTTGCAGAAGGCTGCGGGTGACTTGCATATTCTTGCGGTTTTTTTGCAAGCGGGCCGCGCAGAACGCTAGATTCTGCGACCGACAGCCCCTAGACTGGCACTATCGATAATCGTGATAGATATGTTAATGGCCTACGCAACGTTTGAGAGATTACAGAGTCAGAACGCACAGCTGCGGGAAACCGTTGCGCTTAACTCTGGCATCCAACTGGCGGCCTGGTATAACAAATGCGATAACCTGACGGTTAAGAGCGATCATCACACGCTTAGCCTGTACGTAGCAGATGGCTACGAGAGCTACCAGAAAACGCCCCACGGCTGGAAAAATGGCGGGGGGCCTGACCGTTTTTGCCTGATGCCGAAAGACACGGAATCAACGTGGGATATTCGCGGCGATCTGTCATTCGTGCATCTCTATTGCACCGATGAGCATTTGCGTAAGGTGGGGGAACAGGTGTGGGATCGCAGCCCGGCGGCCTTAACCCTCGACGAACATATTTTTGGCAATGACCCGAAGATAACGCTGCTCTACCGTCAGTTTCTGCTGGGCTATGACTGGCAGCAACCTGCAAACCAGCTTGCTTTGAGCAGCGCCAGCACCTTGCTGCTGACGCACCTCATCCAGCATCACGCCAACGTACAGTGGCGGTTGCCGACGGTGACCGGCGGGCTGGCTCCGGTGGTTCTGCGTAACACGCTCGACTATATCGATGCCCATCTCAGTGCACCACTGACCCTTGCCGACCTCGCCGCGCAGGCGACCCTAAGCGAATACCATTTTGCGCGCATGTTCCGCCAGAGCGTAGGCCTGGCACCGCATCAGTATGTGATGCAGCGCCGGATGGACCGCGCGCTGCAGATGGTGCGCTACACCACGCAATCCCTGACGGAGATTGCCCTGTGCTGCGGGTTTAGCTCCGCCAGCCATTTCAGCAATCGCTTTAAAGCGGTAAATGGCGTGACGCCGTCACAACTACGCGCGGGGCTTGCGGGATAACAGCGCGAAGCTAACGCCGCCAATCACCAATCCCCAGAATGCCGACCCCACGCCCGCGAGCGTTATCCCGCTGGCAGTGACCAGGAAGGTGACCATGGCCGCATCGCGTTCCCTGTCGTTATTCAAAGCCTGGAACAGGCTTCCTCCCAGCGTACCGAGCAGCGCCAGCCCTGCCAGCATCTGGACCCACACCGTCGGTAGCGCTGACATTAGCGTGGTGATAGAGCCGCCAAAAACCCCGGCCATCAGATAGAAAACGCCCGCGGCGGCCGCCGCTTGCCAACGCTTAAGCGGATCGGGATGAGCATCAGGGCTCTGACATATAGCGGCGGTAATGGCGGCGATGCACACGGAGTAGACCCCGAATGGTGCCAGCAAAAGGCCAAATGCGCCGCTGACCACAATCAGCGGTGAAACCGGTACGTGATAGCCAGAGGCCTGAAGCGTGGCGAGCCCAGGCGCATTTTGTGATGCCATGGTCACGAGGAAAAAGGGAATACCGATGCTCAACAGTTGGGTCAGGGAGAAGTGCGGAGCAATAAACTGCGGGGCGACCACGGCCAGGCTTAAGGAGTCGGTGACAACGTCACCTTTTAGGGCTGCCATCACGATACCTACCGCCAGCGCCGCAACTACCGCGTAGCGCGGCGCAAGGGCTTTAAACAGTAGCCAACCCACCAGCATGCTGCCGCACAGCGCCAGTTGTCCCTGCAACGTGGCAAATGCCTGCAGACCGAAGCGCAGCAAAATACCTGCCAGCATGGCCGCCGCCAGCGAGTGTGGAATCAGCTTCATCAGCCGGGCAAACCAACCGGTCAGGCCGCAGATAACAATCAGTGCGTTGGCGAAGATGAAAATTCCGACCGCGTCGTTGAGCGTTGCCCCTTGTAAACCGCCCACCAAAAGCGCCGCACCCGGCGTTGACCAGGCGGTTAAAATCGGCACTTTTCGCCACAGGGTCAGCGCCAGCGTACTGACGCCCATCGCCAGGCCGAGTGCGGTCATCCAGCCTGAAATTTGCATTGCGGTCGCGCCAGCGGCGGCAGCGGCTTGCCAGATGATCGCCGCAGAACTGGCATAGCCGACCAGCACGGCAACAAAACCGGCCAGCACGGTGGGGAAAGGGATTCGCATAAAAGCCTCTTGTGCGCTATAACATCCAATTAATGTACCATTGTGCGTTATAGCGCACAATGGCCGGTTATGATTAGCTAAAACGGCGCTGGCGGCGTGGGGTATACTTCGTCGATGGAAGAAAATGGAGGTGGAATGAATATTGCGCAACACCTGGCAGCGACGCTGAAATCCTTACGTCAACGGCGTGGCTGGAGCCTGTCTAAGCTCGCAGAAGAGACGGGGGTCTCTAAGGCGATGCTGGGGCAAATCGAACGTAACGAATCCAGCCCAACGGTGGCGACGCTGTGGAAGATTGCTACTGGCCTGAACGTACCGTTTTCGGTGTTTATCACGCCAGAGGTCCCGGGCGCAGAGCAGTCGTTCGACCCGCAGCAGCAGGCGATGGTTGTTACGCCAGTATTTCCCTGGGACCCGGTGCTTTTCTTTGACCACTTCTCGATTACCCTTGCGCCGGGCGCGCTAAGTGAATCGACCCCGCACGAAAAAGGGGTGATTGAACATGTGGTGGTGATTAGCGGTCAGCTTGATATGTGTATAGAGGGGGAATGGCGGACGCTGTACGCCGGAGAAGGGCTGCGGTTTGCGGGGGATCTCGCGCATGCTTACCGTAACAGCGGCGAGCAGGTCGCGCATTTCCACTCTATTATTCACTATCCTAAAGAAAACGCCGCAGGCAGGCCTGCGGCAAATCATGACAATGAACCATAACGTGGCCGTTACGAGGAAAGTCCGGAATACGGAAATAACTCTAACTGACTGATGTCGAAAGCAGAAATGCCCATTTCGGCAATAGGTTATCGAAATTTTGCTAACCGCGGCGCACAAGCGCTGGAAACTGTTTTCGTCCGCTGCGGCTTCTGGCTACAATAGCCGCCATTTTGTGACCCGACTGGATAACCTCGACCCTATGCGCCAGCAGAATGCCCTTCTTGAACTCCTTAGCCCGGCTCGCGATACCGCTATTGCTCGCGAAGCGATTCTTCATGGCGCCGATGCCGTGTATATCGGCGGACCCGGCTTTGGCGCGCGCCACAATGCCAGCAACAGCCTGCAGGATATCGCTGCGCTGGTGCCGTTTGCCCATCGCTACGGCGCTAAAATCTTTATTACGCTCAACACCATTCTGCATGATGACGAGCTGGAACCCGCGCAGAAGCTGATTACCAGCCTGTACGACGCGGGCGTGGATGCGCTGATCGTGCAGGATATGGGCATTATGCAGCTCGACCTGCCACCCATTGAACTGCACGCCAGCACCCAGTGTGATATTCGCACCGTTGAGAAAGCCAAATTCCTGTCGGACGTTGGGTTCAGCCAGATAGTGCTGGCGCGCGAGCTTAATTTGCAGCAGATCAAAGCCATCCACGACGTGACCGACGCGACTATCGAGTTCTTTATCCACGGCGCGCTGTGCGTGGCCTATTCCGGGCAGTGCAACATTTCGCACGCTCAGACCGGACGTAGCGCCAACCGCGGCGACTGTTCACAGGCTTGTCGTCTGCCGTATACCCTGAAAGACGATCAGGGCCGAGTGGTGGCGTTTGAAAAACACCTGCTGTCGATGAAAGATAACGATCAGACCGCCAACCTCGGCGCGTTGATTGACGCGGGCGTGCGCTCCTTCAAGATTGAAGGGCGCTACAAAGATATGAGCTACGTGAAGAACATCACCGCGCACTATCGCCAGATGCTCGATACGATCATTGAAGAACGCGGGGATTTAGGTCGTGCCTCTGCCGGGCACACTGAACATTTCTTTGTTCCGTCCACGGACAAAACTTTCCATCGCGGCAGTACCGACTATTTCGTTAATCAGCGTCAGATGAATATCGGCGCGTTTGACTCCCCGAAATTCGTCGGCCTGCCGGTAGGCGAAGTGCTGAAGGTCAACAAAGACACCCTTGATGTAGAAGTCAGTGAACCCTTGGCCAATGGCGATGGGCTCAACGTATTGATTAAGCGTGAAGTCGTAGGCTTCCGCGCCAACACGGTAGAGAAAATCGGCGAAAACCGCTACCGCGTGTGGCCGAACGAGATGCCAGCCGACCTGCATAAAGTCCGTCCGCATCAGGTGCTGAACCGCAACCTCGACCACAACTGGCAGCAGGCGCTGCTGAAAACCTCCAGCGAGCGTCGTATTGCGGTGGATATCGAGCTTTCCGGCTGGCAGGAACAGCTGGTGCTGACCATCACCAGCGAAGATGGCGTCAGCGTCACGAATACCTTAGACGGCGAATTTGCGGCTGCCAACAATGCCGATAAAGCGCTGAGCCAGCTGCAGGACGGGATTGCGAAACTGGGGCAAACAATCTATTACCCGCGCGGCGTTGAGGTGATGTTGCCGGAAGCGCTGTTTGTACCGAACAGTACGCTGAACCAGCTGCGTCGTGAAACCGTGGAGATGCTCGATGAAGCGCGTCTGGCGGCCTACGTGCGCGGCAGCCGCAAAGCGGTGGCGAACCCGGCGCCGGTCTATCCGGAAAGTCATCTGAATTTCCTTGCCAACGTATACAACCATAAAGCGCGTGAGTTTTATCATCGCTACGGCGTGCAGTTGATTGACGCGGCCTACGAAGCGCACGAAGAGAAGGGCGATGTGCCGGTGATGATTACCAAACACTGCCTGCGCTTTGCGTTCAACCTGTGCCCGAAACAGGCGAAAGGCTCCATCAAGAGCTGGAAGGCCACGCCGATGCAGTTGATTAACGGTGATGAAGTGCTGACGTTGAATTTTGACTGCCGCCCGTGCGAAATGCACGTGATTGGCAAAATCAAAAATCACATTCTGAAGATGCCGCTGCCGGGGAGCGTCGTGGCGTCGATGAGTCCGGATGATTTGTTGAAAACGCTGCCGCGGCGTAAATAGCGCCACTTTGTAGGCCTGATAAGCGTAGCGCCATCAGGCGGTTCTGCGCAGGTTGCCGGATGGTGGCGTTGCCTTATCCGGCCTACAACTTATGTAGTCCGGCCGATCAACGCGATGCCGGGGAAGCAACAATGCCAAATAAAAGGCCGGAATCTCCGGCCTTTCTTACTTAGTTATGCTGCCCGTCTTTTGGTGGCAGTTTGTTGTCGCCGTCGTGTTTTGGCGGCTGGCCTTTGCCATCATGCTGCGGGCCTTTGTTGTCATGTGGCGGTTGGCCTTTGCCATCGTGCTGTGAGCCTTTTTCGTCGCGCGGGGGCTGACCTTTGCCGTCATGCTGCTGACCTTTGCCATCGTGCTGAGGGCCTTTGTTGTCATGCGGCGGCTGACCATTATGCTGCTGTTCTACAGGTGGTTTTTTTGGTGGCTCCTGATGATCAGCTGCGAAAGCGGTTGAACACAGACCCATTGCCAGGATTGCAGACAGTGCAATAATTTTCTTCATCATGTACTCCATACATTGCTTTTGTGTATGGGGGGTAGTTGACCAATTAAAAATGGAGGAAATGTGAAGGCCCGTCCAATTAAGAATAGTCCGGGCACTTAAAGCTTAAAGTCACGATCCTCTTGTTATATCAGGATTTAAATCCCGCAGCGGTCATCAGTACACGAAATAAACTGCCCACCACAGCAAGCGTCAGAACGCTGCCACCCCAAAGCGCCACCAGCCAGAAAATGCGTGAAACCCAGCGATTTTTCATCAATGATAGCCCTCATTTTGCGGGACCTTTCCACGAAACACGTAGTAGCTCCAGAAGGTGTACACCAGAATGACGGGAATGATAAATAGGGCGCCAATCAGCATAAATTCCTGACTCTGTACCGGTGCGGCGGCCTGCCACAGGGTGATAGACGGCGGAATGATAGCCGGCCAGATGCTGATGCCAAGCCCGCTAAAACCAAGGAAAACCAGGATAAGCGTCAGAATGAAAGGCTGAGCATGACTCTCTGCCCGCGCCAGATGCCGCCATAGCAGTGCGCTGGCAATAAGGACCAGCGCCGGTACCGGCAGCAGATAGTAGAGGTTCGGTAGGCTGAACCAGCGTTGGGCGATAGCGGTATGCTGAAGCGGTGTCCAGAGGCTGATAATGGCAATAACCGCCAGCAATGCCAGTAACAGACCACGCGCGTTCCGCTTCATGCTGTGTTGCAACGTAGCTTCACTTTTCATCACAAGCCAGGTCGCGCCAAGCAGCGCATACGCGATGGTGAGCCCCACGCCGCAGAAGAGCGTAAACGGCGTCAGCCAATCGAAAGCGCCGCCGCTATAAGCGCGCCCCGTTACCTCAAAACCGTTTATCACGGCGCCGACGACAACGCCCTGGCAGAACGTCGCCAGAATAGACCCGCCCATAAAAGCGTTATCCCAGAACGGACGGTGTGACGGCGTGGCATTGAAGCGAAACTCGAAGGCAACGCCACGAAAAATCAGGCCGACGAGCATCAGCGAAAGCGGGATGGTCAATGCGTCAATGATGACGGCATAGGCCAGTGGAAACGCGCCGAAAAGCCCCGCGCCGCCAAGCACCAGCCAGGTTTCGTTGCCGTCCCAGACCGGTGCCACGCTGTTAACCATCAGGTCACGCTCCTGCGCATTGCGGGTAAAGGGAAAGAGGATCCCGATGCCCAAATCAAAGCCGTCCATAACGATGTACATCAGAGTGGCAAAAACAATAATCACGAACCAGATAATGGACAGGTCGATGTTCATGCTTGTTCCTCCTGGGATGAGTGGGTGTCCATGGCGGCGGAAAGCGGGCGCGCAGGCGTTCCCTGAGGGGGATGGTCAAACGGCTGCGGGCCTTTGCGGATAAGGCGTACCATATAGCTGTAACCCACGCCAAACACCGAGCTGTACACCACAAAGAAGGTTAACAGGCTGATACTCATATGCAGGTTGCCGTGCGCTGATACAGCATCTGCTGTGCGTTGCAGGCCGTAGACCACCCATGGCTGACGACCTACCTCGGTGGTGACCCAACCGGCGAGGATGGCAATCAGGCCGGAAGGGCCCATCAGCAGCGCGAACCACAGGAACGGACGTGAGGTGTACAGGGTCTGTCGCTTACGTAACCACAGCGCCACGACGCCGAGCAACAGCATCAGCATTCCGAGCCCCGCCATAATGCGAAACGACCAGAAGACGATGGTTGAGTTAGGGCGATCTTCCTTCGCGAACTCCTTCAGTGCGGGTACCTGCTTATCGAGGCTATGCGTGAGGATCAGGCTCCCCAGCATTGGAATTTCCAGCCCGTAGCGGGTGCGTTCCTGTTCCATATCCGGCCAGCCAAACAGCAGCAGCGGGGTTGGCTCGCCCGGCGGGTTCTCCCAGTGGCCTTCAATAGCGGCAATTTTTGCCGGCTGGTGTTTCAGTGTATTGAGTCCATGCATGTCGCCCACCATGGCCTGAATAGGCGCAACAATCAGCGTCATCCACAGGGCCATGGAAAACATCGTGCGCACAGCAGGCGTCTGATTGCCGCGCAGCAGGTGCCAGGCCGCCGATGCCCCAACAAACAGCGCGCTGCTCAGGAACGCGGCAATGGACATATGCAGGAGTCGGTAAGGGAAAGAAGGATTAAACACCACGGCAAACCAGTCTACGGGCACGACCTGGCCATTAACGATTTCATATCCTTGCGGTGTCTGCATCCAGCTGTTGGAAGCGAGGATCCAGAAGGTTGAGATAATCGTGCCCAGCGCCACCATGCAGGTAGCGAAAAAGTGCAACCCCGGCCCAACGCGGTTCCAGCCGAACAGCATGACGCCGAGAAAACCGGCTTCAAGGAAAAAGGCGGTTAATACTTCATAGGTCAGCAGCGGGCCGGTTATGCTGCCCGCGAACTGGGAAAAACCACTCCAGTTCGTCCCGAACTGATAGGCCATGACCAGCCCGGAAACAACCCCCATACCGAAATTTACGGCGAAGATCTTAGACCAGAACTGGTACAGCGATCGCCAGACTGGGTTACGGGTTTTCAGCCATAGCCCTTCAAGCACAGCCAGATAACTGGCCAGGCCGATGGTGATGGCAGGGAAAATAATGTGAAACGAAACGGTAAAGGCAAACTGAATTCGCGCGAGGTGAAACGCATCAAGACCGAACATGCAAACTCCGTGGAGAAGAAGACTCGGCGTGATTTTAGGGCGTGATGGCGCAGGGGGGCAGAGACAGTATGTGGGTATTAAATGATAACAGTTTTAACATTCTGGTCATTTTTCGACGGCTGTTATCGCTGTCTCTGCCGGGTAACTACCCGCGGGTGAATCGTGCGGCGAGCTTTTTGGTCCGCGGATAAAGACAGACCAGCGCGCTGCCGAGTGCCACGATAAACAACAGCGGATTAACCAGTTCTAACGTTTCACTGTGTAATTCCTGAGAGGCGATGATCGAGGAGAAGCACAGCGCAGCGGAGTAACCCAGCAATTCAATACTTGTCATTTTCATGTAATAAGAGGTCGCGTCGTTTTCAGCAAGCCGCATATCATGGCGACCTGACATTTTTTTGCCATATCTACGTGGCGTGCGCTGATGTATTTCACACCACATGGGCAGATTTGATGTTGTAGATCAATCATTAGCGGCGTTGAACCCAAACGCAGCTGGGCGACAGAATCAACTTCAACCCATATCAGTTACATAAAAATGCATATTTCGTAACGCTGATATAATATAGACGCAATGTCAGATTCACCGGGAACCTTCATGAAAAAGTACCAGCGCCTCGCCGAGCAGATGACGGAGCAGATAGCCCTTGGGGTGTGGCTTCCTGGCGACAAACTGCCGTCGCTGCGTGAACAGGTAGTTAACAGCGGTATGAGTTTTATGACCGTCAGCCATGCGTATCAGCTGCTGGAAAGTCAGGGGCGTATCGTTGCGCGCCCGCAGTCTGGCTACTACGTTGCGCCGCGTGCCGCTACACCACGCGCGGTAGCGCCACCGGCGCAGGTGATGCCGGATAACGCCGTCGACATCAATACCTATATTTTTGAGGTGTTGCAGGCCAGTCGTAATGCCTCGGTATTGCCGTTCGCGTCGGCTTTTCCTGACCCGAAACTGTTTCCACTGCCTCAGCTAAACCGCTCGCTGGCGCAGGTCAGCAAAACCGCGACCGCGATGAGCGTGATTGAAAATCTGCCGCCGGGTAACGACGAACTGCGTCATGCGATTGCACGGCGCTATGCCCTACAGGGCATGACTGTTTCGCCGGATGAAATTGTGATAACCGCCGGTGCGCTGGAGGCGCTCAATCTGAGTCTGCAAGCCGTCACCGAACCCGGTGATTGGGTGATCGTCGAGAACCCCTGTTTTTACGGCGCGCTTCAGGCGCTGGAACGACTGCGGCTTAAGGCGCTGTCGGTGGCCACCGACGTGAAAGAGGGCATCGACCTTGATGCGCTGGTGCAGGCGCTGCAAACTTATCCGGTAAAGGCTTGCTGGCTGATGACCAACAGCCAGAACCCGCTGGGTTTCACCTTAACGCCGGAGAAAAAGGCGCGTCTGGTTGAGATCCTGAGTGAACATAACGTCACGCTGATTGAAGATGATGTGTACAGCGAGCTCTATTTTGGCCGCGACAAACCGCTGCCTGCCAAAGCGTGGGATAAAAGCGATATGACGCTACACTGTAGCTCTTTCTCAAAATGCCTGGTGCCGGGTTTTCGCATTGGCTGGGTGGCGGCGGGCAAACATGCGCGGCGAATCCAGCATCTTCAGTTGATGAGCACGCTGTCGACCAGTTCGCCAATGCAGCTGGCGCTGGTGGATTATCTGGCGACCAAAAGATACGACGCGCATCTGCGGCGTCTGCGCCGCCAGCTTGCCGAGCGTAAGCAGCAGGCCTGGCAGGCCCTGATGCGCGCGCTGCCGCCGGAAGTGCATATTCATCATAACGACAGCGGCTATTTTCTGTGGCTGGAACTTCCCGCCGGGCTGGATGCCGGGGCGCTCAGCGCAAAAGCGCTGGAGCACCATATCAGCATCGCGCCGGGCAAAATGTTCTCAACGAGCGATAACTGGGCGTCATTCTTCCGTTTTAATACCGCCTGGGGCTGGGGAGAAAGAGAAGAGCGCGCGGTAGAAACGCTGGGCCATCTTATTCGCGAAATGCTGAACTAACCTCGTCCTGATAAAGACCGGCCATAGGAAATATGCATAGCTCTCCTGGCCGGTAACTCCTTGTCTATAATCCATATTATCAATGACCTTCCGCCATTTTTGCGGAATGCGCCCTTGGTCACAACCTGTGCAAATTTATATCGGCTGCACAGGTGTGCTGCATTGTGATGTCTATTTTTATTAAGGGAGATATTTTTAACGGCACGGCTGCCGCTCAAATTCATTGTGACAGGAGTAAAATCTTTATGAGCAAGAAATTTGCCCGCAGCAGCCTGTGTGCGCTGGTGATGACCGTCGCCACCGCGAATGCCGCCGAACCCCCAACGTCGCTTGGTAAAGCAGAAGGACGGCTGGATATTATCGCCTGGCCGGGGTATATCGAGCGGGGCCAAACGGATAAACAATATGATTGGGTCACCCAGTTTGAAAAAGAGACCGGCTGTCAGGTTAACGTCAAAACGGCGGCAACTTCTGACGAAATGGTCAGCCTGATGGCGAAAGGCGGTTATGATCTGGTGACCGCCTCCGGTGATGCCTCGCTGCGTTTAATTATGGGTAAACGCGTGCAGCCGATTAACACGGCGCTGATTGAAAACTGGAAATCCCTCGACCCTCGGCTGGAAAAAGGCGCCTGGTTTAACGTTGACGGTAAAGTCTACGGCACGCCGTATCAGTGGGGGCCAAACCTGCTGATGTACAACACCAAAACCTTCCCGACGCCGCCAGACTCCTGGAACGTCGTCTTCGTGAAACAAAATCTGCCGGATGGCAAAACCAACCAGGGGCGCGTGCAGGCCTACGATGGCCCCATCTACATCGCCGATGCGGCGCTGTTTGTCAAAGCCACGCAGCCGCAGCTCGGTATCAGCGACCCGTACCAGCTTACCGAAGCGCAATATCAGGCAGTGCTGAAGGTGCTGCGTGACCAGCATGAGTTAATCCACCGCTACTGGCACGATACCACCGTGCAGATGAGCGACTTTAAAAACGAAGGCGTGGTGGCCTCCAGCGCCTGGCCGTATCAGGCTAACGGCCTCAAAGGCGAAGGTCAGCCAATTGCTACCGTATTCCCGAAAGAAGGGGTAACCGGCTGGGCGGATACCACCATGCTGCACGCGGAAGCTAAACATCCGGTCTGTGCCTATAAGTGGATGAACTGGTCGTTAACGCCAAAAGTACAGGGTGATGTCGCGGCCTGGTTTGGCTCGCTGCCGGTAGTCGCCGAAGGCTGTAAGGCCAGCCCGCTGCTGGGGGATAAAGGTTGTGAAACCAACGGCTACAGCTTCTTCGACAAAATTGCCTTCTGGAAAACGCCGATCGCTGAGGGTGGCAAATACGTGCCTTATAGCCGCTGGACGCAGGACTATATCGCCATTATGGGCGGCCGCTAATTCTCCAGGAGTCCCATATGACGTATGCAGTAGAATTTCATGACGTCTCTCGGCTTTATGGCGACGTGCGGGCGGTGGATGGTGTCAGCATCGCCATTCATGATGGGGAGTTCTTTTCTATGCTGGGGCCGTCTGGCTCCGGCAAAACCACCTGTCTGCGGCTGATTGCTGGGTTTGAGCAGCTTTCTGGCGGCGCTATCTCTATTTTTGGCAGGCACGCCAGCGAACAGCCGCCCTGGGAGCGGGACGTCAACACCGTTTTCCAGGACTACGCGCTGTTTCCGCACATGTCGGTGCTCGACAACGTTGCCTACGGTCTGATGGTGAAGGGCGTTGGCAAAAAAGATCGTCAGGCAAAAGCGGCGCAGGCGCTGGAAAAGGTCGCGTTGGGCTTTGTGGCAGGGCGCAAACCGTCGCAGCTTTCCGGCGGGCAGCGTCAACGCGTGGCGATTGCCCGGGCGCTGGTGAACGAGCCGCGCGTGCTGCTGCTGGATGAACCGCTGGGCGCGCTGGATCTGAAGCTTCGTGAGCAGATGCAGTTTGAGCTGAAAAAACTCCAGCAGGATCTCGGCATCACGTTTATCTTTGTCACCCACGATCAGGGCGAAGCGCTGTCAATGTCTGACCGGGTGGCGGTGTTCAATAACGGTCAAATTGAACAGGTGGATACACCGCGCGCCTTGTACCTGCGGCCACGAACGCCGTTTGTCGCAAGTTTTGTCGGGACCTCTAACGTTTTCGACCCGGCAGTGGCGCAAAAGCTCTGCGGGATGGCGGGAAGCTGGGCGCTGCGGCCTGAACATATTCGTCTGAATGAAAGCGGAGAAGTTCAGGTGCAGGGGCGCGTGCAGGCCGTTCAGTATCAGGGGGCGGCAACACGCTATGAACTGCTGCTGGAAAGCGGCGAGAAGTTACTGGTCAGCCAGGCCAATTTCTCCGCAGGACTCAATGCCGATGGCCCGACCGTAGGTCACCAGGTGCAGGCTTCCTGGTCGCGGGATGCGATGGTGGCGCTGGATGGAGGGAGGTAGATGGAGATGAGTATGACGCCGGTTCCTCCCGTTCATCGCCAGGGGCGCTTATCGAGCCTGTTCTGGCGCAGGCCAACCCTCGGGCTGTTTTTGCTGCTGCTCGGCCCGCTGATGTGGTTTGGGATCGTCTACTTTGGTTCGTTGTTGACCCTGCTCTGGCAGGGATTTTACACCTTCGACGATTTCACCATGTCCGTCACGCCTACGCTGACGCTGGCAAATCTCTATGCGCTGTTTAACCCGGCTAACTACGACATCATCGTGCGAACGCTGGTGATGGCGCTTGCGGTCACCGTCGCCAGCGCATTGCTTGCCTTTCCGATGGCGTGGTACATGGCCCGTTACACCCGCGGAAAGCAAAAAGCCTTTTTCTACGTGGCGGTGATGTTGCCGATGTGGGCGAGCTATATCGTCAAAGCCTACGCCTGGACGCTGCTATTGGCGAAGGATGGGGTGGCACAGTGGTTTCTTAACCATCTTGGGCTGGAAGCGCTGCTGGCAGCGGTGCTGACAATACCGGGCGTGGGTGGTAATACGCTCTCGACTTCCGGGCTGGGCCGCTTCCTGGTGTTCGTCTATATCTGGCTGCCGTTTATGATTCTGCCGGTGCAGGCGGCGCTGGAGCGGATACCTGGCTCGCTGCTGCAGGCTTCCGCTGATCTCGGCGCACGTCCGCGCCAGACCTTCCGTCACGTGGTACTGCCGATGGCCATTCCCGGCATTGCCGCGGGTTCGATTTTCACCTTCTCGCTGACCCTCGGCGACTTTATTGTGCCGCAGCTAGTGGGGCCGCCGGGCTATTTTATCGGCAACATGGTCTATTCCCAGCAGGGTGCAATTGGCAACATGCCGATGGCAGCCGCTTTTACGCTGGTGCCGATTGTCCTTATTGCCCTCTATCTGGCGTTCGTGAAGCGCCTGGGAGCGTTCGATGCACTCTGAAAGGGCACCGCTGTTCCTCAAAATTGCCGCCTGGGGTGGCGTTATCTTCCTGCATTTTCCGCTGGCGATTATCGCCATTTACGCGTTTAACACCGAAGACGCGGCATTCAGCTTTCCGCCGAAAGGCCTGACGCTGCACTGGTTCAGCGAGGCAGCCTCTCGGGGGGATATCTTTGATGCGGTGACACTGTCACTTAAAATTGCCTCGCTGTCGACGGCCATCGCGCTGGTACTTGGCACGCTTGCTGCAGCGGCGCTATGGCGACGTGATTTCTTTGGCAAAAGCGCGGTGTCACTGTTGCTGCTGTTGCCCATCGCGCTGCCGGGCATTGTGACCGGGCTGGCGCTGTTGACGGCGTTTAAGGCCGTTAATCTTGAGCCGGGCCTGCTGACCATTGTTATCGGTCATGCGACGTTCTGCGTGGTGGTGGTGTTTAACAACGTCATTGCCCGTTTTCGCCGTACGTCGTGGAGCCTTGTGGAAGCGTCGATGGATTTAGGGGCCGACGGCTGGCAAACCTTCCGCCACGTCGTGCTGCCGAATTTAGGCTCGGCGCTGCTGGCGGGCGGCATGTTAGCGTTTGCGCTGTCGTTTGATGAAATTATCGTCACCACCTTTACCGCCGGACACGAGCGAACGCTGCCGCTGTGGTTGCTCAACCAACTGGGGCGTCCTCGCGATGTGCCGGTGACCAACGTGGTGGCACTGATGGTCATGCTGTTGACGATGATACCGATTTTAGGGGCGTGGTGGCTGACTCGCGAAGACGATTCTGCCGCCAGCGGTGGTACGACATTTAAATAAAACAGGATCATACTATGCAACATAAGTTACTGATTAATGGTGAACTGGTCGCAGGTGAAGGGGAGTCCCAACCGGTCTACAACCCTGCGACGGGTGAGATCCTGCTGAACATCGCGGAAGCGTCCGCCGCACAGGTCGACGCCGCCGTTACGGCTGCCGACCGGGCATTTGTGCAGTGGGGGCAAACCACGCCGAAGCATCGTGCGGAATGCCTGCTCAAGCTAGCTGATGTGATTGAAGAACACGCGGCGACTTTTGCCCGGCTGGAGTCGCTCAACTGTGGTAAGCCGCTGCACTGCGTCACCAATGATGAAATCCCGGCGGTAGTGGACGTGTTCCGCTTCTTCGCCGGTGCCGCCCGCTGTCTGAATGGGCTGGCGGCGGGGGAATATCTGGAAGGCCACACCTCGATGATTCGACGCGACCCGGTGGGCGTGGTCGCGTCCATTGCGCCCTGGAACTATCCGCTCATGATGGCGGCCTGGAAGCTGGCGCCTGCGCTTGCCGCAGGGAACTGTGTGGTGATTAAGCCCTCAGAAATTACACCGCTTACCGCCTTAACGCTGGCTGAGCTGGCGAAAGATATCTTCCCTGCGGGCGTACTGAACGTGCTGTTTGGTCGGGGTCAAACGGTTGGCGACCCGCTGACGGGTCATGCCAAAGTCCGTATGGTGTCGTTAACCGGCTCGATTGCGACCGGGGAACATATTATTGCCCATACTGCGCCATCGATTAAACGTACCCATATGGAGCTTGGCGGTAAAGCACCGGTGATTGTCTTTGACGATGCTGATATTGACGCCGTGGTAGAAGGGGTAAGAACCTTTGGTTTCTACAATGCAGGGCAGGACTGTACCGCAGCATGTCGAATTTATGTGCAGAAGGGCATCTATGAAAGGCTGGTGGAGAAATTAGGTGCGGCCGTTGCGAGCCTGAAATCCGGCGATCCTGAAGATGAGGCGACCGAGCTGGGGCCGTTGAGCTCCCAGGCGCATCTTAACCGCGTGAGCGAGGCGGTTGCCCGAGCCAAAGCGCAGCCGCATATCAAGGTCGTCACCGGCGGAGAGAAAGCCGCGCGGGCAGGCTATTACTTCCAGCCGACATTGCTGGCGGGGGCAAGGCAGGAAGATGATATTGTCCAGCGCGAGGTTTTTGGCCCTGTCGTCAGCGTGACCGTATTCGACAATGAAGAGCAGGTCCTTGGCTGGGCGAATGACTCCCAGTATGGATTAGCGTCATCCGTCTGGACGCAGGACGTTGGACGGGCGCATCGTCTGAGCGCGCGGTTACAGTACGGCTGCACCTGGGTTAATACCCACTTTATGTTGGTCAGCGAAATGCCGCACGGCGGACAAAAACTTTCCGGTTACGGCAAGGATATGTCGATCTATGGCCTTGAGGATTACACCGTGGTTCGCCACGTGATGATAAAACATTGAGTGAGTGGTCAAGGGATGTCATACCGCGTTATGGTGTTACATCCCTTATTACCTGCCATCGGTTTGGCTCAGGAGGATGTGTGAATCAGGATTTCCAGGATATCAAAAATGAGTTTGATAAATTGGGGCCAGAGGCTGGTGAAAGCGTCGCGCAGCAAATGTATGAGGCGCTGGCAACAAGGTTGGCCCCTTTTTTCTTTAACCAGGAAAGTATTAATAAAAGAAGGTTAATCATCAAACTTGAAGAGGGAGAAAAGGAGGTCGGCACTCAGACTCGATACGATTGGCTGGAGGCCTTTAATCGGTTGAAACCAGAGGGTCGCTAACGCGGCCTTTTTCTTATTCCGTGTCCATATGCTACCCCCTTCTCGGTAGGCGTGACGCTTGCCGCTACCCCTCCCTGATTTTGACATACCCCATGCAACGTGCGAGGATCCGCGCCGTTGTAGAACCAGGTATAGTCAGAAAAATGAAGAAAAGTATCGTTTGTAGTGCTGCAGTGCTTGCTGCGGTGATGGGGATTGGGACCTATTATTCGGTTGGCCGTATTGCGGCCTGTGAAGGACAAAACCGAGTCAGTGCGGCCTGCCTTGCGCAGTCCTGGGATGCGGAAAAGGTGAACGTCATACCGCAATATGATCCCAACCACTACGTCAGTGACCCGACGGCGGACAGCATCTTTGTTGCCAGCGTGCCAAAACGCTAACCGGTCGGTGTGTCACAGAATTAAAACCCAGCGCGGCGTAATGTAGTGCTGGGTTTTCTCTTTTTAGCAGTCAATTCGGCTGGAGCCGAATTCCTGGATCGAAAAACATTTCAGCGATAAGTGGCGAAAAACTTGATGTACGTCAAAAAACGTAGCATATTGCGCCGCTTTAACGATCAATGACAAGGATTCAATTGGTGACGCTATATCAGCATATGCTCATCTTTTACGCCGTTATGGCGCTTATCTGTGCCGGTATTACCTGGTTTCTGACCCGCGAGACGACGTCTATTCGCCTGATTGCCACCGTGCTGATTGGCGCAACGTGGCCGTTTAGTTTCCCCGTTGCGCTGATGCTGTCACTGTTCTGACGGTTATTTGCTTAAATCACTCAGCAGGATGGCAATACTTTTACCGCCTTCGGTCTGCTCAAGGGCAATTTTAACGATAATGGTCAGCGGGACGGAGAGCAGCATGCCAACCGGGCCAAGCAGCCAGCCCCAGAAGATCAACGACAAAAAGACCACCAGGGTGGATAGACCCAGGCCGCGTCCCATGATGCGGGGTTCCAGAATGTTGCCAAACACAAGGTTAATGACCAGATACCCCGCAAGGACGATAAGCGCGTCGTAAAAGCCGGTAAACACCAGCACCTGAAGGATAGGGGGAATGGCCGCCAGCACCGAACCAATGTTCGGAATGTAGTTGAGCGCAAAGGCCAGCAGCCCCCAGATAAAGGCAAAACGCACCCCCAGTAGTTCCAGCATTCCCCACACAACCAGCCCCGTCACTACGCTGATGGCCGTTTTCAGTACCAGATAATGCGTCACGCTATCCAGCGCACGCTGAATCGCCGCCATACCTTCATTGGGTTTTGCCATGATTTGTTGCAGCTTGGCAGGTAGCTGAGGGACTTCCAGCAGCATAAACACCACCGTCAGCAGCAGTAAAAAGATAGAGGACATGGCGTTCGAAAGCTGGCTCAGAAAACGAGAAACCAACGTCATGGCGGCATTAGGGTCAATGTATTTAATCAGCTCGTCCGGGCTGACGCTGATACCAAAGCGCTGAAACCATGGCTCAAGATTATAAATTGGCACCGCCAGTGAGGAGCGGTATTGTGGCAGCGTGCGCGTTAGCTCATTGAGTGAGGTACCCAGCGTAGCAAGCAGCAGAACGGCGGCAAGAATAATCACGCCAATCAACAACGAAATGCCCAATACCCGCGGTACTCGCCAGCGCACCATCAGTTGAACGATCGGGTTGAGGATCACGGCGATAAACAGCGCCAGGACGAACGGGACGATGATGTCGGCGGCAAAGCGAATGCCGGTAAGAATGATGACCAGCATGCCCAGCATGATGACTATCTTTAATCCATTAAGCGTGATGATCGGCCTGGACATGTTGCGCTAACTCCTGCGAATATCTATGCAGAATATGATAGTTGCGAATCTACTGATAATAAATGCATTTATATCAAATAACATCGGTAAAGATTTGCAAACATTTTGAGATACTTAGACATTTGTGTTAGAAATTAACTGTGTTTAACTACTGAGGACAATTTTAATCCGCAATGATGAGAAGCAATACCGCGGATAATTGTAATTTTATGGACAATATGTTCAGGATGTTCAGCCTTACCAAACCTTCTGTATTACCTTCCTATTCTGCCTTCTGTGGTGAGCAGCACTGGCGCAACGCGCTTTAGTACCCTTCTTCGTTTGAGCTAAATTTTAATCATTTTATTTCAGTTTGCGCCTCGCCGCGAGCTGCACGGATTATATTCTCATGCAGGAGAAGGACCATGTTTTACTGGATTTTATTAGCCCTGGCCATTGTTGCTGAAATTACTGGTACGCTTTCTATGAAATGGGCGAGCGTATCTGACGGAAACACTGGCTTTATTTTGATGCTTGTGATGATCGCCTTGTCATATATTTTTCTTTCGTTTGCGGTTAAAAAAATCGCCCTGGGTGTGGCCTATGCGCTGTGGGAAGGCATTGGCATTGTATTGATTACCCTGTTTAGCGTAATGCTGTTTGACGAAAGCCTGACGGTGATGAAAGCGGCGGGTCTGGCAACGTTGATTGCCGGTATCGTACTGATTAAGTCCGGTACCCGTAAGGCTCCCACAGTAAACAAGTCTCTACATAAAGAGGTGAATCATGCATAAATTTGAAATGATTCACGGCATATGGCTGGCAGGCTCCATTGTTCTGGAAATTGTCGCTAATATTTTCCTGAAGTTTTCTGACGGCTTCCGCCGCAAAGGGTACGGCATTCTTTCCCTTGTCGCGGTATTGGCTGCGTTCAGCGCCCTGTCGCAGGCGGTGAAGGGGATTGATCTCTCCGTCGCCTACGCCATCTGGGGTGGTTTCGGCGTCGCCGCGACGCTGGCGGCAGGGTGGATCCTCTTCGGCCAGCGTCTGAACAACAAAGGCTGGGTTGGTTTAGGTCTGCTGTTGGTCGGTATGGTGATGATAAAGCTCGCCTGATGTGATCGCTGCCTGAGAAATCGGGCAGCGAAATCCTTCGTCTGTATTACGCTTGTAACAAGGGGTTAGCGTATTTGATGCGAGGGTGAACCATGTTCGATCCGTCACGCTGGCGTAATATAGCCACAGCCAGAACGCTTTTTGTGATCATCTTTTTTGCAGGCATCGGCCTGATTTTTTCTATTATTTCGCTTCTCTACCTCTCGCAAAGCCTGATTACCAGCAAAACCAACGATATCGATGCCCGTCGCTCGGCGCTTTCCGTCGATGGCGCTATCCAGACGTCGATTAACCGCGTGCTCTCATTAGTGATTGATAACGCCATCTGGGACGATGCCGTTCGCGAAGTGTATGCACCGAAGCTTGATACCAACTGGCTTTACAACACCTGGGGCGCTGGTTTCAAAATCAACAATCTTTATGACGGTACCTTTGTGCTGGACGAGAACTATCGCGTCCTGTGGGGATCGTTTCGTAGCTCGTCGTTCAGCGAGCACGACCTTTTGTTTTTTGGCAGCGGGTTAAAGGCGCTGATCGAGCAAAATCAGGACGCCCTGCGGCGGGGGCAAAATAACGTTGCCGGAATAACCCAGACGCGTGAAGGGGTTGCCTTTATTGGCATTGGCCTGATCCGTCCCATGGTGGGTCGTCTGAAGGTGTATGATGCCACCCGCCGTTATCTGGTCATCACCCGACATATCAACCCGACGCTGTTAAATACCCTCGGTAACACCTTCCAGATTGAAAATCTGACGCTCACCGCTTCGCCGCAAAACAAGTACAACATACCGCTGCGTACCTCCAGCGGCGAAGTGGTCGGCTGGCTTAACTGGCAGCTACGCCAGCCCGGCGTCGAGGCGGCGCAGGCGGCTTCGCCGGAGATTCGAGAAATAGTGCTGCTGGCAACGGGGCTGATTCTGCTGTTTATCCTGGTGAGCAGCCTGGGATTGTGGAAGCTGGCTCGCGGTGAGCGCCAGGCCCGTGAAATCGCGCTGACCGACTGGCTAAGCCATTTGCCAAACCGCCGGGCGTTGATTGAGCAGCTTGAGCAGATTAGTCGCCGGGGCGACCGGGATATCAAGACGGTGGTCTTTATCGATCTTGATGGTTTTAAAGATGTTAACGACATTTATGGTCATGATATCGGCGATATTCTAATTATACGCATTGCCGATATGCTACAAACGCTTGTCCCTCATGGCGGTATGCTGGCGCGAATGGGCGGCGACGAATTTGCGATGACCGTGGGCGGCGTACATTCTGAAGCCAGCGCTTCGGCATTTGCTGGTAGCGTGCTGGATTACCTCAGCACGCCCATTCGTATCGGCGAACGGACGCTGCATATCAGCGCTAGCCTCGGCATTGCCAGCGGTACGTTACAGGAAAAAACCAGTTCTGAGCTGTTCCGCCAGGCTGATATCGCCATGTATCACTCCAAGATAACCGGGAAAGGGCGGATCACGCATTATGACGCGGAGCTTAGTAGCGCTCGCGAATACCAGCTTTCTCTGGAGAACGATATACGCCACGGGCTGGAGCACGATGAATTCGAAGTCTGGTATCAACCCATTGTCTGCGCCCGCTCGCAGGCGATGGTGGGCGTGGAAGCGCTGGTACGCTGGCCGCGACGTCCAAAGGGCGAACTGATGCCCGATGCCTTTATTGCGATTGCCGAAACCAGTGGGCTTATCTATTCCCTTGGCCAGTTTGTACTGGCTCGTGCCTGCCGCGACCTATTGAATCATAATGATTTAAAGCTGTCGGTGAATATTTCTCCCGCGCAATTCCGCGACCCGGAGTTTGAGAACAAAGTGTCCAGCGTACTGAAATCCTCCGGCTTCCCGCCATCGCGTCTCCAGCTTGAGGTGACGGAAACCTATGTGCTGGAAAAACCCGAGCGGGCAAGGGCGGCTATTTCTGCGCTCAAGGCGCTGGGTACCGCCGTGGCGCTGGATGACTTTGGTACGGGTTATTCCAGTATTGGCTACCTGCGACGCTTCAACTTCGACACGATTAAAATCGACAAATCATTGGCGGG
This sequence comes from Kluyvera chengduensis, assembly GCF_044197065.1. NCBI lineage: Bacteria > Pseudomonadati > Pseudomonadota > Gammaproteobacteria > Enterobacterales > Enterobacteriaceae > Kluyvera > Kluyvera chengduensis. Next base: position 1,013,673 of record NZ_JBIQOI010000001.1, read on the forward strand.
GCTGGTGGATGATGACGATCAGGCGGCGGCGCTGGTGGGGGGAACCATTCGAATTGCCAGCGCGTTGGGGATGACGGTGATTGCGGAAGGCGTGGAGACCGAAAAACAGATGAAACTGCTACGGCTTGCCGGTTGCGACCAGCTTCAGGGATTCTACTTCAGCGAACCGATGCCGCTCTCATCGCTGCTGGCGTTGCGTCACCAGCAGCGTCTGAGTTAGTTTCCGGCAGCTAACGCCTCAAGCTTATCGCGAAACCCCGTCACCGAGATGGCGCGGTTATCGGCACGCTGGCGATCTTTTGCCGCCGGAGCGGAGCTTTGCACGGCAATAACCTGCCAACCGGCGTCCGTTTTCAGCAGTAGCGGAGAACCGCTATCGCCCGGCAGCGTGTCGCACTGATGGGAAAGTACCGAGGTTTGCGCCCATCCCGTGACCGTACAATCCTCATGGCTGTACAGTGAATCCAGATGGTCAAGCGGATAGCCTGACTGCGTCACTTTTCGTCCCGTTGCTTTCAGCGCGGCGGTGAGGTCATCTTTATTTCCGGCAAATACCGGTAGCGGCGTGATGCCTGAAGGTGGGTTACGCAGCACAATAATGCCAAAATCCCACGGTGCTGCAGAAGCCGGAACAATCCAGCCGTCGCCATCCGCCTTAAGGCGTTTTCCTAAAGAGGGGTCAACGCGGCCTACAATATCGTGAATCTCATAGCGCCATGTGCCTTTCTGCGACACAAAGCGCAGCGCCACGGCTTTATCCAGCTTGCCGCGCGGTGGTTCAAGCAGACAATGCCCGGCGGTGAGCGCCAGGTGAGGGGAAATTAGCGTCGCGGTACACAGATTGCCGCTGGCGGTTTCCAGTTGACCAATGGCGTCCCACGGTGCCTCAGCAGGATGGGTGACCAGGGTACGATCGTCATGACCGAAGAACAGCGTTTTAATATCTTTTGCGCTGATGCCAATATCATCGTCATCAGCGTGGGAAATTAAGGGCAGGACGGATAACGTTCCCAGTAAACAACACACAAAGGCTGTACGCATATCACTCTCTGATGGGGCAATTATGATTATAAAAAATAAACCCAATGAGACTACTATAGACGGGAGAAGCAAAAAGTGGGAGTAAAATCAGCGAACTACGCTCAGTAAAAGAAAAACTGGGTTGCGATCAGCGCGCAGACGATAAGTAATGCCAGGATGAGCTCGAAACGATAGCGCCGCAACATGATTGCTCTCCGGGGAAAAAATCGGCGCTAAATAAGCGCCGATACGGTAATTGATTAACTCAGATGACCACCGGGATTCAGCATTGCTGCTTTCCTCTCGGGGCCATCTGTATCGGCGTATCGCTACGCGGATACGTTATCAAGAATGATTATGCAGCTGGCTGAGCGGCTGGTTTAGCAGCAGCGTGCTTAGCCGTTTTGTGGTGCTTTTTAGCCGCCTGGGCTTTCTGCGCTACAGCTGGTTTAGCAGCGGCTTTTTTGTGTTTTTTAGCAGCCTGAGCTTTCTGAGCTGCAGCGGGTTTGGTTGCTGCTTTGTGGTGCTTTTTAGCAGCCTGAGCTTTCTGCGCTACAGCTGGTTTAGCAGCGGCTTTTTTGTGTTTCTTAGCGGCCTGAGCTTTCTGCTCGGCAGCTGGTTTAGCCGCTTCTTTCTTGTGTTTTTTGTGGTGGGTGGCTTTAGCCGGAGCCGCATGAGTTGCGGTTGCAGATGCAGCAGGAGCCGGAGTTGCCGTTGCGTCAGCAGCAAAAGCAGCGGAAGACAGACCCATAGCAGCGGCAACAACCAGAGCTAATACTTTTTTCATTCTGATACCCTCGAATTGGTTTTTTCATTCAACCCCACTGCGGGGCCGTTGAAATAACTATATCGATGAGCGAGTCGGCTTTCCGTGAGTGATTGGTTTCGGCGTGTAACGTAATGTACGAGATTTGTTGTACATACGTAACGGGGCGGATTTTGACCGCCCCTCAAGAGGTTAGCTGGTACAGGTAGTCTGTTTTGCGCGCTGAGAAAGATATACTCGCAGAATAAGCACAAAGGCCCAGGCGACAACAATAGCGGCAATCAGGTAGATGCTACCTAAGCCCTGGTACCCGGCAATCCAGCCAGCAATAGGGCCGGTAAGGCCCAGCGCCAGATCCAGAAAGGCTGAATAGGTGCCCAGCGCGGTACCCTGGTTTTGTTCTTCCACCTGTTTGACCGCCTCAACCCCCAGCGCCGGGAAGACCAGGGAGAAGCCAGACCCGGTCAGAAATGCGCCAACGCCTGCCACCCACGCGTTCGGGGCAAACCAGATAATCAGCAGCCCCAGGCACTCGACCACATAACAGATAAGCGAGACGCGGATCCCGCCAAAGCGGGTGATGGTATTGCCCAGTACCAGGCGAATACAGATAAAGCCAATGCTAAATAGCGACAGCGTGAACGCCGCGCCCGCCCAGCCGTGGGAGGAGAAGTAGAGGGTGATGAAGGTCGCAATTACCCCAAAACCGACCGTCCCCAGCCCCAGGCCCAGACCGTATGGCCAGATTTTGCGCGCCACCACGTGGAAAGGGGCTCTGACCCCGGCGCTGACGCTGACATCGGCGCGGGTGCGAGCAAACAGCAGGCCAATGACCGCAATAATCACAATCAGCGCCGCAAAACCGCTAATGCCGAACCAGCCGTTTAACACGACCCCCAGCGGCGCGCCCGCCGCCATCGCCACATAGGTGGCCACGCCGTTCCACGAGATAACCCGCGAGGTGTGAATCGCGCCGACGGTTTTAATCCCCCACAGCGTAGATCCGGTTGAGGTGAAGCTCTCACCCACGCCGAGGAAGATGCGCCCAACCAACAGTAGCGCCACCGCCAGTATCGGGCTGGCATGCGCAGCCGCCGCACCAAGGGTAAACAGACCGCTCATCAGGCAGCAGATAATCCCCAGACTGACGACTTTTTTAGGTCCCCAGATATCGGTGTAGCGCCCGGCATGCGGCCGACTAAGCAGGGTAGAAATATACTGCAGGCTGATTACCGCCCCGGCAACCAGCGTACTGTAGCCGAGATCGTAATGAATAAAGCCCGGCAAGACCGCGAGCGGTAAGCCAATGGATAGGTAGCAGATACAGGTGAAGACAACGATCGAGATAATGCGTAGGTTGAGTTGGGTATTGCTGGCACGGGTCGTCATAGCGCTACATTGGTAAGACAAAAGTGAGGCCATTATAGGAATTGCCAGCTAGTATGGCGAGATGGAAAGGCATTTTATGTCAATAGTATAAGTATTAGTTATCAGTGTTGTAGGCCGGATAAGGCGAAGCCGCCATCCGGCAATGTGCGGCAACATGCCGGATGGCGTTTGGTATTAATGCAGACGCTTATGCAGGGTGACGCCAACCAGCAGCGCGCAAACCAGCAGCAGTGCGATAAACCCACCAACGCCGTTCCAGCCGTACTTGTGCCAGAACACGCCGCCGAGCGTCCCGGCGATGCTGGAACCGAGGTAATAGCTGAACAGATACAGTGACGATGCCTGTCCTCTGGCGCGGCGCGCGCGCGGGCCAATCCAGCTGCTGGCAACCGAGTGGGCAGCGAAGAACCCGGCGGAGAAGAGCAACATACCGGGGAAAATCACCCACAGCGGAGAAAAGAGCGTGAGCAGCAGGCCAACCAGCATCACCCCGGTAAAGAAGATCATCACCGGGCCGCGACCGTAGCGCGTGGTCATCATTCCCGCTTTTGGCGAACTCCAGGTGCCGGTCAGATAGGCGACAGAGAGCAAGCCCACCACCGCCTGGTTGAGCGACCACGGTGACAGCATCAGGCGATAGCCGATGTAGTTAAACAGGGTGACAAACGCGCCCATCAACAGAAAACCTTCCACAAATAGCAGAGGCAGACCGCGGTCGCGCCAATGCAGATGCAGGTTTATCAGTAGCGTTTTCGGTTTTAATGAGCTTGGACGGAAGTGGCGAGACTCCGGCAAAATGCGCCAGAACATAATGGCCGAGGCTAACGCAAAGGCACTAATCACCGCCAGGGCTACGCGCCAGCCGAAGAAGTCGGTAAAGACCCCGGTCAGCAGACGTCCGCTCATCCCGCCTATTGAGTTACCGCTGATATACAGCCCCATTGAAAAAGCGACAAAGCTCGGATGAATTTCCTCGCTGAGATAAGTCATGCCGACCGCCGCCACGCCGCTAAGCGACAGGCCTATCAGCGCGCGCATAATCAAAATGCCGTGCCAACTGGTCATCATCGTCGAGAGCAAAGAGCAGCAGGATGCCAGCAGCAGCGCCGTCACCATCACTTTTTTACGCCCGATGGCATCGGACAGCGGGCCGGTAAACAGCAGACCAATCGCCAGCATGGCCGTCGAGATAGAAAGTGAAATGCTGCTGCCTGCTGGGGAAATCCCGAACTCATGCGATAGCACTGGCAAAATGGGCTGTACGCAGTACAGCAGGGCGAAGGTTGCCAGGCCCGCGGAGAAGAGCGCGAGCGTTACCCGAATAAAGGCGGGGGTACCGCGGCGTATAAAAGCATTTGTCTGAAGAGGGGTATCAACGCGGACATCGATGGCAGGCGTGTCGTCTGCGGTGGTTGTGCGGCTCACGGGAAATCCTTGAATAAAACAATGGGTAATATCGACTCAGGTCACATAATCAGAGTAGGAAATTGTAAATATTCTGTCTAATATATTAATAATCTCAATTGATATCTTTAAAATATGAATATTGAACTGCGCCACTTACGCTACTTTATTGCCGTTGCAGAAGAGCTGCATTTTGGGCGCGCGGCGGCGCGGCTTAATATTTCCCAGCCGCCGCTAAGCCAGCAGATTCAGATCCTTGAACAGCAGGTGGGGGCGCGACTGTTTGCTCGCACCAATCGCAGCGTCAGCCTGACGGAGGCGGGGCGGCAGTTTCTCGCCGATAGTCGGCAGATCTTGTTGCAGGTCAGCGAAGCCGCCGCGCGGGCCAGCCGCCTGCATAACGGTGAAACCGGTGAGTTACATATTGGCTTTACCTCCTCCGCGCCGTTTATTAAAGCGGTCTCCGACACGCTCTCCACCTTTCGCCAGCGCTACCCGGACGTGCACATCCAGACGCGGGAAACCAACACCCGCGAGCAGATCTCACCGCTTACCGAAGGGGCCCTTGAGTTAGGATTGATGCGCAATACGCAGTTACCCGACACCCTCGACTGGCAGGTTATCCTGCGTGAACCGCTGCTGGCGATGATCCACCGCGACCATCCGCTCGCCGATAAGCCGGAAGTTAGCCTGGTGGAATTGGGCAAAGAGCCGTTCGTCTTCTTTGACCCTCATGTTGGTACCGGGCTTTATGACGATATTCTTGGCCTGATGCGCCGTTACGATGCGGTGCCTACGATTACGCAGGAAGTTGGGGAGGCGATGACGATTATTGGCCTGGTGGCCTCCGGTTTGGGGGTATCGATTTTGCCCGCGTCATTTCGGCGTGTTCAGCTCTATGAAATGCGCTGGGTGCCGATTGTTGAAGAAGATGCAGTCTCGGAAATGTGGCTGGTGTGGTCAAAGCACCATGAACTTAGCCAGGCGGCAGAGCGCTTCAGACAACAGCTATTAAACGCGGCAAAGGTGAGCGTTTCGCTGCCAAATGTGTGAAAAATTGTGCAGTAAATCACAAGGCTAAGTAAAAATTTGACGCAGGGCGTTCAAGTACTTCACCATAGCCCAAAGTGTTTATTTCGAAGCGCGAAAATAAGGGAGTTTTACGGTGGTAGCGGACAGTCAGCCAGGGCATATCGATCAAATTAAGCAGACCAATGCAGGGGCGGTGTATCGCCTTATTGATCAGCTCGGCCCGGTTTCGCGTATCGACCTTTCCCGACTTGCGCAACTGGCTCCGGCCAGTATCACCAAAATTGTTCGTGAACTGCTGGAAGCCCATCTCGTTCAGGAAACGGAGATTCAGGAAGCGGGTAGCCGTGGTCGTCCAGCCGTTGGGCTTATGGTAGAAACGGAAGCCTGGCACTATCTGTCCGTGCGCATCAGCCGGGGCGTTATCCATCTGGCGCTGCGCGATCTTAGCAGTAAGCTGGTAGTGGAAGAGCAGCTTGATCTGGCGCTGGAAGATGAGTTGCCGTTCCTGAACCGCGTCGTGTCCCATATTGACCAATTCTTTATTCGCCACCAGAACCTGCTGGAACGTCTGACCGCGATTGCCATCACCCTACCGGGAATTATCGATACCGAGAACGGTATTATCCATCGTATGCCGTTTTATGATGTCACCGATGTCCCGCTGGGCGGAACGCTCGAGGCGCATACCGGCGTGCCGGTGTATATCCAGCATGACATCAGCGCCTGGACCATGGCCGAGGCGCTGTTTGGCGCATCGCGCGGCGCGCGTGATGTCATTCAGGTGGTTATCGACCATAACGTTGGCGCAGGCGTTATCACCGATGGTCGTTTGCTGCACGCGGGCAGCAGTAGCCTGGTGGAAATTGGCCATACCCAGGTCGACCCGTACGGTAAGCGCTGCTATTGCGGTAACCACGGGTGCCTGGAGACCATCGCCAGCGTGGAAAGTGTGATGGAGCTGACTCAGGTTCGCATGCAGCAATCGATGAGTTCGATGTTGCACCAGAAGCCGCTCAGCGTGGAGTGGCTGTGTCAGGCTGCGATGCAGGGCGATTTACTGGCAAAGGATATCATTAGCAGTATCGGTACCAACGTCGGGCGAATCCTCGCCATTATGGTTAACCTCTTCAATCCGCAGAAAATTTTGATTGGCTCGCCGTTTAATCAGGCCGCTGACATCCTCTTCCCAGCGATTGGCGATTGCATTCGCCAGCAGTCGTTGCCAGCCTACAGTAAACATATTGCCGTAGAGCAAACCCAGTTCTCTAACCGCGGCACGATGGCGGGGGCGGCGCTGGTAAAAGACGCGCTGTATAATGGAACATTGCTGATCAGACTGTTACAGGGTTAACAATTTTTAGCAGTTTTGCAAAAAATTGCGCTATCTCAATCTGACCCATTCGCACATCACGTAAACTTTCACTCCGTTGAATTATTCATTGCTATGATATTTTCATGGCGCAGGAGTGGGGTTAGTTTGTGATGCTTAATCGTTTCTTTATTACTGGTACTGATACTTCTGTCGGCAAGACGGTGGTTTCTCGTGCGCTTTTGCAGGCGCTCGCCGCCAGCGGGAAACGGGTGGCAGGATACAAACCAGTTGCCAAAGGCAGCAAGGAAACCGCAGAGGGGCTGCGCAATAAAGATGCGCTGATTCTGCAGGCCGTTTCATCGCTGGACTTACCCTATGATGCTATCAACCCGATTGCGCTGAGCGAAGAAGAGAGCAGCGTTGCCCACAGTTGCCCCATCAACTACACCTTACTGTCTGACGGCCTGGCCAATCTGAGCCAGCAGGTCGATAACGTGGTGGTTGAGGGTACCGGTGGCTGGCGCAGCCTGATGAACGATCTGCGCCCGCTCTCCGAGTGGGTGGTGCAGGAACAGTTGCCGGTGCTGATGGTGGTCGGAATTCAGGAAGGCTGCATTAACCATGCGCTGCTGACCGCTCAGGCCATCGCCAACGACGGCCTGCCGCTGATTGGCTGGGTGGCGAATCGTATCAACCCGGGCCTGGCGCACTATGCGGAAATTATCGATGTGCTCAGCAAAAAGCTGCCGGCGCCGCTGATTGGCGAACTGCCATATTTGCCGCGCCCGGAACAGCGTGAACTGAGTCAATACGTTGACTTAGCGATGCTCCGCAACGTGCTGACGGTAGATAGAATCCTGGCGTAAGGTTCTCGACAGTACCGACGCCAGCACGCAGGCAATCAGTAAACCGGGCAGCAGCGTATACTGCCCGGTCATTTCACAAATCATCAACGTTGACATAATTGGCGCATGCGTCGTTGCTGCCAGTAACGTTGCCATTCCCGTCACGCCAAGCAGTATCGCCATCGCCTCGTTCCCCGGGAACACCAGCGTCCACGTATTAGCGAACAGAATGCCGACCGCCAGGCCAATAAACAGCGTTGGAGTAAACACGCCGCCCGGCGCGCCAGAGCCGCTGCTGGCGAGAATAGCGAGCAGCTTGCACAGGAAAATCCCGGCAATAATGGCAAAACTCGGTGGGCTTAACAGGAACCCTTGCACCACGCTGTAGCCATTGCCCCACACCGCTGGCGTTAATAGCGAAAGCAAACCAACGATGAATCCCCCCAGCGCAAGCTGCCAGGGTGGGGAAAGCTTGAGCCGCAGGAAACCACGATGGCTCATGTCCATCAGCCAGATAAGCAGCGGCCCGCCTAAGCCGCAGACCAGCCCGGTGGCGAGCATCAAGCCGTAATGCGCCGCGTCGAGCACCGGCAAATCGCCTGTAGGGTAGAGCAACTCCGCACCGCCGTTCATCAACTGCGTACTGAGCAGCGCGACCACCGCGGCGATCACCACCGGGCCGAGCGAGGCCAGCATTAGCGTGCCAAAAAGTATTTCGGCGATGAACAGGCTACCTGCCAGTGGGGCATGATAGGCGCTTGCCATCCCCGCTGCCGCACCACAGGCAATCCAAAGCTTCCATTCATCCTTTGGCGTAAAGCGCTGGGCAAAGAAAGAGGCGGCAAGAGCGGCTAACAGGATCATCGCGCCTTCGCGACCAATGGCGCTGCCGCTGACGACCACTAATAACGATGCGGTGGATTTGATAAGGCTTGAGCTGGTATCAAACTTGCCTTCATCGCTTTCCAGCGCCTCCATATAGTCTGTCGGCGCATGGGGACGTTGTCGCGTATGGCGTTGCCAGGCCCACAATAACGTCCCGGCGGCGAGCCCGCCAAGCGCCGGGGTGATAAGTCGCCGCCACCAGACGAGGCCGCCTGCTGCGTTGACCAGACTGCCGCTGTCATTACTGAGAAATAACCACTCCCCCAGATACATGGCGTGGCGAAAGAGCGCCACCGCCAGCGCCGCGAGGACGCCAACAACGGTAGCTATAAGCAGGCGACGGAACATCGCCTTGATATCGGGGTAGTGGTGAAGTCGCTGCATCGTGGCCTGAAGGCTTAACGATAAAGTTTTTTGTCAGCGACGGGGATCAGCAGCGCGCTCTGCCATTGTGCCAACGTCTGCTGTGCAAGCTGTCCCAGTGCGATGAAGAAAGGATGGTTCGCTTTTTCAATAAATTCGGCAAGGAATCGAGGGGCCCATGGCAGCAGATGCCATGCCAGTAGCTGATCGCAGGCCTCTTCGCGGCCATTTTCAACCAGCCAGGCGGCGAGCATCAGTAAGGTGCCAAAGTGATCTTCGGGCTCGTTTTGCTGCACATCAAACGCAATCTGGTTTTCACGCATCCATTGGCGCAGCGCCAGCGTGGAGTCGCCGAACAGAACGTTCTCGCGGTCTAACCAAACGGAGCCCCACGGCGGCGACGGTAGCGCATCAGGGCCGATAAACAGACGTTGCCAAGCCTCTGCCAGGGATTCTTCAACGGGTGCGGTAAATCCAGCGGAGAGGGTATCGGCGTGCAGAACAGCGTACGGCCACTGCGTCACCCACTCACCGTCGGTAAAGGCAGTCACCAGCGGTTCGGCAAGCGTGCTGTTCGGCGCAAAATAGAACAAAGCACCCAGTACACGGGCGGAGAACGCTAAAGCGTTGTTGTGCTGAACGTCATTCATTACTGCATTTCCTTAAAAGGGTGCGGGATTGCTCCCGCACCGGTGAATTACCCGGCAATTGCCATGCCGACGGTCATATGTAGACCATAGAACAGTCCGCGACCGATAAGTTCGCCTGCTAGCATCAGTACCAGACCAAGCGCCAGACCCGCAGCCCGCGGCGGAACGCGACGCAGTAACGGGCAGAGCCAGCAGCCTAAACCCGCCGCTAGCAGTGCGAAGCGCGACACCTGCAAGGTGCCCCAGTCCGGCAGCAGCGCGTTTGCCTGCTGAACTGAACTGTGAATAAATCCCAGATCAGCGGTTTGCATTACGACGACGGCTAAGCTGAGCAAATAGCCCAGCACGCTGACCGAGGCAAAGAATTTACCGTTGAACGGCACCTTTGACATTTTAAGCAGCAGGGCTGCAAACAGTGGCCCGGTGAGCAGTACGGTCAGGAAGAACGACGCCGTGGTGTAACCATTATACCAGGTTGGCACGGTATCTATCTGATAAACACGTGTCATTGCCCAGACAAATACCAGGCCGAGCACCATGCTGACCAGCAGCCACAGACGCCCAAGCGCGGCGGGCATTTTACCCATCACCGACAGTAACCACCAGAATCCTCCTACGGCGAAGAAAACGGAACCGCTGGCTATCTCGTTACTGAGCGCAGAACTTCCCACGCGGTTTAGCGAGTTGAACGCGCGTAACGGTGAGCCGAGGTGCAGCACAGAGGCGAAAAAAGCAATGCCCATGACAACCCACAGGAAAAACATGTTCAATACAATGCGACGTTGATCGGCAGGTTCATGACGCGCCGCCAGCCAGCCTAAGCCGGTGACGATGGTAGCTCCCGCAACGCACTGCCCCAGCACCGTAAACAGCACCAGCGGCCATTCATGCCATCCACTTCCCATCTTACACCTCCTTCGGATTGGCCAGATAGCCAGTGGTATCGCCGCACGGACGTGCATTGGCGTTAGGTTTAATCACAATGCTTGGCTTAGTGAAGTGTGTAGAAGGCAGCGGAGCAACCGCCGCCAGCGTACCGTGCTTCTGACGCAGCTCTTCGATAGGGCCGAAATCCAACGCGCGCAACGGGCAGGATTCCACGCAAATCGGTTTCTTGCCTTCTGCCACGCGCTCATGACAGCCATCGCATTTGGTCATGTGACCTTTGGCTTCGTTGTACTGCGGCGCGCCGTACGGGCAGGCCATGTGACAGTAGCGGCAGCCGATGCAGACATCTTCGTTGACGACCACAAAGCCATCTTCACGTTTGTGCATCGCGCCGCTCGGGCACACTTTGGTACAGGCCGGGTCTTCGCAGTGGTTACAGGCGATGGACAGGTAATAGGCAAAGACGTTCTGGTTCCAGACGCCGTTATCTTCCTGCCAGTCGCCGCCCGCGTATTCGTAAATACGACGGAAGCTGACGTCCGGAGTTAAGTCTTTGTAATCTTTACACGCCAGCTCGCAGGTTTTACAACCGGTGCAACGCGCGGAGTCGATGAAAAATCCGTATTGGGTACTCATTGGCTAGTCCTTATACCTTCTCGATCTCAACCAGGTTAGTGTGCTGCGGGTTGCCTTTCGCCAGGGGAGAAGGGCGATGCGTCGTCAGCGTATTGATACAGGAACCGTGATCGATCCGGTCACCGTTCATCTCGGCATTGTGCCAAGCGCCTTGACCCATTGCGGATACTCCCGGCATGATGCGCGGCGTAACTTTTGCTGGAATACGCAGTTCACCGCGGTTGTTAAACACGCGCACCATGTCGCCGTTTTGGATCCCACGTTTCTGCGCATCCAGCGGGTTTAACCATACTTCCTGGCGGCAGGCGGCTTTCAGCACATCAACGTTGCCGTAGCTGGAGTGAGTTCGCGCTTTGAAGTGGAAGCCGAACAGCTGTAGCGGGAAAGTACCGCGCAACGGATCGTCCCAGCCTTCGAAGGTCGAGGCGTAAACCGGCAGCGGGCTGATGGTTTCGTCTTTCTCAAGCTGCCATTTCGCGGCAATGTCGGCCAGACGGCTGGAGTAGATTTCGATTTTTCCTGACGGCGTTTTTAACGGATTAGCCTCCGGGTCTTTGCGGAAGCTCTGGTAGGCGACAAAGTGGCCGTTCGGATCTTTACGCTTGTAGATGCCCATCTTTTTGAGTTCATCATAGGTCGGCAAATCCGCATCTTTGGCGCGCATTTTGGCGTAGAGGTACTGCAACCACTGCTCCTGCGAACGTCCTTCGGTGAATTTCTGATATACGTCGCTGCCGAGACGTTTTGCCACTTCGCTTAATATCCAGTAGATAGGTTTGCGTTCAAATTTTGGCGCGGTGGCTGGTTGAATAAAGATCAGATAGCCCATGTTCCCGGCGTAATCGTTCGGGATAATGTCTTCCTGTTCCACGGTCATTAAATCGGGCAGCAGGATATCGGCGTATTTCGCCGAGGCGGTCATGAAGTTCTCAATCACCACGATCATTTCGCATTTACTGTCGTCCTGCAAAATCTCGTGGGTTTTATTGATATCCGAGTGCTGGTTAATAATGGTGTTGCCCGCATAGTTCCAGAAGAACTTGATGGGCACATCCAGTTTATCTTTGCCACGTACGCCGTCGCGGGTGGCGGTCATTTCGGCGCCGTGGTCGATGGCATCGGTCCAGGTAAAGCAGGAAATCGCCGTTTTGACCGGGTTTTCCAGCACGGGGAAACGCTCGATGGTGATGGTGTACGTCGATTCACGCGCGCCACTGTTACCGCCGTTAATGCCGACGTTACCGGTCAGAATAGGCAGCATGGCAATTGCACGGGCAGAAAGCTCACCGTTCGCCTGGCGCTGCGGCCCCCAGCCCTGACAAATATAGGCCGGTTTAGCGCTGCCAATTTCACGGGCCAACTTGATGATTCTGTCCGCCGGAATGCCGGTAATATGCGATGCCCACTGCGGCGTTTTCGCCACGCCGTCATCGCCCTGACCGAGAATATAGGCTTTATAATGACCGTTGGCCGGCGCGCCTTCTGGCAGGGTTTTCTCGTCGTAACCGACGCAGTATTTATCGAGGAACGGCTGGTCGACCAGATTCTCGTCAATCAACACCCAGGCAATACCGGCAACCAGCGCGGCATCGGTACCAGGACGGATCGGAATCCACTCATCTTCACGACCAGCGGCGGTATCGGTATAGCGCGGATCGATAACGATCATGCGCGCATTTGAGCGTTCGCGAGCTTGTTCAAGATAATAGGTTATGCCGCCGCCGCTCATGCGGGTTTCTGCCGGGTTGTTGCCGAACATCACCACCAGTTTGCTGTTTTCGATATCGGAGGTGCTGTTGCCGTCGTTGGTGCCGTAGGTATACGGCATGGCGCAGGCAATCTGGGCGGTACTGTAGGTGCCGTATTGGTTTAGCGAGCCGCCATAGCAGTTCATCAGACGCATTACGGCGGAACCGGATGGCGAGGAGCGAGTGATGTTGCCGCCGACGATACCGGAAGAGTAGTTAATGTAGACGGATTCGTTGCCGTAATCCTTCACCACGCGTTTGAGGTTGCTGGCGATAGTGTCCAGTGCCTCATCCCAGCTAATGCGCTCGAATTTGCCTTCGCCACGTTTGCCTACGCGTTTCATAGGATAGTTCAGGCGGTCAGGATGGTTGATTCGACGGCGAATTGAGCGTCCTCGCAGACAGGCGCGTACCTGGTGATCGCCATAAACGTCATGGCCGGTATTGTCGGTTTCTACCCAGTACACTTCATTGTCTTTGACATGCAGACGCAACGCGCAGCGGCTACCGCAGTTGACGGAGCATGCCCCCCAAACCACCTTATCTTCCGGCTGATTAGCCTGCTGTACCGCGGCGGCCGTGGCGCGCAAAGAGAAGGGGAGCGAGAGGCTGCCTGCCGCGAAGGCTAATGAGCCGATAGCCGATGATTTTATTAGGGTGCGTCGACTTAGCCCCCCAGGCTTTTCCTGATTTGACATCACTCACTCCATTATTTTTGTTTAATGATTTCAACGAGAAATTAAAAACCTGCTAATAATGGGGAGAGGATACCTGGTTAGTGGTATACAAGTATTAACCCTGGTCAAAATACACGGTTGCACTAATGAGGTATTTGCATGGTGGCGTTTGCCAGTTGCAGGGGGCGTGTGCATAATTGTTTTACAACATAAAAACAGTTTTATTACGGTTGACCGTTTTCGTTAATCGAATTTCTTACCGCTAATCCGCTACTTATGGAAGTCACCTATGCAGGATATCGTTTCTTCTGTTATTCCGATGCCCGCGATTGAGACGGTCACGGTTCCCTACAAAGGGTTAAATTTTTTACGCCCCGAAATTTTGCTCGACTTCATCAGCGTGACGGAGGGAAAAGTCCTCGCCGTGACGCCAGTGGCCGTGCTGTATTCCACGATAGGGGTGTTGCAATCCGCGGCGTTGCGCAAGATCCCTGTACTGGTTTCCGGGCGCGTGGTCTATCCCGTCAGTTCACAGGCGCTGCCCTGTTTGCATTCAAAATTGACCATTAACACCACGTCGCAAAAGCTGCGTTTTCAGGGTGACCTGGATGCGTTATCCGATGATCAAACGTTACGCGATGGCGTACTGGTTGGCATTGCACTGGAGTTTGTTGTCGAGAGGAAAGACTAGAAAGCACCGCCTCCTGCTGGAGGCGGTAGCGTATTACTGGGTGTTATCGGTGCGGGTGTAGAGAATTTTAAAGGTGTCGTTAGCGCAGTGGCCGACGACCTGAGCCCCAGCTTTATCGGCCTGATCGTTGGGCACGATATCAAGGGTAAAGGCGCTTTCGGCTACGCCGTTCTGGATGATTTTCTGCTGAATGTCGCTCCTGACACGCTCACAGGAGTCAGGTACGGCGGCAAGCGCAGGCATTGCGCCAGCGAGCAGTAGTGCCAGTAACCAACGTGATGATTGCATGATAGGCTCCTTTTATGAGATTCGCAGGGAAGTATAGCATTGACAGTGTAAGTGACTGTCTTTGACGATAACTTTCTGATTTGTCTTAGACTTCCTTTTGTCAGCCAATGAAAAGGCACTTAGTTCTTAAGTGCCGCAACGATCGCGCCTTCCATTTTCTCCGGGGTGGTGAAGGGAGCAAATCGCTTGAGCGGCTTGCCATCGCGGCCTACCAAAAACTTGGTGAAGTTCCACTTGATACGCCCACCCAGGATTCCGGGTAATTGGTCCTTCAGATAACGAAACACAGGGTGCGCGGCGGCGCCGTTGACCTCAACTTTTTCAAATATCGGAAAGCTGACGCCGTAATTGATGTGACAGGTTTGCGCGATGTCATCAGCACCACCGGGTTCCTGTTTGCCAAACTGGTTGCAGGGAAAACCCAGTATCACCAGGCCCTGGGATGCGTATTTTTTGTAGAGCGCTTCAAGACCTGCGTACTGCGGCGTGAAACCACACTGGCTGGCGGTATTGACGACCAGAACCAGTTTGCCAGCATAGTCGGACATTGAGATGAGTTCGCCGCGAAGGCTGGTAGCCTCAAGATGATGAAAAGTGGTCATGTCGGAATACTCTGTTTACCGTTTTTGATTTCCGCTGCGATATACGGCTGAGGCTTGCTAAAAAGATACCCTTGAGCGAAATCGCAGCCGAGTGCCTGAAGGCTTTCTAGCTGTTCCTGCGTTTCGACACCTTCTGCAATCGCTTTCATGTTGAGGGACTTCGCCACGCCGGTAATGAGTTTGATGATATTCAGTGCGTCCTCTTGCGTTGCGAGCGAATGCACAAAGGATTTGTCTATTTTGATTTTATCAAAGGCCAGCTTGCTCAACCGAGAAAGGGAAGAATAGCCGGTACCGAAATCATCGATAGAGATCTTCACGCCAAGCGCTCTGAGTTTGTTAAGCGCATTCATCGGCGTATTGCTCTCGGTAAAAAGAGAGGATTCTGTCACTTCCAGTTCAAGGCGGTCGGCCGGAAGCCCCGTCTCTTTTAATATCGACAGTACAATTCCGGCAAAGCCTTTCGTGCTCAGTTGGACAGGAGAGACGTTGACGGAAATTTTGGCCGGAACAGCCCAGGAAGCGGCTTCCCGACAGGCCATTTCCAGCACCGATTTTCCCATCTCGTTAATCATGCCTGTTTTTTCCGCAACAGGGATAAAGCTATCCGGCGACAGCAGGCCTTTTACAGGATGAATCCAGCGGATCAACGCTTCATAGCTGTAAATTTCGCGGCTGAACGAATCGACGATCGGCTGATAATAGACCACGAACTCTTTATTCATTAATGCCATGGCCATATCATGCTCAAGCTTTCTGCTTTCCTGCAGCTTGTCTAGCATTCGCTGGCGGAAAACTTTTATTTTCCCTGGACCTTCATTTTTGGCTTCATAAAGCGCCAGGTCGGCATATTTATAGAGATAGTCGGAGCGGCGTTCAGTTTCCGAAATGACGATACCAATGCAGGTGGTGATATTGATAATCGTGTTATAAATCGTGTAGGGCTGGTTGAGCGACTCGCCTATTTTTTGCGCTTGTGAAACGGCGCTACTCTCAGTCAGATCGATTGAAAGAAACGCAAATTCATCGCCACCCAGGCGATAGAGCGTATCCGAAGGCATATTCAGCGAGATCAAACGTTGGGATATCTGGCGTAATAGCATATCGCCCGCATCATGACCATAGGTATCATTGACCTCTTTGAATCGGTCTAAATCAAACAGCATTACCACGACGGTAGTGTTGTTTTGTTTTGCTGCTTCGATAGTTTTATTGAGATTCCACCAAAAAAATTGACGGTTGTTCATCTCGGTCAAAGGGTCATGGAAAACATCGTATTCCAGTTTTGCATTCTGGGTTTGCAGTTTTTCTTTAGATCTCTGGAGCTCTTCAGCCAGGCTTTTAACCTGTAGGTGCGCCTTCAGAATATTTCTGTTCTGGAAGAAGATCATCATACCCAGTATGGCACTCAGTATTATCAGTAATACAGCGGCTGCCGAATAAATATAGTAAAGGGTTTGAATTTTGAGGTTGGCTTCATTAACTGAGTTAACGTCTTTGTCTAATGCGCCGGATGAGAGACGGCTGAGAGGCACATCAAGCGTATGCATTACCTTAAGATATGACTTAAGTTCCGAACGGTCCATTTTTTCGAGATGAACATCGAGATCACCCAGCGTTTTTTCAAGCCTTAAAGCCAGTTCATGATGGGCTTTGCTGCTGTTTATATATTGGCCTAAATCGCCTTCTTTCATTAAATCACTCTGGCTGAGCATAATGTCGAGACGCAGACGTACGCCATCAATCGCCATGGTATCGTCGATCGTGTAAAGACCGAGCCATGATTCTAACCGGTAATATTCCGATACCAACTGTGCAGCAGACCATGAGTTGGCGTAGTGGGTCAGTTTCTGTAGCTCTTGTTGTCTTTCATGCACAAGGAAAGACACATACCCTGTTGATATGAAGAGAGAAAAAATAATGCCAGCCAGTATTCTGTTCATTATGTTGGTCTGAACTCCTACTCAATACTCATTCTGCTGACTTGCCAGGCCGATCTAGAATAAAAAACCTGATTATTCAGTTCAGGAACACTGTCATAGGGGTAAACAATAAATAGAGGGCCTTTATCACGGACGCGCATATATTCTCCGTTGATTTTTAAGGCAAGGATGACATTGTATTTTTTGAAGTCGCTAAGCGGGATAACGGTAGTGTAGTCATTGAGCGCAGTGACCTTTACCACTGAGCCTTTCGCACCGACGTAATCCATCAGTTTTTGCAGGGATATGCCTGTAAAAGTCGTACGCCCATTATACCAGGGGGAGGAGGTCTGAAAACTAATCATGCCCAATTTCTCGAGGCTGGCGGTGTCAAAAACGGCTTTTCCGTCAGCATTGGTATTTGCAATATTACCGGTCAGGGTTAAAAGCACTTTCCCCTCAGGCTTGGGAAGCGTTCCGGCCCAGACCTGGGTGGAGATCACAACGCTCAATAACATAGCAATTAACCGCATTTTAACCTTACCTATCGACTGGATGTTAAAGAATTATAATTTAGTTAACATACTATTTATATAAGCTAACCGCTATTATTGATGTAACAAACGGCTCACGATAATTAATTTATTAAAATCAATGGGATAACCAAACTCAATGGTTTGGCTTTTGATTAAACAAGGTCAGTGAAATTATTTAAAGTGCGTTATTTTTTAGTGGAGTGTATGAAAAACAAACCAGGGGTCAGCGTGGGGTAAATAAAGGCATACGAACAAGAAGGTCTATTGGTTTGTACTGCTGCAGCAAAACGTTGATTATTAGGTGGGTGATATTACCGGTTCAATCGACCAGTTGTGCATGCACAACTGCAAGAACATATCATCCGTTTCAGCTCAGAGAAGTACGACATCGCCGGGTAGGCACCAGAGCCCTCGATGTCTGATGTCCTGCTACAATAGTCATCTTATATTCTGACATGATCGATAAAGGCTCTGACTTTTGGCGCCAGATGCTTCCTGCTGGAAAAATAGAGATAAAAACCGGGGAATGTCGGTAACCATGTATCCAACAGCGATACAAGTTCTCCACGTTCGATGAATGGATGAAAGGTTTCTGCCATGCCAAAACTTATTCCACCACCCGCGCATACGGTCCGGATCATCACTCCCATATCGTTGGTTGTGAGCTGTGGATTGACGTTGACGTCGAAATCACGTCCCTTTTCAGCAAATTCCCAACGATAAGGTGCGGCATCAGGTGATTTTCGCCAACCGATGCAACGATGGTTAATCAATTCATGAGGATGCTGAGGAATGCCATACTGTGAAAGATAGCGGGGAGAGGCGACAACGACTTGTCGCTGTGGGGCTGAAACTGGCACGGCAATCATATCTTGTGCGATGACTTCTCCGAGCCTGACGCCTGCATCGTAGCCTTGCGCCACAATATCAAATTCATCATCGGTAACGGTAATATCCAGTTCGATATGTGGGTAAGCGGCGATAAAATTCGCCAGCAATTTACCATCAATTATCCTTTCAGCAATTGAAGAAACCGCGAGCCGCAGTTGGCCCCGAGGTTCTCCAATACGGTCAATGGTATCAGCCAATGCGTTATTCAATTGTTCCATAGCGGGTGCAATCTCAACATAGAGCTGCTTGCCAGCTTCGGTAAGATGAATACTTCGCGTTGTCCGTAGCATCAGTGAAACACTCATTCGCTCCTCCAATCGGCGAAGTGTCTGACTAATGGCCGAACGAGTTACCCCCAACCGTTCTGCCGCGATACGAAAGTTGCGGGTTTGAGCCACGAGAACAAACACTTCGAGCGCATTTTTATCAATTGTCATTGGTTAGCCTTGGTAACTAGTCTGTTAAGTCGTGGGTGGATTATCTTTATAATTGGGCCCGCGTAAGATCACCAGTATGACGTAAACAGGAGAAGTTATATGAGCCAGAAAGTGATCTTAATTACTGGGGCATCGAGTGGTATTGGTGCAGGAATCGCGCGGGAACTTTCAAAAACAAAGTCTATTTTGTTGTTAGGTGCTCGACGTGAGGAACGTTTAGCTCTTCTGGTAGAGGAGTTACGTTTCAATGGCGTAGAAGCTGATTTCCATGTGTTGGATGTTACGAGCCAAAAATCAGTACAACAGTTTATTGACTATGCGCTGGGTAAATGGGGACGGGTTGATGTGATTATCAATAACGCCGGTATCATGCCTCTATCACTGATGGCGTCAGGTAAAGTCGATGAGTGGGACCGAATGGTCGATGTTAATATTAAGGGTGTCCTGTACGGTATTGCTGCGGTATTGCCATCAATGCTGGAGCGGGCATCGGGACATATCATTAATATTGCATCAATTGGTGCATTAACCGTATCGCCAACCGCAGCGGTTTACTGCGCGACAAAATTTGCTGTGAGGGCTATTTCTGATGGGTTACGTCAGGAAAATAGCCAGCTCAGGGTGACATGTATCCATCCTGGTGTCGTCGAAAGTGAACTTGCTAATACCATCACTGACCTTACCGCTGCGGATGCGATGAAAAGCTATCGTGCCATTGCTTTGCAGCCTGATGCCATTGGTCGGGCAGTGCGGTACGCGATTGAGCAACCAGATAATGTGGATGTTAATGAAATAGTGATCAGACCGACGCAGACACAAATGTAATTTTGGTAATGGCTGACGGTAATACGTCAGCTATTACGATTGTCTGAAGATGTCTGCGGTGTCATTGCCAATATTGAATGCGTTGAGGCGTATTCCATAAAAGAAGTCGCGTCCCCATATAATCAATAGCGACTAAAGAACAAAGCTTTAAATAAGTATAATTAATTTTTGCTAAGTGCGTTTTATTTATGATAACACTACTATAAGATAAAGAAATCTGCCATAACGACAGATTTCTTCAAATGAAAATTAGAGATTCGCAACGTTATGATATACTTTCTGTACATCATCGTCAGCTTCAAGGCCATCAACAAGCCCTTCAAAGATTGCTAAATCTTCTGGTGAAAGCTCAATTTCTGATTGTGCAATTAATTCTAATTCTGTAGTTGAGAATTCGGTAATACCAGCAGCTTTTAGCGCTGCAATGCCTTTATGCAGGTCTGTGGCTTCAGTATAAACAACGATGTTGCCTTCTTCTTCAGTGACATCGCGAACATCAACTTCAGCTTCAAGCATGATTTCAAAAATGCGATCAGGGTCTGTTCCTTTAAAAACAATCACCCCAGTGTTATCAAACATATAGCTGACAGAACCAGCCGCTCCGATATTGCCGCCTTTTTTATTGAAAATGTTGCGGACGTTAGCAATCGTACGGTTAACGTTCGAGGTCAGCGTTTCAGCGATAATCATTGAGCCACTTGGACCAAAGCCTTCATAACGACCTGGGACGAACGTCTCATCGCCGCCGCCTTTGGCTTTATCAATCGCTTTATCAATAACGTGCTTAGGGACCTGTGCTTGTTTTGCTCGTTCAATAACGAACTTTAATGCTGAGTTTGATTCTGGGTCTGGTTCGCCTTGCTTAGCCGCAGCATAGATTTCTACACCGAATTTTGCATAAACATTAGACGTTGCACCGTCTTTAGCCGTTTTTTTAGCAACAATATTGGCCCATTTACGTCCCACTGGAATGCTCTCCTCGAAAATTTATTTACATTTTTGACAGGATATTAACCTGTATATTCTTCTTTGATATTATATCATAACATGTAAAATCTCGTCTATGAAAAAAGAAAATAGAACAGTTTTACGACGTGCTACTTTAATTCAATCAAGAGTTAATATAGTGGGTGACTTATTTAATTGTTTTGTTCTGCTCTTCTGCTTTAATTATTAGCAACTGAATCGCTGTAGCAATAATATATGGGAAAAGAAGCGAAAATGGGGTGCCGATGAATATATCTGCGTTCAACGCTACTGTGATTCATTTTGCCGCGCCCGGCCGCCGACATCATACTTCCTTACATTACATTTTCTATGCTACTTTCATTTCTTTTTCAGAAATAAAGCGATGACGACGAGCCTTCAATTTAACTTCTCTACCCGGCCACTGGTTCCTTTTGCCCATGATTACCCTCACGGCGCGACGGAGCCCTGGCATAGTCACGATTGCGCGCAGTTACTGCATACGCTGAGCGGTGTCGTCAGGGTTGAAACGGAGCAGGGGTACTGGATCGTCCCACCGAGTCGGGGGGTATGGTTGCCAGCAGGGACACATCATTGCCTAAAGATTACTGGTAATGTTGCGGCTAGAACGTTGTTTATCGACCCTTTTGCCCGGGCTGACTTACCTTCAGTTTGTCAGGTCGTTCAGATTTCAGATTTGCTGCGAGAATTAATCATTAATTCGTTGTCGCTGCCCTCACACTACGCAGCCGGAAGCCGGGAAGAGAGAATCTACGAACTGATTCTGGATGAGATACGCGTAATGAACGTGCTGCCGTTTAATCTTCCTGAACCGAAAACAGCCGCATTACAGATGCTGTGTCAGCAGATCCAGAACGAACCCGGTAAATCCTGGACCGCTGCAATGGCCGCGGCCCAGCTCAACATGAGTGAAAGAACGTTGTTACGGCATTTCCAAAAACAAACGGGGCTGTCATTCAGTGAGTGGGTGCGGCGCGCAAAAGTGATGATTGCCCTCAATTATCTTGCCCAGGGGCAATCGGTTTTACGCGTGGCCCTGGAGCTCGGGTATGAAAGCCACAGCGCATTCAGTGCCATGTTCCGCCGTATTCTGGGGGCATCCCCAAGTGATTACTTTCAGTTACGCGGATAAAGTGACAATGCATTGAGCAATGCCTGCAATGACGCTCGCGCCACGTCGTTGTTAATGCACACTCCCCAACGGCTTTCGCCATCAGCAAACGTACAGCAAATATAGGCCGCAGACCGGCTCTCGTTGTGTCTGCCAAGCGTATGCTCGTGATAGTCTTCAATCGCGAAGGCTAATGTAAACTCCGATTTCAGCGCATCGGCGGCAGCGGAAAGCAACCCATTTCCTTTTCCCTTTAACGGTATGATGCCATTTGCGGTTTGAATTCGCGCGCGAAGCGAAGTTCCACCGTCCTCCAGGCTTTCACTCTGGTATTCCAGCAATTGCCACTCGGCTGCTTGAAAGCGAATATAAAGCTTACGGAATAAGTGCCAGATATCTGCCAGCGTCATTTCGCGACCATCGCTGTCAGTCTGTTTCTGAACATGATGACTAAAGTCTTGCTGCAGGCGCCGCGGGAGTTTGAGGCCGTGATTTTGCTCTAATATCCATGCCGCACCGCTTTTCCCTGACTGGCTGTTGACGCGAATCACCGCTTCGTAGCTGCAGCCAATATCGTTCGGGTCGACGGGTAGGTATGGCATTTCCCAGCGCTCACTGGCGGATTGTCCCCGAGCGGTGAATCCCTTTTTGATAGCGTCCTGGTGCGAACCCGAAAAGGCAGTAAAGGCGAGTTTACCCGCATAGGGGTGACGCGGATGGACCGGCAACTGGTTACATTGTTCGACCGCTTCGACAACATGTTTCATATCGCTAAAATCAAGTTTTGGCGAAATCCCCTGGCTGTAGAGATTCATCGCCAGCGTAACCAGACACACGTTCCCGGTACGTTCACCATTACCAAACAAGCAGCCCTCTACGCGGTCGGCGCCTGCGAGTATTGCCAGCTCCGCGCTGGCGACACCGCTTCCGCGGTCATTATGCGGATGCACGCTGATACATACAGCATTACGTCGTGAAAAATGGCGGCAAAAATACTCAATCTGATCGGCGTACACATTAGGGGTATTCACTTCAACGGTGGCAGGCAGATTAATGATCATTTGCCTTTCAGCAGAGGGCTCCCAGACATCGGCGACCGCTTCACAAATCTGCAGGGCAAAATCAGGCTCGGTAAAACAAAAGGTTTCCGGTGAGTATTCATAGCTCCAGTGGGTCTGCGGATTAGCTTCACACAATGCACGAATTTTTTGCGTTGCGCTGACGGCCAACTGAATGATCTCTTCTTTGCTTTGACGGAACACCAGTTCACGGAAAAGTGGCGCAGTGGCGTTGTACAGATGCACCGTCGCACTAGCCGCGCCATCCAGTGCCGCGAAGGTGCGTTCAATCAGATCGGTACGCGCCTGAGTGAGCACCTGAATGGTGACATCTTTTGGTATCAGATTGTCTTCAATCAGTTGGCGAACAAATTGGAAATCCGTCTCTGATGCGGCGGGAAAGGCCACTTCAATCTCCTTGAAGCCACATTTAAGCAACAGTTCCCAAAAACGTAATTTGCGGACCGAATCCATCGGTTCCGCCAACGCCTGATTACCGTCGCGCAGGTCGGTGGAAAGCCAGCGTGGAGCGTGAGCCAGCTGTTTATTCGGCCACTGGCGGTCTGGCAGAGCAATGGGAATATGAGGGGAATATTTCTGCGATGGTTCTTGTAACATGGTGACTCTCCTTTGCGTTCGACTCCCTTTATCCTGCTCAATCAGCAGTCGGATTACCGACGCAAAGGTGACAACCTATGTAGCGAAACCGCCAGGTTGCAGGTAGACCAAACTAACATACTGATTATTTCTGCCCCAGGTCCACGCGTAGGTGAAGTAATGGGGAACATCCCGGTAACAGCTATGCTACGATATTGATTAATATAGCCATACTATAAATACACTCATGCCTGACACCAGGAGAAAGAGTGCCCACGAGATAGCGTGCTGGTTAAGGTGCGAATTGCTATTAACGTGCTAATAGAATTGGAAAAAATTCTGAAACAGGATTGTGACGTGAAGAAACTGATCTTACTGGCCTGCGTGATGACCGTACTCGCCGGCTGTGATAACAATAATTCCCCTGCGGCATTCACCCCAGAAATGGCGAGTTTTTCTAATGAGTTTGATTTTGACCCGCTGCGCGGCCCGGTTAAGGATTTCAGCCAGACGTTGCTCAATGAGAAAGGCGAGGTGGCGAAGCGCGTGAGTGCGCAGTTGTCACAGGAAGGGTGTTTCGACCTGCTGGAGTTTCATGATATTGAGCAGGATACCGGCGCGCTGCTGGTGCTGAACGCTAACTATTACCTCGATGGCGTCACCCATGAAAAACGTGTCCTTCTCCAGGGGAAATGCCAACTGGCTGAGTTTCCGTCAGCGGGCGTCAAATGGGAGACCGATGACAATGGTTTCGTGGTGAAAGCGCTCGGTAAGGACGGCGAGGTGGACTACCATTACGATAGCGAGGGTTATCCGCTGGGTAAGGTGTCGACGCAAAAAGGCATCACGCTGTCGGTTATCTCAACGCCGTCGCAGGACGCTCGTAAAAAACTCGACTACACCGCGGTGAGCCTGCTCAACAAGAAGCCCGCAGGGAATGTGACCCAGAGCTGCGACTATGATAGACACGACAACCCGGTGAGCTGCGACCTGACCATTGTTGACCAGAGTGTGACCCCATCGGTCACTGAGCATTACACCATTAAGAACTCGATTCAGTATTATTAAACGGATGATGTTGAATAGAAAAGGGCGCTAAACAGCGCCCTTTTTAATGTGGTTATCTGATGCTTCGTCCGGTTGAACGGTCAAGGCAGCGTAGGGTATTCGGTTCCCAGTACGCGTTCACGTTGGTGCTTTTCAGACAGTTGTCACGGGCGTCAAAAGCAACATCTTCTTTATCCCACTCTTTTTCAACGCGTTTGTTAACTTTCTGACGCAGCTGACGGGTGTCGTTCCATTGCTCTTTATCCATCGCCGCATTCTGGCGACTCTGCGCGCTATCGCCAGATTCAATAACCAGTTTGTTGGTTTCAGCGGAAGCCGAGGCGGTGTACACAAAGGCACCCAGCGTCAGCATAGCCGTCAGGCACAGGCGTTTGCTAAGTGTAATTTTCATCGATGAGTTCCTTTAACGTAGTGAAAACGATGACTCCTGAATTCAGTCTACTACAACTCTCCCCACCGGCATACCCGTGAAAATAGCGTGGTCGAATGTGCTTGATATTTGGGTATGATAGGCAATTCGTATGTTGATGATGAATAACGATGTTAAAGACCTCTCTACTCTTTTTTGCCACCGCGCTGTGTGAAATTATTGGCTGTTATCTGCCATGGCTTTGGTTGAAGCGGGGCGCGACACCTTTGCTGCTGGCCCCTGCGGGGCTTGCACTGGCTATGTTTGTCTGGCTTTTAACGCTGCATCCTGCTGCCAGCGGCCGTGTGTATGCGGCCTACGGCGGCGTTTATATCTTCACCGCGCTGCTGTGGTTACGTGTTGTCGAAGGTGAAAAGCTCACCGCTTACGACTGGCTCGGTGCCGCGGTAGCGCTGTGCGGAATGCTGATCATCGTCGCCGGTTGGGGACGTAGCTAATACGCGGCCTGAATGGGCCGCTCTGACTCATTTCTCTTCGTAATTCCTCATCATTTACCTCGCCGCTAACCGCTGAATTTTTGTGATCTTCACCAGTAATTTTCGATCTTTATACTTGTATGGTAGTCGACTGAGGCGTAAGTTCGCCGCACTAACCGATAAGATGTGAATTTAAGGATTGAAGATGAAAATTGTGGGTGCTGAGGTTTTTGTAACCTGTCCTGGACGTAACTTCGTCACGCTGAAAATTACCACCGATAGCGGCCTGGTCGGCTACGGTGATGCAACCTTAAATGGTCGCGAACTGCCCGTTGCCTCCTACCTGAAGGATCATCTGTGCCCGCAGTTGGTGGGGCGCGATGCGCACCGCATCGAAGACATCTGGCAGTTCTTCTATAAAGGCGCTTACTGGCGTCGCGGGCCGGTGACAATGTCCGCTATCTCGGCGGTTGATATGGCGCTGTGGGACATTAAAGCCAAAGCCGCCAACATGCCGCTGTACCAGTTGCTGGGTGGCGCCTCCCGCGAAGGCGTGATGGTTTACTGCCACACCACCGGTCGTACCATTGATGAGGTACTGGAAGATTACGCGCGTCATAAAGAGATGGGTTTCAAAGCCATTCGCGTGCAGTGCGGCGTACCGGGTATGAAAACCACCTATGGCATGTCCAAAGGTAAAGGTCTGGCCTACGAACCAGCCACCAAAGGGCAGTGGCCGGAAGAACAACTGTGGTCGACCGAGAAGTATCTCGACTTCACGCCGAAACTTTTTGATGCCGTACGTAGCGAATTTGGTTTTGACGAACACCTGCTGCACGACATGCACCATCGCCTGACCCCAATTGAAGCGGCGCGTTTTGGTAAGAGCATCGAAGATTACCGCCTGTTCTGGATGGAAGACCCTACGCCAGCCGAGAACCAGGAGTGCTTCCGCCTTATTCGCCAGCACACCGTGACCCCGATTGCGGTTGGTGAAGTGTTCAACAGCATCTGGGATTGTAAACAGCTGATTGAAGAACAGCTGATTGACTATATCCGCACCACCATTACGCACGCGGGCGGCATCACCGGTATGCGCCGCATTGCCGACTTTGCCTCGCTCTATCAGGTACGTACGGGTTCTCATGGTCCATCGGATCTCTCTCCGGTTTGCATGGCGGCTGCGCTGCACTTTGACCTGTGGGTACCAAACTTCGGCGTGCAGGAATACATGGGTTATTCCGAGCAGATGCTGGAAGTCTTCCCGCATAGCTGGACCTTCGATAATGGCTATATGCACCCTGGCGACAAACCGGGATTAGGCATCGAGTTTGATGAAAAACTGGCAGCAAAATATCCGTATGAGCCTGCCTATCTGCCGGTAGCACGCCTGGAAGATGGCACATTGTGGAACTGGTAATAAGGAATCCAGAATGAAAAGCATTGTGATTAAAGAGCCAAACACGCTCGTGATTGAAGACAGGGAGCGGGCAGAGCCGGGAATCGGGGAAGTGCGCGTAAAAGTAAAAATGGCGGGTATCTGCGGTTCTGATAGCCATATTTACCGCGGCCACAACCCGTTTGCGCGTTACCCACGCGTTATCGGACACGAATTCTTCGGCGTGATTGATGCGGTCGGTGAAGGTGTTACCGATAAGAAAATCGGCCAGCGTGTCTGTGTCGACCCGGTTATTAGCTGTGGTCATTGCTACCCGTGCTCGGTGGGAAAACCTAACGTATGTACTTCGTTGGTGGTGCTCGGTGTCCATCGTGATGGCGGTTTTAGTGAATATGCGGTGGTTCCGGCAAAAAATGCCTGGTTGGTCGCCGACAATATTGCCGACCACCACGCGGTGATGGTTGAGCCTTTTACCATCGCGGCTAACGTGACCGGGCAGGTTAAGCCAACGGAAGCGGACGTAGCCTTAATTTACGGCGCGGGCCCAATGGGTTTAACGACCTTGCAGGCGCTGAAAGGGGTCTATCACGTTAAACAAGTGATTGTTGCCGACAGAATAAATGAACGGCTGGCGATGGCAGAACGTTGTGGCGCCGATTGGGTTATCAACAATGGCGACAAACCGCTGGCGGATTGGCTGGAAGAGAAGGGCATTAAACCGACGCTTATTGTCGATGCCGCCTGCCATCCAGCGATTCTACAGGAGGCCATTACGCTGGCTTCCCCGGCCGCGCGTATTGTGTTGATGGGCTTCTCAAGCGATCCCTCAACAATTACCCAGCAGGGGATTACCGGCAAAGAGCTGTCCATTTTCTCTTCACGCCTGAACGCGAATAAATTCCCGGTAGTTCTGGAATGGCTGGAAAAAGGGTTAATTGATCCCGACAAATTAATTACGCATTACTTCAATTATCACCATGTAATTGATGCAATCGAACTGTTTGAAAAAGACCAAAAGTCTTGCTGTAAGGTCCTGCTTACGTTCGATAAATAAAACAAAATAATGCGATTAAGCTGTTCGCATCTTACCTAGAGATGACTGCAATGACGCAATTAACACATGAAAGAACGACATCTGATTTAGTAAGAGCCGCTGTTTCTGGTTGGCTTGGAACTGCATTGGAGTTTATGGATTTTCAACTCTATTCCTTAGGTGCGGCATTAGTTT
The DNA here is from genome assembly GCF_044197065.1 of Kluyvera chengduensis. NCBI lineage: Bacteria > Pseudomonadati > Pseudomonadota > Gammaproteobacteria > Enterobacterales > Enterobacteriaceae > Kluyvera > Kluyvera chengduensis. The sequence goes on from NZ_JBIQOI010000001.1 coordinate 1,041,774, forward strand.
TCCATGAGATATTTTTCCCTGAACAGTCTGCGGCAATGGCCTTAATTCTGGCGATGGGAACCTACGGCGCGGGATATATCGCACGCATTATTGGCGCCGTTATTTTCGGCAAAATGGGGGACCGTGTAGGACGTAAAAAGGTGCTGTTTATTACCATCACCATGATGGGAATATGTACTACCTTGATTGGCGTGTTACCCACCTACGCACAGATTGGCATTTTTGCGCCTGTACTGTTGGTGACATTACGCGTTATTCAAGGGTTAGGAGCCGGGGCTGAAATTTCAGGCGCAGGCACGATGCTGGCGGAATATGCCCCTAAAGGCAAACGTGGGTTAATTTCATCTTTAGTGGCGATGGGCACAAACTGCGGAACGCTGACCGCGACCGCTATCTGGGCCGTGATGTTCTTCCTGCTCGATCGTGAAGCGCTGGTGGCATGGGGCTGGCGCGTGCCTTTCCTGGCAAGCGTTGTGGTGATGATCTTTGCTATCTGGCTGCGTCTGAATCTGAAAGAGAGCCCGGTGTTTGAGAAAGTCAGCGAAGGAGAGGCATTGGTGAGCCACGCTTCGGCCTGTGACAACAGCATTGGCGCGATGTTTCGCAGTAAATCTTTCTGGCTGGCAACGGGACTTCGATTTGGTCAGGCGGGGAACTCAGGGTTAATTCAGACCTTCCTTGCAGGGTATCTTGTACAGACGCTGCTGTTTGATAAAAAGATCCCAACGGATGCGCTAATGATTAGCTCGATTATCGGCTTCCTGACGATTCCACTACTTGGCTGGTTGTCGGATAAATATGGTCGACGTCTGCCTTATATCTTACTCAGCATTTCAGCCATTATTCTCGCGTACCCGATGCTGGCTATTATCGTGGATAAAACCTACAGCGCCAGCGTGATAATGCTGTCTATTATCATTGTCCATAACTTCGCGGTGCTGGGACTGTTTGCGTTGGAGAATATTACGATGGCCGAAATGTTTGGCTCTCGTAATCGTTTTACTCGCATGGCTATCTCGAAAGAGGCGGGTGGTCTGGTAGCCGTTGGTTTTGGACCGGTGCTTGCAGGTGTTTTCTGTAACATGACGGGTTCCTGGTATCCGATTGTCATCATGCTGGTTTGCTATTCGCTGATTGGCCTTATTTCTGCATTGATGATGCCGGAAGTTTGCGACCGAGACCTAAGCCTTGCCGCAGATGCAGCCGATATGCAGCCTGCAGAAGAGAAAAAAACCAACCAACAATATGCTTGATAATCTGCCCATCGCCGCAGGGTGATGGGTATTTAATTATAGAAATGACATCCTCAACCCATACAAATTAGGTTAATAAAATATTATGAGCTTTATTAACGATCGATTCATGATCGAGAGTGAAGTTGGTGCTCGGTTATATAAAGATGTAGCCGCTCAATTACCAATTATCGACTATCACTGTCACCTTGATGCAAAAGAGATCTACGAAAATAAGAACTTCGATAATATCACTCAGCTATGGCTGGCAGGAGACCATTATAAATGGCGCGCAATGCGTGCTAACGGTATTGCCGAACATTATATTACCGGGACGGCTACGGCGGAGGAGAAATTTAAAGCCTGGGCTGAAACCGTAGAAGCGGCTTTTGGTAATCCGCTGTATCACTGGACCCATCTGGAGCTGAATAAATATTTCGGCTGTAATGACATGTTGAGCAGTGAAAACTGGCAGCAGGTAATGCAGCACTGTAATGAACAAATTACCACGGATGATTTTAAACCCCGCCGCCTGATTGAACGTTCAAACGTGGCCGTCATTTGTACCACCGATGCACCGTTGGACTCGCTGGAATATCATCGTCTGCTCAAGCAGGATACCACCTTCAAAACGCAGGTGCTGCCAACGTTCCGACCGGATGACCTGTTTATCGAAGATGCGCAGGCCTTCGCTCAGTTTGCCGACAAACTCGCGCAGATAACGGGAGCGGAGATCCATGCTTTTGGCGATTTCTCGGCGGCATTGGCTAAGAGAATTGACCATTTCCATGAAACGGGGTGCCGTATCTCGGATCATGGCCCGGTCACCGTAGAGTATCAGCCAGCGGATGACGCCTGCCTCGACGCCTTGTTCAGCAAGAAGCGTCACGGTGAATCGTTGACCGATCACGAGACCGCGCAGCTCAATAGCGCTCTGTTTGTCATGCTGGCCCGCGAATATAAAAAGCGCGGCTGGGCGATGCAAATCCATTTTGGCGCCATCCGTAGTAATAACACGCAGATGCTGCACAAACTGGGAATCAATACCGGTTTTGACTCCATTGCCGATCAAACCCATTTGGCTGCGGGCTTGAACCGCCTGCTGGACGCCATGGCGCAGAATAACGGTCTGCCGAAGACCATTCTTTATAACCTGAACGCCAGCTACAACGACGTAGTCGCGACCACTATTGCCAACTTCCAGTCCGGTGAAGACGGCGTGAAATCGCCAATCCAATTCGGCTCTGGCTGGTGGTTTAACGATACCCGTCGCGGCATGGAAAATCAGCTCAACAGCCTGGCTGACCAGGGCTTATTAATGCACTTTGTCGGCATGCTGACGGATTCCCGTAGCCTGGTGTCCTACACCCGCCATGATTATTTCCGCCGTATTCTTTGCAACGTAATTGGTGGTTGGGTTGACCGTGGAGAGGTTCCTGATAATGAGAGGATCTTAACGCGGATGATTAAAAATATTTGTCACGATAACGCCGTTAATTATTTCAGATTCTAACGTCCTTCCTTACTTGAGGGTAGAACATGTCTCGTACTAATAGAAAAATAACAATCCCTGTCAGTATTGGCTATGGCTTAACAGATATTATGGGCGGCGGTGCGTTTACCGTTATCGGTGCCTGGCTTTTATTCTTTTACACGACATTTGTAGGTTTATCGCCGGTTGAAGCCGCTTCCATCGTCGCGATTGCTCGTATTGTCGATGCGGTCGTCAGTCTGTTTATGGGGAGCTTTACCGATCACTTTTATAAAAACCCACTGGGTAAGCGTTTTGGCCGTCGCCGTTTCTTCCTGTTGATCGGTGCGCCGTTGATGCTGGTTTATATTCTGCTATGGGTCACCGGAATGAGCTTCTGGTTCTACCTGTCGGTCTACCTGGCCTTTGAAATCATTGCGGCCATTGTATTGATCCCGTGGGAGACGTTACCGTCTGAAATGACAAAGGATTTCAACTCACGAACCAAGCTCTCTACCTGCCGTATGTTCCTGTCGGCATCCGGGACCTTCCTCGCCACCTTTATTCCGGGTTTATTGATCAACCATTTTGGCGAACACGATCCGCACGCCTACTTTATTAACGGTGTGGTCTTCGCGGTACTGTTCATGTTCTGCGTGTTTATTTCCTGGAAAGTCACCTGGGAGCGCGAGTTAACGCCAGAGATGCTGGCTGAGCTGGAATGCGCTCGTCAACCGCGCTCATTCACGGAAAAACTCGCCGCAGTTGGCAACCTGTTTAAAGAGTATTTCTCAACGCTGAAGGTTCGTGCGTTCAGGAAACATCTGGCTATCTATCTGTTCTCATTTACGGCGAAAGATGTTTATAACACGGTATTTGTCTTCTTCTGTGTCTACTGCCTGAACGTGTCGCCATCGCTGTCCGGGACGCTGCTGTCGATGAGTATTGTCGGTCTGCCGGTAACGCTGTTGGCTGGGGTGGCCATCATTAAATTTGGCCCATCGCGTCTGTACGTCTTCGCCTATACCCTGATGATGCTGTGCCTGGTCGGGCTGTTTATGGTTTACCAGTTCCCGACCGATAACAAAATCACCATTCTGGTCGTGCTGGCGGCATTGTATCAGGTGGGCCGCTGTGTTCTGGAGTTCACGCCGTGGAACGTATTCCCGTTCATCCCGGATATTGATGAGATGATCACTCGTCAACGCCGTGAAGGCTTGTTTGCCGCGGTAATGACGTTCTCCCGTAAAACGACGGTAGCGATCGCCACCTTTATTGTGGGGGTGATGCTGCAAGAAGGGGGCTTTGTGAAGGGAAGTCAAGTACAGCCTGAAAGCGCGGTCAATACCATTGCGATGCTGCTGTTCATTGGGACGGCGGGTCTGCTGCTGATTGCGCTGTGGCAGGCGGTGACTTTCCGACTCAATAAACGCACGCACAAGATCTTTGTTGATGAAGTAGAGCGTCTGAAAGCGAAAGGTTCGAAACACGATGTGACGCCAGAAACCCGCCATATTGTTGAAGACCTGACCGGATACTCTTATGACGATCTGTGGAACGAGCCACAGCAAGCGGGCAGCAAGCTGAGCCGTCCTGCGCAGGTCAACTAACGTCCTGCCGTGACAGCATGGGTATGAAGCGATGACTTTTGCCTATGCTGTCACACAACTTAAAAATCATGTCATACCAATCGCCAATATATTAACGCAAATCAAAATCTCCTCAGATGAACTCGTTAATCTAGTATGGCAATCAACATTCTCTACAGTGAGTCAAAAAGATGCAGAATACGCTATTAACCGCTAAGGCAACTCTCCCGACCTACGATCGCAGCAAACTGGTGTCACGCATCGTGCACCTGGGCTTTGGAGCATTCCACCGCGCCCATCAGGCTGTTTACGCCGATATCCTCGCCTCAGAACACGGCAGCGATTGGGGTTATACCGAAGTTAACCTGATCGGCGGTGAGCAGCAGATTGCCGACCTGAATCATCAGGACAATTTATACACCGTGGCAGAAATGTCCGCGGATGCATGGACTGCCCGCGTGGTGGGCGTCGTCAAAGAAGCGCTGCATGCCCAGGTCGATGGTCTGGAAACCGTGCTGGCAAAAATGTGTGAGCCGCAGGTCGCAATCGTCTCTCTGACCATCACCGAAAAAGGCTATTGCCATTCTCCGGCGACCGGCCAACTGATGCTCGATCACCCATTTATCGTGGCTGACCTGCAAAACCCGCATCAGCCGAAATCCGCCCCTGGCGTGGTTGTTGAAGCGCTGGCGCGTCGTAAAGCGGCAGGTCTGCCGGCATTCAGCGTGATGTCATGCGACAACATGCCAGAAAACGGTCATGTAATGCGTAACGTTGTCTGCGCCTATGCGCGCGCTGTCGATGCGGGTCTGGCCGATTGGATTGAGTCGCACGTGACGTTCCCATCTACCATGGTTGACCGTATCGTTCCTGCCGTCACCCCAGATACACTGGACAAAATTGAACAACTGACCGGCGTTCGCGATCCGGCTGGCGTTGCATGTGAACCGTTCCGTCAGTGGGTTATCGAAGATAATTTCGTGGCAGGTCGCCCGGCGTGGGAAAAGGCGGGTGCTGAGCTGGTTAGCGATGTCATTCCGTTTGAAGAGATGAAGCTGCGTATGCTGAACGGCAGCCACTCATTCCTGGCATATCTGGGCTATCTGGCGGGCTACCAGCATATCAACGACTGCATGGGGGACGAAAATTACCGTCGCGCGGCGCATGATCTGATGCTGAAAGAACAGGCGCCAACGCTGAAAGTGCAGAACGTCGATCTGGCGCGCTATGCTGACCTGCTTATTGAGCGCTATACCAACCCGGCCCTGCGCCACCGTACCTGGCAAATTGCGATGGACGGTAGTCAGAAGTTGCCTCAGCGTATGCTGGATTCCGTGCGCTGGCATCTGGCGGATAACAGCAGCTTCGCGCTGCTGGCGCTGGGCGTAGCGGGCTGGATGCGCTATGTCGGCGGTGTTGATGAGCAAGGTAACGCCATCGAAGTGTGCGATCCGCTGCTGCCAGTGATTCAGGCGGCGGTACAGCAGAGCGAAGAGGGTGAACCTCGCGTGAAAGCTCTGCTGGCAATCGAAGCTATCTTCGGCAAAGATCTGCCGCAGGTAGGGCAGTTTGTGGACCAGGTGACGACTGCCTATCTGTCGCTGTTGAGCAAAGGTGCCAAAGCGACCGTCGCTGCTATCGCTCAGTAAATGCTTTTCGTGCCGCCGTTCTGGCGGCACGCTTTCCTTTATTCTCCAGGTATTGCCTCTCATCGTTATTTCCCCTACGGATTATGCGTTATCGCTTTTTACCGTCATTAGCGGTCGTTTTGTGACCGTGATAGGTTTTTTTATTTACTCATACTTGTATGGTAGTTACTGTAATGATTTATCCTGATGACTTATTGGACTGGAGATTAAACCATGACAAAAATTTCATTTAGTGAAATGAAGCGTACGGTTAAACAAGCATTTCTCAATGTTGGACTCAGTGAGACGCAGGCAGATATTTGTGCTCAGATTCATACTGAAACCAGCTGTGATGGAATTTTCTCTCATGGGCTTAATCGCGTGGCGCGGTTTGTTGATTACGTTAATAAAGGCTGGGTCGATATTCACGCGGAACCTGAGTTAATTAAATCGCTGGCTTCCATGGAAATTTATGATGGCGGCCGCGGTATTGGCATTACTAACGCGTTATTTGCCACTGAGCGCGCCATGGCGTTAGCAAAAGAATACGGCGTTGGCATTGTCGGCATGCGTAATACCACCCACTGGATGCGTGGGGGAACATATGGATGGAAAGCCGCCCAGCAGGGATATGCAGCAATGTGCTGGACGAATACGGAATCCTGTATGCCTGCCTGGGGAGCCAAAAACACGCGCTTGGGGAATAATCCGTTTGTCATGGCGGTTCCTATGGAAGAGGGAGCGCTGGTCCTCGATATGGCCATGTCGCAATATGCCTATGGCAAACTGCAAGTCACGCGGCTGAAAGGTGAAAAACTGCCATACCCCGGCGGTTACGATAAAGAGGGGAATTTGACCGATGAACCGGGGCCAATCGAAGAGTCGATGCGCATTCTGCCAACAGGCTACTGGAAAGGGTCGGGTATGGCGATTCTGCTTGATGCGATGGCGGCATTTCTGACTGCCGGCTCGCCAACCAATGAGATTGATAAGGTTCAGCAGGGTAGTTGCACCGGGGCAAGTCAGGTCTATATGGTCTTTGATCCGGCGCATTTCGGCGGCACTGAATGGAGTGACTCGATGGCCAAAAGCGTGGCTGACTACGTTAAAACCTCAACACCGGCTGAAGGTTGTCACGAAGTCTTCTATCCTGGGGAAATGGAAATGCGTAACCGCGCCAACTTTATGCGTTCCGGGATCCCCGTTGACGATGGTGTATGGACAGAAGTTCAGCAGCTAGCGGAACGTAAGGGATCATGATCGACGGTAGGCCGGATAAGCGAAGCGCCATCCGGCAAATCTCGCGCGCATTGCCGGATGGCGCTTCGCTTATCCGGCCTACAACAAAATAGCAGGATGACGCTTCTCTATGTTCCTTTAAGTAATTTGAAATAATGGACGGTTATTTTCACACTGAAACTATCATTTTGGTGAATTAATGCTATCGGCATAGCCATAAATATGTCATGGTTATGGCGAAAGAATAATGGAACCTCTGGAATAAGGAGCTCGGGCTATGTACAAAAAAATTCTTATGCCTGTAGATGTTTTTGAAATGGATTTAAGCGATAAAGCGATTCGTCATGCTGTTTACCTGGCGGGCGAGGCGGGTGAAATTACGTTATTAAATGTATTACCCAACAGCAACCGTTCTATTTTAAGAGGCTTCGCAGCGGATATTAAAAAGTTCGAAGATTATATGCAGGCGGAATCCGTCAAGAAGATGAAAAATCTGCAGCGTCTCTTTGATATGCCCGCAGAGCGCCTGCACACCGACGTGAGATTTGGCAATATCCGTGATGAAGTCATTGCATTGAGCAAAACCGGTGAGTACGACGCTATCGTCATCGGCTCTCGTCAGCGTGGTATTTCGACGCATCTGTTAGGCTCGAACGCCGAATCTATTCTGCGCTACGCGAATATCCCAACCATGGTGATTCGATAAAAATAAGGCCTTCATTCTTGAAGGCCTTAAGCAATTAATCTTCACTAAACCAATCACTGTTTTCCTGACGAATCAACAATACGGATTCGCCAATCTCCTGCAGGTGCTGAGTCATCGCTTTATCTACTCTTGCGACATCGCGTTTTTCCAGTGCATCAAAGATTTCATGATGCTGCTTTAATAGCATTTCCGGAGAGGATACGTGGTCGAGACTCATATAACGCACGCGGTCGATGGCGGCTTTGATATTTTCGATAGTGTCCCAGGCTAGCTGGCAATCAGCGATATTTGACAGTAACTGGTGAAATTCATCGTCGAGCAGGAAGAAATCATTTAATTGCTGACGGTCAATGGCAATGCGCTGCTGATGCAGATTCTGCTCAAGCTGATAGCTTTGCGCATCGGTGATCATGGTGGCGGCCCGGCGCGCTACGGCGCATTCGATGGCTTGGCGGACAAAACAACCGTTACGCACCTGAGACAGTGAAATCTTGTTCACATAGCTGCCGCGCTGCGGGCGAATCTGAATCAGGCCGTTTTCCGCGAGTTTAATAAACGCTTCGCGTACCGGCTGGCGGGAAACGTCAAACCGCAACGAAACCTCTTTCTCTGAAAGCGGGGTGCCTGGCGGAATAAGGCAGTGCACGATATCGCGACGCAGAATGCGATAAATTTGTTGGTTAACAGGTTGTGTTGGGTTCAGTTGGGTTTCGGCGGCCATTGAGTCGTTCTTATCAGCTGATTAAGCTGTTATTTTACGCTTTTTTTGCCGCCGAGCCCATACCCGACCGGTGGTCGGGTTAAGTTAAAATGCTAACTTTGGCGATGAACGCTCAGGCCTGCGTAAGTCTGGCTGACCGGCATCATCTCAACGGTGTTGATGTTGACGTGTTTTGGCAACGTCGCGACCCACCATACCGCTTCCGTCACGTCTTCTGGCGTCAGCGCGTTGGCGTTTTCGTAGGTTTTACCGGCTTTGCTGTCATCACCTTTAAAGCGGACGTTGGAGAACTCGGTTCCCCCGACAAGACCCGGCTCAATATCGGTCACGCGAACGGCAGTGCCGTGCAGATCGGTACGAAGGTTCAGGCTGAACTGGCGAACAAAGGCTTTCGTGGCGCCATAAACGTTACCGCCCGCATAAGGCCAGCTACCCGCAGTAGAACCGATATTAATCACGTGCCCGCGGTTGCGCTCGACCATGCCAGGCAGTACGGCACGAGTCATATACACCAGACCTTTATTGTTGGTGTCGATCATGTCTTCCCAGTCTTCAACGCTTGCGCGGTGCGCAGGCTCCAGACCCAGCGCCAGCCCGGCGTTGTTAACCAGAATATCGATATCACGCCATTCCGCAGGCAGGTTAGCGATGGTTTCCTCAATGGCCGCGCGATTGCGCACGTCCAACTGCACGGTCAGGACGCTATCGCCTAACTCATCTTTCAGCGCTTTTAAACGTTCATTGCGACGGCCAGTGGCAATCACTTTGTGCCCGTTGGCAATAAAACGGCGCGTAATGCTTTCGCCAAAACCCGCCGTTGCTCCGGTTACCAGTACGATCATCTCTCTGTTCCTTCAACGCGTTAGTGTGAGTATTACGATAGCAGAACACACCGTTTTCAATCATCTGTTTTGTAATGACGGCGGCTTTCTATCCCATTTTAGGTCAGACTGTGCTTCGAAGCCCTCGATGGTAAAAGAGCGATAGAAAGCGAGAAGCAGATCTGCATCGAGATACTGCTGGTCGCGAGCTTTATTGAGGGTTGTTTGTCTATGCTCGATATCCGGCTGAAAATGGAGCTACTGGCGGAAGTCGAAAATTATCAAAAACACGCAAGCGCGGTCCGCAATTTTTAATATAACGTGTTAACCGTGATTGCTTAGACACAAGACTTAAACCTCGCTTTGGCGTGGTTTTCGCGTTTCTGGGCCCCCAAAAACGATAAGTGGTGTTCTTTTTAGTACACAAAATGTACTTGAGAGGGATGGGGTACAACCACTAATATGCGCCCCGCTAGGTAGCACTGTGCTTGATTTTTTGGGGTTGGCCCGTTGATATTCGGGTTTTTTGAAGGTTAATGAAATAGCACCGCCGACTTAGCTCAGTAGGTAGAGCAACTGACTTGTAATCAGTAGGTCACCAGTTCGATTCCGGTAGTCGGCACCATCAAAAGTCATACAGCCTTCGAGCAAGGAGAAATCCAGAGTGACTCGGAGGCACAACAATAATGAGTGCCGGTGGCACCCTCTGGCGGGGGACTGCAGGCTGCTAGTACTCATTCCTGTTGTGGTGAATCCCCCTAAGCGGAGGGGCCAATCAGCAAAAGGATCCGACATGAGCAGTGCGAGTCATGGTGTGCTGGCCGACGACTCACCGGGAGGCACCCGGCACCACAACGTTAAAATTTTTGCATGGGTATTGCTGATTTGTTCTTTGTTGGGTGTGCTTTGAATCCGTTAAAGCCTAGCCAAGCATATCTTTAAACCGATGAGGTTCAGCTATCTTAATTGGCAACATAATAATTAATAGTTTGTTTGTATTTCGTGCGCAAATAGTAGGGAATTAAATAACCATCAATTATGTCATAAGTGATGATTCGACTATTTTGCTTTATTGTTGTTTTTTTATTTTCTTCTACCTCGTTTGCTTTTAATAATATGAATCGCGATGAGTGGGGCTTTAGTTCTACGCTGACAACGGCATCGACAGATGAACAAAGTACAGGATTAAGACATCGCATAATGGACGAGTATTCTCTATGGAAAGGAACTCGATATTTATGGGGTGGAGATAGTAGGGAAGGTATCGATTGTTCCGCGTTTACTCGAAGAATTCTCGGTAAAACCTTGCATAGGCATCTACCCCGGACCGCAATTGAACAAAGCCATATAGGGCATTTTGTTAATGAAGGTCAGCTCAAGGCTGGTGATTTGGTGTTTTTTATGACCAAGCCAGATGTGCGGCATGTCGGGGTTTATGTTGGTAAGGGACGCTTCATTCATGCTTCTAGTTCGCATGGTGTTATGGTTTCTTATCTTTCGAACAACTATTGGCAAGATCATTTTCTCACTGCCCGTAGAATTAGTGTTTAAACCGTTTTAGGTGAATTGCAGTCCTCTGAGACAAGCCGAAGATCAGCACCGGCCACCAACTATAGAAGCCCTGGCATATGCCGGGGCTTTTGCATTTCTGAAGGTTCGAAAAATGAGGCAGTAACGCAGCCTGGTGGGGCGCCAAAAGTATGTATGAACATCGTGGTTAGGCGGCGGAAACTTTGCATTTTCCGCTGTTAAAACGATGCCTTTTAACGCACGGCAAAACAATGTCTTTTAGGGGATTGATGTCGCAGGCAAAAAAAAAAGCACCTATCCAGGTGCTTTAGCCAGTATGGCAAGAATGAAGTTCTTACTTTCACGTTTACATGCGGAGGAGCGCCTTCCGCGATCTGACTATCCTCCCCGATACAGCCTGTATCAATGTCCTACATAGGAGGTTTAAAAATTAGAGGGTAATCTGGGGAGGCAAAATAAAAAAGGCGCCAGGCATGGCGCCAAAATGCTTCAAAAATTTTACGATAGTGCAGAAAGGACTGACTCCTCTGCGGGGTGGATTTTGCGTTAAAAGGGGGGGATGCAGCAATGTCCTATTGAAGGCAGTTAAGTTGATATCATGTAATGAGATTTTTTCTCTCAACAAAAATCCAGCAAAATCTGCCGCTTTACCTGTCTGCTCTTCGGCTTGAGACGATTAACCCGCTATATCCTATACTCTCTAGAGTGACGTTTGCTGGAGGTTCAACATGTACACTCCAATTGTTGCAGTCATGTTCGTCTTATTGGTTACGCAGGCGCTGGTTGAGATTGGCGTGCTGAAACCATGAACGACGACAGCATCTGGTGAGTCAGTTGTTCCACTGGAAACGGCAGATACCCATAGAAGCTAAACGATCTTCCACTAGCGACTGTTCCTGCGGCTGGCGCTCTGCCTGCCTGTCCCTTTAACTTCCTCGACGCACTATTGTTACCATAGGGAAAAACAGCCGTTTTTTCGGGTAAAACCATTGCGGTCTATCAGGGGCTTGTTACTCTGAAGCCCTGTTATTATCAGGAGCACAAGATGTCGGCCATGAATCCATTTTTTGCCAGCAGTACGTTACCTTACCAGGCACCGCAGTTTGATGCGATTAACGACAGCCACTATCGCCCGGCTTTTGATGAAGCGCTCAAGCGCAAGCGTCAGGAGATAGCCGACATTGCCAGTAACCCCGCGGCAGCAACCTTCGACAACACTTTTGTGGCGCTCGAAAAAAGCGGCGAGATGCTCTCACGCGTGAATGCGGTCTTCTTTGCGATGGCGGCGTCGCATAGCAACGATGAAATACAACGTCTTGACGAAGCGTTTTCGGCGGAACTGGCCGGGCTGGCTAACGACATCTACCTGAATGATGCGCTGTTCGAGCGTATTGAAAGCGTGTGGCAGCAGCGTAATTCACTCGGGCTGGATGCCGAATCGCAGCGTCTGGTTGAGGTGATTTATCAACGCTTTATTCAGGCCGGGGCCAAGCTTGGCCAGGCTGAGAAAGCAGAATTGAAAATCCTCAACACGGAAGCGGCAACCCTCAGCAGCCAGTTCCATCAGTGTCTGCTTGGTGCAGCGAAAAATGGTGGTTTGGTGGTCGAAAGCCCGGACGAGTTGCTGGGGTTCAGCGATGATGAAATCGCCGCGGCGGCGAGTGCCGCTGAAGATCGCGGGTTAACCGGGCGTTGGCTTATCCCGCTGGTTAATACCACGCAGCAGCCCGCGCTGGCGGCATTGCAGCGACGTGAAACGCGTGAAAAATTATTTAAAGCGGCCTGGGAACGTAATCAGCAAGGAGACAGCAATGACACCCGCGAAAAACTGCTGAGACTGGTGGCCCTCCGTGCACGCCAGGCGGCATTGCTGGGTTATGACGACTACGCCAGCTGGAGTATGGCTGACCAAATGGCGAAAACGCCAAAAGCGGCCTTTGATTTTATGCGTGAGATTGCGCCAGCGGCGCGGGCGCGCGCGGAAAGTGAACTTGCGGATATTCAGGCGCTGATCGATAGCAACACCACTCCATTTAAGGCGCAAGCGTGGGACTGGTTGTTTTATTCAGAGCAGGTTCGTCGGGATAAATATGCTATCGATGAAGCCCAGATTAAACCCTGGTTTGCCCTTGAGCGCGTACTGATTGACGGCGTTTTCTGGTCTGCGAGTCAGTTGTTCGGTATTCAATTTGTCGAACGCTTTGACCTGCCTGTGTATCACCCTGATGTCCGCGTCTGGGAGATTTTCGACACCAATGGTGAGGGGATGGCGCTGTTCTACGGTGACTTCTTCGCGCGAGATAGCAAAAGCGGCGGGGCGTGGATGGACAATTTTGTCCCGCAGTCCACTTTGCTGGGAACGCGTCCGGTTATCTATAACGTCTGCAACTATCAGAAGCCAGCCGCCGGTAAAAGCGCGCTAATCTCCTGGGACGATGTTGTCACGCTGTTCCATGAATTTGGCCATGCGCTGCATGGGCTGTTTGCGAATCAACGTTATGCCACGCTCTCCGGCACCAGCACGCCACGTGACTTTGTCGAGTTCCCGTCGCAAATCAACGAACACTGGGCGAGCCATCCTGATGTCTTCGCCCACTATGCCCGTCACTATGAAACCGGCGAGCCGATGCCAGAGGCGCTGCGTCAGAGCCTTTTCCGGGCTTCAAACTTTAATAAAGGCTACGACATGACGGAGCTGTTGAGCGCGGCGCTGCTGGATATGAACTGGCACAGCCTTCGCGTCGATACCCCGGTGCAAAATGTTGAGCAGTTTGAAGCGCAGGCTTTAGTTAAAGAGAACTTGGATCTTGCCGCGGTGCCACCACGCTATCGCAGTAGCTATTTCTCGCATATTTTCGGCGGTGGCTATGCCGCGGGATACTATGCCTATTTATGGACGCAAATGCTGGCAGATGACGGTTATCAATGGTTTGTTGAGCAGGGTGGATTGAATCGCGAAAATGGTCAGCGTTTCCGTGAGGCTATTTTATCTCGCGGTAACAGTAGCGATTTAGAAACGCTTTATCGTGATTGGCGCGGCCACGATCCGCTTATTGCGGCGATGTTGAAAAACCGTGGTCTAAGTGAATAAACGTCGTTGTTAAATCAATACCTGGCACCGAACCGGGTGCCAGGTACCATCAAATAGATATAAAAAAAACCCGCACACAGGGCTGGCGGGTTAAGTACGTCAAAATAGAGCATTCTTGCTATCATTCCTGGAGGAAGGACAACGGCTCTATTTTTACGAAATGTTAACAGTTACACAACCTGACATATTCGGTAGGGTGAAAAGGTAAATTGAGTATTGCAATGGGCGGCGCACTCTTTACAAATGCGTGAGGTTATTGACGAAACTCGCCATTCGGCCTGCTATTATCGCTGTGTAAATCGTTGAGTTAATGGATTTAATTTCGACATTCAGCCCGGAGGTAATCATGAAAACATCCCCGCTCAAACCGCGTCGCGAGTCTATCTGGTCGAATCGGCCTGAACATCAGGACCTACAGGAATCCCGCTCTGGCAGACCTTGGGCAGGCCGTCAGGCGAGCTGCCGGAGTAAAAAAGCGTGGAAGCAATCAGGGCTGAATAATGTACTTATCGTTTAGCATTAGTTGAATAAAGCGGTGCTAGAGTATTGCCCAGCAACGGTTATCTAATCAGGAAGAGCGGATGACTGTAGAAACAAAAAATCTATCCATGCAAGCATTTATACCGCCAGTATTACTGGCGGTTTTTTTTGCCGTTAATCATTCCATCTTCCGCTAAAATAGGCAGTCAGGAAACCGGAAAGCAGAATGAGCCCCATTCCAACCAGAAACACTTGCATATTATCCAGCATGATGACCTCCTCTTTAACGATTCTCATCACGAGCACCTACAAGCCTACTGATTTAAACTTAGACTAACGCCACCGTTTGTTAATTAATTATTTGTTGCAGTAAATTTTTTTCTGTATGCCAGCGGACTTATTGCAAAATGTTGCTGGAAACGAAAACGCAGATTTTTCGCATTGCCGAAGCCGCTGAGTTCCGCCACTTTTTCGACGCTATCACGGCTGTTGGTCAGACGGTGCTGGGCGTGCTGCAGTCGTTCGTCCAGCAGCCAGCGGGCAGGGGTTTTCCCGGTGGCATCCTGAAAGCGCCGCAGGAACGTCCGCTCGCTCATGCCCACACGCTTCGCGAGCGAACTCACGCTATGGCTTTCCGCCAGATGCAGGTAAAGATAATCAAATAGCATCCCAAGACGCAGGCTTTCACGATCCCTCGCGACCGGTTGTTTGACCTGCTGCTTCTGTGCGCCGTCACGATGCGGTTGAATCACCAACCGCCGCGCCACCAGATTGGCCGCCTCGAGGCCATAGTCTAACCGTACAACGTGCAGACAGAGGTCGATGCCTGCCGCGCTGCCCGCAGAGGTCAGCACGTTTCCGTCGGCGATATACAGCACATCCTCAACCACATCGATAGCCGGATAGCGCGCCTGAAGTTGTTCAACGTAGCGCCAGTGGGTGGTGGCGCGTCTGCCATCAAGCAGACCGGCTGCCGCCAGTACAAAAACGCCGGAACAAATAGATAGCACCCGACAGCCTCGCTCGTGGGCTTGTCTGAGTGCCAGACAAAGTGCTGGCGGTACCTCAGCATCCATTCCACGCCAGCCGGGAACGACAATGGCGTCAGCCTTCTCCAGCAGGCTTAAATCGCCGTCAGCCATCACCCGCACGCCGCCCGTTGCCCGCAGTTCACCGCTATCCACGGCGGCCACGGAAAAGCGGTACCAGCCATCGCCCATTTCAGGTCTCGGCAGGCCAAAAATTTCTACCGCCACGCCGAATTCAAAGGTGCACAGCCCATCATAGGCAAGTACGACCACCAGCGGGGCGTAGTTTGTCATTTTCTGGCTGTTTTCTGTCATATCTGCGGGCGGTTGTTGCATGGGGAGCCTGTTTATACTCATTCGGTCGTTGCCATAGTGGTAACACAGAACCGGAGAATAAACGATGAGTTACGTGACTGATTATCCTGCTGCCAGCCCCGCAGATGCCCTGGCGTATTTCCGCCAACGACTGAGCTTTGAAACCGACTGCGCGGATGTCCATGCGGCGATGCAACAGCCAGACGTTGATTTCGTGTTGCTGCACGTTGTCGGGAATGCGGAAGCGTTCGAGCGTCGCCATATTCCCGGAGCCGTTCACCTGCGTCACGCGGATATTACCGCTGAGCGGATGCAGGCCTGGCCTGATGATACGCTGTTTGTGGCTTACTGCGCGGGGCCGCACTGCAACGGTGCCGATCAGGCAGCCTGGAAACTGGCCGCGCTGGGGCGCTCGGTGAAAATTATGATTGGTGGCATCACCGGCTGGCAGGATGAAGGATTTGCTTTTCAATCGGGATCATGAAGATTTTTCAATAGCCATGAAGAATTCTCGTTTGCCTGAGTGACAGCCAAATGACACTATCTGGACATATAGCCATCCAGAAGTCCAAATGGTTCAAATAATAAATTATCACTCAGGGCAACGAGTTTGCCTGATGGAGTAAGGAGATCGCATGACACATCAACACGCCCCTTATCGCGCCGACATCGTTGGCAGTTTTTTACGCCCTCTGGCGATTAAAGAAGCCCGCCAGCAGTTGGCCAACGGTGAAATCAACGCGCAGCAACTTCGCGCCGTTGAGGATGCCGAGATTCGGCGCGTGGTGGAGCATCAGTGCGACTGCGGCCTGCATGTGGTCACTGACGGTGAATTCCGTCGCGCCTGGTGGCACTTTGATTTCTTTGATGGTCTGCAGGGTGTAGAGCGTTACGACTCCGATAAAGGCATCCAGTTTAACGGCGTACAGACGCGTGCTCACGGCATTCGAGTGACCGGCAAGCTGGGCTTTGGCGAGCACCCGATGCTCGAAGATTTCCGCTTCCTCAAGAGCATCAGCGGAGATGCGACGCCAAAAATGACCATCCCAAGCCCGAGCGTGCTGCATTTCCGCGGTGGTCGTAAAGATATCGATGCCAACGTATACCCGGATCTGACCGATTACTTTAACGATCTGGCGGATACCTGGCGCGACGCTATCCGCGCATTTTATGACGCGGGTTGCCGCTATCTTCAACTCGACGATACCGTATGGGCGTATCTGTGCTCTGACGATCAACGCCGCCAGGTGCGTGAACGCGGTGACGATCCGGATAAGCTGGCGGCTATCTATGCCGACGTGCTGAACCGTGCGCTGGAAGGCAAACCGGACGACCTGATTGTTGGCCTGCACGTGTGTCGCGGTAACTTCCGTTCCACCTGGATTTCCGAAGGTGGCTACGAGCCGGTGGCGGAGATCCTGTTTGGTCGCGTGAACGTCGATGCATTCTTCCTCGAGTATGACAACGACCGTTCCGGTGATTTTGCGCCACTGCGCTTTATTCGTCCTGGGCATCAGAAAGCCGTGCTGGGGCTTATCACCACCAAAAACGGTGAACTGGAAAACCCACAGGGTGTGAAAGCGCGCGTAGAAGAAGCATCGCAGTATGTCGCGCTGGATCAGATCTGCCTGAGCCCGCAGTGTGGTTTTGCCTCAACGGAAGAGGGGAACAGCCTGAGCGAGCAGCAGCAGTGGGATAAAGTGCGTCTTGTGACCGGAATTGCGGCCGATATCTGGTAATTCCCCCACGTCGGCGTTTCGCCTTGGCCGGGCTACCTATCCTGTAGCCCGGCCAAGCGCAGCGCCGCCGGGAAACCCTTCACGCGACGCTAACCGTCGCTCCCCAGGTACTGGCCTTAATGCCGCGAATAATCAGCCACCACGCCAGCACGATAACCACCATCATGATAGGGAACAGTGCGTAAGGCGCGAAATGCGTCAGGATTTGCCCGGTCAACAGCGGGTTCAGCGCAGCACCAAGCCAGCCCAGCGCCTGTGCGGAGAAGTAGCTGGCCTTCATACCCGGTGGGGCAATGTTATCAATCAGCATGTATTCACCAGGAGCGTAGATAACCTCGCCCAGCGTAAAGACCGCCGCTGCCAGCCCCCAGAACAGCAGGTTGCTTCCCGATACCATAAAACCGGCCAGACCCAGCACATAACACAGGGTGCCGAAGGTCATCAGCGGTTTCAGGTTACTGGCCGTTAAGCGGCGGCCGATGGCGTACTGCAAGGTCACCACCACCGCGGCGTTCACCGGCAGGATCACCGCCACCACCTTCTCGGCAAAGGTACTATCGCCAATCGTCAGCACGTACTGCGACATACAGGAGGCGAATGAGCCGCCAACGAACGAGGCCAGCAGACCGGAGAGGGTAAACCACAGCAGCGCTCGGTCGTGCAACAGCACGGAAGGCGACCAGGCCATCGGCGTCTCGGCCATTTCCGCGGAATTAATACGCACCACATAGCGCTGGATAAACAGCAGCGGAAACGCTGCGCAAATCGCCGCCAGCCAGAACGGCAGGTTAATGCTGTGCATCACCAGCAGCGTGCCAATCGGCGGGCCAATGGTCCAGCCGATATTGAGGAAGGTGTAGTTAAGCGAAAAGATGCGCGCTTTGGTTGTTGCCGTCAGTGTATCGGAGAAATATGCCTTCAGAACGGTTGAGAAAACCGAATACGAACAGTTGATCAGCGAGAAAAAGAACACCACCAGCGGCACGCTGTTTACCAGCGGGATGGCGACAAAGCCGGCGATAAAAAACGTCACCGCGATCAGCATATAGCGTTTTTTATCAAACTTGTCGGCCAGAATGCCGAAACCGAGGCTGAAGATGACGCCGACCACCAGGGCGATGGACATGGCATAACCGATGGTATCTACCGTCATGGCGTACTGCCGGGTGAGGTAGATGGTCATAAAGGGAAGTGTGGCACCGCGCCCGATGGTTAACAGTAACGACGATGCCAGCAGCGCAATCGTAGATCGTCTGGTTGTTGGTTTCATTTTCCTGCCTGAGAGATATGGTTGTGCATTTTTTTGTTATCACTTTCACAAATATCACGCCATAGGAAGCTTGTATAGATAAGTCCGTGTCGGGAAGTGCGATCGCGGCCTGCCAGAAATAATGATCTATTCCTGGACTGAATTTTTCGTTACTTTGAATGTGTTTACATAAATTTAAAAAACGGTGGAGCGTGTATGACGCGTAAAGATGGGCTACTAGCGCTGCTGGTAGTGGTGGTATGGGGACTGAATTTCGTGGTTATCAAAGTTGGGCTGCATGGTATGCCGCCGCTGCTGCTGGCAGGACTTCGCTTCCTGTTTGTTGCCTTTCCTGCGCTGTTCTTTGTGCCGCGCCCCCGCGTACCGCTTCCGTTGCTGCTGGGCTACGCGCTGACCATCAGCTTTGGTCAGTTTGCCTTCTTGTTCTGCGCCATTAACTTCGGCATGCCCGCTGGGCTGGCGTCGCTGGTCCTGCAAGCACAGGCCTTCTTTACCATTATTCTTGGGGCATTTGTCTTTGGCGAGCGGCTGCAGCGCAAACAGCTGGTGGGCATCTCGCTGGCGGTGTTTGGCGTACTGGTGCTGATTGAAACCAGCATGACCGGGCAGCATGTGCAGCTGCTGGGCTTTATGCTGACGCTGGGCGCCGCGCTCTGTTGGGCCTGCGGTAATATCTTTAATAAAAAAATCATGCTGCACCCGTCGAAAACCGGCGTGATGTCGCTGGTGGTATGGAGCGCGTTAATCCCGATTGGACCGTTTATGCTGAGCTCGTGGATATTCGAAGGCCCGCACCTGATGGCGCAAAGCGTCATTCATATCAATCTCACTACCGTGCTGTCGCTGGCCTATCTTTCCTTTATTGCCAGCATTGTTGGCTATGGGATATGGGGCTCGCTGCTGGGTCGCTATGAAACCTGGCGCGTGGCGCCGCTGTCGCTATTGGTACCGGTTGTTGGGCTGGCGAGTGCAGCGCTGCTGTTGGGTGAGACGCTCACGGCCATGCAATTGGTGGGTGCACTGCTGATTATGGCTGGGCTGCTAATTAACGTCTTTGGCCTGAAGATCCCGGGATTTCGTCGGACGGTGAAGGGATAACAGCATAAAAAAAGCCCCGCCGGAGCGGGGCAATAACGTTTAGCGATTGTTGTCGTTGTAATACGGTACGCCCAGTTCATCTGACTTATCGCTACCGGCGCCCATATGATTAAAATCAAACGGCGACTGGTTGCTGGCAGAAGGCATCAGCATGGTCTGATGGGCGTTATTTTGTGCCGGTAGTTGTTCCGCATAGCTTACGCTTGCGGCCATCGTCAGGGTGACGAGAGCAACGGCAGCGAACAGTTTCATTATTTCCTCGATACGTCTTATTGCAGGCGATTAACAGACACAGTGATTAATAGGGAACAGGTAGCGAGCATCTTCACGCATATTTGTTACGCGGTACTTGTGCGGTGGCACATCAAAGTAGTTTTTAAACGTTCGCGTCAGCGTCTGCTGCGATTCAAAACCGTAACGTTCGGCCAGATAGAGAATGGGCTCATTGCCTTCTTTTAACTTCTGGGCGATTTCCGTCAGCTTACGGGTGCGAATGTACTGACCTAATGAATGACCGGTCTCTTTTTTGAACATCCGCTGCAGGTGCCATTTTGAGTAACCAGAACGCTCTGACACTTTTTCCAGTGACAGCGGGGATTCCAGGTTATCTTCGATCCAGTCCAAAATGCTATGAATAGTAATAGCGTCAGTGTTACGTCTGGACATCGTCATACCTCTTCTTCTGTTTACGGCAATATTTTTTTAAGGAGAAGTTCGAGCGTCGCAACTTCATTTGCCGTTAAGTTTTTTGTTAATTCCTGGTGCAGGTTTTGCCCAACGAGCTGGTGGCATTGTTCACAAATGGTGGCGCCTTCTGGCGTCAACTGAATCAATACACCCCGCTTGTCATTTGGATTAGGTAACCGGGCTATCCAGCCCCGACACAGCAAACGATCAAGCATGCGGGTGAGTGCGCCCAGATCCACCGACAGGGTCTTTTTCAACTCCACGGGGGTGATACTGCCTTTACAGCGAATAGAGCAAAGCACTCTGAACTGCGAAGCAGTAATGTCTTCTGGCGATAAATGCTCGTTGAGTAAGCGATCTTTTTTCTGGTTAACCATGTGAATCAGATGCCCAAGTGGAATCATTTCATTGAAGAGATCGCTTGTGCTGTTCACAATGGTTGCCCTGGCAAGTACTTTAGTTGCGGTGGATATTATTTCTCACGCAACCATAAGTCAACTGAATGAATGGTGCGATGCCACGAATTGCTAAAACGCTTCACGTACTTATAAATAGGGTATCCTGTACTTAGCCTCCTCGCAGACAGATGTGCTGCGCTTATGGGGAATGGCCTTGTGTACAGCATGCATTTTTTCGTTAAACAGACAGGATTTTGGGACGCATATGAAGGAACTTTTTCAGGCAATTGGGCTTGGGCTGGTGGTACTGCTGCCGCTGGCGAACCCTTTAACGACCGTAGCGCTGTTCCTTGGGCTCTCGGGCAATATGAACAGCGCAGAGCGCAACCGGCAATCGCTGATGGCCTCGGTGTATGTCTTCGCTATCATGATGGTGGCCTATTATGCGGGTCAGGTGGTGATGAATACATTCGGGATATCAATACCTGGGCTGCGTATCGCCGGGGGGCTGATTGTGGCCTTTATCGGTTTCCGCATGCTGTTCCCGCAGCAGAAGGCACATGACTCGCCGGAGGCGCGCAGCAAATCAGAAGAGCTGGAGGATGAACCCACCGCGAATATCGCGTTTGTGCCGCTCGCCATGCCAAGCACTGCCGGTCCAGGAACGATTGCCATGATCATCAGTTCCGCCTCGACGGTAAAACATGGCGCCAACTTCCCGGATTGGGTGATTCTGGTGGCTCCGCCGATTATCTTTGCGCTGGTGGGGGTTATTCTGTGGGGATGCTTACGCAGTTCAGGGGCGATTATGCGTCTGGTCGGGAAAGGGGGCATTGAAGCCATTTCCCGCCTGATGGGCTTCCTGCTGGTGTGTATGGGCGTGCAGTTTATTATTAACGGCGTGCTGGAGATTATTACGACGTATCACGCGTAGGTTTTTCCCGGCGTCGCGTTGCTCGGCCGGGCTACGCGACGCCGGGAAGCGCATCAATGCTGATGCGCCTGTTCCTCTAACGATGCCGCTGGCCAGCGGCGGAAAATCACCACCGACCAGATAAGCGCCGCCAGTGCCGGTACGGCGCCTACATAGCCAATGGACGACATCGACAGATGGGTACTGATCTGGCTTCCCAGCAGCGCGCCAGCGCCAATCCCAAGGTTGAAAATCCCGGAAAATAGCGACATCGCCACGTCGGTAGCGTCCGGCGCCAGCGCCAGTACTTTCACCTGCATACCGAGACCGATAACCATAATGGCGATGCCCCAGAAGATGCTTAACACCGCCAGGTGCGAAGCATCCTGCGATGCGGGAAGCAACAGCAGCAGGCAGGCAAGCAGTAAGCCAATCGCGCTGCTGATTAACCCCGATGCGTGCAGATTGCCCAGTTTGCCAAAAATCACGCTGCCAATAATCCCTGCGCCGCCAAGCACCAGCAGCAGGACGGTGGCAAAGTTGCCGCTAAGCCCGGCGACGGTCTGGACAAAGGGTTCGATATAGCTGTAGGCGGTGTAATGCGCGGTCACCACCACCACGGTGAGCAGATAAATGCTCATCAGCGCCGGACGACGGAACAACAGCGGCAGACTTTTCAGTGAGCCTGAGTGCTCGCTTGGCAGGCGTGGCAGCAGTTTAATCAGCGCCAGCATGGTTATCAGCGCGCCCACGCCAATAGCGAAGAAGGTGGTTCGCCAACCGAAGTACTGACCGACGATACGACCAAGCGGGATGCCAAATACCATCGCCAGCGCCGTACCGGTGGCCAGCAGGCTCAGCGCCTGAGCACGTTTACCGGCCGGTGCCATACGAATGGCTAAAGAGGCGGTAATTGACCAGAACACCGCGTGGGCAAAGGCAATACCGATACGGCTGATAACCAGCACGGTAAAATTCCACGCAAGGAACGACAGCACGTGGCTGGCAATAAATAAGACAAACAAGCCAATCAACAACTTACGGCGTTCGATCTGGCTGGTAAGCAGCATAAAAGGCAGCGACATGAGCGCCACGACCCAGGCGTAGATGGTCAGCATAATGCCCACCTGCGCCGTTTCCATACCGAAGCTGCTGGCAATATCGGACAGCAGGCCAACCGGCACAAATTCAGTGGTATTAAAGATAAAAGCAGCGATAGCCAGCGTGACTACCCGAAGCCACGCGATCCGACGAGAGACCGTGTTTGTTGTCATAAAAATGCACCGGGAGCGTTAGAGAAAAGAAGAGACGTACGATCTTAAAGCGAATATTGCGGCAAACACAATCGTTTTGTGACTTACCTCTCATTATTGTATTTGTGTGACATTGTCACTTTTTGCGAAAGCAAAGAGACTTGTCGATGTTATTTTTTTGTGTCAGTTTGCTATGACGCACTGATGACGAGGGAAAACGCATGCACGAGATTGATTTTTATATGGTTGATGCCTTCAGCGATCGGGCTTTTGGCGGCAACGCGGCGGCAGTCTGTCTGCTGGATGACTGGCTACCGGATGAAACGCTATTGAAGATGGCCCAGCAACATAATCAATCGGAAACGGCGTTTATCGTGAAACAACGCAGCGGTTTCGCCCTGCGCTGGTTTACGACCCAAAATGAGGTCAACCTCTGTGGTCATGCCACGCTCGCCAGTGCCCATGTGGTCTTTCAGCACCTTCATTATCCTGATGAACGGGTACACTTCGAGACGCTCTCCGGGCGCTTAACCGTCTCACGTCGCGATAAATGGCTAACGCTGGATTTCCCGGCCTGCCCAACCCACGACGCCGTGCCGCCAGCAGAAATGCTGCAAGCGCTGGGTATTCGCCACTATGTTAATGCGCGTAAAGGCCGCGCCTGGGTCATCGAGCTTGAGAACCGCCAGCAGGTTGAAGCGTTGAAACCCAATATCAGCGCGATGATCCCGGGTGAACATAAGGTCTCCGTTACGGCGCCGGGCGACGGTGAATACGATTTTGTCAGCCGATTTTTCTCCCCTGGTGAAGCGGTGTGGGAAGACCCGGTTACCGGTTCTGCGCATACCATGCTCATCCCATACTGGGGTGAAAAACTCGGTAAAATGCAGATGCTGGCACGACAAGTTTCTGCGCGCGGCGGCGATATCCGCTGCGAATGGGTGGGAGAACGCGTGTTGATGAGCGGCGTGGCGCGAACTTATTTACAAGGCAAGGTTCTGTTGGATTAACGTTAACTACAGGCCAATAAACCGCGTAACACGGCTTATTGGCCACTTTCACAAATGCCCAAAAATCACTAGAACGGTAGTTTTCTCGGCTGCGTCTGCATTGTCACCCAGCGCAGTTCCGTAAACTCATGAATTCCCGCTCGACCACCAAAACGCCCGTAGCCTGAATCTTTGGTGCCGCCAAACGGCATCTGTGCTTCATCGTGTACCGTCGGGCCATTGATGTGGCAAATCCCGGTTTGCAGATTCTGCGCCACGTTCCATGCGCGGGCGGTATCCCGGCTGTAGACGGCGGATGAAAGCCCATAAGCGCTGTCGTTGGCAACCCGCACGGCATCCTGCTCGTCAATCGCGCGGATCACGGCTTTCACCGGACCAAACGACTCTTCGTGCCAGATTCGCATGGCCGGTGTGACGCCATCCAGCAGCGTGGCGGACATGAATGTCGACGTCGCTTTCCCGCCGGTCAATAGCGTCGCGCCAAGAGTCAGTGCGTCATCAATCAGCGCATTACAGCGCTCCACGGTTTTCTTATCCACGACGGAGCCAAGTATCCCATTCGGCAGTGCATTCACCCGCTTAATGAGCGCCTGAATAAACGGCTCGGCAATTGCCTGCTCAACGATAATGCGCTCGGTCGACATGCAGATCTGCCCGGCGTTAGCAAACGCCCCGAAGCACGCGCCAGCGGCAGCCTGGTCGGTATCCGCGTCATTCAGCACCAGCAACGGCGCTTTACCGCCGAGTTCAAGCACCACCGGTTTAAGGTATTTAGCACAGGTCTGAGCAATGATTCGCCCAACTTGCGTAGAGCCGGTGAAGTTAATGCGCCGTACGCCGGGGTGAGCAATTAAGGTCTCAACCAGCGCGGGGGCATCCTGCGGCGCGCAGGTAAGGTAGTTCACCACGCCTGCCGGGAAGCCCGCCGCTGCCAGCGAGGCGATAATCAACCCTTGTGTCGCCGGTGACAGTTCGGAGCCTTTAAGGATAACCGTATTGCCGCAGGCAAGCGGCGTGGCGATGGCGCGTACCGCCAGAATAATCGGCGCATTCCACGGCGCCATACCGAGCACGACGCCCGCGCCCTGACGGGTAGCCATCGCCAGATTGCCTGGAATATTTGACGGGATCACCTGACCGTCAATCTGCGTGGTCAACGCCGCGGCTTCGCGCAGAATATCGGCTCCAAGGTGTACGTTGAACCCCGCCCAGTGAGGCGTCGCGCCGGTTTCGGCGTTCATGATGGCGACAAACTGCTCGCTGCGTTTTTCCAGCTCATCGGCGGCGGCCAGCAGCAGACGGCGACGTTCACCCGCAGAGGTATCACGCCACTGTGGAAAAGCGGCTGCGGCAGCATCGGCTGTGCGGGTCGCATCTTTCAGGGTGGCGGCAGGCGCAATGCTCGCAGTCTCTTGGGTGACCGGATTCTGGCGTGTGAAGGTGGCGGCGTTTTGCGCGGCGCAGGTTTCGCCGTGAATAAACAGGGTACAGGTGATGGTCATGGTGGCCTCTTATCGACTCGGGTTATTTATCGAGTGTAAAGAGGCGCCCGTGGCTTGAATATCCATGGTGCGGATTTCGCACGTTTTTTTTCAGCTTTTGAAAGCGGTTCACATCCTTGTGCCGCCGAGGGTTTACCGGAGAATCGTTTGTAGCGTTTGCTGCGCGTCACGGTCTAATGCCAGCAGGTTGATGGCCTCGCCGGGTTCGGTACTGCGGGCATAAAGCGCAACCAGCCAGTCATAAACATAGCGCGTCGCGGCATGGACCGGCTGATCGCCAAGCTGGGTAAGACGTGTGCGGGATGGCGCTGCGGGCAGGGCGAAAATGGCTTCACCTTTGGCGACGCGGCTTGCCGGGCGTTCCGACGCCGGCTGCTCTGCGTAGCCCAACCAGTTAATGAAGTTGCCAATAATGGCGCGAAGCTGCGCAGCACCGGCCTGCTGTCCGGCGCTGGCGCGCCGTAGCTGCTGCGCAAGCGCCAGACGTTGGCTGGCAACCAGAAGCGACAAGGCGAGCTGCTGCTGTGAATCGGCGCTGAGCAGCGCATGCGGCTGACGGCTCCATTGGCGCAAATGTTTACACCACAGCGCATAGGCCAGTGAGCCATGATCCTGATGCACCAGCGTATTTTCCGCCACTGTTTCAGGTGTGGCAAACAGGTCGACCGCATCATTAAACAGGCCGCTAACTTTCTCTTCGCGCTGTTGCTGAACCTGGCACAGGGCATCGAACGCCGCAAGGTCAGGGAGTAAGCTTTCCAGCAGTTCGCCATGGCGTGCGGCGTGCGTCTGTAGTTCGCGGATCATCGCTTCGACTTTGGCAGTATCCGGCTGTGCTGGTGCCAGCAACGGCCGACACAGCGTGCGTAACTGTTGCTGACGGGCAGTCGCCATCGCGGCGAAACGACGCTGACGTAATTCTGACTGCGAAGCCTGAGATAGCCACTCAATCAGGCGCTGTAAGCTGCTGTGATCGAGCGCTTGCAGAGTTCCCCAATGTTGGCCGGGCTTGCCTACCAACTGTTGAATCGCCTCATCAAAATGACGTTTATGCACGAAGCGGTCGTCTTCCGGGGTAATCGCCCACACCAGGCCTGGCAGTTTATTCTCCTGCACGGGCTGCGTTTCGGTTACCCAGCGCAACAGCGTTTTTGCCGTGTCCGGAATCGCCGTGCGCTGCGCGGTGGCGTTGCAGGTGAGCAGGATGTCCGGCTGCTGTTGCTGGCGGTAGTGATCCAGCAGCCAGCGGCATTTACAGGCCCACAGTGGGGACGTTTCATCCCGTGGTGGCACGGGAATATCGATAATATCGACGTTATCCAGCACGCCGTGTTCGGTGCTGAGCACCAGTTCCAGCGTGAGCTCTGCAAGCGTGGTGACCGGCACGCTGACGGCGTTCTGGTAGCCGTCGCGGGTTAACGGATGCACCAGAACGGCGTCGTCGGTTTCGCCACCTGGCGTTAAGAAGGCATCCATCGGCAGGGCGAAAGCATCAACCAGCAGGCTCAGCGGTGCCATGACTTCCCGGCGATTGCCCAACTGATGCAGCGTATGGGCAAGGGTTAACCACTGTTGGGTCAGTTCCTGCTGTTCGCCCCACAGCAACGACCAGGCGCGGGCACGGGCGCTGAGATCCAACGACGGCAGCAGGTGCGCAAACTGATACCACAGCGCATCATCAATCTGCTGATAGGCCGTTGGCAGAGTGTCGCGCCAGAAACGGCTGATGGTGGCAACGTCCGTTGCCGTCAGGCCGGGAACCGGCTGCGGCTGACGCAAACTTTGCCAGCCGCGCAGGCGTTGGGCGATAACGCTGCTGTCCGGAGGACGAACATCGCCGCGCTGCCAGGCGTGGGTGATAAATAGCTGAACCAGCTCCGCTTCGCTAATCAGTTTCAGGCGCAGCGGGAACGCATCGTCCGGCGTGGACTGGTCGCGGCTAAAGCGCAGCGCCATTTGCGTCAGGCTATGGCCCGGATTGATGTGGCTGAAGTAGTCGAGCGTTTTGCTACCGCATTGCACTGTCAAACGGCCTTCGCCGCTGCCGCATAGCGTACGGAGAAGATGCGCTTTCGACGGCTGCGAATGGCCGAACAGCGCGATGCTGGCGCGACGCGTTATCGCCTGTTGGTGCGTTTGCTGCTGCGCATCAAGGGACAGCAGTCGAATAAGCAGGGCATCCGCATCATCATCCAGCGCCGGGTGCGCGTGTCGCTCGGTGGCGAGCCAGTCCATTACTGCGTGTACGGTGGTCATTTCAGGAATACGCTCCCGCTATCAATCCAGTAGTGGCTGCCGCTATGACGGCGGTCGGCCAACGTATTTAGCTTCAGGGTCAGGGCATCCGGTGAGACCGGCGTGCCGTCCTGTAACCACGCATCGCTAAGCACGAATGCCTGCGGCGCTTCGTTTTTGCTCCCGCCCTGAAGTTTCAGTCGTACCTGCAGCACGCCATCACCGGCAATGGCCCGGGCCAGCTCCGGTGAGTTGATGCTCAGGGTGTAGAGCGGCGTGGCAGGCCAGCGGGTATTCGCCAATTGACGGAAGCCGAGGGTGACATTGCCGCGCAGCGGGAAGTGCAGGCGGGCGTCGAGCTTCGCGCCGGGCTTGTCGAGGTCGAGATCCTGATACCAGATATTCTCATCGCGTAGCGTATTGACGGTTTTATCCAGCACGCCCAGATAACGCACGGTGGAGTAAGCGCCAATATCTGCCGCTTTAAAGTTAAAGTGCGGCAGGCGAAGATCCAGCGCCAGGCTGCACAGCATCGCGCCGACGGCAGCGGTGGATTTCGGGTTACCAATGCGCCCTTGCTGGCTGAACGGATACCATTCGTGAACGTGGTATTTATCCAGCCAGACCATGCGGTTGACCGGTACCGGCTGGAGGTAGCGAATCAGCGCCTGAACGCCCGGCAGACAGCCTGGACGACCGGTGACCAGCAGCACGTCGCAGCGGTAATGGGAAATGGCTTCACACAGCGCGTGCAGCGGGCCCGCAAGAGTAAACTCGCCTACCAGCATGGCTGACTGAAGGGCGCTGAAGGTGACCTCCAGCGGCACGGCAAGCAGGTCAAACGGCGCGCTTCCGGCAGGCAGAGCGTGTTCGATGGCCTGACCGACGTAGTTCATGACATTACGGGTTGGCGTTTGCGTTAGCAATTCACCGAAGGTGGCGTGCAGCCCGGCCAACGGGTCCTGAACATCGCTCTGTTCCCATGCCGCGAGAATCGCGTGACCAATCGGCATAAACAGTTGCAAGGTGGTCTGCTGGCGCAGCACCGCCTGGGTGTCTAAGCGGCCCGAATCACCAAACAGGGTGGCCATGAGCGCTTGCGCATCGGCGACGCCCGATTTTTGCAGTTGGGTTTGCAGCGCGGGCAGGACGCAACGCTGAATAATATCCAGCAGCACGTCGTCACCGGCAATTTTAAACCCCTCGCGGAACAGCAACTGCGGGGTGATTTTGACGTTGCCGCCGATACCGTCATCTAACTGGTATTCGGCAATGGCCATATCGGTGGTGCCACCCCCAAGGTCCAGCGAGGCAATGCGCAGCGAGCGGCCAGGCGCTTCACCCGCTTCAGGTTGGCGGTCCGGGCGGGCCATCGCGGTGAAGAGCGCTTCGGTCTGTCCGGCAAAATGAGAGATGGCTTCGTTGTATAGCCACACCAGTTGACCGCAGCTAGCTTCATCCCATTCCATATGGATTTTCGGGATTGGCACGACGCTCTTTTCCTGCAGACGAACGTTAGCAAAATCGTCGTCCTGCGGGTGCCAGCCCATGGCTTTCCAGACCAGCGCAATGGCTTCAAACATGCGGCGACGGAAGATCTCGCGCTCCTGCTTTGGCATCGCCGACGGCAGGGTGAGGATTAGCGTACGGAGCTGACGCGGCGAAGCCGGGAAGCCTAGACGCAGACGCGTCGCCACGCTGTTAATTTGTCCTAGCGCCTGCGCCAGCAGCTCGCAGAGCATATGGGTCATCAGGGTGCTGCGGCTGTACTGCGGCGAGAAGACCGGCATGCGCTCGTCCGGCGGCAGGGTAAACAGCGGCTGGCCTTCATCGTTCATCAGGTTCATCAGCGGGAAGGCGGTTGCCAGCGGTTCGCGCTGGGTTTTGCCGTTCATCTGGCTAAAGCGCCAGTCCTGGACCGTTGGGGTTTCATCCCACAGGTAGCGGCGCGGGCTGGAGATGCCGCTGTAGCCTTCGGTACCGGAGCGCTGCATCGCCAGCTTGCGGGCTTCATCGCCCACGCGCACCAGCGATGGCCAGATAAAGGCGTCTTCGCGCCCGCTTTCGACGGAGAAGTGCTGCTTGCCAAAACGGGATTCGGAGAACTCAACCCGGCTGGTAAACAGCGGTTCGTTCAGGTACTGCGGCTCGCTGAGTGAGCGCACCTGTAGCTCGGCGGTCTGGCGCAGGCCGTCGTTGGCATCGCCGTGGTCTTCAATGATCACGCCGCAGGTGTGGGTGTTGCCGACATCGAGAATTAAGTCCACCGGAATCGCTGGCGTGCTGAGGGTGGCGGTGACCATTTTAATTTCCGGCACCGTCAGCTGTTCGCCGAGCAGCGCCAGAATGTTCATCCAGTGGCCCTGATATTCAAAGCTGCGCAGCGCCTGGGCAATATCGCGTTCGCTTCGGGCTTCATAGGCGGTGGTGGTCTGCTGGAACACTTCGCGCAGCCAGCCGTCAATCCAGGTCTGGTCGAGGAAGTCGGCAATTTCATTATCGCGCCAGGCCAGCGCAAAGCGGGTGCCGTTCAGCAGATCGCCGGCGACCGGGGAGAGCGACATCGCATCGTCCTGGCTTATTTGGCTGTCGAACGCCAGCGTCACGCGGTGGGTGTTGCCTGCGCTATCCGGTTCGGCGAGCTTTCTTATCTGTACGCGCGCCCAGTTATCCGGCCCTTCAACGAAGGTACGCGGTGGGTTAAAGCGTAGGAACGGCAGCGGCAGCCAGACGCCGTCGAGCAGCGTCAGCGAGTGGTGCAGGGCAAGCGTGGATTCGGGCTTAACCACTTCAGGCGCGCGACCGGGCTCACCCGGCAGCGTATAGCGCTGGTTAACCATGTCATAATCGAGGCGCAACAGGGGGCCGTTGGCGGTTTTGCGCACGAAGCGCCCGTGCTGCAACGACTCTTGTGGGCTCAGGCCGAAATCAAGGAACTGTACGCCGCTGTTGGCAATCAGCGTAACGCTTTGTTTGTAATCGCAAAGGGTGACCAACATGACTTAGGCTCCCGTCTTTTTAAAGGTCAACGGCACAACGGTCTTAGCATCAAACCGTGCGGTGCAGACGGCGACGTTGCTGTTGCCAGGCTTACAGCTAATTTCCGGCAGCGGATAGCGCGCGCCGTCGCTGCACTGCGCGTTTCCACGGCTCTTTATCATCAGCTCGCCGTTTTGATGCAGGCCAGAGAAGACTGCCGCTTTACAGACGATACTGCCTTCACGCACCACGCGAGCGGTGCCTTTGTTGTTCTGAATCTGATAACGCACGCTCGGCGCCTTGCCACTGTGGGCGTCGCTGACGTCCATCTGAGCGCGCCAGGTGCCGTTCAGGAAGCGGGTGGTCCCGGCGCGAAGCTGGTCGGCATCCATCACCATCGCATCTTTAGGAATGACGGCGATCACTACTGGTTTCTCTTCTGGCACCACAACCGGTTCTGGCTTGACGCTCGCCTGATGCAGCGGCAAATCGCTAATCAGCATCGGCATGTCGGGGGCTTTTGGCATGGCTGGCGCAGGCGCTGGTTCAACCTGGGCGACGGGTTCAGACTCAGCCTGCGTGGTGGGGATCATCAACGGAACGGCAATGGCTACGGCGGCAACCGCGGCGGCCAGCGGCAGCCCCCAGACCCAGCGCGGACGGCGTGTTTTTGGCGCAGCGATAACCGGGGTGCCCGGTGCCTGCGGCTCTTCGGCGTCTTCCACTGGTAACGTATAAGCGTTGATTAGCGGTTCATTGGCGGAGATTAGCGGCGCGTCGGCTTCGCTAAACGTGACCAGAACCTCTTCAGGCTCTTCCACCTCAGGCACATCGGCGATAACCGGCTCTTCTTCGACGATGATTTCCGGCTCGACGTAGCGCAGGCAATCAAGCGCATCTTCACGCGCGCTTTCATTTAGATTCACGAAGCCCCAGAAGCTGATAACCGGTTTACCCGCTACCAGGAACAGGTGGTTTTCACCGGGAAACTGCAGCGATTTTTCCAGCAGCGCGCCAAAAAGCTGCTGCGCGGTTTTGTCTGATTGCAGGCATTTTTTACTGAGCGCGCGGGCGCTTTCCTGCAAACTTTCTAAATAATGCAGCGCGCGGGTGCGCTCGGCTTCGTCGGCTGCTTTCCAGCCAATAATTTCGCCATCGACCGGAGAGTACCAGTCAACGCGGTCGCCTTCATCATTCAACTGCGGTATCGCCAGGCAGTCGGCCAGCGCCAGCTGTTTGCGTAAACGCAGCGTTTCGCGCACCTGAAGCGCAGAATGAAATACGGTTTGCCCGCCGCCGCCTACGGCCTGGAAGTCATCAAGACTGCCACTGCGTAAAAGAGTTTTTGCCACGTTCCTTTCCCATAGACTTCTTCACGGGATTACTTTACCCAAAGCAAAAAGCAACAAACGGCGAAAGAAAGGGGTAAATAGGGTAATTCTCGCGGCATTGAATGGCTGGACTTAAGTAAAATCAAAAAAAAGGCGCCAGACAAGGCGCCTAAGAATGCACAAACGCAGTTGGAACGATGAGGTCTCGTCGCTCTCTTCACGTACTATGCGCGCTGATGAGAACCGTATCAACTGACGCCATTGTCCTGTTCTGGACGCATCGCAAAATGGGTTACTCAGACATAAAACTGAAATACCAGAATGGCTAGCTGGCCATTAATAGCGATAGCGTATCCTTTCGTTCATGAATCCGAGATACGAATAAAAAAAGCTGCCCTAAGGCAGCTTTCACGTAATTGCAGGTATTACGGCGTGACGATATTGAACCAGAATTCAAATTTGTCCATATAGCCCAGCATTTCTTCGAGCTTCGCACCGTCGCCTGAAATCTTAACTTCCCCTTTATCCTGCGCCTGTTTCAGCGTCTCTTCTTTCAGGATAATTTTGTTCAGGGTCGCACGATCCAGAGAAATGGTGGCATCAGCATCTTTTGCTTCTGCATTGGCGGTGTGGTTCAGAACACCGTTTTCCAGCTCCAGCTTGTATTTACCACCGTCGTTACCGAGGTCGATGTTAAAGACGGCTTTCGCGTTGCCCGCTTTCTCCCCGTTGATATGAACCGCCAGGTAGTCAAAGAACATTTCTGGGGTCATCGCACGCACCGTATCCGGGCTTGCCGTGTTCGGGGTCGGCCCCTTCAGCACGCCGTTACGAAGCTCTTGTGCGCCAGTCAGATAGAAGTTACGCCATGGGCCAGACTCTGCCTGATAGCCCAGCTGTTCCAGCGCATCGGCTTCAAGATTACGCGCTTCCTGGTTTTTAGGGTCCGCAAAGACAATCTTGCTGACGACCTGAGCAACCCAACGGTAGTTCCCTTGATCAAAGTCTTCTTTAGCTTTCTTCATGATGGCATCCGGGCCACCCATGTAGTCAACGAACTTCTTAGCCGCTTCTTCAGGCGGCAGTTCGTCCAGGGTGGCCGGGTTGCCGTCGAACCAGCCGAGGTACAGGACGTAGGTTGCCTTCACGTCGTGACTGACGGAGCCGTAGTAACCGCGGTTCGCCCAGGTATGCGCCAGGCTATCCGGCAGCTTGAAGTTTGCCGCGATTTCATCACGGGTCAGACCTTCGTTCGCCATACGCAGGGTCTGGTCGTTAATGTAGCGATAGAGGTCACGCTGGCTCTTCAGCAGGTTGACCACATTTTCGTTACCCCAGGTTGGCCAGTGGTGCTGCGCCATGATGATTTCAGCTTTATCACCCCAACGCACGATGGCTTCGTTGATGTACTTCGACCACGGCAGCGGTTCACGAATCTTCGCGCCACGCAGGGAATAGGTGTTGTGCAGGGTATGGGTGACGTCTTCAGCAGACTCGATGAGTTTTTTCTCTTCGATATACCACAGCATTTCAGATGGGGCTTCTGACCCTGGAGCCAGCATAAAGTCGTAGGTCAGGCCATCGATCACTTCTTTCTGACCGTCTTTTTCAATGATGTTGGTTGGGGCAATCAGCGTAACGGTACCGGCTGATGTGGTGGTCCCAAGGCCTGCGCCAACCTGGCCTTTAGCATCAGGTTTTAGCAGGTTGCCGTACATGTAGCTGGCGCGACGGCTCATGACGTTGCCGGCCATGATGTTTTCTGCAACCGCGGCTTCCATAAAGCCAGCCGGTGCGTAGACCTTCACTTTACCGGATTTAACATCCGCTTCATCGACAACGCCGCGCACGCCGCCGTAGTGGTCAACGTGGCTGTGGGTGTAAATAATCGCGACAACCGGTTTTTTACCGCGATTTTTATAGTAGAGATCCATCCCGACTTTGGCGGTTTCAGCAGACACCAGTGGGTCGACGACCGTAATCCCTTCTTTACCTTCAATGATGGTCATGTTGGAAAGGTCGAGGTTACGAATCTGATAAACCCCGTCGGTCACTTCAAACAGGCCGCTGATGTTAATCAGCTGAGACTGGCGCCACAGGCTTGGGTTGACGGTAGAAGGGGCCTTTTCACCCTCTTTAATAAAGGCATACTGTTGAGGATCCCAGACAACGTTACCTTGTTCACCTTTGATAACGTCTGTCGGCAGAGCCGCAATGAAACCTTTGTGAGCATTGGTAAAGTCGGTATTGTCAGAAAAAGGCAGCTGGTTATAAAGTGCGTCGTTGGCTTTTTTGGTAGTTTCGGTTGCGTCCTTCTGAGATATAGCGGCATAGGCAGGAAGGATAACCGTTGACATCAGACCGGCGAGTGCCAGGCTTTTGACAATAGGCTTTAGTTTCATTGTGACCTCTTTGACTGGTATGAGATTTATAACAATTAAGATGAGCCTTTTTTTACGCCTACAAATACACGGTAGACGTTGATTTTTAAAAGATAACCTATTTTTTACATTTGGCAATATTACAATCACAAAACCATTACTAAATTTCATAAAGGTATTTATTTTTTAACGTGAAATTACATGTTTTTTCTTATCTTGTTGAATTTAAGAGGTTTAGTTATTTTTTATGTTTTCTTTTTAAATTTGACTTAATACGATTTGTCGACTATTTAATAAATTGATTAATAGCTCGGAATTAATGAAACGATTCATCAAATACTTCGGAAGGAATGACTGGTTAGAAAATCATTAAACTTTTCAAGTTGGTTGATTAAATCATATCTGGAAAAGATATGCGCTTCAGCGTTATCCCCCACAGAGATTATTAATAAACCGTTTAATTACGTGTGCGCATTATTTAAATTAGAATAGATAGCTGTCGTTCACGTTCGCAAACTACAGCCAGATGTTATCTGATATTACACACCCGTCGCGAAACGCCATTGTTCATCCGCTTGGCACCACACGCCGACAGTCATATGCAAGGTATCCTTCACGCGGTAGGCCCAGTTGCGCATTTTTTGGTTTATTGAAATCCGCTGGCTGGAAAAAGTTGACTCCAGTGCGGCGCAGGTTATCCCTATCTCCTTGTATTTATAGTAAATAGCTCGGTGTGGAAGAAGAGGGGAAACTCACTGTAGATTAATTAACCTACTGAAAATAAAGCGTTTAATATGATTTATGCCATTTGGTTATTTGCCAGTTATCGGCCCCTGTGCTGTTATTAAGCGGTCCATATAATAAAATCGAAAGGCTTATAACCATGATCACAGGGAACACTACAGGGAAAACGCTCCTCGCGCTGGCCTTCAGTGCGCTGTTACCGGCAAGCGCTTATGCGGCAAACACCGACACGCTGGTTTACTGTTCAGAAGCATCGCCAGAATCCTTCAACCCGCAGATTGCCAGCTCCGGCCCGTCGTTCGTGGCCAGCTCGCAGGTGCTGTATAACCGCTTGATCAACTTTGATCCGGTGAAAAATACCCCGGTGCCTTCACTGGCAACGGACTGGACCATCTCTCCGGATGGCCTGACCTATACCTTCACGCTGCGTCAGGGCGTGAAGTTCAACAGCAACAAATTCTTCAAGCCGACGCGTGATTTTAACGCCGATGACGTGATTTTCTCCGTCATGCGCCAGAAAGACGTCAATCACCCGTATCACAAAGTGTCGCAGGGCAACTACGAGTACTTCAGCGATGTCGGTCTCGATAAGCTCATCAAAGAGGTGAAAAAGGTCGATGACTATCATGTCCAGTTCGTGCTGAGCGAGCCGAATGCCGCTTTCCTCGCCGACTGGGGGATGGACTTCGCGTCGATTCTTTCGGCGGAATATGCCGACCAGATGATGAAAAAAGGCACGCCGGAGAACGTCGATAACTGGCCAATTGGCACCGGCCCGTACGTCCTGCAACAGTACAAGGTGGATTCACAGATTCGTTATCTGGCAAACCCGAACTATTGGGACGGCGCGGTACCGACTAAGCATCTGATCTTCTCCATCACCCCGAACGTGGAAACGCGTCTGGCGAAACTGCAAACCAACGAATGCCAGATAATTCCGGCACCGTCACCGGTTCAGTTTGACGTCATTAAGGGCAATAAAGATCTGGCGCTGCACGCGGTTGAAGCGCTGAACGTCGGCTATCTGGCGTTTAACACCGAGAAAAAACCGTTTGATAACGTGCTGGTGCGTCAGGCGCTGAACTATGCCACCGACAAGCAGGCTATCGTTAACGCGGTGTTTATGGGCTCCGGCACCGTGGCGAAATCGCCGATCCCACCGAACATGATGGGTTACAGCAAAGATTTGAAAGACTACGGTTACGATCCGGAAAAAGCGAAAGCATTGTTGAAACAGGCAGGGCTTGAGAAGGGCGCGGAAGTGACCCTGTGGTCGATGCCGGTACAGCGTCCGTATAACCCGAACTCGCGCCGTATTGCGGAGATGATCCAGAACGACTGGGCGAAAGTCGGCATCAAAGCGAAGATCGTTAGCTATGAGTGGGGCGAATACCTCACCGGTATCCGTAAAGGCGAACATGACAGCGCGCTGTACGGTTGGATGTCGGACAACGGCGATCCGGATAACTTTGCCAATACGCTGCTCGGCTGCGACAGCATTAAAACCGGCTCTAACGCCGCGCGCTGGTGCAATAAAGAGTATGATGGACTGGTGAAAAAGGCGCTGGTAGTGAGCGACCCGGCGAAGCGTGCCGCGCTCTACGGCCAGGCGCAGGAAATCTTCTACCAACAGGCACCGTGGATTGCGCTGGCAAACGGCAAAACCTTCTACGCGACGCGCAGCAACATTACGGGCTACAGCGTCAGCCTGATGGGCAGCGATTTCTCGAAAGTGAAAATCAATTAAGGAGTGAATATGTCACATCTGGATGAGGTCATTGCGCGCGTGGACGCCGCGGTGCAGGAAAGCGTGATTACGCATATGAATGAATTGCTGGTGGTGTTAAGCGACGACCCGGAACTGAGTCGTGAGGATCGTTTCACCCAGCAGCAGCGCCTGCGTGTGGCGATTTCACATCATGGTCAACACCTGCGCGAGCAGGAAGAGACGCGTAAAGAGCAGCTCACTTCAGGTGGCACCATTCTTTAAGTCCGGTATTGTCCCGGCGGCGCTCCGCCTGGCCGGGCCACAATGCTGGTTTTGTAGGCCTGATAAGCGTAGCGCCATCAGGCCGTCCGACACAGGTTGCCGGATGGCGGCGTTGCCTTATCCGGCCTACAGCTTTACGCATCAAAACTGGCGCTTCGCTGGCCGGGCTACAATACAGGTTTTGTAGGCCTGATAAGCGTAGCGCCATCAGGCAGTCCGACGCAGGTTGCCGGATGGCGGCGTTGCCTTATCCGGCCTACAGCTTTACGCATCAAAACTGGCGATCCGCTTGGCCGGGCCACAATGCCGGTTTTGTAGGCCTGATAAGCGTAGCGCCATCAGGCAGTCCGGCGAACGTTGCCGGATGGCGGCGTTGCCTTATCCGGCCTACAGCTTTATGCATCAAAACTGGCGCTTCGCCACCAGCCATGCACCCACAATCAACATCACCGCGCCACATACCGGCCCGAGGAGCGCTCGCCAGGGCACGCCGTGGCTTCTGACCACGTCCATCACCAGCCCGCCAATCAGTTGACTGGCGACCAGTACGGCAATAGTCGTTGCCGCCCCCACGTACTGATAACCGCTGATGCTGGCAAACACGAAGAACGACCCAAGCAGGCCTGGAATCAACGTCCACCATTTAATGGTCGCTACCAGCTCGCTTACGCCCGCGAGCCCGTGTTTAATCAGCAAAATGCTGACAAACAGCACGATGCCTACCAGTGAGTTCAGCAGCATCGCCACCAGAATGGTGGAGGCCGACTGAGTAATGCGTACCATCAGCGTGTTCTGGATAACCAGCCCAATCCCGGCGGCTATCAGGAACGTCAGCGTGAGGGACTGATTCATGCCTGCCCATCCGGGTCGCTGCGGTTATCGAGCTGTAGCTGCATGAAGGTGAGATCCAGCCAGCGACCAAACTTAGTCCCCACCTGCGGCATCTGCCCGGTGGTGACAAAACCGTGCTTCTCGTGCAGATGCAACGACGCGTGGTTCTGTGATTCAATACCCGCCACCATCACGTGCTTACCGCGACGGCGGGCTTCTTCAATCAGCGCACCGAGCAGAATATTACCGAGCCCTTTGCCCTGGTGTTCCGGATGAACATAGACGGAATGTTCAACGGTATGGCGGAAGCCGTCAAAGTTACGCCAGTCGCCGTAGGAGGCGTAGCCGGTCACCATGCCGTTCTCTTCGCTTACCAGCACCGGGAAATGGCCGATCTGGCGTGCTTCAAACCAGGCAATACGGTTATCGGTATCGACGGTTTTGTCGTTCCAGATAGCGGCGGTATGGACAACCGCGTGGTTATAGATTGCCGCAATAGCGGCGCAGTCTTCTTTTGTTGCGAAACGAATAGCCATAGAGTTGCACCCTGAGTGTTGTTCACTATATTATTACGATATGAATACTATTGAAGACAACTTAAATCAACGGATCGGGGCAAGAATTCGCATTGAGCGTGAGTCGCGCAGCTGGTCGCTGAGCGAATTGGCCGAGCGTGCGGGCGTCTCCCGGGCGATGATCCACAAAATTGAACGCGGCGAGAGCAGCCCGACAGCGGCGCTGCTGGCGCGGCTTTCGGGTGCTTTCAGTATCAGTATGTCGACGCTGATTGCCCGTGCGGAGATGCAGGAAGGGAAATTGCTGCGGTTTGCCGACCAGCCGGTCTGGCACGATCCGCAGACCCACTATCTGCGCCGCCACGTATCTCCACGCGGCGAGCTACCGATTGATCTGGTGCAAATTGAGCTACCGGCGGGCAGCGATATCCCGATGCCCGCGTCGGCCTACGCCATGGCGCGACAGCTTATCTGGGTGCAAGAGGGCGAGCTGCTGTTTATGGAAGGTGATACGGCGCATCGAATGCAAACCGGTGACTGCCTCGAACTGGGCCCGCCTAACGACTGCCGTTTTATTAACGACAGCGGTCAATCCTGCACGTATTTGATAGTCCGACTGAACGTTCCGTTGTAGTTAACGATTCAGCAGCCAGATTGCATAGTTTACGCATGATTAATGTTCTATTAATTGTGCTTAAATCTAATTTTGATAAAAATATATATCGTATTTTCTTCGCAAAAAATAAAACCCCAGCTATTAATTATAAATACGTCTGGGTAAATAAATACGCGGAGTTATAATAATTATGCTGGATTTTGCTAAAGCACAACGTATCAGTTTGACACAGCAAGTAGAAAATAATATCAAGAATGCGCTCGTCATGGGGGCGTTAAAACCCGGTGAGCGATTAGTCACCAGAGAAATTGCCGTAAACCAAGGCATCAGTATTACGCCAGTGCGCGAAGCGCTGCTGCGTCTGGTTTCATTCGGTGCGCTTCAGGCGGCACCTGCACAGGCCTTTATGGTGCCAGCGCTAACCAGTTCAGCTTATCTTGAGATTAATCGGATTCGAAAAAACCTTGAAGGGATGGCTACAGCAGCGGCCTCCGAAAAAATAACCGCAGATAAAATGAGGGAGCTAAGGTCCCTCTCAGAAGCCTTCCATGAGGCAAAATCTGTCGGTGATATCCCGCGAATGCTGGAAACAAATTATCAATTTCGTTTCCAGATATACACCTATGCTGAAATGCCAACCTTAATGGCAATGATTGAACAATTATGGGTGCGAACAGGGCCAAGCCTGCATTTTTTATATTTAAATTCTATGGAACCGTTTCAGCATCAAAATGTGTATCAGCCGTTGTTGGATGCGCTGGAAAAAAGGGATTCAGCAGAAAGTTATTCGGCGATATGTCAAATTATTGATGAATCAACATCGTATTTGAAACAGCAGTATCGGCATTAATTTAAGTTTGGGAAATACGTTTCCGGGCAACCCCGGAAACGTCGTCATGTATTATTCAAAACGCCACGCCACATTGACACCTACGCCGTAGTTACGACCTGGTGCCGGTTCGTAGTATCGTCCGTTAGACTCATTCACGATAACCGAGCCCACATATTCGCGGTCAAACAGGTTATCGACGCGGCCGAAGACATCCAGCGTCCAGTTGCTGAGGTTGAACTTGTAGCCGGTGTTCAGGCCAACCACGGTCCAGGACGGCGCGCGGGCGGTGTTGGCATCGTTGGCCATAATATCGCCCATGTAATGCACGTCCGCACCGGCGTACCAGCCGCTTTCCGGTTCATAGCCTAGCGAAGCGAAGCCCATATTGCGCGCGATGCCGGGAATACGGTTACCGTTACAGCTGCCGTTGCCGCAGACATCGGTGCGGTAGGTAGCGTTAAGCCAGGTCCAGGCCGCTTTGGCGCGCCAGTTTTCGGCGAACTGCTGGTCAATCGCCAGTTCAGCGCCCTGGCGACGGGTTTTACCGGCATTTTTATAGCTGGCGCGGCTGTCGGTATTACTGTCGGTGACTATCTCGTTGGTGGTATTGGTCTGGAACAGCGCGGCGCTGAGCAGGCCGTTGCCAATGCGGGTTTTGCTACCGATCTCATAGGTCTCGTTGGTGGCTGGTTTGAGATCCAGATTCAGCCCATTCGCCGTACCGGAACGGTAGGAGAGTTCGCTGATGGTGGGGGTTTCAAAGCCGCGACCAACGCTGGCATAGACGTTCCACGCATCGGTAATGGCGTATTTTAACGAGCCCGCCGGCAGCCATTCGTGATAGCTGGTATCACCGCTGCTGTCGCCGTTACCCGTGGTGACGTAGTGATCGTTGGAGTCAAACCACACTGAGCTATAACGCACGCCCGCGTCCAGGGTCAGTTTATCGGTTAGCTGCCACTGAGTTTGCAGATACGGGTCGAGATTCCACATCAGGTTGCGTTCGTTGCGGCGTAAGTT
The DNA here is from genome assembly GCF_044197065.1 of Kluyvera chengduensis. Classification (NCBI taxonomy): domain Bacteria; kingdom Pseudomonadati; phylum Pseudomonadota; class Gammaproteobacteria; order Enterobacterales; family Enterobacteriaceae; genus Kluyvera; species Kluyvera chengduensis. Next base: position 1,082,969 of record NZ_JBIQOI010000001.1, read on the forward strand.
ACCTTTTTCGCCAAACTCCGGCGTCGAGCCATTCATGACGTAGTTTTCGTAGCCCCGGCGCTTTTCATTCATGTTTTCGTAGTTAAGTCCGGTGGTGAACGTCACCGGAATCAACAGTTCGCCGCGATGCGTCCAGCGGGTATCGATGCCCTGATAGTGACGATCGAGGTCGATCACGCCGCCAGAGTGGCTTGGTTTCTGCTGTGGCGCATAGGGAATCGACTGATACTGCGTGGTCTGACGTTCCCCGGCGTACATCATCACGCTCAGGTCGTCCTGCGCGCTCAGTTGACGTTCGTAACGCAGGCCCGCCTGGGTCTGCTTAACGCTTTTACGCGTATTGTACTGGTCACCGCGCGGCGACTGCTGGCGGTCAGCGTCCATCTCGCTCTTGGTCAGCCCGCCCGGATCGTTAGCGTTAATATCGACAGTGTTAAACAGCAGCGTCACCTTGCTGACGTCGTTAATCCGTACGCCGAGTTTGGCGTTGGCGAGGTTTTTGCGCGCGGCGCTGTGATCGCGATAGCCGTGGGTGGTGAATCGATTCGTCGACACCGTGTAATCAACGTCGCCCGCGTGGGTACCGTCGCCCACGGCGCCGCTGGCTTTCATGCCGTAATGCCAGGTGCCGTAACTGCCGTAGTAGCTGTTGGCTTCAATGGTAGTGGGCTGCTTCCCGGTCTGGGTGGTGACGTTGACCACGCCGCCAGAGGCGTTACCGTACAGGGCAGAGAAGGGGCCGCGCAGCACGTCAACGTTCTCGATACTGCCGATGTCGATGTTCGAGGTTTGCCCCTGACCGTCTGGCATGGTAGCCGGAATACCGTCAACGTACAGACGGATACCGCGCACGCCGAAGGTTGAACGGGAGCCAAAACCACGAATAGAAAGCTGAAGATCCTGCGCATAGTTCTGACGGTTCTGCACCTGCAAACCCGGCACCGCACCCAGCGATTCTGAAAGGTTAACCTGTGGTGCGGCGTGACGCATATCTTCGCCGTCGACGACGCTGACGGCGGCAGGGGTATCCAGCTCAGAAACGGCCTGCGGTGCGGCGGTGACGATTAACGTTTGTTCATCATTGGCCCAGGAAAAAGGAGAAAAAACAAGCGGCAACAGCAGCGCAGGCAGCGCTACAGAGCGTACGGTTATGATTTTCATGAAAAACTCGCAAAATGTACCAAATGGAACAGACCCCAATAGGTTAATACTTTTGTAAATGTATTGAAAACTTTAGCAGCATAAATCGTTAATTTCCGGTGATGAAATAGAAACTATTTGGTTGCTGGAGGTAATAAAAGCTCCACTTTACATAAATTAATGATTACTATTCGCATCTACTAAACGTTGCGCTATGACGCTGCGAAGAAAGAAGCGATGTGAAGCAGAAATCATTACGTTCATCAAAGGGAGTCGTCATGTCATTACGTCAATTGTCCGCGCCGCGTCTGCGCCGTTCTCTGTTGTTGAGTGCTTTCCTGCTGGCGGGAAGCTTTAGCGCGCATGCCGCAGATGAAATGCTGCGTAAAGCGGTCGGCAAAGGGGCATATGAAATGGCCTACAGCCAGCAGGAAAATGCGCTGTGGCTGGCCACATCACAAAGCCGTAAAACCGATAAAGGCGGGATTGTTTATCGCCTTGACCCGGTCACGCTGGAAGTGACGCAGGTTATTCATAACGATCTCAAACCGTTTGGCGCGACGCTAAATAACCAGACCCAGACCCTGTGGTTTGGCAACACCATCAACGGTGCGGTGACCGCGATTGACGCCAAAACCGGCGACGTGAAGGGACGTCTGGTGCTGGACGGCCGTGAGCGCAGCGAAACGGTTAAGCCATTGCAGCCGCGTGAACTGGCGGTGGATGAGAAAACCAACACCGTATACATCACCGGCATTGGCAAAGACGGCAGCTCCGTCTGGGTGGTTGATGGCGACAAGCTGACGCTGAAAACCACCATCACCGGTACCGGTACCTTCGGCACGGGCCTGGCGGTCGACTCGGATAAACAGCGTCTGTACGTCACCAACGGCGACGGCGAACTGGTCACCATCGATACCGCGAGCAACAAAATTCTGACCCGTCAGAAGCTGCTGGATGATGGCAAAGAACACTTCTATATCAATATCAGCCTGGATAAAGCCGGTCAGCGTGCCTTTATCACTGATTCCAAACAGCCGGAACTGCTGGTGGTCAATCTGAAAGATGGCAAAGTGCTGTCGAAGGTCGATACTCAGGAAGGGCTGGCGGTGCTGTTTAACCCGGTGCGTAACGAAGTTTACGTGACCCAGCGTAAAGCGGGCACCGTGACGGTGATTGATGCGAAAGACTATAAAGTCACCAAAACCATCAAAACCCCAACCTTCCCGAACAGCCTGACGCTCTCCGCTGACGGTAAAACGCTGTACGTCAGCGTGAAACAGGAATCTACACGTCAGAAAGAGGCCACTGCGCCTGACGATGTGATTCGTATCGCGCTGTAAGTCGTATGCCGGGAGGTCATTTGACCTCCCGGAAATCATCACGTTAACTTCTGTTACATCCCACCGATACCCCAATTATCCGTATCCGGCATACAATACGCCGACTTAACCTTGCCGTTGGCGGGGACAATGAACGGAGAGATGATGAAAAAGCCTTTATATTTCCTGTGCGCGGGAGCAATGCTGCTGGCGCTGGCGGGCTGTACGACGAACTATGTGATGACCACCAAAAGCGGCCAGACGATTGTGACGCAGGGTAAACCGCAGCTCGATAAAGAGACCGGCATGACCAGCTACACCGATCAGAACGGCAACGCGCGCGAAATCAACAGCAATGACGTGTCGCAGCTGGTTGAAGATAATTGATGTGAGTTTTGTTTAGCGACCACGCTTGCGGTATTCGCCCGGCGAAATACCGAACCGCTGCTTGAAGGCGGTGGAGAAGTGGCTGTGGTCGCTGAACCCCCAGCGATAGCCGATACCGGCGAGCTTTTCGTCGTCCGGTGCACGCTGTAGCGCTTGCGCGCAGAGGTCAAGACGACGGTTCTTGATATACTGCGCCACCACTAATCCTTTATCGGCAAACAGTCGGTACAGACTTCTTACCGACATGCCGGTCTCATCGGCGAGCCACTCCGGGCGCAGATGCTCTTCCTGAATCGCATCGTCAATCAGCGTCATGATCTTCTGAAACTGCTTTTCGCGCCGTGAAGGGGCAATCTCCTGTTGATGCAGCATCGGGCGCAGCAGGCACACCATCGCATCCAGCGCCGCTTCGCTCTCGCTTGCCGAAAGCTGTGGGCTGCTCATGCTCTCATGCAGCAGGCGCTGGCTAAGCTGAACCATCGGCAGGGATTTATCTAAACGGGTGGCGACGCTAATCCCGCTGCCGCGCAGCTGGTTTTCCAGCAGTTGACGCGGTAGCAGCAGTGAGACCTGACGCGAGGTTTGCTGCCAGAGAATAGAGCAGGGGCGCGAGGCGTCAATCAGCGTCATGTCGCCGGTTTGCAGCTTCACCTGGCGATCGTCCTGCTCAATATCCACCTGACCGGCAAGTTGAAACACGGTGTAGAACCACGCATCGTTGCCGCTGCGGATCTCCTGGTGGGTGCGGAACAGATTGATGTTGCGAGTGGTTACGGTGCTGAGCTTGAGGCTGCCCGCATAGCTGGTATCTATCTCACCATGAAAGTCGCCATCTAACGGACGCGCGGCGAAATGCCCGCACACCTGATTGATTTTCGCCAGCCACGCCTGATATGTCTCACCGCCATTTACCGCTGCCATACGCCATCTCTGCAATGAAAATGTTTTTGCATTGTTGCATTTATGTTGCCTTTAACAAGGGTTCGCGGGGGAATATATGAAAGAACTATTACCTGTTGCACATTTCTGCCAGAGCAACCTGTTGAATTGCGGCGTCTGTCACAGCGGCACAAGCGAATGTCACAGAGACAAAAGCGCGATCTCCAGACCCGCCGTAGACTGAAATAACTAACCGCGAAGAATAAGGAGACGATATGTCCTCATCACAGGTAGCACTGCTCCCGAGCGTGCAGCAGTTTTTAGACCGTCAGCATGGCCTGTTTATTGATGGTGCGCAGCAGGCGGCGCAGAGTGAAAAACGTCTCACCGTCTGGGACCCGGCAACGGGCAAGGCGATTGCTACCACCGCGGATGCTAATGCGGCTGACGTTGACCGCGCGGTGATGTCCGCCTGGCGCACGTTTGTCTCCCGCAGCTGGGCCGGGCGCACGCCTGCCGAACGCGAACGTATTCTGCTGCGCTTTGCTGATCTCGTTGAGCAGAACGGTGAGGAACTCGCCCAACTGGAAACGCTGGAGCAGGGCAAATCCATCAACATCTCCCGCGCCTTTGAAGTGGGCTGCACCCTGAACTGGATGCGCTATACCGCCGGGCTGACCACTAAAATTAGCGGCCGCACGCTGGATGTTTCCATCCCATTCCCGCAGGGCGCGCGCTATCAGGCGTGGACCAAAAAAGAGCCGGTTGGCGTCGTCGCCGGTATCGTGCCGTGGAACTTCCCGCTGATGATTGGCATGTGGAAGGTGATGCCCGCGCTGGCGGCAGGCTGTTCTATCGTTATTAAACCGTCGGAGACCACGCCGCTGACGCTGTTGCGTGTAGCCGAAATGGCTATCGAAGCGGGCGTACCGGAAGGCGTATTTAACGTGGTCACCGGCAGCGGCGCCGAGTGCGGCGCGGCGTTAACTTCGCATCCTCATGTGGCAAAAGTGAGCTTTACCGGCTCTACCGCCACCGGCAAACAAATTGCTCGCGTGGCCGCCGACAGACTCACCCGCGTCACGCTGGAGCTGGGCGGTAAAAACCCGGCGATTGTGCTGAAAGACGCCGACCCGGCCTGGGTTATCGAAGGGCTGATGACCGGCAGCTTCCTTAACCAGGGGCAGGTGTGCGCCGCCAGTTCACGTATCTATATTGAAGCGCCGCTGTTCGATACGCTGGTCAGCGGCTTTGAGCAGGCGGTGAAGTCGCTACAGGTGGGGCCTGGTATGCTGGAAACCACGCAGATTAACCCGGTGGTGTCGCAGGCGCACTGTGCCAAAGTGGCGGCTTATCTCGACGATGCGCGTAAACACAACGCCGAGCTGATTAGCGGCAACGTTGGCCCGGACGCACAGGGCTTCTATATTCCGCCAACCCTGGTTATCAACCCGGAGGCCAACCTGCGCTTAACCCGCGAAGAGGTGTTTGGCCCGGTGGTGAACCTGGTACGCGTCGCCGACGGCGAAGAGGCACTGCGCCTTGCTAACGACAGCGACTTCGGCCTGACCGCCAGCGTCTGGACTCGTGACCTGACTCAAGCGCTGAACTACACCGACCGCCTGCAGGCCGGTACGGTATGGGTCAACAGCCACACGCTAATTGACGCCAACCTGCCGTTCGGCGGTATGAAACAGTCGGGCACCGGGCGTGATTTTGGCCCGGATTGGTTGAACGACTGGTGTGAAACAAAGTCGGTGTGCGTGCGCTACTAATTTGCACTCTCTGTTCCCTCTCCCGGTGGGGGGAGGGTGAGAGCAGCCGTTACTTTTCGGGAAAAGGTGAATTCTGGAGCAGGAAATGCGCAATCGAGTCAATTAAACCGGGAGCTAAGGGGCGAGTTGGTTCAGCGTATGAAGCGATATTCACCAGGCGATCGTCCGAAGTCATCTCCTTCAATATATGATTCATATTGGGCAGGATAACCAGGGATGCTCGAGGATTCGCGGCCTGAAGCAGTCTTGCGTCTGTTTCGTTAACCTGGAGATCGCGTTGCCCTTGCAGCAATAACACGGGTTTGAAAATGGTCGAAATGAGATGACCAGGATCATATGAAAACGCATTTATCAAAAATCCCTGAACCGCAGGATTAAAGAGATTTTGTAGTGCTGGAGGTATATCGGTGATATCGACCCGCCGCCGATGCTCAAGCGCATTAATTATCGGCAGCGCCTGCTCTAATATCATTTCGTTTTCCGGATTAGCATGAAGTTGCTTCCTTAACACCTCGCCCATGGGCCTTCCGGGTGTTGCGATAAGAACCACGCCGCACACACCCTCTTCTTGAGCCGAGGCCAGGGCGACTAAGCCTCCTTCACTGTGTCCTAAAATCCAAATACAGGATGTGTGCATGTGACGTTTAAGCACTTTTACCCAGGAACGAATGTCGTCAACATAGTCAGTAATCGTCACCGCATTGGCATCCTCTACGGCCAGTGCGCTAGCGAACATTCCACGTTTGTCGATACGAAGCGTTGCAAAGCCTTTTGCAGCCAGGCCTTCAGCAAGAAGTCGATAAGGTGATGCATTCACACCAAGCGGGTTGTTTCCATCCCGATCGGTCGGACCGGAGCCAGGAACGATAAGAACCACAGCCGTTGGTTTTGAATTTGGGGTGAGTAACGTACCTTTCAAAGGGCCTTGTGGCCCTGCGGTATCCAGGATGGTTTCGAAAAAGGTCACCGTTTCGCCGCCTGACACACAAATGGGCAAGCGCTCAAAAGGGCAATGGAGGCAGTAATGTTCATCGGTGATGTTCCTGTAAAACTCAGCGTACCTGTCAATTTATATTATAAATATGGCCTGCTCTCCATTGATTATTACATTAACGGCGTTAGAACAATTTGTTTTTGCTTGAAAAAATCCTACCTCAACATGCCTTTGTTACCCATTCAACCGAAATATCAAAAGCCTGGGCATAAAAATATCTGATGTCGAAATACCCATTGTTTGGATTTACCGTTAGTTAGGGCATAAGCACGAACCGTGCGCTGGTTGTCCTCATATTATTATCCTGTCAGCATTTGATATTTGAGATGACAGACAACATTGTCCTACCCGGCTCTTTGGAAAAGTCCGGAGCCAGTTGCGCCGCCAGTGTTGCAAGAGATGTTATTACCGCACCAGTCTTTTCAGCCTGTTTAAGTACCGCCGTTTCAGTTCTCAGTGACTGGCTACCAACACAATCAACCGGAATAAATACGCTATACCCCTGGCGAAGGCCGCCAAGTGCAGTCAGCAACACTCCAACCTCTGCGCTATACCCGCATATAATCAATGTGTTACGCGCTAAACTATCCAGTGCGCTGGTGATTGAATTGACCAGGAACGGATCGGCGATGACGCGATAAAAGGTATTACTTTCATTTGCATATCCCTGGAGTTTTGGCAGTGGCTCACCTTCCTTAGCCTCCTGAGGAACGGTGAAAAAAAGAGTAGGGGCACTGATTGTATAGGCGACCTGAGCCAAACCTGCCGCGTTTGAGGACAGTGCTTCAGGCTCCATTGTTTTACTCTTTCGTATCAGACCTTCCTGAAGGTCGACAAAAATAAATACAACATCATCCCTGTCGATTGCACAAAATTCTTTGTCTCTGTTACTCATATGCCCCGTACTCGAAAGATGCCTAATGTAGTCGGTTTATTGTTGATTCAAGTCAGCCTGGTGTCAGGTATTGAATTTTCGGGTTGCCACGGTTCTGATACGCTCAGGGTCGGTATGCTCTGTAAAGAGTGTTTTTCCCGTGTCGAGAGACTGAATTGAACGCATTTCTTCATCACTCAAAGAAAAATTGAAAACATCGAAGTTTTCACTCATACGCTCGGGCTTTACTGACTTAGGTATGACCACTATTTCGCGCTGAATTAACCAGCGAAGCACAACCTGAGCGACACTTTTGTTGTGCGCGTGGGCGATAGGCAGCAGAACAGGATGGGTGAATATGTGATTTTTACCTTCCGCAAAAGGCGCCCACGATTCTGGCTGAACGCCACACGCTTTCATAAATTCAGCATGATTAATTTGTTGATGGAATGGGTGTGTCTCGACCTGATTGACCGCGGGAACAATACGGCTGAAGGTTATTAAGTCGGTGAGTCGGTCGGGAGCGAAATTACTCACGCCAATAGCACGAATTAAACCTTCTTCATAAAGTTCCTCCATTGCACGCCAGGAGCCAAATACATCTGAATAGGGCTGATGAATCAGGTAAAGATCCAGATACTCGAGTTTGAGCCTTTCAAGGGAGCGGAAAAATGCTTTGCGCGTATTTTCGTAACCCGCATCCTGCACCCACACTTTGGTTGTTATAAATAACGCTTCACGTGGGACGTCACTGCGAGCAATTGCCGCGCCAACGGCCTCCTCGTTTTCATAGGCCGCAGCCGTATCAATAAGTCGATAACCGGCTTTTATGGCATTAAAAACAGCGGCTTCGCATTCGTTCAGGTCGACCATCTGGTAGACGCCAAAGCCGAGTAAAGGCATTTTAACGCTGTTGTTGAGAGTGGTGTAGAGCATCAATATTCTCCTTAATGGGGAGGAACGCGGTGTGTGTCACATCAATGGCAGCTATTGTAATGTACCTTTTTTGGCTTAATAATAATGTAAAGTCTATTCTTCTTTACTGAGAGTCCAATGGATCCCTTTTCTGATATCTTAAACCTGCTCTCCGCTACCAGTTATACAACCGCCGGTCTTTCTACAGGAAAGCACTGGGCAATGACATTTCCGGGATTTCATGGGTTCAAATTTATCGTTGTCAGAAAAGGATCTTTTTTGTTTCGACTCGAGAATGAACTGACATGGCGGACATTAGATGTTGGTGAAGGGGTCATTCTCACCAGAAAAATGAGATTTGTGATGGCAACCGACCGGGAATGCGTGCCATTAGAATCTACCGAAGAGAAAAGACCCCGCGTTCGCGAAACCGTCAATTACGGCGGAGATGACAATATTCTGATCGCTGGAAAAATGGAGATCGATCTCGTTTCCTCTGAGCTTTTACTACAAGAATTGCCTGAAACAATCTTCTTTCGAACCCAGCCTGATGAGCCTACCGGGCTAAGCCCGCTGATGAAGTTGTTATTTATGGAAAAGCTTTCAAACCGACCAGGTGCCTCTCAGGCATGTAATCATCTGATGCATCTGATTATGATTGAAGCGCTGCGCGCCTGGTATGAAAGCAGTTCCACTTCTCATAAGGGAATTCTCAAAGCATATAAAGATCCGCGGATTGTTGCAGCGCTGAATGCCATACATAACGAACCAGAAAAAAACTGGCGGCTGCATGAATTAGCGTCCACAGCCGGTATGTCGAGAGCGGGATTTAGCAAAACCTTTAGCGACCTGACCGGGCATAGCCCAATAGGGTATGTCACCCACTGGCGCATGTTAATTGCCAGTAAACTGCTCCGCGCTGGAGACAAAAGCGTCAAAGAGATCGGTTTTAGCTTAGGTTATCAGTCGGAAAGTATTTTTAGCTCAGCCTTCAAACGCATCTATGGACTATCACCCAAAACGTATAGAGCGACCATGCGGGGCCTATAAACTCAGCTTCGCAGTATTTATCTGCGGGATGTCACAAGCAAACGCAACGCTCAGGTCATTCACCCAGGTGAGCTTTTCAAGTAATGATGAAATGGCTGCGCGTAACTTGAGGGGCTGATATTTAGCCGAAGGCCACACTGCATAGGTTTCAAACTCAATCAACGGATAGTCCTTCATCAGTTGAACTAATGTACCCTCACTAAGTTGTTTTCTGATTAACCAGTCGGGAAGACAGGCAATACCTAAACCGGAAGTGACCACATCGGCGATAACATCATAGCTGTTAAATTGCATCCGGTAGGTGAGAGGAGCAACCGATTGGGAGCCATCTTTATTACAAAACGTCCACGGATAGAGTTGCCCCTTGTAACAGAATACAAGCGAAGCATGATTCTGAAGTTCACCAGGGCTATCTGGATACCCGTATCGTTTCAGGTATGAAGGCGCAGCACAAATCACCTTGCGTTGCGTTACCAGCTTAATTGACTCCAGTGCTGTACCCGACCCAGGCCTGTGATTTCGAATCGCCAGATCAAATCCCTGATCGATAATATCGACCGTATGATCGCTGAAATGTAAATCGAGTTCTAATCCCTCATATTGTTTCGCCAGTTCCAGCAAAACCGGGGCAACGCAATATCGACCGAAAAGTAGCGGCATTGTCACCCTCAGGCGGCCGTTGACCTCATGCCGGGCATTATCCAGCAATGCTTCGGCCTCCCGGAGTTCGTTCAGCGCTTTGGTGCAACGCTCATAATAAATTTCACCCTCTTCGGTAAGACTTTGGCTTCGTGTGGTCCGGTGAAAAAGACGCACACCCAGGCGCTCCTCGAGCCTGGCAACCGTTTTGCCGACGGCAGAGCGACTTAATGCCAGTTGCTCCGCCGCTTTGGCGAAACTACCTGCTTCAGCCGCCGCCACAAAGACGGCAATACCTTCAACGCTATCTCTAATATTCATCAATATTGTCGCCCTATGGGAGTCAATGTGTGGCGAAATCATCCGCACTGAATCTTTTATTCTACATTATGATGAAACCAGCCATAAGTTCATCTGTGCTTAAAATGCCCAAATCACCGACCGGTTAATTGATATTGGTTACAACCCGGTCAAGTCTGGCTTAAATGGAGTAAGGCAATGCCTAATCAGCAACCCGCATATCTTGTCGGAAATTTCACCGTTAACGATCCGCTTTTGATGGAAGAGTATGTCCGCAAAGCGGGCCCACTTGTTTTACAACATGGTGGGAAAATGATGTTGTCAGCAGAGGCCGTCACACCGGTGGAAGGTCACTCGGAGCCCGTTCTGGTCATTATCCAGTTTCCTGATATGGCAAAGGCAAACGCGTTTTACCATTCCGAGGAATATGCCCCCCTTAAACAGATCCGTATTCAAGCAACCACTGGGGGATTCCTTATTTTAACCCAGGGTTTATCCGCAGACCTTTAATCTGGAGGCCAGATGAGCATGTCGCATTTAACATTCCCCGTGAATTCCACGACTCAGCTACCCGCCGTTGGCTTCGGGACTTATCTCATCGAGCAGGATGACGCCGCACAGGCGGTTCAGGCTGCAATAAGCGCTGGTTACCGCCACATCGACACGGCGGCGGTATACAACAATGAGCAAGGCGTTGGTGAGGGGATCAGGCAGGGACTGGCTTCAAATGGCCTTAGCCGTAACAGTCTCTTCGTGACCACGAAATTATGGCCAGGCGCGGCAGAGTGGGGTGAAAAACCTAAAACCTTCGAGCAGACCCTGGAGGCCTGCGAGAACAGTCTGCATCTGTTGGGGCTGGATTATATCGATCTTTATCTTATTCATTCACCTCACGGCGGCTCGCAGCGTCTGAACGAGTGGAAAGCGCTGCTGGAACTGCAAAAAATGGGTAAAGCCAGAAGTATTGGCGTCAGCAACTATTCGCAGATCCACCTTGATGAGATTGAAGCGGCGGGGCTTCCCATGCCGGATGTGAACCAGATTGAACTGCATCCCTGGTCTCAGAAATCCGACCTTATTCAATATATGCGTGACAGAAATATTACCCCGATTGCTTACAGTAGCCTCGCCCCCCTTTCTACATGGCGCACGGGTGCCGGTCAGGACAGTGCCAAGCCTGATGAACTTAAAGCAGGAGATACCGTGTTCGCTGAAATGGCGGCCAGCTATGGTGTGACGGAAGCACAATTTCTGCTGCGCTGGGGGATACAAAATGGCTACGCCGTCCTGCCCAAAAGCCTCAACCCAGTTCGCATGCGCCAGAATTTAGATCTGGCTGGTTTTGACATTAAGCCTGCTGATATGGATCTTATTCGATATATGGACCGTGGTGCCGGAATCGCATGGTCTATGGGCGACCCGACCAAAGTGTCTTAATTCGCGCCTTTCACGAAAGGATGAACAAAAATACCTAATGTTCCAGAATGTGGCAAAAGCATTGGAACAGTTGAACGAATTTGAAATGCACCATAAGGGATAGCGTTTATCCTGGCTTGCTGAGTTGGAGCGAATTTGACTATCTCAAAAAATAATGTCCGCTTGCACAAAACGTACAAGCAAACTGAGCGAAACCTCTGCTAAGGGCGAAAGTCGAAAATAACTGACTAGCGAGATTGTTCGTACTTAACCGCTTCACGAACTTTAACCAGTGCGGCATATAAATCCTCCATGGCGATTGACCCAAGAGCAACCCGAAGCGCCTGAGGAACAACCAGTGAAGTACAGAAAGGCTCTGCGGTTGAGACGGAAATATTGCTGTCCATCAGAACCCGGGCAACCCTGTCTGCTCTTGCCTCGTCCGGCAGAGGGATCCAGGCAAAATAGGAGCCCGGATGTGTAATACAGGAAATATCGCCAAGCGCCGCTTTTAACACCGCCTGTCGCTGGTGGGCATCACGTCGTTTCAGCGTTTCAAAACGGGCCACCGTACCATCCTCTATCCAGTTACAGACCAGTGCGGTCATCAATGAAGGCGTATTCCATGTGGTTGCCCTGACGGCTCTTTCCAGCAAGGGGCGGAACGAGGCGGGGCAGACGACGGCGCCGACTCTTAGGCCCGTCGCCACGTTCTTTGAGAACCCGGTGATATACACCGTTCGCTCTGGGGCATAAATCGCAACAGGTGGGGGTGGCCTACGGACGAGATAGCCATAAGCAGTGTCCTCAATCACGAGAAGATCATAGGTTCGTGCAATAGCGGCCAGGCTTTTTCGCTGACTACGGCTGAGCACCCAGCCAAGGGGATTATGCAACGTCGGCATGGTATAGAGCGCCCTGACATGCCTTTTCTGGCATAGCGCTTCCAGTGCCGATAAATCCGGTCCATCGGCCAGAACGGGTATGGCAATCAGTTCCAGATGGTACAGTTCAGCCAGCACTTTAAAACCGGGATAGGTGAGGGCATCAACGGCCACAACATCTCCCGGGCGTAGCAAACCCATCACCGTGATGGTCAATCCGTGCTGCGCACCGTTCACTATCACCACATTGTCGGCTTCAGGCTGGAATTCCGCACCTGCAATGTAAGTCGCGATAATTTCCCTCTCAGTCATCCTGCCTGCATGTGGCTGGTAGCGCAGATGAGATTCAATATCCCCGGATACCGCGACCTGTCGTAGCGCCTCACGTAGAATCTCCCCCTGTCCTGGGAGTGACGGATAGTTAAAATTCAGGTCAAGCACATCGGTTGCCACCGCATGCTGGTCAATCCCGTGGCCGAAGGGCAACGCTATCTCCCTGACAAACGTGCCTCTCCCGGTTTCACCGCTGACCAGACCCATCGCTTCCAGCTCACTGTAGACCCGGGTTGCGGTCGCCAGAGAAATATGTTCCTGGGTTGAGAGGGCTCTGTGCGTCGGTAAACGTGTACCGGCAGGGATCTCCCCGCTGCGGATGCGGTCAGCGAAGCTATCCACGATGGATTTATAGCGGGCTTTCATCAAATGTATCCATGACAATAATTTGATTGTATTGAATCATCGAGCGTACCATCCGCCTCACAGACGCTCAAGCCTACGAGCGATTTATAAAAAGTGAGGTGGCAGTGGTGAATACGGCGATAGATAAAACCGATCCGAACCCCGTTTCCGGATGGATAAACGGGCTGCTGGGGGTGATCATTTTTAGTGGTTCGCTACCGGCTACACGCGTTGCGGTCCTCGATATGGATCCCTTTTTTCTGACGTTTCTGAGAGCGTCAGTAGCCGGTGTGCTGGCCTTGATGCTGATTTACGGCTTTCGTGAAAAACGTCCGCAGGCCTCGCAGATTGTGCCGCTCATGATTGTCTCCCTGGGCGTCATTATCGGATTTCCGCTGCTGACGGCGATGGCGTTACAGCATGTGACCTCCGCCCACTCCATCGTTTTTCTGGGGCTTCTGCCGCTCAGCACCGCGATTTTTGGCGTACTGCGTGGTGGTGAACGTCCCAGAATGGCCTTCTGGATTTTCTCTGTGCTTGGCAGCCTGCTTGTGATGGGATTTGCTCTCTCGCAAAGCGTAGCCATCTCACTCACCGGCGATGTTCTCATGCTTGCCGCGGTGGTGGTTTGCGGTCTGGGTTATGCCGAAGGCGCAAAACTGACTCGCGTGCTGGGGGGATGGCAGGTTATCAGTTGGGCGTTGATCCTCTCACTGCCATTTATGCTTATCGCTTTATTGATAACCATGCCTGTTACCTTTACCGGCATCGGTATATCTGCCTGGGTAGCCCTGGGTTATGTCTCGCTGTTCAGCATGCTGATTGGTTTTATTTTCTGGTACAAGGGGCTTGCTGTGGGAGGGATTGCTGCCGTCGGTCAGCTACAGCTTCTTCAGCCTTTCTTCGGGCTGGGCCTGTCAGCCACGCTGCTGCATGAAGCCGTGAGTCCGCTTATGGTGTTCATTACGTTCGGCGTTATCCTGTGCGTCATGGGCTCTCGTCAATTCTCCCGATAACGCTTATGTCTGGTTGGCGCTGGTTGGCTTGTTTCGATTCCCGGCGTCGCGTCGCTCGGCCGGGCAACGCAAAAAAGCCGCAAGCAGAGGACGGCTTGCGGCTTCAGGATGAGCGATACGGCAGGGGGGTATTTACGCTGCTTTAACGGCTCTAATTTTTTTACTGCCAGCGGTATCTGACTCCGCGGTATCGGTTTCTGCTGGGGTACCGGGTTTAGGAAGCTTGCTGGTACGCAGAACATGCTGGACGGCCATTTTCTGCTCGGCGAGATACAGCCCAAGATCCTCGGCCAGCGTTTCATCCATCGGCTTGCCGCTCTGCAACAGCAAATCGGTGAACGCTTCTGCCATATCGAGTAGTCTGTCGTAAGCGTCAGCCTCTTTCTTACTGGCAAATGTCATTTTCTCTTCACCTTTTCTTACGACAACAAATTTTGTTTCAACGGCCATTATTTGCCCCTTGCACTGTGATTATATCCAGTGTATCAGTTATGGGGCTGTTTTGCAGGGAAAATGTGCACAGATTCCGCGTAAAAATCATGGTGGGATTTTATTTTTATTGAGGAGTGGCCTATAGATGTAGGCCTGATAAGCGTAGCGCCATCAGGCATCTCATGCACTATCTCCGCAAATCCCGGCGTCGCTCCGTTCGCCGGGCTACGAAAATGGCTTAATTGCGCAGTTAGCGTTTTCTCTGATCTTTTTCAGGCTATCTCACCACACACATCGGCCTGCCTGATATCGGCTCTGGGTGTATCTCCGTTTCTACGCTGAATACGGTCTTCAGTAATCCAGGGGTCATTACCTCTTCCGGTGTACCTTGCGCCATAACGTGCCCGTTCTCCATGACGACCAGATGGTCGCAGTACCGGCTGGCCTGATTAAGGTCGTGTAGTACGGCGACTACCGTTTTCCCTTGGGCCTGGAGTTCGCCCATTAGCCGCATCAGTTCCACCTGGTGATTGATATCGAGATAGGTGGTTGGCTCATCGAGGAGGACAACGGGCGTATTCTGCGCCAGGACCATCGACAGAAATGCACGCTGGCGCTGACCGCCGGAAAGATCGGTTAACCGCCGGTCGGCAAGGTGTTGGACTCGGGTCTGGCTCATCGCGTCATTCACCCGCGCATTGTCTTCAGCAGAGAGACGTCCCCAGAGTGATAACCACGGATTTCGACCGTACGACACCAGCTCCTGCACGGTGATCCCCTCGGGCGTTAAATGGTGCTGCGGCAGCAGCGCCAGCCTGCGCGCCAACTGCCGTGATGAGAGCGAGTTGATAGGATTATCGCCAAGAAATACGCGACCGGACTGCGGCGTTAACAGCCGCGAAAAACAGTGTAGCAACGTCGATTTCCCGCAGCCGTTAGGGCCGAGCAGGGCGGTGGTTTTCCCTGTTGGCAGCGCAAGTGAAACGCCGTCAAGCACCTTGTTTGTACCGTAACAGAGCGTCAGATTTTCAGTTCGTAATGTCATTTATCGCATTCTCACAAGCAGCCAGACAAACCACGGCGCACCGATAATGGCGGTCAACACCCCAGCCGGAAGCTCCAACGGGGGATGAGTAATTCGCGCCAGCAGGTCGGCAATCACCAGCAGCAACGCCCCTGTCATGGCCGAAACGGGCAGCAGCCAGCGGTGACGTCCACCGGTAATGCTGCGCACCATATGCGGTACCACGAGTCCAATAAAGCTAATCGGGCCGCAGACGGCCACGCCGGTTGACGTCATGGCGACAGCCAGCAGCAAAGCCTGGAACCGAATACGCGGCACCGACACACCGAGCGTGGCGGCACGCGCATCGCCCAATGCCAGGAGGTCGAGATCGCGGCAATAACGCAGGCTCAGCGGCAGAAATAAAATCAGCAGCGGGGCGGCTATTTTCACAAAGCTCCAGTCACGGCCCCATAAGCTGCCGGTCAGCCACAGCAGGGCGCTGTTCACATCCTGCGGACGCGAGAGCATCAGATAATCCGTCAGGCTGGCCCAGCAGGCAGAGAGCGCGACGCCCGTGAGCGCGAGCTTCATCGGCTGGCTGGTGTTCGCCAGCATTCTCAGCAGGATCAGGCCCACCATGCCACCGGCAAAGGCCAGCAGCGGCAGTGCAACCACCGGTAGTGACGGTAAGAGAAGCAGCGCGCCCACAGAGGCGAGGCTGGCGGCATGGTTTACGCCGAGAATATCCGGTGAAGCCAGTGGGTTACGCACGATCCCCTGCACCAGAACGCCGGCCACCGCGAGAGCGGCACCGACAAGCAGCGCCAGCAGCAGTCGCGGCAGACGATACGCCGTTAACACGTAATGATACTCGCGCCCGGTCTGCCAGTCGGTCAGTAGGGCACGCCAGGGAACGGCGATCACCCCCATTTGTAACGACAGAACCGAAAACCCTGCCAATGCGAAGGCGATGAAAATGACGAGCGTAATTTTCATCCGCGCCTCCTGACCAGCCAGACAAAGCAGGGCGCGCCAATCAGCGCCACCACTGCTCCTGCGGGCAATTCACCAGGGAAGGCCAACGCTCGGGCCAGAACATCGGCCAGCAGTAGTAGCGTAGCGCCCATCAGCATGCTCATTGGCAGGACTTTGCGCTGATCGAATCCCACCCAGAAGCGAGCCAGATGCGGCGTCAGTAGGCCGATAAACGCCACCGGGCCGGCCACGCTGACGCAGGCACCGACCAAAAGCAGCACCAGAATGTTGATGGCTAAACGTAGCTTCGGCAGATTCACCCCCAGCGTGCGGGCGGTGCTGTCGCTGACGTTCAGCAGGTTCAGTTGATTAGCCAGCAGCAACACCACCGGTACAGCAACGGCCACCATCGGGAAAAGCTGCCAGAACTCCTGCCAACGCGCATGGGAAACGCCTCCGGCGAGCCAGTATAAAATGCCGTAGGCGTGATCTTCGGTCAGCAACAGAGTGATGCGGGTCAGGGCCATGCAAAACGCCGAGGACGCAATGCCTGCGAGGATCAGCTTGTTTCGGTCCTGGGTGTGATGAAATCCACCGCCAGCGGTCATCACCAGCAACCAGCTTACGCCGCCACCGCAGGCGGCGATAATGGCGATGGAGTAACCCGCAACGGGCACAGGGCTGACGGCGCTGGTAAGCGCCATCGCCAGCGCCGCGCCGCTGTTAATGCCGAGCAGCGAAGGGGAAGCCATGGCATTATGCGTCAGGGTTTGCAGCAGCGTTCCCGCGAGTGCCAGGCTTGCGCCAATCAGCATGGCGACCAGGCTTCTCGGCAAACGAAGGTTTTGCACCAGCGCTTGTGGAAGCGTCGGCGTATGGCCCGGCAGCAGGGCGTGAATGGCGTCAACGCCAGAAACAGGAATGGCCGAGTAGCAAAACAGACTCAGCCAGAAGATAGCGATAAGCGCGACAAGGGGAAGCCCCCACAGCAGCGCTGGATGTCTAAGAACCGTCATTTCACATCAGATAAGGGCTGGTGATGGAAGATTTTTACCGTGTCGCTGGCAATGCGTTCGGCCGCGAAAATGCCGCGCATCCGCGCCCAGGCGTTACTGTCGACCGACGCCGTCTGCTGTTTTTGCGCCGCAGTTAACATCTGCCACAGCGGGTCTTGCTGCCAGCGTTTCACGATGCTCTCTTCGCGATAATGTGCGACCAGCAGCCATTCAGGATTAAGCGCCAGCAGCTGTTCCAGGCCGATGGATGGCATAGATGCCCCCGCCATTTTCGCCGGCACCGTCAGCCCCAGCGCGGTCAATACGCTTCCGGTATAGGTCTCCTGTGTGTGCAGGTTGAACTGTTGCTCACGTGACGTACCAAACAACACCAGCGTGCCCTTTGGCAACTGGCTGGCCCACGCTGACATCTGTTGCTTATGTTGCGCCAGGCGAGACTGCATCTGTGCCTTTTTGCCCACGACTTCGCCGATGATGGACGCAGATTGCAGGTTTTCAGCGTAAGTTTCATTGCGAGACTTAAGCAGCAGTACCGGTGCGATTTGCTGTAAGGCGCCGTAGATACCTGCATGGCGACTGCTGTCGGCAATGATCAGATCCGGTTTCAGCGCGCTGATGGCTTCTAAACTCGGCTGCGCGCGCGTGCCGACAGACTGCCAGGGTTTCAGATGAGCACGAACCTCTGGAAGAATGCGCGTGGCATCGTTGTCGTCGGCAATACCGACCGGACTGACATCGACGGCGGCCAGTGCGTCCGCGAACGACAGTTCCAGCACCACTATCCGCTGTGGCGTTTTATCAAGCGTAAAGGAGCCATGTTCGTCATGAACCGTGGCGGAAAAGGCGTGGCTGGTTACCAGCAGCAGAACGGCGAAAAGCGTACGTAATGGTGTGAACATATGAATTGCCTGTGTCGTGTGGCGCTTC
This sequence comes from Kluyvera chengduensis, assembly GCF_044197065.1. Taxonomy (NCBI): domain Bacteria; kingdom Pseudomonadati; phylum Pseudomonadota; class Gammaproteobacteria; order Enterobacterales; family Enterobacteriaceae; genus Kluyvera; species Kluyvera chengduensis. The sequence goes on from NZ_JBIQOI010000001.1 coordinate 1,101,594, forward strand.
GCTTACCCGACCTACAGAAACAGTATGCAGGCCGGGTAAACGGGGTTTAGAACTTCAACGAACCCTGCATATACAGCGTGCGCGGTTGGCCTGCGTAGATGCCTTTATTGTTGTCGTCGTAAGAGCGGGTGAAATACGCCTGATCGAAGATATTTTTCACGCCGAATGCCAGGTTCAGGTCTGCCATCTGTGGGCCAAAGTCATAGGCGACGCGAGCGCCCCAGAGCATAAAGCCGGGAATGCGACCGGTACTGCCGTCGGCGCTCTCTTTCACGGTGTTGGCGTTATCCGCATACTGACTGGACTGGAAATCGCTGTTCAGGTTGAAAGTCCAGTTGCCCGGCTTATAGTCCACGCCCAATGTGCCTTTGTGTTTCGGCGAGAACGGTACCTGGTTGCCGTAGGTGTCGCCTTTTTCACGAATCTCAGCATCCACATACGCATAGCTGGCGTAAATGGAAACGTTGTCGAGGGTTGGCGTCAGCGTGCCGAGATCATAACGGGCCTGGGTTTCCAGTCCGGAATGGCGCGTTTTACCGCGCGCGGTCACGGTGTCGTTGGTCTGGTTGGAGTCGTACTGATTATTAAAATTAATCAGGAACAGCCCCATTTCCGCCGTCAGCGCACCATCGTCGTATCGGGTACCGAGCTCCCAGGTTCGCGCTTTTTCCGGTTCCACATTGCCGCTTTGCACAGCCTTGCCAATTTGGCTGTACTGTACGGTGCCGAACGAGCCTTCGGTGTTTGCATAAAGATTCCAGCTGTCAGTCAGGTGATAAAGCACGTTTAGCGCCGGAAGCGGGGCGTTATAGCTCACTTCCTCATGTGTGCGTTTGATGGCGTTGTTCTGGTATGACTCGATATGTTCAAAGCGCATACCCGGTGTGACCGTCCAGTTGCCAATATCGATTTTGTCATCCAGATACCAGGCGTGCGCTTCGGTACCGGAACGGGTGTCACGATCGTAAGGGCTAGCGCTGGACGGCAGTTGTCCGCTGCTGGTGGCCGTGTAGTAACGCATTTCATGCGTCGACTCGCTCACATAGCGGTATCCCACGCCCACTTCGTGCGCGGAAGGGCCCACCATAAAGCTCTGACTGTAGCGTGGTTCAATGCCGCGCACCCAGTAGTTACGCGGTGAAAGCGTAGTGCGTTTACCCTGCTCCAGGTAGCCGCTGCGCAGGGTTTCGGTATAGAAGCCCTGAATATTGAATTTATGCTGGCTGTCCGGCTGGAACTGATAGCCGAGGCTTGCCAGCTTGCGACGCCCCCAGAAACGATCGTTAGGGCGAGTGGACTGCCAGCGGTCTGCGTTATAATCCGCGCGGGATAGACCGCCGGGCATATCAGCTTCACCGTCGTAGTATTGCAGCAGGCTGTTGAAGGTATGCACGTCGTTCGGCGCATATTTGCTTTTCAGCAGCAGGTCGTCGATACGCGTCGCGCTGTGCTCGCGCCAGTCGCTGCCGCGTGTGCCGGAGTAAAGCAGGGCGGTACCAAAACCGTTATCCGCCGTGCCGCCCACCATCAGGTTGTGCGTCTCTTTTGGGTTATTCTGTGAGGATGTTGGGCTGAGTTGGCCCTCCACGCCGGCTTCGATACCGAAGTCTTGCGGAATGGCGCGGGTGACAAAGTTCACCACGCCGCCCACGCTCTGCGGCCCGTAACGCACTGCGCCACCGCCGCGTACCACATCGATGGCGTCCATATTGCCGAGCGAAACGGGCGCGAGTGAAAGCTGCGGCTGGCCGTAAGGGGCAAAGGGTACCGGAATACCGTCCATCAGTACCGTTGAACGGCTGGCGAGGCGCGGGTTCAGGCCACGAATACCAAAGTTCATCGCCAGATCGTGGCTACCGGTGCCGTTGTTTTCCGGGGCGGTGACGCCAGGAATGCGGTTCAGCACCTCGCGCATGGTGGTCGCGCCGGTTTTCGCGAAATCTGCACGGCGGATAACGTCACGCGCGCCAGCATGTTCGAATACGTCGTTTTCACGCGCATCTCCCAGCCAGTCGCCCACCACGGTCAGGGCATCTTCTTGCGGAGTTGGCGCGTGTTCCAGCGTCCAGCTGTTATTACCGAGCGGCTTCACCTGCAGGCCGCTACCGTTCAGCAGGTGTTGCAGCCCGGTTTCGACGTCGTAGTCACCGTGAAGACCGTTACTCTGCTTGCCGCGCGTCAGGCTGGCGTCGACCGACAGGGTAATTCCGCTGAGTGCGGCATACTGGTTAAGGGCTTTGTCGAGCGAACCCGGTGCGATATCAACCTGTGCTGCGAAGGCGGATAACGATAATCCGGCCAGCGGCAGCAGGCTCAGGCGAATGGCGTTAACCAAAGGTGTCGTTTTGCGAAAAACGCGTAAAGGCGTCATACCTTCTCCATCATCATTTTTGTTGTGTTCAGCTATGAGTCGAATGAGAAGGGGAAAAAGGACAATCGAAATGAGAATTATTTTTCTTACAGCGGCGAAATGTTTACCCAGTACCGCGTAACCGATTGAATTTTAACTGGAAGCGTCTTAGCGATAATATCCAGAATGGCATCGGTATTTTTTAGCGGGAACGTCCCACTCAGGCGCAGCCCGGCCACAGCCGGATCGCAGCGCAGTACGCCGTTACGATAACGGCCGAGCGTGGCAATCACTTCACCCAGCGGTTTATCGCTGAAGCTCAGAACCCCCTGCGTCCAGGCGTCGCTTTCATCATCTGCTGATGCTATGGCACCAAATTCAGACGCGCTAAATAGCAGGCTTTCGCCAGCATTTACGATGCGTTTTTCCTGCGGACGGTTTGCCAGTATGACTTCGACAGCATGTTGTTGAACGGTAACGCGCGTGGCGTTGTCCTGCTGATAGACGGTAAATTCTGTGCCTAACGCGGTGAGCTGTCCCTGGCGAGTCATTACGCGGAAAGGTCTTTGCTGTGCGTCTTTTGCGGTAGTAATCGCAATTTCGCCGTACCAGAGATGAACTGCGCGCTGACGCGTATCAAAACGAACGTCTGCGGCGCTTTGCGTGTTGAGCATCAACAGCGAGCCATCGTCCAGCCGCTGATGACTGACCGCGCCTTTGGCGGTGCGGTAGTCCGCGCGCAGACCTTCACCGGCTTCAGATTGCCAGAGCTGCCAGCCGCCGCCCACGCCGAGCAGCAACAAGAGCCCTTTCATGACATGACGACGGGTTAGGTGGGTATCACGCAGCGCCCGGCTGGCGACATCGCCCGGCACATGGCTGAGCTGGCTGCGCAGATTTTCAACCTGTTGCCAGGCCCACTGATGATCCTTGTCCTCTTCATACCATTGTTGCCAGCGCGCTTCCTGCTGCGGGCTGACGCGTTCGCCGCTTAATACGGCATACCAGTGTGACGCCGAGCGCAGTGCCTGGCGGCGAGAGTCGGTGATAGAGGCGCTCACAGGCCATGCTCCAGACGAAAAAGCAGACAATGTTCGATAGCTTTTGCCATATATTTTTTCACTGAACTGACAGAAACACCGAGCTTTAGCGCTATTTCGCTGTACGTCATGCCATCCAGTTGCGAAAGCAAAAACGCTTCGCGTGTTTTTCCGCTCAGCCCGTCAAGCATACTGTCGATGAGCTGCAGAGTTTCGAGCTGGCTCTCGCGTTCCTCGGGCGAAGGCGCGAGATTTTCCGGCATCAGCGCCAGCATCTCCAGATAGGCTTTTTCCAGCGCGTTTCGGCGAAACAGGTCGACCATCACCCGTTTGGCGATAGTGCACAGAAAGGAGCGCGGATCGCGGATCGTTGAGAGCGTGTCGCTGCCCATTACCCGTATAAACGTGTCCTGGGCAATGTCATCGGCGTCAAAGGCCGACTGGAGTTTGCGCGTCAGCCAGCCCTTCAGCCAACCGTGATGGGTGCCATAAAGCGACTCGAGCGTTAAGGAAGCAGTGGTAGTGGCGTGGTCAGACATGCGCAGTACATCAAAAGTTAATTATCACGCGGTCATATTAATATGAGAATGGTTATCATTACAATTAGAAATAAAATGCCACCACGCTGGTACCATTAACGTGTTGTTTTTTATGAAAATATCAAAGGGTGGTATTGGATGTGGAGTTGGCATTTAAAAATAGAATCGTGAAAAAGCATCGCTGTATGAATAATGCCGTGTACGCAGCGATGTATTTTTTGGTTCATAGGAGCGCTGCCATCAGGCATCACATGCACTACCTCCGCGAATCTTGGCTGGTTGCATGGCCGATTCATCGATTACCGTGCGTCTTATCAGAGCAGAAAGAGACTATGTGTTACTATAATGAAAACGGGGTCTTGAGGGTTTAGGGATTATAAATTTATGAGATTTTATGGTATCGATTATCTACAAATGCAGTCTAGCATCAATGATTATTTAAAATACATCATTATATTTAGTGCGTTATTTATCCTGATTGTGGTTTTTAGCCTGTATATGCGCCATCGTCTGCAAACGAAATACCGCGATTTAACGATTATCGTCTTCTTATTCTTGCTCTTCATTTCTGGTGTTCAGTATGCTGATTATACTGATAGCCAAAATATACACTCCCAGTCATCACAAATGGTTAACTTCATTAGGTTGTTATCAAAAGAAAAAGCAGTGAGTGTTAATTCTATATTTTCCAGTTCAGTGCAACTGTCGGATGGTATTATCGTTAAGATTAACGATCTTTATTATCGCATTAACTTAAGCCCGGACCAAAAAACATACAGCTTAGTGGCGGTTTCGTTAGTAAATCCAGAAATAGAAATCATAAAAAACTGAGGGTTTTAAATGCTAATTTATACACCTATTATTATAAAGCTGGGGCTAGGAATACTGTGTTTAATTATACAAATAAACCTCATGGGGAAAGGGAATCTGGCGCCGTCATCCGCAATGGATCAGGTTCAAAACTATGTACTTGGTGGGATTATCGGTGGCGTAATTTACAATGAGTCGATAACAGTACTACAGTTCGTTCTCGTGTTAATTATATGGACATTTCTCGTCTTTGTTCTTAAGTTTTTGAAAGAGAATAATCGGTTAGTTAAAAGAATCATCGATGGTAAACCTATTACTTTGGTACATAATGGCAGTATTGATGTTAAAGAGTGTTTACGCAATGGTGTTTCAGCAAATGACTTGATGTTCAAACTAAGAGCAAATGGCATTTATGAAATAGAACAATTAAAGCGTGTTGTTCTCGAGCAGAATGGGCAGTTAACTATTATACAAAGTGGTGATGAGAATATACGTTACCCTATTATAGTGGATGGTTTGGCAAACCATGATTTACTTGAAATCCTTAATAAGGACAGTGATTGGTTAGAACGAGAAGTTATAAAGCAAGGCTTCAATAAAATCAGTGAGGTTTATTTGGGTGAGTATTTGTCGGGTAGGATTAATTTATACGGATATGAAAAATAATATCCAAAGCGCACTCCTTTTTTCTCTACAGAATTGATGATATTTATTTTTTGTAGAGAGATAAGCATCAAGCGACTGCCATTGCTGGGGCTATGTCTCAACACACTGGCATCAACATTTGGTCCTGGTACAAAACAGGCTCACAAACCCGCGCTAAACCCCTTCTGAAGAAAGCATTCGGCCCAGTTTCCCGGGCCGCATTTTCTCAATCCAACACCGACCGATCCCCCTCAATCACCATCTCCTTCATCTCCTCAAAATGCCGTCTCGAAAAGTCCGCAATCTTCTCCCAATCCAGCGCCGTCTTCTCCGCCACCTCGTCGGAAAGTATCTTCAGCGGCTGCCCGGTTGACCATGCAGTGATCAAAATCTGGCAGGCGCGTTCGAGCGTCCAGATATCATCAAACGCTTCGCCGATATTCGGTGCCGTCACCAGCACCCCATGGTTGCCCATCAGCAGGCGGCGTTTATCCGCCAACAACCCCGCTAGCCGCGCGCCTTCGGCGGTGGTGTCCGCCATACCGCCGTACAGCGTGTCGACGGCGACGCGGTTAAAATAGCGAGCAGTGTTCTGGTCAACCGGCAAGATCTGCGGCGCTGCCAGACAGGCGAGGCTGGTGGTGTAGACCGGGTGCAGATGAAGCACCACTCGCACGTCCGGCAGGCGCTGATGGATCTGCCCGTGGATCGCCCACGCCGTGGCATCAACGTCCGGGCGCGCCGCACAGCTTTCATCGTCGGCATTCAGCAACAGCAGGTCGCTGGCGCGAATGCGCGAGAAGTGTTTCCACTTCGGATTCAGCAGAAACGTTTTTCCGTCGGGAGAGAGCGCCGCGCTGAAATGGTTGGCGACCGCCTCATGCATCCCAAGCTGGGCGATGATGCGAAAGGTCACCGCGAGATCGATACGGGTTTGCTCTTCGTGCGAGTAGCGCATAGTGATTACTCCGCTTTTGGCATCAGGGTTTGCAGGTCCTCAGCGCTCGGTGCCTGGAAATTGTATTTCTTCAGCAGCGCAGCGTATTCCGGCGTGGCGCTGAATTTCTTCAGACCTTCCTCAAGAGCGGTTTTCACCTCGGTATTGCCTTTCTTCACGCCATAGCCGTTCAGCACCGGGTAGATAAGCGTCTCGGAGGAGATAACCACGCGGTCGCCGAGCTTCTCAACCACCCCGCGGGCAACCGCCGCATCGGTGATCTGTGCTTCCACCGCACGGGAGAGCATCGCCTGAGTGGTTTGCGGGTCGGTGGTGTATTCGCTCAGTTGAATCGGCTTAAGACCTTTTTTCACGCAGTAGTCGACGGAGAGCTTCTGTAGCTGCGCCAGCCAGGAGGTTGCGCCCATCGAGCCAATTTTATGGCCGCAGAACTCCTCCGGGGTTTTGGGTTGATAGTCGCTGCCTTTCAGCGACAGAATCGCTTCGCCGCTTTTCAGGTACGGCACCATATCAATCACCTTCAGACGCTCGGCGGTGATGTACATTGATGAGTTGGTAATATCGAAGCGACCGCCCTGCAAGCCGGGGATCAGGTTCGGGAAGCGGGTATCGATGTTGACCGCTTCACGGCCCATGCTTTTTGCAAGGCCCGCGAGAAACTCGATATCGAACCCAGCTGGTTTGTTGTTCTCCATATATTCATACGGGAAAAAGGTCATGTCCGAGCCGGCGGTAAGTTTGCCGTCGTGCTGGAAGGCCAGCGCGCTAAAGGACGTCAGCGTGCCAGCGGCGCAAAGAAGCAGGGCAACAGGGCGCAGTGCGGTAGAACGTGTCATAAAACCTCCAGGAAAATGAGCAAATTACATGCTGGCGCTGTCGACACCGGCCTGTTGAACGAAGAAGGATGCGCCGCGCGGTTTCTGCGGCAGACGAAGCTGGTTCACGGTGCTGCGTACGAGACCGCTCTCGGTACCGGCGACCAGTTGCCCGGCGTGGGCGCTCGGCAGTGGGTTTTCACCAAACGGCAGTGCGTCTTCGGCGGCATACACGCTGATGAACAGCGTACGCGGCAGCGCGGTCTCGTTAGGGCTAGAGGCGTGCAGCAGGCGCGTGTGCATAAAGCAGACGGAGCCCGAAGGGCCAAAGCAGGCCTGCGGCTGCTGGCAGTGGGTGTCGACCACATCGGTATCCACCGAACCGGTAAAGCGCTCGTCCTGCCAGTGCGACCACAGCGGCCCTTTATGGCTGGCGGGGACCACGTTCAGCGGGCCGTTCTCCGGGGTGACATCGCTCACCATCAGCAGCGCGGTGATGATGTCGTCGTTGCTATGCGGGGTGAACAGAAAATCCTGATGCCATTTCACCTGCGTAGCGGTGTGTGGCAGCTTGGAGTTAATTTTGCTGTGATGAAAACGGGTGCCGCTGCCGCCGATAAGCTGGGCGGCGATGGTCGCCATCCGCGAGTTCAGCGCTGCGTGATGATAGGCGGCGGAGATCTCGGTCGGTGAGGTGACGCGGCGCAAAGAAGGGTGCTCCGGCGAATGATCCTGCTCGAGATCAAAGCGCGGGCGGCCGTCCTGCGTCTCGCCCCACACCGCGTCGTGGGCGCGGCTTTCTTCCACCCAGCCGTCGAAATCGGTCTGCAATGCGGCGATTTCATCGCTGGAAAGCACCCCTTCGACAACCAGATAACCCTGCTGATGAAACTGCTCGATTTGCCATTGCGCGATCATAGTGGTTCCTCTTCAAGTACGAATGATTAAGCCAAAGAGACATCTTTCAGGAAGGCGTCGACGCGCGGGTGTTGTCCGTTGCGCATGGCCTGCGGCGTGTCGTCGCAGACCACCCGGCCTTTTTCCATAAACACAATTCGGTCAGAGACTTTGAAGGCGAAGTTCATCTCGTGGGTGACGATGACCATGGTGATGCCTTCATGAGCCAGGGATTCAATCACCTGCAGCACTTCGTTGACTTTTTCCGGGTCGAGCGCCGAGGTCGGTTCATCAAACAGCATGATCTGCGGGCGCATCATCAGCGCACGGGCAATTGCCACACGCTGCTGCTGGCCACCGGAAAGCTGGTGCGGGTACTTCCACGCATGCTCCAGCATGCCGACCTTATGCAGCAGCTCGCAGGCGTGTTGGCGCAACTCGCCGTCACTCGCCAGGCGGTGGTAGCGCGGGGCGAGCAGCAGGTTGCCGAGCACGGTGAGGTGCGGGAACAGGTTGAAGCTCTGGAACACCATGCCGATATTCAGGCGATGCTTAGCGTCTTCCATAAAGCGCGGCTTCTGCTGGCCCTGACGCTCAAGGTGAATAAATGGCTGGCCGTTGATGCTGATTTCGCCGTTATCAATCTGCTCCAGGCCGTTCAACAGGCGGATGAGCGTGGTTTTCCCGGAGCCGGATGGGCCAATGACCGAGACCACTTCCCCTGGCTGGATCTTGAGACTCACCGCGCCGAGCACTTCGACATTGTTATAGGCTTTGTGCAGCTTCGAGGCCTGTAGCGCAGGCTCTTCAGCGGTGGCTACGCTACGCGCCATCGCCGGGCGCTGCGCGGTGGCCAGCTTCTGCATTTCAGCATCAACCTGGCGGGTCGTTTTACGTTGGGTAACGTCGAGGTATTTCTCCAGCCACTTGAGCAGGAAGTCGAATACCGTGACGATCAGGATGTAGTAGAAGGCGACCGCCGCCATCGTCTCCATCACGAGGAAGTTCTGCGAATAAAGGCGCTGGCCAACCATCAGAATTTCGGTGAGTGAGATAACTGACACCAGCGAACTCAGCTTCACAATGGCGATGTATTCGTTGGCAAGTGACGGCAGTGCGACGCGCAGCGCCTGAGGAATAATGACCCGCCACTGAATGCCGGCGTAACGTAAGCCCAGTGCACGCGCGGCTTCGCTTTGCCCACGGGGAATAGAGAGCAGCCCGCCGCGGTGAATTTCCGCAATATAGGCGGCCTCGCTTAATACCATTGCTATCAGCCCGGCCCAGAAGGGGTCGTTAAGCAATGGCGCAACCGACGGCAGCGCCTGCGGCATGTTGTAGACAAAAATCAACAGCACCAGCAGCGGCATACTGCGAAATAGCCAGATATAAAGTCGGGCGGGCGCGCTCAACCAGGCTCGTGGCGATTGTTTAGCCAGCGCCAGAATAAACCCCAGCACAATACTGCAGCCCCAGGTCAGCAGACTTAATTTAATGACGGTCCAGGTGGCCTGCCAAAAATCAACATCGCTAAGCAGGCTTAACATGTAGTTCCAGTTAAACGTCATAGGCTATTTACTCGCCATAATTAACAGAAATGGAAGCGACGCAATGGTGCATTAATCTGACGTCGCCGATATTCATCGTGCAATAACACTATGCTGGCAGGACCTAGAACGAGGCAATTAGTAAATTTTTGGTCTTTAAGTTTAAAAAAACTATGCAACGGTATTAACGTTATGGAATGTAAAGTGATTATCGCGATACTAAACTGAAACAATTAAAAAACAATTGTTGAAATTGAATAACGCTATTTAAGGCGGGGAGTGATATTTGCACGTTATCGGGGCAGACATTGCGTGATAATAGTGCAGCATGGTTCGCCATGGTGCAATAAGTTATTTTTGATATTTAAAAAATAACCGTAGATAAATATCAGAACTCCGTATCAGGGATGAGTACCTCTTTTTTGGTAAATGGCATGCAGATTGCAACGTCATAGCAGGAAACTATTCCCGACAGGCGATGAACAATATTTTATCAATGGTGACACGATGAACCGATTTACACTCAAACAGCTGAAGTACTTTGTGACGGTCGTGGAGACGGAAAGTATCGCCGAAGCTTCTCGTCAACTGCATATTGCACAGCCATCAATTTCGATTGCGATAAAAAACCTGGAAAGCACCTTTGACCAACAGCTGTTTATTCGCCACCATGCACAGGGGGTGTCGCTCACCTCCAGCGGCCGCCGTATCTACGACAAAGCCAAAGACCTGCTGCGCCTGTCATGGGAGTTTGAGCAGAACTCTCGGGCCGATAAAGAGCTGGTTTCCGGCATGATATCAGTGGGTTGCTTTGAGTCTGTAGCCCCGCTATATATGCCAAAACTGGTGGCTGGGTTTAAAAAACTGTACCCGGAAATCACCCTGCATTTATATGACGGCGAGCAGCATGAATTAATGCACGGCCTGCATCGTGGGCGGTTTGATTTAGCGCTGGTTTACGATCTCGAACTGGGGCATTCGATTAACAAAGAGCGCCTGAACGCGCCGCATAAACCCTATGCGTTATTGCCTGCCTCGCATCCGTTAGCGCAAAAACCGGCGGTGACGTTACAGGAATTAAGCCGCGAACCGATGATTCTGCTGGATGCCGTCCCGAGTAAAAACTATTTTATCTCGATATTTAAAGAAAAAGGCTATCACCCGGAAGTGGCCTACAGCTCGCCATCTATTGAAATGGTCCGCTGTATGGTGGGGCAAGGATTAGGCTTTTCGGTATTGGTGACGCGCCCATGTTGCGATATGACCTACGACGGTGAAAGGGTGGTGCAGCGAGATATTATCGATGAAATGCCCGCATCAACATTAATTATGGCGCATCTGGCGAATAATGAACCAACGCGACCCACGCAGCTATTTATGGATTACTGTCGCAGTATTGAATTAACCCCTTCTCGCGCTTGAAATAATGCCTGCATAACCTGCGGGCTTATTTTATAGCATTACGGCTACCCTCATAAAATTCTATTCAGACGATCGTTTTATAATATTTTACGATTTCCTCACAGTTACATAACCTGAGTTCTGTCAATTCCGTCGATATCGTCGGCAACCGTGCTTGAAGGACAGAAAAATGACAGAACATATTACCGAAATCGATACCCTTGTGGTTGGCGCGGGGCAGGCGGGCGTCGCCATGAGCGAACATCTGACGACGCTTGATATTCCCCATCTGGTGCTGGAAAAACAGGGCATCGCCCAGGCATGGCGTACCGGCCGCTGGGACTCGCTGGTTGCCAACGGCCCGGCCTGGCACGACCGCTTCCCCGGCATGATGTTTCCGGACTGCGACGCCGACGGCTTTGTCGCCAAAGAGCAGATTGCGGACTATTTCGCGGCCTACGCCCGTAGCTTTAACGCGCCCATCCGTACTGGCGTTGAGGTCTATAGCGCTGAACGCCTGAAGGGCCGTCCGGGTTTTCGCGTGGAAACCTCACAAGGGGTGATTGAAGCGCAGCGTATCGTCGCCGCCACCGGCCCGTTCCAGCGCCCGACGATCCCGGCGATCGCCCCGCAGGTTGATGCCATCAGTCAAATCCACTCCGCGCAGTATTACAACCCGCAGCAACTCGCTGACGGCGGTGTGCTGGTGGTTGGTGCAGGTTCTTCCGGCGTACAAATTGCCGATGAATTACAGCGTGCAGGTCGTAACGTATGGCTCTCCGTTGGCGCCCACGACCGCCCACCGCGCCGCTATCGTGAGCGTGATTTCTGCTGGTGGCTTGGGGTGCTCGGGCTGTGGGATGCGGCGGCAAATCAGCCGGGCAAAGAGCACGTCACCATTGCGGTGAGCGGCGCACGCGGCGGCCATACCGTGGATTTCCGCCAGCTTGCCCATCAGGGCGTCACGCTGGTCGGTCAAACCCAATCGTTTGACGGCGCAACCGCCACTTTCCACAACGATCTGGCCGACAACATTCAGCGCGGTGACGACTCTTACCTGGCGCTGCTCGATGCGGCGGACGCCTACGTTGCTCGCAACGGTCTCTCTCTTCCTGAAGAGCCCGCGGCCCGCGAGTTCCTGCTAGACCCGGCGTGCGTGACTGAACCGCTGTTAAGTCTTGATCTGATGCAGGCGGGGATCACCACCATTATCTGGGCTACCGGCTACACCACCGATTACCGCTGGCTGAAGGTTAACGCCTTTAACGACGCGCAGCGCCCGCAGCATCATCGCGGCGTCTCTAGCGAGCCGGGCGTCTATTTTCTGGGGCTGCCGTGGCTCTCGCGCCGCGGCTCGACCTTTATCTGGGGCGTATGGCACGACGCGAAATACATCGCCGACCAGATTGCCATCCAGCGCCAATACCAGCACTACCAGCCATCCTGATAACCCGTGAATTGAGGAATACAACGATGCCAACCCATACCCGTATTCGCATGTTTAACACCAAAGAGACCTACCCGAACCAGTCGCTGAACAACGATTTATGTCAGGCGGTGCGCGCGGGCAACACCGTGTACGTACGCGGGCAGGTCGGTACCGACTTTGACGGCAATCTAATTGGCCTTGGCGACCCGCGCGCGCAGGCCGAGCAGGCGATGAAGAACGTGGCGCAGTTGCTGAAAGAAGCGGGCAGCGACCTGACGCATATCGTGAAAACCACCACCTACCTTATCGACCCGCGCTACCGCGAGCCGGTATATCAGGAAGTGGGCAAGTGGTTGAAAGGTGTTTTCCCTATCTCGACCGGCGTGGTGGTCTCGGCGCTGGCGCAGCCGCAGTGGTTGATGGAGATTGACGTGACGGCGGTAATCCCTGACGACTGGAACAGCGAGGTGGCGTAATGACAATTTCAATTGCAGCATTGTGCCCGGAATCCGGGCAGCTAGGCATTGCGATTAGCTCTTCGAGCATTGCCGTAGGCGCGCGTTGCCCGTGGCTGCTAGCCGGGGTGGGCGCGGTCTCCAGCCAGAATATTACGCTGCCGTCGCTGGGGCCGCATATTCTCGGCGGTCTGGAGGCGGGCAATTCGGTCGAACAGGCGCTCAACCGCGCGCTGGCGGAGGATCGCTTTAGTGAATACCGCCAGGTGACGGTGATTGATGCCAGCGGCGACGTTGCCACTTTTAGCGGCGAACACACGCTGGGCATTGGCGAAACGCTGGCGGGCGAAAACTGTGTGGCGGCGGGGAATATGCTGGCGGACCGGGGGGTGATTGCCGCGATGGTCGAAGCCTTTGAAAACGCCACCGGAGAACTGGCGAGCCGACTGATAGCCGGGTTACGCGCCGGCATTACCGCCGGTGGCGAAGCCGGGCCGGTACATTCAGCGGCGGTGAAAGTAGTGGAAGATTACGCCTGGCCGGTGGTCGATCTTCGCGTCGACTGGGCAGATGACGATCCGATTGCCAAGCTGGAGCAGCTGTGGCTCGCCTATGAACCGCAGATGGAAGCCTATATTACCCGCGCGCTGGACCCGCGCGATGCCCCGTCTTACGGCGTACCGGGCGATGAATAACACCGCGCGCGATATTCTCGCCGTACTGCTGGCCTTTGATACTACCAGCCGCGAGTCCAATCTTGCGCTGATTGACTGGATTGCCGATTTTCTGGCCGCGCGCGGCATTGTATCCCAGCGTTTTTATAATGAAGACGGTGGCAAGGCCAATCTCTACGCCCGCCTTGGCCCATCCGGGCCGGGCGGGGTGATGCTCTCCGGTCATACCGATGTGGTGCCGGTCGACGGGCAGAACTGGAGCGTGCCGCCGTTTGCCTTAACCGAACGCGACGGATGTTACTACGGACGCGGCAGCGCCGACATGAAAGGCTTTATCGCCTGCGTGCTGGCCTCTGTCGAGGCGTTTCTGGACGCTCCGCTGCGGATGCCGCTGCATCTGGCGTTCTCCTACGACGAGGAGGTAGGCTGCCTCGGCGTGCGCAGCCTGGTGGCGCATCTCGAAGCCTCGCCGGAAAAACCGGCGCTGTGCCTTATTGGCGAACCGACGGAGATGCAGCCGGTCTACGGCCATAAAGGCAAGCTGGCGATGCGCTGCTGCGTGGAAGGACAGGCCTGCCATTCCGCCTATGCGCCGCAGGGCGTTAACGCTATCAACTATGCCGCGAAGCTGATTAACCGACTGGATGTGCTGGGTGAGACGCTGGCACACCATGAAGACCCGCGCTTTTCGCCCGCCTTCAGCACGCTACAGGTGGGAACGATTCACGGCGGCGCGGCGCTGAACATTGTGCCGCAGTCCTGCTGGTTTGATTTTGAGATTCGCTATCTGCCCGGTGTGGATCCCGAAACGGTCACCGCGTCGCTGGCGGAATATGCAGAGCAGTTGCTGCCGCAGATGCGCCGGGTAGCGGCACGCAGCGATATCCAGTTTCAGCCGTTAAGCCATTATCCGGGCCTGCTCAGCGACCCGCAGTCAGACTTCGCCCGTGGGCTGGCCCAGTGGTGCGGCAGCGATAATTTCTCGACCGTGGCGTTTGGCACCGAAGGCGGATTATTTGATGAGGTGGGCGTCGCCACGCTGATTTGCGGGCCGGGCAGTATGGCGCAAGGTCACAAGCTTGATGAGTACATCAGCATTGCGCAGATCGAACGCTGCATGCAGATGCTGGAGAACCTGTGCGCCTGGATGCGCGACTAACCGTAGTTTCCTCAACCGAACACTCAACACAGGATCGTAAGCGATGCAAAATGAACGCGCTGCACGTATTGATCAACACACTATCGACCGCTGGCAGGCCGATGGCGTGGTGTTATTAAAAGGCGCATTTACGCCGTGGATTGAACGACTCTCCAGCGGCGTAGCGGCGCTGATGGCCAACCCCAGCGAATATGGCCATGCGCGCACGGTGATCCCTAAAGACGGGTCTGCGCCATTTTTCCAGGACTACTGTAACTGGTCGCGAATCCCGGAGTTTGAGGATTTTGTCTTTGAGTCGGCGGCGGCAGAGATTGCCGCTACGCTGATGCAGTCGCAGACGGCGAAGTTTTTTCACGAACACACGCTGGTGAAGCAGCCGGGTGGCAGCACGGTGACACCATGGCATCACGACCAGCCTTATTACTGCGTTTCTGGACGGCAGAACGTCAGTTTCTGGATCCCGCTGGATCCGGTCGCACAGGCGACGTCGCTGCGTTGTATTCGCGGCTCACACCTATGGGAGGCTGAATTCAGCCCAACCCGCTTCAACGGTACCAAACTTTACGACCACGCGCGTTTTCGTTCGCTGCCGGATATCGACGCGCACGAAGCGGATTACGATATTGTCAGTTGGGATCTGGAGCCGGGAGATGCCGTGGCGTTTCATTTTCGCACCGTTCATGGCGCGCGAGGAAATCATACCGCGCATTCACGACGCGTTTTTTCCGCCCGCTGGGTGGGTGATGACGCCTCCTTTGCCGACCGCGGTGGCGTGACCTCGCCACCGTTTCCTGAACTGACGCTGCGCGACGGTGAACCGCTCGACTCTCCGCTGTTTCCGCAGATCTGGCCGAGAGGCTAGCCGTTGATGCCGGGTAGCGGCCAATCCTGAACGTCTGGGCGTCGGTCTCATCCCGGCGTCGCGTTGCTCGGCCGGGCTACGGCTATATCGCCCGGGCTACCGCTCCCGTAGCCCGGCCAAGCGCAGCGCCGCCGGGAACAGCTCCGAGCTCGACCGGACTACGATCGTTGTCAGAATTTCCCGCCCGTTCTACTCCGCTTAATCGCTGGAATATCCCCGCTATCGTTCAACGCGCCCGGGAAGGTTTTCAGCCAGGCTTTCACTTTGCGCTGGTTGATATTCGCCACGCTCATGCCTTCAATGCAGCCCCATAGCTCGCGGGTATTCTGCGGGGTAATCACAATACAATCTTTCATCACGCGGACTTTAACGGGCATGCCGTCGATAAATCCGGCCTGAGAGAGCCAATCACCGCCGAGGTGAACGGCGCGGCCTTCAACGAAGGAGTAAAACTCGCAGTGGGTGAAATCGGGTACGGTAGTTGGGGTGAGGGGTGTTGCCATGGGGGCAGCCTCCGATAAGTGATTTTTCTCTCTCATTGGCGGCTAAATCAGACGGTCTTAAAACGACCGACTCATCGATACCGGTGCATCTTTCGATGCCTCGCTGGCCTACCATTGAGATGGTAACTGTGCGAACGACATACGCACGTTTCTCCGATGAAGTTAGGTCAGGAGGCTAATCCCGGTACCTGATTTTGCTGGTACAACAACAGGATACAGCGGTTAGAGGGAGTGGGCAATAGTGGGAGCTGGAAGGAGGATCGCAGAAATGAAAACGGTAATGGTGCCGTAGGGGGATGGGGAGAGCGATGATTTACCAGTTAATGACCGCTATGAGCGAGGAGCGGACATTACAGCTTCAAAACTGGCAACCAATACAGATTGAAAATAAATGAATTTCATAGTGTAATGACATTAATGCTTTATGGTGCCGGGAAAAAATTTAATATCTTTTAAAGATCTTGGTATAATTAACCATAACGGCATTGAAATGCCATATATTTTAACTATTAAAAGCTGGGATAATAGTATGAAGATAGATAGTATAAAAATAATGAATGTTGGTGGGATTTCAAATCTTGTATTGGAAGATTTAAATCAGCAGATAAATATAATTTGTGGAGAGAATGGTGTTGGGAAAACAAATGTGTTGGACTCTATAGCATCGTGCTTTAGTGAGTTCGACAAAAACATCATTAGCAAAAAATCTGGAAGTGAAAACGGTTTAATTGAAATAAACATCACTCAAGATGTTGTCCCTAAAACTTCCACGCTCAAGGTCCAAATAAAAAAATTCGAACCAAGTGCAAACGATCAATACATTACAAATAATTCATATGAAGCAAATAAAAACAAGCTTCTATATCTTAGGACCAATAGAGACATTAACTACAAAAAGGTTAGCTCAATAAAATCCGACCCAGAAATTGAGAACCGTTCTCGTTATAGCACTTCGGGTATTAATAATGAAGACATCAAGGATTGGTTTTTAAACAGGGTATTACATAGCAAGCATGAAAATCACTTATCAAATACTCAGTTAGAAAATTTAGAGCTTTCAAAAAGATGCTTTAGCATATTAAACTCAACTTATTCATTCAATCGCCTTGATACAAAAAATGAGATTTTTTTGACGACACCTACTGGCGAAATATATCTTGAATATCTATCCTCAGGTTTTAAGTCGACAATATTTATTCTTTTAGGATTGATTAAAGAAATTGATTATCGTTTTGAGAAAGACAAAATATCAGCTTCATGTTATGAAGGTATAATTTTAATTGATGAAATTGAACTTCATCTTCATCCAGAATGGCAAGGGAAAATATGTGGTATTTTGAAAGTTATCTTTCCTAAAGCTCAAATCTTCATTACAACACATAGTCCTCATGTTGTTCAAACTGCTGCATATGGAGAGGTTATAGCTCTTGAAAGGAGTATTGATGGAATCGTTAGCCAAAGACCTCTCCCAAGCTCAAATTATGGTTATCAAGGATGGACGATTGAAGAGATACTTGAAGACATCATGGGCATGCCAGATTTAAGGACTATAAAATATAACCAGATTAAGAGAAGATTTGATATTGCACTTGATAAGGAAGATAAAAAAGAGGCACTATCGGCTTTCCAAGAACTGGACAAAATGCTACATCCTCAATATCCACTTCGTCCCGTATTCAAAATGCAATTAGATCAAATCCGGGATGGTGAAAATGATTAAGCTAAAACGGGCATTGAAGCCTAATTATCTCACTGACTCTAAAGTGAAAGAATTAACTGAAGAGTTTAAAAAAGATAAATCAAAAGTTATCTGGAAAACAAAATCAATTGGAGACGCTCTGTTAAAGAGCAGTTCGTATAAGTGTGCATATTGTGAATGTGAATTGCAAAAAGAAGATTCATATATGCAGGTTGAGCATTTCAAAGATAAAGATAAATACCCGGATGATGTAGTAAAATGGGAGAATTTGCTTCCTTCATGCGGACGATGCAACCGTAAGAAATGGACTTTAGATGTCAATTTAACACCAATAATTAACCCATATGATGATGATCCTAGACTCCATTTAAAGCAGCAAGCGTTCAGACTATATAGTAAAGATCTTAAAGGGGAAAATACCATAGAGAAACTTTACCTTAATGATGACACTCGTGTTGTATATTCAAGATTTGCGGCTTCAAATGAAATAAACAAGCAATTATCTGATTTGAAAAAAACATCATCTAATTTAGATCAATTAAGAAATGGCATGACTAAGTTATTACAAGCCTGTCAATCCGATCGCCCTTACTCAGCCTTTACCTCGTATACTTTGCATTCAAATGAAGATTATGTAAAATTAAAAGAATTACTGTTCAAGAATAGCTTGTGGGATGCAGATCTTATTGAGTTGCATAATAATTCATTTTATCTTCAATTGGATTCAAGATAGTTTTAGTTGCATTCTTGATGCCAAATGAAATGTAAAAAATGAAACTCTGCATTGTATTGATATTACTTGATTTTTATATTCATGCCTATGAGTCGAATAAGTGCAAATATGAAGATTAGCATTATCTTAGAAAATTACTTCAACATTTCAATGTCCGCTTCTGGCACGGAGCGGTCATTGGCAAGGACCTACTTACTTCATGGCGGTTTGAGTAGCAATAGTGCGCCGGGAAGATGGTTATTCTCCCGCTAGCAAACTCAAAATAGTTCAACCACAAAACCAATCCGTTTGATTTTTCACCGCTTCAACGAGAGAATCCTTATCGAAAACATGGAAAAGGAAGAAACGGAATGTTCACGCTTTACATGAGGTGGGACGCCGAGCGGTAACTGGCTCCAGGAGATATTCAGTTCATTTTGTCACCTCGGGATGCCCTGGATATGGCGAGCATCTTTTACGAACTGGATTACCTGGAGTACGACCAGCGAGGTCGTATTCTGCCTCACAGCCTTCCGAAGCGACGAAGAGGGGTTTACCACCGATTCACGGCTCAACCCTATAAACGCAAGCGACTTACTGAATACGACGGGCTCTACGATGACGTGAAATGGAATCTGGATCACGGCTGGATGGTAGGCGTAGACACCCAGGAAAAATGGGACCACTTCCGTAATCCATTCTATTTCGATGATGACATTAATCTGATTTATGACTGCTTCATGGATACCTATAGCGAGGGTTTTCAGCAGGCAGTGCGTCAAATCTATGAATATAGCCTCAGCGAGCATCAGGGAAGAAAGCCGTCTCCGACCATTAAACATCACTATTCCGATGTTCCGATACAGCATGCCCAAGCTGGTAAAACTATCAACAGCAAAGCAGCTGGACGTCTTCTGGCTGCGGGTGGTATCTACAACGGTAACATTGAGGGATTCAACCAGACCGCACAGCAGCTCGGTGGCGATGCGCCAGCAGGTTATGACCAGGTCATGGACAACAAGGGATTATTGATTACCGCAGCGTCTGTCGCCGCCGGGCTGGCGATGGGAAGAATTAACGTAGCTGGAGAATTAGAAGAGTTATCGACATTCAGCAAAATCCCCACGTTTGAATCGCCAGCTTTAAGGGGATTTATCTCTGAGTCAGGAACATTACTAAATGCCGAACATGCTGTTGTCGATTACAGAAAGCTATCTACTTATTCTTTAAACCCTACTCATCCAACTGGAGGGCATAAAGCGAGGGTGTTCCAGTCAGCGCTGGGTTATAGCCCAACGAATGCTGACGTTTTAGGTCTACGAGTTCAGGAGGGGATATTGTCGGCACCAGCGAAGATGCTAGACCCAATAAATTTTGGGCAAAAAATGTCTGTAGACATCCCCATTTTGGGGGTAAATGGCGAAACAGCGATAGTTCGAACGGGCTGGATCTATGAAACAGATTCGTTAGTACCAAGGCTAACCACTATTTTTGTGAAATGAGAGTGCTAATGATGAAACGAGCCGAATTTGATGTCGTAATTTTAGCTGAGGATTTGCCTGAGGAAGGTTTAGCAAAAGGGATGATCGGGACGATAGTCGTGGTATTTGAAAACCCTACACTTGCTTATCTCGTTGAGTTCTGTGATGAAGAAGGCCGAACAATTGCTCTGCCCGCATTGTTACCAGACCAAATGAGTGATTATCTTCCTCCAGAGAGAACCTGATACTGCCGTTCCACGTATGACAACGATTTTCGTTAAGTGAGATGTAATCCATGAGAAGAGAAGAGTTTGAGGTGGTTGTGTTAGCAGAAGATTTGCCGGATATAGGGTTAACTAAAGGCATGCTGGGTGCCATCGTATTCATACATGAAAAACCATATCTGGCTTACATGGTTGAATTTGTTGATGAAGAAGGCCGAACAATTGCTCTGCCTGATCTTTTGCCTGAGCAAATAGCGGATTACAGCCTCTAAAACGATGCAAATCAAATTAAGCAGAAATGTGGAATGCCGGCCTCTGGAACAGGGCTGCTATTGCAGCCCTGAAAACATTAAGCTTCATGCCCTGGCAACGGACTGTGCTTTCCTGTTTCTTATGGTCCAACAGAAGTTGAATAATCCGGAGATTTATTGGATTTGTTGTAAATAGCGGGCGCTGCTTCGCTCAGCCGAGCTACCTACAACCGTTATTCCCCAATAATCTGCCCAACATCAATCCGGTTCCCATCCGGGTCAGCGAACACAAAAGCGCGAATACCGTAATCCTTATCCTGAATCCCTTTGACGATCCTTGCCCCTAACGCCTGACAACGGTCGAATAGGGCGCTAGCGTCATCAACAAGCAGGTGCGCGATAGGAAAGACAGCCGCTTTATGCTGCGGCTGGAGCGTCAAATGCAGTTCCGCCGCTTCGCGCTTCAATATCACAAACCCCACCGGATCGCCGTTTTCAAAAACGATTTCAAAATTGAGTCCATCAACGTAGAACGCTTTGGCGAGCTGGATATCTTTAACGGGGATCACGGCCGCGATACGGCCAAATCTGACATGCTGTTGCATGACTAACCTCGTGGGTATAAGCAAGGGGTCCATAGCGCAGGGCGGTGCCGTTGCTATACGGCTGGGCGGTGCCAGATTGAGGATGACGATAGCGTATTTTAGAACGGCGGGAAAACAAAAGTTTAACGGGTTGATATTGGGGGCGGTCCCGGCGGCGCTGCGCTTGGCCGGGCTACCCGTCGGATGTAATCCGGACCCTGCTTCGAGCACAAAAAAACGGCCTCATCGCTGAGGCCGTCTTAACATCACAACTTACTTCTTCTTCTCACCCAATGTCGGGGTCTCGTCAAAGAAGTTCCATGGCTTCAGCAGCGCGTGGGCCCACTCGGTTGGCATAATCGGCCACTCTTCGGCGCGCGCCACGTGGGTGGTGCCGGTGGTGATCCACACCACATCATCGTGGTTGGTCAGCGACTCGTCATCCTTCGCGTACTGGCCGAGGCCGGTATCGTGAACGGAACGGTTCGGGTATTTCCCTTCCGGATAGCGCTCTTCCTGATGATAACGGGTCACCCACAGCTGCTTATCCATAAAGCTCAGGCGGTGGTAAATCCACTCGTCCGGGGCAAACTTCGCGCCGGTCGCCGCTGGGTGTGTACCACCAGCGTAAGGGATAATCTGGTACGACACCGGGTTACCCATGCGGTTTTCTTTGGTGGTGTTGCTCAGCAGACGAATCGTACCCGGGTCAAATTTCTGCGCCGCTTTCTGCTCGCTGTCGATGGTGTATTGGTTCACCTGCATGGTACTGGTACGCGGGCCGCCCGCGGTGTTCGGCTTCACTTCCGGGTCCATCGCCACCAGGCTGTTATTTTCGCCGTCCACGTCGAGGTCGAGGCGGAAGTTGTAAATATGCTGGTGGGTGGTGCCGACGATATTATGGTCGATCAGCGTGCCGTAACGGGTATCGTCTTTGGCGCTTGGGTCGTGCATGGTCTTCGCCTTCACGCCCTTAACCGCTTCAATGCCGGTCGCCCCGGCATCGATGCCGATGGTGCCGTTTTCGTGGAATACCCAGTCGAAGATGTAGTCGTAGTTGCCTACGGTACTGATCCAGCGCACCACCAGTTCACGGCGCTCGGTGCTGACGTTCGGCTGGCCCATCTCCTGGTGCTTATATTCCGGTCCGGCGTAGCGTTCGAATACCGCCACGGCGCGAGGAATAGTGGTTGGCGTGCCGGTGTAGTCGGCAATGGTCTCATCCAGCAGTACGGCGTTGTTCGGCGCGTCTTTACCGCGCGCGATTGGCGAGGTCAGGGTGCCCATGCCGTAGTCGCCTGAATCGAGATACGCTTTGAAGTACCAGCCCACGTCCGGGTCACCGTAAGGCACGATCATCCCGCCCAGCGAGCCTTCGTACATCACCTGGCGCTTGGTGCCGTTATCGTTATAGGTCACGGTGGAGAGAATCGGCCCCACGCGGGAGTTCAGGCGCAGGTGGAAGTCCCAGTTCTGCCAGTGGATCATATCGCCGGTGATGGTGTAGTTCTTGCCTTCCGGCTCGATGATATCCAGCGGTTTCACTGATTTAGCGACGCGGTCGCGGCCATCAAACGGACGGGATTCCATCGGCACCGGAATCACCGGGCCTTCTTCAATCTTGATGATTTTCTTCTGCTCAAGGTCAACCACCGCCACCAGGTTTTCGATCGGGTGCGCCCAGTAGTTGCCGTCGCCGGTATCCAGATAGCTCACCACTTTCAACAGGCGCGCGTCCTGCTTCAGGCCGTCTTTGCCGTCGAAGTAACCGACGGTCAGCGGGGTGGTGATCACTTTGGTGGTGTCTTTGATACCGTGTTTTTTCAGCACGTCAGCGAATTCGGTGCTGGCGTTAATGATGTTCTGCACGCTGACAAAGTCGTCAATCAGCACCATGCCGTGCGCGTCTTTAATCGGTTTCCAGGAGAGGACTTTCTTGTTCTGCAGGTCAACCACGGCTTCAATTACGTGTTTGCCATCCAGCATCACCACGTCGGCGGTGCGCGGGGCATTAACCGGGGTGCCTTTTAAAGCAAATGCCCATACGGCCTGTTTGTCAGGTTCGTGGAGGGAAATTTCGGTAAAACGGGTGTTCGGCTGGAATTCTGGTGCCGCTTTCACAATGGTGACCGCTTCGCTGATTTCAGCGGAAGAGAGCGAGTTCAGCGGGTGCGGCACTTTCTCAACCTGGAAGGTTTGGTCGAGGCCAGACTGGAAAACGTCGTTGATAAAGGTATCGGAAACCCACGCTTTACCGTCTTTCATCACCACTGGCACCTGCAGGTTCAGGGTTTTGCCGTTGACGATGGCGGTTTTCGCGCCCGGTTTTACCTTCACGAACGCGCCGTCTTTCATCAGCGTGTACATCTGCGCGTAATCATCCCACTGTACGTCCGCGCCGAAATCTTGCAGGGTTTTGTCCATTGGAACCATATGCGCTTCGCCGCCGTGGGCGAATGCCGGAGCTTGCCAGGCGCAGAACAGGGCGACGGCCAGCGCCAGCGCTGTTTTACGGTTTGAACGAATCGAGCCTGTTGACATTGTGACCTCATTTTATCGTTATGTTGTGCCTTGCCGCTGCTACTTCGGCTTCAGTCTCTTAAGCTAACAGCGGAACGTCACGCAGCGTTTGCTTGCGCTTGCCAGGTTGTTTGTCAGTTTTGCCAGTTACAAAAAATGCCTCCGCAGAGGCATTGGGTTTTAATGTGGTGCATTCCCGGCGTCGCGTCGCTCGGCCGGGCTACGAGTTCATTTTGTAGCCCGGCCGAGGCGCAGCCGACGCCGGGGTCTTACGCCGGGAAATCCCCGTGCTGACGCGCAACCAGCGTCAAAATGGAATACAGCGCTACTGCCTGCTGATGCTGATTAAAAATCTCCACCGACCATTCCACCACACCGGTGGCTTTCTCTTCCGCGTTGCGCTGGCGCTTGACCGTTTTACGCTTGCAGGTCAGGCGCACCTGAATGGTATCGCCCGGCTTAACCGGCTCGATAAAGCGCAGGTTTTCCATACCGTAGTTGGCGATAACCGGGCCGACGCCCGCGTCAACAAACAGACCCGCCGCAGCAGAAATCAGGAAGTAACCGTGTACCACGCGCTCGCCAAAAATAGAGTCGGCTGCGGCAATCTTGTCCATATGGGCATAGAAGTGGTCGCCGCTGAGGCAGGCGAAGTTGACGATGTCCGCCTCGGTCAGGGTACGGCGCGGGGTCAGCAGGCTATCGCCCGGCTGGATCTCTTCGAAGTACTTACGGAACGGGTGAATACGGTCTTCCACAACCTGCGCGCCGCGTACCCATTGCTGGCTTACCGCCGCCAGCATGGTTGGGCTGCCCTGAATGGCAGTGCGCTGCATGTAATGTTTCACCGCGCGCAGGCCGCCCAGCTCTTCACCGCCGCCCGCACGCCCCGGGCCGCCGTGTACCAGTTGCGGCAGCGGGGAGCCGTGGCCGGTGGACTCCGCCGAGGACTCTTCGTTTAACACCTGAATACGCCCATGCGCACGGGCCGCACCGAGGATAAATTCGCGTGCCAGTTCGCCGCTTGCCGTTACCAGCGTGCCTGCCAAGCTGCCTTCGCCCGCGCGGGCCAGCGTCATGGCGTGTTCGGTATTCTGATACGGCATCAGGGTGGCAACCGGGCCAAAGGCTTCAATCGCATGTACCGCTGAAACCTCATCCGGCTGCGGGCAGAACAGCAGCGTTGGCGGGAAGAATGCCCCGGCCGCGCTGAGATCCGCTTTGCCACCCAGCAGCACTTCACATCCCGCTTCCACCAGACGGTTAACGTTATCCTGCACGTCCTGACGCTGTTCGCTATTGACCAGCGAGCCCATCTTCACGCTTTCCTGCGCCGGGTCGCCGACCACCACTTTTTGCAGACGGGCGATCAGCGCGTCGCTCACCGCTTTAACCTGTGCCTGCGGCACGATAATGCGGCGGATAGCGGTACATTTCTGCCCGGCCTTGGTGGTCATCTCACGCACCACTTCACGGATAAACAGCGCAAATTCCGGCTGTTCTGGCGTGACATCGTCGCCCAGCACGCAGCAGTTCAGCGAGTCCGCTTCCATGGTGAAGGGGACAGACTTCGCCACCAGATTCGGATGCACGCGCAGCTGTTGCCCGGTATGCGCCGAGCCGGTAAAGGTCACCACGTCCTGGCTGTCGAGGTGGTCGAGCAGGTCGCCCGCGCCGCCGCAGATAAGGCTAATGGCACCGTTCGGCACCAGACCGCTGTCGATAATCGCTTTCACCATCGCCTGCGTCAGTTGAGCGGTCGCGGTCGCCGGTTTGATGATCGCCGGCATCCCGGCAAGCCAGGTGGGTGCCAGCTTCTCTAACATGCCCCAGCAAGGGAAGTTAAAGGCGTTGATGTGCACCGCGACGCCGGACTTTGACGTCAGCACGTGGCGAGCGGCAAAGCCCCCCTGTTTGGACAGCGGGATCAGCTCGTCTTCCGGCCACAGCACATCGTCCGGCAGCTCGCGGCCGCCCAGGCTCGCATAGGTGAAGAGGGTGCCGATACCGCCTTCGATATCCACCCAGCTATCGCCGCGCGTCGCGCCGGTCTCGGCGGAGATGGCGTAGAAGTCGGCCTTCAGATCCATCAGATGTTTAGCGACCGCTTTCAGCATCGCACTGCGTTCAATAAAGGTCATCGCCTGAAGCGCTTTGCCGCCGTGCTCAATCGCGAAGCGACGCGCCTGCGCCATATCCAACCCTTCACTTGTCACGTCCCACAGCGGTTCGCCGCTGATGGCGTGATGAATGGTGCGGGCGCGGCCCCGGCCGGTTTGCCAGGTGCCGGACAAATAGCTGGCTAACTGCTGCATGGTGTTTCTCCAGATATGTTACGTAAACCTGCCTTTAATAGTTCTTTTCTGAATCATGAAAAGCAAGTCTGATTTTAATAATTTATTAACAATGCGATCGCAGACACTTTACGTGTATTGATTATGATTCGGTTTCATCGGGATAAATCAACGGGGATTGCGGTGCACATCACAAAATGCACAAACAAAATTTGTGGTTTTATTTAACTAAGATGTAACTTTTATAAAACAAAGTGATTCACAAAAATTGATTTGTTGAATTTATCGGAATCATAAGGTGATGACGTGACAACAGAAGAACAACGCTTTGACCAGCGCATCGCGCAGGATACCGCCATCGAACCGCAGGACTGGATGCCGGACGCGTACCGCAAGACGCTGATCCGCCAGATTGGCCAGCACGCGCACTCGGAAATCGTCGGTATGCTGCCGGAAGGCAACTGGATCACCCGCGCCCCAACGCTTCGCCGTAAAGCGATTCTGCTGGCGAAGGTGCAGGACGAAGCCGGGCATGGCCTCTACCTCTATAGCGCGGCGGAAACTCTCGGCTGCGCCCGTGAAGATATCTACCAGAAGATGCTCGACGGGCAGATGAAGTACTCCTCCATCTTTAACTACCCGACGCTGACCTGGGCGGATATCGGCGTGATCGGCTGGCTGGTTGATGGCGCGGCGATCGTCAATCAGGTGGCGCTGTGCCGTACCTCCTACGGCCCGTATGCCCGTGCGATGGTCAAAATCTGCAAAGAAGAGAGCTTCCACCAGCGTCAGGGCTTTGAAGCCTGTATGGCGCTGGCGGCAGGAAGTGAAGAACAGCGTCAGATGCTGCAGGACGCCATCAACCGCTTCTGGTGGCCAGCATTAATGATGTTCGGGCCGAGCGATGACAACTCACCAAACAGCGCCCGCAGCATGGCGTGGAAGATCAAACTGCATTCCAACGATGAACTACGCCAGCGCTTTGTCGACAACACCGTCCCGCAGGTCGACATCCTCGGCATGAAGGTGCCGGATGCCGACCTCTATCTGGACGAGGCCACCGGTCACTATCGCTACGGCGAAATCGACTGGCAGGAACTCAATGAAGTCATCAACGGGCGTGGCATCTGTAACCACGAACGTCTGGGCGCCAAGCGCAAAGCCTGGGAAGAGGGGGCATGGGTGCGCGAAGCCGCGCTGGCTCATGCCGAAAAACAACGCGCTCGCGATGCCGCCTGAGGAGAAAAAGAATGAGCAAAACATACTGGCCGTTATATGAAGTGTTTGTCCGCAGCAAACAGGGTCTGTCGCACCGTCACGTGGGCAGCCTGCACGCCGCCGACGATCAGATGGCGCTGGAAAACGCGCGTGATGCCTACACCCGCCGCAGCGAAGGCTGCTCCATCTGGGTGGTGAAGGCGAGCGAAATCGTCGCCTCGCAGCCGGAAGAGCGCGGTGAGTTTTTCGACCCGGCCGAGAGCAAGGTCTACCGTCATCCGACCTTCTACACCGTGCCAGACGGCATGGAACATATGTGAGGCAACGATGAACACGCAAAACCCTGTTGCAACCTATGCACTGCGTCTTGGCGATAACGGCCTGGTGCTGGCCCAGCGTTTAGGTGCCTGGTGCGGTCACGCGCCGGAGCTGGAAATTGACCTCGCGCTGGCCAACATCGGCCTCGACCTGCTGGGTCAGGCGCGCAATTTCCTGAGCTACGCCGCCGAACTGAACGGCAGCGGCGACGAAGACACCCTGGCCTTTGGCCGCGACGAACGCCAGTTCAGCAACGTGCTGCTGGTCGAGCAGCCGAACGGCAACTTCGCCGACACCATCGCCCGTCAGTTCTTTATGGATGTCTGGCACGTGGCGCTGTTCAGCCGCCTGGTCAACAGCCGCGATGCGCAGATTGCCGCCATCGCCGCCAAAGGGCTGAAAGAGGTGCGTTATCACCTGCGCTTTAGCCGCGGTTGGCTGGAGCGTCTGGGCAACGGCACGGACTACTCCACGCAGCTGATGCAGCAGGCGGTGAACAACCTGTGGCGCTTCACCGGCGAGCTGTTTATGGCCGACGAGCTGGATATCAGTCTGAGCGAGCAGGGCATCGCCGTTGACCCACGCGAATTAGCGGCCGAATGGCAGGCGACGGTGCACACCGCGCTGCTCGACGCCGGTTTGCAGATCCCTGAAGAAGCGGCGTTCCGTCGCGGCGGCAAGCAGGGTCTGCATAGCGAACATCTCGGGCCGATGCTGGCAGAGATGCAGTATTTACAGCGGTCGTATCCCGGCCAGCAGTGGTAGCAGGAGGTGGCTATGCAACGTCTCGCCGCAATTGCGCCCCCGGAGGTTCGCACCGTCTGGGGATTATTAAGCGCCATTCCAGACCCGGAAGTCCCGGTGCTGACCATTACCGACCTCGGCATGGTGCGCCGCGTTGAGCGTCACGGCGACGGCTGGGTGATTGGCTTTACGCCAACCTACTCGGGTTGCCCGGCCACCGAACATCTGCTGGGTGAAATTCGCACGGTGATGGCGGAGCACGGCTATACGCCGGTGCATATCGTGCTGCAGCTCGACCCGCCGTGGACCACCGACTGGATGAGCCCGGATGCTCGCGAGCGTCTGCGCCAGTACGGTATCAGCCCACCGCAGGCTCACGCCTGCCATGCCGACGAGATGCCGAAGGATGTGGTCTGCCCGCGCTGCGGCAGCACCCACACGTCGCTGATTAGTGAATTCGGTTCCACGGCCTGTAAAGCGCTGTATCGCTGCGACAGCTGCCGTGAACCCTTTGATTACTTTAAATGTATTTGAGGCTGCGATGACAACATTTCATTCGCTTACCGTGGCAAAGGTCGAACCGGAAACCCGTGATTCGGTCACCATCACTTTTGCCATTCCCGACGCGCTGCGTAGCGTTTACGCCTTCCGTCCGGGCCAGCATCTGACGCTGAAAACCCGTCTCGGCGGGGAAGAATTACGCCGCTGCTACTCCATTTGCCGCAGCCGTTCGCCGTCTGAAATCAGCGTGGCGGTCAAAGCCATCGATGGCGGCCGTTTCTCCCGCTATGCCCAGAACGATATCCAGCAGGGCATGGCGCTTGAAGTGATGGTGCCGCAAGGCCACTTTGGCTACCAGCCGCAGGCCGAGCGCGAGGCTGAATATCTGGCAATTGCTGCCGGTTCCGGCATTACGCCGATGATGGCGATTATTGAAGCGACGCTCGCCACCGAACCGGCCAGCCAGTTCACGCTGATTTACGGCAACCGCAGTAGCCACAGCATGATGTTCCGCCAGGCGCTTGCCGACCTGAAAGACCGCTACCCGCAGCGTTTGCAGGTGGTGCATCTGTTCAGCCAGGAGTCGATGGACAGCGATCTGTTACAAGGGCGTATCGACGGCGAAAAACTGCATGCGCTCGGCAAAACCCTGCTCGATTTCAGCCGCTTTGACGATGCCTTTATCTGCGGCCCGTCGGCGATGATGGACGAAGCCGAAGTGGCGCTACGCGAACTGGGCGTGCCGGAAAAATCCATTCATCTCGAACGCTTCAATACGCCGGGCACCAGCGTGAAACGCGCCACCGGCGTGCAGGCGGAAGGCCGCACGGTCACCATTCGTCAGGACGGACGCGATCGCCTGATTTCGCTGAACGCCGAAGATGACAGCATTCTCGATGCCGCGCTGCGTCAGGGCGCTGACCTGCCGTTCGCCTGTAAAGGCGGCGTCTGCGCCACCTGCAAATGCAAGGTGGTGAGCGGTGAAGTGGCGATGGCCGCCAACTACAGCCTCGAAGCCGATGAAGTAGCGGCGGGCTATGTACTGAGCTGCCAGGCGCTGCCAACCAGCGGTGACGTGGTGGTCGACTTTGACGCGCGGGGGATGGCATGAGCGAACTGCTGATTACCCGTCACGACCGCGTACTGCAACTGACGCTGAACCGCCCACAGGCGCGTAACGCCCTGAACAATGCGCTGCTGACACAGATTGCGGATGCGCTCGAAAGCGCGGCGGCGGACGCCAGCATCAGCGTGTGTGTGATTAGCGGCAACCCGCGCTATTTCGCTGCTGGTGCCGACCTCAACGAGATGGCGGAAAAAGACTTGCCCGCCACCTTCGACGATATTCGTCCGCGTCTGTGGGCGCGCATCGATGCCTTCAACAAGCCGCTGCTGGCGGTGGTGAACGGCTACGCGCTGGGCGCGGGCTGTGAGCTGGCGCTGCTGTGCGACCTGGTGATTGCTGGCGATAACGCCCGATTTGGCCTGCCGGAAATTACCCTCGGCACCATGCCAGGTGCGGGCGGTACGCAGCGCCTTATTCGCAGCGTCGGCAAAGCGCTGGCCAGCCGTATGGTGCTGAGCGGCGAAAGCATTGATGCCGAACGCGCACAGCAGGCCGGGCTGGTGAGCGATATTCACCCAGCGAACCTCTCCGATGAATACGCGCTGAAGCTGGCGGCGACCATCGCCAGCCGCTCACCGCTGGCGCTGCGGGCGGCAAAACAGTCGCTGCGTCTTGCGCACGAGGTGGGTTTGCAGGCTGGTCTGGTGCAGGAACGTCAGCTGTTTACGCTGCTGAGCGGTACCGAAGACCGTCGTGAAGGCGTGAGCGCCTTTTTAGAAAAACGCACACCAGAATTCAAAGGACGCTAATCGTGGACGCATTCATTCTCAGCGAAGTGGAACAGGGCGTAATGACCATTACCCTGAACCGCCCGGACCGACTCAACAGCTTTAACGACGTGATGCACCAGCAGCTTGCCGACTGCCTGAAACAGGCCGAACGCGACGACACCATTCGTTGCCTGCTGATTACCGGTGCCGGACGTGGTTTTTGCGCCGGACAGGATCTGAACGACCGTAACGTTGACCCGAGCGGCCCCGCGCCGGATCTGGGCATGTCGGTAGAACGCTTTTACAACCCGCTGGTGCGCCGCTTAGCCGCGCTGCCAAAGCCGGTTATCTGCGCCGTGAACGGCGTTGCTGCCGGTGCCGGTGCCACGCTGGCGATGGGCTGTGACATCGTGATTGCCGCACGTTCGGCGAAGTTTGTCATGGCCTTCAGCAAGCTCGGCCTGGTGCCGGACTGCGGCGGAAGCTGGGTGCTGCCGCGCGTTGCCGGTCGCGCTCGCGCCGTTGGCCTGCTGATGCTCGGCGATAACCTCAGCGCCGAACAGGCCGCGCAGTGGGGGATGATCTGGCAGGTGGTTGACGATGCCGAGCTGAAAGATACCGCGCTGACCATGGCGCGCCATTTCGCCACCCAGCCGACCTACGGTCTGGGGCTGATCAAGAAAGCGTTACAGCTTTCCGAAACCAACTCGCTGGATGAGCAGCTTGAGCTTGAGCGCGACTACCAGCGCATGGCCGGTCGCAGCGACGACTATCGCGAAGGCGTCAGCGCCTTCCTCGCCAAACGTCCACCACAGTTCAGCGGGAAATAAGCCATGAGCCAGACTCTTCACACCGTCGCCGTGATAGGCGGCGGCACCATGGGCGCGGGGATTGTTGAGGTAGCGGCCAGCGCCGGACATGCGGTGTTGCTGTACGACATTTCCGCCGAGACGATGACTCGCGCCATCGACGGCATTGCCCAGCGCCTGAACGCCCGCGTTAGCCGCGGCAAAGTCAGCGCCGAGCAGGCACAGGCGCTGCTGGCGCGTATTGCCCCAGCAACCGAATTAGCGCAGCTTGCCGACGCGCAACTGGTGATTGAAGCCGCCTCCGAGCGGCTGGAGATAAAAAAGGCGCTGTTCAGCGAGCTGGCGGAGATTTGCTCCCCCTCAACGCTGCTGACCAGCAACACCTCGTCCATCTCGATTACCGCCATTGCGGCGGGCATCAAGCACCCGGAACGCGTAGCGGGGCTGCACTTCTTTAACCCGGCACCGGTCATGAAACTGGTGGAAGTGGTGAGCGGGCTTGCCACCTCTACGGAAGTGGTCGAGCAGCTTTGCCAGTGCGTGACCGCCTGGGGCAAACAGCCGGTGCGCTGCCGCTCTACGCCGGGCTTTATCGTGAACCGTGTGGCGCGTCCTTATTACGCCGAAGCCTGGCGCGCGCTGGAAGAGCAGGTGGCGTCTGCGGAAGTGATTGATGCCGCACTGCGCGACGGCGGCGGCTTCCCGATGGGGCCGCTGGCGCTGACCGACCTTATCGGCCAGGACGTGAACTTTGCCGTGACCTGTTCGGTATTTAACGCCTTCTGGCAGGACCGCCGTTTTCTGCCATCGCTGCTGCAACAGGAGCTGGCGCTGGCGGGGCGTCTGGGCAAGAAGAGCGGTCACGGCGTCTATCGCTGGCCGGTAGAAAACCAGCCCGAATTGGCGTTGGCTGCGGTTTCTGCTGACCGCGCGGCGAAGATCGTTAAAAGTGACGTTGTCACCGAATTAGACGATGTGCTGCTGCTGGAAACCACCGGGGAAACCGCGCTGGCCTTAAGCGTGCAGCATCAGCGCCCGGTGGTGGTGTATGACCATGCGGCAGGCGATACCGTGGTGCTGGCAGGTGCGCCGACCAACCCGGATTTCGCCACCGACAAAGCGGTGTACTACTTCCAGCAGCAGGGCAAAAAGGTGCTGCGTATTGCCGACTACCCTGGGCTTTTGGTGTGGCGCACGGTGGCCATGCTGGCGAACGAAGCGCTGGATGCGGTGCAAAAAGGCGTCGCTAACGCGGACGATATCGATACCGCGATGCGCTTAGGAGTGAACTACCCGCGCGGTCCGCTGGCCTGGGGTGAATCCCTCGGTTGGAGGCGCGTGCTGCGTCTACTGGAAAACCTACAACAGCACTACGGCGAAGAACGCTATCGCCCCAGTGCGCTGCTGCGCCAGAAAGCGCTGATGGAGATGCGTCATGAGTAATGAAGCCTGGCGCAACGCCCGCGCCATGTACGAAAAAGACACCTGCGCGCAGGCGCTGGGGATTGACATTATTGAGATGGACGACGGCTACGCGCAGATGACGATGACCGTATCGCCCTCGC
Organism: Kluyvera chengduensis; assembly: GCF_044197065.1. Taxonomy (NCBI): domain Bacteria; kingdom Pseudomonadati; phylum Pseudomonadota; class Gammaproteobacteria; order Enterobacterales; family Enterobacteriaceae; genus Kluyvera; species Kluyvera chengduensis. The sequence goes on from NZ_JBIQOI010000001.1 coordinate 1,134,434, forward strand.
AGCTAAACGGCCATCAGACCTGCCACGGCGGCCAGCTTTTCACCCTGGCGGATACCGCTTTTGCCTACGCCTGCAACAGCCAGGGGCTGGCGGCGGTGGCCTCGGCGGCCAGCATCGATTTTCTGCGTCCGGCTTTTGCGGGCGAGAAATTAACCGCCACCGCCCGGGTGAAGCAGCAGGGCAAACTGACCGGCGTGTATGACATTGAAATCGTCAACCCGCAGCAAAAAACCGTGGCGCTGTTTCGCGGCAAATCGCACCGCATCGGCGGCACTATTACAGGAGAAGTCTAATGCGTGATGCCTTTATTTGTGACGGTATTCGTACCCCGATTGGCCGCTATGCGGGTGGTCTGGCCGGGGTTCGCGCCGACGATCTGGCGGCGATCCCGTTGCGTGAGCTGTTAAGCCGTAATCCGAAGTTAGATCCAACCTGTATTGATGATGTGATTTTCGGCTGCGCAAACCAGGCCGGGGAAGATAACCGTAACGTCGCACATATGGCAACGTTGCTGGCGGGCTATCCGTACGGCGTTTCCGGCACCACCATTAACCGTCTGTGCGGCTCTGGCCTCGACGCGATTGGCTTCGCCGCGCGGGCTATTAAAGCGGGCGATGCGGACCTGATGATTGCCGGTGGCGTAGAGTCGATGTCCCGCGCACCGTTTGTGATGGGCAAGGCGACCACGCCGTACCAGCGTCAGGCCGAGATGTTCGATACCACTATCGGCTGGCGTTTTGTGAACCCGCTCATGCAGCAACAATTTGGTACTGACAGCATGCCGGAAACGGCAGAGAATGTAGCGGAATTGTTAAACATCAGCCGGGAAGATCAGGACGCCTTTGCTTACCGTAGCCAGCAGCGTACCGCCAAAGCGCAGCGCGACGGCATTCTGGCGCAGGAAATTGTGCCGGTGCAGATTATCGGTAAGAAGGGCACGGTCAGCGCGGTGCGTGAAGATGAGCATCCGCGCGCGGAAACCACACTTGAACAACTGGCCTCGCTGAAAACCCCGTTCCGTAAGGGCGGCGTGGTGACGGCGGGCAACGCGTCCGGCGTGAACGACGGTGCGGCAGCGCTGATTATCGCAAGCCAGCAGCAGGCCGCCGCGCAGGGCTTAACGCCGCGTGCGCGTATTGTCGCCATGGCGACCGCGGGCGTTGAACCGAAGTACATGGGTCTTGGGCCGGTTCCGGCGGTGCGTAAAGTGCTGGAGCGCGCGAGGCTGAATATTAACGATATGGACGTGATTGAGCTGAACGAAGCTTTTGCCGCTCAGGCGCTGGGCGTGCTCAGACAGCTGGGGCTGGCGGACGACGCGGCGCACGTGAATCCCAACGGTGGCGCCATCGCCTTAGGCCATCCGTTAGGTATGAGCGGCGCGCGGCTGGCGCTGGCCGCGACGCTGGAGCTGGAACGACGCAATGGACGCTATGCGCTGTGTACGATGTGTATTGGCGTGGGTCAGGGCATTGCCATGATCCTCGAGCGAGTGTGAGCTAATTGACCTGCGAGTACCCTACAAAATGACAACTACAACAACATTAGATCCGATTGAAACCGCATCGCGTGACGAGTTACAGGCTCTGCAAACCGAGCGCCTGAAGTGGACGCTGAAACACGCCTACGAAAATGTCCCGATGTACCGTCGTAAGTTTGACGCGGCGGGCGTACACCCTGACGATTTTCATGAGCTGAGCGATCTCGCCAAATTTCCCTGCACCACCAAGCAGGATCTGCGCGACAACTATCCGTTCGATACCTTCGCGGTACCGATGGAGCAGGTAGTGCGCATTCACGCGTCGTCCGGGACCACCGGCAAGCCAACCGTCGTTGGCTATACGCAGAACGATATCGATACCTGGGCGAACATCGTCGCCCGTTCGCTGCGCGCTGCGGGCGGCTCGGCGAAGGATAAAATTCACGTGGCCTACGGCTATGGCCTGTTTACCGGCGGCCTGGGCGCGCACTACGGTGCCGAACGCTTAGGGGCGACGGTGATCCCGATGTCCGGCGGCCAGACTGAGAAACAGGCGCAGCTGATCCGTGATTTCAAACCCGATATGATCATGGTGACGCCGTCTTACTGTCTGAACCTGATTGAAGAGCTGGAACGCCAGATGGGCGGCGACGCGCGTGGCTGTTCGCTGCGTACCGGAGTGTTCGGCGCGGAACCGTGGACCACCGGTATGAAGGCGGAGATTGAACGCCGCCTGGGTATTACTGCGCTGGATATCTACGGTCTGTCCGAAGTGATGGGGCCGGGCGTGGCGATGGAATGTATTGAAACCGCCGACGGCCCAACCATCTGGGAAGACCATTTCTTCCCGGAAGTGGTCAACCCGGAAGACGGTACGCCGCTGGCCGACGGCGAACATGGCGAACTGCTGTTCACCACGCTGACCAAAGAAGCGCTGCCGGTGATCCGCTACCGCACCCGCGACCTGACGCGTCTGCTGCCGGGCACCGCCCGCACCATGCGCCGTATGGATCGCATCAGTGGGCGCAGCGACGACATGCTGATTATTCGTGGGGTGAACGTTTTCCCATCGCAGGTGGAAGAAGAGATCCTCAAGATTGAACATCTGGCGCCGCACTACCAGCTGGAAGTCGATCGTCGTGGGCATCTTGATTCACTGTCGATTCGTGTTGAGCTGAAAGAGAGTAGTCTGGTGCTGAGCCACGAGCAGCGCTGCCAGATTTGCCACCACCTGCGTCATCGTATTAAGTCGATGGTCGGCATTTCTACCGACGTCAGCATCGTCAACTGCGGCAGCATTCCACGCTCCGAAGGCAAGGCGTGCCGCGTGTTTGACCTGCGTAAAGCCGCCGCCAACGGTTAAGCAATGTAGCCCGGCCGAGCAACGCGACGCCGGGTTTTTGCATCGCGCCCCCCCGGCGTCACTTCGTTCGGCCGGGCTACAAATTCCTGTGCTATGATTCAAAAAGGACAAAAACAACAACACTATGAATCATATGGAAAAACTCGATAGCTTTATTCAGCAGGCGGTCACCGCGATGCCGATCAGCGGTACCTCGCTGATTGCCTCACTATACGGTGACTGTTTATCTCAGCGTGGCGGGGAAGTCTGGCTTGGCAGCGTGGCGGCGCTGCTGGAAGGGCTGGGCTTTGGTGAACGCTTTGTGCGTACCGCGCTGTTCCGCCTCAACAAAGAAGAGTGGCTGGACGTGGTACGCATCGGCCGCCGCAGTTTCTATCGCCTGAGCGACAAAGGGCTACGCTTGACGCGCCGCGCCGAGAGCAAAATCTATCGCGCCAACGCCCCGGAATGGGACGGCACCTGGCTGCTGCTACTGTCCGAAGGGCTAGAAAAAAACACCCTCGCCGAAGTGAAAAAACAACTTATCTGGCAGGGCTTTGGCGTGCTGGCCCCGAGCCTTTTGGCCTCGCCGTCGCAAAAGCTGGCCGATGTACAGTCACTGCTGCATGAAGCGGGCGTGGCGGAGAACGTTATCTTCTTCGAAGCCCATTCGCCGCTGGCGCTCTCCCGCGCCGCGCTGCGCGAGCGGGTAGAGGAGTGCTGGCATCTAACTGAACAGAACGCCATGTACGAGGCGTTTATCATGCTGTTCCGCCCTTTATTACCGCTGCTGCGCGATGCTGAGGCCGATGAGCTTACGCCGGAACGCTGCTTCCAGATTCGTCTGCTGCTGATCCACTTCTACCGCCGCGTGGTGCTGAAAGATCCGCTGTTGCCGGAAGAGTTGCTGCCCGCCCATTGGCTCGGCCAGACCGCACGCCAGCTCTGTATCAACATCTATCAACGCGTGGCCCCAGGGGCGCAGGCTTTCGTCAGTGAAAAAGGCGAAAGCTCGGTGGGCGAACTGCCCGCGCCGGGGCCGCTCTATTATCAGCGTTTTGGGGGATTACCCGAAGCGTAACAGGAGAAGCCATGCCGATTTATCAGATGGACGGGATGACCCCGGTGGTTCCGACGGAAAGCTACGTTCACCCGACCGCCGTACTCATAGGCGACGTGATCCTTGGCAAAGGGGTTTACGTTGGGCCAAATGCCAGCCTGCGCGGTGATTTTGGGCGCATCGTCGTCAAAGATGGCGCGAATATCCAGGATAACTGCGTGATGCACGGCTTTCCCGGCCAGGATACGGTAGTGGAAGAAAACGGGCATATCGGCCACGGTGCGATCCTTCACGGCTGCGTGATTGGCCGTAATGCGCTGGTCGGCATGAGCGCGGTGATTATCGACGGTGCCACCATTGGTGAGAACAGCATTGTGGGGGCGTGCGCTTTCGTGAAGGCGCGGGCGGAAATGCCCGCCAACCATCTGATTATCGGCAGCCCGGCGAAGGCGATTCGCAGCTTAACCGAGCAAGAGCTTGAGTGGAAAAAGCAGGGCACCCGTGAGTATCAGGTGCTGGTTGAGCGATGCCAGAAGACGCTGGTTGCGGTTGAACCGTTAACTGAAGCCGAGCCGGACAGAAAGCGCCTTGAGTTTGACGAAAACCTGCAGCCTAAATCCGCTATTTAGGCCTGATAAGGCGAAGCCGCCATCAGGCATTGGTGCACATTGCCGGATGGCGGCTTCGCCTTATCCGGCCTACAAGATCGTCGCTACGCGTAGCGCAGCGCTTCCACTAACAGCGCAAACGCAGTGGTGTGCTGGCGGCGGCTTGGGTAATACAGGTAATAACCCGCAAACGGTACACACCAATCGGCCAGCACGTGCTGCAAACGCCCGGCGGCGACGCCTTCGGCTATCGAATCTTCCGGTACGTAGGCAAGCCCTAACCCCGCTTCGACAGCCTCTATACGCTGGGGCAGACAGTTAAGCGTCAACTGCCCCTCAACCCGCACCCGCAGCGGTTCGCCGTCGTGTTCAAACTCCCACGCATAGAGCCCGCCTTTGGTCGGCAGACGTATGTTGATACAGCGGTGCTGCTGCAAATCGTGCGGCGTTTGCGGCACCCCATGACGAGCCAGATAGTCCGGTGAACCGACCACCGCCATGCGCATATCCGGACCGATGCGCACCGCAATCATATCCCGCGCCACCTGTTCCCCTAAGCGGATACCCGCATCAAAGCGCTCGTCGACAATATCCGTCAGCCCGTTATCGACGGTGACCTCAATATTGATATCCGGGTACTGCTGCATAAACGGCTTAATGCGCGGCCAGATAACGGTGTTCATCGAGTGCTCGCCCGCCGTGAGGCGGATATTGCCCGCCGGTCGTTCGCGAGAATCGCGCAGGGCGTCAATCTCTTGCGCAATCTCTTGTAAATGCGGGCTCAGCCGTTGATAGAGCCTTTCGCCCGCCTCGGTAGGCGATACGTTACGAGTGGTGCGCGTTAGCAAGCGCACATCGAGACGGCTTTCCAGATTACGCATCGCATGGCTAAGCGCCGACTGTGATACGCCCAACTGCGCCGCGGCGCGGGTAAAACTGCGCTCGCGCGGCACGACCATAAAAGAGATGAGATCGTTGATGTTGTCTTTAAGCATGGGATGTGGCCATTAATGAATCTGGTTCATAGCCCCAGAAGGATTTTTTTAGTTTAATGTTCGTTGCGTGATATGCAACCCGGGAATGTGAGTGAGAGACCAATGAAAATCAACGTGGTAGGCACTAGCGGCGTAGGTAAGTCGACGCTGGCAAAGCGTCTGGCGACGCTGTTTTCCGTGCCCTATATCGAAATGGATACGCTTTATTGGCGGCGAGACTGGCAGGGCGTAACCGATGAGGAACTCTTTGCCGCGCTGGCGAAAGCAACCGCTGCACCTGGCTGGGTACTGGACGGGAACTACAATCGTAGCCGTCCGGTAAAGTGGCGCGAGGTAGATCTGGTGGTGTGGGTGGACTACGGTTTCTGGCGCACTTTCCGTCAGGCTGTCTGGCGTGCCGCAGGCCGCGCGTGGCGGCAGCAGGAGCTGTGGCCGGGTACCGGAAACCGGGAGAGCTTCCGGCGTTCTTTCTTCAGCCGTGACTCCATCATCCTCTGGACGCTGAAAACCTGGCGGCCAAACCGCGAGCGTTATCTGCGTGATATGGCCGATCCCGCCTGGCAGCATATTCGCTTTGTGCGGCTGCGCAGTCAGCGCGAAACCGAAGCGTTTATCACGCAGTTGCTGGCGGAAAACGTCGCTTAAGCGCACGAAAAGGCAGTGGTTTACGCCTGGCTATGGTAGCTTTATGGCTCTAACCCTAAGGAGTCCTGCAGATGCCACACGTTGATATCAAATGTTTTCCCCGCGACCTGAATGAAGAACAAAAAGCCGCGCTGGCAGCGGACATCACCGAAGTATTAATTCGCCATCTGAACAGCAAAGAAGGTGCCGTTAGCGTTGCCCTGAATCAGGTACAACAGAGCGATTGGCAGCAGGTGTGGGACACCGAGATTGCCCCACATATGGATGAGCTGATTAAAAAACCCGGCTACAGCATGTAGGCCTTCGTAGCCCGGCCAAGCGAAGCGCCGCCGGGAATAGCGCCGAGCCTTCCCGGCGGCGCTTCGCTTGGCCGGGCTACCATTGCTGGTTACTCCTGGGGGGTGTTGGCGCGAATCTGTTTCCCGCTCGCCACAAACGTGCCCGCGCCGAGATGATGCAGCGTATTGCGCTTATCGTCGTCGAAATTCCAGCGTCCGGCAACGAACGCCTGTTCATCCGCCGCAGCACTGACCACTTCACCAAACAACGTATCATACTGCCCGGCGGCGGCCGTTGCTGGTAGCAGTCGGCACTCCATCCACGCCAGACATTTTTCTTCAATCACCGGCAATCCCAGCACCGGACCTTTCACCACCGGAATCCCGTAGGCGTTGAATTTATCCTCATCACGCCCGCTGATGCTGCCAACAGCATAGGTCCAACTGGCGGCGGCAACGCTCGGTACCACGATGCCGAAGGTACCGTTACGCTCAATAATCTCCCGTGACCAGGCGCTTTTATCCACCACGATGGCGATACGCGGCGGCTCAAACTCTACCGGCATTGACCAGGCAGCGGCCATCACGTTGCGGCGCTGTGAGTCGACGTCGAAGCTGGTGATGAGGATTGTGGGGCCGTGATTGAGCAGGCGGCTGGCGTGATGAAGTTCAACGGGGCGAAAACGGCTCATAGGGATTTCCTGAATAGTAGGATGCAATTTAGCTACACACTAAATCGCAATAAAAGCGTAATCAATACGTCATATCACCTGCCTATAGTCGCCAGCACTAAGTCCCAAAGAGGATAACAATATGTTGGCTCCCCTGATGTTTATGCAGGTGAGCGCGGCCCGTCGAATTTCGATCACGGGTGAAGCATCGCTTTCCATTTGGGGAGGGCGAAAATGCGCGCGCTAACTGGCATTCGGCTCGACGGCGTTTCCTTCGCTTTCGGCGCCACCACCGTTCTTAATCACATCAACCTGCAGATCGATGCGGGCAGCATCGTGGCATTGCTTGGGCCTTCCGGCTGCGGCAAAAGCACGTTACTGCGCCTGCTGGCAGGGCTCACCGTTCCCGCTGAAGGTGAAATCCATTTCGGCGACCGTCTGATTGCCAGACCCGGCTGGGGGCTACCGCCCGAGCAGCGGGATATCGGCATGGTATTCCAGGACTACGCGTTGTGGCCGCATATGACCGCCGCTGAAAACGTCGCCTTTCCGCTAAGAATGCGCGGCGTGGCCCGCGATGAGCGGACGCGTCGGGTCAACGATGCGCTGGCAATGGTCGGGCTTTCTGGCTTCGGCGAACGTAAGCCTTCCGGACTCTCCGGCGGACAGCAGCAGCGCGTGGCGCTGGCAAGGGCGATCGTCGCCGAACCACGGGTATTGCTGTTTGATGAACCGCTTTCCAACCTCGATAGCGAACTGCGTGAATCGTTATGTCTGGAGATGAGCCGGCTGCTGCGCCAGCTCGGTATCACCGCCGTCTACGTCACTCACGACCGCCGTGAGGCAGAGCTGTTGGCTGACCGAATTGTGCACCTTTCTGCGGGCAGCATTGCTGCTGTTCGCACCGTTGCTTCTACCTCAGGGGAACTTGTATGAAATCCGTTAAAAAAGGCGTTGCGCTCGCGATGATGTTATCCGCTTCGATGATTTCCAGCGCCCATGCGCTGACCGTATACACCGCAGGCCCTGGTTCGCTGGCAAAGAATCTGGCGAGCGGCTATGAAAAGAAAACCGGCGTGAAGGTGAATATCTTCCAGGCCACCACCGGCAAGGTGATGGCGCGTCTGGAGGCCGAGCAGGCTAACCCGCAGGCAGACGTGCTGATTTCCGCCTCGTGGGACACTGCTGAAGACTTGCACGGCCGCGGCTGGCTGCTGCCGTACCAGAGCGGGAATGCCGATAAGGTTCCCGCGGCGCTGAAATCTGCCGACTACGTGGCGCAGGGTATTTCAGCGTTGGGGATTGTCTGGAACACCAAAAGCGGTACCCCGGAGCCGAAAGAGTGGCGCGACCTGACCGAAGCGGCGTTTAAAGACAAAGTCACCACCCCGGACCCGGCGCTTTCCGGTGCTTCGCTTGATTTGCTGATCGGGTTAAAAAACGGCATGGGTGATAAAGCCTGGGCGCTGTTTGATGAACTGAAAAAGAACGGCATGGTGGTGAGCGGGCCGAACGCGCAGGCGGTAACACCGGTGATGCAGGGGGCGAAAGCAGCGGTATTTGGTGCAGTGGACTATGTCTCCTACGGCAATATCGACCAGGGTGAATCGTTGAAGGTGATTTTCCCGGCGAGCGGTACGGTGATTGCGCCGCGCCCGATGATGATCCTCAAATCGACCCAACATGCGGATGAGGCGAAAGCCTTTGTCGACTACGTATTGTCGCCGGAAGGTCAGGCAATGGTGGCCGATGCGTGGCTGATGCCCGCGCGAAGCGACGTTCCAGCGAAACGTCCGTTGCTGAACGACCTGAAGGTGCTGCCAACCACCAGCGACGGTAGCAGCGAGCGCAGCGCCGTTCTGGCTCGGTTTAACACGTTGTTCGGGCAGTAAATTTCCGTAGCCCGGCTGAGCGAAGCGACGCCGGGAGTTAGCATGGTGCACAATCCCGGCGGCGCTTCGCTTGGCCGGGCTACGATCTGGAACTTCGGGTGAAACAAAAATCCCTCTCCATAGTTACCCTCATCGCGCTGGTGGTGCTGGTGGCGTTACCGCTCTTTTTTATCCTGTTACAGGCTATTTTTCCACAGTTCAGCGCCGGTTCGCTGCAGAAGCCGTTTAGTGGAATCTCTGCTTTGCTAAGCGATCCGCAGCTGATGCCGATGCTGGGCGGTACTTTGTGGATTGCCTGCGGCGTGGCGCTGATGAGCGTGATTATCGGCCTGCCGCTCGGCGTGCTGCGCGGGCTGTTTAACCTGCCGCTGCCGAAGCTGTGGGATCTGCTGTTTTTAATTCCGTTTCTCACGCCGCCGTATATCGCCGCGCTGTCCTGGATGTTGGTACTCCAGCATAACGGTTACTTGCAGCAGCTAACCGGTTGGGATCTTAACGATCTGCTGTTTAGCCGCACCGGGATCGTACTGGTGATGACCCTGAATATCTTCCCGGTGGTCTATTTTGCCGTCTCACGCAGCCTGCTGGCGAGCGGGCAGCGGCTGGCTATCGTGGCGCGGGTTCATGGGGCGAGCGCTTGGCGGGCATTCTGGCACGTTACGCTGCCGATGCTTTCCCCGGCGTTGGCGGCGGGGATGCTGCTGGCCTTTACTCTGGCGATTGAAGAGTACGGCGTGCCCGCGGCGCTGGGCTCACGGGCGGGCGTGGTGATGCTGACCGTGGGTATTGAGAAAAAGCTCGCGGACTGGCCTATCGACCTCACCGGTGCGTCGCTGCTGTCGGTGCTACTGATTACCGTAGCGCTACTGGCCTGGTGGCTGCAAAAACGGCTGACGGGAACCACGGAGGTCACCAGCGTTACTGGAAAACCCGGTGAGAACAGCGGGGCGTCGCTCGGCGTTATGACGCTGCCCGCGCTGTTGATCATGGGAGGCGTAGGCGGGCTGGCGGTGCTGCTCCCCGGCGCGTCGATGGTCGCAACTAGCCTGATGGGGACGCTCTCCGGCGGGTTAAACATGAACAACTTTACGTTGAAGCATTTTAGCGCGCTGTTCGCGCAGCAGGGCGACGCGCTGTCGGCGCTGGGCACCAGTTTATCGCTGGCGCTGGCCTCGGCGCTGATTGTCGGCCTGCTCGGGCTGGTGGCGGCCTGGCTTGTGCTGGTACAAAAAATCAAAGGCAGCGCGCTGATTGATGCGCTCTCGCTGATGCCCGCCGCGCTGCCGGGAGTGGTGGTGGGCGTCGGGCTCATTCTGCTGTGGAATCAGCCGTTCTGGCCGGTCTCACCCTACAATACGTGGTTTATGCTGCTGCTCTCTTATTGCTGCCTGCTGCTGCCGTGGCCGGTGCGCTATGTCGGCAGCGCGCTGCGTCAGCTGGGGAATAACCTGGAACCGGCGGCACGCGTACACGGTGCGTCATCGTGGCAGGCGCTACGGCTGATTGTACTGCCGCTGGTGTTTCCGGCGCTGCTGGCGGCGATGCTGATGGTCTTTGCGGTGGCCTCCCGCGAGCTGGTGACTTCACTGCTGCTGGCACCCGCGGGAACGCAGACCGTGGCGGTGTTTATCTGGCGGCAGTTTGAGCAGGGTTCGGTCGGTCAGGGGATGGCGATGGCGAGCCTGACGCTGTTCGTCGGGCTGGCATTAATGCTGACCGCGCTGGGGTTAATGCAGCGAAGTACACGGTAGGTTAACCGATCGCACAAATCGGTCAGTGGACGGGACAAAATAGGTTATAAAGAACGGATACCAACGCTGGAGGCTTTTATGACCCCTTTTTTAAGCGCCTATTTTGCTCGTCTCGGTTGGACGGGAACCCCCGACGTATCGATTGAGACATTGCGCAGTTTGCATATCCACCACAACAGCGCCATTCCGTTCGAGAACCTTGACGTGCTGTTGCCGCGCGAGATGCACCTCGACGATCAATCACTAGAAGATAAGCTGGTTCACGCGCGTCGTGGCGGCTACTGCTTTGAACAAAACGGTCTGTTTGAGCGCGTGCTGCGTGAACTCGGTTTCCACGTGCGCAGCCTGTTGGGGCGCGTGGTGCTGGCACATCCGCCGCAGATGCCTCCGCGTACACATCGTCTGCTGCTGGTGGACGTTGACGGCGAGCGCTGGATTGCTGACGTTGGTTTCGGCGGCCAGACGCTGACCGCGCCAATCAAGTTGTTAGCGGATATCACCCAAACCACGCCGCACGGCGACTACCGTCTGCTGTATGAAAACCAGGAATGGATTTTACAGTTCAGCCACCACGATCACTGGCAGTCTATGTATCACTTCGATTTAGGCCGTCAGTACGCGTCAGATTACGTGATGGGTAACTTCTGGTCGGCACACTGGCCGCAGTCGCATTTCCGTCACCATCTGCTGATGTGTCGCCATCTGCCGGACGGTGGCAAAATGACGCTGACCAACTTCCACTTCACCCACTGGGATAAACACCATGTGGTCGAGAAGATTGATTTCCCGGACGTGCCCACGCTGTACGAAGCGCTGCAAACCCGCTTCGGGCTTGGTGTCAGCGATCCGAAATACGGTTTTAGCGTTAGCGAACTGGCGGCCATCATGGCGGCATTCGACACCCACCCCGAAGCCGGAAAATAACCCGTAGCCCGGCCAAGCGAAGCGCCGCCGGGAAGTAGCACAGAGCTAAACCCCGGCGGCGCTTCGCTTGGCCGGGCTACAAAATTTCAGGGATGAGATGATGGCATTAACGGTCCGTGTACTACTTGAAAACCAACTGGCTCGCGGCGCTGATAGCGGGCTGAGAGCCAAAGCGGGATTAAGTCTGCTGCTCGAGGATGAAAGTACCTCGATTCTTTTCGACACCGGCCCAGACGACAGCTTCCAGCACAATGCCGCACAGATGGGTCTTTCGCTGGACAATCTCACGGCGACGGTGCTTTCACACGGTCATTACGATCACTGTGGCGGCGTGCCCTGGCTGCCGGATAACAGCCGCATTATTTGTCACCCGACCATCGGCAATGAGCGTTATGCCGCGCTGAACGTGGCGGGGCGCAGCCATAAAATCAAAAAGCTTTCTCTGGAGATTGATTACGCTCGCCATCGTATGGAATACACCCGCACGCCGCTGCACATTAGCAACCGTTTTATCTGGTCAGGGGAAATAGCCGTTGAGCGTCCCAAAGCCTACGGCGTGACCGGCGATAAAACGGATTACGTGATTGATGAGGGCGTGTTGATTTACCTGTCTGAGCGAGGCTTAGTGATTATTACCGGCTGCGGGCATCGCGGGATTATCAACATTGTGCGGCACTGCCAGCAGATCACCGGCATCGACAAGGTTCACGCGATTATCGGCGGTTTTCATCTACGCTGCGCTTCACCGCGCACGCTCTGGCAAGTCCGGCAGTTTTTACAGCAGCTCAAGCCCGATAAGGTAATGGGCTGCCACTGCACCGGTGCCTGGGGCAAGCTGTGGCTGCCGGAGATTATCTCCCCGTCAACCGGTGACACCTTCACCCTGTAGCCCGGCCAAGCGAAGCGCCGCCGGGAATGTGCACGCTGCCAACCCCCGGCGGCGCTTCGCTTGGCCGGGCTACGGAATGGGAGGCTGCGGGTTAATTTAGTCCTAAGAAATGCTGGGCGATTTTGAAATAGATTATTAGCCCGGTGCCGTCAATTAGCGTGGCGATAAACGGGGCGGAGACCACCGCCGGGTCGATGCCGACGCGTTTGATAACCAGCGGGATCACCGACGAAACTATCGCACTCCAGATAGTGACGCACACCAGCGTCAGGCTGACGATAAAGGTGATTTCCGGACCAATGCCCATTATCCACGCCCGCAGGCAGCCTGCCGCGCCGAGCGTGATAGCAACCAGCATCGCCGTCGACATCTCTTTACGCAGAATACGTCCTAAATCCCGCAGACCGATTTCGCCCAGCGCCATGGCGCGCACCAGCGTGGAGGTGATCTGCGTGCCGCTGTTGCCCCCGGTGCCAATCAGCAGCGGGATAAAGAACGCCAGCGCAATGGCGGATTCCAGCGCCTCTTCAAAGTGCTGGATCACGGTGCTGGTGTAGGCTTCGGCGATAAACAACAGCAGCAGCCAGACGGCGCGCTTTTTCCACAGCGTGACCGGGCTTATCTCCAGATACGGTTTTTCAAGCGGCAACGTCGCCCCCTGAAGCTGCGCGTCTTCGGTGATCTCATCCGCTAACAGTTGGTCTATCTCTTTTTCATTCAGGCAGCCGATAAGCTTGCCGTTTTCAATCACCGGCAGCAGCGTCAGACGGTGCTTTTCGATAAGACCCGCCGCCACGTCACGGGTATCGTCCGGGCCGACATGGAATAGGGTGGTAGTCATCAACTGCGTGACCGGCTGATTATCATCGGACGCCTGGAGCAACGTGCGAGTCGATAATATTCCACGCAGATTGTCGCCGGAAACCACGAATACGGCGCAGGGGAAATGATCGTCATTTAATTGTCGCAGGAACATCTCGCGCGCTTCTTTTACGCTGAGGGGTTCCGGCAGCGAAATAAACGTTTTCGACATGTAGCTTGCAATATTATCGCCCGTTACTGGAGCAGTTGGGTAGTGCGGCGCAGTGGCATGAATATAAGACATCAAAATGTTCCCTATAGAAATTCTATATAGGGCGAACAAAACAGGAAAAGCTGAGAAAAATCCCTACGTCCCGGTTTTAGCACTGAACAACGTATCTGCACGGCCTTTGAGCCGTCAGAAGTTATCTTGGCAACACCTTGATTCGATGGATGCCTGTATTTCCCTGTGATGGTCTCTCTCGATACCACCAGGGCGATAACTTATGTTTATTCAGGAGCCTCGCCATAACAAGATTATTAATTACGATGCTGAGTGAATTTATATTTTCCATATGCCGCCAGGCACGGTGGTAAATTCAACGAGCGTAATATATCGCGTTATTACTTATTGTGGCGATGAAAGGTAAAGTGGTTGAGATTAGGTTTACTATTTTTTTGTGGCATAAAAAACCCGGCGTCGCGATGCTCGGCCGGGTTAGATGTAGGCCTGATAAGCGAAGCGCCATCAGGCATTTGGTGCTGGTTGCCGGATGGCGGCGATGCCTTATCCGGCCTACAGGGGCCGAGTTGCTATCGGCGGGAACGGACCACCTGATAACGTCGAGTCAGGTATTCCACTGGCGCGCTCCAGACGTGCACCAGACGGGTGAACGGGAACAGCAGGAAGATGGTCATGCCGAGTACCAGATGCACGCGGTAAACCCAGGCCACGCCGTCCAGATGTGCAGAGGCGCCGCCGTGGAAGGTGACTACGGCCTGCGCCCAGTCGACCAGTTTCAGCATTTCGCTGCCGTCCGGGTGCTGCGCGGAGAACGGAATGGTGCTCAGGCCGAGGCAGCACTGGATCAGCAAGATGCTGAGGATCAGAATATCCGCCGTCGATGAGGTGGCGCGAATGCGCGGATTGAACAGACGACGAATCAGCAGGCCAGCGCCGCCGACCAGCGTCATCACCCCGCAGGCACCGCCAAGGATCATCGCCATCAGCTGTTTCTGCGACAGCGGCAGCCAGGATTCATACACCCAGTGCGGCGTTAGCATACCGAAGAAGTGGCCGAAGAAGATCCCCAGAATCCCGACGTGGAACAGGTTGGACCAAATCACCATCCCGCGCTTGTCGAGCATCTGGCTGGAAGAGGCGCGCCAGGTGTACTGACCGTAGTCGTAGCGCAGCCAACTGCCTAGCAGGAACACCGTGCCGCAGAGGTAAGGGTAAATGTCGTAAAAGAAGACGTTGAGGTACTGTATCATTTCGGGCCTCCCGCACGGACGTCCACGTACTGTGGCGCCACGTCCTGGCTAAAGCGTCGTTGATAGCTTTGCAGCGGGGAACTGTCGCAGGCGGTGGCGTTATCTTCGATAAACTTCACCTGTTCCTCTTCCCAGACCGCATCCAGCGCCTGGCGGGTATCGTCTCGCGCTTCACCCGCCACCTGTTTTGTGACACTGTCACTTGATAATGATGTTTTAGCCAGCGCCAGCAGGGTATCGAACAGCTGATACCACGGTGCCTGACGCTGTTTCAGTCGACCGCCAATCAGCGCCAGAATCGGTGCGACGTTTTGCAGACCTTCCTGCGCCTGATCCTGTGGCAGAATGCTGAGATACTCAAGATAGAGCGGCAGATGGTCAGGCAGCTCGCGGCAGTCGAGCTGCAAACCGGCTTGTTCATACTGCGACATGAGCTCAACCATGGCCTGACCACGATCGCGAGATTCCGCATGTACATGCTCAAACAGCATGAGCGATGTCGCGCGACCGCGCTCGAAAATCTCGCACCATTCGGCCTGCTTATCGAGCAGCGAGGCCGCCAGGTGCTGTTCAAGGAATGGTCGCAGCGCCGGGGCGTCGCTGTCGATTAATGCAAACAGCTCATCCTTGTTGTCCCAGCTGAGCTCATCGGGATACTCCAGCAGCAGCCCGATTATTTTCAGGACTCGCATCAGTTTTTCTCCCCGATATTGATGGCGTCGATACGGTGGCTGTTAAACAGGTTGAACTTGGTGTCCGACCCGTGACAGCCGTCGCCGAAGGTGAAGCCGCAGCCCTTACTTTCCGGGAAGGCATCTTCCGCCATTTCGCGGTGGCTGGTGGGGATCACGAAGCGGTCTTCGTAGTTGGCGATCGCCAGGTAGCGGTACATCTCTTCAACCTGTTCCACGCTTAAGCCGACCTCTTCAATCGCGCGGGTATCGGTCACGCCCTCAACGGTCTGAGAACGTTTGTAGTGACGCATCGCCATCATACGTTTCAGCGCGCGCAGCACCGGGCCGGTATCGCCCGCGCTGAGCATGTTCGCCAGGTACTGTACCGGAATGCGCAGGCTTTCCACCGCGGGCAGAATACTGTCGGTTTTTGGCAGGGCTCCAGCATCGGCAACGGACTGAATCGGTGACAGCGGCGGCACGTACCAGACCATCGGCAGGGTGCGGTATTCCGGATGCAGCGGCAGCGCCAGCTTCCAGTCCATCGCCATTTTGTACACTGGTGAACGCTGGGCAGCGTCCAGCGTGTTCTGAGTAATGCCCTGTTTCAGCGCCTCTTCAATTACCGCCGGGTCGTGCGGGTCGAGGAATACATCACACTGACGCTCGTAGAGATCGGTTTCGTGCTCGGTGCTGGCGGCTTCTTCAATGCGGTCGGCGTCATACAGCAGCACGCCAAGGTAGCGAATACGGCCTACACAGGTTTCTGAACAGACGGTGGGCTGGCCGGATTCAATGCGCGGGTAGCAGAAGATGCATTTTTCTGACTTGCCGCTCTTCCAGTTGAAGTAGATTTTTTTGTACGGGCAGCCGGTGATGCACATACGCCAGCCGCGGCACTTGTCCTGGTCAATCAGCACAATGCCGTCTTCTTCACGCTTGTAAATCGCGCCGCTCGGGCAGGTGGCGACACAGCTTGGGTTCAGACAGTGTTCGCACAGACGCGGCAGATACATCATGAAGGTGTTTTCGAACTGCCCGTACATCTCTTTTTGCATCGCCGCAAAGTTCTGGTCGTGGGCGCGTTTTTCAAACTCGCCGCCGAGCAGCTCTTCCCAGTTCGGGCCCCACTCAATTTTGTTCATCCGCTGGCCGCTAATCAGCGAGCGTGGGCGGGCGGTCGGCAGGTTTTTGCCTTCCGGCGCGTTGTGCAGGTGCTGGTAGTCGTAGGTGAACGGTTCGTAGTAATCGTCAATGCCTGGAATAAGCGGGTTGGCGAAGATTTTCGACAGCACGCCCAGACGGCCACCCATGCGCGGGGTGAGTTTCCCGCTGATGCCGCGCACCCAGCCGCCTTGCCATTTCTCCTGGTTTTCCCAGTCTTTCGGGAAGCCGATGCCCGGTTTGGTCTCGACGTTGTTAAACCACGCGTATTCCATCCCTTCACGGCTGCTCCAGACGTTCTTACAGGTCACGGAGCAGGTGTGGCAGCCAATGCATTTATCAAGGTTTAAAACCATCCCAACCTGTGAGCGTATCTTCATTTTGCTGCCTCCTGAACCTGGTCATTGCCTTCATCATCCAGCCAATTAATATTTTTCATTTTGCGAATCATAATGAACTCATCACGGTTCGAACCGACCGTTCCGTAGTAGTTGAAGCTATAGGCAAGCTGCGCATAGCCGCCGATCATGTGGGTGGGTTTCGGGCAGATACGGGTGACCGAGTTATGAATGCCCCCGCGTCGTCCGGTGACCTCCGAGCCTGGGATGTTCATGATGCGTTCCTGGGCGTGGTACATCATGGTCATGCCCGGCGGTACGCGCTGGCTCACGACCGCGCGGGCAGTGAGCGCGCCGTTGGCGTTGAACGCTTCAATCCAGTCGTTATCGGCGATCCCCAGTTCTTTGGCATCGGTTTCGCTCAGCCAGACGATAGGCCCACCGCGCGACAGCGTCAGCATCAGCAGGTTTTCGCTATAGGTAGAGTGAATGCCCCATTTCTGGTGGGGCGTCAGGAAGTTCAGCGCTTTTTCCGGGAAACCGTTTGGCGGAATGTCCTTCATGTGGCTGACGCTGCGGGTGTCGATGGGTGGACGATAGGCCACCAGGCTCTCGCCGAAATCGCGCATCCACGGGTGATCCTGATACAGCGACTGGCGGCCCGATACGGTGCGCCACGGGATCAGCTCGTGTACGTTGGTGTAGCCCGCGTTATAGGAGACGTGTTCATCTTCAAGGCCGGACCAGGTCGGGCTGGAGATAATTTTGCGCGGCTGTGCCTGAATATCGCGGAAGCGAATCTTCTCGTCTTCTTTGTTGGTCGCCAGATGGGTATGGTTGAGGCCGGTAAACTCGCCCAGCGCTTCCCAGGCTTTTACCGCCACCTGACCGTTAGTTTCCGGTGCCAGGGTGAGGATCACCTCGGCGGCATCAATGGCCGTTTCAATGCACGGGCGGCCTTTCGCCGGGCCGTCGAGCTTGACGTAGTTGAGCTTGCCGAGGAAGTCGATTTCCGGTTGGGTTTTCCAGCCGATACCTTTACCGCCGTTGCCGAGTTTGTCCATCAATGGGCCAAGCGAGGTAAAGCGCTCGTAGGTGGCGGGATAATCACGTTCGACCGCGATAATGTTCGGCGCGGTTTTGCCTGGGATCAGGTCACATTCGCCTTTGCGCCAGTTCTGAATGGCAAACGGCTGCGCCAGTTCCGCCGGGGAGTCATGCTGTAGCGGTTGCAGTACTACATCGGTTTCAACGCCGAGATGGTCTTTACAGATTTCCGAAAACGCTTTGGCGATGCCTTTGTAGATTTCCCAGTCGCTTTTCGACTCCCACGCCGGGTCAACGGCGGCAGAGAGCGGGTGAATGAACGGGTGCATATCCGAGGTGTTCATATCGTCTTTTTCGTACCAGGTGGCGGTCGGCAGGACGATATCGGAGAACAGGCAGGTACTGGACATACGGAAGTCGAGTGTCACCAGCAGGTCAAGCTTGCCCTCAATGGCGGCGGTCTGCCATTCCACTTCTTCCGGTTTGACGTCGTCAGTCGAGCCAAGATCGTCGCCCTGAATCCCGCTGTCGGCACCGAGCAGGTACTTCAGCATGTATTCGTGGCCTTTACCGGAAGAACCCAGCAGGTTGGAGCGCCAGATAAACAGGTTACGCGGGTGGTTTGCGCCGTTGTCCGGCTGCTCGCTGGCAAAACGGATATCGCCAGATTTCAGCCCCTGAACGGTGTACTCCTGCGGCGTCATGCCTGCCGCTTCAGCTTTCGCCTTCACGGTCAGCGGGTTGAGGTTGAGCTGCGGTGCGGACGGCAGCCAGCCCATACGTTCAGCGCGGACGTTAAAGTCGATAAGATGACCGGTATACTTTTTCGGGTCGGCCAGCGGTGAGAGTAGTTCCTGCGCGGTCAGCTTCTCATAGCGCCACTGGCTGGCGTGGTTGTAGAAGTAGGAGGTGCTGTTCATCTGGCGCGGCGGACGGTTCCAGTCCAGCGCGAAGGCCAGCGGCAGCCAGCCGGTTTGCGGACGCAGCTTCTCCTGGCCCACGTAGTGCGCCCAGCCGCCGCCGCTCTGACCAACACAGCCGCAGAACACCAGCATGTTGATCATCCCACGGTAGTTCATGTCCATGTGGTACCAGTGGTTGACCCCGGCACCAAGGATGATCATCGAACGGCCGTGCGTTTTGTGCGCGGTGTCGGCGAACTCCAGGGCAATCTTTTCGATGTTGTGGCGCGATACGCCGGTTATCTGCTCGCCCCAGGCCGGGGTGTAGGCTTTTACTTCATCGAAGCTTTTCGCCGCCAGATCATCGTCCAGACCACGGTCAAGGCCGTAGTTCGCCAGCACCAGATCATAGACGCTCACCACCAGACGGCTGCTGCCGTCGGCGAAGGTCAGCTGTTTTGCCGGCAGCTTACGCACCAGAATTGGGTCTTGTTTGACGCTGCGGAAGTGTGGGTTTTCGTTGCCGCCAAAGTAGGGGAACGCCACGCCAGCGACGGTATCGCGGTTATCCAGCAGCGATAGCGTCAGCTCGGTCTCTTTACCGGCGGCCAGCGATTCGAGATTCCATTTGCCTTTTTCACCCCAGCGGAAGCCGATTGAGCCGTTAGGCACCACCAGTTCGCCGTCGCGGTTGTAGGCCACGGTTTTCCATTCCGGGTTGTTGGCTTCGCCCAGCCCATCCACCAGGTCCGACGCACGCAGCATCCGGCCTGGGGTATACGAACCATCGTCGCGGCTGTCGAGCATCACCAGCATCGGCATGTCGGTGTAGCGGCGGCAGTAGTTGATGAAGTATTCGCTTGGGTTATCGAGATGGAAGGCTTTGAGGATCACGTGACCCATGGCCATCGCCAGTGCGCTGTCGGTACCCTGTTTTGGTGCCAGCCACTGGTCGCTGAGTTTGGCGACTTCCGAGAAATCCGGGGTGATGGCGACGGTTTTAGTGCCTTTGTAGCGCACCTCGGTAAAGAAGTGGGCGTCCGGCGTACGGGTCTGCGGTACGTTGGAGCCCCAGGCGATGATATAGCTGGAGTTGTACCAGTCGGCGGATTCCGGCACGTCGGTCTGCTCGCCCCAGGTCATTGGTGACGCGGGCGGTAAGTCGCAGTACCAGTCGTAGAAGCTCAAGCAGGTGCCGCCAATCAAGGAGAGATAACGGGTACCGGCGGCGTAAGAGACCATCGACATTGCCGGGATAGGCGAGAAGCCCGCCACGCGGTCGGGGCCGTACTTTTTAATTGTCCAGACGTTGGCGGCGGCAATGAGTTGATTAAGCTCTTTCCACGACGAACGCACAAAGCCGCCTTTACCGCGGGCCTGTTTGTAGCTCTGGGTCTTTTCCGGATCTTTCATGATGCTATCCCAGGCCACCATTGGGTCCGGGTGCTCGGCGAGGGCGTCACGCCACAGTTCAATCAGCTTTTTGCGCGCCAGCGGGTATTTCAGACGGTTGGCGCTGTAGAGATACCAGGAGTAGCTGGCACCGCGCGGGCAGCCGCGAGGCTCATGGTTTGGCAGGTCAGGGCGGGTGCGGGGATAGTCGGTCTGTTGGGTTTCCCAGGTGACCAGCCCATTTTTAACGTAGATCTTCCAGCTGCATGAGCCCGTACAGTTCACCCCGTGCGTGGAGCGAACGATTTTGTCGAATTGCCAGCGCTGACGATAGCTGTCTTCCCAGTCACGGTTGTTGTCATAGACCTGTCCGTGACCGTTGGCAAAGGTCTCGCCTTTCTGCTTAAAGTAGCGAAAGCGATCCAGTAATTTACTCATGACATTTCTCCTGCTTCGATAATGTTCGGCATCGTGCCTTTGCCGGATGGCAACGCTAACGCGTTTTATCCGGCCTACAAGACCGCTCGACCCCGTAGGCCGGATAAGGCGTTAGCCGCCATCCGGCTCGTTTCTCGTTATTTTTTTGTCGGTGTGCGGCGGCCATAGACCAGCCACGTCACCAGCACGCACACGACGTAGAAGACAAAGAACACTTTCATGGCGCCCACCGGCGAACCGGTCATGGCTAAAGAGGTGCCGAAGGCTTTCGGAATGAAAAAGCCGCCGACCGCGCCGATGGCGGAGATAAAGCCAAGCGCTGCGGCGGTATCGGTTACCGCTTCGTGCTGGGCTTCTTCATCGCTGCCGCCGCGTTTTTTCACGCTGTCGAGGGTGATTTGACGGAAAATCACCGCGATCATCTGGAAGGTGGAGCCGCTACCGAGACCGGCGGTGAGGAACAGGCCCATAAACACCACGTAGAAAGCGACGAAGCTGCCGGAACCGCTGCCCGGCAACGTCAGGAACAGCAGGCCGGTAAAGACCGCCATCAGCACGAAGTTCACCAGCGTCACCTTCACGCCGCCGAGACGATCGGAAATCACACCGCCGAACGAACGTGCCAGCGCGCCGATAAACGGCCCGAAGAAAGCGAGTTTGAGAATGTTAACGTCCGGGAACTGGGTTTTCGCCAACATGGCAAAGCCGGCGGAGAAGCCGATGAATGAGCCGAAGGTCGCCAGATAAAGCAGGCTCAGTAGCCACATGTGCGGGCGTTTCAGTACCGGAAGCTGGTCGCGTACCGAGGCTTTTGAGCTGGCGATATCGTTCATCCCCACCCAGGCCGCTATGGTGGCGATAATCAATAAAGGCACCCAGATAATGGCGGCGTTGGACAGCGACAGGATAGAGCCGTCTTCTTGCGGTACGCCGTGAACGCCAATAAAGGTGAAGATCGGCAGGAAGATCACCGCGGGCGCCACCATCTGCATCACGCTGACGCCGAGGTTACCGAGCCCACCGTTAATACCGAGCGCGCTGCCTTGCTTCGCTTTCGGGAAGAAGAAGCTGATGTTGCCCATACTGGAAGCAAAGTTGGCCCCAGCGAAACCGCACAGCAGTGCGATGATGATAAATACTTCGTAAGGAGTAGAGGTGTTTTGAATGGCAATGCCCAACCAGATGCACGGCACCACCAGAATTACCGTACTTAACACCGTCCATTTCCGCCCACCCAAAATGGGTACCATAAAGGAGTAGGGCACGCGTAATATGGCACCAGAAAGTGAAGGTAACGCGGTTAATAAAAAGAGCTGGTCGGTAGTGAAATTAAAACCAACTTTATTGAGATTCACCGCAACGGCACTAAATAACATCCAGACGCAGAAGGCGAGTAATAAACAAGCAACGGAAATCCATAGATTCCGCCTTGCAATTGATTTTCCTTTATTCTCCCAGAAGCCGGGATTCTCAGGTTTCCATTCTTTTAGAAGATAATGATTCTCTTTCTCATTGCTTGCCATATAATCCTCGAGGAACGAGTCATAAAAAAGAAACAAAGGAAAAACAGCGAGGTAGGTGGGGAGGGTTATTATTGTCAGGCCGTTTTATCTCTTTATCGTTGAAGAATAGATAAAAAAAACGCGTTGTAAGAAAACGCGCTGTGAATAAAACGTTGTTAATTGTTACTAAATGTAAATTAAATGGGGTTGAGCTCTAGCGTAATATAATGTTGTATATAGCGATTGAAAATTTCATCACTTATTTCCGCCATCCCTAGCGCATAAATTCCATCCAGTCCACACACTAATGCAATTAATCGCCACGCAATATTCTCCGCGCTATCTATTGGCCGGAATTCATTCGCTTGCGTCCCGCGCAAAATGAGCGATACGGTTTCTTTATGCCACATATCCATCGTGAGCAGATACGCCCCCTTTATTTCGCTATCGCTGTCCGCCAGCAGCTGCGCTTCACGCCACAGGCGTATATAGGGTTCGAGTCGACCGTCGTCACTGCCGAGCATAGAAAACAGACGTTCATGCCAGTTTGCGTCGTCCGCTACCAGAGGCATATCGAGCATTTCGCGGATCAGCCTGACGAAGGCGAGGGATTTGAGTTCACCAATAGAGGTGAAGTGGTGATGGACCTGACCGCTGGATACGCCGGCAACGCTGGCAATGTTGCGTACGGTCATGGCGTTAAATCCTCCGTTTAGTGCCACTTGCATGGCCGTTTTAAGGATCGCTTCGCGTCGTTCTTCTCGGGTTAAATAGTTCATTTTTCTTCGTTTAAGTAGGGTTTAGCTGAGAATAACAAAAAATTGGACATGCGTTCAACAATCCGGCAGGATCCGTTTCCTGGACGTACGTCCAACAAATTAACGATGTGAGGAATGGAAGAATGTCACGCCAATGGTTAACGCTCATGGCTATCCTGATGGTCTATATCCCGGTGGCAATTGATGCCACCGTGCTGCACGTGGCTGCGCCGACGCTGAGCGTTGCGCTGGGCACCAGCGGCAATGAGCTGCTGTGGATAATCGATATCTATTCACTGGTGATGGCCGGAATGGTGCTGCCGATGGGGGCGCTCGGCGATAAAATTGGTTTTAAACACCTGTTGCTGCTGGGAAGCGGGATCTTTGGTCTGGCTTCGCTGGCGGCGGCATTTTCACCGACCGCGATGACGCTGATTGCTTCCCGTGCGCTGCTGGCGATTGGTGCGGCGATGATCGTTCCGGCAACGCTTGCCGGGATCCGCACGACCTTTGCCGAAGCCCGTCACCGTAATATGGCGCTGGGGCTGTGGGCAGCCGTGGGCTCCGGCGGCGCGGCGTTTGGACCGCTGGTGGGCGGTCTGCTGCTTGAGCACTTCTATTGGGGCTCGGTGTTTCTGATAAACGTCCCGATTGTGCTGGTGGTCATTGCCATTAATGCCCGAGTGGTGCCGCGTCAGCCTGCCCGACGCGAACAGCCGCTTAATCTTTTCCAGGCGCTGGTGCTGATTGCCGCCATCCTGATGCTGGTATTTAGCGCTAAATCGGCGCTGAAAGGGCAGCTCGCGCTGTGGCTGGTCACAATGGTCGCGATTGCCGGTGCCGGAATGCTGTACTGGTTTGTCCGCAAACAGCTCTCCGCCACGCGCCCGATGGTCGATATGCGCCTCTTTACCCATCGCATTATCTTAAGCGGAGTAATGATGGCGATGACGGCGCTGATAACCCTGGTCGGTTTTGAGTTGCTGATGGCGCAGGAGTTGCAGTTTGTGCACGGCAAAACGCCGTTTGAAGCCGGGCTGTTTATGCTGCCGGTGATGGTGGCGAGCGGCTTTAGTGGGCCGATTGCCGGGATGCTGGTCTCTAAGCTTGGGCTGCGTGAAGTGGCGACCGGCGGGATGTTGTTAAGCGCGCTGAGCTTTATTGGCCTGTCGATGATTGATTTCAGCACCCAGCAGTGGCTGGCATGGGGGCTGATGACGCTGCTGGGCTTTAGCGTGGCCAGCGCGCTGCTGGCCTCTAGTTCCGCGATTATGGCGGCAGCGCCGAAAGAGAAAGCGGCGGCGGCAGGGGCGATTGAAACCATGGCCTACGAGCTGGGCGCGGGGCTGGGTATTGCGCTGTTCGGCCTGATTCTGACCCGCAGCTACACCTCGTCGATTGTGTTACCCGCAGGGATAGACGGCGCGGCGGCCGAGCAGGCGGCTTCGTCGATTAGCGAAGCCATTAAGCTGGCGCAGTCGATGCCCGCTATACCGGCACAAAGCCTGATTGAGGCGGCAAAAACGGCGTTTATCAACTCGCACAGCATCGTGCTGGCGACGGCGGGGGTATTGCTTCTGCTGCTGGCCGCCGGTATCTGGCGCAGCCTGGCGAAGGTGCCGAATCCGGCATAATCTGCCAATCAGCCAGCCGTGCTCTCTCTGGTGGGTGTGTACATTATTGAACATTTGCACTACAATCGTTATTAAATGTACACAACCCTTTTCGGATGATGTACGGAGATAACGTACGGGAGGGCATATGGCCACAGTACAAGAAAGCCATGTAAACAGGAATGTCGACACCAGCAAGGCGCTGCCGGTTGTCTTTCGCATTCTGGAAAAATGGCAATGTAACACAGATGAACAACTTCGATTATTGGGTATTAGCTCACGTTCAACATTGAACAAATACAAAGAGTCGAAGGGGGGCATCCGCTTAAGTGTGGATATTCAGGAGCGTATGAGCTACATCCTGAACATTCATAAATGCCTGCGTTTACTGTTCACCGCCGATGACAGCATCTACGGTTGGGTGCGTAAACCAAACTCGCATCCTTTCTTTGCCGGACGCTCCGCTATGGACGTGATGAACGGTGGTCGGGTTGCAGACCTTTATGAGGTCGCCACGCGGCTTCAGTCCTGGCGAGGAGGCATGGCTTGAGCACTGAAGCGCCACCACTCATCGACTTAACCGGGGCCGCGGCATACCGGATCATTCCCAGCCGCTATCCCACCATCGATTTGTTCGAAGACGTTGCCAGCAGTGATGAGCTGGAAGCGGTCTGGGCCGTTGAAGCGCTGACCAACGAGCGATTGCTGGAGCAGGCGGGGGAATTGATGCGGGTGCCGAAAGCGGATTGGCTGGTCGGGCTGAACGGCAGCAGCTACGTGATGGCGGCCTTTACGCATATCAATCCGGAAGGGGCGCGATTCAGTACCGGCGATTTTGGTGGCTATTACTGCGCCCCTCAGCTTGATACCGCCATTAAAGAGACGGTGTATCATCAGGAACGTATTTTCGGCTATACCAATGAACCGGCGCAGAAGGTGCAGATGCGGGTGCTGTTTACCGAATTTGATGCAACTCTTGCGGATATCACCCAGGAACCCTTTATCTCATCGCCGCTCTATCACGCCACGGATTACAGCCAGTCGAAGGTTTTTGCCCAAACGCAGAAAATGCAGGGCAGAGACGGTATTCATTACTGCTCAGTGCGCCATACCGGCCACACCTGCTATGTGCTTTATCGGCCCTGCCTGGTCAAAAAAGTGACGCAGGCAGAGCATCTGGAGTATCACTGGAACGGTCGTTCGATTACTAACATTCTGAGCATTAAGCTCTACGGCGACTAAGCCGTTTACCGCCGGGTGGCCTGCCAGCAGAGCAGCGAACCCACGCAGACCATCGCCGCGCCTTGCCAGAATGACCAGGAGAGCGCGGCGCTGAGTAATACCGCCGCCAGCGCCGAAGAGAGGACTGGCGTAAAGTAAGATGCGACGGCCAGCAGGCTGACGTTGCCGTGCAGAATGCCCACATTCCATGCCGCATAGGCTAATCCTAATGCCAGTGCGCACATCACCAGTTTAATCACCACCGGCCAGCTAAAGACCATCGGCGGCTGATCGCTTAGCAGGAATTTCACCCACAAGCTTAACGCCGTCAGTAAAACAAACAGCGTAATACCGTTTTTGCCTTTGGCGTATTTGGCGGTGACGGTGCAGTACGCCGCCCAGATAAAGGCCCCGGCAAAGGCCAGAATATAGCTGAGCGGGCTGGAGATGACGTTGCGGGTTATTTCGTTGAGATCGAGCCCTTGTTCGCCGCCTAATACCCAGGTCACACCGAATACGGAAAGCAATAAGCCCGGGATCACCAGCCAGCTGCTTTTCTGGCCGTTGAAGATAATGGCAAATAAAATCGTCAGGCTTGGCCAGAGATAATTGACCATGCCGACTTCAATCGCCTGCTGGCGGGTGCCGGCATAGCCTAGTGACAGCGCGAGACAGATTTCGTAGCTGACAAAAAGCACGCTACCGGCCACAAGATAACGCGGTGGGATCTGACGCAACTGCGGGAAGCCGACGGTGAAGATGAGCAACAGGCCGCTCAGGCTGTAAATCATCGCCGCACCGCCCACGGGCCCAAGCCCTTCACTGACGCCGCGAATCAGCCCCACCATGGTGCTCCATAAGACGATAGCGGTGAGTCCCGTCAGCGTCGCTTTCTTATTATCCATCTCTAACCTGATGCTTTTACAAACGAAGTTTCCGGTTATAGCATTTTTTTGTGGCGGCGGGTGATATTTTTCCGCGATGTCTAACTCTAAAGGGTTAAGTAAAATCGCTGACCCTGACTATTAAGGGGGGCTCAGTTTTCGACATTGATTTGACGCAAAAAAAACAGGGGCATTGCTGTTAATTTTCCTCTCGAAGTACATCCATACAATGAGGAAAATAATGGACGTCAGCCGCAGAAAGTTTTTTAAAATCTGCGCGGGCGGTATGGCTGGGACGACGGCTGCGGCATTAGGGTTTGCCCCAAAAATGGCGTTAGCACAGGCGCGAAATTTCAAATTACTCCGCGCTAAAGAAGTTCGTAACTCCTGCACATACTGCTCCGTAGGTTGTGGGCTATTAATGTATAGCCTGGGCGATGGAGCCAAAAATACCCGGGAATCGATTTACCACATTGAAGGTGACCCGGATCATCCGGTAAGCCGTGGCGCACTGTGTCCGAAAGGCGCGGGGCTGCTGGACTATGTACACAGTGAAAACCGCCTGCGCTATCCGGAATACCGCGCACCTGGCTCAGATAAATGGCAGCGTATTTCGTGGAATGAAGCCTTCGACCGCATCGCAAAATTGATGAAGGCCGACCGCGACGCCAACTTTATTGAGAAGAATGAGCAGGGCGTGACGGTTAACCGCTGGCTCTCCACCGGGATGCTGTGCGCATCCGCGGCAAGTAATGAGACCGGCATGCTGACGCAGAAGTTTGTGCGCTCACTCGGCATGCTGGCGGTAGACAACCAGGCGCGCGTCTGACACGGACCAACGGTAGCAAGTCTTGCTCCAACATTTGGTCGCGGTGCGATGACCAACCACTGGGTTGATATCAAAAACGCTAACGTCGTGATGGTGATGGGCGGTAACGCCGCTGAAGCCCATCCAGTGGGTTTCCGCTGGGCGATGGAAGCGAAGAACAATAACGATGCCACGCTTATCGTTGTCGACCCGCGCTTTACGCGTACGGCGTCGGTGGCCGATATCTATGCGCCTATTCGTTCCGGTACCGACATTACCTTCCTGTCGGGCGTACTGCTGTATCTTATCGAAAACAATAAGATCAACGCTGAATACGTGAAGCATTACACCAACGCCAGCCTGCTGGTGCGGGATGACTTTGCCTTCGAAGACGGCCTGTTCAGCGGCTACGATGCCGAAAAACGCCAGTACGACAAATCGTCCTGGAACTATCAGTACGACGAAAACGGCTATGCCAAACGCGATGAAACGCTGACCCATCCGCGCTGCGTGTGGAACCTGCTGAAGCAGCACGTTTCCCGCTATACGCCGGACGTGGTGGAGAACATCTGCGGTACGCCGAAAGCGGACTTCCTGAAAGTGTGCGACGTGCTGGCCTCCACCAGTGCGGCAGACCGCACGACCACTTTCCTGTATGCACTGGGCTGGACACAGCACACCGTGGGGGCGCAGAACATTCGCACCATGGCGATGATTCAGCTGCTGCTCGGTAATATGGGGATGGCAGGCGGCGGCGTGAACGCCTTGCGCGGTCACTCGAACATTCAGGGGTTAACCGACTTAGGTCTGCTGTCGACTAGCCTGACCGGTTATCTGACGCTGCCGTCGGATAAACAGGCGGATCTGCAAACCTATCTGACAGCGAATACGCCGAAAGCGCTGCTGCCGGAACAGGTGAACTACTGGAGCAACTATCCGAAGTTCTTCGTCAGCCTGATGAAGTCGTTCTACGGCGACGCGGCAACGAAGGATAACGACTGGGGCTTTAACTGGTTGCCGAAATGGGACCAGGCCTACGACGTTATCAAATACTTCAACATGATGGATAACGGCAAAGTCACCGGCTATATCTGCCAGGGCTTTAACCCGGTTGCGTCGTTCCCGGACAAAAACAAGGTGGTACGCAGCTTAAGCAAGCTGAAGTACATGGTGGTTATCGACCCGTTAGTGACCGAAACCTCGACCTTCTGGCAGAACCACGGCGAGTCTAACGACGTTGACCCATCAACGATCCAGACCGAAGTGTTCCGCCTGCCGTCGACCTGTTTTGCCGAAGAAGACGGTTCGATTGCCAACTCCGGCCGCTGGCTGCAGTGGCACTGGAAAGGTCAGGATGCACCGGGGGAAGCGCGTAACGACGGCGAGATTCTGGCCGGTATTTACCATCGTCTGCGCGAAATGTATCGCAACGAAGGCGGTAAAGGCGTTGAACCACTGCTGAAAATGGGCTGGAACTACAAACAGCCGGACCATCCTGAGTCTGAAGAAGTCGCGAAAGAGAACAACGGCTATGCGTTGGCCGACCTTTATGATGCCAACGGCGTGCTGGTGGCGAAAAAAGGTCAGTTGCTTAATAGCTTTGCGCTGCTGCGCGATGACGGTACCACTGCGTCCTCCTGCTGGATCTACACCGGTAGCTGGACTGAAAAAGGTAACCAGATGGCCAACCGCGATAACGCCGACCCGTCAGGGCTGGGCAATACGCTGGGTTGGGCATGGGCATGGCCGCTGAACCGTCGCGTGCTGTATAACCGCGCCTCGGCGGACGTTAACGGTAAGCCTTGGGATCCGAAACGGATGCTGATCAAGTGGGATGGTAGCAAATGGACCGGTAACGATATTCCCGACTTTAATACCGCACCGCCGGGCAGCAAAACCAATCCGTTTATCATGCAGCAGGAAGGTCTGGGTCGCCTGTTTGCCCTCGATAAGCTGGCAGAAGGGCCGTTCCCGGAACACTACGAGCCGATGGAAACGCCGCTGGGTACCAACCCGCTGCACCCGAACGTTATCTCGAGCCCGGTTGTCCGTATTTACGAAGAAGATGCCCTGCGTCTTGGGAAGAAAGATAAGTTCCCATACGTCGGCACCACCTATCGTCTGACCGAGCATTTCCATACCTGGACCAAGCATGCGCGTCTGAACGCTATTGCGCAGCCAGAGCAGTTTGTGGAAATCAGCGAAGGGCTGGCGAAGGCCAAAGGCATTGCCAACGGTGACCGTGTGACCGTCAGCAGTAAGCGCGGCTTTATTCGCGCGGTGGCGGTGGTGACGCGTCGCCTGCAGACCCTGAATGTGAACGGTCAGCAGGTCGAAACCGTCGGTATTCCGCTGCACTGGGGCTTTGAGGGCGTAGCGCGTAAAGGCTATATCGCCAATACCCTGACGCCGAACGTCGGCGATTCCAACTCGCAAACGCCGGAGTATAAGGCGTTTCTGGTTAACATCGAGAAAGCGTAAGGAGCGTTTAAATGGCGATGGAAACACAAGACATTATTAAACGCTCTGCAACTAACCCGATTACCCCCGCGCCTCGTGCGCGGGATTATAAGGATGAAGTTGCCAAGCTGATTGATGTCTCCTCCTGTGTGGGCTGTAAAGCCTGCCAGGTGGCCTGCTCTGAGTGGAACGATATTCGCGACGAAGTAGGGCATTGCGTGGGGGTTTACGATAACCCCGCCGATCTCAGCGCTAAGTCCTGGACGGTGATGCGCTTTAGCGAAACCGAACAGAACGGCAAGCTGGAATGGCTGATTCGTAAAGACGGCTGTATGCACTGTGAGGACCCAGGTTGCCTGAAGGCATGTCCGTCCGCCGGGGCGATTATTCAGTACGCCAACGGGATCGTCGATTTCCAGCAGGAAAACTGCATCGGCTGCGGTTACTGCATCGCCGGGTGTCCGTTTAATATTCCGCGCCTCAATAAAGAGGATAACCGCGTTTATAAATGCACCCTGTGTGTAGACCGCGTCAGCGTGGGTCAGGAACCGGCCTGCGTGAAAACCTGTCCGACCGGAGCGATTCACTTCGGCACCAAAAAAGAGATGCTGGACGTGGCGCAGGAGCGCGTCGATAAGCTTAAGAAACGCGGCTATCCGCATGCCGGTATCTATAATCCGGAAGGCGTGGGCGGAACGCACGTGATGTATGTACTGCATCATGCGGACCAGCCGGAGCTGTATCATAAGCTGCCGAAAGATCCGGCCATCGATACCAGCATTAATCTGTGGAAAGGGGCGCTCAAACCGCTGTCTGCCGCTGGCTTTATCGCCACCTTTGCCGGGCTGATTTATCACTACATTGGTATTGGCCCGAACAAAGAAGTGGATGATGACGAAGAGGAGGATGGCCATGAGTAAGTCGAAAATGATTGTGCGCACCAAGTTTGTCGATCGCGCCTGTCACTGGACGGTGGCTATCTGCTTCTTCCTGGTGGCGGTATCGGGGATTTCGTTTTTCTTCCCGACGCTGCAATGGCTGACCGAAACTTTCGGTACACCGCAGATGGGGCGTATTCTGCACCCGTTCTTCGGCGTGCTGATCTTCGTGGTGTTGATGTTTATGTTTGCCCGCTTCGTGCATCACAACATTCCGGACAAGCAGGATATTCCGTGGGTGCTGGGGATTGTCGAAGTCCTGAAAGGCAACGAGCATAAAGTGGCGAAGGTCGGGAAATATAACGCCGGACAGAAGATGATGTTCTGGACCATTATGAGCATGATTTTCGTGCTGCTGGTGACCGGGGTGATTATCTGGCGTCCTTATTTCGCGCCGTTCTTCCCGATTCAGGTGATTCGCTATGCGCTGCTGATTCATGCTGCTTCCGCTATTATCCTGATCCATGCAATCCTCATCCATATGTATATGGCGTTCTGGGTCAAAGGGTCGATTAAAGGGATGATTGAAGGCAAGGTGAGCCGCCGCTGGGCGCAGAAACACCACCCGCGCTGGTATCGTGAAGTTGAGCGAGTAGAGGCGAAGAAAGAGAGTTCGGAAGGGATGAAGTAGGGGTTCTTTCCGGAAGTGAAGAGCGGTTTGATGTTTCTTAAGGGGAATGTTGAGCCGCTTTTTTTTGTTTGTGGTATAGCAGCACTCATGTGTTTGTAATGAGAGCATCGATGGCTGATATGATGCTTGAGCGTTCGTTGCATATTCTCCTGTTGCATTACGCACTCATGCCAGCATCGTGTATGAATCATTCGCGCTGTATATATGGATAAACCCGCCGTCGCACCTTTTTGTCTGGTCTGCTCCCCATGAATGGTCAATAATGCCCCTCTGCAAACTCAACAGAAACAAGTGATTAGAGGGATGAAAAAGACAATTTTTGCGCTGGCGCTGGGCACGTTTGGCCTGGGGATGGCGGAGTTTGGCATTATGGGCGTGCTGCCGGAACTGGCGCATGACGTGGGAATCTCGATCCCAGCGGCAGGCAATATGATCTCCTGGTATGCCTTCGGCGTGGTCATTGGTGCGCCGATTATTGCGCTGTTTTCCACGCGCTTCTCTCTGAAGTCAATCATGCTGCTGCTGGCGGCACTCTGCGTGCTGGGTAACGTTATTTTCACCGTGTCATCGAGCTACACGATGCTGGCGATTGGGCGACTGGTGTCAGGTTTTCCGCACGGGGCATTCTTTGGCGTGGGGGCGATTATTCTGTCGAAGATTGCACCGCGTGGCAGGGTGACGGCGGCGGTGGCGGGAATGATCGCCGGTATGACGGTGGCTAATCTGGTTGGCGTACCGGCGGGAACGTGGTTAGGCCATCAGTTCAGTTGGCGCTATACCTTCCTCGCGATTGCGCTGTTTGACGTGGCGGTGCTGGTGGCGATTATCGCCTGGGTACCAACGCTGTTTGATAAATCCGACGCGCGCCTACGCGAGCAGTTCCACTTCCTGAAAAGCCCTGCACCGTGGCTAATCTTTGCGGCGACCATGTTTGGTAATGCTGGCGTGTTCGCGTGGTTCAGCTACATCAAGCCGTTTATGATGAACGTCTCGGGTTTCCCGGAAGGGGCCATCATGTTCATTATGATGCTGGTGGGGCTTGGCATGGTGCTGGGTAATATTCTCAGCGGCAAGCTTTCCGGGCGCTACAGTCCGCTGCGCATAGCGGCAACAACCGATTTCGTCATCGTGGTCGCGCTGTTGCTTATTTTCGCGCTCGGCGGTTTCAAAATCGCGTCGTTGGTCTTGGCATTTATCTGCTGTGCGGGGCTATTTGCGCTTTCCGCGCCGTTGCAAATTTTGCTGCTGCAGAACGCAAAGGGCGGTGAAATGTTAGGAGCGGCTGGTGGGCAGATTGCCTTTAACCTTGGCAGTGCGATCGGGGCGTTCTTCGGGGGGCTGATGATTACGATGAATTTCGGCTGGAGTTCTGTGGCGCTGCCGGCAGCGGCGTTGTCATTCCTGGCGATGTCGTCTCTGCTGCTTTATGCCCGTTACCAGCAGCAGCAACAGAAGCTGGTGGCTGCCTGAGAGTAGCCTCTCCCTCACAGGAGAGGCTCTGAACATTAATGGCGAAGATCGATAACCATACGGCCACGAATCTGGCCCAGCTCCATCTCTTTAAAGATGGCGTTGATGTCGTTTAACGGACGCAGCGCCACTTTCGGTACCACTTTCC
Source organism: Kluyvera chengduensis (assembly GCF_044197065.1). Classification (NCBI taxonomy): domain Bacteria; kingdom Pseudomonadati; phylum Pseudomonadota; class Gammaproteobacteria; order Enterobacterales; family Enterobacteriaceae; genus Kluyvera; species Kluyvera chengduensis. Next base: position 1,167,652 of record NZ_JBIQOI010000001.1, read on the forward strand.
CTTCAGCGGCAAACTGGAAGGCCTCGGTCAGATCCTGACGGGTGCCGACCAGCGAACCGACCACTTCGATACCGTCGAGTACCAGACGTGGAATATCAAGGCTCATTGCTTCCGGTGGCAGGCCAACGGCCACCACGCGGCCACCGGCACGTACGGCGTCAACGGCGGAGTTAAAGGCCGCTTTCGCAACGGCGGTAACGACTGCAGCGTGCGCGCCGCCGGTCAGTTCCTGAACCTGTTTGGCGGCATCTTCGCTGCGTGAGTTGATAATAAGATCCGCGCCCATCTCTTTGGCCAGCTTCAGCTGCTCATCGTTCACATCGAGAGCGATCACTTTGGCATTAAAGACGTTTTTCGCGTATTGCAGCGCCAGGTTGCCCAGACCACCCAGACCGTAAATGGCAATCCACTGACCTGGTTTGATTTTCGAGATTTTGACGGCTTTATAGGTGGTGACACCTGCGCAGGTGATGCTGCTCGCCGCGGCGGAATCAAGGCCATCCGGGACTTTGACTGAATAGTCAGCGGTGACGATGCACTCTTCTGCCATGCCACCATCTACACTGTAGCCCGCATTTTTTACCGAACGACACAGCGTTTCGTTACCACTGTTACAGTATTCACAGTGGCCACAGCCTTCGAAGAACCAGGCAACGCTCGCGCGATCGCCCACTTTAAGAGAGGAGACGCCAGGACCGATAGCTTTGACGATCCCAATACCTTCATGGCCGAGGATAACCCCAGTCTTGTCGCCGAAATCACCGTTTTTCACGTGCAAATCGGTGTGACAGACCCCACAGCACTCCATTGTTAACAGGGCTTCACCGTGCTGCAGTGGGCGCAGCGTTTTTTCAGTGACGTTTACCTGATGGTCATGTGTGACAACAGCAGCCTTCATATCCTACTCCTGGTTAATATGTATTTGATAATAATACTCATTAATGATTAGTGAAAATGGCGGAAATTGCAAGGCGGAGGGTAGGCGGAATCTAGTGGTTTTTCATATTGATAGCACAGAGTGTTCACCGTTCTGTCACTAAGCGTTCATCATTTATTCATCAGTAAACTCTACCGTGTCGTTTTTGTTTTTCTTATAACGATAGAGTGACGACACAATGCATCTGGTAAAAAAAATCCTTGCAGCAAGCCTTTTTCTTTCCGCCGTCGCGCAGGCTCACAACGTACTTGATTTCCCACAGCCGGAAAATAACCCTGAAGAGTTTTACGCGGTTACCGAGATTCCAGCCGGCGGTATTATTAAATATGAAACTGACGCCAAGACCGGTTTTCTGGTCGCCGACCGCTTTCAGTCCATGCCGGTGTCTTATCCAGCAAACTACGGTTCTCTGACACAGTCTCTGGCAGGCGATGGCGATCCGCTGGATGTTGTATTTTATACCCGCGCTCCAATGGCGCCTGGTACGCTTATCAAACTGCGCGCGATCGGTGTGTTGAAGATGATTGATGGGGGTGAGAAAGACGATAAAATTATCGCCGTGCCAACCAGCAAAATTGACCCAACCTATGACGATATAAAGAATGTGAGCGACCTGCCGAAGGTAGAGCAGGAACGTTTGCAGGCGTTTTTCCGCGTCTACAAACAGCTACCGGAAGGTCGCAAAAAGGTAGAATTGAACGGTTTTAATGATGCCGCTGCCGCGAAGCAGGAAATTAAGCAGGCGTGGGATGCCTGGAAAGAGAAGAATCCACAGTAAAACGCCGACTCCGGGTATAGCGAAAACCCGGCGTCGCTGCGCTCGGCCGGGCTACGAGGTGGTTAGGTTAGCTGATTGTTGATGTTGGCAATCTCCTCGCGCCAGCGCTGTTGCAACTGCGGTTTCTGATGTTTTGGCTTACGCGCCAGGTCTTCGGCTAACCGCCACTCAAGCTCAATTAAACGCTCCAGCAGGTCATCAGCCTCCGTTGTGACTTTCTCGTCTATGGCGGTGACTAAGCACGGTGCGTCCGGACAAGTACGGTGACGAAGTTGCTCGTACACTGCGTCAGCATCAGGCCATTCGCTTAAACCCTTCTCGTCAATCAACCAGAAACGGTTGCAGCTATTGCTGATAAGCTGACGGTCGTGGCTGACCAGCAAAACGCCGCCGGGATACTCACTAAGCGTTTGCGCAAGCGCCGCTTTTCCGTCGATATCCAGGTGGTTTGTAGGTTCATCAAGCAATAGCAGGCTGTATCGGGCGAGCGATAACCCGACAAACAGCAGGCGAGAGCGCTCACCGCCGCTTAAGGTTCTGACCTTTTGCCCGTGTCGCGCCCAGCCAAAACCGGTGGAAATCAGCGCGCGTTTACGGGTTTCAGCATAGGGTTCAAAGGCTTCAAGTGCGTCCAGCAGGCTGTCGTCGTCCGCTAACTGGTGCAGCGTCTGATCGTAATAGCCTGCTTTAAGGCGAGGGTGAAGCTTAAGCCCGGCATCCGCTGATGTATGCTGTATCTGCCGCCAGAGCAGGCGTAACAGCGAGGACTTACCGCCGCCGTTACGTCCCATAATGGCGACGCGATCGCCACTTTGTAGCCGCGCAATATCGGTCGTAAACAACGGCGCCAGGCCTGGTGCTGGCGGCACAGGCAAGTTGTCCATTTCCAACAGACGGTCTGCCCGCAGTGCATCGCCGTGAAGCGCGAGCGTCCATGGCGTGCCGGCGGTGAGTTCCGTCTGGCTCTCCTTTAATCGTGTGACCTGTTTTTCCATCTGCTTGGCTTTACGCGAGAGGTCTTCGTTGTCATACACCCGTCCCCAGGTGGCCAGCCGTTTGGCGCTGGCGGTGACGCGGTCGATCTCTTTTTGTTCCGCTTTATGACGCAGCGCATCACTTTCATCCTGCTCTTCTAACGCCTGGCGGGCCGCGGAGCAGGGCAGTGAAAACGCATGCAGGGTTTTATCACGCAAAATCCAGCTGGTATTGGTGACCGCATCCAGCAGCGGATTATCGTGTGAAACCAGAACGAAGCTGCCGCTCCAGCTATTCAGGAAGTTTTCCAGCCATAGCAGTGTTGGCAGGTCGAGATGGTTGCCCGGTTCATCCAGCAGCAGCAGGTCCGGTTGCAGGATGAGTGCACGAGCCAACAACAGTCGGGTATGCTGGCCACCACTTAGGGTTGCCGCCGGGTTATCTATCTCAACTGGGGAGAAGCCCATTTCCGTTAACAAACGCTCGGCTTGCCAGCGCTGGCTTTCACGAACGGATTCTGGCAGCTGTGCGAGTACCGACTGAATCAGCGTGCGGTCGAGTAGTTCAGCAGGAAGATGCTGTTCTACACGGGCCATCAGACAATGGCTGGCTAACGCGACGCGTCCGGAAGAGGGGGCAAGCGTGCCATCCAGTACCTGTAACAGGGTACTTTTGCCGCAGCCGTTGTAGCCGATGAGGCCAATACGGTCGCCTTTTTTCAGGGTAAAAGAAAGGTCAGTGAAAAGAGGGCCGAAAGCCGTCTCAACGTGAAGAGATTGTGCAGTTAATAATGTGCTCATTTGCTTACTCAAGAGTTACAGGCATGTGGATGCCTCGTCAAACATCGCTGACGATAACTAAGTAAGCCCGAGGGAAGGGTTTAGGGATTGGTGTCTTCGCTCAAGCCGAAGTTATCGCAGCATGAAACCGATAACGCTTGAGCTGGTGCGATCACCAAATGTATGTGAAACATTGAAAATTTCACAGTACAGCATAATTAGCCTCCTTTTGATTTTGTCAGGTTGATAGGTGAAGGCAGTGTAGCGGCCATGTGAATATTAATCTAGTGAATATATCATTAGTTACAACATACATTATGGGGGATATAAAATATTCAGCTTTAACCACCGTGCCAATCATCTTTTTCTGCAGGGAAGAAGAGTAAACCCGGCGGCGCTGCGCTTGGCCGGGCTACTATTTTGCTACGATTTAGATGGAGGTACGACGGTAGTTGCGGTATTCCGGCAGCCAGAAGTTCTCATCAATCGCTTCTTGCAGGGCGTCGGCGGAGGTATTGGTGGCAACACCTTGTTGCTGGGCCATTTTACCGACCGCGAACGCGATAGCGCGGGAGACTTTATGAATATCCTTCAGCTCTGGCAGCACCAGACCTTCGCCATTGTTAGCGAGCGGAGAGTGTTTGGCCAGCGTTTCACTTGCGGACATCAGCATCTCGTCAGTAATACGCGACGCGCCTGAGGCAATCACCCCCAGACCAATTCCTGGGAAGATATAGGAGTTGTTGCACTGGGCAATAGGATAGACGGTATCTTTCCAGGTGACCGGTGCGAACGGGCTGCCGGTGGCAACCAGCGCCTGACCGTCTGTCCAACTGATGATGTCCTGCGGCGTGGCTTCAACGCGTGAGGTTGGGTTCGACAGCGGCATCACAATCGGGCGTGGGCAGTTCTTGTGCATCTCACGAATAATTTCTTCCGTGAATAGTCCGCTCTGGCCGGAAACGCCGATCAGAATGTTTGGCTTTACGTTGCGCACGACATCGAGCAGAGAAATCTCGTCGTTTTCGTGCTGCCAGCCCTGAATTTTTTCCTGTTTCTGCGCCAGTTTGCTCTGGAATGGAAGCAGGTTTGGCATCTGGTCGGTCAGCAGGCCAAAGCGATCAACCATAAATACGCGGCCGCGCGCCTGTTCCTCACTCAAACCCTCGCGCTGCATCTGGGCGATAATCTGTTCGGCGATGCCGCAGCCCGCAGAGCCTGCGCCCAGGAAGACCACTTTCTGCTCATTGAGCTGGCTGCCCGCCGCGCGGCTTGCCGCAATCAGCGTACCGGCAGTGACCGCCGCGGTGCCCTGGATGTCATCGTTAAAACAGCAGATCTCATCGCGGTAGCGGTTGAGCAGCGGCATCGCGTTTTTCTGCGCGAAATCTTCAAACTGCAGCAGCACGTTTGGCCAGCGGTGTTTCACGGCCTGGATAAAATCATCCACAAACTGATAGTACTCGTCGTCGCTGATACGCGGGTTACGACAGCCCATGTACAGCGGATCGTTCAGCAACTGCTGGTTATTGGTACCAACATCGAGCACCACCGGCAGCGTATAGGCCGGGCTGATACCACCACAGGAGGTGTACAGGGAAAGCTTACCGATAGGAATACCCATACCGCCGATGCCCTGATCGCCCAGGCCGAGAATACGTTCACCGTCGGTTACCACGATAACTTTAATATTGTGATTTGGTACGTTTTGCAGAATGTCGTCCATATTGTGACGATTCTGATAGGAGATAAAGACCCCGCGGGCGCGGCGGTAAATCTCAGAGAAACGTTCGCAGGCAGCGCCAACGGTTGGGGTGTAGATAACCGGCATCATCTCATCAAGATGATTCTCTACCAAGCGATAGAACAGCGTTTCGTTGGTGTCCTGAATATTGCGAAGGTAGATATGCTTGTCGATTTCAGTTTTAAAACCCTGGTATTGAATCCAGGCACGCTCGGCCTGCTCCTCAATACTCTCAACCACTTCAGGCAGCAGCCCGAGCAGGTTGAAGTTGCTGCGTTCTTCCATGCTGAACGCGCTGCCTTTATTTAGCAGGGGAAATTCCAACAGAACCGGTCCCGCATAGGGGATATAAAGGGAACGATTTTTATTGCCTGGTAACATCTTACGTAACTCCGTTGTCTTTCACTTCAGACCCGTTGGCGGGCTGGCAGAAACTGCAGCGCGCAAGATTATAGAGCAACGTTTAACACGATGCTGACAAATTGGACGTAACGGCACAAAAAAGCGCACGATTGCTTATAACATCGCCAATTAACCCTTTGTGCGATGGGAAAGGCGGGCCAGCATTCATGAACTAAGCTCATGACGGTATTGCACCAGCGGGCATAGTTTCAGTGAACAATGTGCTGTAGGTTGTACCCTGACTGAAAATGAAACAAGTAATGCGAGGTAACGTCATGAAAGTGTTAGGTTATGCTGCTACAAACCCATCGACACCCCTGGCGCCATTCACCTTTGAGCGCCGTGAACCGCGCTCGGATGACGTGGTTATCGATATTCTCTATTGCGGCGTATGCCACTCGGACCTGCACCAGGCACGCAACGACTGGGGATTCAGTACCTATCCGATTGTTCCCGGGCATGAAATTGTTGGTCGCGTTCGCTCCGTTGGCAGCGGAGTCACCAGGTTTAAGCAGGGCGACCTGGCCGCCATTGGCTGCATGGTTGACTCCTGTCGCGTATGCCAGCCCTGTCAGCAGGGGCTGGAACAGTACTGTGAAGAGGGTAACGTTCAGACCTACAACGGCCAGGATCGTCACGATCATTCCACTACCTACGGCGGCTATTCACAGACCATTGTTGCCAGCCAGGATTTTGTTCTGCACGTACCGGAAAACATGGATTTGAAAGGTGCCGCGCCGCTCCTGTGCGCCGGTATCACCACCTGGTCGCCGCTGCGTCACTGGAAGGTAGATGCCAACAGTAAAGTGGCGGTAGTGGGGTTAGGCGGGTTAGGGCACATGGCCATCAAACTGGCCAGCGCGCTGGGCGCGGAAGTCACGCTGTTTACCCGTTCTCCGGGTAAAGAGGCGGATGCCCGCCGCCTTGGTGCCCATCACGTGGTGGTTTCGACTGACCCGGCCCAAATGGCGAAAGTGCAAAATCAGTTCGATCTGATTATTGATACTGTACCGTACGTTCACGAGGTCAATCCCTATCTGCCAACTCTGACGCTCGACGGCACGCTGGTCTTTGTTGGCCTGCTGGGCGATATGCCGGAGTCGAGCACGCTGCCGCTATTGCTGGGTCGCCGTTCTATTGCCGGTTCCTGTATTGGCGGTATTGCTGAAACGCAGGAAATGCTCGATTTCTGCGGTAAACATGGCATCACTGCCGATATAGAAATGATTGATATTCATAACATTAACGATGCGTTTGAACGTATGCTCAAAAGCGATGTGAAGTACCGTTTTGTTATCGATATGGCGACATTGACCGCATAACCACCGTAGTTCTCCCGGCGTCGCTGCGCTACCCATTCGAACGTAGCCCGGCCGAGCGCAGCGACGCCGGGAAACACAGTAACGCTTGTTACACTGTCACTTACCGCCGTGAATTTACCCATCCCGCCCGTCATCGTATAATCATCACTCATCTCTCGCCATCAACGGAATCCCTCAGCTATGCGCGCCAATATCACTGAATATATGGATATTTTTGTTCACGTGGTCGAATCGGGGAGTTTTATCCGTGCCGCAGAACAGCTACAGATGCACCGTCCCGCAGTGAGCAAGGCGCTTCAGCAACTGGAAGAGGCGCTCGGCGTAAAACTTCTACATCGCACCACGCGCAGACTCAGTCTGACCAGTGAGGGAGAGGCGTTTTATCAGCGGGCGAAAGTGCTGCTGGGTGAGATGGCTGATTTGATGGCGACGTATTCTTCAACACAATCAGTCAGCGGCAGCCTGCGCCTTGATTTCCCACTCACGCTGGCACATTCACTGCTCATTCCTGCACTTGACGAGTTCAGGGAAAGATACCCGGGCATCGAAATCATCCTTACCTCATCTGACCGTCGAATCGACTTGATTGCCGAAGGCATCGACTGCGTTGTGCGCTTAGGCGTGCTGGAAGATTCCAGCTTTATTGCCCGGCGCATTGGCGAGGTGGCGATGGTGACCTGTGCTGCGCCCAGCTATCTCGCAAAGTACGGCGCGCCGCTGACGCTGGACGATTACCTTTAACCGCATCGGCGGTCCGGAAGTTCTGGAAATAACTGAGTCACGGTTGCCGCCCCGGCAGTTGGCGAAGTACAAATTCGCGTAAAAGCCATTGGTATTAACCGCGCAGAAGTGATGTACCGCACGGGACAGTATGTGATTGAACCGCAGTTCCCGGCAACGCTCGGCTATGAAGCGGCCGGTATCGTCGAAGCCGTCGGGGCTGGCGTGAGTGAATTTGCCATTGGCGATCGGGTGAGCGTGATTCCTTCCTTTATGTTTACCGAGTACGGCATGTACGGTGAGCGAGTGAATGCGCCAGCGCATGCGGTGGTGAAGCACCCTGAAAACCTGACCTTTGCCGAAGCCGCCGCCAGTTGGATGATGTTTATCACCGCCTATGGCGCACTCGTTGAGTACGGTCATTTACAGGCGGGTCAGTACGCCGTGATAGGGGCCGCGTCCAGCAGCGTCGGCATTGCCGCTATTCAGATTGCCAATATGTTGGGCGCACATCCCATTGCGCTTTCCCGTACCAGCCGTAAAAACGAATGGCTGCGAAACGCCGGGGCACAGGCGGTGATTGCGACCACAGAACAGAATGTCACCGCAGAGTTGAATGTAATAACTCAAGGGGCCGGCGTGAACCTGGTCTTTGACCCAGTGGGTGGGCCGGATGCCGCGAAGCTAACTGCCGCCATGGCCATGAACGGTACGTTCTTCCAGTACGGCGCGCTGGATACCCGCAATTTATCCATCCCGGTGATGGATATTCTCGGTAAACACCTGCAGTTTCGCGGCTACGAACTGTTTGAGATAACCACCGTTGCCGAGAAACTGGCGCGGGCGAAAGCCTTTGTTTACGACGGACTGAAGTCTGGGCAACTGAGGCCGGTTATTGATAAAACCTTTGCATTTGAGGATATTGCCGAAGCCCATCGCTATATGGAAGCCAACGGGCAGGTCGGAAAAATAGTCGTGACACTGTAACTAATAATGTTGTTTTTGTAGGCCGGATAAGGCTTCGCCGCCATCCGGCAATGCGCCGTACAAAGCCTGATGGCGCTGCGCTTATCAGGCCTACACCAGCAGCACAAACATTCGGTTAGCGCGCCTGAAACATAATGGTGTCGCTGACAAAGCTACCGTCGGCGGCAATCTCAAAGTGCGCACGCACTTCATCAGAGACTTTATCCTGTAAATAACGGATAGCGTTGACGATATTTTCTGGCGTTTTCATTCGAGCAACCCAGGATGAAAACTCCAGGTGCAGCTTATCGCCAATCAGTTTATCCACCACCATCCCACGGTTGTTGACCATCGCCAACCATTCACCCTGCGAGTAGTTATGAATGTGCGAAGGGTCACGCAGCATTTCAATCGTCTGCAACCAGACGTTGAGCAATGCTTTACCCGGAGACGCGATATCCATCATGATAAAACGGCCGCCTGGCTTCAGGACGCGACGAATTTCCATCAACGCCGCCTGAATATCGTGCCAGTGGTGCGCGGAATAGCGGCTGATCACAATATCAAAGCTGTTATCCGCAAACGGCAGAATCTCGGCCGGGCCCTGCGCGCAGGTGATATTTGCCATGCCGCGCTTTTGGGCTTCCTGCGCAACGACGCTCAGCATCCCTTCGGATAAATCATACGCGGTGACCTGCGAAACCAGCGGCGCCGCGGTAAAGCTGGCATGCCCGGCACCACAGCCAACGTCCAGCAGGTGAGCCTGCGCGTCATCGGCCAGCCATTCAGCCAGACGGCGTAAATCGGCCCCCTGGGCGTGGACGTTACTCTGCAAATAGGCGGCAGCCTGACCGCTAAACTGTGACTTCACTAATGCTTCATGATGGTTGCTCATACCGGTCTTCCTCTGTTGTTATGTTCTTGTTAAAACGGACTATACGCCGGGATTAATACGGGTACAATATTGGTACTTATACTGGTATATCGAGTTACTACCATGGACAACACGGGACTGAAAGGGCCAGAAGCGCTGGGGACATTCTTACGCGTCAAACGGGAAAATACCTCACCGGAAATGCTGGGGATCCCGGTGCTTTCACGCCGGAGAACAAAAGGGCTGCGCCGGGAAGAGGTGGCGCAGATGAGTGGGATCAGCACCACCTGGTATACCTGGCTTGAGCAGGGACGCGATATCACCGTTTCGGCTCAAACGCTGTCAGGCATTGCCTTTGCGCTCCAGCTCAAGCCTGCGGAGCGGGAATATCTGTTTTTGTTGGCGCATAAAAGCGATCCGCTGGTTGAGCAGGTTCCCGCCGTAGAGCAGACCATTTTGTCCGCCGTATACGCCGTGTCAGAGCCCTGTTACTTACTGGATCTCACCTGGCAGGTGCTGTCGTGGAACAAAGGTGCCGAAGCGCTGTTTACCGGCTTTCTCGATATCGAAAAAGCCCCGAACATGATGCACTTTATGTTCCTGAATCCACTCGCCCGAGAACTGGTCGATAACTGGGAAGTGCGCGCTCGCCGTATTGTCGCGGAGCTCCGCGCTGATGCTATTCACTATCCTAACGACACCACGCTTAATGCATTTGTGCAGCAAATGAGCGAAAACAGTAGCGATTTTCGCGAATTCTGGTCCCAACAGCAGGTTATCGTGCGGGAAGGCGGTGAGCGCATTTTTCACCATGTCACGCGAGGCGATCTGACCTATCGTCAGCTTAGCTGGCAACTGGCAAGCAACCGGGCGCTGAAAATGATCATGCTGGTTCCTGATTCGGCGTGATCGATGACACGGTGACAGCCAGCGTGACGCTGGAGAAAATCGAGGGGCGCTTGCTGTTATTCCGCGTCAGCTGCCGTGATTCTCATGGGCTCATCGGTGAAGGGACGCATCAGTGGGCCATTATTGACCCGGTGCGTTTTATGCATCGGTTAACTACTCGGTAAACAAGCGCATAAAACAACGGCGTAGCCAGGTGTTGGCCGCATCCTGATGCACATGGCTATGCCAGAACAGGTTAATCTGGATGGTGGGTAGATCGTAAGGCAAGGGGCGGATGGCAAGCCCGAACCGCTGCGCCGTCTGTAATGCCAGCTTTTCCGTCACCGTGACGATAAAATCGGTTTCGCTCAGAATATAGGGAATCGCCATAAAGTGGGGGACACACAGCAGCCCCTGGTCGGCGATACCCGCTTTGGCAAAAAGCTCAAAAATACGTTTATGCCCGGAGTCCTGCGCCATCACCTTGATATGCTGTGCCTCGCGAAAGGCGGCTTCGTCAAAGGTCGCGTTGCTCAGTGGATGGTCTTTACGCATTAAGCAGACATAGCGCTGATCGAAGAGCCGCCGCTGATAAAACCCGGCCTCCAGCTGCGGCAGCAGACCAATGGCCAGATCCACGCCACCGTTTTCCATCTCTGTTTTTAACGGCACCGCGGTATCACGCACTGTGGTGATACGCACGCCGGGCGCTTCTTTACTCAACAAATTCATCAGCCGGGGCAGCAGATAGATCTCTCCAAGGTCGGTCATTGCGACGCGAAATTCACGCTGACTTTCCCAGGGGTTAAAGCTGTTACGGTAGCTCAGCGTCTTTTCCAGCGCGCTGAGGATCTCATCCACATCACCGGCAATGGCTTCGGCATATGGCGTAGGGCGCATCCCTCGGGAGGCCTTTTCAAACAGCTCATCGCCGAGCATCGTGCGCAAGCGCTTGATGGCATGGCTGACGGAAGGCTGCGTGAGGCCCATCATTTCTGCGACTCTGCCAGTGTGACGCTCATTGTACATATGGCGAAACAGCACCAGCAGGTTCAGGTCGACTTCAGCTAAACGTGACATAGATATCGTTATCAATCCGATTAATAACCGCTATAAACCCCACGGCATATCTCACCGCTCCGTTTCTTTATACGATTCATTAACAAAATAACAACATTAATGGTAAGGAACTGTGATGCAAGTGGATTTCATGCCGTCTCGCCGTCAGGTCACCGTTACCCCCGGCAGTAATCTGTTGGATGTATTACGTGAGCACCAAATTCCTATCTCTTACAGCTGCATGGCCGGGCGCTGTCAAACCTGTCGTTGTCGGGTGATCTCGGGTGACGTTGCCCATACGCTGCCGGACGATGCACCAGAACTGGACGCCGGCGAGGTACTGGCCTGCTGCGCCACGCTGTTGTCACCGAGCGTTATTGAACTCCCGCCTGCGGATGAAATTGTGGTGCATCCGGCACGCACTCTCAAAACCACGGTGGTCTCTTTTACGCCGCTGTGTCCTGACGTCTGGCGTCTCTGCTTAAAACCCGCCAAGCCGTTTTCCTGGTCTGCCGGGCAGTTTGTCCGCCTGACATTTCCCGGCGGCGGCCAGCGTAGCTACTCCATGGCTAGCTGCCCGCAAGACGACGAGCTGGAGTTTCATATTCGTATCGTTGCCGACGGGCGAGTGACGCCAGGATTACTGGAAACGCTCAAACCGGGTACCGCCATCAAACTCAACGGTCCACTGGGCGCCAGCTGGCTGCGTCAGAGACATGAAGGCCCGATGCTTTGCGTTGCTGGCGGCACGGGTCTTGCGCCGCAGCTCTCTATTATCCGTTCTGCACTGGCGGCCGGTATGGATAACCCCATTCACCTCTATTACGGCAGCCGCTGGGCAGCCGATCTCTATGGCATCGAGGCGTTAGATGCGTTGGCACAAACCTACAGCAACTTTCGCTATCAGGTGGTACTCAGCCAGGAGGCATCAACACCGGGTAGCCGTGGCGGAAGATTGCCTGCGGCTGTAGCTCAGGATTTATCGACGCTGGCGGGCTGGAAGGTTTATCCCGCCGGGCCTCCTGCGATGGTTGAGGCGATGACGCTTCAGGCAAAAGCGTTGGGGGCAAGGGCAGAGGATATTCACGCCGATGCGTTTTATTACCAACCGTAATGTCGTTTACCTGCACTGATAACAAAAAGGAGTCACGATGAACTTCACCTCTGAATCGCAAAACAATTTACTGTGGCCTGACGATGGCACTAGCCGGATCCCGTTCTGGGCCTATACCCGCGACGATATTTACCAGCGCGAACTGGAGAAAATCTTCTATGGCAAACACTGGTGCTATGTGGCGCTGGAAGCTGAAATCCCAGAACCGGGCGATTTTGTTCGCAGCGTGGTCGGCGAACGCTCGGTCATCGTGGTGCGCAATCAGCAGGGTGAAATCAACGTGGTGGAGAACCTCTGTGCCCACCGCGGCATGCGCTTTTGCCGTGAAAAATCGGGAAATCGCAGCGATTTTGTCTGCCCATATCACCAGTGGAACTACGACCTTGACGGTAATCTGCAGGGCGTGCCGTTCCGTCGAGGCGTGAAGCAGGACGGCAAAGTGAACGGTGGTATGCCGAAAGACTTCAACCCATCTGAGCACGGGCTAAAAAGACTCAACGTCGCCTGCCATAACGGCGTGGTGTTTGCCTCGTTCTCATTCGATGTCGAACCGCTGGAGCGCTATCTTGGGCCGGATATTCTGGCCTATTTCGAGCGCGTATTCAGCGGCCGCCCACTAAAGCTGCTGGGCTATAACCGCCAGCGCATTCCCGGCAACTGGAAGTTGATGCAGGAAAATATTAAAGATCCGTACCACGCGGGGTTGCTGCACACCTGGTTTGTCACCTTCGGTCTATGGCGCGCGGATAACCGCTCACAGCTGATAATGGACGATAAATACCGTCATGCGGCGATGATAAGCCGCAAAGGAAACGGCGGGAAAAGTGCGGTAACACAAGGGGTGAGCAGCTTTAAAGAACAGATGCAGCTCAATGATTCCAGCTTCCTCGACGTGGTTGAAGAACCGTGGTGGAACGGCCCGACGGTGGTGATGATGACGCTGTTCCCAAGCCTGGTGATTCAGCAGAACGTGAACTCGATGTCGGTACGTCATATCCAGCCGCGCGGGGCGAATGAGTTTGATTTTGTCTGGACTCACTTCGGTTTTGCCGATGATTCCGAGGAGATGACCCAACGCCGCCTGAAGCAGGCGAACCTGTTCGGCCCGGCCGGGTTTGTCTCCGCCGATGATGGCGAAGTGGTTGAATTTTCTCAGCAAGGACTACGCCAGAACCCTTCTCAACGCACTATCGCGGAAATGGGCGGCACCGGCTGTGAAAATACCGATCATATGGTTTCGGAAACCTTAATCCGCGGGATGTACCACTATTGGCGCGGCGTGCTGGAGATTTAAAAACATGATGATTAACAGTGAAATCTGGCAGCAGTTGGTCACGCTGCAAACGGAATATAGCGATATCGTAGACCGCGCCGAATGGGATAAATGGACCGAACTCTTCACCGATGACTGTGTGTATAAGGTTATCCCGCGCGAAAACTACGACCGCCATCTGCCGCTCTCCACCATTAATCTGGAGAGCAAAGGGATGCTGAAAGACAGGATCTACGGCGTGGCCGAGACGCTGTTCCACGATCCGTATTATCAGCGTCACGTGGTGGGGCTGCCGCATATAACGGCGATCACCGAGGAAGGGATTGTTGCGCGCACCCACTATGCCATTTTCCGTACCAAAGCGGACGGGCATAGCGAAGTATTCAACGTGGGTTACTACCTGGATAACGTCGTACAAACGCCAGAAGGGCTGCGCTTTGCCAGCCGGCTGTGCATTTTCGACAGCGAACTGGTGCCTAACTCCTTAATCTATCCAATCTGAGGTGAGTATATGTCCGATAACTGGATTTTAGCCGCTGAACTCGCCGACTTGCCGGAAGATGATGTCATCGGCATTGACGTGAACGGTCATGATATTGCGTTGTACCGTACCGAAGATGGGGTATTTGCCAGCGCCAACCTTTGCTCTCACGGTAATGCGCGCTTGAGCGATGGTTTTCTGGAAGATGGCGAAATTGAGTGTCCGTTGCATCAGGGGCGCTTTTGCATCAAAACCGGCAAGGCGATGTGTAGCCCGTTAACCGAAGGGATCGCCACCTATCCGGTGCAGATTGAGGGTGAGCAGGTCTACCTGAAATTTGCCTGATTATTAATGCGGCCTGGCTTCCACCAGGCCGCATTAATATGGGCTTACGCCGTCAGTTGTTCCACGACGTCCGCTACGCTCATCACTCGGTGAATACCACCAATACCGGTTCCCAGCGCGACATAACCTTCATCGGTGTTGCCTTCCAGCATCCCCACGCGCAAACCGCGCAGGCCGCCCATGGTATGGGCAATTTCTTCCTTGCTGGCACCGGCTTTATCCATCTCAACCAGCGTTGACGTCAGCTTACCCGGCAGTGAACGATAGTAATCGGGGAGGGTGCGGAACAGGTTCAGATCCAGACCATTGGCGTCGACAATCATTTCTTTAATCGACGACGGCACGCGGCTTTCTTCGGTACTGATAAAGACGGAACCCGCGAATACGCCTTCTGCGCCCAGCGCATGTGCGGCGCGCGCCGTACGCTTATCCACAATCCCTCCGGCGGCCAGAACCGGGACACTTTCGACGGCGTCAGCAATCAGCGGCACGATAGAAAAGGTACCGAGCACCGTTGCCGGGAGCGTACCGCCTTCATCGAAGCCCGTTGCCACGATAATGTCCGCCCCAGCACGTTCAGCTTCTCGGCTGTTTTCAGGAGTCGGGTTGATATCGCGGTAGATAATCGTAATGCCAGCGGCTTTTAGCTCATTAAACAGCGCGGGGATAATCGCCCCCTCGCCATAACCGGTATACACCACCACTTTAACCGCTTCTTCTTTGATAACTTTAAGAATATCTGGCGTCCAGATATCGTTATCCGGGCTTGGGATCAGGTTCACACCAAAGGGTTTATCGGTCAGCATTTTGGTTTTACGTATCTCTTCACGCATTTTCTCTGCCGTTTCTTCCGGCGTAGAGACCGCCGTTTCCGCCGTTAAGCCCGCGTTTGGCCCCAGCACGCCCAAGACACCGGCATTGCTGACGGCCGCGACTAGACGCGCGTCGGTGAGCCATGAGAGCGGCCCCTGAATCACAGGTTTTTCAATGCCGAGGATCTGGCTGATACGGTTATTTTTCATGATGTTATTTCCTGGTTGCAGCGCAAAATGGCTGGTATGCGTGCAGTGTAGGCACCTTCATTATTCAGAAAAATAGTGAAAAATGTTCATCACTATTATTAAATAAATAACAATAGTGTCACGCGCCACAAAGGCAGTCCGTATGCAGATGAATCTGTTTGAAAATATTAAGATTTTTATTGAAATTATTGATTCAGGCAGCTTCAGTAAGGCCGCTGAAAATTTGCAGTTGCACCGGCCAGCGGTTACCAAAGCCTTACAGCAGCTGGAAAAAGAGAGCGGGGTGAGACTATTGCAGCGCACCACCCGGCGGATTTATCTGACGCCGGAAGGCGAAGAGTTTTACCGCCGTAGCAAGCCGCTGTTGGCGCAGGCGGACGATCTGCTGACGTCGTTTGCGCCGGAAAAACCGTTACATGGTCAGCTACGCGTCGATATGCCCATCGCTTTTGCACGCCTGGTGGTGGTGCCGAAATTACCCCAGTTCTACGCCAAACATCCGAGTCTCGAAATCATCCTCAGCAGCTCTGACATGCGCCGGGATATGCTGCGCGATGGCCTGGACTGCGTGCTGCGCATGGGTGACCTTGACGATGGTGACTATGTAGCGCGACCGTTGGGGAATATCAAAATGACCACCTGCGCCAGCCCCGAGTATCTGGCGCGATACGGTACACCAAAAACGTTGGACGACCTTCGGGTACATCACCAGGGGGTAAACTGGATTAACAGCAGCAGTCGGCAGATCATGCCATGGCGTTTTGAAACGGCAACGGGGACTGCGGAAATCGCGCTGCCGGGGAAACTTATCCTCGATAATTCCGAAGTGTATATCGCCGCCGGTATCGCAGGACTCGGTTTACTACAGGGTATGAATTTCTTTTTACAGCCCTATATCGACAATGGTCAGTTAGTTGAGGTGCTGCCAAATCATCCTTGCCCTCGGCGTCAGCTCTCGCTGATGTACCCACACCGACATCTGTCGCATAAGGTTCGCGTCTTTGCTGAATGGGTGGATAGCCTGCTGGATGATTTACGTTAGCGGCGCGGACACATTTCGTTGTCTGACGAAGCATTGCTATTTCGTCGCTCTATAGTAGTCCCACTTATCTGGAGGAGACCACTATGATTGCCGTACTGTTTGAAGCCAACGCCGTTGCTGAAAAGCAGGCCCGATATCTTGAACTTGCCGCCCAACTTCGTTCAGAACTCGACAACGTTGAAGGTTTTATTGCCATCGAACGCTTTCAGAGTTTGAGTACGGAAGGGAAAATTTTATCGCTCTCGTGGTGGGAAAATGAAGAAGCGGTGCTGGCGTGGAAACGGAACACGCTGCACCAGGCGGCGCAGCGAGAAGGACAACAAACGATTTTTGCTCACTACCGCATTCGGGTAGCTCAAGTGCTCCGTGAGTACTCATCTGATTCGAGGCATACCGCTCATGTATGATATCCACGTTATACTGCGTAATATTCCCGGTGAGCTGGCGCGTTTAGGCTCTACGCTGGGGGAAAATGGCATAGGGCTTGAAGGCGGCGGCGTTTTTAGCATTGGTCACGAATCCCATGCGCATTTTCTGGTCAACGACGGCGAGCGGGCTCGGGCAGTACTTGAGGCCGCGGGGATGCGCGTTAGCGCGGTAAGTGAACCGCTTATCCGGCGATTGAAGCAGGAGCGCCCCGGAGAACTGGGCAATATAGCTTCCGCGCTGTCCGAACACGGTATCAGTATCCGCGTACAATACAGCGATCATGCCAATCGACTAATTCTGCTAACCGATAATAACGAGCTTGCCGCTCAAGTCACCGGACAATGGGATGAATAAACCGCTTAACATCGCTCCGGCCAACGCTGATGGCAACACCCTCGAAAGCAGCATGTCAGAAGTAGCCGCCGCGATTGCCGATCCGTCAAGGGTCAGTATGCTGTGCGCGTTGATGGATGGTAGGGCGTGGACGGCAACCGAGTTGAGTACCGTCGCGGATATTGCCCCATCAACCGCCAGCGCCCATCTGGCAAAATTAGTGCAGGGGCAATTGATTAGTTGTTTATCTCAGGGGCGTCACCGCTATTACCGTCTGGCCGGGAACGAGATTGCGACACTGCTGGAGACGCTGATGGGCGTATCCATGCGGGCAAAACCGGCACGAACTATCACGACGCCGGTGCATTTACGTAAAGCGCGAACCTGCTACGATCATCTGGCCGGCGACGTTGCCGTCCGGCTCTATACATTCATGCAGGAAAAGGGCTGGTTTACGGCGGAAGGGACTGAGCTTTCTGCGGTGGGATTAGCCGGTTTTCAGCAAATAGGCGCCACGCTTAATCCACTAACCCGGCGCAAAACGGTCTGCGCCTGTCTGGACTGGAGCGAACGACGGCCGCATCTTGGTGGCAACGCTGGTGCGGCATTATTGGCGGCTTTCGAACATCATGGCTGGGTTGAACGGATTGCTGGCTACCGGGAAGTACGCTTTACCGATGCGGGAAGAAGGGCGCTGGCAAAAAATTTTGCCATCACCCTTACCTGACATCTTCCGTTCACTACGATTTACGTTGCGCCACCATAAAGAGGCGAGGGAATGCCAGCAATATCCGGCCATCTTGCTGTACCGGATAATGTTCCTGTAGCCGTTGATGATAACGCGCTAAAAATTGCTGCTTCTGCGCTTCATCCAGATCCTGCAGCCACGGCCGCAACCCGGTGGCGCTAACCCAATCGATAATCGCCTGGTGCGAATTCATTTTGTGATAGTAGGTCGTACGCCAGATATCGACCTCACATCCCGCCTGACTCAAAATATCATAGTAGCGATGAACGCTCGGTAGCGGGTCGCGGCCGCGATTAGGATAGCCTTGCTCTTTTGCCACTTCACGCATCAAAACATGCGAGGGTTCTTCCCAGTTATACGGCATTTGAACGGCCAGAAAACCGTTATATTTCAGCAGGCTGATAAGTTCAGGAAGCAGTTCGTCGTGATTCGAAATCCACTGTAACGAGGCATTGGCATAAATCAGATCCGGCGGTGTTGCTGGCTGAAGAGAGCGTATATCCGCTTCAATAAAATGGCATTTGGGTAATGCGTTTCGGGCTTCATTTAGCATCGCGGGAGAAGTATCGATACCGGTAATGGCTGCATCTGGCCAGCGTTGATAAAGCAGGGCCGTGCTGTTGCCCGGCCCGCAGCCAAGATCGAGAGCCGAAGCAACATCTTTGAGCGGAATACGCGCCAACAGTTCAGCGGCGGGGCGTGAGCGTTCTGCACCGAACTGCATATACAGCGTTGGGTTCCAGTCGGACATGTCGATTATCCTTAGGCGTTGTTAGGTAAGTAGTTTATGGGATATGTTATTTCGATGTTAATAAGGAATATTCCATGAAAACACGCTTCCCGTCCAGATTAGTTTCTGGCGATTTAATTGCGATAACCGCGCCATCGTCGGGCGTTCCTGCGCATCGCCATGCCCGGCTTGATCTGGCCATTAATGCCTTAAAATCCAAAGGATTCAGGGTTATCGAAGGCCAGTGTTTGCGTTCGCAGCATAAGAATAAGAGTGCGGATAAAGCAGTGCGGGCAAGTGAGCTAATGCAGTTTCTGTGCGACCCTGAGGTCAAAGCCGTGATGCCACCCTGGGGAGGCGATCTGGCCATCGAACTGTTAGAACACATTGATTTCGATAAATTAAAAGCGGTTGAGCCAAAGTGGTTTTCAGGCTTTTCAGACCTGACAACGCTGCATTTCCCGCTGACCACCTTAAGCGGCTGGGCCACAGCGCATGGCCCAAACCTTATGGAGCTCGGCGCCACAGTACTGGATGAAACCACAGGTGGCATCTGGGCGGTGCTGGAGAGCGAACGTGGTAGTACGGTCACTCAGTATGCGTCAGCACAGTATCAGGTTGAGGAGAACCAGTGGGGAGCAGAATCCGACGCCGGGTTTAATCTGACCCAGGAAACAGCGTGGAAACGCCTTGATGGAAAAAGTGGAAAAATCACGTTCAGTGGTCGATTGATCGGCGGATGTCTGGACATCATCGGCAGGATAGCCGGAACCCAATTCGGCAGTATTGAACCGTTTAAAAAACAGAGCGCTGGCGATGGCGTCATTCTTTAGGCAGAAGTTGGTAGTAGAAAACGTCCATATAATTACGCATGCTGAGGAAGGCGTATCCAAAAATTGAAAACGGTACCGCGCTTGCAGTTGATCTACACGTCTGTTGGATAGTTGGCACCAGCGCGTAGTAGACGGTAAGGTGAAAACTACGTAATCGTCCAATTTGATGGCCGCATACTTTGCGCAGCCTTAAAGCTTAGGAATAATAAACATGGAAATGGAGGAATAGATGTCAGGAAATACAGTAACTGCGCACAATGCCTGGAGGAAGGGACTTAAAAAATTTGCGCTCTGCAAGTATGTCAATATTTTTGCCTTGCTGATGTTTGTGAGCGGTATTTTATGCAACATGGTCGGAAATGCCGAAAAGTATGTTGCATGTGTGAACGTTATTTTTTGCCTATGGGCGTTCAGTTACCTTCGCGCTAAAAGTAATAAAATAGATTTAGACTGGTGGTACGTTGTTTTACCGCTGATCTACGCTTTTTTTGATGCAGTAAAATCCTATCTAAAAAATCCTGGGAGTCTGCAAGATATTGCAGTTGGGGTAGCCCTGGGTATCCTTGGAGCGATAATAATTGTAGCCATCACTTACGGTAGCAAACTCAATAAGCTCTCTGATAAAGCTGACTATATCTTTATTGGTTTAGTCTTTGTAACTATGACGGCCGCAGGGATACTCATATACAGGTAGAGGGTGAAGTGGTGGTGTAAGTATCCCGGTAAAACGAACCATTGAATGGCAAGAACAGTGAAACAAATTGAGCATCAGCTTGTGCAGGCTCGTCGTGAACGAGATGCCTGGCAAAAGAATCGTGGTGGAAGCCATCATGACCAAATGGCGAGTTTGTTAGTTTCCGCACTGGAGAAAGAGCTTTCAGAGGCACTGAACGACCAGGGCAATCATGACCACAAAACGCCGGATTCTGCCTGACTCTACGTTGGTGCGCATAATGTATATTATGTTAAATTAATTATAAAGGATCTTTACGTCACCGCTCGTGGTTTGTAAGCACACCCGTTTTGGTTCCACACACGTTGTTATCTATGAGCAATCTCCTTCCCTGCCGTATGTTGCCCATTTCTCCAGAGATAAAAAAACCCGGCTCAGGCCGGGTTGATATGACTATCTGGTGCCGGAAGCAGCCAGGTTAATGACAGGCAATTACATCCAATGTAATTAAAAACTATTGCCTATCAGTATAGAGATTGATTTGAATCGCAAACCCCTGATGGCTAAACAGGCTAATTCAGCCATCAGGCATGAAATACATCAGACCTCAGTTTCCAGCACCACCACACACTGACCCGCTCTCACAGACGACCCCGGTTGAACGCGCACCTGGCTGACTACGCCATCCTGTGAGGCCACTAATGGGATCTCCATCTTCATCGATTCCAGGATTACCAGCACGTCGCCTTCGCGTACGGCTTTCCCAACCTCAACGTTGACCTGCCACAGATTGCCAGATATCGGGCTGTCGATGCCTGCCTGCCCGGCCCTTAACGGTACATCTTCGCCCTCTTCTATCACCACATCGCTGCTGTCAAAATGCGCCTGACCGTTGGCAATCCAGCGCTCGCGCTCCGCATCAAATGCCCCTTGCTGATGGGCGCGGAAAGCCTTAATTTCCGGAGCTTCATCCGCTAGAAACTGTTGGTATTCGGCCAGATTCAGCGTGGTATGTTCAATGCGCAGCGGATAACGCCCCAGCGGGAAATCACGGCGGATCGCCAATAACTCGTCGGCAGAAACCGGGTAGAAACGAATCTGGTCGAAGAAGCGCAGCAGCCAGGGCTTACCGTCAAAATCTTCCACCGCATGATAGCGATTCCACATTTGCAGCGTACGGCCAACGAACTGATACCCGCCCGGCCCTTCCATGCCATAAACACAGAGATAGGCCCCGCCAATACCCACCGAGTTTTCCGCCGTCCAGGTGCGCGCCGGGTTGTACTTGGTGGTGACAAGTCGATGGCGTGGATCAAGCGGCGTCGCGACCGGCGCACCGAGATAGACATCTCCGAGCCCCATCACCAGATAGCTGGCGTCGAACACCGTTTTATAAACTTCATCAACATTCGCCAGATCGTTAATGCGGCGAATAAACTCAAGGTTGCTTGGGCACCAGGGCGCATCGCGACGCACGGTGGTCATGTATTTGTCGATGGCTTTCTGACATGCCGGATCGTCCCAGGAGAGCGGTAGCCAGACGATGCGAGACGGCACTGCCAGCGAATCCTGTTCGCAAACGCCCTGCCATACTCCGGAGACTATTTCCAGAAGCGTTGCCAGACACAGCGTTTCCGGCTGGTAGTGAATTTGCAACGAACGGATGCCAGGCGTGAGGTCGACTATCCCATTCAGCGCTTTTTCCTCCAGCGCCTGCATTAACGCATGGCCGCGAAAACGCAGCACCAGATCCAGCTCCGGTTCGCCAATCTCCAGCAGCAGATGGGTATCGCCAGAGAGTCTTGCCACCAGACGTTTATCGGCGGCCCCAAGACTTAACACCACTGGCGAGACCAAAGCCGCGGGTTGCCAGGCTGGGCACTGTGGCGTCAGGCTGGCGATCTCGGTTTCCTGAGCCTGCGCCAGACGGCGCGCGGTTGCGATATCGACCGGAACAAAGCGGATTTTATCGCCGGCTTTCACCTGTCCGACCGCCGGTAGATCGGCCTCGATAATCGTGACCGGGCACACAAATCCGCCCAGGCTCGGGCCATCCGGGCCCAGGATCACCGGCATGTCACCGGTAAAATCCACCGCGCCAATGGCATACGGGTTATCGTGAATGTTTGATGGGTGCAGGCCAGCTTCGCCACCACTCTCACGAACCCATTCCGGTTTCGGCCCTATCAGGCGAACGCCCGTCCGGCTTGAGTTAAAGTGAACTTCCCATTCGGTAGCAAAAAACGTCGCCATATAATTCGGCGTGAAATACTCCGGCGCGCCGTGAGGACCATAGACAACACGCAGCTCGCGCACCGTTCCTAGCGAGGACCGCAGGGCTTGCGGCAGTTCGCTTTCCTGAACGCGCTCTGCTAACGGCGCCAGATGCAGCACGTCGCCGGTACGCAGCGCACGCCCCGCATGGCCGCCAAACTGCCCCAGCGTGAAGGTGCTTTTGCTGCCCAGATAATCCGGTACGTTGAAGCCGCCGCGCAGGCACAGATAGCTGCGCACACCGTGGTTGCGGATGTCGCCCATCCGTAGCGTCATGCCCGCCTGTACGGTGAAAATACGATTATTCGCCAGCGGCTCGCCATCGAGGGTGAGCGCAATCTCTGCTCCGGTGACCACCAGTTGTGCGTCACAATTAAATTTGAGCGTCGGGCCACTGAGGGTAATTTCCAGCGCGGCGGCGTTGGCATCATTTCCCAACAGCCGGTTGCCAAGACGCAGCGCCCGGCTGTCCATTGGGCCGGATGGTGGAACGCCCACCGCCCAGTAACCGGTTCTTCCGGGGTAATCCTGTACCGTGGTTTGCGTTCCGGCGTTGAGGACTTCCAGCGTGAGCGCCTGGTATTTAAGCCCTTCCAGGCAGCGAGTCCAGGGTTCTCCGATCGCAAACGGGGTAAAGGTTAAAATCTGTTGTAGATAGAGGCGATTGGTTTCTACGCCGTAAAGGCGCGTTTCGCCGAGGGCCGTGTGCAATGCGCGAATCGCCTGCTCGCGCGTTGGCTGCCAGGCGATGATTTTCGCCAGCATTGGGTCAAAAAACGGAGGGACCTCGCAGCCGGATTCTACCCAACTGTCGATACGCAGTGCCCGGCGGTCATTTGCCGGGAAGACGACTTCGGTGAGCAGCCCCGGAGACGGCTGGAACTGACGACCCGGATCTTCGGCGTAAACGCGCGCCTGAATCGCATGGCCATCAGGCTTGAGGCCTTCTCGCAGCGTTGACAGCGGCGGTAACGTCCCTGCCGCCAGCTCAATCATCCAGCGCACCAGGTCCACGCCCCACACCTGTTCGGTCACACCGTGTTCGACCTGCAAACGGGTATTTACTTCCAGGAAATAAAACCGTTCAGCGTGACTGTCGTAGACAAACTCGACGGTGCCCGCGCTGCGGTAGTTCACCGCTTTACCCAGCTTTATCGCTGCCTCACACAAGGCATTTTCCATTCCTTCAGGCAGATTCGGCGCGGGGGTTTCTTCCAGTACTTTCTGGTTGCGGCGCTGTATTGAGCAGTCGCGCACGCCGAGGGAAATCACTTCACCTCTACCATCGCCAAATAGCTGTACCTCAAGATGTCGCGCCCGCTCGATGTATTTCTCAATGAATACCCCCGCATCGCTGAAGTTGTTTTTCCCCAGGCGCACCACGGTATCGAATGCGTCGTTGAGTTCTTCTGGGGTATAACAGACGCGCATTCCGATACCGCCGCCGCCCGCGGTGCTTTTCAGCATTACCGGATAGCCGACGCGCTCAGCGGCGTGCAGCGCTTCCGCCACATCAGCCAGGAGTTCAGTACCTTCCAGCATCGGCACGCCGTGCTGCTTAGCCAGCGCGCGAGCGGTATGTTTCAGGCCAAACAGGCGCAACTGTTCCGGTGTCGGGCCGACAAAGGCAATACCTGCGGCTTCACAAGCTTGCGCAAAAGCGGCATTTTCAGACAGAAAACCATAACCCGGATGAATCGCTTGTGCGCCGCTGGCTTTGGCGGCCGCGATGATTTTTTCCGTCACCAGATAGGTATTGGCCGCCGGGCCATCGCCCAGGCTCAGAGCTTCATCAGCTTCGCGAATATGCAGGCTGCTGATGTCAGCATCAGAATAGACCGCCACGCCGCGCAGGTTCATAGCGCGCAGGGTACGTAAAATGCGGCAGGCAATCGCCCCGCGGTTCGCAATCAGGAGTGTCGTCAGCATAGGTCAGACTCAATCGTGGCGGGTCGTCCCACCGAAAATCGGCTCACCCATGGTCGTCCATGGGGGAAAAAGCGTTTATGGCAGGAGGCGTCCGGCTCGGACTTCAAACAGGCGATAAATCGCCCGACGCAGGCGTTGCCAGCGGCTTGGCGTTAGTTCCATATCAGCACCTCGGCAGGCGTTGGGTTCCAGCCGTTACAGGGGTTGTTCAACTGCGGACAGTTAGAAATGAGCACGATGACGTTACACTCGGCGCGTAGCTCAACGTACTTACCCGGCGCAGAGATGCCGTCCTCAAAGGTCAGTCCGCCCTGCGGCGTCACCGGCACGTTCATAAAGAAGTTGATGTTCGCGCCAATGTCGCGTTTTTGCAGACGGCCATCATGCAGGCAGGCGCAGAGAAAATTATCCCGACAGCTATGCATATGCCGTTTGTCGAGGGCGTAACGGACGGTATTACTCTCCTGTGCGCAGGCGCCGCCGAGGGTATCGTGGCGTCCGCAGGTATCGGCGACGATGGTCAGCAGCGGGTTGCCGAGGTTCGAATACAGCACGCTGCCGCTGGTCAGGTACGCGTTGTTCTGGCGGCGCAGCGTGCGCTGGGCGTCGTAGCGTTCGCGCGGTTTATCCGCGTTATAAAACAGCGTGTCTACGGCTTGATTACCTTCCAGATCGAGCAGGCGCAAAGTTTGCCCCTTCTTTACTTCAAACAGGTACGGTTCACCTGCTGGGATTACGTGGCGAAAGCTGGCGTGCTGGGCTTGTTTCTCGCTGGCTACGGTCATCTTATGGCTCCTTAGAGGGCAAAAAGTTGGGTATTGGTAAGCGCGCGTTCGTTTTCCGGACGAGTCCGCAATGCGTTAATGGCGGCGTCTTCATCCTCAGCCTGTCTCCAGCTCAGCTGCACAGAGCGCGGCGCATACTCGCGGGACGGGTCCATCGGATGCTGCAATGCGGTCATCACAACCAGCGTGTCCATGGGCGCGAATAGCTCGATATAACTCCCCGGTTGCGAATGCCCGCTGTGGAAGCTGAACTGCCCGTGGTCATCCACCGTGACCTTGCTGAAGAAATTAACCACCATCAGCAGGTCTTCGAGGTTGAGATCCCACTTGCCCATCTCGACCAGCAGGTTATCGGTGCCGTTACGGTAGAAACCGTTGCGCCGTTCCTGATAGCGCCCTTGTCCGTATTTTTCCGCCACTTCCTGCGCGTTCAGGACGCCGCCAAAAGGGTCGTGCCAGCCGCTGGTATCGGCAATTACGCCTGCCAGAACGCGGCCCATATCGGAGTAAAAACAGTGCCCGGCGGTGAGCCGCGCCGTATGCTGACCTTTCAGCGTATCGGGCAGGTTCAGACGCTCGCTTTTGTGATGTGGATTAAGCATCAGCAGGCTGACGTTTGCCCCGCCGTCGATATCCGTCATACGCAGGATCTGCCCGCGCTTGAGCACAAACGAAAGATGCCCGCCGCCCGGTAAGATCTCTTCTCGCAAGAGTGTTTCGGTCTTCATATGGTTAACCCCTTAAGGCATAAACGTTGTCGGGAGCCGTACCGCTCAGCGCGGAGAGTCGCGTTTCGTTGAGCGGAATGTCATAGGTAATACGCGCGCCAAAGGCATTGGGGGCCTGCGGGTCGATGCGTACTTTGTCAAACACCAGTAAACGGGTGCCGAGGTTGAAACCTTCGGAAAGATCGTGTGTGACCATAAACACGGTCATGCGGGTTTCACTCCACAGCTGTAACAGCAGCGCGTGCATGTCTTTACGAATACCCGGGTCGAGTGCGCCAAAGGGCTCGTCGAGCAGAAGTACGCGCGGTTGCATAATGAACGCCTGGGCAATGGCTAAACGCTGCTGCATGCCGCCAGAGAGCTGCGCCGGGTATTTATCCAGCGCATGGCCAAGGCCGACTTTTTCCAGCATCGCCGTCGCCCGCTCGCGCGCCGCACGTTTTTTTGCACCGAATAGTCGCCCGAAGCGCGGTGATTGCGGCAGTTCGAGGCCTATGGCGACGTTATCCAGCACGCTCAGGTGCGGAAAAACGGAATAGCGCTGGAACACCACGCCCCGGCTGCTATCCGGTTCAGCATGGAGTTGTTGACCATCCAGAGTGATAGAACCCCGGCTCGGCGCTTCCTGACCAAGCAGCAGGCGCAGAAACGTCGATTTTCCGCAACCGGACGCGCCAACCATCGAGCAGAATTCGCCCTCTTTCACCTGCAGGTTAAGACGCTCCAGTACGACGTGATCGCCGTATTCCTGCCAGATATTGTTGATAGTGATAAAGCTCATGCCTTCCCTCCTTCCGCCCAGGGAAAACAGGTTTGATGTAGTTTGCGCAGCGCCAGATCCATCAGCCAGGCCAGCAGCGTGATCCACAGGACATAAGGAATAATCACGTCCATGGCCATATAGCGACGCACGAGGAAAATGCGGTAGCCCAATCCGGCAGTGGATGAAATGGCTTCTGCCGAAATCAGGAATAACCATGCCGAACCCAGCAGTAGACGCAGCGAAGTCAGCAGACGCGACAACAGCTGAGGCAGCACCACGCGCAGCACTAGCGTCCAGCTGTTCGCGCCCAGGGTCTGGGCTTTAATCAGGATCTCTGGCGGGATTTCACAGGCGCGATGCTCCAGATCGCGCGCCAGCATCGGCGTAATGCCGATAACAATCAGCATCACTTTCGACAACTCATCGAGGCCAAAAACGATAAACAGCACCGGTAGAATCGCCAGCGGCGGGATCATCGACAGCACCGTCATCAACGGTGACAGCGACGCACGCCACAGCGGGAACACGCCGGACGTCACGCCGATACAGAGACCCAGCAGTGAGGCAATGGTCAGCCCAACCAGCAGACGCGCCAGACTGACCAGGGTATCAACCCAGAACAGATACTCACCGCTGCGTTTATCCGGGCTAAACGCCATCCGTGATAGCGCATCCAGCATCTGCTGTAGACCCGGCAGCAGTTTGTCCTGCGGGTTGGCCTCCAGCCGTACCGCCGAGCCAAAGAAGTAGACCGCCAGCAGCAGGAGGAACGGCAGCATGACCAGCATCAGCCGCATACCAGAAGTGGGATGACGATTAATTTGTCGCATGGGAACTCCGTCCGTTATCACAGCGTGCCGGCAGCGGCCATTTTCACGAAGCTGTCGTCAAATCGCAGTTTGATGTTCTGGTTATCGCCCAGAGTCACGTTGCCAGGAAAGCGCATACCGATAAAATCAGCGCTCTGCGCTCCATCGCCCAGTAACCCTTTATCAAAGGAGAACGAGGCAACACGCTGCATAGTTTTCGCCAGATCCGGGGAGCTGATAAAGGCAATGTTGTCCTGTGGGGTGTAGAACAAATGGGTGGTTTTGAGCTGCGCCTGATACCCGGCCAGGTCGGTACCGGAGGCGGCTGCCATCGCATTCAGCGCGTTAGCATCCTGAGCTTTCATCATCCCCATCATTTCGTACCATGCGCCGGTTAAGGCTTTGCCGAGTGCAGGGTTATCTTTCAGGGTTTCGCTGTTGACGACCATCATGTCGATAAGCTCCCCCGGTACCTGCGAGGAGCTGAACACCTCGGTCGTTTTCGGCGTGCCTTTGATAACGGAAAGCTGCGGGTTCCAGGCCACGGCTGCCTGTACGCCGGAGGTACCAAACGCCGAGACGATATCCGCATCTGAGGTATTCACGACGGTAACGTCTTTTTCCGCCAACCCCGCTTTTTCCAGACCGCGGACTAATAAGTAGTGGGAAACGGACAGTTCTGGCAGGTAGACCTTCATCCCTTTCAGGTCTTTGAGGGTTTTGCCCTCACCCTTCATCACCACGCCGTCATTACCTTCCGAGTAGCTACCGAGGATCAGTGCGGTGCTATCTACCCCACCTGCGGCCGGAATGGTCAGCGCATCCATATTGGTCATGGTGCAGCCATCGAACTGGCCCGCGGTGTACTGGTTGATGGACTCGATATAGTCGTTGAGCTGTACCACGTTGATTTTGATACCGTACTTGTCAGCCCATTTATCGATAATTTTGCTGCTGCTAATGGTGCCCCAGGGCATCCACCCGGCGTAGATGGTCCAGCAGACGTTAAACTCTTTTTTCACAGCAGCAAACGTGGGGAGACTGACCAGCATCGCCAGCGACAGTACAAGAGTGCGGAGTAATGGCGTTTTCTTCATGCTTGACCTCTGAGTGGCACAAAATTAGGGGGCAGCGCGACACCAACTGGTGCTGCTGTCTCCCGGGCTTTTGTCCCGCCGTGTAACCTCTCAGAGGTCGCCAGCTCTTGGACCAGTCATTCACTCAGTGAACCGGAACCCTAGCCAGCTATTGATTAGATTGTGTGTGCTGCCCTTTCCGTTTTATCTAAGCAAGAGATATGCCATATATTTATTGTCCTTATTATCAGAATGTTAGTGTTTTCCTTATGGTGCCGCTCACTATTTTGGGGAAGAATTTCTAGGGGTTGCACTGCGGTGGTGCTCAGAGGAGATCCTGATATATACAGGAGGCGTACTATGCGTTGACAGCGAATTTTAGAATCCGTATATTGTTACGTTATAACATAACCTTGCATATGGAATTATGAAACTCACCTTCCCACTATTGATGTCTGCACTGCTGTTGATTCCCCTGACTGGCGCAACCGCCGACAACTATCCACTGACAATCGAAAACTGCGGCGTTAAAGAAACCTTTAACCATGCACCTTCACGTGTGGTGACAATTGGTCAACATGAAACGGAACTCATGCTGGCGCTGGAACTGAAAGATAAAATTGTAGGCACTGCCGTTTGGTTTGGAGCATTACCCGATGATTTGAAAAAGCAAGGGGCGGAGTTGAAGCGACTTGCTGAGAATGCGCCGGGATTCGAAGCCGTAGCGGCCCAGCGTCCTGAGCTTGTTCTTGCTCAGTACAGCTGGCACGTTGGCCCGCAAGGAGAAGTTGCTACGCGTCAACAATTTGAACAGTTGGGTATCAGGACCTGGATCTCTCCAGCCGACTGTACTGCAAAAACGGTCACAGCGACCTCCAACGGCGATGGCGCACGATCAAAACCTTACTCAATCGATGTCATTCTTGATGAAATCTCGGCGTTGGCGCGTGTTTTTGATGTGCCAGCACGAGGCGAGGCTCTGAAGCAGAAGCTGGCGGACCGTATTGTCGCCGCGCAGCAGCAAATCCACATGCAGCCGCGAGCGCCGCTTAAAGTGGTTTACTGGTTTTCAAGTTCCCGTCTGAAAGGCGATCCATGGATAGCAGGCAGCCAAGGCGCGCCTGGCTGGATTAATAAAACACTTGGTCTGAATAATATCATCGATTCTGATGAAGAGTGGCCTGCGGTGACCTGGGAACATATCGTTAAGTCTCAGCCTGATATTATTGTCATTGCGAGTATGGAAAGACGGCTTTATCCCGCCGATGACGTAGAGACTAAAAAACGGTTCCTGGAAACCGATCCCGTTACGCGTGAAATGCCAGCGGTCAGACAAGGGCATATTGTGGTGGTTCCTGCCATGTCGCTCAATCCATCATTGCGTAACGTAGAAGCCGTAGAACTGATTAGCCAACAGATTAACGCTTTCGCTCCCTCCAGATGATGAGCAAATCTGTTTTTTACTGGCAAATCAGCCTGATAATTTCCTTAGGGATACTAAGTCTGCCGGTCATGATGATCCTTGCTGCGGCAACTGGCGATATACCGATAAGTTTCGCGACTGCCTTTCGCGCAATAACCAATGGTCTGGGGCTAACGCACTTTGATTTACCCGCCGTAGAAGCAGGGATTGTCTGGCAGTACCGTATGAGTCGTGCGCTGATGGCTGCCAGCTGCGGTGGAGGGCTGGCGTTATGCGGGCTGGTTCTACAATCCTTGTTGCGTAATTCGCTGGCCGACCCTTATTTGCTGGGTATCTCTGCGGGTGCCTCAACCGGCGCCGTCAGCGTAATGTTGCTTGGTATTGGCAGCGGCTCCATCACGACGGGGGTTGGGGCGTTTATCGGAGCCTGTGCTGCTTTTATGCTGATTGTATTGTTATCGGGAGGTATGCGCGCGAACTCTGCACGCATCATTCTGGCTGGTATCGCCGGTACGCAGCTGTTTAACGCGTTAACATCGTACATTGTCAGCACGGCGGCCAATGCTGAACAGTCGCGAGGCGTTATGTTCTGGCTGCTGGGTAGCCTGAGTGGCGTACGCTGGGCTGATGCGCTGCTGTGCTTCGCTGTCGTCATCATCGGGTTGCTTATCGTGGTTTGCTATAGCCGCTCACTGGACACCTTTAACTTTGGCATGGAAGTCTCCTCAACGCTTGGCACGCGTGTGCTTCAGGTACGCGTTATTTTACTGCTGACTACCGCGTTGATTACGGCGGTAATCGTCAGCGCCATCGGTGCTGTAGGCTTTGTTGGGCTGGTCATCCCGCATATAACCCGCATGATCGCCGGGCATCGTCATTTGCTCACTATCCCTGTTGCTTTTCTTGCCGGATGCCATTTTATGATTCTTGCAGACCTGATCTCACGCACCCTGATTAGTCATCAGGTTTTGCCGATTGGCGTAGTAACGGCGCTTGTGGGCGCACCTGTTTTTGCCATGATTCTGTACCGCAACCGGGATAAATAATAATGCATATCGTGATTGATAAGCTAAGTGTGACGCTCCAGGCTCGTCGGGTGTTATCTGATATCAGTTTTGTTGCCCACCGTTCGCAAACGGTGGGGCTACTCGGTCCTAACGGCTCTGGTAAATCCACACTGATTCGCGCGATTGCTGGCGTTCAGCCCTGCGCGTGTGAGGGAGTGAAAATTGGCGGCAGGCTGACAAGTAACTTGAGCCAGCGCCAGCTTTCCCGCACGCTTGCTTTTGTTCCACAGCATGCAGAGGCAGAGGCGGAGCTGAGTGTTATTGATATTGTTCGCCTCGGCCGCACGCCGCACCGCAATGCATTCACGCCATGGCGGCAGGCGGATGAAGATGCTGTACAACAGGCGCTTTCATTGATGAGGCTTGATGCACTGATCCACAGAACCTGGCAACGTCTGTCAGGCGGCGAGCGTCAGCGCTGTCAGATAGCCCGCGCGCTCACTCAGCAACCGGATATTCTATTACTGGACGAACCGATAAATCATCTGGATATCCAATTCCAGCTGGAGCTGATGCGCCTTATTTCCGCGCTGCCGATTACAGTGATTATGGCATTACACGATTTGAATCTGGCTGCTAGATATTGTCAGCACCTGGTCGTGCTGCATGAAGGTCACGTTGTGGCGTCCGGTCAACCTGCTGCTGTGCTTACCCCGGAGCTGATTCAGTCTACCTGGCAGGTCGATGCGACCATCTATCGAACTGAACAGGGAATGATGAATATCCAGTACACCTGAAATAGGACTACGCAGAACCATTATCAATATTTAGCGTCCACTGGATTAAATTACCGAAATGTCAGTTTTGAGCGAGGAGCGGAAGTTTACTAAATCCTGAAACCATCAGGAATGGGCGCAGGCCCATAGCTCTCTTTACTCGCTTCCAAGCTAGCATTACCACTCTCTAAAAGAGAATGGCGCGGATTTTAGGGATACTTACAGTTTTGTACACTGCAGAGAAAACTTGCCTACATAGAAGAGTTGCATAATGCTATCACTCAGTATGTTTTTGCTTCGACTAACCTCAAGGAGAATCCGTGCAGTTCAGTGACTTAACAAAGATGGTGCAAGATATCTGGTCATTCTCCTGGCCCCCTCTGGCGATCTGTATCATTGCATTTTTTATGGCGAGGTTTTTTCACCCAATCGGAACCATTTATGCATTTCGGGCAACAGTTGCGAGAGCGAAGAAGTACGGTATGGCATTGGAAAGCGCCCGAACGATCCTCGAGCCCTATGGTCTTACAAAGCTGGTACCGACTATTTCTATTGTGGTTGTTATCAGCGTAATGTTTCTTTTGAACGGTCCAGTAACGAGCTTAGTTAGCGATCTTCCTCCACACATTTCTTTTCAACCCGATCTACTCCTCTCCGACTTCATGTCCCAGTCTCAGAAGCTTGCGCTCATACGACAGTATCCGATGACGAGAAGTCTGGGCGAGGCATACTACTTAGCGTTAGAGAGCGTAAGACTAGAGTCAAAGAATGAGCCAAGTTACAACCTCCCCGAGATTTGGTATCAAGTGCATGAATTGCTCAAATTTGCGTTTGTTTTTGCAATTATCATGTTCTTCATTAGTTTAAGGGCTGGGCTTCCCATAGGCCGACTACTTGTAAAATTGATATCGGTTTCGTTTTTCGTTGTATACCTGTGGTGTCTTTCTTTAACCGCGCTCTTATATGAACAACAGCAACAGCTTTATCTTGAATCAAGACCAGTCGTCCTTTCCTTGGAGAAAAATGCTTCAACCCTGATGTTTCTCCCTATGACCACTAAAGAAGAAGAAAAGCTAACACCCGGCTTACATGAACGAGGTCTAACTTGGTGGAACATATATTTATACGATAAACATCGCATGCAATGGCTGCAGAAAACATTTCTCCCTTCTAAATTTGATAAACCTGACTAGCGACTAACAGGCCTTTCCAAAGAATGCCCTCCGGATATAGAGGGGATAAGAGCTCAGTTTTCTAGGCTTCTTGCCCCCTTTTTCAAATTACGGGACAATCGTCAAACTGGACTGACCCCACCCCGGTAGACGATCCTGCCCTATAGTTGGACTGACCCCACCCCGGTAGACGATCCTGCCCTATAGTTTGAGTATAGGAGGAGCGTATGGGCACACCACGATTTACACCTGAATTTAAGGAAGAAGCCGTCCGTCAGATAACGGAGCGCGGTTATTCTGTTGCTGAAG